>CAZJLR010000012.1:0-85089 GCA_964546815.1 uncultured Candidatus Obscuribacterales bacterium | reverse complement strand
AGGATCTTCATCCGAATAGCTTGGATCTTCCGGCTCAATTCGAGGATCTTCATCCGAATAGCTTGGATCTTCCGGCTCAATTCGAGGATCTTCATCCAAGTACGGGGGCTCATCTGGGACAACTTGGGGCTCTCTGTCTAGATTGAGTGGCTCCGCCGCGTCGACTTGGTATCGAGGGTCGAAATCATTCTGAAGCTCTTCATCTGCGTTTTTTTCTCCGTTATATTCGTTGTTGGAAGATTCGACTGCATCGTCATTTTGGCATGTGGGATCCGCGGATTCACTTCGAGAATCATCATCCGCGCTCCGTCCACCTTCCGGTTCATTTCGAGAATCCTCATCCGCGCGCCTTTCATCCTCCGATTCATTTCGGGAATCCTCATCCGCGCGCCTTTCATCCTCCGATTCATTTCGGGAATCATCATCCGCGCGCCTTTCGTCTTCCGATTCATTTCGAGAATCATCCTCCGCACGCCTTTCGTCTTCCGATTCATTTCGAGAATCCTCTTCCGCACGCCTTTCGTCTTCCGATTCATTTCGAGAATCCTCATCCGCACGTCTTTCGTCTTCTGATTCACTTTGAGAATCTTCTGTTGGAGATTCGGCGTCATCGGCAGCTTCATCAAATTGAGAAGCTTCGTCCGTGGAGGGCGCGGAAGATTCGGTCTCATAGTCATCGAAATCTGTGGGCTCATCATTCTGAGAACTACTTGTCTCTTCCTCAACCTCCTTATCAAAAACGTCATCCAAGATAGACGGCTTACGAGGAGATTCACTTATACTAAGCGTCTCACCAGGTTTGCACATGGAAGACGGACGAAACCTTAGTCCACCGGCGCACGCTATGGTGCTTAGCCCAAAGTCAAAACCTTCTTTGCCGAGCACTTTCATCGAAGTAGACATGGCATTAGAAAAACAATCAAATCTACTCTCATGGAATGTGCTGTTAAGTGCGGCTTGCAAACTTTTATCAGCAGAACATCTTTTGGTGCTGCCTACAATCGAGCCGACACAGCCGAGCAAAGCGCCCACCATAGCCGCGCGCCGAAGTTCTGGGACAGGACTTTCCATCAGCAACTGAAGGACCTTTCCAAAGCAAAATGCAGCCGCCGCTTTCCCCACAGTTTCAGCCGGATGATTTTGAATTTGATTTGGAATCTCTGCAATGCCACCAAGCAGCAGCCCGCCTGAGACTACAGCAGCCTGTCGTGCTCGCCCCTGAGGATTGCTAAAAGATTCAAACAAAAAAAGTCTGGCAGTCTCGGCACCGTCTGTAGAAGAGCTCAGTGTCTCCTCATCAGAGCGCAGCAAATCAGAGTGACTAAGCTTAATATCCATAGCCGCACCAATAATCCGATGTGACAAAATAGACAGCAAAGACTGAAATTGGTTTGAAACGATATATCTCTCACTAGTGTTTTCACCACTGATGAGAGCAACTTTTGTTTTTGCTTTTAATTTACGCTTCGTCGGCGAATCGCTTCAGCAGCCAATGAACCACCCACAGTAAACACAATCATAATTGTGCTCAGCGCATTTATTGTGGGCTTCACACCAAATTTGACCGAACCGTAAATCCACAACGGTAAAGTGGTATCACCAACCCCAGCTGTGAATTGGGTAATTATAAAGTCATCTAAAGACAGAACAAATGCGAGCAAGCACCCAGCAATTATGCCGGGCATCAAAAGCGGCAAAGTAACTTTGAAGAATGCCTTCAGTGGCGTGGCACCGAGGTCTTGCGCGGCTTCTTCCAGGCGAGGGTCCATTCCCTCGAGGCGCCCCATAACTGTTAGAGTCACATACGCGACGCAAAAAACAATGTGAGAAACAACTATTGTCGAAAGACTCAAAGTCATTCCCATAGCAAGAAACAGCGTAAGACATGCTACAGCCATTGCAATTTCAGGAATGATAATTGGCAGCATCAGCAATGCACGATAAAGCTCCTGCCCTGCAAAGCGCAATCTAGCCATGCCGATTGCCGCCATCGTGCCCATGAGCCCCGCCACGAAAACACTAATACTTGCAACTACAAGACTATTCTTAAATGCAGAAAGCAAAGTCACTTCATCGCCGAGAGCTTGATACCATTTAAGAGTAAAACCAGTCCACTTAACGGCAAGGCGCGACTCGTCAAAGCTAAAAACAATGAGCACCAAAATTGGCAGGTACTGAAAGACCAACACGAGGAGCGCTATTATATTGAGCCAGCGATTTCGCATCAGGAACTACTTGATATCACAGTTGGGCTGACCACAAAAGTCTAGCAGAACGCAGGAAGTTGCTGAACCAAAGCCCAGACATGTGCACCTAGCGAGGACAGAACCTTGAAAGACATCAGCCACAAAATCAAGACCTTGCGGGTAGCACACGCCCAGGCTTGCCTGAAGGCAAGCGCGACACTTTTGGACAAAATTCGCAATAACGAAGTGCCTAAAGGCGATCCGCTGCCGGTTGCTAAGGTAGCAGCGGTTCAAGCAGCCAAGAACACACATCAAATCATCCCTTACTGCCACCCAATTCCGGTAGATTATGTGCAAGTCGATTTTGACTTGCAAAAACAACAAATCATTGTCGATGTGATTGTAAAGGCAATTTACAAAACCGGGGTCGAAATGGAGGCATTAACAGCCGCGTCGGTTGCGGTCTTAACGCTGTACGACATGCTGAAAGTTTTTGATGAAAGCATGGAAATTGTCGCGGTCAAACTTGTGCAAAAGAAGGGCGGCAAATCAGATTGGAGCATAGAAAATAGCAAGAAGATCAAAGCCGCAGTATTGGTGATATCAGATTCTGTATCAGCAGGCACAAAGCAAGACAAATCAGGAAAGATTATCGTAGAACGACTTGAACAAGCGGGCGTCTCGGTTGGTCAATACAAAGTGTGTTCTGATGATGAAGTAGCCATCGAAAACTCTGTCAAGGAATTTGCCGACAGAGGACGCTTTGACTTAGTCATCACCACTGGTGGCACCGGACTGGGCCCGCGCGACAGAACACCAGAAGCAATGACCAGGATTATTGATCAGGAAATACCGGGCATTTCAGAAACCGCAAGAGCATACGGACAGGAAAGAATGCCTATGGCAATGCTTTCTCGCGGGCGCGCCGGAGTGCGAGGTAAAACTCTCATTATTAACCTGCCAGGCTCAAGCCGTGCAGTCGAAGAATGTTTGGATGCATTGATTCCGTCTGTTTTTCACAGCATGGCGATTTTAACTGGCGCCGGACACGGTGAACCAAATAAACCAGGTAAGCACTAGTCTAATTTAGACTAGTGCGAAAAGGACTAAATCCGACCAGATAATAGACTAGTGCGCAAAGACCAAATCCGACCAGATAATAGACTAGTGCGAAAAGACTAAATCCGACCAGATAATAGAACAGTGCGCAAAGACTAAACCCGACCAGATAAAGCAGCATTAACATAGGACTGTTAATACCATCATTGTCTTAGCATTGGCAGATTGCTAAATTCGCATCAAGGCGAAGCTTGGGAATTAAACCAACGACTACAAGGAGTCTCTGAAATGGAAGACTTTGCTTCGGCTCGCGCGTCAGAACAGCATCAGGTAAGCGGATTACACTCAGAATGGCTAGACCAGATGCCCCGAGGTGGCTCAGCAAAGCTTGAGTTGGTGTCACTTGCCTCAGAACAGAACATCAACAAACCAGGTAAAGACGTTGCCGATAGGCTGGACAAAGAGCTCCAAGAGTTTGCTCAATCGAAGCTGGCAAATCCATCAGCCAACATGCAAGAATTCCAAAAAGTTGTTGATAAATTCAACAACAATCCAGATAAACAGCAAGCAGTATACGACTTTGGTTCTGCTGCATCAAAAATAAAAGTTGATATGGTCAAAGAAGCTGGCGCCACTGCAAGAGCCCTCGAAGAGGAAGGAGCAAAACAACCACATAGAAAGGAATTGCAAGCCAACTACGAGTCCAAGCTCACAAATTTCTTTGACAATGTCAGCTCTCTTTCTCCAGGCGAACAGTCGCGAGTAATGAATCTGCTGCAATTCCGCCCCGGTGAAACACAAGAAGAACGAAACAATCGAGTAAGAGCCGGCATAAATAACGAAGGCTTGCTCAAGTCGTTTAATTCAATGGAATCGGCGCGAGACAAAATAACTAAGAGTGAAAGTGCCACTGAAGTTCAGCTGCACGAACAGCACAGCAAACAGCTCGAAGAAATACATAAGGTACAACGCGTCATTGATAAAGTAGCTATTCGCGCTCAAATATGAGTTAGCGAAAGAAGAGAACAAAATGCTCGTGTTGGCTGCTTGCAGCATGGCATGAGCATTTTCATTAGGCATGCTTAACCTCGAAGTGGGATTTGCCGCATAGCCGCAAAAGCAAGCAACAGTTAGCCTAAAAATGGCAACAAGCGACTGGACTACTAACATACCCCCGCAATCTATGAGGAGTCTTTGCCATGGAAGATTTTGGTTTCGCACGGACGGAAGAGCCGGCGAAAGGTTCTGCGCTGCAAGCTGAATGGCTCGACAGTTTTAAGCCAAACAACAGTCGCACAGAGAAAGCGGCGCTAGCATTGCTTAAGCCAGAAGCTGAAAAAGAAGATGGTCCTGGAAAGGATGTTGCGGACAGGCTAGACAAAGAGCTAAAAACATTCGCGACTGCAAAGCTAGATAATCCATCAAAGGATATGCAAACCTTTCAAAAGATTGTAGGTTCTTTCTGCGACGACCCAGACAAGAAACATGCAATAAAAGCATTTGGCGATGAATATCCTCGTTTTAAAGTTCAAATGGAAAAAGAGATTGGCGAGACTTATGAGGCAATCAAAACCGAGGGAGACAAACAACCAGGGCGGGCAGAATTAAATGCCGATTTGGATACAAAACTGCAGAGCTTCTTTTCAAAAGTAGAGTCACTACCCAGCAACGAAAGCAATAGAATTATCGAACTACTTGAATGGCGAGATGGCGAAACAAAATCTCAACATCAAGACAGAGTAAGAGCAGGTCTCGCCGGCAACAAAGACGTTTTGGATTCATACAATAAAATGGAAACAGCGTCTGACAAAGTTGATGCAAACAAAAGCAAATTAGAGCTTGACCTTGAAAGCAAATACAAACAGCAATTAGAAGACCTAAAAACCTTCAGGCAAATTAGCAATAAGGTAGTGATTAGATCTGAAATAGACTATTAGACGCACTATCACCATCGGCGCACGGCCTACAGCCTGGAGCTCAAGCACAGATCTACTCGAATTAAATCGCCTTGTTGAAATCAAAATTTGTTGATTTCAGCAAGGCGTATTTATTGAAACTTCTAGCAGCAATTTCTCAAGAATTACTCTTTCTTCTTCGGAATCATTTCAATTCGGTCTTGGAACTGTGCTTTTGGCGCAATCTCGAGTTTTTGCATTTCAAATTTAGGCAACTCAAGATTGTCAATCTTTAGACGCTGTATTTCATTGGCCCGCACATCATCTCGAAAGAACTGGTGAATACCTTGAAATTCGCCGCCAGCTTTCGCAGCATCTCCGTCTGCAGGTCCGTTAGCCATTTGAAGCAATTCTGTTTTGCTCATCAAGTCGACAGGCATTACGGGAAAACTCGGTGTCAAGCGGGAGACTCTAATATCGGTGTATTGAAAATTGCTGCTCAAATCCTTGAAACTCACAGGATCTATTTTAGGCATCTTTATTTCTGGAAAATTCTTCGGATTGAAGTCCTTCGGAAAATTTCTCGGCGCAACAGATTCGATTGCAGGATTATTCATGGCACCGCGTATTCCTTGATTAATCGGAATACCACTTTCTAAAGCTGCGTTTGCCGGCTTGATTCCTGCCGCTTCGCGAACAAGATCGCCCCTTAATTTAGGTGAAGCGGCCTCGATTGCAGGGTTGCTCATTGCACCGCGCGTTGCTTGATTAATCGGAATGCCACTTTCTAAAAGTGCGTTTGCCGGCTTGATTCCTGCCAATTCGCGAACAAGATCACCCTTTAGTTTAGGTGAAGCCGCCTCAATTGCAGGGTTGCTCATTGCACCACGCGTTGCTTGATTAATCGGAATGCCACTTTCCAAAAGTGCTTTGCTAGCAGCACTTGTTGGCGCTACATCGAGTTTTGCGTTCAGCTTTCCTAGACTTGAAGATTCAGACAAATTGGAAAACGCAACGTTAATGGTTGTTGGTCTGGCGGCCAATTTGAAGCCGGCAGAACCAGCCATAGCCATCAGTGGATAATCGACTAATGCTGTTCCTAAGTTATTGGCCACGGTTACCTTGTTCGCCTCAAGGTTGCGACTAGAATTCCATGTATCAGCCATCGCAGAAAGAGTTGGAGCAGCTCGGCGGCCTATGTCTACGCCAGCTAGTGCGGCGAAACCATAGGAAGCAACTTTCGCAGCTGTGCCCCATCGACCGCCTTTATCCATAGCCATGCGCAAGGCAGCTGCGCCACCCATTGCTAAAGTGCCACTAGCAATAAGGTCTGCAGGATTTTGCAATCGTTGCGATACGCCCTGTCCTATGCCATCGCGCAGTAACTCAGCTTCTCTCCGGAAAGCCTCAGCGGTGGTATCAGGGGCGGCATTACCGGTGTTGTGTTTCAGTAATTCAAGATTATTGTCAGCCACGAAAAAACTCCCATCAGAGAAACTAAACCATCGGGCCAACCAACCGATGGAAACATCATATGTTTTTGTTAACATATTGGCACTGAAGAATTGCACAGTACGCCTGCGGTAATTACGCAGGTGAGACAATGCAAGTCAATTAGACTTAAATCGCGTGTGTCCGACTTTTCGCCTCGACTCCAGCAAGAAGTCCTTGCATTTCTTTCAGCGGAGTCATATCACCACGTTTAGCCGCAATGTCTATGCCCGATTTATAAACAGCAATAGAATCATCAATGCGTCCCAGGTTTTCATAAGCCTTTCCTAAAGCAAGATAAGCAACAGTGTGCGTAGGCTTAGACTGAATTGTTTTGAGCAGATAGGGAATCGCCTCTTCATACTTTTCCAACTCAACATAAACAGTTCCAACACCATTATTGGCAAGGAAATCGTTTGGATCTATTTCCAAAACCTGCCGAAACATTGCCAACCGTTTTTCCGCTTCTTCTGCGTTTTTCTGTTTGTCTGCTTCTTCTTTCTTTTTCTGCGCGTGCTCTCGTGCAAACTGAGCCATGCGAATGCTCATCGCAAGGGCTTTCTCTTCTTCAGCCCTTTCTTTGTCACCAAGATGCATATAATAGATGGACAAATTTGTGTGAGCCATAATTGAATCAGGATCCAACGATTGAAGTCTGTGCATCAAAGCAATCGCTTCGTCATATTGCTCGTGCCGTGAGAGTATTACACCTAGAGACTCATATGCATCTGAATGCAGAGGATCAAGCTCAATTACTTCGCGCAATTTGACGATTGCATTTTGCTCAGAGCCGCGTGCGAATTCAAGCAAAGCCGCATCATAAAGCATTTGCGCTCTTGCTTTGCTTGTGCTTGCTGAATAAAACGGCAAGAATTTCACAACAACCGGATATTTCTTTCCATTGATTTCAATGTTCACTTTTCGATCGGGAACGCGATAATCGCGGCCAATGTATGCCAGTGCGATGAAGTGGTCTAAGCTAGGAGAGAATGCATTGCTCTTTATGCAACCGTTTTCTTCTCCTGCAATTAAAAATTGAGTATCAAGCGCAATCGGCTCAGCAGGTGCGTCTTCAAAAATCAAACCTACCAAAGCTCGGCGTGGTGCGCCATAAGTTTTTATGCGTGCTAAAACTTCTTGCCCCTGAAAGCATCCTTTGTTGTAGCTGGCAGCATATTGCTCCAATCCTGTTTCAGGCAACATATGCTCAGGAGAAATATCTACGCCAAACTGGGCTTGCCCTGCTTCGATGCGAAGAATATTCAGCGCATTTTGCGATATAGGCTTGATGCCTTGCGCATCAGCAGCTTGCCCGAACAGAGGCAAAAATGTTGAAGACTTATCAGCATCAGTAAGCAAAACAAATCCGCTATCTCCGCAAAGAGAACGACGAATCACAATTGTGTGAGCATCAAAAAGTTCAGCTTCAATAATTGAATATTCTTCCTGAGGAACACTCAGGTCTTTTATCGAAGCAATAAAAGCTTCGGTGGAAGGACCTTGCAACGCAGTCGCCACGAATTTATCAGCGACTTCCGTATAAGTAATTTGTTCTCTGAAATGATAGGTCGCGAATTGCTTCAAGATTTCCTGGCTTTGAGATTTTTCGCTCAAAATCAAAAAGCGGTCGTTTAACCTGTACACAGTGATAAAGGCAATCAGATAGCCCTTTCGATCCAGAAGGGAAGAAAGCTGCCCCTGCCCAGCTCGCAAGGCTTTCACATCATTGCTGCTGCGCCCCTGCAAAAACGACTCAGCATCTTTGCCGCTTAGTTCAATAATAGAAAGATCGCTTAAACGCAAGTACCCGCCGCGCTGACGCACGGCGAGTACTTCGGATTGTACAGACTCATTTAGAGAATTCATTTCAAGGTTTCACCTTGAGCCATGCCACTCCCATTGGGAGCCTGGCTCCAAATAGAGGGACTGAGCACGGTTTTCAGCTAGATTTCTAGACTGAGAATGAATTTCCGCAGCCGCATGAACCTTTGGCTTGTGGATTTTTGATTGTAAAACCACGACCTTCAAGACCAGCTTCAAAGTGAAGTACTGTTCCCTTCAGGTAGATAGCACTTTTCGGGTCGATCATTACTTTGACGCCGTGCTGTTCGACTACGTGATCGTTTTCTTGCGGGTTGTCGAATGTAAGCCCGTATGAAAAACCAGAGCAGCCTCCGCCGCGTACTTCAAGACGCAAGCCGGACTTTCCTGGCTCTTCAGTAAGAAGCTTTTTGACTTCAGCGGCTGCTTCTTCAGTTATGCCGACTATTGTCTCGGTTTGTGGGGCTGTGGTGACTTCTGTCATGATGAGAACCTCGTTGGGCCAATATCAAATTTTTATACTAGCATATCTCTAAAAGCTCTTAGGACAGTATTACAGGCTTCCAATCAAGCAAAAAGTGACTGCAAGCCCCTGTCTGGGGGCGAGGGGCAAAACCCGAACTAGCCAAGTAGTGCGCATCTTGCCAGTTGCCACTATGATCACGGATGCTCTTTTCGACATTAAGGGAGCCCGCATGGGGCGAATACAAACATTTGCAATTGCTTTATTGTTGGCCTTAATCGCCACATTTCCCCCGGCAGGTGACGCCCGCCCAATTCTCGGCGGAAGTACCAATTTCGAGCGGCATCCCATCATTCATTTGCTGGACATTAGCAAAAGTACCTGCATCCTTGTCGCAACTTGCATCGAAGGCAAACTGGCTGCATTGTCAATATTTATGCTTTTCCTTCCAGACAGGCGCCGACTTGGAATTTGTTTGACAATAATCGCCACAGTCTTCGGCGGGTTGATTTTTGCCTTTCCAAAGCTTTTAAGGCTTGCTTTAGAAGCAAATCGCATGTAGCAATCAACACAAAAGGTGCGCGCAAATGGAAAGCGGCGAAAACAAAACCGAAACAGTGAAATATGCCGGCTTCAGCGCCAGAGTTGTCGCTTTCGTCATAGACATCTTGATTTTATTGCTACCGGCACTCTTTTTACTTATCGGCATCCCTTTTGCCACAGCGTTGCTTACAGACAAATTAACAGTATCTATTATTAGCTCTTCCACCCTGCTTGGCACATTGTTTCTTCACCCGCTATACGGAGCGCTTTTTGAATCATCGAAATTACAAGCAACGCCAGGAAAGTTGATTTGCAAAATAAAAGTCACAGATATTTCTGGCAATCGATGTTCGTTTGCTCGAAGTTTTGTGCGCAATTTAGCTTTTTTAGTTTCCCAACTCAGCTTTAACATCGGCTATTTGATGCTTTTTTGGACGAAGAAAAAACAATGCCTGCACGACATAATGGCTAACTGCCTTGTGCTGAGAGCCTAGAGATGCACTTACTTCATTGAGAGCAATTGAATTTTTTATTCTACTAATGAAATCGCAAATTTCGGCCCCAGACAATGGCGGCTTTTACACAGGAATTTCGTCCTTATGTAAGCGGTTCCAAACACGATGTTGCGACACAGCTGTTATAAAAGCATTGATGTATCCATCAGATTGCTTAGTTGAGGCTGAACTGTCTTTTAATACAACGCCGTTGCTTGCGCTCAAAATTTGGTCGCCATCAGATTTGAGATTTAATCCAGACCTGGCCAGACTTGATTTAACTAATTCAGCGCCTTCATCAGCAGCACCAATTGCTTTGCAATGCTTATAGGACTCATTGATAAACAAAGTCGCTTGAGCTAGTTTGCCTAAAGTTGAAATCGCTTTGACACCACCACAGACAAACACCGCGTCGAAAAGCACAGAGCCGACTGATGCCAGAGTAAAATCAACTTTTAGCGGATTGCCCTCAGCACTCAGCACCTCGCCACCGGTGGGAGCAATCACTTTCGGCATGGCGCCATCTTCAGTTAGCTTCTTAATAAGCGGCAAAACAGAGCCTTCACTAAAGCCTTCAGCAAGTAATACAGCAATCTTTCTGGTTGCTATTCCGGGAACCAAATTTGCCATTATGCTTAACGCAGGTGAGCTGGCCAGCTTGCTTGTCTTTTGAATTGGTTGATAGCTTTTCGGGTCTACATCCGCTGGCACAAGCTGATTAAGAGGTCCCTCGATTTTTACAGGAAATTTGATACCAAGCCCATCTGCAACAGACTTGGCCATACCTTTATCAACATGCGCTAAAACTGCGACGACGCGCTCTCTAATGCTTGCTGTTTCGACATGACTTAATTCAAATTGAAGGGTCTGAATGATATGGTCTTTTTCCACATCGGTCTGGCTATTGAAGAACAGCGTAGCCTGGCTAAAATGGTCGAAAAAGCTCTTATCGCGATCGCGCACTTTTATTCCATCAAGCTTTTCCGCGAAGCTGGCGAAGCCACCTTCACTCAATCCGGCCTGAAACGGGCAGCCACCGCCCACGGTATTGGGCTGATAGCTCGATCTTCCAGAGTTAATTGTCTGTCTCATATGCCCATCTCTCTGATTGTTAACAACCGGAGACAAAGATTTGTTGATGGGCAGCTCGTGAAAATTTGGTCCACCTAATCGTTTCAGCTGTGTGTCGGGGTAAGAGAATAGGCGCGCTTGAAGTAATGGATCATTGGTGAAATCAATTCCGGGCACAACATGGCTGATATAAAATGCAACCTGTTCTGTTTCTGCAAAGAAATTTTCCGGATTGCGATTGAGAGTCATTTTGCCGATAGGAATACGCGGAACCAGTTCCTCAGGAATTAGCTTAGTGGGGTCTAGAAGGTCGAAATCAAAAGCAAATTCGTCCTTTTCCTCAATGACTTGAACACTTAGTTCCCACTCCGGATAGGCACCATTTTCAATGGCTTCCCAGAGATCTCGCCTATGAAAGTCTGGGTCTTTGCCAGATATCTTTAGCGCCTCATCCCAGAGAATAGAATGCGTCCCCAGGGAAGGTCGCCAGTGAAACTTCACGAAGCGAGAATTCTCATTTTTGTCGATCATTCTAAAAGTGTGTACACCAAAACCTTCCATCATACGAAGACTTCGCGGAATTGCACGATCGGACATCACCCACATAACCATGTGGGTTGCTTCGGTTGATAAAGAGACGAAATCCCAAAAGGTATCGTGAGCAGACTGAGCTTGGGGAATTTCATTGTGAGGCTCAGGTTTGACTGCATGAATTAAGTCTGGAAATTTGATTCCATCTTGAATAAAGAAAACAGGAATATTGTTTCCAACTAAATCAAACACGCCTTCTTGAGTATAGAATTTTCAGGCAAATCCTCGCACATCACGAGCTAAGTCCGATGATCCACGGGAACCAGCAACAGTAGAGAAGCGCACGAAAACCGGCGTCTGAACTCCCGGTTGCAAAAATGCAGCCTTGCAGAATTTATCTGCGTCATCAAACGCTTCGAAAACACCATGAGCGCCAGTGCCACGTGCATGTACAACACGCTCGGGTATTCTCTCATGGTCGAAATGCATTATTTTTTCACGCATCAGCTGGTCTTCTAATAAAGAAGGTCCACGCGCATGCGCCTTAAGTGTATTTTGATCGTCGTTTATTCTTACACCCTGGTTGCTAGTAAGAAAGCCGTCCTCGGATGCACAGACGAAATTGGCTAGTTGTTGTGTTTTTTCGTTTTCTTGATTCGGTGGCACGTTTGGTTCTGGTTTGCCCGTTACTTTGGCAGGCTGTTTTTTCTTTGCAGGCATAGGTCTCCTTCGCGAGCAAGGTATGCTCCGCGGACTTAAAGGTATGTTCGATTTATAATTTGCTTGAGATACAGTAAAACACATCGTGCAAAAATTCATATCGGAACCCCGCAAAGTGATAAGGTTTCCCTGGTATTGATCGACATAACCACAGCTTTTCTACTTCTTTCGAGAGCACTGCATTCAAAGAGATGCGCAGACTTCAAGCCTCAAAACTTTTTCGCGCGCAGCAAAATTATAAAGATGAAATTGGATCATCTTTGAAGTATCAAATCTGCCACATTTAGATGCTAATCTTTGCCTCGCTTAGGAATGCAAAAGCAAGGACAGAAAGACAAGCAAGAGAGCAGGGAAAATGTACGGACTTTACGAACCAGAAACAGAACTAAGAGAATGGTGCAAAACAATCAGTTACAGTGAGGCTTTAGATCGAGCGAAGCAGGCAAACAGAAACGAAAACCTGGCAGAAGCGCTGTACATTTGCGATAAAGTCTTAAACAGAGAAATAGAAAACAAAGACCCAGAAAAAATCAAACTGCAACTATTTTTCGGATACCTCGAATCCGAAATTAGCGGAGATGCTCCTCGCCAAACTCTCGAAACGGCGCTTCCCCTTGCCATAGAATATTTCGGACCTTTGGACAAGAGCGTTGTCGAGGCAACATGGCATTTAGCAGATGCCTATATGTTGTCCCACAAATACAAAAGCGTACTCGCTGCCAGTCCGGCTAAGGCCGAAAAGCTGCTCAAGAATCTTCTCAAGACTCAAGAAAGCGAACTGGGAGCAGACCACAAAGACTTAATTCCTACACTGATATTGCTTGAGTTTCTTTATGACCTCCGCAAAAAGGTTGACCAGAAAAAAGAAACAGAAGCACGAATAAACAAAACGACGAAACTCTCCAAAAATGAAATCAAAGAGCTAAGGTTTTATCCAAATCGCAAAAATCTACTCCATGCTTGGTTTGACAAATGATTTATTCATGCTGAGCTCAGGCATTTCACTTTAGTTTCACTTAAACAATATTAATCTATCTGCATCGACCGAGGAGAGCGCGTCATGGCAGATATCCAAAAGCACAGCGAAATCAGCGAGAAAACAAGCCCAAGGGAGAATTCTCCCAGTAACCGCCTGAGCGAAGAAGCTTATCAGACCATGCGCAACGATTCGGTTCAAGCATTCAAATCCATTTCGGGTCGAGAAACAAATGCAAACTTGGCTGGAGAACAAGCTCAGTCGAAAAATGCTGAACCGATGGACAAACTTTTCGGGCGTACAAGCGCCATAGCGCTTGAAAAAGCTGCCGAAGACTCACTGAAAGCTACAGAAAAAAATGTGGGTGGCTTTCTAGGCAAAATTTTCTTCGACAAGGCAGAAAATTCGTTAGATAAAGCAGCACCCCGAGCAACAAAACAACTGGCAGCGGCACTAGAAAGCAATGAAGTTTATGCAACGACTCGATGGAACAATTTTGATAAAGATCACAAATACGACTCAATTTTGGCTGATGCAAAAGTATTGGCGGCTAACAAAAAGCAAAGCTCAGAAACAACGTTGGACCAGATAGGCCAGCATGGACCCAGGCATGAAAGCTATACAGAGGCACAACCAGCAGCAAGCGAAGGCGATAAAGACGGAGTTTCATACCTTAAGGGGGCGCTTTCCGGAGTCCTCTATGACAAATTCAAATCCGGTAACAATGAACTCAGCAAAGAAGATCTTCAAACAGCTGTGACCAGGTATACAACACAGGGCGACCAGCGTATGGCGAGAGCTCTTCAGTTCGGCGTTGATAATTTCGATAATTTACGCAGCCTATCTGGCGATGGAGACAGCCTCTTTGGCAGCCATAAAGGCATCTCCCCCTCCGACATTTCCGAATTGACAAATTATCAATCGTATTTGAACTCAGGTAAATGGAGCGGAAATAACCCTCTTTACTCCGACGCAATCAAACAACGTGCTACCACCGTCGGAACAGCTCTCGGTGCCCTGGCGGAAGGAGCAAGTTTCCTCACTGGAGTCGGAGAGGCAGTCACCTTGTATTCAGCATTGGGTGGCGCAGCTGCTGGTGGAACCTTAGGCGCTGGCATGGGTGCATATTTAGACTTCAGCGACCCATACTACAGCAACGCATCAACCGATAAAAAGATTGCTATGCCTATTGCAACGACAGCCGGCGGAGCCGTCGGAGGAGCAATTGCAGGAGCAGCCTGGGGACCACTCCTTGGACGTTCTGCCGCTGACGCCGCGGCAAGCAGCATGACAGAAAAAATATGGAACTTCCGTCACAGAACTGAATTTGAAAACATGTACGGCCAAATGCAAAAGCTATGACCCGATATCGATTGCTTTCACCAAATCTTACCCTGTAAGGTCAACCTGCAATAGAATAGAATTGGTAAGCAATGGTAGAAAGAGAAAAACATCAAAGTGCTCTCCCCAGGAACGCTATTTGAAAACAGATATGAGATTCAGGAACTCCTGGGAGAGGGAGGCTCTGGCATTGTATACAAAGCCTTGCAGGTGGCAGCCAAACGAACAGTAGCACTTAAGCTGATGCATGCTGCGCATTTTGAAGATGAGGAGAATCTCAAGCGATTTAGAAGAGAAGCTCGCATTTTAGCAAAGCTGCAACATCAAAATATTGTGACTTTCTACCATTTCGGAATCACAGAAGGCGACTGTATTCCCTACGCTGTTATGGAATATCTGCGGGGAAAAAACTTAAAGCAAGTTCTAGACCAGTCGGACTTGCACCTCAGTCCGCAAAGAGCAGTCCACATTATTAAACAAGTATGCAATGCAATTTCTTTTGCCCATGAGTCTGGGGTTTACCATCGGGACATTAAGCCTGGCAATATTATCCTGATTGAAAAACCGGAAGCCGATACGGTAAAGCTCATTGATTTTGGATTCGCTAAACTAAACGAGAAATCAGACCTGGCCACAGCTAAGCTCACAAAAACAGGGCTCTTGATTGGTAGCCTTCATTACATGAGCCCAGAACAATGCACAGGCATACCAATAGATCAACGCTCAGACATTTACTCGTGCGGCACAATTCTTTTCGAGATGCTTACAGGACAAAAGCCCTTCGAATGCGACAATCCCGTCGGCTTGCTTTACAAAGTCAGAACAGAAATGCCAGCTGCATTTTCAGCTACCAAATTCGGTGGCACTTGCCCTCAGTCTTATGAACTGATTTGTAGAAAGGCATTAGCAAAGGCTCCTGAAAATCGCTACCAGGATATGAAAGAAATGATTAGCGATCTTGAGAAGGCCGAAAGAGGTTCTAGCGATCTAATCGCCGCGACCTTCTCCGAAGAGCCTGAGCCAGACTTATGCAAAAGCCACGCCCCTAAGAAACAAAAATCTATTAATATCAGCAGTCGAACAATGTTTGCAGCAACATGCGTCTTAATAATAAGTGCAGTAGCGGTAGTCGCACTGCAAAGTGTATTTTACACAAAGAAACACATCTTAAGCACAGTGCTAGATGTGGCTGGGCGTTCCGAAGCCTTAGGAACTGTCGTATATTTGCATAAGTCCCAGACGACACCTACCACTATTTACCTTGGAACAGAAGATCAGCTTCTTCCTTTAACGGCAGAAGAGAATTTCAAATTTACCAAAGGAAAGAACGAGCTGCATCTAGGCTCTATCTGCCAGGTCACATACACCAAATCACTTGCACCAAATGAACCAGGAAAAATTTTAAAATGCAAGATTATTGCTGATGATCAAACAGCAGTAGAAATTGCAACCTTTACTCAAAATATCTTGCAAAATATCTATGCCGAGTCACCATACATATTAACGGACTATTTCAGCGCTGAATACAACCAGCAACCTAATTTCAAAAGCGATTATAACAATTTTTTTCAAGGCATTGGTAACGGCTTAAAGCGAGATGCTTCCCACGAATACTCTCCCATAAGACTCCCCTTGGGAGACGATTTCGGTAGCATTATTATTCCTGGATTCGATTTGGAAAAAGCCACTGCTGTCGTAGACCGCTCTAAAATAGACACTTCAAAAAATGATTTTCTTTGCTTCCAGTTGAGCAGAACAGAAAATTCATGGCAAATCAATTCCGTCCAGCTAATTCCAGCTGCAAAAATTCAAGATTTGAACGAGCTAAAAAAGCCCAGCAAAGCGACCTCACTAGATTCAAAGTTAGATTCAGTTGAATCATGCCAGCAACTTTTTCAGGAAGGACGAACTGAGCTTGCATTGTTCCATATAACGAATTTATTACTCAAAGATCCAGATAACCTTGCAGCGATAAAACTCTCAGCAGAAGTCAATTATGCGGCTTTTGAATATAATCAATGCCTTTACGATTGCGATAAACTCATCCAGCGTCTGCCAAATGAAAGTTGGGCTTTTGCCAAAAGAGCGTTGGTACTTTCCCACACTGATAATCCGAAGAGTTGCTTCACCGCAATCCAGCGTGCGAAATCAAAAGCTCTACAAAGTGACCAACTCGAAAATTTGCAACTCTTAGAAGCAGAAATCTTGCTGCGTATGGACCGCGACAATGAAGCGTTGGCGGTGATTACACAGACCAGGCCGTCAATACAGCGCAAGCTAATAGAAGCAAGAATCCAACTGGCGTTAAAACACCCAGATATAGCGTTGCAACTATTCAATTCCATTGAACCAAAACAACTTGACCTGGCAACTCAGGCGCTATTTTTTGCCTCTAGAGGGTTATGCTATTCCGAATCGAATGATTTTACTAAAGCGATCGCTGATATCGACCAATCAATAAAATTGACTAGCCCATACCTTGATAGTGAAACTGTCAAAGATGCGATGTCCAAGTCAATTCAACATCCTTCTATGTCAAGCCTTGCCTTTAAGCAAGATTGCATTTTGCGCAGCCGAAACTACGCGCTGATGAATAAGACGAAGATTCTTCTTAAAACAAAACAAATTCCTCAGGCAATCGAAACACTTAACTCGATTTCTGAGTGTTATCACTTTGCACAAATTCGTGATTTCTATTTGGCAAAAATTTATTTGCCTGGAAAGGACTGGCGATTAGCAGACCAGCCGGTCAACCGGATCATTGACTCTTTGTATGAAGGTTACCAAAAACGCATGCTATGGTCTGACGCTTATTTGCTAATGGCCATTCTAAAAGCCAAAGAAGGTGGTCTTGAGTCCACAGCCAAAGATTTCTATATATCAGCAATCAATAGTTACTCCAGTGGCTTCTTTTTCACAGAATATGGTGATGTTGTGGAAAGTACAAAGCGTTCGCAGTTTTACGACCCGGAGCTACGCAAAGAAGCGGAACACCTTCTAGGAATAGCACCACAACTCAATGGTCCAAGGTAGCGATTTAGCACCGCTATGGCTTGACAGGTAAGGTGACACCAGAGTAGCCATTCTTGCTGCAGAAATTAGCAAATGTACCAGACCCTGGAGTACGATTCCAGAGAACTGCGATGTCGTAATGCAAAACATCGGGGTCGTTAGCCTCTTTTACTAATTGCCTGATTTTGATAGCCTGTCTTAAAGCCAATTGAACCTTTTGCCTTCGTTCTTCCGTGTACGGATTTTGGGCCATTTCGTCCTTAATTCTTTGCTTGGTGTAAGTTGCGCCTTTCTCAACCGCTGCGGAATAAGCCCATTGCGGCTGTTGGTGGAGGCAGATGGAAAGCTGCTCTAACCTGGTAGAAGCATACGCGCTTTGAGGTCCGAATTTGGACACTACCGTAGAAAGCAATTGCCTGTATGCATTTTCCGCATAAGCGACGCCAGCGTCTGGTCCAAAAGAGGGTGGAAAGGGAGGGCAGTTAGCTTGCCCATTGTATTGACGATATGCCGCGCGAAAGAGTTGGTCGGCTTCCGGGTATGCGCCCTGCAGGTCTTCAACGAGAGCGAGGAAATGAAGTGTTTGAGCAGCATTCATGACGATTGTGTACGCGCCATTAGGTTGCTTATCTACTGTGACTGCTTTGATCGATTTATAAAGCTGCACAGCATCATTTGCAGTTTTCGCAGGCTGAATCGTAGGTTCTTTTTCCTCGCCATAAATTCTGCGTGCCACCGCTTCCTCTACCGAAATGCTGCGCAAATAGTAAGTCCGTGCACCAGAATAATCACCCTTGAAAAAACACTGATCCCCCAGTATCTGCAGCGTGCCTTGAAAGTGCTCACCCGAATCTGGCGGCAGTTTTTCTTTTACCGCGCCAATCTGTCCTAAATTGTTTCCAGATACGTTGGGGTAGGGCATCGTTCTGCGAGTTGCAACGTTTTCTCCAGAAACGGCACTCTTTTCGGTAGCAAGCGAACGGATGGACGCAATGTCTTGAGCATCGAACACTGCCGGTGGTGCTGCCACTGTTTGAGTACTTTTATCAGTTACTTTTTCGGCAACAGAATTATCCCCAGCTTGCTTTGTTGTCGTTAGCAGTTTTGAAACATCATTCGCTTGCGTTGGACGAGTAGAACTAGCGATTGTCTGCCCAGAATCTGGACGCGAAAGAGCTGTAGCCAAGCTCACAACTTGAGCTGCTTGCCCATTGTCAATTTTGAGCTTTCCATATTTATCGCACACCGCGAAACGCGGCGTCACTCCCAAGAAAAATTTGCCTCCATCGATTTTTTGGCAACACTGAGAAAGTACATCATTTTCTTCTTTATTATTGCGCTGTTCAATTATTCCCGAGTCTTGGCCTATTTCAATTATGGTGATTTTGACCGCCCCTGGCGACACGCTCTTATTGATTTTGGCACTTATCTCATCCGCCAAATCACGCTGCCTCTTGCCCTGCACCATGCAATATACCGTCGGACGGGGACCATTATTCACTTCTTCAACATGCTGAGCCGCGCAACCAGACATCATCGCAGACAGAAGGATGCCCAGTAGAATTCGGGCGGCACTAGGAGTAATGATGCTCATTGTATTTTTCAGCTTCGCTCGGAATAACCAGGTCAAATCTGGACTCTCAAAGTTTATCATCCTGCGATGAAAAAGCTCTCGCGATGAGAGAGTTTTGGCAAACAATGAGTGCCTTAAATTCTCGAATTTAGTTAAAGAGGTGAAACGAAGGATTGAGAGTCAAATAAGTTGAAGCAATACATACAAGTATCCAAAGTCCTGCAATTACGGGTGGGGACATAGCCCAGCATCGAGTGTCCGTTTTGCCGCTAAGCATGGCAAGAACGTAGAAAAGAGCAGCCAGCCCTGATGCAACAGGTAACGCATATTTCTGGGTCAACAAAATGATTGTCGCAGCCTTGCAAAAAGTGAAGGCAATTGCTTCAAATTTCTCGCCGCTCGTTTTTTCTTGTGGAAGCAACTCAGCCTTAGATTCACTCACTTGCTTGATCTCCGTGGTCTTCTGATTGTGGCGTTGCATCTGCTGAAGAGCTGTCAGCGGGATGTGGATTGACAGCGCCAATCCTTGCACTGTTTACAGGTCTATCAATACTAACCAGGGGAGCTTTGAGCATGCGCTGGGTCAGACGAAGCAACCAGTAAGCGATACCGAACCAGAAAGCTGAAAGTAAGAGATAAACTATTGGCCAAGGCAAAGCAAATGCCGCCAGGGTACCAAACGCGCCAACGGCAGCGCAAGTTCCCAGCAAACCAGTTATAGCCACTAGTGCGCTCAGAATAATAAGCGCTATACCCTTACAGGTTAGCAAGATACCATTTCCAATCTGCCGGAGAATTGTTGGCTCAGCCTTCTTTGAAGCTTTTGCAGGAATGAGATTTCCGGCATCAACATCAGCCTTGGCTTTAAGGCAAGGCGGGCAAAGCTCAGCAGATTCGGCTATCGGCGCTTCACACCAATCACAGAGTTTCATTTGCTGCCGCCTCTGCTTTCGATTTGTCAGCCCTTGGACGTGTGTAGGTCCATATCATGGCTATGAGCATCGACACACTTATTTCGAGGCTCACCCACTGCGCCACTGATAGTCCAAAATATAGTTCACTTCGCACTCTGAAAAAATCAATCGCAAATCGTCCTATACCAAAACAAAACAAATAAATGCGGAATAAATCACCTTCATACCTTACCTTTTGCCGAATAAAAAGTAGCAAGAGAAAGATCGACAAGGCTATAAAAGCAGCGTAAAACTGCGCAGGATGCCGCCATGCTCCAGCCTGATAAACAGCCCAGGGAAGCGAACATACGGCTCCAATGCAGCATTCGTTGAAATAACAACCAACCCGTCCTATGGCTTCCCCGCATGACAAAGCCAACGCAAAGCCATCACCAGTAGACCGCTGAACTTTCAGGCGCTCTTTTGCAAACTCAACTGCAAGCCAGCCAAATAAAATTCCACCTACAATACTGCGCCCATCCGGATGAGCAAGGAGCGTTTCTAGACTGACTCCAGAGGAAGCGGCCAAAAGCATCCGGCTTACTTTGGCTCCAATAATTCCAGCACCTAATCCGGCAGCTAAAATCCAAGCAGCGTCGCGGGCTCGAAACCCTCTGGATAGAGAAAAGCGATAAAAAATGATCGCTCCAGTCACATAAGCAACTGCGGTTAGCAACAAACCAAGGAACGTGTGGTCTAAACTCATTTCTTTTTTCTACCGGAAAGCAACTCTACGTCCACTCCGCTTCGATAGAACATATTATAGGTGTCGAACGGAATAATGCGACCGTCTGTATGGGTAATATGAACACACGACCTTTTCACACTTCGTACATCAAAGTTATAGCGGTCGAGGAACTCCATAATAATTACTCGAAAAATATTCTTGTAACCAAGCTCAGACGGATGCTCCAGTTTTGGTAAACAACAGAGCAAATCACCAACCGCGTGCGAAGAGGTTTCAGGAGTTTGATTCAAGGAAAACAAACTAAAGAGGCGCGCCTTAATGGCAGGGTCATTTTCATATTGGATGGTATTGAGTCCATCGTTTAGCAAAACATCTTTACCAATCAGCCCTGACAACGCAACAGTTTTCCCATCCACTTTCAAAGCGTAAGCCATCGCTATACAGTCAGGGTGACAGGGCACAGGAACAATATCTTGCGAACGAAATAAATCAGACTGGGCTAGAATCATCGAGCGCACTTCAGATAGAGTCAAGCGATCTTTTGCAGGGTCGAAGCCTTCCAATCTTCCTTCAGATTGAATCGGTTGAAAGGTAACGCCACGCACACATGGCTGTTTCAACGCAAAATCGATAATTTTGCCAATTTCATGATCGTTGAGACCTTTTGACAGAGTAACAACAAGCGTCGTTGAAATTTCAAATTCATTCAGATGCTCTAACGCTTTCTTGCGCACATCCAGAAGATCTACACCCCTGATTTGCAGAAGTGGATTGAGTTCTAAACTATCGAATTGCAAATATACTTCAAACCCTGGCATATAGCCGGCCAGCTTGCGGGCGAATTCTTTATCTTGCGCAATACGAACACCATTCGTATTGATCATCAAATGCTTGATTGGCTTTGATCTGGCGAGGTCGAGTATCTTCCAAAATTCCGGATGGATTGTCGGTTCGCCACCACTTAGCTGAACAACGTCTGGCTTTCCCTCGTTTTTGACTAGTTCATCAAGCATAAACTCAATTTGCTCTAGAGAGCGATGTGCTCCACTTTTCGGAGTGGATTCTGCATAGCAAATGGGGCATTCCAAATTACAACGCTCGGTAATTTCGATAAGAGTCAAACAGCTATGTTGCTCGTGGTCGGGACAAATGCCACAGTCATAGGGACAGCCGAATTCAGTTTTGGTATTGAAGCGCAACGGAATCTGTCCAGGCTTTACAAAATTACGGCAAGTCTTGTAGTACTCGATGTCCGTGGAAATAAGTACCTTCTCGCGACCATGGTCGAGACAATTTTTCAGAAGGTAAACATTGGAGTCTTGAAAGACAATCTTCGCTTCAGCACGGCACAGACACTTAGAACAGAGACTATTGGTCAGCTCATAAAAGACATAGGGGCGCTCTGAAGTCGTCATAATGCTCCTAAGGTGTCATTTCGCTATGCTACCAATTTAAGCGATTATATCAATTTTTCTACCAATCTGATTACGAGTTATATCTCCACGAAGAGCGAATGCTCACCTTGGCTAGATGCGGACCAAGAATTTAGATGTGAAGACAGCGACTAAAAATCCAATGACTAAAATTAGAGTGTTCCATATTTGAGGAAAGTCAGAGCACAAAATGTATTCAATTCAAACAAATTGGTTCGCCTTGATCGACTGGGTCTCCGAGCTCGGCATGAGAATACCCATCTTTATCAATCCACGTACCTTCTCCATATTCAGGATGAAAGTTGCCAGCCTTATCAACCCAGGTATCTTCAACAAAAATTGATTTGTAGTAGTATTTGCTGATTTTTCTGATGGCAGTGACCTTGCCGTTTGTCAAAAGGAATTCGTACAGGACAGTAGTATGCATAAAATCAGCGCGCCCACGCACATAGTTAGGCCATATTTTCCATGAGCTTTTCGGCGCCTTATCTTTTTCCAGCATAGGTATCACCTGTTGCAATGTTCGTCCCAGCACCAGGTGATAACGGTATTCAATGAGAGGTGGGTTCTCTATATCGACAATTGGATGGTCAAGTTGACCGAGTTCAGCGCGGATACGCACGTCTGTTTCATGCACGATAACTCCAAAGATACACAAAACAATAGTGACACAACCCAAGACTGCAGCCATCCCCTTGTTAATGCCGGGAATTTTAATAGTCCGCTTCAAAGCATTCCTTTTACTCAAGCCTGGTTACTCAATTTTCGCTGCGCGGTCTGCCCACTCTTTCAATTAATACATGCGCACGAAACTGAGGCAAGTGAAGCTGCTATCTTAAAGGTCGTGTCATAATATTATGGTCAAGTCTTCAGAGGACCGAACATGGTTAGTCACGGCGGCTCCGGTGGCACTCCTATCGAAGGAGGTCCCAATAAAGCATCTGATTCCAAAGCAGAATCAAAAGAGCAGCGGCTTGAGAATCGCGCTGGCGATAGGATGAGACAGGATGGTAACGGGAAAAATGAACGAGAGTCTCTAAATAAGCGCGACTTAGACCACAAGAAAAACGACGAGGATCTGCGTTCCAAAACACCCGAAGAAGTGTCCGTGCTTGCTAAACGTGGAGCAATTAAGGCAACGATGGGCGATGCAAGCCGCCAGCTGGGATGCAGCCCCATGCTCACCGACGGGGACAAAACAGTGCTGCCCGGTCGAAGCGCAGAAGAAATCAAAATGCTAAAGAAGGTAGAACAGGTTGCGGCACGGTCTGCCGAACTCGTCGACCACAGCAAAGAAGTCCCATTTCAAATTCCAGGACAAGACGGCACGGGAATTGGTTATAGCGTAGGTAAAAACAAACTGGCTAAAGGTGATGAGGTAGATCAATATTTTGCCAATAAGCCAAATGAAAGTTTCAACTGCATGGATTATGCGCTTAACAAAGCCTCTGGTCATAGAACTTGGATGGACAATCTCGGACTAGGTCAAGCGCAATATGTTGGCCCCCAAGAATTAAAAAATGAGCATTTCAAACAACAACCAACTGATGCTAATCATCTTCAAAAAGGCGATTTCATTTTGGTCACAGATAAGAATGGAATCTCCAAGCATGCGGGTGTTGTGGAAGGTTTCGAAAAGAGTGGCAACCCAATAATTCGAGAAAAATTGAGCAGCGGCAAGGAAGGAGTCTACGACCAGGACTTCAACAATTTTGCTCAAACTTGGACCGGCGGAGATCTGAACCAAATACAGGTTTGGCGGAAAGAGAAAGAACACTGACGTGAACAGCAAAGAACTGAAAACAGAATATTGCGGATCTCATCATGAATAAGAAAACGTTTTTCCGCGCATCGGTTGGACTACTTTTCGCCTGCGTACTAGTCGGCATTTACTCTTGTCTCATCAACGGCTATGAATCTGCGGCGGCTTTAGAAGCAGAAGCATCAAGAACAATTCATGTATACGATATCGACGCATTTAGACCGACTCTTCGCCTCATAGCTTACGGATTAACGGCTGTGTTTCTACCGTCTGGGTTTGCTATTTTGCCATCACCAATTTTCTCTAGCAAGTCGAAAAAGAAATGGCTAGCAATTGCTCTAGTTCTGCTTGGTGTTATAGCAGTTCCGGCGGAAGAACTCTGCGCGTATTTTTCTATGCACTCAAGGTAAAAATCACAAAGCGAGTTTTCGCAACTGATTGTGCAGGATTCCACAGTGGGTCAGACAAGCGTTTGCCAAACGTGGAATTTCATAATTTTATTGGTGCAAGAATACTTTCCTGCATTTGGTATTTTGGCGAATTAAGAGGCATGTATAAATGAGTGTCAATAAAAATCCAAAAGGATTACACACAGTCACACCAGGACTTACGGTGAATGACGCAAAGGGTGCCATTGAGTTTTATAAGAAGGCATTCGGAGCCGTTGAAATTGAAGTCTGCTACGGCCCCGATGGCAAAAAGGTAATGCACTCCGAAATCAAAATCGGCGATTCGGTCATTATGTTAAACGATGAATTTCCAGAAATGGGTTGTATCAGCCCCAAGACGCTGGGCGGATCATCAATAGCCATTTATCTTCAAGTAGATGATGCCGATATGTGGTTTGAGCGCGCAGTTAAAGCCGGTGCCACCATATCAATGCCAATTGCCGATCAATTCTGGGGCGACAGACATGGTCAGGTGCTAGATCCCTATGGTTACAAATGGGGAGTCTCTACTCACGTAAAAGATCTTACTGAGGAAGAGATGCAAGCAGCGATGAAAGCGTGGGAGCAAAAAGAAATGGCTTGCGCCCAATAATTTGGCTGACGACAGGGGCTGGCCAAGGCGGCCAGTAGTTTGTGAAACACGAGATTTTATCTCGTGTTTCTTTTTTGCTTAGCTTGCAAATTGATCTGTAGCATATTCAGACAATAGCTCTTGTTCACGCTCGGGAGACATGCCTGCTTTCAGTTCAAGGGCTGGGTCGCGCGTGGCGTCCCACTGCAAAATATCACTTATTGTCTCCGCCACTGTGCGATATGAAAGTCCCTTGTTTTGAGCCTTAGAACAATCCATCTGCATAAAGCCGATGTAGTTTGTGTCACTTTCGGGAATCCACAAAGGCAATTCAGACCATGGCACCACGCCAGCGCTTTCCAGCTGTTCATCAGCAACCCAAATGATTTCAGCCTTGCTGCCCGACTCATTCTTGCATTGACGCAAGAACTCCTTCATCGACAAATTAAAACCGGGACCTGTCGCACAAAATGTGCCGTGAAAATTTGCCTCAATTAAACGGATTATCCATTCAGAGAGATCTCTTACGTCGATAAATTGTATTCGCCTTTCAGGTCTGCCTGGTGCAAGCACCCTGCCACCAAGCGCAATTCGATGAGGCCAGTATGTAAATCTGTCAGTTGGATCATAGCGCCCAACTATAAGACCAGGGCGAATAATTAGAGAGTTATCGCCAAAAACATCAGTCACCACTTTTTCACAAGCCGCCTTGCGCGAGCCGTAGTCTTGCTCTTCTTCCGGCGGCAGCAGCTTTGAGGGTTCTTTCTCTGTCATGCCTATTTTGTCAAATTTCAAGAATGCAGATTTGCTTGAAATAAAAACATACTTTGCCGTGCATTTAGCCAACTCAGTCACAGAGCGAGCCACCACATCTGGTTCCATCCCACAGGTGTCAATTATTGCATCCCACTGATCATCAGCGACAAGATTGAGATTTTTATTGCGGTCACCAATGACACGTGTCACATGGCTTTGTTCGGGAAGCACGCGCGTTCCGCGATTGAAGATTGTTACGTCATGACCTGCTGCCGTAGCAGCATTTACCAAATGACGGCCGAGGAAAACGGTTCCACCTATAATTAGTATTTTCAAGACAATACCTTCCGAAACAACAAAAGGAGGATCTCGAAAGATCCCCCAGATGCATACTCATGGACTTGCGCGAAAAGGCTTTTAGCCGCAGCTTGACGAACACGACGACTTAGTCGCTTCACCTTCAACTGCGAATTTTCTTTCGACCCAACCATCCCATCCACCAGACAATTCTCTAACTTTGTACCCTTTCTTGGCCAGGAGCAAAGCAGCCTTGGCTGATAGGTGGCAAAGAATGTCGTAGCAATAAACGACGGTTGTTACGTCTTTGTCGAGCTTTGGAAGATGTGCTTCAAGTGTATCAAACGATACATTTACAGCACCCGGAACGTGTCCTTTTGCAAAAAGCTCAGGTGTGCGAAGGTCGATAATTTGGAACTTTTCGCCGCGCTCTTTACCCATTTTGATTTCGACTGGTCCTACTTCAAAAGCGAGCTTGCCTTCGAAATAAGCTACCGCTTGAGCCGATTCTTTACTCAGTGTTTCTGTGGTCATTTAAGTACCCTCCCGGTTAGTGATGAACGATTTTTGCACTTGCGTTTCAACTGAATTGATCCTACGATGGAGTAGTATTCTTTCGCAACTAGGCACAACATTGTTATACAGTATGCTAATTGTGAGGTAGTATCAGTTTAGATACCGAGGCGCCTGATGACGCCTGAGCTAAGTTTTGACCCGAGGTAAGCCTGATGAACGAGAAAATTGTCTGTCCAATCATGCAGACCATCGCTATGGTTTCGGACAAATGGAAAGTATTGATACTTTATCAGCTAAGAGATGGCAAGAAGAGATTTAATGAGCTCAGGCGCTCGATGCAGGGCGTCACGCAGCGCGTTCTCACCCACCAGCTCAGAGCGCTGGAAAGTGATGGGCTGGTGAGCCGCACGGTGTACGCAGAAGTGCCGCCAAAAGTTGAGTACGAATTGACGACACTCGGGCTTACATTAATTCCGGTGCTAGACCAATTCGAATCATGGGCGCGCCAAAATTCAGAGCACTTGATCAATATTCGCAAAAACAGCAAATCGAAAAACAAGTGTCACTCTGAAGTCTATGAAGAGCAAGAATCGCAAGAGCAGGTTGCTCAGCCCACGCAAGCGGTGCAAGAAGAAAAGCAAGCAGAGCCTGCGGCTATGCGAGAAACAGAAAGAAGTATGGCTATCTAAATCAACCTATATTGATTTCAAGTCTTCTCTATTTAGCTTGTACACATAATGTGTGTTTGCGAAGAAGTCGACCTTGCGATCGATTTTCATGCCAACACGTCTTGCCACAGCTTGCGACGGCTCATTAATTGGGCGTATCAGCGATATCACGTATGGATAATTCAAAGTCTGAAACGCATAGTCGCGAGTAGCGGTAGCACCTTCGGTGGCATACCCGCATTTCCAATAGTCTGGATGCAAAATGTAACCAATTTCTGGCTCAGCTTTATTTTCAACTGATTGCATAACCAGACCTAGATAACCGACTGCTTTGCCAAGCTTTTTATCTTGCATAATCCAGACAGAATGTCCTTGTAGTTTATAGCGAAACATGTGCCTTTCAATTGCTTGCTCAGCTTCTTTGCGAGAATATAGCTTTGGAAAATAGCGCATCGCCTTTTGATTGCTCAACAAGCCTGCCACAAAATCAATATCGTCCATCGACATTTCACGTAGAACTGTGCGCTGAGTCTCGATAACAACTTTCATTTTGTTTTCTCCACAAAGAAATTTCGACCTGAATTAAACTCAGGGAAGTAACAGCTTTACTCCACAACCAAGTATACATAATGCCGAGCCGATGTTTATCGACTTCATAGATCGCGGCCCAATACTTCTCCTTGCCACACTAAGGAATACTGCCAGGCAGAGCCACCACAATGCAGAGCCAAGGGCAATGCATGCAGCCGTGCCAAATAGCTCCAGGAAGCTACGCTGTGAACTATTAACAGTGCAAAACAAAGCCGCAAAGGACATTAAAGTGAGTGGGTTGATAACGGTGAGCGCAAAGGTCGAAATGAAAGACATATGGGCATTTTGCTTTACTTGCGAGGTAGCAAATAAGGTCTCGTTTGACTTCAATAACATTTTCACACCGAGATAAAACAGAAAGGCTGCCGCGCAATAACTCAGCAGCGAAACTGATATTACTGATGAAGATAGCACAGCAGCCAAGCCGCCCAGAGCCGCGAGAGACACCAAACCATCTGCAAGTGCAGCGCCAAGCCCGGCACTAAAGCCGGCAGAAAACCCAGAGCTTAGAGTTGTTCGAATACATAACATGCTTATAGGACCAACAGGCGCTGCAACTGCAAAACCGAGAAAAATAGCTTTGAATACATCAAGAAAAGTCATAGCTGAGCTCCTTTTTCAAAAATTGAGTTTAGAAATCTGTGGGGAATAAACAAAAAAAAGCTATCCGCGCGAAAATTACGCACGACAAAGATCAAGCCTTGCCCTGATGACAAATCGAAGTCAATTACGCAACAAAACCCATGCCGAGCAAAACAGCCTACGATGGGACACTCACGAGCAGCTGCACGACTAACGATTTAGCTGCAGACAGTTCTGAAAGACAGTTGTGCCAGTCACGCTGCACCACTGTAATCGGTTTGCTTTATCTATGAACCGAAGTAAATTGCTAGATTACT
Source organism: uncultured Candidatus Obscuribacterales bacterium (assembly GCA_964546815.1). GTDB lineage: Bacteria > Cyanobacteriota > Vampirovibrionia > Obscuribacterales > Obscuribacteraceae > JAIEPM01. Next base: position 56,330 of record CAZJLR010000012.1, on the reverse strand, counting down.
TGAGCCGGTTATTTTAGAAATTGATATTATTATTGGCGAGGCGCGCCTGCAGAAATGGGCGGTTCAGCGAATATGGTTTTGTGATGACTGCTGGACACATGACGTTTATCTCTGCGAAAAAATTCGAAGTCGAATTGACCCACCATTCCATTTTAGAACTTAAGCAAATTATGTCAACCCTTCGTCAAGGCAGTATTAAGCGTTTTGCGGAAGAAGACGAGCACTTTGCAGACCAGAGAAAATTGCATCGCTGCTGCAACAACACAGCAACATATTCACAAACTTCTTCCTGTAACAGCACTAATATCGCGCGCTATTCAATACAGCCTTCAACTTGCCTGCTATATCACGGTCTGAAGCCTTCATTCGAGACTTCATTCTTTCATACCTTGACTGCACTTCCTTATCATCAGGAGCACTATCAACAGCCTTTTGATAGAGACCTAAAATCACATCAGGGTCTTTACCCAGCAATTCATAGTCGTGCGCCAATCTCATAAATCCGCGCCCGAAACTATCATCAAGCTTGAGTCCTGATATGAAACAGTCTGTAGCTCGATTTACTTTGCCTAATCGGTCAAACAAATCACCAAGAGCAAAATAGAAAAACGCCAATTGATTTGGCGGCGGTTTCAGCGCCTCAACACTGGCCAGAGATGCATCTAGAGCTTTCTCATTTGCCGACGCAAGTAATGGACGCAATTTTAATTTCATTTCTTCAGTGCGTCCTGCTGTTGGACTCTGCATTGCCAGTGCCACCAGAGCAGGTTGCAATGCATCTTTTTTTCTGCCCAAAGCAATCAAACAATCAGCATACGCTTCTGCAATTTGCGCTTGCGCTGGGTTTTCTAAATGCGCTTTTTCCAGAAGCGGGCGAGCCACCTCTGGACGACCTAGACCATTATAAGCCAGTCCTGTTATCAGTTGAGCAAAACAATTGGGGTCGTTCTCAGATAACAACGGCTTTGCTTCACTAAGGACACGGGCGTACTCTCTGCTCGAAAGAAGTAATGTGCAATATGATTTGAGAATGTTGCGGTTTTGCGGGTCTAGCTGATGGGCTCGTTCAAAAAAACGCAGCGCAAGCACGGGGCGATTTTCTGCCTGAAATTCCTTAGCCAAAATCAGAAGCATTCGTGAATTATCGTGATAAACATTTAGAGATTTATCTACAAGAGATTTGAGACTTGCACTGTCATTCCACACAGTTTGAGCTTTCAGTGCAGAGAGTAAATAGCTCACATGGCTGGGTGCAAGACTCCAGGCTTTTTCCATTTCCTCTGCGTACATATTGTCCATACCAAGTGAAAAATATGCACGTGAGAGGACAAGATGTCCATCAGGACTGCTCGGATTGTCCTTTATATAGGTAGACAAAGTTTCGAGATCACTTTGTGTTGCTTTTCGCTTATCGAGGTCATTCAAAATATTTTCAAGAATTGGATCTCTTTTGCTAAGACCAGATAGAGAGAATGAGACAGTGGACGATTTACATTCACCCACTTCGGCTTGCACCGCAGGGACGAAAACTGAAAAGGCAACTAAAGTACTGGCATAAACAGCTCGATTTAAATCTCGTTTTTTCACCAATATTTCCTTTTTGAATAGCAGCTATCCAGTCTACACCTTTAATGAGTGCGACGCATACAGTTTCGCAACTCAGATTGAATGCGCTCAAGCTCATGAGCTCCGCCATTGTTCTTAATTGTAGAGCTAGCTTCGATAGAACCTATAAGCTCTTGAGCACGCGAATATTGTCCGCTCTGCAAAAGTGCTTGCGCATAATTTACAAAATCGGATGCGTTCAAGGTAGATTTTGCATGCATCACTTTTTCATAGTCAGCGCAAGCGGAAGTAAATTGGCGCAAAGCATATTCACAGCGTGCTTTCAGCAATATATCAGCCGCGTCTAAATCAGAATTTTGAAGTGTCTGGAATTGGTCATAGCAGTTATCAAACTTACCCATCGCAAAATATGCGCGAGCAAGAGAAATCAATGCCTCTCGATTATCAGGATCACAAACTAGTGCATCTTGTAACAGCTGCTCTGACTGACGGTAATTGCGAAAATCGAAAGCAAGATTTGCTAGACCGATTAATGGTTCGGCTCTATCGGGAAAAGCTGTTCGTGCCTTCTCTAAAGTTGTTTGAGCAATTTCTCTGTCACCTCGACTTACCTGGGCGCGAGAAAGCACCATACGCAATTGCAGGTCTTTCGGGTTGCGCAAAACGCATTCCTTCAAAAGAGGAATCGCACCCTCATAGTTTTTCGCTGCGATGAGTGCAAACGCAAGTGCTGCTTTTGCATCCAAATTAGAGGGAGCAATTTGCAATGCAAGTTGAGCTGACTCAATAGCTTGGGTAAATTTTCCTTCGGCTACATAAGTAGCAGAAAGCTCATACAACGGCAGAGGGCTATCAGGAAATAGTTTGATAGTTTTTTGCAACAGACTGACTGACTCGGCAAGTTTTCCTTGCTTGCGGAAGATTATGCCACCACCAATCAAAGCCAGTGGTTCTTGCGGATCATGAGATAAAGCCAGGCTGTTTAAGTCATTGGCTGCATCGTAATTGCCAAGTTTCATTTCAAGCCAGGCATGCAATGAAAGAACGCAAGAATTTTCCGGCTCTTGCAATTGCAACTTTTCGATGAGTTCTATGGCATATGAATTTTGCCCCTTAAATCCGTACAGCGCAATCAGGTTTAGACGCGCGGGCAAATATTGGGCATCAAGCGCCAGCGCAGCTTCAAATTGTTTTTGCGCATCATCAAACTTACGCTGTTCGAGCAAAGCAATACCGTAGATATTACGGGCTTCTATATCTTGGGGAGCCTTCCGGCAAACTTGTTTTAGAATTACAGTAGCATCTAATGACTCGTGATTCATCAGCGAACACCACCCCTGCACGAGTTGAGCTTTGGTGTTTTCTGGTTCTAGCTGAGCCCACGAATTAGCTACATCGCCTGCGTTAGGCCAATCGCGCCTGGCACCATAAATGGTGACCAACTGCTTTTGAATTTCGGCAGATTCGGGATTTAGTCGATAAGCTTGCATCAGCTTTTCCACGGCTTCCTGGGGTCTGCCTTTAATCGCAAGCAAGCTGGCTGTCTCACCTAGCAAGTCTGGATTATCAGGGTCTTGCGCGAGGGCATCTTTATATTGCACGAGAGCATCATCGACGTTGCCACCATCTCTCAACAATCTTGCTAACAAAACGCGCGCAGAATTATTGCTCAAATTTGCAGCCAGCGATTTTTTCGACAAAGCAATTGCTTCGTTTTGCTCGTTGAAAAGCACTGCAATCTGGGCCAGATGAAAGAATGATTCTGCATCTTTCGCATCTAGCGCAGTTGCCGCCAGAAACTGCGCTTTAGCTTGCTCAAATTTTCCCAAACTCAGGAAGACATTGCCGAGCATGGCACGTGGCTCAGAGGACTTTGGAAATTTGGCAATTAAAGTGTTGAGCATCTTAATAGCTTCATCATTGCGCCCAGAAATGAAACTAATTCGACTAATGCCCAGCTGCGGGCGCAAATCGGAGGGATATTGACTGGCAGCATATTTGAAAATTTTGCCTGCCCTATCCATTTCCTGGGCAGCTAACGCCTGCTCTGCATCAGCCAGGCAAGCCTTTAATTCCGGAGGGCTTTTGTCTTCTACAACAGGTTTCACCTTTGTTTGCGACTCTACAACCGGGGCATCATTTGATTTGACTTGCACCCAATGCCCACGATTTATCACAGGTTTAGTCTTAGACAGAACCTGAAAATCGGGCGAGGGAAACGGAGCTGCTTGGGCGACAGTGCAGGTGCAGGAAAGCGAAATCAAAAGAGCAAAGGCATTCAAGCTAAGATTAGTCGGAAATGAAACCGTGCTTGCGGCATAGTTTGCCAAATAATTCCAATGCCTGGTCATGATCTGCAGTGAGCCTGTAGTCGAGTTCATTGAGATAGTAACAAGATAATCGTTCGTCTTTGAGTGCGGTTCGTTTGTTTGCCTCTTCAATAACCTGGGGCAACAAGCTTGTTAGTCCCAGTTTAGCGGCTTCGACTAGAGATGCGCCAATTTGCTCAAACTCTTGCCTGTTATCTTGTGCCCAATTCTTCCGTGCGCCCCAAACTCCAAATACAAATGGCAGCTCAAAACGCTTAAACCACCACTGAGCCAGGTCTACTCGCAGATGCGTGTTTTGAAGATGCTCATCTTGTTTGAGTGCCTTATCGCCAATCAAAAGTACAGCGCGGGCATCAGAGCTGTCTGTCACTTTTTCGTCTTGCTGCCTGAGTAGGGGCTCAACACCATATTCTTCTTTCAACAAGAGCTGCAAAAGCTTGATTGAAGTCGCCGATGAATCAGGCACGTCGACAATCTTGCCATGTAGTGTGCTCAAGTCATCTTTGCTGAAAAGGAGAACACTGCCTACGCGTCCGGTGCCTGAAATCGAAATTTGAGGGAAAAGTTGAAAGCCGCCGTCTTCAAGGAAATAGAACGAACTCATCGCGCCAAGCTGCAATTCGTTGCGACTCAGTTTTTTATTCAATTCGGCTGGAGTGCCGAAAACAAGCTGACAATTCGCGTCCACAGCCCCGGTCGTTAGGGGCAGAACCACAGGCAGTGTGTTGATGAAAGATATTTGCCCCAGCTGCGTCAGGGCTTTGCTAGCCGACTCTTTGCTTTTGGTCTTTTCAGGACTTTCTGTTTTTGGGCTTAAAGACTGCATCAATTTGCTCCGCTTATCAGCCATAAAGTATAGCCAGCAAGCGAGAAGCAATTAGTTAAGTTTAGACAATTGCAAGACATTTAAAACAGACTCTTCGCAAACACGCTAAATCAGCCATGTTTCAAAGGCTTCTGTAGTTTTGATTTTGCCCAAAAAAAAGGGAGGAGGCCTTACAGACTTCTTGGTAAGCTTCACGGGGCCTCGCTCCACTAATTTATAAATCATATTTCACAGGATCTTGTCAAGAGCCCAGGCTCACGGGCAATCAATTTCCTGAATTTTCGGACTGAAAGACCTTTTGTCTGACTGAAAGCGCCTATAATTTCACTTCCACCAGCAAAGGAAGGTTATTGCCATGAGAATGGTTGATCTCATCATCAAGAAGCGCCAGGGTCAGGAACACAGCAAAGAAGAAATAGACTTCCTTATCAAAACAGTGGTCGACCCAGCCACTTACAGAGATTACCAATTGTCGGCCTGGTTGATGGCCGTTTGCTGGCGTGGCATGACAATGGACGAAACAGCGTTTCTCACAGACGCCATGGCAAGGTCTGGCGAAATGCTCGACCTGTCCGAGATAGGGCCTGTGGTGGGTGATAAGCACAGCACCGGCGGCGTTGGCGACAAAACAACACTGGTTTTCGTGCCCATGTTGGCAGCAGCCGGCATCCCGATGGCAAAGCTCTCGGGCAGAGGTCTGGGTCACACTGGCGGCACGCTCGATAAGCTTGAAGCAATTCCAGGATTCAACGTTAGATTGGCAACAGACGACTTCATTCGACAGGTCAAAGAAATAGGCGAAGCAGTCGGCGGGCAAACCAGCGACCTTGCTCCCGCAGATGGGCTTATGTACGCATTGCGCGACGTCACCGGAACAGTAGAATCAATTCCATTGATTGCAGCCTCTGTCGTGTGCAAGAAAATTGCATCAGGAGCCAATCTCATTATTCTCGACGTAAAATGCGGCAGCGGCGCTTTCATGGACACAGAAGAAAAAGCAGTCGAGCTTGCAAAAACTATGGTCGAAGTCGGAATACGCTTAAAGCGACCAGTAACCGCCGTAGTCACAGATATGGAACAGCCGCTGGGCATGGCAGTCGGCCACACTCTGGAAGTCATCGAAGCGATTGAAACTCTGAAAGGAAATGGACCTTCTGACTTGCAAGAACTCTGCTTCTCACTTGGTGCCATGGCAATGGTGCAAGCCGGCAAATCAAGCAACAAAGAAGCCGCCAGAAAAGAACTGGAAAAAATCATCAGCTCTGGCAAGGCGCTTGAGAAATTTAGAGAATTGATCAAGAGACAGGGTGGCAACCCAGCGGTTATCGAAGACTATACTTTGATGCCTCAGGCGAAAATAAAACACGAAGTCAAAATTACTGGTGACGGCGAAAAATGGATTTCGCAGCTCAACGGTAAAACAGTAGCAGAAGCATGCAAGCTGATGGGCGCAGGCCGCAGCAAGAAGGAAGATCCAATAAACCTTGCAGTCGGTGTTGTTTTAAATGGCAAGGTAGGGTCAAAATTCAAGAAAGGCGACACGATTGCCACCATTTACGGTGACACAGAAGAGCAGATAAAACTTGCCGAAGAGAAAATTCACCAGGCTATCCAATACAGCTCAACTGAAGTAAAAGTACCACCAGTAATCAGAGCGGCAGTGGCAAACGAATCCAACCTTTCCTTAGCACAAAGCTAGAAACAGAAATTGGTCTGGCGTTTTATACCATTTGCTGAATATGACGGCGCGTTGAACATGGCGATTGATACCATGCTGCTCGAACGTGCTGAAAAGATGCCGCCGGTCTTGCGATTGTACGGATTTAGCCCTGCATGCATGAGTATCGGACTTAGCCAAAAACTTTCAGATGAAAGCATCGAAAATATTCAAAGGCGGGGCTTCGACTTAGTCAGACGGCCAAGTGGTGGCAGAGCAGTTTTGCACTATAAAGACCTTACTTATGCTTTTGTCGGTGCAGAAATCGGCGTGGGCCAATATGGCTTTCTTGAGCGTGGAGTCAACGCAGCTTACAAGCAAATTTGTTGTGGACTGCAGCAGGCATTTTCAATTCTTGGACTTAATGCAGAACTAGGGTCAGCCGAAGCAGCATATCGCCATTTAGCCGATTGCTTTCTTGCCACCACAAACGCCGACCTTCATCACAAGGGAAGAAAACTAGCCGGCAGCGCCCAGCTTCGCCGTCGTGGAGCAGTTTTACAGCACGGGTCTATTCCACTGAATTTAGAACAGGGGTTGGTGGCAGAACTCTTAGGTGGCAATGAAAGCAAAACTGGGAATGTCGAACGGCATGCAAACCTCTTCGACATTTTGGGAAAAACATTGACCATTGAAGAACTCAATCAGGCACTAAAAGCCGGATTTGAAGCTGCTTATGATGTCGAACTAGAGGCCAGTCCACTCAGCCAGGAAGAGATGCAAGTTGCAAATCAACTCAAAGAAAACTACTTAGTGTCCGGCACCTGGTGACACACCATTTTTGGTGCCGCCGAGTCGCAGTAATGAGAGAAAGGCGACAATGCACCACAAGGCTTCAAGCACTACAAATGGAATGTAGTGAATAAGCATTGACGCATAACATGAGAGGGCAGACCCAATCAAATTAAGCAGGACATAAGCAAACGAATTTTGCTTGAGTAATCCGAATACTTGCATGAAATAAGCTAGAAGGAGGAGGCCTACTCCGCCAGATCCGATTACGGTTGAAAGATCCATATCAGTGCTTATTACAAGCCAAATATTTTTCTTTTCCAGGCAATTGGAGCTTTATCTGTGCTCTTTTTTGCATCAGCATCAGCGACTTTTCCGCTGACAGTTGTTTCTGCAACTGTGGTAGCTGAGCCGTTTTTGCCGGCTGCAATTGCATCAGACTTGCTGTCTTCTTCTTTCTCTCTGATTCTCTCTTTTTCTTTGCGCAATTTATCTTTTTCAAGCGCCTTGGCAATTTTGACTAGCTTTTTGCTTTGATTTCCTGCTTCCCATTGTTCGGTTGGGTCGGCATCGTGACGTCTGATGATTTCCCATTCGCGTACACATTCGGCAAGCAGCTTCTCATCAATTTCTCCCTTTGATTGGTAGAATTTCTGAGTCAAAGCGCGTGCAAGATAAAGGTGACCAGCAGGATCGGCGGGATCTAACTGCACTGCTTTCTTGGCTTTTGGAATAGCTTTTTCGAATTCACCGGCGGCAATCATGTCATCGACTACCATTCTGAGTTCTGATGCTTCGACGAGGCGGCCCGAGCTGCCTGTGCCGTAGTATGAAGTCAGAGGCTTTTCGTTTGTATAGCGTTTGCCCTGGTCTTTGATTGAAGGGGAAGTAACGTCAGCCATTACATTTAGTGGCATGATTCCCGGCAACGCTATCGATAGAGCAAGAGCCCATAATGTAGTTTTGGTCATCTGCGTTTCCTCCTTAGTCCTTCTTATCGTCTGATTCATCAGCTTCATCGACATCGTCTGCATCGACGACATCTTTTCCACCATGCTGCATCAGTTCTGCTTGCAATGCTTGTATTTCTTCTTCAATTTCTTCCATGCGTTTGTCGATGCGCTCGATATGACGCAATTCATTGATAATTTCTTCTTCGAGTGTCTGACTTTCTAGTGCTTTCGTTTTATTGAAAATCGAATAAGTCTTGCTGCCGATTTCTTTCAGCAAACGCTCGCGTTCGGCCTTCTGGGTACTACGCTCAACTTTAAGACCGGCAATTTTACCAGCCAGTTTCATCTGGTCGGTGGCTTGCTTGGTGTGCGTTTTTAGCTTGTCGAATAAATTGCCGAATGGCGACGATGTCATTGTTCTTCCTCAAATACTTACTGAAACTAAGTCTGGACTCCGGGTTTCCTGGCAAAAGCGCGCGTGCACTTTTCTTATGGCTGTATCTTTGTGTTGCTCAGGTACGATTGCCGAAATACAAAGCTTGTCAGCACTTAGCATACTGACGGGGATTTCGGCATTTGTCAAAGTGCTGAGCAAATCATTTTGCAATTGAATATCTGTATGCACTGCATTGCCGATAACAGAAATTCTGGCAATACCGGCATCAACCTTAAACTGGCTGCAAGGAAACTCGACAAGCGAATTGCGCAGTAAATTTTGCACGTCTCTGGCGATTCGTTTTTCGCATGTAAAATCGATCTGGCAGACATTTTTCGACTCATCTGTCTTTTTGAATATGCTGCTGGCGGACACTCCGATATGTTCTAATCGCTCTATCAAGCTAAGAGTCTTAGCGCCGTGCATTTCATCGGCTAAATTGCCGGCTACGCTGAAGTCCTGTCCCAAATGAATGTTGATTGAAATTCGATCGTTATCACAAGCGACACCACAAACTTGATATTCCGGAGCCAACTCACTTGATGTCACAAGTGTACCGGTGTCAGTAGGTTCAAAGGTCGAACGCAGACGAACCGGCACTTTGTTTTTCATTGCCAGTTCAACTGATCTTGCGTTTAGTACCTGAGCACCGGCAGATGCTAAGGCAAGCATTTCTTCGTAGGAGATGGCTCTCAATTTGCGAGCATTACCGACGGTGCGCGGGTCTGTCGTGTAGATGCCATCAACATCGGTGTATATGTCACAGCAGTCTGCGCTTAGTGCAGCAGCAAGTGCCACGGCAGTGGTGTCAGACCCACCGCGTCCGAGCGTGGTCAATTCGCTACTGCGTGTCATGCCCTGAAATCCGGCTACCACAGCGATCTCGCCACGACGTAGTGAGCTTTCGATGCGACTTGGATGCACAGTTTTGATTCTGGCAAAACCGTTTGTATCGTCAGTCAAAATTCCGGCTTGCGGGCCAGTGAATGATCTTGCTTTGAGACCCAAACTTTGTAGCGCCATTGCGAGCATGGCAATAGAAATTTGCTCGCCAGTACCCAACAAAACATCTAGTTCGCGTGGGTCGGGGTTGCTGCTCACTTGCCCGGCCAGCTCGATGAGTTGGTCGGTGGTGTCACCCATCGCCGAAACGACAACAACGAGTTCTTTGCCCTCTCTATAGGCGTCTGCCACAATTCTGGCTACGCGCTGGATATGCTTTGCATCCCGAACGGAGCTACCACCAAATTTTTGAACTAATCGCGCCATATTAATTGTCCAGGAGAGCGCAGAGCGCTGCTTATTCAGCCAACAAAACGTATCATGATAACTTGACTGGAGGCTGTAAACAGCCAGGCTTGGCTAATATAACCTAATGCGTTTCTCATCTGGCAGCTGGGCGCTGCCTGACACCCGTGCGACGTGGGGCGAGGGAGCGGCTAGCAGTGGCTGAGTACGCCGAAGATGTTTTTACAAAACGGGAAATAAATTAATCGAATATAAGGTTTTGAATAGTTCTGCTAGGGGAAGTATATATCTTGGTCAGACATGTTGAGCGACGAATTATTCCGACTAAGTGCTCTGGGGGGAGCGCTAATTTAGAACGATTCGGAGCGGCATTGCGCACTCAAGCTCAAATGAACGGCCAATACAACTGGGGGGTAGGCGCATGTTACTTTGCGCCGAACAGCGGTGGGCTCTGACACCGCTGTTTGTATTGGGAGGCACGTAAGGACACTTTTTTCAGAATTTGTTCCTCAAACGAGTCATTTCTTCTCCTCATTAAATCTACACAGAAACGTGTAGACGAGATTTATTTTCAGATATTTCTGGGTATATAGGACCTGTCCCCGTCAGTTGCGTTTGAACCACAACATTCCTAGTTGTTGGCGCATCCAGCCCTCCATGTGCCTTTGGAGCGATCCGAAGACATTGGAAATCCCCCCTAAGGCAGGTGCTTCACTATGACTGCAAAGTCGTCTCTCAGTTCTTTTGGCAGATTGAAAAAGTCTGGACGATGGTTGGCTCTCAGCAAAGTTATAGCTTTGCCTTCACTGCTTGCGCTGGCTGGCAGCACGTCAGTGCACGGGCAGCCGTTGACACCAGTCCAACAAGCGACTCAATCGGCTCCGACAGCACTTGGTCACAACGTACAAACTTCCAATTCGACTGTGGCTTCGACAGTCAGTGCACCGTCAGTGCCGAGTTCGTCAAGCATCATCACAGCTGCAGTGGCAGCCAACCTGGCAGGTGTTGTTAATCCGACCCAAACAGTTATCGATATCGGCAGTTTTCAAAATGGTGTTTATGCAATCACCGGCAATTTTGTAAACACAAGCAACCTGATTTTGATTTCGACAAATCCAAATATTCACACTGCAACTATCAACAGCAGCGGGTCGATTTTCAATGCCCTTGGCGCAAGCATCAGCACATTGATACCGACTGGATATTCAAACGCGATATCAAATCTAAATTTGGTACTTATCGCCAACACCGGAATCTACAATGCGGGCAATATCACCAGCGCCGGTTCATTGTCGATGACTGCACCGGTAGTAGCCAACGTAATGTCCACAGGAGCAAACGCAGTCTCGCCAGTGATGTCTGCGCTCAACGGCAACCTCAACATCACAAGCAATGTGCTGCTCAACCAGGGCGTCATGAGTTCGGCATTGGCTAACATCAACGTAGCCGCTATGACCAGCAATCTGGCGATAAATGCAATTGGTGGCACATTCAGTGCACCTAATGGTGTCATGAATGTCGGCACACAAAATCTCGCAGACATTTTGAATATTCAAATTCTGGGCGGAGACTATCTCACAAAAGCACTGAGCGTAAACGCAGGAAAAGCCGGACTCGCTTCAATTAGCGTAAACAGCCTGAGCGGCACACTGAACGTCACTGCAGAGAACGCCTACATCCTCTGCAACACTGGCACACTTTTGCTGGGCGACATACTTGTCGGCGGCGACCCCGAAACTACAAACAACGACGGCGATATTATTTTCACAGGTGTGACAGACGTCGCAAACATACAACTCACGACTCCAGGCAGTGTTCTCAGCCAGGGCGCCACATCCATCCTGTCGCAGACAGGAATATATATTGATGCCGGCAAGGGCATCGATTTAACCGGCGTTACTTCTATCGGTACTAACTCAGGCGAAATCAGACTTATATCCGAAACAGGGTCTATTGTTATTCCTGGAGTTCATATCTCTTCCAACGGGGGAGACATCAACTTAATTGCAAACCAAAACTTGACACTTGCCGGCGGTTCAGCAGTTCTTGATTCATCCAAAGCAGGCGGACCAGGCGGACACATTTTCCTGGTTTCGCAATTTGGATCTGTTGATCTTGGTTCGAGCAGCATAATTACCACTGGTGCTTCTGGACAGGTGCCACCAGCTGGTCAGGCCGGACAACCGTCAGTATCAGTTGGCGCATACAACGGCATCAACATGGGCAGCATCAGCACGCCTGGCGCAGAGATTGTGATGGCATCAGGTGTGCTCACAACCGGAGTCCCAACCGGATCATATACCATTCATATATTCGACGGACCCCAGGCACTGGGTCATGGGTCTGGCGGCATCACCACAGGCGTGTTGAGCACCGCACTCGATGGCTTGGGCGCAGGCACAAGTTCATACATCCATGCAAGTAACGGCGACTTGAACATGACCAGCTTCCAGGGAAATGGAGGCAACATCACAGCTTTTGCAAATAGAGACATCAATGTCCAACAGGGCATAAACAACGCGAGTAACGGCACAGTAGGCGGCATGGTGACAGTTGCAGCAAATCGCAATTTGTCTGTCGGCACTGGAATCATGAACGATGCAGTTGTAGGTGCCGGTGGCATTGTCAGCGCTTCAGCCGGACAACTAGCTGGTCTTAATGTAGCCAACGGAGTTGGCGGCGCACTCTACATCAGCAACAGTGCTGCCACCGATGGTGGTTCTGTCAGTGTCAGCAACACTGGTCCATTAAACTACTTCGAAGGTGGTATCAACGCAAAAGCACAAGCTGGCAATGGTACGCAAATTTCACTTTCTACAGTAGGAAATCCAGGCGACCCATCAACACTTACAGTAACAGGAAAACTCGACTCTTCAAACGCAACTGCAAACGGTACAGGTGGACTGGTTACACTAAGTTCTGCTAGCGATATCAATTTGCAAAATGCAACTATTTCGGCAAATGGATCGGGCACAGGACAGGGCTCACTCAGCCTTGCATTAAACGCAGTAGGAAATATTAATTGCAGCGGCGCTACAATCACAGCCACCGGTGGCAGCAACGGCGACGGCGGTGCCATCCAAATTAATTCAGCAAGTTATACCGGCGGCTCATCATTTATATTGAATGCAAACGGAAATGGAACTGGTCAGGGCGGCAGCGTTTCGATCAGCCTCAGCAATAGCGGAGCATTTAATAATGGCGACCTGTCAATTACAGCGCAAGGATCCAACGGCGGCTCTGTATTCTTAAACTCGAATGCTGACCTTACAGTCAGCAACGCAGTTTTCAACGTAAATCCAAATACAAGCGGCAACGGCGGATCTGTCACACTTTCAAGTACAAACGGCAATCTCACAGTGCTTGGAGACATTCATGCCGACGGCTTGGGTACAGGAAATGGCGGCTCAATCAATTTAACCTCGGGCGGCGGATCATACAACGTTGGAGGCGGCGGACCTCAATTGTTTGCCAGAGGTGGAGCAACATCTGGCAGCGGCGGACAAATTAGAGTTTCTGCCGGCAACAACATTAATGTGGCTCAAGACGCAGTGATGAATGTGGCTGTCCAGGGCTCAAGCGGCGCTGGCGGCGTTATCGCACTTAGCGCAGGCAATGCCGGTAATGGCGGCGGAGTCACCGTAAATGGTGCTTTAGATGCATCAGCAGTCGGCTCAGGACGTGGCGGCACAATTTCTATTCAAGCTGCATCTGGCAGCGCAGCCGGTTCGGGCTATGTCAACTTGAATTCAAACTTGAACGTCAATGGCGGTGCCAGCGCAGGCAGCGGCGGCACAGTAAACATCAATCTGCTAGGAGACACAAGCACCACCGCTGGAGTACTCAACGTTAATGCCAATATTACTGCCGACGGCGGGCAAGGAGCTCGCGGTGGACGCATAACATTGAATGCAGCCGGTGACTTCCAGACTATAAAAGTTGGGTCAAGCAGTGTCCCAGTTACATTAGAAGCCAAAGGCAATGGCGTCGCTGGTAGAGGCGGACAAATAACATTCCAAACATTCGGTCAAAATGGCGACATTCAAATTAGCAACAGCAACCTGATTGCCAGTTCAACCGGTGGCAGCAGCACTGACAAAGGTGGGCAAGTCTCACTGAGCACATTTAACGGCAACATAAATCTTTCAGGCAGCAACATCGATGCCAGCTCAAACTCCGGTGGCGGCGGCACAGTCTCTGTCAATGCCGGGCAATTTGGCGGCACCGGTGCAATTAGCCTTGACGGCAGCATTAATGCCGATGCCGGCGGCACTGCCAATGGTGGCTCAATTACATTAAATCAAAGTTCTGTAAGCGCAATGCAAATCGGCGCATTACAATCGGGCGGAGCAGCGGGAACTGGAGTTATCTCAGCCAACGGTCTTGGAGGAGCAGGTGGCTCGCTAACTTTGAACAATACTCCCGGCAGCGATCTTAACGTAAGCATCAACGAAAGCATCAGTTTGCGTGGCTCGAATGTAGACAACATGGGCACCCTCTCGGCTAGCTCAACAGCCAATGTAAATCTAAGCGGAGCAGGCACTGTAGTTGCATCTCTCAACGGCAGCGGCATCTCTTACAGCGCAAATTTCTCAGGAAATGGAACTACACTTGGAGTTGCTCAGCTCAGCAGCACTGCCGGCAATGTCACTGTAAAGGCAACAGCCAATAACGGAGCATTGGTCTTTGGCAATAATGCAAACCTTTCAGCAACAGGCGGTGCAGTCGAAATTGGTGCCCCAAGCATACAATTCCGCGGCAGCAGCTCAATTTCTATGGATAACGCCGGAGTACTCAAGGTTAACTCTGGCAATCAAACAAACTCGCTAAACTTAGATTTCGCACCAGGCTCAGTGGTGACTTTCAACGTCTCGCAAGGTGCTAGTTTAAGACCGGGCTCAATCGCAATCGGTCCCAATGGAAATGGCGGACTTAACCTTACAGGTTCGGGCTCTGTCAATTTCAATGGCGGCACAGTTAGTTTGAGCAGCTCTAATGCTGCGATTAACTTGGGCGCTGGCTTGAGCTTGAGCTCTGATACTCTAGACACGACACAAAATGTCGGCATGGAACTTATCGCCACCAATGGCGATATCAATTTGAATTCCACCATTAGCGCAAGACAATTAAATGTCTCGACTATTTCAAGCGGCAATATCAATCAGGGCTCACAAATCAACTCTCCAACGGTTGTTTTAAGTGTCCAGGGAAATTCTTCGATAAACCAAATCGGATCAGGAAGCATCGGGATAGGCACTTTGATATTGAGCGCCCAAACAGGCAATATCGGCAGTGCAGCAAACCCAATTGAAGCTAACGTACTTGAAGTGCAAGTTAACGGTGGCGGTTCTGCATACATCAACAACGCCAGCTCAGTTGATGTCAAAACATCAACCGTAGCAGGTACATTCCAACTAACAAACGATGGCGATGTCGCTCTTGAAAGCAACATCACAGCAGGCAACTTAAACATAACAGCTAACAACGGCAGCATCAGCATTTTCAACGCAGTCAGCGGTAGCAGCGGTGTCAATTTGGCGGCAAGCGGTGCTGGCACAGATATCGATGTGGCAGCCGGCGTGCAAGTAAGTTCGACAGCTGGAAATATAATTTTCAGTACAGACAAATTCGTCCTAGACGGCAGCGTGTTGGCTTCAGGTGCCGGAGCTCAGGTTTCGATAAATTCATCCAACGACCTGAATTTGAGCGGACTTTCCGGCACAATCACAGCAAATGGTGGCGGAAACAGCCTTATTAACTTGAGTGGTTCTAATTCAGTTACTTTCGCATCATCTTATACATTGAATGCCGGACCAAGCGGAACAGCCCAGGTGCAAACAAGCAACAATGGCGCCACCGGCGTGGTTCTGGCAGCAAACAGCAAATTGACAGCAGCCGGCGGAAGCCAACTCAATATTTTCAGCAATGCTCTTTCGTTTGGTACAGGCAGTTCAATGTCATTGAGCAACGCAAAAGTAGGAGTTTCAGTTCAATCAATCGCTGGATCAGCTCTTACAATTGGAGTTGCTGGACTGTCTAATGTTTCAATTAGCTCAGCCGGCGGTGCAGTGCAATTCATCGCAGGCTTGGGTGGAGCACTCAACTTCTCCAACCAGGGCGCGGGTGTAGGTTCTATCAGTGTCAGCGGTGGCAATCTAGTCACAGTCAGCACAAGCGCCGACACCTCGTTGAATAATGTGAACTTAAACTCCAACGGAAATATTTCTGTAGCGGTAAACGGCGGAAATCTAAACCTTAACGGCAATCTCACTTCGTCGCAAGCAAACGGTGTAATCGTATTGCAAGATCCAAACGGTATCACCATCAACGGAAATGGTGTAGTCGGATTTACAGCCGGACTTTCAGGCTCGGTTTTTGTTGAGGCATTGAGCGCCGGTGCAAATCTTCAATTCAACGGCAACACACAATTCAATGCCGGTGCATCTGGCACAGTTACGTTCAGTTCGCTGAATGCAGTTGTATTCGGAGCTGGCGCGACACCTACAATTAATGGCGGTTCAAACATTACAGTTAACGCGCCGCAAATTGTATTTGGTTCGCAGTCACATTTAAATGCTACCGGCGCATCATCTATCACTTTAAATGGCAGCACTGCAGCCGGGCTCGATATTGTCGTGCCTGCGTCTGGTTCTGCAACAGTCAGCACAAATGGTGGCTCTCAAATTCTGATCACAGCATCAAGCGGCGCCCCGATTGTGTTTGACCAGGCTGCTGCCGGCAGTGGTTCTACACTCAATCTATCGGGTGCATCAGCTACAGTTTCAACAAGCAATGCAAATGTCACCATTAACTCAGGTGTCGTACTTCACAGTGACAACAATGTCAACGTGCTCACACCTGGTGGCAGCCTTGTTAACAACGGACAGATTCAAACGCCCGGGTCGACAACCACAATTCAGGCAGCAGGCAATTTGGTAATCGACAAAAATGTCAGCGCACTCAGCCTAATCATTCAAACTACAGCCAACAATGGCAATATCACACTGTCAGCTGATGTTAACGTAGTTGGTTCATTACTCGTTTCAGCCAACGGCTCAGGAAACATCATTCAAACTAAGGGTCTACTCACAGCAGACTCAATCACATTGATGTCCCAATCGGGCAAAATCGGTAGTGAAAACGGCCGAATTCAAGTTAAAGCTAACGAATTGAACGTATCGACAACAAATTCAGCCTATGTGCAATCCAAAGGTGCAATTTGTGTTGAATCGTTTGACGCCGGCAAAGGATTTAATTTGAAATCCGACGGCACAATTTCAGTTATGGGCGACGGCTCAAAAGTCACAATCAATACAAACGCAATTTTCAATGCGGGTGTTCATGGCACAGTGCAAATCACTGCTGCAAACCTTGTCCAGCTCGCAGCAAACACAAGCGTACGCGTCGAAGATTCAGCGTTAAGCATAAGCGCCGCCAATATCACAATGGGCAACGGCTCCAAATTCAGTTCAGCTTCTAACCTAACGGTTAACGGCGACGTAAGTGGGGGCAACTACAAACTCGTCAGTAGAGAAGGCAACTTAACTTTGAACGGTTCGTTGACCGGCAACAATGTAGTGTTGAGAACACGTGACGACGGCAACATCAGTCTCAACGGCAACTTGACCGCAAACAGCCTGAGAATTGACGCAGACGGCAAAGGCAATATCACGCAAAGCTCTGGACGTATTAGCGCAGCAAATCTAGAGTTAAGATCAGACTCTGGAAACATCGGTAGCGCAAGCAAAGCCTTGATGGTGGGCGGAGGACATCTTGAAGCGTCGACATGGGGCAAAGGTATAGTCAATATCAGCTCGGACGGAAATCTTGTTTTGGAAGACTCCAGTTCTGGCGGTTCATTTACACTAAACACAAGCGGCAGCCTCACCATAGGAGACGTTGCCACACGCAATGGTTCAATGACATTGAGCGGAACTGCTGCAATGTTGGTGGAAAAGAACGCCAACATTTTAGTTAACCAGGGCAACCTCACAATTCAAAATACAGATGGACGAAACGGAAGCATCGAAATTGGCAAGAATGCCAGCCTGATTGCATTGGCAGACAGAGCACCTTTAGGCAATGTCACTATTGCGGTTGGAGATATTCCCAGCAATCCAGTAAAAGGAACTAAACCTGGCGATGTTTCTGTTGTGCAATTGTTTGGCGGCAAAGCATATTTCGGCACAAACGGAATTACAGCAGCAGGTAAGAACAATTCCATTAATGCAGTCGGAGCAGATGTGATATTCAGCACAGGCAGCCGCGCAAAATCTGCAATCACACTAGATGGAAACGTATTCATTTTGGCTGACCCACCGGCAGCAGCAAGCGGCGAAGCCATTTCGAATTTCTCCAGTGTGGTGACAAGCTCAGCAGCTGTTCAAGCACCAGTAGCAAATGTAGTATTCAGCTCGCCTGCAATTGCTAATCCGGGAAATGTTTTTAGCAATCAGGTGTCAGTCAACGGACAGGGCAATTATAAGCAAGCTATTGAAAGCACTGCAAATCAAAATGAATTGAAACCAATTGCCTGTGTTTCTTCGGCATCCAATGCCAATCTACATATTGGTGGAATTAGTCGCAATGTGGTCGAACGCAATGTGGTCGAGCGCCATTCGTTCAGCAGCATTTATAGCAATGACAGCAATTATGAAAGCACAAGTTCATCAGTTTCATTGAAGAGAGGCGAAATGCTCGTCAATGCATTCCGTGACACAGAGCTCAGCACAAGCAACGGCAAAGTGAAGATTGAAGCTGGTGCCTGCGCACTTGTTAAATCAAACGGACATGGTGTTGAAGTATTTAACCTTTGCGAAAAACACTGGGGCAATATGAAAGTTACAGTGGGCGGGAAAGAATTCGCCATTGGTGCAGGTCAAAAGCTATTAATTGGACAGGACAGCAAAGTGGCAGTGCGCAATGAAAAATCGCATCAACTTTCAAACAACACTGTAAAAATTGCAGAATTCCCACTTATGTCCCTTGTGCAAAACAGTGATGTTTTAGCTAAGCTCATTCGAAGTGAAGCCAAAGAAGACAGACAGCTTTCTGCTCGCTTGTTTAAGATGGCAGCTTGCTTGAGCGTGGTCACTTCGTCACATGGTGCTTTTCACAATTAATCGGAACTGAGTGCTTAGAAGGCAATGATTAGAAGCAGGCTTGCTGCCTGCGGTCAGCGTCTTGCGCATTTTTTATTCGCTGCCCCTTAGTTGATTCAGATATCCCAAATCAGCCGAGAGCAGGGTGGATACAGTTCTTAATAAGCTTTTAGGTTTACCCCGAATTGGGAACATTGGTAAATGGGAGTAACTATGCTCATCTCGAAATTCCAGGCAATAGATTGTCCCCCGGCCTGGTGGTCCAATGGTCCTGAGGTCCCCCCAAATGTTAGCGAGACGGTCACTAAGATCCTTGCGCAAGAAGGAAAACCAAAAAGCAGGCAAAGCAGCAATCCGCCCTATGGACGGAGACTTTCTCGTTGAAGCGGTTGTGGCTGTTTTAGTTTCAGGCATCATTGGCACTGCAATGATCCAGATGTACGGGCAGGTTCATAAAGTCGGCAATGAATCTCAAGGACAGTTGGTGGCAGCTGCAATCGCTCAAGAAGTGATTGATCAATTGCGAGCACAGCCATTTGCAAATATCGCAGCAAACGCAGGACTTCATCAGCCACAAGTAAATGGCACAGGAAATGGAGACATACTTTTTCCACGTGGATTACTACAAGACACCAGCCCTTATCTTGGGCCAGGCAATACAGCAAACACTTTGAGTTATACGCAAAACGGACTGGCTGGCAGCCCTATTTCGCAAGGCGCCAACAACTTGATACATACTGTAGACCCTGTTAGCGGCGCACCAAGCAACACTATAAATGTGAATATAGTTTTGGCACCGGGCGGCAGTGCCTACCAGGTTACAGTAACAATTGCCTGGTTGGACGGTTCATCAGGCAAACAACGAACCTATCAAACTCAGTCGTTGATTACACAATATGGAATAAATGGGTGATTTTATGAAAAATCAAAAATCATCCAAGCAAAGATTGCCTGAAGGCACCACGCTAGTCTCACTTCTAGTAGCAACAATGATTTTTTCATTTGTGGCGATTGGACTGATGGGACTTATGTCAATCAACACGTTTGAATGCAATCGCACATTCAACCGAGCCGACACTTTAAATTCCGGGCGCATCGCACTAGACAAAATTGGCATGATAGTTCGCTCTGCGCGTACATTCGGAGACATTCAAGGCACAACAATGGTCGCCACAGACCCGTACTGGGCAGCAGGCAACGGACCAAATGTCGGCTACAAACCAATTCCCAACAATGTGGATATGACCAAAGTAACCAACGGGACGGCACCAGCCATTAGCGGTCAATTTCCCTGCCTGGCAGACCCTTACTACAATTCATCCTGGACAAACGGAATCGTAACTCAAACAACTCCAGCTCCATTGCCTGGAGCAGTGCCCTGGCCATGGCAAAATGTGGCGCTTTCAACTGCAGCTGGGCCACCTTACCAACTTTCTCAAGACACGCTCATTGTACAAGCTCAAACTTTTGATCAATTCGGCTTTCCACGAGCAATTGCCGGACTCAGTCGCATGCCGGCTTTAGACACTTATGTTTTTAAGATAGTGCCAGATCCTACTCAGCCAGGTCCGACTAAATGGTTTACCTTACAAATGGCTGTTTTTCCTGCAGGAAACCTTAACTCAGCTGGATATACAAACAAGCCAAGCTCACTGCCAGCAGGAATTCCGGTAACACTTTGCACAAATATCGTTGGACCAGTCGATACAAACGGCAACCCGGTTGCATTTCAATACGTAGATAACTCGACTCTGCCAGCCACACTCAAAACAGATTTTTCCCCGGGCTCAGCAAACGAAAGAAATTTGCTTGGCAATTTCTCTGGAGTTATATGCAACCTTCAGTTGATGAAAGTAGATGCTGCAGGCAAGGCACTCGTTAATACAGTGAGATCCGAATTTTACCTGAGAAACAACGCTAGTGCGGCTGTTATGGGTAACTAAAAGTTTTTTTCCATTTGTCATTCTCCCCCCACGCTCTTCCAAAACAATATTGAGGCAAAACACCATGAGCCATCCCCCAAACAATATTAATGAACTGCCTGCGATAAATCGTTCGGATAAAGGTATGTCGCTCGCTTCTGTACTGGCATTTGGAGTTGTGATTACTCTGTTTGTCACAGCACTTTTGAATACCATGATTCCTGTCATGCAAAAAACAAGTGCATTTAAATCAGCAGGCACGGCAAGAACATTTGCTGATTTAGGGCTTGATTACGCAATTCAACAACTGAACACAAATGGAGCAGGATTTAATTGCGCAAGTCAGGCCGGAGCCACTTTGACATACAATGTGCCCGGGTCTGTTTTGAACGATCCACAAGCAAATGTGTCTGTAACAGTCTCGACGCTGGCGACACCAAACGGAAATCCTCCCGCAACCAGCACTTTGTCCGATCCACTTTTGCCGCCTTACGCATATCGCATGGTGACAGTAACGGCGAATTATGGTGGTTTCGTAGGTGGTGCGACAAAACAATTGCGCAGCTTGCTATATCCTATTAACACATTTGCTGGCGGGCCAAACGGCAATCCTAACGGAGGCGCCGGAGGAGGCAACGCTGCCTATAATCCAACCGGAAAGAACTCGAACAATCAAGTAAATCCAGGCGGCATCTGGATGCCTTACGGTATGTTTGGGGTTGCTTCAATTGTTTATGCAGGACAGGCTGGATTTAGTTCATACAATCAAGCAGATCCTCGTATTGCTGCAGACGGCGGAACACTGGGCAAAATAAGCCAGGTTTATGGTGGCTTCGGCTTAAATAGAAGTATTGTCGAAGGCGGCAGTCACTATGAATTTCCAGACCCGCAATCGTATTACACAAAACAATTCAATATTCTCATGCCGACATACCATGCCACATTGGCTACCAGTGCACCATGGATGACAATGAGTGGAAACGTATACTCAAACGGATATAACACAGCCTACTACCCGGTAACAGGCCCAGCAGATACATACAGCTCTGCATCTGGTGACACGCCGGCGCACAATGTGTACGGACTACAAAATGGCTTGGCTTCTGGTATTCCCAGCGGACAACCAGCACCAAATAACACTATTCCAGTAACCGGAACATGGTCTGGTGGATTATCACAGTGGAATCCTGGGCCGCTCAATGCAGATAACGTGACCTATCCTCAGCCCACCATATCACCAGTGCCAACTGCTCCCAGCGGCACAATGAGTTTGGGCAGCATAAACTTGACCAATGGTGCTCAACTGATTATCGACAGCACTGCGCCATCACCGGCTGGTCCGATAGGCACGGTCAAGGGAACAACAGTTCGCATTCCACCTGGTGCATACAATATCAATTCATTGTCTGTCACAGGTGGATCATCAATATCTGTGGCACCGGCAACTCAAGCTGCAATACAAAGCAGCGCCCAGGGCAGCGGAACTGTAGTTCCACCGACACAGCTCTTTATTACAGGCACCAATAATGGTGCCAATGTAATCAACATAGACAACACAAGCTCGGTCAATATGACAGGAATGTCAAATCCTAATACTGCCAACGGATTTAATACCAATGGCAACATGGGAATCAAAGACAAGAACGGACAGAGCATGTTAGACCCAAGTCAGCTTGCTATCAGCCCGGCTGGCTCAAGCTCGCAAGTTGTGGAGTCAGCGGGCAGCGCAGCTCAACTTCAAGTGTATTATCCTGGCAGCAGCTTCAATAACAATACCAGCACATACAATACTCAAATTGTTCTTTCTGGCAATGAAAGAATGGTCTTGTATGCGCCTAACGCAGGAGTGATGGTTGGCTCACCGAGCGTTGGCGCAGGTGGACCATCTACACTGAGCAACTCGGCAAACTTCTACGGCGCACTGGCTGGTGGCAGTGTTGGTGTCAACTCATCATACTCCAGCGGTGGTGGCGCGTATGTGCATTACGATGCAAACCTTCGCCCGAAAAGCGTTGGCGGCACCTCTGGCGCAGGCGGTGGACTGAACGGCGCTGGTGGCGGCACAGGCACCGGTAATTCAGGCAACCAGATCAACCCAAGTAATCCGGCGCCATTGTTGTTCGCAAACACATTGAGCTTCAACGGATATCGCGCAGTGTCGTGGCAAGAAGCCGTTTCGCCTAACCCAGGCAATCCAAACCTGGCAGGCTGGACATACCCGTAGGTCTAATTATTTAGATCTCTCATTTATCATTTTTTTGCTTCATGCATTCAGTAATGAATGTATAGATTCTATCCGGCAAAAATGGCTCCGCCCGAAACAGGTCTACACCCTTCATATTGCGCTCAAGCGAAAGCATAGTTTCAAGCCGATTTTTTGGAATTATTGCAGCGAATTTTTTTACAGCATCACTCGACTCTTTGTCTTTTTCTGCATATGCAATCATAACTTTGCCGCCGAAATTGCTTAGTGCTTCTTGAGGCTCTAAGCCGTGGTAATTGAGCGAAGGAGAAAGGAGTACGACGCCTTTGACCAGCGGGCAAACGGAAGTCACAATTGCCGCTGCATTGGCACTGCTTTGTGCGCCTATCAAAAAGACTGGAGTCTTTTTGGGCCAGATGCTGGCATTGCCCTTGTCTATGATGCGCTTGTAGTCAGCAGGTAAAAGAGCCCAATCAGAATTTTTGAAATCTTTTTCGAATATATTTGTTCCATCGGCTTTGCATACAGAAGCACCAGACCCACGTGATTCGACAATTAGGCAATATATTCCGGCAGAAACAAGCCTTCCTGTCACCGGCAAATATTTGGTGAAATTGGCGCCATCACTGGCGAAAAATATTGCCACCGCTTTTGCTTTTTTAGGATCACCAAGATCTGGACGGCAGACAATGTTGCAGCCGTCCACTGCAGTGAATTCTTTGAATTGGCCTTGAGCAAATGATTTACAGCCAAAGCTTGAAGCGATTGCTACTAAAGTAGTCAAAAGCACCAGTTGCCGCAACTGCATTTTTTCTCTCCGAGCGATTTATTCCATCGGTATTCTGACGCCATGCTCGTGCGCAAATTCTATCGCTTCAGTATAACCTGCATCAACGTGCCTGATTACACCCATGCCCGGATCTGTGGTTAGAACACGTTGCAGTCTTTCAGCTGCCGCTGAAGTTCCGTCGGCCACGATGACCTGTCCTGCGTGCAAAGAGTAGCCGATGCCGACACCGCCGCCATGATGAACTGAAACCCAGCTGGCGCCACCAACTGCGTTGATCATCGCATTCAAGAAAACCCAATCAGCTATGGCATCAGAACCATCTTTCATTGACTCTGTTTCGCGGTTTGGTGAAGCTACAGATCCGCAATCGAGATGGTCGCGACCGATTACAATCGGCGCTTTCAATTTTTTGCTTGCCACCAATTGATTGATGATAAGTCCAAGCTTGGCACGGTCGCCATAGCCCAACCAGCAAATGCGAGCCGGCAAGCCCTGGAAGGCGACTCGCTCGGATGCCATTTTGATCCAGCGGCACAATGACGCATCTTGAGGGAAATTCTCGAGAATAGCCTTATCAATTGTAGCGATATCTGCAGGGTCGCCTGAAAGTGCAGCCCAGCGGAATGGACCCTTGCCTTCACAAAACAGTGGGCGAATAAATGCAGGCACAAAACCAGGAAAAGCAAAAGCCTTTTCTACTCCGGCATCTTTTGCTACCTGCCGGATGTTGTTGCCGTAATCAAAAACAACGGCGCCTTTATCTTGAAATTCGAGCATAGCTTTGACATGAGTGCAAATAGAGTCAACCGATTTTTTCAAATATTCTTCGCTTGATTTTGATCTCAAATTCGATGCTGCTTCTAATGTATATCCAACCGGAATATAGCCATTGAGTGGGTCATGGGCTGAGGTCTGGTCTGTAACTGCATCTGGCTTGAAACCGCGTTTCAATAGTTCTGGCAAAACTTCAGCTGCATTTCCCAGTAGAGCAATTGAAACAGCCTCGCCTTTTTCCTTTGCTTCTTTAACCAGCTTCAGGGCATCGTCGATGTCTTTGGCTTGCTTGTCGCAATAGCGTGTTTCGATGCGGCGGTCTATTCTAGTCTGGTCGACTTCCACACAAAGAGCGACACCATCATTCATTGTCACAGCAAGTGGCTGAGCCCCACCCATTCCGCCAAGACCTGCGGTGAGAACCACGCGACCTTTCAAAGTTCCGCCGAAGTGCTTGCGAGCCATTTCAGCGAATGTTTCGTATGTACCTTGCAATATGCCCTGGGTGCCAATGTAAATCCATGAGCCGGCAGTCATCTGCCCAAACATGATCAGCCCTTTCTTTTCCAAATCGCGGAAATAAGACCAATTGGCCCAGGCGCCAACCAGGTTAGAATTGGCAATCAAAACGCGCGGTGCATCAGCATGGCTTTTGAAAACTCCAACCGGCTTGCCTGATTGAACGAGCAAAGTTTCATCGTTTTCCAGCGCCAGCAGAGTCTTTACTATAGCCTTCAGGCAATCCCAATTTCGCGCAGCTTTGCCAGAACCACCATAAACGACCAGCTCCATCGGGTTTTCAGCAACCTGTGGGTCAAGGTTGTTCAACAACATCCTCAAAGCGGCTTCTTGAATCCAGCCTTTGGCACTGAGTTCACTGCCGTGCGGCGCCTGAACTGTGATAGGTTTCTCACTTGCAAGAATTTCGTCGAGCAAGGCACGTCCGCTTGTTGTACTGGCTGTTGTCATGACTCTCTCCATGTTGCTGAAAGCGATTAGGAAATGATTACAGAATCTGCCAGTTCAAGGCTGGCAAGGGATGATCATCATACCTGAGTTAGCTCATTTGGTTCTCACTATCATATTGCCAGTCTGCGCTAATATTTGATCATTCAGGATTCCTTAGTTCTTGCCCAAAATAGGTGAAATGCATGGTTCAGGAAATTACCAAGCCACAAAGCGACGGCTCCACAGACATTCGCTACAGTCTCTCTGATATACCGCTCAAGGCTTGCTATACAGCTGATGACCTCAAAGGCTGGGACATCAAGCGCGACCTGGCAGCACCAGGCGAATTCCCCTACACACGCGGCATTCACAGCACGATGTATCGCGGCAAACTCTGGACAATGCGCCAGTTTGCCGGTTTTGGCGGGCCCGAAGAAACCAACGCCAGATTCAAATATCTGCTATCGCAGGGTCAAACAGGCTTGTCTACAGCCTTTGACTTGCCCACACTCATGGGTTATGACTCTGACGACGATAAGGCTCATGGCGAAGTCGGCGTATGCGGCGTGGCAATTGACAGCCTCGAAGACATTGAGATTCTTTACAAAGACCTGCCTCTCGACAAAGTGTCTACATCAATGACAATCAATGGTCCGGCAGTCATCGTATTTTGTATGTTTCTTGCCAACGCTCAAAACCGCGGTTTTGACCTGAAGAAACTAAACGGCACATTGCAAAACGATATCTTCAAAGAATATATCGCCCAGAAAACATACTTGTTGCCACCTCGTCCAGCTTTGAAGATCATCCAGGACATGATGGTCTATTGCACAAACGAAGTGCCACGTTGGAATACAATTTCAGTCAGCGGATATCACATCAGAGAAGCCGGTGCAACAGCCATTCAAGAACTGGCTTTCACACTAGCAGACGGTTTTGCATATGTTGATGCCGGTATTGATGCTGGTCTCAAAGTCGACGATTTTGTGCCTCGCCTATCATTCTTCTTCAATGCACACATTGATTTCTTCGAAGAAATTGCCAAATATCGCGCCGCAAGACGCATATGGGCAAAGCGTCTTAGAGACCATTACAAGGCTCAAGACGAGCGCTCACTCAAAATGCGTTTTCACACGCAAACAGCCGGATGCAGCCTGACTGCGCCACAACCGGAAAACAACATCATCAGAACAGCCATCGAAGCCCTGGCTGGAGTACTGGGTGGAACACAATCGCTGCACACAAACTCGATGGACGAAGTGCTCGGCTTGCCCACAGAAAAAGCTGCACACGTTGCACTTAGAACACAGCAAATCATTGCACACGAAACTGGTGTCACCAATGTTGTAGATCCGCTTGCAGGCTCATACTATGTTGAGTGGCTGACAAACAAAATGGAAGAAGGTGCCAATGAATACTTCCGCAAGATTGAAGAAATCGGCGGCGTAATGGCAGGCATCGAATCAGGTTTCTTCATGAAAGAAATCGCTGATGCTTCTTACAGATTCCAACAAAAGCTAGATTCGGACGAATTCAAATTTATAGGTCTCAACGCTTTAACTGAAGAAGCAAGCGGACCGAAAATCGAAATTCTCAAAATCGGCCTCGAGTATGAAGAGCGCCAAAGAGAGCGCCTCAAATCATTGAGAGCTCGTCGTGATGCACAAAAGGTATCAGAAGCATTGGCTACATTGAAGCATGGTTTGTCTACCGGCGAACAAAGCTTCCCGCTTATATTGAATGCCTGCAAAGCATATGCAACAGTAGGCGAGATATCTAACGTGATGCGTGATGTATGGGGAGCCTACCGCGAACCTGCGGTTCTCTAGTGCCGGGCAAATCAAAATCAAGTGAATGGAAGATCCATTGGCCGGGTATTAAACTCGTGCTGACTTATTTTTGGGGGAAATAAAGATGAGCAAAGATTCGCGGCTATCAAGTTTGAAAACAAGCCTGGCCACTGTGCTGCTTGCCTCGACATTCTTGAGCCAGGCCCTGCCCGTCGCTGCTGTCACCCCAGAATCAAAAGAACACACAAAGAAGGGAATCGCTCTTTTCAATGCCGGCAAGGGCAAAGAAGCAATCGAAGAGTTTAAGAAAGCAATCGAGCTAGACCCGAAAAATGCCGATTATCACCGCAATTTGAGTGCCGTTTATCAGGCTCAAGGAATTTTGCCTGATGCTCAAAAGGAAGCTGAAGCAGCCGTAAAGTTCAAGCCGTCAGACGTAAAAAATCTCGAGCAACTTGCCACAATGCTCTTTGTGCAAAAGAAATATGCCGAAGCAGAAAAGATATATCGCCAGGCAATGAAACTCGATCCGAAATCGTCTGAGTTTCACACCAAGTTGACTCAGTGTCTCAAAGCGCAGGGCAAGAATTCTGAATTCGAGTCTGAAGTAAATGAGTCATTGAAGAAAAACCCCAAAGACGTAAATGCCTTGATTTTGCAGAGCAAGAACTTACTCGACAAAAAGAAGAACGAAGAAGCAGAGAAAACCGCCACAGAGGCAGTTAGTTACGAGCCTAAAAACCCTTATGCACACTTTGCTCTAGCAAACATATATAAGGCAAGGGGTAAAGACAAGAAGGCAATAGAAGAGTACAATGCCGCCTTGAAATTTAAGCCAGATGCGGCAGCAGTGAAAGACATCAACGAAGCAATCAATTACATCAAAAACAAAGTGGATTCACGTATCCCTTAGAGGAATCAATGTTCGTAGCAGAAGGCGTTGAACTAAAGTACGATAGGCTCTGCCTCATCCCTTTAGGTGGACAAAGTGAGATTGGTCGCGCTCTCTGGGCGCTCAGCCATGCCGGCGAGATTTTACTGATAGACGCAGGCGCATCGTACCCCGGCACATCACTGCCTGGAGTCGATTTGCTTTTGCCAAACACAAGCTTTCTTGAATCAAATCAAGATCGCATTAGCGCACTGGTTTTGACAAATGGCAACGAAGAACATTGCGGAGCAGTTCCATATCTCCTAGACCACGTTAAAGTACCTCGTGTCATGGCACCGCGCTTCGTAGCTGCCTTGCTGTCTCAAAGACTGATGGGAAAAGCCGGTAAACGCTTTGACACCACAATTGATACCATCGAAACACGCACTACATATCAAATTGGCGCATTCCAGGTAGAATGGCTGCAAGTAAATGACGCGATTGCAGACGCCTGCGGACTGAAAATAAGCACGCCAGAAGGCGTGATTATCTACACATCAAGCTTTAAGCTAGATCAAACGCCAATCGACGGCAGACAAATGGACATTGCCAGACTTGCCGAAACGGGTGACCAGGGCGTTTTGCTTTTACTCAGCGACTCTGCCGGAGTAGAAAGCAATACATACACACCTTCAGAAAAGAAAGTCGAAAAGGGATTTATACAACACATCGGTAATTCAGAAGGACGAGTAATCGTGCTGCTACCCGGTGCAGCCACACTAAGACTTCAAATACTTTTCGATATAGCAAAACGACTCGACAAAAAAGTTTTGCTATTTGGCGAAACGCTGATTCAAACAGCAGTCGCAGCCGCAATCACAAGCAATCTCACGTATGATCGCAGCATCGAAGCAAGCCTGGAAGACATTGCTAAAATCAGAGACGCTGATTTGCTAATTCTTGCAACCGGTGATGACGGTGATGCAATGGCGCTGCTGCACCAGCTTGCATACGGACGCAATAAAGATCTGCAGCTTAAGAAAGGCGACACCGTTATTTTCTCCTCAGAGATTTATCCGGGAGAGTCGCGAAAAATGGCTCTCAGCCTCGACCAATTACTCACAATGGGTGTGCACTCGTACATAAGCATAAAAGATGGTGTGCACGTTTCAAACCATGCGGGCACCGAAGAATTGAAGCTCATGCTTGCATTATGCCAGCCTGAATACTTCGTGCCAATCATCGGCGAAGGCAGGCATATAATGCACCACTGCCAGCTAGCCGAAGATTTCGGTATTCTGCCACAAAACATTTTTCCGTTGAAAAACGGCGAAATACTTGAAATTTCAAACGGCAACGCAACCGTGATTGGCTCTGTAGAAGCACAGGGTGTCTTTTACAACAGCGGGCAGGAAGAGAGCGTCACCGCATTTTCAGTCAGTGAAAGGCGTGCGCTTTCTATGGAAGGCGTACTGAATGTTGGCATTTTAATTTCACCAGACTGGAATCTCATTCAAGCACCTACATTTGAAGGAGCAGCACTGGGCTTCACCCAAAGCAACGAATGGAAAGTGCTGAAAGAAGAATTGATTGATGGCATTCGATTGATAATTGAAAAGCATAAACTAGCCAGCGAAACAGATCGCGACCCTGTCGCTCTTAAAGCATCAGTCAGAGAAATTGTGGCCAAGTCTGTCCGCTCGCGGCTTTCTTCAAAGCCAGCAATTCAAGTAACAGTGCACGAGCTGAGTGGTGCCAGAACTTAGGCTGACAAAATCAGACCTTACCAGCCACCGCCAATAATCAAAGCGTTGTTTTCGTTTAGCTGAACATTGATAGTTTGAGGATTTTCAGTGCAGCTTACAGGAACCTGCCAGTACGCTTTCAAACCTGGAATTGCACGAGTTGCAGTGAGCCACCAATTGCCGGCAGGCAAACGCAGTTGACCAACGCCGCGACTCATTTTCATTTCAATTGGCACAAGACCGCGCGTTGCAGCCAGTGACTCAAGGTCTACGTGAATGCGCTCATAGTCAGACATCGTTTGCTGATATTTTTTCGAACGAGCCTCTTCAACCAAATTCAATTCGTGGCACTCAGCACGTGCATAAGGAAACATTTTGTCTACCCATGGATACATGGTAAGCATTGTGTGTGGAAATCCGAGCCCAGCTTTAGCACGGGCAGTTTCAAAAGCATGTATCCAACGCCAACCGCCATTGGGATATGGTCTGCTTGGGTCTGGGCGAGTGTTATAGCCTGTTTGCAGCAAGAGGCTTTTCAAAGGAGCTTCTTCCTCAGGCAAAGGATTTGGCACAACTTGCTTGGGCATTTTTGGTGGATAAGGATAAGCCCAAACAACATCGGTAGGTCTTGAAAGACGTTGTGAGCTGAGCTGAAAACGCACATTGATGATATTCAAAGGCTCTGCTGCTTTCTCAGAACCTGCAGCATTAGAACCAGCACTGGCGCCCGTGGTATTGGGCGCTGGCACAGGTTGAACAGGTGCTGAAGTCGGGCTTGTAGCAGTGCCTGCAACTGCAGGAGCCGCAGCTACTTTCTTTTTATCTGGTATCGCCCATGATGGCGTGCCAAAAGTAACGGTAGGAATTGTCGGCAAAGCAGGCTTGCCTCTGTATGCCTGGTCTAAAGCATATGACTTGCCTATTTTGGTGCCCAGCGGAACAAGTCCTAAAATGTCTCTTGGCGTGGCAGGAATACTTGAGTGAATCGGCGGAGCCATTATCTCGCCCGATGGCGGAGGAATATCTTCGCTTTCAGCTGGGGGGGTCGGAGGAACGCTCACTACTACAGGCTTAGTGGCAGCAGTTTTGGGAGCGACTGTATTTGAATTGATTGCAGGGGCTGCAACAAGCGAAACTGTAGAACTTGCAGTCTTTTTCTTTGCTGTGGCTGCCTTGTTGGCTTTCTTTTGAGCTGCAACAGTCGTCGGCTCGACACTTTTGACGGCCGGAACAGCAGACGGCACAACAAGCGGGACATCTGTTTTGCTGTCTAAGGCAGACTCGATTAGCGACGACTGCTCTTGTGCAAACGCAGGAGAAACGAGGCTCAAACTACCTGCCAGAAGTGAAACATAGATGCCGAACCCAAGCAGTTCGGGAACCGACAACATTCGCTTACTCATACTTTGCAGCACGGGGCGCTTCTCCTGAATCCATGAAGCTAGTATTTTAGCGGCCCTAGCGAGATATCAAGCGAAGATTTTGCTTATCTTGACGCCAAATCATGACCAGGCTTGCTTTTGAGAGCACAAACTTAAATGAAGTATGCCGAATTGTTTTGTTCCAAAAGTCTGACTTGATTAGCCCTAGTTTAGGAGCTCACCCACCTGACAACCGGATCTGAGTTAGCCTTTGAAATTACCGTATTTTTGAATCAGTGCCCGCACAGCTTCTTCTGAACCTTTATCTGCGACAAGTTTGGGCACTTCGCCTTTTGGATCAATCAAAGTAAGCACAGTCGCAGCTTTTGTTCTGATGCGATTGTCCGGATGCGCAACTGACAAAAAATATATAGGCGGAATTGAAACTGGTCTTTTTTCTTTTCCCAGCTGATCTAAAGTATCGACAACACTCTGGTAATCGGTGCTCTTCAAATTGTTGATGAGCATCTTAAAAGTAATTTGGTCGATCTTGCCCATGGCACCGCCAATGGCAGACCGAAAGTTTTCTTCGAATGACTGAAAAGTTGAAATGAAATCAGCCAAATTACTTAATCCAACTCCTGGTAGTCAGCAGGCAGGTTTGCGTTATAGATGCGGGAGAACAGCTCTTTCAAGCCTTCTTCCTGGCGCTTAGGCTTGCTGCCCTGGCAAAGTTCTACAAGTCGCAACCAACTAATATTCTTGAATTGATCAACTTCTTCTGGAATTTGCGAACCACGTTCTGATTCCATAACTCGCATAACTCTGTCGCATGGCAATCCGTAGAACGAATCAACAACTTCAGGGTCAAAATGGTTATCGCGTCCTGATTCCATGATTTCGTAAACTTTGACTATATTCATACGATTACGATAGTGACGAACTGAAGTCAGAGCATCAAATACGTCAGACACCGTAATGACTCTGGCCAGGAAAGGAATTTCGTGCCCTTTCAAGTTGCGGTAATAGCCTGTGCCATCGAGTTTTTCGTGGTGGCATGATGCAATAAACGGAACGTGTGCCAGTCTATTTGTGAAAGGCAAGTTTGACAGCAATTCGTAAGTCAGACGAGCGTGAGTTTGCACGCATGCATATTCTTCAGGAGTAAGACGACCATTCTTCCAGAGAATGGCTTCCGGTACACCGATTTTGCCGTAGTCATGCATCATCGCTGCATAACGCAAAACATCTTTTTCATCGTCAGATATAGCCATTGCATCTCCGATAGAGATACTATATCTGGTGACTCGAATTGAGTGACCTGCAGTAAGAGGGTCTCTCTTATCAATTGTCTGAGCCAGTGTTTCAACGGTTTTGTCAACGAAGTGTTCGATTTCGGAATAAGCTTGAGCTTGTTCGATCAAACCTGCTGCCACCGCAGCTAGTGCTTGCAACCACTCTTCATCCTCTTGCGAGAATGTGCCGTGGTCTTTGTTCATTACTTCAAAAACACCGATGACGGCGCCATTGCGGTTGTGCATAGGCACACAAAGAATATTGTTTGTTCTATAGCCTGTTGTTTTATCAACTTCAGGGTCAAAACGTGGGTCTGAATATGCATCAGGAATGTTGATGGTGCGCCCGGTGCGTGCGCAAAGGCTAACCACACTGGTGCTGGACAAAGGTACGCGAATAGTGCGATGACCATCGAGCCCCTGTGCAACTTGGGTCCAGAGTTCACCATGATGGGCATCAAGTACAAACACGCTGCAGCGGTCGCAGCGCAGCATGCTTGCTGTTTCTCTAGTAATAACTTCCAGCATCGACTCAAGCTTGCGCTCAGTCGCCATCGCTTTAACTACTCTATAAAGTCCGGACAACGGACGCAGGCGATCAATTTCTTGCTGCAAGCTAAGCAGCTGTATTTCTCTCTGTATTAATCCAATTTCGCGCTTACTAAGGTCGGACTCGAGTTTTCTCAAAGAGTCTTCTCTGTCTTTTTCGTTTGCCTCTTTAGGCTCAGCCTCTGCATGACACGAATGTCCATGACCGTTATCATTAACTTCACTTGCGTGTTGCGAACAATCAGCTTTAGCCCCTCGATTTACTAAATCAACGGGTGTGGACTTCTTTCCACCTTTAGCTTCACTCTTGGCCATGAAGGAATTCCCCTAAAAACAAACGCACAGCGCGTCCCATTTAGTTATACCCAGCTCTGGATTAATTCACGATCGGAAACATAAAATCTGGAGCCAATTTCAACAAACGAATCAAAAGTACCAGTATCCAGAATGCTTACTCCAAGCTGATTTCGGAGATACGGGTCAGAGCCTTGTCAAGAGGACCCCTCTGGATTGCACTCAAGAAGCCTGTATAACTCAAGGCATATCAGCGCTTGGCTGAACCAGTTTCTGGTCTTGCTGCTCTGGAAGCCAGCGCCAGAAGAGCAAACAACTTTTTCCAATCACCCTCTTGCGGTCTAATAGCCCCCAGACGTGGCTGTCGCCGCTATTATTGCGATTATCACCCATCATAAACAGCTGGTTTGGTTTTACATAAATAGGTTCGTTTGAGTCGCCGTAAGGCTTAATGAACTGCCCCTCGGTATTGTGTCCACCAATATCGCCGAGCACTTTCAAATCGTAGTCAGGACATTCTTTGACATAAGTCTCAGGCAACAACTGGTCGTCTATAAACACGCCCACACCTTTTTGAACCTTGACAACATCGCCTGGCAATCCCACAACTCGCTTGATATAAGCTGTATCAATGGGAAAGCATGGCAAACCAGTCAGTCGACCTAATTCATATAAGAAAGAATGGTTTATATCTTTTCCGCCCATCTCAATCGGTGGCGGATAAAAAACAAGTATGTCCCCGCGTTCAATCGGACGCGCCATCCAGCCCGATACTTTCTCAACCAAAATGCGATCGTTTATCTGCAAAGTCGGTTCCATCGACCCCGATGGTATATACCTGGCTTCAGCTAATGTGCTGCGAATCACTGCCAGCAAAAACAAAGTCATCAAAACTAACTCGACAGTTTCGCGAAACCATCCTTTTGCTTTGGGATCAACTTCTTTCTTGGCACCCTTTTTCGGCGCAGCAGCTTTATCAGGCGCTGCAAGCGGCTGCGTCACGGCAACTGCATCAGTTTTCAGATCTGGCTCTGCCGGCACAGCACTATCTACGGCCGCGACAACTATATCTTTGCTCGGTTCTGGCAATTGCCCCTCTTTCTGCTCAGCGCTTAGCTCAAGTTCCGAGACTACTTGTTGTTTATCCATGTCTGACGACACGTTTGATGACCTCAAGCATTTTTGCTTTCTATGCCGCAAACATGAATTATAGCTTTTATTTCAAACACTTAGTGCCCCGAGTCAGGGTCGCCTGATTGTAAATTCAATGGATATGGCGGCGGATCAAGTTTGCGCCAGAACACAAGACAAGCGCGGCCAATTACTCGGCTTTGATCGAGAAATCCCCAGACATGGCTGTCTTGACTGTTGTTTCGATTGTCACCCATCATAAAAAGATGGTCTTTGGGGATGACTATAGGTTGCGAAAGTTGATCTGCAGCAAGCTGCGGACGCCCATCGTATGCAATACGCCCCGTAGTACCAATGTCCCCAAGTGTCCTCAAATCATAGTTGGGCTTTTCCTTGATATAAGGTTCGTCCAACAATTGACCATTGATATAAACACCAACACCCTTAGCTACAGTAATTTTGTCGCCTGGCAGTCCAACAACCCTTTTTATGAATGCAGGTTCGTAAGGCAAAAACGGCAATCCGGTCAATCGTCCCAGCACAGAAAGCGGGTCATTGCTCAAATCTTTGTTTTGCATTTCAGACGGCGGCGGATAAAAAACTAGAATGTCGCCGCGCTGAAAAGGTCTGCGCAAATGACCAGAAATTTTTTCTACGAGTATTCGATCGTTTATTTGCAAAGTCGGTTCCATCGAACTTGACGGAATATATCTGGCTTCGGCAAAGGCCCAACGAATGCCGATAAGCAAAATCAAAGTCACCACAACAAGCTCAACAACTTCGCGCACAAATCCGAGCATCGAATTGTTGGCAGACGCTTTGGGATCTGTCGGCGGCTTGGAGCCTGGCGCCTGCTTGCCCTCTTCTGCTGAACTGCTAGTACTTTGGTCCAACTTCTCCATCGTCCTTTAAGACAACCTCTTCTTACTTAGCTATATACAAAATATATTCTCAAAGTATCAACGGACACTGGCTACTTCAGCCGTTCCTTTTTTGTCTTTAGACTGACCGCCAAGACTCTGGCAAACTTCTTTCATTGCCGAAGCATATCTGTCTAGCTCGGCTACCGAATTCATTTCGGTGCAAGCCACAAGGAGACAGTTGTTCAACTGTGGATAGAATTTCACAGGGTTGATGCCGCCCAATATCGAATGTTTTTTCAACGCAGAAAGAACTTCTTCAACTGGATAATCTAATTGAAGCAAGAACTCATTGACAAAAGGCGAGTCGAATTTCAATTTCACGCCTTCGATTGCGCACAATGCTTCAGCCAGGTGATGTGCTCTGAACATGCCTATTTCAGCCAATTCACGCAATCCACGTGGACCCATCATGGCTAAATAAACAAGCATCGTAAGTGCATTTAAACTCTGGTTGGTGCAAATATTTGATGTCGCTTTAGCACGTCTGATGTGCTGCTCGCGTGTTTGCAATGTCAAAGTGAATGCACGTTGTCCGCGGCTATCTACAGTCATTCCGCAAAGACGACCAGGCAATTGACGTACATATTGATTGCGTGTGGCCATAAATCCGGCAGACGGACCACCGAATGAAAGCCCGTTGCCACATTGCTGCGCATCACCAACTACAATGTCTGCACCAAAAGTTGCTGGTGCTTCAAGCATGCCCAGGTTAATTGGGTCGCTCACAACTACAAGCAGAGCGCCGGCTGCATGCGCGGCTTCAGCCAACTTGTCTAAATCTTCAAGGCAGCCGAAATAGTTTGGATATTGCACAATCAAACATGCTGCATCGGTCAAATCTAATTTCGCTACATCTAGAGTGGCGCTTGCAGTGGAGTGCACTTCAGGTTTCATGCCACATGTTTCTAAATATGTTTTGGTTACCATCGCATATTCAGGATTTACACTTTCAGCTATAACAGTCCTGTTGCGGTTGGTTAAACGGCTGGACATCAAAGCAGCTTCAGCACATGCGTTGGGACCATCGTATACAGAAGCATTTGCCACGTCCATTCCAGTCAACAAACAAATTGCTGTTTGGAATTCGTAAATAGCTTGAAGAGTACCCTGGCTGACTTCAGGCTGGTAGGGCGTGTAAGCAGTCGCAAACTCCGAACGCGAAGTGATTGACGGCACTGCCGAAGGCACAAAACGGCGATAAACACCGCCGCCTAAAAATGATGACTGTTGTGAACTAGACTGGTTTTTAGCAGCCAGCCCTTTCATATACTCGCTTAATTCAAGCTCACTCAAACCTGCTGCAATATTGAGTTCTTTAACCCTGATTTCTTGCGGTATGTGGCTGAGAAGGTCTTCAAAGCTTCTAGCCCCGATGCTGCGAAGCATCTGCTCGCGGTCGTCCTGAGTGTGAGGCAAATAGGGAAAGTTTTCTTTCTCTGGCGAATTTTGAGTCATTGCGAAAGCTGCCACCTGAATAATGGAGTTGAGACAATTTTTTTCCGTCATAATGGCGGAAGGCGATCATAAGTAATGCAATTCTAGTTCATTTGTATCATTTATAGGCGTTTGAGCGCTCTGAATTAAGTGGCATTCCCCGCCAGTCTAAAGGCTCAGCTTGCCGCAGCACCTGCCTTCCCTGCACTTTGTCTTAATTCGAGAGTAATTTATCATTTAGCAATGCAGGCACTGAAAAAATTACACAGGGCTTTGCAAGAGGAATCATAAATTCTGCTTTACGTAAGCAAAATTTTTTTGAGGTTCTAAAAATGGCTTTGAAATTGCTGGTTGGTCTGGGAAACCCAGAAGCACGCTACGACATGACCAGGCACAATGCGGGTTTCAAGATGATCGAAAGACTCGCCATCAAATATGGTGGCAGCCTTTCTTTGTCAACTAAATTACATGCCGAAATCGGCAAAATAAAAATGGCAAATCACGATGTCATGCTGGCTCGACCAAGCACTTACATGAACCTTTCAGGCAAAGCTGTAGCAGCAATTTGCAGCTTTTACAAAATTGATAAAAGCGACATTCTAATTATTCATGACGAAGTAGCACTGCCCATGGGCGTGCTCAGGCTTGCAAGGGGCGGCGGTGGCTCAGCAGGCAATCATGGCATCGAGTCAATCATGGAATGCCTGGGCCACAAAGATTTTCAAAGACTGCGCATAGGCGTCGGGCCCGACCCAGGAGGGGCAATGCGAGCGCACTTTGTCCTTTCTGAAATTGCCGAAAACGATCGAGCACTATATTTCAAAGCTATAGATCTGGCAATAGAAGCGGCAGAGAGCATTTTAAGAGAAGGCATTCAGTCGGCCATGAACAAATTCAACGGCATCGATTTGAGAGAAGCACCAGTTAGCTAAGACCCAAATTGTTGTCCAAAAATTTTCAAAATGAGGGGACATTTTTGGGTGATGTTGGTGTCAAGAAGCTATGGAAAATCTTCTAGATATGCAAATGTCCTAGTGCACAACCCACGCACTCTTTACTATGCCAAATTTCCTGACAGGCAGAACGATTCAAGCAATCAGAGCTAGCCAAGTGGGCTTGAAAGATTGATAGACGATCGGGGTCAGTTCAATTTGAATTAAGCGAAACATTTTTTGGGTTAGGCGGTAATGACAACAGCGATTCCCCGAGATGCTTACTCCGCAAGATTTTGCGCGCGTTACGCTTTGTATCGTAAATTTCTTAGTACGGTCATAGTCCATTTACCACGCTGCAATAATTTCCAGTGAAAGATTATCGAAACCAGTATTAGTGAGTTCTAAAGGTTTCGCCGAGATTTAGCACGACTGCATGCGGGTTCTCAAGAATGCAAGCCAAAAGCATCAATCTGCTCTTACTAAATTCTTTCAAGCCGCATTGCCAGGCGTATCTACCGGTCGTCTGCGTCGTTATTCACAGGGAAACATAAGCAGGGGTTAGTTCATGTTACTTGACAGGCTTTTTAGCGACAGAGAGGGAAGCGCCGCGCGCAACTTCCTTCTTTCTGCAATTTTCTGGTCAATACTCGGCATGGGCGCCGGTATGCTCGCAGGACTGGAATTCTCATTCCCAGACCTGGTGCACAACGTGCCGCAGCTCTCGATGCCTCACCTGCGTATGTTCCACGTAAACACCGTGGCGATTGCCTGGTTATCGATGGGCTATGTAGGTTCAATGTTCTACATGGTGCCGTCACTCACCAAGTCAAAACTGTGGAGCGAGAAACTAGGCAACTTCACCATGTGGGCATGGAACCTCATGATGGTTGGTGCTTTCTGCACATTGCTCAACGGCTTTACAGAAGGTCGTGAATATGCGGAACTCGGAGCCGTACTCGATGTACTCGTCACAGTCGCTTTGATCTGCACCGCGCTCAATATATACATGACCGTGGTCAACCGCAAAATCAAAAAGCTCTATGTATCTCTCTGGTACTTCCTCGGTGCTCTTTTCTGGTTCCCACTCGTATACATCATCGGTCAGCGCACATTCGTCGCTCTTCCTGGTCTTAACGATGCCATCGTCGGTTGGTTCTATGGACACAACATCTTAGGTATGTGGTTCACCACAGTCGGTGTCGGCATGATGTACTACTTGCTGCCACGCATCACACAAAACCCGCTCTACAGCCACGGTCTATCAATGTTGGGCTTCTGGGGTATCGCGCTATTCTACGCACCAACCGGAACTCACCACATCCTCCAATCACCAGTACCTGAATGGCTCAAAGCTATCGCGGTTATTTCTTCAATCTTCTTGCTCGTCCCTGTTATGACCGTTCTCACCAACTTTTTCATGACAATGAAAGGCAAGTGGGGCATGGCAGTCACAGACTTGACCCTGAGATTCACAATCACTTCTTCGATTTTCTATCTAATCACTTGTACTCAAGGACCATTCCAAGCAACTCGCTGGGTTAACTGGTACTTGCACTTTACCCAATGGGTTGTTGGCCACGCTCACCTGGCATTGCTCGGAACATTCTCATTCATTCTCACAGCAGCCATATATTATGGATTGCCTCGTTTGACTGGTTGTGAATGGCAAAGTCAGGGACTGATCAGAGCCCACTGGTGGTTGAAAACAGCCGGTTTCACTTTGATGATGACCTCACTTACAGTAGCCGGACTGATTCAATCTGCTGGATGGCACGCAGCCATACCGGTTGATATGTGGAGTCTTGAAATTAGACCCTACTGGATTCTTCGCTCAATCAGCGGAATCATGATCGTTCTCGGTCAGTGCCTTTTCGCTTACAACGCCTGGAAATCAATATATGGAAAAGACCGCTCTGTCGCAGCCAAAGCTAAGGTGGAGGTGAAGGCATAATGAACGGCTATCGCCTCGGCGCCACAGGTATCATTATTACCTTCTTCGCCATCATCACAGCTACAGTGCTACTACCAATGGTGCTGTTCAATCCGACAAAAACCAGCTCTGCAAACGCATACGCAGACACGGCATTCGGAAAAACAATCGATGCCGATCCTCTAAGAGGAAGACAGGTCTATGTAAGAGAAGGTTGTTTTTACTGCCACACTCAATTTACTCGTAAGCAAGACAGAGGATACGGGCCGTTGGTTAAAGCCGGCGACTACGTAGCAGAAACCCCGCACCAATTGGGTACTGCCCGTACCGGCCCTGACCTTACTAACGAAGGTTTGCGCATGGCTTCTGAATGGCAGAAAGCCCACCTTATACAACCTCGCGCAGTTAAGCCCGGCTCAATCATGCCAAGCTTTAGCTACCTTTCAGACCGCGACATGAATGACCTTGTTGCTTACTTGCAATCGCTGGGCAACAACCGCAAAGTCACAACCTATGTCCAGGCTCCTGAAGAATACGATGAATTCTTGGCACGCAAGAAAGTAGACACAGAAGCTGACGCAGCTGCCAATGCCGGACGAGGCATCTACACACAGAACTGCTCTGTATGCCACGGTATTGAAGGAAGAGGAAATGGACCCAACTCCATCACTCTTGAGAAAAAACCTGCCAACTTCACACGTCCTTTCTACAAGCAATATCCAGATGCTTTCTGGTTCTATCGTATTAGAGAAGGCGTCGCCGGTACACGCATGCCGCACTTCGGCGAAGTTCTTTCCGAAGAACAAATGTGGTACCTGGTTGCTTACTTGAAGACTCTTCCGAAAGATCAAGAAGACACCATCACCAATCTTGATCAACTAAACAAAGTTGAACCAGTCAAACTGCCTAGACTTTCAAACGAAGTCTACGAGCCGCACGCTGGCGGAATTGAGGAGAAATAAGCATGTGTCCTAATTGCATTTTGAATCAAGCCGGTCTGCAACCGGGAGTTTATGTAGCTTACGGCATATGCATGCTTTTCTTTGTGGTGGCGCTGGTCGCCATGAAATGGGCTTTTGCTAATGGCGAATTCGATGATATGGAATCATCGAAATTCGACATGATGGACGACGGCGATGAGTCAATTGCCGCATTGGCCAAGGCTAGAGTCGAGAAAGCCCGCGCCAAAGCTCAGGCTGAGTAAAAGGAGAAAATCGTGGCGGACGAACCAACAGCGACAACTAAACCTCAGACTCCGGCGCCCGCGCCAGACGGTGAGCATTACGAAGAAGTAGCCGAGTACCGTGTAGGTGAGGGAGCTCCTCCTTTAGCTCTCATAGTGCTATTTGCCTTCGTTGTCATCTGGGCGATGACATCATGGGTTCCCTTCTTTGGGTATTAGGAACAGGGCATCAAATAATGAAACTTACTAAGATTCTGCCGTTAATTCCAATCATCGGACTTTTGTCATCCTGTGCTCAAACAGAGGTGAAAGTTCCGAATACAACAATGGTTAACGAAAAGCAGACCGAAGCTCCAGTTGATTACGTTGTATATCCAGATGACAGACCATC
This sequence comes from uncultured Candidatus Obscuribacterales bacterium, assembly GCA_964546815.1. Classification (GTDB taxonomy): domain Bacteria; phylum Cyanobacteriota; class Vampirovibrionia; order Obscuribacterales; family Obscuribacteraceae; genus JAIEPM01. Next base: position 14,952 of record CAZJLR010000012.1, on the reverse strand, counting down.
AATTGCCGACGGGAAGATTCTCTGGGAAAAGAATAACTGCGCTCAGTGCCACGGCGCCAATGGCGAAACAGCTCAGGGCGGCAAACCTGCTCTAGCCGACAAGCTTTACGGTGCAAGCAGAAAGCCAGTTGAGCAATATCAATCTTTGACATACAAAGACCCGCACAAATTGCAGACTAAACTGAACTCCAAAGAAATTTGGAACCTTGTAGTCTATGCACGTTCATTGTCTAACCCGCCATTGAGCAAGGAAGACATGGACTACATAGCACCAGTGTTCGGTTCAAACTGCGCAGTTTGCCATGGCACCAAGGGTGATGGCGAAGGTCCTCTGGCTCGCAACCTTGAGCCAAACCCAGCCAACTTCACCACATACAGACGTTTCTTCGATCGTACAGATGACACTCTTTATGATCACATCGCCAACGGTATTAAGTGGGAAGGCATGCCTAACTTCTTAGGCAAAGAAGACAAGAAAAAGAACTTCAAGTTTGACCATGACAATATCAAGAAACTTGTTCTTTATGTACGCAACTTCCAGGTAAGCAGTGAAGGCACTGAAGTTGCAGCAGCTCCCGCGGCGGCAGCGCCAGGAAGCAAAGCAAGTCCAGCAGCAGCAACTCCTCCAGCAACAAGTAGCTCAACAGATACAAGTGCTGAAAAGAAACCTGAAGCAGATGCGGCTGCAAGCACAAGTACAGCTCCAGCTGCAGACGCGAAAGCAGCTCCAGCTAAGGAAGCAGACAAAACTAGCGAAAGCAAAGGCGCAGAAACAAAAGCCGCCGGCGACGCAAGCGAGAAAAAAAACACTACGAGCGACGATAAAACTCACTAGAATTAAAGAGGTCTGCCTCTTTTCAATCCGAGGAACGCATCATGGCTGAGGGAACAACAAGAAGATCATTCATAGCGGCAATACCGCTGGCCGCTACATTCGGGCTGCTAATTTCGCCATTTATGCGTTACTTGCGTCCGACCATCAAACCATTGGACATTTTGGGTCCATCGGACCAGCCTAAAGCTCTGGAAGACGTGGTTTTCAACCAATCAGACTTCCCAGAACCCTGGACAGCCTTACAATTCATGTTTTCGCAAACATATAAGGAATACAACCCAGAAGGCATGGAAGTCCGCAAGATCCCTGGTTATGCGGTGAAACTTCCAACTGGCGACGTTGTAGCTTATAGTCGCATTTGCCCACACCTGGGCTGCATTTTCAACTTCGTCAAAGATCCCGAAGAATGTCTCAAGGGCTACAACTTCAAACCAAACGGACCGGTATTCGCCTGCCCGTGCCACTTGAGCGTTTATGACATTGCCCAGGCAGGCAAGGTGGTCTCAGGACCAGCTCCACGCCCGCCAAGACAATTCATAGTCAAGAACGATGGAGATAAGATAAGTATCCTTTCACTGGAGGCTGGGGGAATTGCATAGTACAGCAGATGCTAAGGGCTCAAGCTTCGCGGGTGCAGTCGCCAAAATTGGCGACTGGATATCTACTCGCATAAAAAACATCGACATATTCGATGAGCATCACCACCAAGAAGCTAAGACAAATCCGTTCTATTCATTAGGCGGCATTTTCTATTTAGTCTGGTTCTGGGTAATCCTCACCGGATGCGTGCTCATCATGTGGTATGTGCCGACGAAGCCGGCTGCATTCGATTCAATTCTCCATATCCAACACGAAATTCCTTTCGGTAATCTCTGGAGAGGAATTCACAAATACGGCGCAGACGCGATGATCATCGCAGCAACTATGCGTCTTTATCGCATGTTCATATGCGGCGACTACAAGCCAGGCAAAGAATTCAATATTGCACTGGCTTTGATTACGCTGCTCCTTTCCATGTATTCAGGTCTGACTGGTTACCTACTTATCTGGAACCAACGGGCATTTTGGGCTACAAAGGTATTCGCCACATTCCCAACTTACATGGACCAATTCCCTGTAATGGGTGACTTCTACTTGCCCCTGGTTAAATCTGTGCACCTTGGTTGGAATACAGCCGAGTTCTTGCTTGGAGCAGGCGGCGCTATCACCCAGGAAACAATTACCAGATTCTTCTCAATTCACATGGCTTTCTCTGCCATCCCGCTGATCTTCGTAGAACTATATTTCTACAAAACAGGATTCAAGAGAATTCCTTTGAACTGGACAAAACGAATTGTCGTTTCAATGATGCTAATCATCGTGGCGATAATCATGCCGGCTGCGCTTGGACACCGTTCAAACCCAGACGTAACGCCACTGCCGATTCTTTCAGACTGGTACTTCCTGGGTCTATACCAGATGTACAAATACCTAGAGCCGGTAGTTGCAACTGAAATCACAATGGTTATCCCAATTTCAGTAATCTTGCTTCCATTCCTGGATGTATGGGCCACAGGCGCTGAGAAAGACATTTACAAGCGTCCACTCATATTCTTCGTAGCTTTGATGGGCTTGCTCTGCTGGTTGATATTCTCGATTCTAATCATCGTCAACATCGCCAACATCCACAACGACCCACCGTACTGGCGCTCATTCCTCTGGGGTCTTGTAGACCTGGGCATTCTTGCTCAACTCTGGATTTATCACCAGCACTACAAAACAGCTCAGGAAAAAGCACAAGCAGTTAAAGGCTGCATCGCAATGGGAGTTGCGGCTGCAATCCAGTCTCTCTGGGCATTTGCATACTACTTCATGGCTCAAACCGAAATGTTCTTCTCGCCTCTAACTCAGGCCTGGACATACATGGTGGTGAAAAACCTCGGATCTCTAGCTAAAGCCGACGAAGTAGAAAAGCTTGTTCGCGTGGCTGTTGATGTAAACCCAGCTAACAAAGCACTCGCTAATCCTAACTACTGGAACTACCAGGAACTGGTAACCAACTTGAAAGGCGTGCCTGGCGCAGACACCGTGCAAAAAATCCACGACATCTGTGTGAGCCAGGGAGCCGGTGGCTGGCTCGACCCATTGTTCCAAGCTATCCCAAGCTTCAACGTTGTGGTTAAAGATGGCATCCCAACTCCAGTTCCATATGCCAATGCTCTCGACTACATGGTTTCCAATCGCTGGTGTTCTGACTACATAACATTCTGCAATCGCGAAACCTACAATGTAGAAAAAGCAGTATCTGGTGCACCATACCCACTGCCGATTCCTGAAATCGACTGGATCTGGATGGTACTTGGCGTGGTAGCAACCGTCGCTTGCTTCGTGTTGATGTTCAAATACAAATCACCAGCTGCACCAGCTAAAGCTACTCCGGCAGCGGATTCAGCAGCAGCTCCGGCAGCACACTGAGGTGATTAGATGAGCATTCACTGGTCTCTTAAATGGAGCATGTTCGCAGCATCTGTCATCAGTCTTTCCTGGTTTTTCGCCGGGTGGAGACAGGTGAATGAAACAGGCGGCATCGGAGACTGGGGAGTGCTCGCAGGCGGCACAGCATCAACATTGCTTCTACTTTCTGTTCAAGGCTACTGGATTTATTTCGACGAGAAAAGAAAAGGTAACTTGACCAAAAAAGTAGAAATATTCGACAAAATCGACAAATATCTTTCAGATCGCAAGAGCGAAAAAAGCTCGAAAAACGACTCGAACAATCTAGGGGGCAGGCAGTAAGAGATGGGAAAACCAGGACCAATCAGTATGATGATCGCTGTAGTAGCAGGGCTAGCAACTCTGATTCTGGCAGTTGTATTCATGCCGGCTCTTGAACTTCTTCCGGCACAAGTCTTTCCTCAAAAGAGAGTAGCAGGTGAATCTATGGTGCCCGGTCTACCTGGCGCCATGGACTTATACAAGGCTTATGGAAAGTTCGGTATCGATACTCTGAAAGCATTACCTGCACCACAAGTGTCCTCATCGTCAAACGATGGCGACAAAACAGATGTCGAACAAGCATGGAAAGCAAAGTTGATTGAAATCAACGGACCTGAATATGCTCCTAAAGTAGAAGAAGCAATCAAGCAAAACGTAGGCAGCCCAGAAGATTTGAAAAACTTGCTGACTGTTCTACAAACAGACAAGAACTATATATATAACGCCTACGGTCTTTTCTTAGGTCTCTCGCTATTCGCAGGAGCACTGGCAATTCAGGCAATGGGCAGATGGGGCGCTGAAGAAAAGACAATTCTTCCGGCGAAAAAGTAGTTTAGGGCACCAGCAAAAAGGTAGACGTCAGATGGCGCAGCAGCAAAAAGTCTATACCGACGGTTTAAGCAAATTGATGCAATGGTTGGAGCACTACACAAACGTAGCGCTTACAAGCAAGTACAATCCGTTTTATTACCACGGTGCACTCCCGCAGTTTTTCTTGTGGGTGCTTTTCTTGTCCGGTTTGTTGTTATTCGCTTACTACATGCCGACAATCGATAGCGCTTATGCAGCGAAAAATATGATCAACGCTTTTACTTCAGTTGATTACATTACCAACACGATTCCTTTCGGCAACGTTGTACGCGGCATTCACCGCTATTCCGGCGACGCCATGGTTTTGACCATTATTCTGCACGCAATCAGAGTATGGTTCACAGACCGCTACAGACAATATCGTTGGCTGCAATGGTTCTCAGGCATAGTTCTTTTGATATTGGTTCTATTCATCGGACAAACAGGTTATTACCTCGTTTGGGATGAACGCTCACTTGTTCTCACACGTATGACAGTGACAGCTCTTGAGTCACTTCCAATTATCGGAACAGGCTTGAAAGCATGGTTCTTGAATGGTTCAGCTATCACTAACTTGACCCTTTCCAATTACCTGTTTATTCACATCGGTCTTTCATTCTTCCTCTTGTTCGGTTTGTGGGTTCACTACATCCGCATGGCAAGACCGGTTTTGACACCACCACCAGTAATCAATTACGCATTGATGGCTATCGTGATGGTTGTGGTTTACCTCTATCCAATCAGCATGGGCAAGCCAGCTGTGCTCACTTCATCACCAAATGGATTTGATGTAGACATATTCTTCTTGTGGCCTTACTTGATGTTGACTCAAATGCCACCAATGACCTACTGGGTCATCGTCTCTATCGCTACAGTGGTAATCTCGTTACTGCCACTTCCCTTCATTGTTGAAGCCGCCTCCGGCAAGGTCGCACCATTCGACCCGGCTGAAGTTGTCGACAACAAGTGCACAGGCTGCTCGCTCTGTGACAAAGATTGTCCATACGAAGCAATCGAAATGGTGCCAGCACCAGCCGGCTCACGTTTCAAATTACGTGCAACTGTATTACCGTACCGTTGCTCAGGATGTGGTCTCTGTGTAGGAGCCTGCGCCTTCGACGCTATCGACTTGCCTGAACAGCAAGACGTAGAAGTAACAAACAAGATCAAAGCTCTTCTAGCTCAATCGTAGGATGCCGAAATGCAAAAGATAATGACACTAATTTGTGAACGCTCTTGCGACCTCGACAAGCATGTCGACTCAAAGAGCCAACTCAAAGACATTCCTGGATGTTATGTGGTGAAGTTTCCATGCTCAGGCATGATTCAGCCGCTGATGATTGAGGCTGCACTGAAAAACGGTGCTGACGGCGTTGTGGTTACAGGCTGCCAAATTGGCGACTGCTACTACCGTGAGGGCAACAAAATGATTCGCGAACGTTTACTGGGCGAACGCCCACCAGGTTTGAAGAAAGCCGTAGACAGACGCCGTGTCATTGGTCTTTGGCTATCAAAAGTCCAACCAAAACGATTGCTCGATGAAGTAAAAGAGTTTGCCGCAGTTCTGGAAAAACTTCCGGCTGCCGACGCAAAATAATTGAATTAGAAAGGACAGGATCACCTAATCATGGCTAAAGAAGACAAACCAACCGAAGTTCAAATGATTGCTCGCTGGACAGGATTTTTCCTGTTTTACTTCTGCTGCATCTTGTTGATTGCATCGTTCGGCTTGGTAGCAGAGTTCTAGAGAGCATATCTGCAACCTTCAGAATCACACGAAACATCAAAGTCGTCCGAACCTAAACAGGCGGACGACTTTGATTTAGCTACTGGTACATTATGGGATTCGAAATACGAAATAATTTGCCAACTGGGCAAGGGGCATTTCGGTACTGTTTACAAGGCAAAACACAATTTGCTTGAAGGTATTTACGCGCTCAAAATAATCAATCAGGTTCACACAGCAGAGCCAAGCGCAGTACAACGATTTCAAAATGAGGCAGTCTTACTCAGTTCAATAAAGCACCCAAATATCGTTGCATTCCAGGCATTCGGACAAGCGCCTGACTCGAGATTTTATATGGTGCTCGAATATCTTGAAGGAAAAACACTGGCAGATCTTTTGAAAGAAAAAGGAAAGTTGCCAATCGCACAGGCACTGCCATTGTTCATGGACATTCTTCGTGGTCTTTCGGCAGCCCATCAAAAGGGCGTTGTTCACAGGGACATCAAGCCTTCAAACATAATGATCTGCAATATTGACGGACAAGACACGGCAAAAATTCTAGATTTCGGCCTTCTGAAAAGCACGCAAGCAGAGGCGCAAAATCTCACAAAAACGGGGCAGTTTCTCGGAAGCGTAAATTACATGAGTCCCGAGCAGTGTCAGAGACAAACTATAGATTTGCGCTCGGACATTTATTCAGTTGGAATTTTGATGTATGAAACGTTGATTGGCAGCCCGCCAATGCAAGACGCCAATGATTTACTTATCCTTTCTAACCATGTGCACAAAGAGATTTCTTCATTGCCTTCTGGAATTGTCCCGAAAGACATTGAGAATGCAATTATCAAATGCTTGCAAAAAGACCCGGCAAAAAGATTTTCTTCGGCAGAAGAGCTAGCAAACAAGTTGAGCGCAGCCAGGCTTAGCGAGCCATTTGTGCTGCGTTCCAAATTTATATCATTCAGCATAGCCGCCTTAGTACTTTTAATTGGCGCTGCGGCAAGCTGGGCATTTATTCAAAGCAATCAAAGTAAAGGCATAGTTAGCGAGCCTGAGCAGCGACGCCGTTCACGCAAAGGAGAAGCACGCCCCTTAGTAGAGAAACTGAGCACTGAAAGGAAGTATCAAGTACTGGTTGAGTGGCTCGATGACAACTACGACTACCAGCACGTCAATGCAGCCAAGATGGCAGAAATATGGCTTTCAGCCTTTTACCTGGGTCAGACTCTGAAAGACAAACCAATTCCTCCCCATGGCGATGACTGCATAAAAGCCTGCCAAAGAGAAATCGAAGATCCGCACAAAGTAAAGCTTATGAAAAAACGTGACTATTACAATCTGATTTATAGCACCGCGGAAATATTCCTCAGACAAAATAACTACGGGCAGGTCAAAGAGACGACAGATCTTCTTCTAAGACCGCTTCCATTGGAGACAGACGCAGACACGAATTATCGTATGCACAAATACTATTCAAGAATGGCAAATTATGCGGACAGCGTTAAGGACAATGACTTGAGAAGAGATTGCACGTTAAAGGATGTCGAATGCAGCCTCAAAGACAACGACATATATTTCCTAAGACATGACTATGCCTGGCTAACAGTGTACTACTCGAGCATCGGCGATAAAGACAAATCGCACCAATATGGAGAAAAGCTAGTAGCTGCAATGTTGCGGCTAAAAACTATAATCCCTGATGAAGGCAATTTTCCGGAGATGGTTCTCTTAGTCATTGTAAATCTCAAGGAGGCAAAACAATTGTCGCTTATCTGCAAGCTCTACGACGACTGCGAGGATAGCATTGGGCTCACAACGAAATTGAGTAAATTCGATCCTCTCATATACGGGATAAACCTTGAAGCAGCAAGAGCTTTCGAAATGACTGGCAATTTGAGTCGCAGCCTGTCAATCCTGAAAGAACTGCAACACTATAGTTCACAAACAAACCAACCTAAACCAGAGCTTGAAAGACAGATTCTCACAAACTTGCACAAACATGGTCGCGACAAAGAAATTATGCCGACTCTACTTAGCTTTTTGAGTTCGATAGAAAAGCACTGGCCAATGGTTTACATAGACACTCTTCGCATCGACGAAATGCTGATCAATTGGAAGATAGACGACAAGCAACTCTGGCAAAATGCCTATGCAATGGCCCAACGAAGTCAAAACAACTTCTATGAAGCGCTTGTTTGGCGTCTTTCAGCCGAATTCGCGCATTACAAACACAAAGACAAGGAAGCGCTTGCACTTATTAATCAATCATTTGATTATTTTTCAAAGTTTGAAAATTACGATGATGATAGGCAAGCAGCTTATTCTGTAAAAGCCATGATTTTGGAATCGCTAGGCAAAAATGAAGAGGCGAAACAAGTTCTAAGAGAGGGTCTTCAAATCAAGACGAGCAGCTTAATCAGCAGACAACAGCTAGAGACTCAATTGCAGACTATTACGCATTAAGCAATAAGCTGATTGTTGCCAAGCTTGTTTATTTAAGCGCCGAGCTGGGGAAGATCAAGCAATGTAAGGCAAAACTAGTTTTGTGTCACTGGAGTTAATTGACGCCGACATGGAAGATGATCTCGACGATGCACTAATGTTCGAAACACTGGCTGCTACCTTGCAGTTAGATCGAAAAGAAGCGCGCACTCTGGTTGAGTCTCTGGCAAATATGCTTCAAGGCGCGCTGCCAGAGCAAGTGACAATCACTCGTGGCGGCTGGATAATTTCAAAAGACAAGCCAGTGGAAGAACTCTTAGTAAAATTCGATGAAACCCATTACCAAATAGTCAAACAAAAGGGTGGCTCTGCATACTCAGCCAAAGCCATGAAGATTGTTCGTGGTATTGCGCTAAAATCAACCGAGCTTGAGCTATCAGACTGTGTTTCCAAAATTGTTGAAGAAGTAAGCGAACTGGCGGGCAAAAGCAGTCGCATGAAAATGGCATTGAACAAATTCATCACAGGATAAATGCAAAATGCCATTCTGGCGAAAAGAAACAGACGAAGAAAAGCAAGAAAAAGCCAGGCAAGAAGCAACCTTGCAAGCTCTAGAGAGGGGAGAACTTCCCCCGATTGCGCGCGAAAGAATCGAAAGAGAAAGAGCCTATGGTAAAACCTTTTTCTCCAGTGATTTAAGCAGCAGAGAGTTTTTACTTACCAGAGAAGCTGGTTTTCAGCCGCTCGGACAGGTAATGGGCACGTCATTTTTCAAAATCGGTTTTTGGGGCGCCTTTAACAAATACCAGACAATCACAGATGAATTGCCGCATGTGACTGCTGCGATGAGCAAAGCTCGAAAAACTGCAATCAATCGCCTCAAACAAGAAGCACACTTACTTGGTGCCTCAGGTGTTATCGGCGTTCACGTCAAAATGAAACGCCATGAATGGGCATCGAACATGACTGAGTTTACTGCATACGGCACAGCCATCCGCATTCCCGAATGGCCAGCCGATGAAGAGCCTTTTACCAGCTCATTAAATGGGCAGGAATTTTGGCAATTATACAAAGCTGGCTACCTGCCCAGGTCTGTAGTGATGGGTGCGTGTGCCTTCTACATGCATATGAATGCCAACGTCAGACAAGCCTGCTATGGCTGGTTTAGCCCAAACCAGGAAATAAGTTCTTTTACTTTAGGCTATCAAGCCGCTGCCCAAAGAGCAAGATTTCGCATGCAAGAAGAGATTGCTGCATTGCACGCAGCTGGCGCAGTGGGAGTGAGAATTGACCCGGGCATGGAAACAATTCGCTGGGAAATGAATGACACCGAATATACAGATTTGCTTTTGAATTTTGTCATTCTTGGCACTGCCGTGTCTGCGCATCCACAAAGGGAGCAATCACACGCAGCGCCCTTATTGTGCCTCAACTTACGAAACAAGTCATATGAACGTACCAGCCCTTACGATATGAACGCAAACAGCTACTGGGAAGCCCAGGGTGAAAATTTGCTAGATGATTTTGGCGACGAATGATCAATCAGGAGAAATCAGATGCCCAATACTAACGACCCAAACCAGCATAATGACCTGCCAGGACACGCAAAAGAGCGCCTGCAGTGGATGCAAGGAAAAGGCGGACACAGGGCAATGTTTACCAGTGACCTGTCTGTAAACGAATTTCTGCTCGTCAAAGAAGCAGGCTTCGACCCGGTCGGTATGGTAGTGGGCACGTCCATCTATCACATTGGATATCAGGCAGCAAAATGGACTAAAAACGAAGAAATGGTGGTGCTGACCCAAGCACTTTACCATGCACGTGAATTGGCAATGACCCGCATGGAAGAAGAAGCTCAAGAGCTTGGGGCAGACGGCGTGGTTGGTGTGCGGCTCAAAGTAAAACATATGGATTGGAATTCAGACCTGGCCGAATTTGTTGCCATAGGCACTGCTGTCAAACACAAAGCTGGTGACAATTCGTACAGAGCCAGCAACGGAATGCCTTTCACAAGCGATCTTTCAGGGCAAGACTTTTGGACTCTGTTGAGATCGGGATACCGCCCAGTCGGAATGGTTATGGGCAACTGCGTTTACCACGTTGCTCACCAGAGCTTTGGTCAATGGTTCAAAACAGTGGGACAAAACACTGAAATGACCAACTTTACCCAAGCACTCTACGACGCGCGCGAACTTGCAATGGAAAGAATGCAAACCGAAGCAGAAGAGCTCAAAGCCGAGGGCATCGTCGGCGTAGACATCGTAGAAGGCAACTATGGCTGGAGTTCACACGTAATCGAATTCTTCGTGGTCGGCACTGCCATCGTACCGATGCGCGTAGACCACCACATCCCCGCACCACAGCTGGTGCTATCAGTCAACGATTAGTCTTGTCTATAAGTTGTTTCAAGGATAGCTGGGAAGAAATCAAAAAAATAGCTGCTCCTGTAGGAAAGAAATAACTGCATAATTGCGCAAGTTGAAATCTCAGAGTCCTGCATTTATACACATTACGCCCCTGCGCGGAAAGATTATAATCAACTAAGAATTTACTACTGGGGCTGGAAAATCATGGGTACGGAAGCTTCTATCGAGGCGCGGGATAAGTCGCACAAGGCATCTGATTCTTCAGCTGACTTGAGCGCACAGCAATGGGCTAAACCAGATAAAGCAGATGCACCCAGCAAAGCGGCACAAACAGCCAATGACAGCGCAAGCAAGGCACTCGGTCAGCTAACTATTGATGACAATTTCAATGTCCGCCCTGTTGATAAAGACGGACCAGTTGATTCTGGAAAAGATGCAGCGCATAAGTTTGGCGACAATGGTCTAAATAAAGCCGCAGCAATAACTCGCGAAGCAAATGAGTTTTTGATGAAAGCAGCTGACCAAACTGTTAACCAGTCAATTTATCAGCTTCCAAAATGGGCCAGCTTGCCAAAACCGACTCCTGATGTCGGTTGCGTTTCATCGTTTTCAAATAGATATCGCGAAGCGCTTCAACTTTCTGGCATCATTCCGAAAGCTGACGACAAGCAATATAGAGACCTATACCAGGTAAACATGGACGATTTCAACAAAGTGATGGGCAAGAATCAGCTTCTGAAGCCCATCTCTGCAAGTGAAGTTAAAGAAGGAGACATCGTCGAAGGGCTCAATCCTGGAACAACCTCACGTCACATGGGAATAGTTGGTCGCATTGAAAATGACCAGCGCACCGTTTACGACAACTACGGCGGCAAATGGCGCCACGAGCCACTCGAAGCGCGCTTTGGCAAGTACCAGGAAAGGCACTACTTTCGTGCATATCTGCCGAAAGAAAAGTAATCCATAGGGAATTTCGAAGCAGACTGGAAGCCTGCGCACTAATGGATTTCTATTTCAAATACTTGATGTATTGAATGCCTTTTTCTTCAAGGACAACTTGTTCTGGAGTGATTTGAGCAACAGTGACAGTTTGATAGCAGTTGCCCTGTTTTAGATGAACACCTTCATTGCCGGTATTCAACTTGAAGAATGCGGTGTCGTCCATCACTGCGGTGAGTTTCATTTCCTCTGCAAGATGATGCGGTCTTGATGGCATCATGTGCATAGACCCACCAAATTGCGGATAAGCCGCGAGCATGGAAGGTGAAACTGCCATTGGTGGCGGCGGCGGAACGAGTGAGTAAAGCCCTTTTACGCCTCGTTTGGTTTTGGTGACATGCTTTGCACCTGAATTTGCGCTTGCAGATTCAACGGAGCAAAGGCAGCCAAGCCCAAGCGCCAACGACAGAACGAATAATCCTTTCAGCATTTTCAACCCGCCCAATTGCCAAGTGATGCTTGCCATGCCTATATATAAGCAGCACCTAAGACATTATATATGATTACAAGCAGTTCTTGGCTAGCCCAGAACGGGCGAACAATGCAGCAATCGAGCTTTCGGGCTTATTTTATTGCGATTTTGGCGGTTCAAAGAAGCTCGTTTCCTTTACAACCCTTATTTACACAGCCGTATCCTTTGGAGGCTTTCAGCCTGCCCCCGGCGTAAAATAAGCGAGGGGCACGCGCCCGCATAGACTGACGAGAGGTTGATTTGATGACATCGGCGAACACAATTAGTGTTGCTCCTCCCAGAGGAATGAGAGATTTGCTGCCCGGGCAAGTCGAATTGAGAGACTGGGCTGTGTCCATCATTCTCGATACTTATCGCAAATTTGGTTTTACTCGAATTGAAACGCCGGTGCTCGAAAATATTCAATTGCTTCGCGGTGGTGAAGGCGGCGAAAACCTTCAGCTCATCTATGAAGTACTAAAACGGGGCGAAAAGCTTGAAAAAGTTTTGGCAAACCAGGGCAATGTTTCACGCGATGAACTCAGCGACCTCGGACTGCGCTTTGACCTTACAGTGCCGCTTGTGCGTTATTACTCCGCCAACCAGAATGAATTGCCAAATCCGTTGAAGTCAATTCAAATCGGTTCTGTGTTCAGAGCAGAGAGCCCACAGAAAGGGCGTTTTCGTCAGTTTACCCAATGCGACATTGATATCATTGGTGTTAAATCAGAACTGGCTGAAATAGAACTGATAAACGCAACTAGCACCGCACTGCTCGGGCTGGGCTTTGAACAATTCACTATTTTGATTAATGACCGCCGTTTGCTAAGCGCTTTGGCAGAGCAATGCGGATTTGCCGGAGATCGCATGAGTTCGGTCTTTATCGCTCTGGACAAGCTTGAAAAAATTGGTTTGAAAAAAGTTATAGACGAACTGCAAAACGAAGGGCACGAGGCGGGCTCTGTTGCAAAACTTGAGAGCGTTTTGTCAAACTACATGGCAAAGCAAGAGCAAGGTAAAACCAGCTTCGACGACATGAAAGAACTCTTCCCAGAGGCTGCAGAAGACGTGATGCAAGCATTGCAAAATGTCATCGCTGCGATCGAATCAAACTCGGGCGGCAAATATCAAATCAAGTTTGATCCTACGCTCGTCAGAGGCATGGGCTATTACACTGGTCAAATTTTCGAAGTGAAGTACCCCGGTTATTCCGGCTCAATTGCAGGCGGCGGTCGCTATGACAAGATGGTCGGAAAGTTTAGTGGGCGCGAAGTTCCAGCCTGCGGATTTTCAATTGGTTTTGAAAGAGCCATAGACATTTTGAGTGAGAAAGGATTTGTCCCTTCCTTTAATATGCAACGCATCGCTTTAATAGTAGATCCCAATCGTGATAAAGGCACCGACATCATCACAGCGGCTTCTACACTGAGAAGTGGTGGCAATATGGTATCAATACAAGCTAAGAAGAAAGACTTTAGTAAGCAGCTTGACGCACTTCTTGCTCAAGGCTTCACTCACTTTTGCTCGTTTAGGGGTGACGTAAACAATTTGGAGCTCAAACAGCTCTCGGCAAAATAGTTCTTGCGGGAATTCCCCCTTTAAGCCGTGGCGTTTCAATTGATTTTCAATATTGCTTCCTATGCTCAACTGGAGGCAATAGGGAATTGGGTCAATGATGCATGAAAGTCCAGAACTGGCGGACTCTCCGCCAGAAAATCACATTACAGAGGAAGGGACTGGAGCCAAGCTGTCTTTGTGCAACATTTGGGATCGCGCTACCGGCGATGTCTCGAGGACAGAGCAGGCAGCTGCTGAAGATTTTCCAATGCGCGAAGCAGAACCATTAAAGCTCGACGCTGGAAGCCTTCCATCGGTGTGCCTCGAAGAGCCAAATCAGCCAGTACCAACGGATCTCCCCGCAGCTCTTATTGCAGATCCCTATCTCGTTGCAGATAGAGAATTTACAGGTCCAGAAAACAATAATGGGAAGTTCAAGCTGATTGATTCGGCAGTGGGCGTGAAAGTTTACCAGAGCGGCCGAGATTTCATCGTTCTGGCAGATCTCTCAAAAGGGGCGCAGTTAGACCTGGTGGCAGGCGACGTGATAAACACAGGAAGAAAGTCTGTGTATGGTGGTCCCGATCCCGACTTTAAACGCATGAGTCCGCAGCAAGCATTAGACAAAGAAAGAAAAGTACATCCCAATGCAATGTGCGTAGTAAACGCCGAGTTTTTTGCAAATTTCCCAAGAAGCACAGCACCAATAGCCTTTCCATATAAAGAAGACGGCAAATTGATCAGCGAGGGTTTTGCGACAACAGACAAACACGTGGGCAAAAGATTGACCCTTGAAATTGGAAACAGCTACGCAAAAATAGTGCCGTTTGATAATAAGAAGATCGACGACTTCAGGAATATCAAAGAAAGTGACGCAGTGGTCAGCTTGAGCCCAAGCGTCAACATTGATGGCAGCGCAAACAAGCAAGTTGGTAGAACATACCTCGGACTTGCACACACAGACTCATCAGGCAACAGCTCTGAAGTCATCCTATTTATATCGTCAGGGTCAACCCAGGCACATGCTGAAGCTGCACTGAAGAAATTTGGTGCTACATCAATAATGATGTTTGACGGCGGCAATTCGAGCCAGTTCCTCTGCAACAATCACCACTACGTCGAAACCACTCGCACGATACCTCAATACCTATCGATAATCCCAGCTCAGGTCCCCATCCGCAAATTGTAGTTTTGCAGGGGCGACGCATGGCGCAATACTGATTAGTTAGCGCCAGAAAGCAGTCACCACGCT
>CAZJLR010000011.1:0-135381 GCA_964546815.1 uncultured Candidatus Obscuribacterales bacterium | reverse complement strand
TAGCGTAATGGCGACTCGCTCTAACTTACTGTCCGTTTAAAAGGGTAAGGTTCAAGCGAGCGATATTTTAGTATCGGAAGTTCATATACTTTCGATGGAATTGGCGGCGATTTCAATTTCGAAAAAGCAAAAGCAGAATAATGTTGGAAATG
Organism: uncultured Candidatus Obscuribacterales bacterium; assembly: GCA_964546815.1. Lineage (GTDB taxonomy): Bacteria > Cyanobacteriota > Vampirovibrionia > Obscuribacterales > Obscuribacteraceae > JAIEPM01. The sequence goes on along the minus strand of CAZJLR010000011.1, from coordinate 135,229 downwards.
GGTTTTCCTTCCTCTTGGAAAGTGTAGATTCGGAAATGAAGTATCAGGACTTAACAACATTACTTGAAACTGATCCGCGTTGCGACAACCTTGCACTGGCAAAACAATGGCTTCTAAGCAAATCGCAGATGTCGAAATCGGTGGAATCTGTTGTACATGCGTTCATCAAAGCGACGAATAACAAGGAAGAGTTCGCCTGGTTGAGTGAAACATGGTTGTTAAAGAAAAACTGGAAAATCCTTTACTGGTCTGTAGAGAAGGTCAATTTGACTCCAGAGGTTATTGATTGGGTTGTGGAATATCTATGTGCAAATCCCAAGCATGAGGATGCTGGCAAGCTCTGGGAAGCACTTTTGATGAAGCACAATAGTCCGGGACTTTCCAGCAAGGCTAGTCAGTGGCTTCTAGATCATGAAACTCGCGACGGTGCCGCCGATGTTGCATCGGCTCTGCTATCTGATTGCCGCGATCCGCTTGTGTTGGAAAAGGCAAAGCAATTGGTCTGGGAAAATCCTGCGAAGCTCTTGCTTATGTCAAAGGTTATCGAGTTGGCTGGTGACGAAGAAATCGAGGAATTGGCAGTTACGCGTCTCAAAATAGTAGATTTTGTTCCGGCTGGTATGTTTCTAGCGGTTCCGCTTTTGCAAGGAAATTCTCGAAGGTATGCACCCCTGCTAGTTAGTTGGCTGCATGAAAACAGCAGTAAAACTCACTTTGAATCAATTCTCGCTGAGGTGTTTGCGGCTGCCCCATTGGAATTGGCGCCATTTGTTTTTGAGTGGTTAGAGGAAAATCCTGAGATCGATAAAGTTGAAAGAATCTTTCAAACGGCCTTTATCTTGCAACCTTCACAGTGGCTACTTGATCGCGCCTGGAACTGGGTCAGCACCCACTTGAAAGAACCGCAGACAGCTAGAATGTTAAATGTCATTCTGCAAGATGTCTCTGAGGAGTTAAAGTGCCCAGAAGGAGCGTGTGCTCTGGCAGACTCATGGTTAGTTGAGCATCTTGGACACGCAAAGGCTAAGGATTTATTGCTTAGCGTGCTACGAATTGAAGCGACGCCGAACCGAATCGATTTAGCTAGGAGATGGATGCGTAGTCACAAGGTACATGAGCGCGGTGAAATGCTCATGTCGCTTGCCAGTACGGAGGCCTTTGATGAGGTTGAAGAAGAAGCAATTGATTGGTGCTATCAACATCCGAATGATCGGGTGTCACATGGAATATTATTGCGTATATTAAGGCGCAACCCCAAAAAAGAGTATATTCTTGAGGCGAAAAGAGTCTTGAAGAGCAATGGAATTCACAAGTACTTTTGCTTTTCGTTCTTGAGCGAACTTGTAATGCTAGGCGATAAAGATTCTTTTGGCATGGCATTTTCCTTGATTGAAAGCAGTGAAGAGTGGCGAACCTCTCTGAGCGAAATGGGCGGCGATTTGTTGCTGCGGCTATTGCAGCAACTGCAAGGAGATAAGAGGGTTCTGCGCCTGATTGACGAATGGTTGACAACGGGCGCTGATGAGTCACAGGAGCTATCAGAAAAAATCATTAGGGAACGAGACAAACATTTAGACCGCCTATGAATTGGCATTGGTTCTCCATCGACCAATCACAAACAAGCGAATGAAACAGTAAATGCTGTGTTGAGTAGAGTTTTGATAGCCCTCTGAGGAAGCGGCATGGATTCTTGCAGGATTTTCAGCAACTTCAGTTGCGACAGAACATCCTTTAGTACAACAGCTGATTGTACTCTGCGTATCAAAGGTTAATGCGCAAAAGGACTGTTTTATTTTTTGCAATAGCAGTCTTGCATTGCTTGCGAAGATCTTTTAGGTAACCTGTTGGTGGCATCGCCAGTCCAATGGCGTCGTACATTTGAAAAGTTTCGTCGAGCTTGAGGATGTCGAAAGCGACGCTCTTCACTAAAGAAGCATCGAGATTTGCGATTAGTTCGATGAGTTCGTCCTTGAGTTGATACATCCATGGACCTTCGCGGCTCGATTGGTAGACTAATTTGCAAGCGGTGAGCGGCTTGACTCGACGCTTCTTTCCCCGAAGAATATAAAGAAGAGTGTCGAACATTTCGGCATTCATTCCCTTGGCACAAGCGGTTTTGTATTTGCCGCTGTAGAATTCCCTGTCTTCCGCAATTTCTTTTGCGTTAGCGACATCGGCTATGAGTGTGTCGGAAATAATGCCCATCTCTTTAATGCTTCCTGCTTTGTTACAGTGGTAATTATACCCAAGGCATTACATTGATCGAATCGCCCGCGTTGTAGCTTCTGTTGACACTTGAATGCATGCTTTGCTCATAGGCATTGGCTAGATGCAGAGCGCTTGTTCACCTCGATGTCATCGGCTTAGCAAAATTGGAATTTTTTGCAGACTGATGGGAAAATTGAAGGAAGTTCTTCGTCATTCCACGAGTAGCCTACGGGATGACGTGGCTCGCGAGGGTTAACGATGTGCATATCATAACCAGTTTTTTCTTCATAAATTGGACCAGCAACAAGATCAAAATCATGGAAGGCGTCTCCATCTTGTGCTGCCGCGGGTGACAATTGTTCGCCAATGAATTCTGGATGCATAATTGCCTGGTTATAAAACTCTCTGCCCTGTGCAATCAGCCAAGCTCGAAATTCTTTGAATGAATCATCGGAACAGCCGCTGTGTATTATGTACGCAATCGCCCAGAGATCCCAGCGATAGAGTTCCACCATCTTGCTTTGGAAGAATCCTGCGAATTCGCGAACGTCTTCAGCTGCCAGCTGAGAAAGCAATGCAATCATATGTTCTTCTTGTTCTTCGTTTGAAGCGGATGACAATTTTGATTTCTCGATCAAAGTCCAGAATGCCTCTTCATCTATTGAGATTGCTGATTCGCAATGAGCAAAATTTTTCGATTCTTGTTCCGATAGGGAATTGATAATCGTAGCCCACCCTGGAAATGCCGAAAGCGATTTCAAAAATGGGCTATCAGGAATTTCGAACCTCTTAAAAGTACAGAGCAGCAGTGCCAGTAAAGGTTTACCCAGCATGATTTGAACCGTTTGTTCATCAATATTCTTATCCACAAGCCAGGGCAATTCAATTCCGACTCCAACAGAGTTATTGCTTCGATTGAGCAACCCAATGTATGGTTGTTTAGGAGACGAGCTTTCACTAAGCTCAAGGCTAATATCAATGAACTTAACGGATGATGATTTGGTTTTGCTGGATAACGCGGCTTGGGCCAACTCTTCTTCTATGCGACAGCGTACAGGATAAGTGAACTTGTTTGGGCTACTGCTGTTGTTCTTGCCCCATATACAGATTGAAAGTGGTTCTGTCTTTTCGGCGTTCTTGATCATGCAGCATCCTTTTCTTCGTCCGCAAACACTCGCCACATTGTGGCGACAATTCGGCCTTAAAAAGCGATACCCCGGATAGCTTGCAAAGCAGAGACACACCGGGGTTTACAATAAGTATCCTATCTTAGAAACTTGAATTCTTGGCTTCATTTGGAAAAATCTTAATTTTAAACTAGCAGGCATAGCTTATTCTGCAGAGCTTCTTTTAAGTTTAGTGCGATCAATTTCGACTGACCGCCTTTCGATATATGTACGGGCAGCTGCCGGAGATCGTGCAAAAGTAATTCACATGTATCCTTGGAGAATTGCGCGAAGTGAATCACTATATGGTCCGATTCATTATGCAGAAGTCACTTTTAGAAATGCGCTTTATCAACAGATACTGAATAAAGTCGTGATTCGGAAAAATATGCAAAGCTTGAGGCATTGCTTGATGAGTTTAAGGACTACTATGTGCATATGGTTCGCTCTATGCGCTTTTGCTGCTTTTTCATATTTTCCAATACCAGGCGATTGCGAGAAGATTGCGTCAAGCAATTCCACAGAATCAAAATCTTGTGACTCTGACTCATTATTGGAGACGAAGAAAGATAAGAGTGAAAAGAAAACCAAGCTCTTATGTGCTCCATATTTCTATTGGACTAATGAAATTATCGCGGACGGCCAAATCTGCAGAAGGCTGCTGGTCTTTTTTCCAGATGGAATGGTAAGAGGAACTTCAGTTACTTATGAAAGAACCCCCCCCGAAAAGGAGCTTAAGGCTTTACTGTTCCGAGTCGTAAATGAATTATGTGATGAACTCGCTGGTTCAGCCAAGCATTCGCATTGCATACAACAAGCCAATATCAAGGAGTATTTCCAATCAGGTAATTATTGGCTTGAGGATGATCGGCTTGCTTTCAATCTGGCCGAGGGAATAAAACTTAAAGTTCGTTGGGTAACACAGACTTGTGTTGGCCGACAGCCTTTTGAAATGTCGATTATTGACTGTGGTGAGCCTATGTATCCGGGTAATTTTTCTGGGATCATAAAGTTAGGAACCATTTATGTGCCTGATGCTGAGTCCTCCAATCCAGTCGGAAGACGATATGATGCCGTACGCTCATTTAGAAGGTGAGCTTGTTTTCATGGCAATCCCGAATGGGTAAAACAGAAAGTACTTCGACACCGCTGGCGGTTATACATAGGACTGGTCAGGCTTAGGTGGCTGTAGTAAACAATTACCCGACGATGCTTTCAAAATCGATAAATCAATTCCGGAACGGTGGATATTCTTTTCTCCACCATTTTTTCATGGCAGTTTGCAAAGTTAGCCCAATTGAGAAGTTGTACAATAGATTTCGTAGCTTCGGCATTATGGAGCATTTCTTCTTCTTGGACTTCAAGTTCTGTGGCACAAAATCTGATCTGAGCGAAGTGATTGCTGATGTCGAATCGCTGAAGGCGCTTCGTTATTACCTTGCTAATTTTTATGCAACTTTACCGATTCCTTCAGTGCCCACGCTTATCGGTCCTGAACTCGGAATAGCTTTTAGAATTCCGAAAAGTTATTACGTTCTGCCTGAAGAACTTGAGGTTGGCACGGAGTTTATCGGAGGCAACAACCAAAAATACGGAATCGATCACGGAAAGAATCTCAAAGCCGTCACTATAACTCCAAGTGGTGTCTTCGAGGATGGGCGAATGGTTTGGGGGGAAGTTAGAGCCACCTCGACTGATCCTGATTCCATTGCATTATTCAATATTTTCAAAAAAGCATTCAAATCAAGATTTCAATTTGTCAAACCCATATACCTGGGAAGAGAAGCAGAAGAATTATTCGACAAAGGGTGGTATGTTATGCCGTTTTATAATTCTCGGGCAGAATGCAATCTTAAAAGACACTCTGATGAAGAGCCATATACCAATCAATTACAAATGAATCCCGGACAACGACTATCGTTCATGGAATCTTGCAAGCTACTAATGCAAGAAGACGCTCCTTTCTGTGGTCAGTTTATTGCAAGTGGAGGAGATCGAGAAACGGAACCTTATCATCCATCAGGAGTTCCACGGCCAGATATTGTTACTGGTGGGCTAAGATTTTTCGGTGAGTTTGTGGGCGGAGCTGACCCTGAAGAAGAAGAATTGGTATTGGAACATTTGTCTCTCCCAAGTACGTTTATCAATCGAAGTGAATTGATCAGCGTGTCATTTCTCAATACAGATCTTTCTGAATCTTTTATTTGCTGGAATGATGTAAAGTACGTGGATTTTTCTGATGCAGATTTACATGGTTCAGATTTGAGAGCAAATGCTTTTGAAAATGTTTCTTTCAACGGGGCCAACTTAAGCAATACTGACTTTAGGTTCTCGGTTTTTGAAAAGTGTACTTTTTCTGGAGCTCTGATGAACGGTTGCAAGCTTCACCTGTCAAAAGTGGAGTCTCTAGAACTTAGTCCAAATCAAAGAAGAGAGATTGTATGGTGCAGAGAAGAAGGTCCCGAACCTCCAGGCGGATAGTTCAGTTCCAGTCTAATTTCCCTTGTCAGTTCGAACTCTAGGCAAGTTAGGGCGCCCAAGGCTCACGGTTCATAATTTCGGAAATCAATTCGCCGCTGCACAGCGCCCCACCGCGCATAACAGCTATAATACTACTAATGAAATTGTGGCGACCAACAGGAATAAACGAACTCCGGCTTATCTATGAGTCGGGCATGCGTGCCTTTCCCGCTCGATTGATCGATCAGCCGATTTTTTATCCCGTCACAAATTTAGAATATGCCATCCAAATAGCGCATGATTGGAACGCCAAGCCAACGGGGTGCGGTTATGTTTTGTCATTCGAAATTGAACATGGCTATGCGGATAAGTTTGAGAAGAAGATTGTTGGCGCTTCATTACACGAAGAACTCTGGGTACCGGCTGAGTTGCTTCCAGATTTCAACTCTCATATATTGGGCACCATCAAGCTCGAACGCGCATTCTTCAGCGGTGCCTTTGAAGGATTCAAAACACCTATGCCTTCTTTTGGTGGATTGCATGATGCATTTCATTACGGCACAGCTGTCGAGCAGCTTGTTGCACTGTGCTCGCCAGAATTGTCTGAGCGCACCGCAGACGTGATCAATAGCTACAATAAGTGCATTTTCTTGACGTATCCATATTGGCACGCAATTGCGACCGAGCAAGCACAAACAAGCGTTTTAGATAACATTCGCTCGGTTTGGAATACGATGCTTTCATTTGAATTATGTGAAAACGGGAATCTTGGATGAACTATTTTCGACAATTTGCTCGTTGGACCTTCACTATCCTAACCTTAGGAGTTTTCGGCATGTCGTTTGGTCTTGGATTAGCAGGGTGGGCAGAACCAGCCCCAAGCCCAGCTGAACAAAAGGTGTTGCTTCAGGAATACAAGCCCTCGCAGCATCTGGAAGTAGGTGTTCATCAATCTAGGCTTTTTTCCACCGATCCTTTCTTGATAATAAGAACTAGCACAAGTGATCCTGCTATAGCTGAGCCAATTGTAGTTGCCGAAAATCAGGTGGTTATTTTAGGCAAGAAAGCCGGCCCTGCCAATGTGATAATTTGGGGAATGGATGCGAGCCATCGTGAGGCCGTTGTTAATATTTCCGCTCTGGTCAAAAATGACCTCGCAGGAGCAGCTCGCCTAAAGGTCGGCAGTGACTTGCATATGAAGCAGGATCAGCGTCCTCAGGCAATTGATTTCAGCAACTTGGATTCTTCTCTTAATACTGGTGGCATAGGCGGGGGAGCTTTTCCTATTCCAAAGACCTTGCCTGACGTTATTGCGCCTAAACACTTCAACACAAATATAACTGTCAAAATCAACAAATGGCAGTCGAGAGCGTTTAGAACGCGGCACCGCATTATGAAGATTTGGATTAGCAATCGCGCAATTGGAATGCCAGTAGTAGTTAGTCAACATGAGATGGTCGTCTATGGAACTAACGCAGGCGCAGCAAAAATGGCAATCACAGATCAAGCGCAAAACGTAATTGGTATTGACCTGTTTGTTAGTAATAAGCCTGAGGCAACCTGGCAATCTACTGGAAATGCTGGCAGTTTTCTAGCTCCTGTGCCAATTGACAAGCTAATACTAGAAGAACCAAAAATTGACAAAATTGTTAGTTTGCAAATTGGACAATGGAAAACGTTTCGCTTGAAACAGAGATTGATTCGAGACCATCTTAGCGACGGAGCAATTGCTGACGTGCAGATAACGGCAGATAAGGAGGTTCAGCTGATTGGAACGAAAGCCGGGAAGGCGACCTGGTTTATTTGGGATGAGGCAGGCAATCGCTTATGTCTTGAGGTAGTGGTTTGTGCAGCTAAGAGCTCAGGCAAGAATGCAACAGTTAAATTGCCGGAATTCGGAGCGAGCGAACCAGCACGAAAAAAGGTGGCGCCGCAAGCTTCGGAGACGGCTGAGCCTGGGATGCAGGTGCGCGATAGCGATTCAGCTGAAAGAGTAGAAATTGAGCACTGGGTCGGTGAGAAGAAATGGGTGTGGTCTGTTCCAGTGAAGCCATAATCTCTATGTGGTTTCAGGCGTAAGCCGCACGAGTTGTTTGAAATTGGGCTGTGTGGCAGCCTGTACCAATTATGGACGTGACGCGAAAGTCGGCGAGAAAGCCTGTAAGAGGGTATGAGAGGCACCATCCGCCACCTGGTGGATGACCACCTATTGCTTAAGACAATATACTTGATAAAGTGTCTACGAGTGAACCGTATGAAGAGACATCGTTCGCATTTGGTTTCTAATGTCCAAGTCGCTGCTCCGTGCCATGCCTCATGGGATAAAATGGACGGAGACGAGCGCGCGCGCCTGTGCCAAGATTGTAAGTTGCACGTGTATAATCTCTCCGAAATGACTAGCCGAGAGATAGAAAACCTCGTGCTAGAAAAAGAAGGAAAGCTATGTGTTCGGTTTTTAAGGCGGGAAGATGGCACAATCTTGACTCAAGATTGTCCAGTTGGGCTGCGCCGCATAAGAGCCAGAGTCCAAGCATTTCGTGCTCTAGCTGTATGCTTTGTGGCTTGGCTTCTTTCAATTTGTAGAGGCAACGCCGAAGAATTATCACCGTCTTCAAGCAAAGAAAAAATCACGGCAACGAAATCGACTCTTACTGATTGCTCTGACGATCTTTTGGTTGTTTTACAAAAGCCAGCTCAGAAAGTGGGCTGCGAACCTTGTACACCGCTTGGAAGCGAAGAACTAATGGTGTTTGCTGATCAGGCAACTATGTTTTCCCAATCAGGAAAGTGCTTGAATTTGCAAAACGGAAAATTGATTGTACTTACGGAGAAGGAGCCTGTCCAGGTTGACTGTAAATTTGGAAAAATTTTGCTTCCGGCAGACTGCGGAGCAATTCTTGAAATTAAAGATAGTTGGAAGTATATTCGAATTGCCAATTTAATTGGTCGCTATATAAATCTTGTTGTTGACACAGGTGATGGAAGGCAAGTGACTTATCCGGTAGGCGAAGGAGAAGAGATTTGTATTACATCACGAGACCTTTATGCAGAGCTACGGAATCATCTGGTACCTAATGACGGTGTAAAACGTAGCGAGTGGACCATGGGACTATTCTTTTGGCCAGGAATTAGAAACAGCATTGACCGCGAGTCCATGATTGAAAAAGAGCCGCTATTGAATTGCAATGATAAGAGTCCCGTTAGAGTTCGCCAATGGATTTCAAATATGCATAAGCGAATATTTGAAGAAAAGAAGAAGAGCTAATGATGGCAGCCAGGCACTGTTCTTATGAAGATCAGTACAGCTTGATAATTTTCTGCTAGAGATTGAACTCGTGAATTTCTTTGCACGGGTCCCAAAAAGGCCCAGGAATTTTTGCCTGGTCAATCACTTGGCCAATTAGCGGTGATTTGTCATCCGACAAAACCAGGAGTGCGAACAATCGATTACCCAATGCAAGCTGCCTGCGACTTTGCTCTTGAATAATAGCGAGCAATCCTTTGAACCATTCAGAGTCCTCTTTCGGAATCGACTCTGGACAGGAAAATTCAAGAACAGTTCCACTAAACTCTTCATTTGTCTCTAAGTATGATAATCCATCACGCATTGCATCAAGATTTCTACAGTCTGGCTCTAATTCATAACCGAACTGTTTTTGCCAGTCCAACATCTGCGCAAGTTGAAGAACAATTGCTCCGGTTCCTTTTGAGCAATCGAAGGACCTTATTTCATAGCGTTCGTTGCGAAGCCATGTTCGACAAGCGTCCGCACGTTTAGGTTCTATTGTTGCAATTCCGGCAAAGCCCACAATTGCTGTTACATCTATCCTTCGCCAATCCAGACTTTCAAACGCCGCCACCCAATTTACCTCAATTGAGAAAGATTCATGTAATCCCGGTTTGCGTCAATACGCCTGGACCTTTGCAGTGTGACTAACGCTTGCATGATTTGTAGTAGCATAGAGCATCCTCCTTCATCATGGAAATTTCACCTTCTTCGAGTATCAGTTTGCCAAATTTTTCTGCAGTTGATTCAGATAACGTGATGTCAAATCGTCCAAATAATTCTTTCCCTTCGTCATCCCATGCAACATAAAACCGAAGATACCACGAGGCATCAGCAGCTAAAACGCCTACAAAGACGAAATCATCTCCTTGCATAGATTCCAGCAACGCTCGCGGAGATTCCACCAGCGCAAAGAGTTGATGAAAATTCATTGGCCCTTTATAGAAGTGAAGCCCGTCGTGCTCCCACCAGTCTTCGTAGCGCAGAAGTTCTGCGGATGAATCCAGGTCTTGAAGAAATGCAGCTACGCGACAAAGAGCTTTTGACAAAACGGTAATAGGGACGCTCTCTGTGCAATTAAAGTTGATGCCCTTGGGCAAATTGAATTCGGTTGGCGACATAAGAGAGTCCTGAAAAATCAGTTTAACCGTTGAAATTAAAAGCATGATTTGCGTCGGCAAGCAATTCCTCTTAGATTATAATATCCTTCTGGACTCCATGATTAGATTCGGCTTGTAGCTGCTTCGCTCGGAAATGAGGATGAGATTTATGGAGCTCGACACAAATACTCAAGCTCTCATCCGATCGCGGTTGGTGGCGTTCGTAAATAGCTCTGAACCAGATCCGAATAAACTTCGCAATTTCAGCAGAAGAATTGACGCCGTGCCTGTCTGCCATGTTTGGAATGGATTATTTGCACTTCGTACTGACGGAACTGTTCTCTTTCGCGACAATATTTCAGGCAATGCTGATGTCGAGAAGAATCCCTTTTGGATACGAACTGCACTCTGTCAGGCTGCTAGGAATTTTCCAGAGCTTTCCACTCTAATGCCTGCGTGCCCCATCGAAGCGATTGTTTGCCCTCGGTGCCACGGCACTGGAACCCCTGATGGCATGGGCTCGCGCAAGTTTCTATGTAGATGCGGTGGTTTAGGTTGGATAAGTCCTTTAGAAAAGAGTCTTTCAAAATCTATTTTGGATATTTTGTGGTCATTTGCAAGAGAAGATGACCTTCGGAATTCGTTTAGTGAGTGGCTTTACACTCATTATGATGAGCTTGAGAGGGAAATTGAGAAAGACTTGTTTCTCGAATTGATCGCCTTAGATTTCAACGATGACAAAGCCGTTGCGGCGACAAGGCAACGATTAAAGCAGTTTCTCGATAGGCTTCCTGGGCGAGAATGCTATTGTATTACTCTACCAAGCCGATACTCAAGGATCCTGTCCACAGATGAGAACATGCCTGAGCTTGCGACCCTTCGTTCGATTTGTTCACGAACCATGTGGCTACATCTAAAACGTTGCCAATCATGTGGCGAATGGTGGTATTTGGCCGAAGACACTGTAAACGATGATGTTTACTTCTTGCGCATTACCCCGGCGGAGGCAGAAGAAATTCAAGGCAAAGGCATCTGGCCTGCCGAATTCGATGGCTATAGGGAAGTTTGGCCCTGAAAGGACTAGCTGCATACTCCAAGAAATAGCAATGACCCTGCTCTCTGGTATTTTCAGCAGTATTGCAGTAGATTTGTTCCTGTGAAATCTATATCTACCGTCGCAAAGCCTGCTGAGAAAAATAGCGCAAACTTAAAAAGTTTGTTGCAGTCACCGCTCGCTCTTCGTTTGCTATTGTTTTTTGTATTCTTGCCTATTATCGAAGCCGTTTTCATAAGCGTGCTCAGTCTGGACATCAATAGAACCGAACAGTTTGCACATCGCGAATACTCAACAATTAAGGCTTTGCAGGAGCTTTCCAAAGAGATAGGACTAACCAAGAAGCTTAGTAATACGCTAAATCAGCTTGAGCTAAAGCCAGATGACAGCTTTTTGCTTCAGGATTTGCGCATGCTTCGAGTTGCTTGTCAAAGTCAAGCAAATTCTACAGTCAAGCAATTTAAGATTGTCGGTAGTAGTCTTGGCAATACCGATATTTTAGAAAAAGTTTTCGCGCGACTTGACGCAGCCGAGGCAGCAATTGTTGATGCCCCAGCAGACAAGATGCTTGGCGCAATCGAAAATTTCAGAAATGTAAGGACTGAATCTTACCCAACTCTCAAAGAGCTAATGGACCATGTTCGGGGGCTTGCTTATCAACTAAAGCCAACAAGAAACATTTTAGGGCTTGAGCCAACTACGCTGCTGTATATTGCTGGGCTGGTGAATATCGCGTTTGCTATTGCGCTTGCCCTCTTTGTCGAAATGCAGTTAAGCCGCCCAATAAGCCGTTTGGCAAAAGATTGCGAGAAGATCAAGTTATTAGAAGAAATCGACGCTCCAGTCCGGCTAGATAATGAAATTTCTTCGTTGCGTGATAGCTTCAACCAAATGTCTGTTCGTCTTGCCGAAGATAGAAATAGGCGCAGCAGCTATTTGGCACTATTACAGTCTGTACAAACGACGGCACTCATTCGAGTGGACAACTCTTTGACCAAACTCCTGGACTCCGAATCTTGGACCCCGGAGGCTAAGCGCCTTCTGGAAAGAGCACGGAAAAATATTTCTTCTTTAATTCAGTTGTTGGGTTCGATGAGCGAAATTTTGAGTCAAAGCTTGTCCAATAAAATTACCTTACAATGCAGTCGCTACTCGAGCAAAGACCTTTGTGCAACTGCTGTGTCATCTGTTGATTCTTTGCTAAACAAACGACAACTCAAATTGCAGGTTGAGTGCCAGGATTTTGAAATGAATGTAGATCGCGCACTCATCGACAGAGTTGTTCTCAACTTGCTTTCTAATGCGATAAAGTACTCACCAGATCAAGGAGAAATTCTTTTTTCACTAACTTGCGACGGCAGAAATTACTGTGTCAGTGTTAAGGACAGTGGTCCCGGTATTTCTGCATCTGAAATTGGTAAGTTGTTTAAGAAGTTCAGTCAGCTAAAGGCTCTTGATGGTGTCAAAAGAGCCGGCACTGGTTTAGGGCTTGCTATTTGCAAGGATATAATCGAAGCACATGGTGGTGAGATTGCCTGCCTGAGCGAAGCAGGCAAAGGCAGCATGTTTTTTTTCAAGCTACCAATGTCGGCAACTGTTCCTGCTGGACAAACAAGTGCCACTCCAGATATGAATTTAGAAAGTTCGTCGTCTGTTAATAAGAATAAGAAACCGGGCAGCATTAAAATGCAGTTTACTGCGATGATGCTCTTATTCATTTGTGTGCAATTTTTCCTATTCTTTGAGTTATTCGAAACATTCAAGCAATCTGCATTGAGTGCCAAACATTTTGCTGAAGAAAAGGCAATCGTAATGGAAACACAAGACCTTTTTGCTCTGTGTTTACTCAGCATACAATCAGCAGGACAGGGTGAGTTTGAAGAAGCCGATGATTGGCTGAAAAAAATGCAAGAGAAGATCGATTGGCTTGTGAGCAGGTCCAAAGCACCAGACCAACTCCAATTTATTTCTGGTTCGAGTGAACAAGTTCAATTTCCTGCAGGCTCACTCTTGCTAAACGCAGGGCACTCGAAAAGCACAAGGTTCTTTCGGCTTTTGATGCAAGCAGACGGGAATTTGGTGCTAGACGGACCTAAACGAACGCGCCTCTGGGAGACTGGCAAACCAGAGGCAGATCCTAAAGGTAACTGCTGTGCAGCATTCCAAAAAGATGGCAATCTTGTTCTGTATCACGGACACAGTCCATATTGGCAATCAGCCAGTAATGGATACCCAAACTCGGTGCTCGTAATATCAGCGCACAAACCTTATTTGGTCATTGTTGATGCTGCTTCAAACATTGTTATCTGGCCCAAAGGACTATCAGTAAACCAGGAACTTGCTGGCATCGATAAACAAATGCGCATTGTGCACAAGATTGGAACTTACCTTGATAGACACCCTGAGAAATCACTCGACACGATGATGCGAATTAAGGGGCGCGCTGAAAGTTGTTTTAATGAAATCGAAGAATCCATCTATAGGATTTTTGACCTGCAAAAAGCAAGCTTTGAATCAGCGTATGAAGGAGACAAAATCTTTCGTTCAAGATTGTCTGTTGTTCTTGCCATAGCAGCCATTGCTGATCTCGTCATAATTCTTGCCGCTTCGTTTATTGCTCTGCGCATTCTTGAAAGAATCAATTTACTAAAGGCCAAAACAGAGGATTTTGCGCAAGGAACACCAATAAATCAGTCTTTGTCAGGCAACGATGAGCTTACATTGCTAGACCAACAATTGTGTGAGGCATCAAGCGCAATCTTGGAAGGTGAGACACAAAAGCAAGAGTTGATTGCCGTTATCAATCATGATTTGCGTACTCCATTGACTGCCTTGCTGACTGGCATCGAGTTACTTGCCGATGGTGCATGCGGAGAAATTGCAAAAGAGCCAGCAGAAATATTGAAACATTCGACTCACGAGTTAGAGTATTTGCTATCGCAGATAAACGACTTGCTCCTGATTGAGAAAATTGATTCAGGAACATATAACATGAGCACAGAAAGATTGTGTTTCGCTGAGATTCTGGAAGAAAGCCTCAATAAACTAATTGACTCCGCAACGAAAGGTGTTTCAGTAGACATAGCTGATGAGTTTGATGATGCGATAATTCGAGGTGACAGACAGTTGCTCACGCGCCTGTGTGCGATTGTTATTGCTAACGCTGTTTCGGCATCGCCTAATTCTGGAAAATTGACAGTTTCCTTGCGGGAAGTTGAGGACACATTGAAGGCAGAAATCGAAGACAAAGGACCGGGCATCGATCCTGATCTGCAACCGCAGATTTTTAATCGCTTCCGTTTTGTAAGAGGAAAAGCACTTACCGGACTTGGACTTCCGCTTGCAGACCGGCTTTGCAAACTGCATGCAGGCTCCATCAATCTGATAACAAAACAGGAAGGCACCACCGTGTTAATAACTCTGCCTATAGTTAAGTGATAAAGAACACCGTGAGCCATGTAACTTGAGTCAGGAGTCGTTATTCGATGGCGACTTCAGCGCCTTGAAGGTATTTAGTAAACTCAGTCAGGTTGAGATTTTCAGAGTCCAAACCATTGGTCTCAAGTCACTTTATCCGCCCAGACCAGTGTACTAATGTCGACTAAGTGAAAGCATTTAGCTTAAAGTCTGCAAGATGAGAGGTGTCAAATTCCCGATGCAGTGCCTTTTTTGAGGTTGTCAAGAATTTAATCAGCCGTGTGTTATTAGCCTTGCACATAAGTTGAGCCCGTAATGATGCTGTTTTTCACCCACAGAAGCTTGCTCCAAGCACTATTGCAAGCTATGCCTAAGGATTGCTTTGCCTGCGTTTGCATTCCATAATAGGAATGGGTGATCAAGAGAAAATCTTGCTCATAACGCCTTTGAGGATAATGAATGGCTAAAGCTCGAAAGAGATTCTTTCCACTATTGCTTTCTGTTTCGATGCTTGCTGCCACAGTTAGCAATTGTCGTGCTGCGGAGTTAACCGCTGTACCCGATTCAGGCATCCTGAACGTGGCAAAGAACCAAACAGTTGCGATTGACTTTGGCCATTTAGGCAGCAAGGGTTTGGCGCTTAGCGGGAACCTCACAAACTCCGGCACAATATTTGCATATTCAAGCGACCCAAATGTTACTGTCGCTAATTTCTCTGCACAGAACATCACCAACAATGCCGGCGGATTGATTACATCAATTATGCCGGCAGGCGGCTTGCAGGGAATCACTATCAATCCGATTTATCTTGCACACAGCCTGAGTCTCTATTTCACGGCAGTAAACAATTTTACAAACTATGGCAACATTAGCTCGGCAGCCAATCTGTCTGTAACCGCCGGCAATACCATAACCAACACAAGCAATGCAGTCATGTCTGCTGTGCAAAACGTCAACATGTCTGCTTTGACCTCCATTGTCAATTCCGGAGTGATTTCGGCTCAGATTGGGAATTTGAACGCCGCAACAGCGCTTTTGAATAATCAAAACGGCATCTTGCAGAGCCTCGGTGGATCAATCGACATCCGTTCGATAACAAATCAATCGCTTCTAATTCAGAATACTCTCGGGCAAATCAATGCTCTCAATAATGTGTCAATCGTAAACGATCTGCTTCAGTCTTCCTCAACATCAATACTTGAAGGCATAACTCTTGAAGGCGGAAGTGTAACTGGAGCAAATATCAACTTTGTCAGCCCCAGTAATGCCGTTCATATTGATGCTGGTTCGCTCAACGGACCCGTTAACATCGATGCGGCAGCGACATCAGTGCAGGTGGCAAGCGGTACTCTCGACATCGGTTCGGCAGTCTTGACTAACGATCCCGTGTTTCTGGCTGGCAATGGTCCTCTGGTGCTAAACATTCCCAGCAATAACAATGATCTGGGTGGCAACTTAAACTCGCTTTTCTCGACTGGCGGACAGAATTTCATTGCTCTTGCATCCGGTGATGTCACTATAACCGGCAACGGAAGAATCGACTCTACTTTTGCAAGCACCAGAATTGGAGCTGGAGTTACATTTGATACCAGTGGCAACATAACCGGCGGCAGCGCGAGCGGCGGCAACGTCAACATGGGTGGCATAAGTCTCGTCAATCGTGGAGGACCAATCAGTGTTACGGCCCTCAACACGAATAATGTTGTGGGTAAGGGCAACATTAGCCTCGCCAACGTTGATACCAGCGGTAGAAATGGTGTTGCCGGCAGCGGCTCTTTTAATGGTACCAGCGGGGGCTCGGGAGGCGCAGTCACTATAAACGCCACCGGGAGCGTTACTATCGCCAACATAGATACTTCGGGCGGGTTTGGCGGAGCCGGAGGCAGGGGGCAGGATGGTAGGGATTTCACAGGACAACAAGCTGCCCAGGGCGGAACAAACAACAGATTGGGAGCCACAGGCGGCGTCGGCAACCCAGGCCTAAACGGTGGAAATGGCGACAACGGTTCAAATGGTGGCGACGGCGGTGATGCCGGCTCAATCACGATTACAGCTGGCGGGTTTGCCAACATATTAGCGATTACCGCCACCGGTGGAAAAGGCGGTAATGGTGGAGGCGGCGGAACTGGCGGCGCCGGAATGCAAGGCGGAAATGGTGGCAGCGCACCAGCCGGAACGCGAGGAACAGGCGGAGACGGCGGCACTGGCGGCAACGGCGGGAATGGTGGAACTGGTGGTTACGGCGGCATTGCTGGGCCCATAAGCATTTCGGCTTTTTCTATTCAGACTCGAGACGTTTTGGCTACGGGTGGCGATGGAGGCTTTGGCGGCTCTGGTGGCATTGCAGGCACCGGTGGTGATGGCGGGCAGAGAGGACCTTCAGGCCTAAATGGTGGTCGCGGTGGCAATGGGAATTATGGTGGTGATGGTGGTCGCGGAGGACTGGGAGGACCAGGTGGCGCAGCGAATATAGTCACGCTCACAGCAAATCAGAGTGTCGTTGTGGGTGGTTCCCTCAATATGTTTGGCGGAGTCGGCGGTAATGGTGGCAATGGCGGTATTGGTGGCGTCGGTGGCAGCGGCAGAGATGGAGGCGGCACATTCACTTCTGCTAGCGGCGGCACTGCTGGCTCGGGTGGCACAGGTGGCAGCGGTTTCGGTGGCGGAGACGGTGGTGTAGGTGGCACGCTCAACGTGCTCGTTTTCGGTAGCAACGGTATTTTTCTAAACAATGCCGCTATATCTACCGCTGGTGGTGATGGCGGACGTGGTGGTGATGGAGCTTCCGGCAACAATGCTGGGGCACCCGGAGCCGGTGGAACAGCCGCATTCTCCGGTGGTCGTGGTGGCGCCGGCGGCAGTGGCGGTGGTGCTGGCAGTGGTGGTGGTGGTGGCGCGGGAGCCGCTGGTGGAGACATCAACATCAGTTCAGTGCAGTTCATCCGAATACAGGGTAATGTCCAGAGTTTTGGCGGAGACGGCGGTAACGGTGGTAATGGTGCCAATGGGGGCACCGGAGGCAATGGCGGCAACGGGGGCGGGGCGATACGTGCCGGACGTGGCGGTACAGGTGGTGCGGGCGGTAGTGGCGGTGACGGCGGTGGTGGTGGCGCCGGTGGTGGCGGTGGTTCTGTCAGCATAAAGTCGTCCGTTGGGGATATTGTAATAACCCCCGTACAAGGACCTAATGGTGGCATGACTACCATTACCAACACGCCATTTGATGATGGCACTGGCACATTCTTGTATCTTGCGGCAGGTTCCACATTGCTGCAAGTCAATAACAACAGGGGATTTTTTGTCGGGCAGAGAATTGTCTTAACTGATTTCGATAGACAGGAAGAAAAGTTGGCAGTAACAGCCATCAATGGAAACAATATCTCTGTTACTCCCTTGCGATATACATACATCTCAACTACTTCTGCTGGTGTGCAAGAGAACACGCCCACCATCCAGATGGCTCTGCAAGGTGTAAACAGCGCCGGAGGAACAGGCGGCGCTGGTGGTAATGGCGGCGCTGGTGGAAATGCCGGCGCAGGTGCTGCGAGTGGAGTTGGAATACAAATTAGTGCCTCTGCAAACGGCACTGTTCAAAACGCGCGCAATTTCAACATTAATGCTGGCATCAACTTCACTATTGGCACTGTTGGTGCTGCTGGTGGTGCCGGCGGATTGGGCGGCGAAGGAGGACTGGGAGGCATCGGAGGCAACGGCGGCAACATCGTGCTTCTTGCTCCTGAGGGACAGGTTGGTGTAAGTGGCAGCTTAATAGCCACCGGTGGCGATGGCGGACTGCCTGGTGTTTTTGGCGTTACTGGGCGAAACGGTGCCAACGGACCTAACCTCGTCTCGTTTGGTATATCAGTTGGTGTGAATGTAGTTAATGATGGCAGTTTGATAAGTGCAATCACAGGGCCAACGCTTGGACTTTTAGGTGCAGTAACAATAGACAACTTTTCAATTGGAGCAGTCGCTCTAACTGACCCTTTGACGATTGTGAGGGGCGGTGGTGTAGGTGGTGGCGTGTTGTTTCTCAACCAGAACAACTCTCAAGGAGAGAGCGTTTTCAATGCTCAGCTAGGTGTTCTGGAGAGCTTGAGAAATCCACTCTATGCAAGTATTACTCATAATGGAGGGGCAACCAGGGCTGACGTCGATCTATTTTCACTTCAAGTCTTTCATGTTAGCGATCATGGCGGGGCCAACACTGCAGATCTTTCACAAGGTCTGGCTAATATAAGCGCCGGAAATACCGTTATTAGTCCTGTCACCGGTTTTGGGCGAGGCGTTCAAGCGCCCATTCTGCAATCTACCGCGGGAATGATTTCGGAGTCTATTGGTGGTGTGAATACCGATCTGCCAGCGGGGTTGAATTTGATCAAGTCCGGTCCCCCGGCGACAGGTGGAAACATTCACGTTAGAGCCAGTCAAAATTTGGCCGGTGGGGGTGATGCGATACAAATAGCCGGCATCGTATCTAGCTTAGGCGGTACCGGATATTCTCTTGCTAAGTTAAATAATGGATTATTCCCAGTTGCTGAGCTGGGCACCGGGGGCGCCATCAGCATGCAGGGCAAGAGTATCATAATTCTTGGTGCGGGAGCCCAAAATCCGGTAGTGGTTTCCGGAGGCTCAATCTCATTCCTTACAAGACCGAACAATGTTGATGTTTTGATCAAACCCGTGCTCTTCGGAAATCTTCAGTGGCAAACAAACCTTGGGCTCGACATCGGCAACGGATTTGGTATTGTCCAGGAGACATCAAAAACCACCATAATTCAAAATGCAAATGGAGATGTTGACCTGACTAACAGCCTCTTCGCGGCTGGTGGCAATATGGTGGTAAAAGGAGACCTCATCGTTCTTGCCAGTGGAAATATTCGCGCTATCGGCATCGGCGGGTCTATCACTACAAATGCCAATGTAAGTGGCGCAATCATTATGTCCGCAGGTGATTTTGCTGCGACTAAAACTTACGGTACAAATTCAGCAGCCGGCGAGCAAGCCTGGATGGTCTTAGGTGGTGCCACCAGCACTGGTGGTGATATTTATTTACCAACTGTTAGCATAGGTTCCAGTTCTACTTATCTGGTAGGCTTGGGCGCCCATTCATCATCGGTAGCCAATCAGCAGCCATTCGGCTCAATATCAACCGGTGCCGTTACAAGCTCACAAGGGCAAAGCTTAGATGGAAGTATCTATGCTTTCGCTAGCCAGGATATTACTTCTACGACAGGGTACAAATCGGACTTTGTCAGCCTGACCTCAGCGCACGGCAACATAGGAAATATAAATTCGGCACTCAAGGTAAATGCTCCGTTTTTGGCTTTTAACGGTTTTGGTGGCACTTACATCAGTTCGACAACGCCGACTTTAAATATACTGACTTCCCAATCGACTGGAGCTGTGATCAACAGCACAGGCGATATCCGTGTTTTGGGTACAATTTCTGTCGGTGGATTAATATTAGGCGGCAATACAATATCCGTTCAAAACTCAATTACAGCCTATGGTTCTCTTGGATTTATTAATCTAAACACCGTCGGCTCAATAAGTGATGCCAGCACCGGACTCAACTTTCTAACTGGCAATAACATCATCCTTCAGTCTTCAGCAGGAAGTATTAGCGTTGCATCTATCTCAGCTTCAAATAGCGTAGATTTGATCGCAATGGGAGCTGGTGGTGGTGTCACCGCAGGTAATGTCAGTACAAATACACTTGGAATTCTCTCTGGGTCGGCTGGGGCTACAGTTGGCACTACCAATGCCGTAAATCTCGTCGTAAGATCTGCTGGAGATGTGCAGGTCACAGACACGTCGGCGGTAAATTTAGGTGGTGTTGGCAGACTACCTTCACACGGGCAAAATTTCCAGCTTAGCGCCCCTGGAATTACTGTCTCCGGCGTCTTGCAAGCAGATCAAAATATATTGCTTGATGCAAGCTCCGGTGCAGCAGGAGTCTTTCTCAACAGAAATGTGGTCGCCGGAAACTTAGTAGATATTCGCTCTGGCGGCAGCATCTCGCAGACAAATTCAATGGTGAATGCCACGACCTTAACTATGTCTGCAGTGGTTGATATTGGTTCTGCGGCGGGGTCAATAGTCAGTACCGCGACAAGCATAAATATTCCTACAGCAGGGCGCGATCTCTTCCTGTATAACGATAATGCCAATGGTTCATTAACAATGAACACTGGGTTTACAGGGCGGAACTATTTCATAGTAGAAATCGGTTCCTTGGCAGTCAATGGAGCAATTAACGTCAGCGGAGATGTTTCGCTGGTTGCAGTTGGCGGCGGATCGCTTAGCTTAGCTCAAAATGTAAGCGGCAGCACCGTCCAATTGGCGGGTACAAATACCAACGCGGGCATAGGCAGAATCAGCGATGGTGCAGTCATACAAACTGGTGGAATTATCACTGCCTCAAACAGCTTGATCTTGAGAAGTGGTGACGGCGGCACTCATTCCACGCTTTCTGGCGGAGTGCTACAAACTAATGTAACTGGAACACTGGATTTTCGAAGCACTGGCTCTACTCTTGTGAATAACACAGGCGCGATCACAAATTTGTTGGGTAGAGCGACCACATTCAAAATAACAACTAATAGTGATGTTTCGATGGGTAACATAGATACGACCAATGGCGACTTGTCTGTCGTTACATCAAGTGGCAAGCTCGCGATTCAAGATTTCACACATATCCTAGCCCACGAAGGAAATATAACTCTAAGCAACCTTAGCGCAAACGGCACAATTGCCATTGGAACAGAGGATTCCATTTTCGCTACTCGAGCTGCCGGTGCTGTGATTCAATTTACTGTAGGACCGGCCGCCGCATCATTTACAAATCCAATTTCTCCGTCTGCAAACATAAGTCCAGCTGCAACTGGAGGTGGAGCGGTTTTCTTTGGTGCAAATGCGGCACTTCGCATTTCAGCTAGCGCGCCAACAACTATTGTGAGGGCAAATGGCACAAATTCTGCTGTAGTTTTCGATGCAGCAAGTGCAGCCGGTGGTGGCATTGCAGTTGGTGGCAAAAGTGTTATTTCTGCAAATGTTGTGCCACAACTTTCCAGCTTAGATCTCAATGACCCAGTTGTTGCAAAAGAAATTAAGACCATGCAAAATCTCGGATTTCTGGGTGGTTCTCTGGTGCTAAATGCTGCCGGTCAACCGATAGGCGGGAACGTAATCATATTGCAGACTGACATTTACACTGATCTATCTGGATTGAGCGTGCCACAAAATGTAGTTCTGGGGCTCAATAACTTCATATCGCCAATACGTGTTGATGTGTCACCGGTGAACTTCACAAACAATGTACTTATTAATGGAGTGCTTTCATTTACTGGCACAGCAAGCCAATCTAATACAGTTAATATCCAGTCCACTGCCAATCAGCCAGTGCTGGTAACTGGTGCAAATAGTGTTATTAATTCGCCAGGTGCACTGTCAATTGTGGGGAATGGTTCATTTGATCTTAGCGGCGCAATTAACGTTAGGTCGCTAAACCTCCAAACAACAAGTGGTGGCATCATATCAAATGCAGCAATCTCTGCGCCATCTGGAGTGGTAAACATCAGTACTGGAAACAACGGTAGTGTTGTCGTTAATAACATCATCAATGCCATAAGCGGCGCTATTAATATCAATGCGAACGGCAGCGGAACAATATCTGGATCAGGATTGCTTTTCACAGGGCAACTTTCTTTGACAAGCGGAAGCGGTGATATCGGAAGCACCAAGAGTCCACTGATCACTACCGTAAACACACAAGTCACTTCAAATACAAGCGGTGCTGTTTTCGTCAACAAAATTTCCTTTCCCGCACCGACTCTTACTATTCCCTCAAGTGATGGCAGCGAAAAAATAGTTCAAAATGTCATACCATTCCTGTTGAATCTAGAAGGTCTCAGCAATCCGCCTCTGATGGCAAACGGAGTGCTGACCGTAGATGGGAATCTAAGCCTTAATGGACCAATCCTCAATATACCTGCTGGGGAAAACGCAGATAGTGGCCAAGGAAACGGGCAGGTAGGTGAAACTGCCTCCGCGTTGCCAGTCATTTTTATCGGCGCAGTTCCTGGCGATGCTACTGGTTCCACTGTCGGTAATGACTCCAATCGCTTGAATAGAACAGCCAATGGCGGATATTCTTTCGGAAATGGCATTGCTATGTTCGCCCCTGACAAGAACATTCAAGTACAAACTCCTTTTGGTACTATGAATATAAATAAGGGTGCCATTGTTCTTGTGGTGGCGACTTCACGAGCAGTATCAATTTACGATTTGCATGATGAGCACGCAAATGATGTATCTGTCGTTGTTGACGGTCGCGGAGTAGGATTGGCACCAGGTGCGCATCTAACCATCACAAATCATTCCAGTGAATCGATGGGAAAAGTTAATCCTCTGCAAATGATAGGTCACCGACGGATAGAATCAAGAGTAAATGCAAAGACTAAAGAATTCTCCTCCGAGTTTTCAATCGCATCTGCAATCACTCAACTAAAATCAATCGCTGCACTGCGACACTCCAGAGAAGCTCGAGAACAGCTTGTTTACCGGAAGTTGTTGAAAACCGCAGTCGTTGTTAGTCTAATGGGCTCTAGCAAGGGAGCCTACCAGCGAACGTTTGCGCCAAAATCATAGCCTTTGGTTGCAAGCAGAGAATTTGTATGCAATGAGTTGTTGCGTTTTCGGTTATTGGCGCCTAATTTCTGCCTACTGTGTTCTGTAAGATCCACGGTATTTTAATACTGCATCGACAGTTGCAGCTGTTTTGAGCAATCGAGCAAGTAATCTTCGTTCAGAAATATCAACAGATTTGCGCAATGCAAATAATTTTTCATGCTGAGAAACCATTGTCAATATTGAGAATTCGCTAATTGTTATGTATTTAGAGCCAGCAATGACTGTTCGAGAGTTGCGGCGTCCTACACCGTCTGACGGACGAATTTCAGTGTAGTCAGGCTTATGGTTGCTTACAATTAGCTCTTCGCCAGAATTAAGCGAAACTGTCTTGCCGTTAATTTTGACAATGACTGTGCCATTGTTGCCACAGGAACGAACGGTTGTAGAATCGTCGAACGCGCTAACGAATACTAGAGCGCTCCTTCTTGCGGTTACTTCTACAAAATCAGTTTTCACAATGGAAGACTCGGTAGTGTTGAGGAAGACTCCACCTTTGCTTAGGTGCAGAACTCCTCCGCTTGTGTAGATGAATTGCGAGTTGGAATTTGCGTAGACTTGAGCCTGGTGTTCCTCGCTGCTTTCTTGCTGTTCATTACTGTTGCGAATAGAACATAAACCTTTTTTGTCAGCAAATAAATGCAGCTCCACGCCGTGATTTGCGACTGCAACAACGCTATCTCCCAGGTTTGAACGTTTGACCGAAATTGGCAGTTTTGCCAAGCTTTCTTTATCTGGCTCCACTATTGTTAACAAAGAAATTGGCGTCAACGCATTTGTTTGGAAGCTCGCGTTTACTGAATTCAATACCTGGATGCCAGAGTTCAGAGACGGTGTTGAAGTCGGATTCGCGGAATTGAAATTTAGGAAACCAGACATGCTGTAGTTATCTCCGATGACTACTTTGCCTGTTTGGTTGAAGGCGTTAATTGAAATGCCACTGACATTTGAAAAGTTAAACGTTGTGTTAGCCCCAATGTTAATCGCGCTGCCCGAATTAACTCCGAAACCATTAATAGTAATGGATCCAACGGCGCTCGATGCGGCTTGTACAGTAACACTGCTGCCGATTTGAGCATCGCCTTTTCCATTGAAATTTGACAGGTTAACTGCACCATGTTTGCTCATAATTTTAGAGTCGTCTCCAACTGCAAGTGAGCTTGTTAACGTTCCAAAATTGCTTAAGTTGAGCGAACCATCAGATTCAAAGTCAGAGTGGTCACCCACAACCAAACCGTTGGTGCCTATGATGTTGATTGACGCATTCGGACCATTCGCTGTAACGTTCGCGCCTGATGTGCCCCCAATGGTGCCGAATTTTGAGATACCGGTGCTGAAGACATTTACACCACCACCGTTGACAGTAATCTTAGTATTATCTGCGAATGAAATGCCACCGCTGCCTGTCTGCAGAATGTTCAAGCCTCCGGTAATATTTAGTTGTGCCCCAGGAAGTGCGGTGATTCCACCACCAAGTCCTACAAAATTGGTGAAACCTGCAGTGGTAATTTGGGCGGAACCAAGACTAATGAAGCCCTGCTGGCTCAAATTAAGGATTAACAGACCTCCATCGGAATGGATGATCGAAGCTCCATTTACAGAAATAGAGCTGGCAAGAATATTTAGGCTGCTGCCAGTCCCTGTTGATGAAAGGGTCGATACAGAAGTTCCGTTCCCTAAAGTTAAACTACCGTTGGCAAAGATGTTCAGACCACCACCAGTGGTGCTTATTGTGGAACCCGCGCCTGCGCTGGCTCCTATGTTGAAAGTGCCTGTTCCGACTGATGTGAAATTCATGCCCCCCATAGAGCTGAGTCCAACGCCGTTACCGATTAAGAGCGTCTTCGCCTCAGTTCCACCGGTGCTACCAAGTGCAAGTACATTCATGAATCCTGTGGATGAGACATTTCCGAGAAACTCAATGTCAGAATGTTGCCCAAATTGGCCAAGTACTGCGGTGCCTCCAATTGATGTTGTCGACCCTGCACCTATAATAAATTGAGTATGATCTCCAAAATTGCCCATGAAAGCGCCGCCGGCTATGCTGTTGTTTGTTTGATCACCCAGAATTAGACCGTTAAAGGCTAAGACTAAAAGAGAGCCTCCAATTCCATTTATTGAAGTGGTGCGAATGCCTCCGCCGAGAGTTCCACCTTGGGCGCCGATTTCAACCAATCCCTGACCGAATAAGCTGATGCCGCCGCCTTCAGCAATGAGGGTTGATCCATCCTTAAAGACTACATTTGCATTTTGCCCTACAGCATTTATGAATAACGCGCCGCCTTCAACCTTAATGGCATCACTCGTTCCACCGTTAATGCCACCGGAGCCTATGACGGTAAAGAATACTGTGCCATTTGTTTTTACCGTGCCACCACTGAGTTGTCCTGACGTAATTGAAACATTGTCGCCAATGTTGAGGCTGGAACTTGCACCAACAGAAATAAGGTTGAACATTCCGTTGGATTGTATGGAGGTATTGCCGCCGATATTCACACCACTCAATGCAAAAATTGAAGTGTTTCCGCCAATGTTATGACTTCCAACTGATGACCCTACATTTATCGTGCCACCATTGCTTGGAACGATGTCCACAAGTCCATTATATGCACCAAGCGCTAGATTACCCAGCGCCTCAACAGTTGCACCGCCACCGATGCGAACTCCCTGGAATCCGACAATTTTGATGTCGCCCCCCTGGAATGTGTTGAAAGTGCTCGCTTGAATTATTGTGTTGCTGGCATTGCTATTACCCACATTTGCTTGTCCAAAGCCAAAGAGGCTGATGCTGCCACCATTAGCAATGAGGCTTTCTGTGGTGCCATTCATAGAAATGTTGGCATTTTGTCCGCCATACGAAGTGAGCGAAATGTTTCCACCATTAGATGTAAGTGTTACTTGATCTTTTAGAGTAATTCCAGCGCCGCCAAATGCGGTAAGACTTATTGCACCAGCTTTCTGAACTTGAGCTGAGTTGACATTAGCGAACGCTGGATTGCCGGAGAGGGACCCTGCAGAAAAGGTAACATTGTCATTTATAGTGATACCGTTGTTAGGTCCGGCATAGCTAGTTAAGGTTAAGTTGCTGCCTGCGCTGAGTGTTTGCCCACTCGCGACACTTATGCTTCCATTTGATGTTATCGTCATTTTGTCACCAGTGGATGAACTCAAAATAGTAATGTCTATACTATTGGTTATGTTTGCGCTTCCACCAGCTGTGAATTGCAAGCTAGATACTGCGGTGTTGAGGTTGAAATCCTTAGAACCAGAGCCCACGCTCAAGGTTCCGGTTGTACTAAAGATGCCCCCACCGCTTTGTTTAATTTGCCCGGTGCCACCAGTTGTGAGGCTGATGTTTGCATCACCGGCATTAATTGATCCAACTGCGAGATCTCCATTAAAGCTGCCAGGCGCAGCAGTAAATCCTCCGCTTAGCAGAAC
Organism: uncultured Candidatus Obscuribacterales bacterium; assembly: GCA_964546815.1. Lineage (GTDB taxonomy): Bacteria > Cyanobacteriota > Vampirovibrionia > Obscuribacterales > Obscuribacteraceae > JAIEPM01. Next base: position 108,406 of record CAZJLR010000011.1, on the reverse strand, counting down.
TCCATTGTCTATTTGAACAGAACCGACAGATTGTGGCGTCGCCGAATTGACCAAAACAGCACCTGAGATACCGGACGGCGAATTGGTTTTGATCGTTCCGACAGTCACTCCGTTCCCTATTACAGTTACAGATCCACCAGTTGAAGCGAAGGCGCTGGCGCTGGTATTTATGTTGCCCAGTGCGACAGAGCCACTGGCTACAACAAGCACGTTTCCTCCATTCGAGCCGTGAGAACCGGCGCTTGTGTTGATATCTACATTGCTCAAACTAATATTTGAGTTAACTCCGGTGCTTGCACCCAAGTCAAAAACACCTGATACCGGTGCGTTTCCACTTGAAGTTTGCGGATTGAAATCATAACCAGCAATGATTGTGATCGAACCACCGTTATTTAAGTTGCCGGCTCCAGCGAGATTTATTGTTGTGGATGGTCCGGAATTGAGAATATCTCCACTAGCAATAATCGCTAATGATTGTCCGTTGAACGTCAAATTGAGTCCCTTGAGATCGATTGAACCACTGGGATTCGCAATTGTCCCTTTTCCACTAGCGGCAAACACAAGAGGGTTTCCGGAAATAGTGCCTGAACCGATTTGGTTGAGTGTATTTGTGTTTAAGACAACAATGTTGTTGCCCGTAACGGTAACTGAGTCATTCACTGAAACTGATTGATTACTTCCGCTGGCAGTAATGGCAACAGCGCCAGTGAAAGTCTGATCGCCGGCAAATACCACGTTTGCGCTTTGGGCAACTGAGTTAGTTGCTTTTAGTTCAATAGATCCGTTAACAGCGTTCATGAAACCGCCACCGGAAATATTCAGGTTATACCCTGTGCCACTAACGGCGGTGATTTCACCAGCTGAGGCTGCGAGCGTTCCAGCATTCATTAGGTTTAAATCGCTTCCGGCGGAACCGTTAATTCGAATCGATCCTGCTGAAACAGTTGTTCCAATTGCTGTACTAAAGCTAGAAGTATTGAATAGTAGCGTATCTGTGGCTGAGCCAATGTTGCCACTTACATTTATTGACCCTGCGTTAACCGTTATATTTGTGCCTGAGCTAATAATTGATCCTAGATTTGCGCTCCCACCCACGTTGATATTTAGCGATTTAGTTCCAAGTGTAAGAGTATTGCCAACAGAATTGACTGAGCCAGCGGCACCTTGCAATAACTGCAAATTGAAACTGCTGGAGACGTCCATTGAGTCGTTAATGTTTATTCCGCCAGTGGCGGTCGTAGATCCTAGAATCAAATTCCTTGCATAAATGCCATTGAGAACGTACGAATTGAGCGTAATTCCTGCGTTGCCATTGCCGAGATTGATCGCAGTGTTATCGTTTGCCGGAATAATTGATACGTTTCCGGTGCCAGCATCAATATATCCACCCTCTATATTGGAACTAATTGCTCCGTGAGTACTGCTAAATGAGTTTATAGTGAGGTTGACCGGGCTGTTAGTAGCTACAATTCTAATGCTGTTATCGTAAAACAAACTGGCACTATCTTGAACTACGGTTACTCCAGTTCTTCCATAGATACCAAAATCTCCGTGCCCTGTCGGAATCAAAACCAATGCACCTGCGTTACCAAATACTTTTCCATCACTGGTACCAGTATTGGTTAGCATCACGTTGCCGGTATTTCTTAAAGTGACAGACCCTGAAGTACTGATCGCAGAGAACTTAAGATCGCCAGTATTGGCAATGTCGATACTTCCACCAATCGCAACCACACCAAGTTCGTTGCTCGCAGTTGTAATAGGTCCAACGCTACCGCCGTATGCAGCTAATGCTAGTACCCCTGAGATTGTCCCTGTGCCTGTTATGCTACCGGACAAAGCGAGGACAGAGTGTATCGTTGATGAGCCATCTAATCGCACACTGCCACCATTCACTTGACCAACTTGCGAATTTGCTCCTATTTCAACATTTCCGAAGACATCAACTAAAGCTGCAACCACAGAATTGCCATTGGCGTTGAATCCTCCGCCACTTCTAAATTGAATATTGGGTGCGTTTAACGGACCATAAAGATTTATTCCGCCTGTGGAAGCATAGGATCCCACTGAAAACCCGGCACCATGAATGATGCTAGCCAGCCCGGCATTCGTTAGAATTAGCCCTCCTGGACCACCCCCAAAATTAATCGGAGTTTGGGCTGAGGAAGGCACTATGTTTACCCACCATCCATTTATGTTGTAACCCGCTGGTCCAACATCTCCCAGAACCAAACTGTCTGTTGTTATATTCAAAAATGTAGCGTTCTTTATCGTATGGTCATTATCTATAGTCAATGTGCTGTGCGGGCTGAGTGTCAGCGTCAGGTGTGTAGAGCTATTCAATGGACCTGTCGAAATGTCTCCCCCCAGAGTTACATTTCCTGTGTTGTTGAAAATAATTGAAGATCCGACTTCCGTGGTATTAGCTTTGAAACTGCTCAAATCTCCCGTATTTGACACAACAATATTTCCAAGGGCATTTACACTTAAACTGCCCGCAACAATAGTCGTTAGAGGTGCAAATGTTGCCGTACCAGTGCCGTCCTGAGTAAGTGAAGCACATATGTTGCCGTTGGGAGCGCTCATCGAAAGATTTTGGGCTGTAACAACAAAATTACCCTTTATGTCACCTGATAAAGACGTTATTGAAATAGTATCTGTAGCGGAACCTATTGGAGAATTGATAGCGATAGAACCGCCAGTAATCTGCAAATTGGCGCCTGCAGTTACTACATTTCCGAGATTTACAGCTCCGCCTACATTGATTGTTAAACTCTTAGCACCCACATTGAGCGCGTTTCCATTAGAGTTGAAATATCCGCCGGCGCCCTGGAGTAACTGCAAATTATACTTGTCGAAAATGTCAATTTTTGCACCAAGCGAAATGCCACCATTTGTGTTTAGAGAACCAAGAATCAAGCTGCCTGCAGTAATACCGGAAAGTTGAGCGCTAGATAGATTCAGCCCAGAGCCGGTACCAGTACCTAGAGTAATTAGGCTACCTGGAGTTGACGGCGAAATTTGCACAGTACCTGTACCAGCGTCAATTGATTTTGTGACTCCGGAAAGAGTAAACGAGTCTATGGATAAGTTAATCAAGTTATTGTTAGTGCTAACTAAAAATCCATTGTTTGAAAAATTTGCCCCACTGTTCAATATTAGGTTGATACCGCCTGGCGCACTCAGGTCTTTGCCCAACATAAGGTTGCCTGTGTTTGTGAATGAAATTGTTCCATTTTGTCCAGAACTAGAAACGATTAGGCTTGCAATGTTGCCCGTGTTGACGATGTGAATGTTGCCCCCGGCTACTGCCGTTAATCCGCCACTGACTGCAGTGTTGAGTAAAATATCGCCTGTGGAATTCAAACTGAGATTCTTACTTGTTATCACACTATTGTTGCTAATGTTAGCTCCGATAATACTTACATTACCTTGACCTGTGTTGATGTTGTCTACATAGACTGAAGCAGCTACAGGTCCTGCCAGAAATGTTCCACCAGTAAGAAGTCCACTTACAAATTGCGTGCCACTTGCGTTTGAAAGCAGTACCGACGAGGCCGAGCTAATGTTCACTGAGCCGGAATTAGCAGACGTGGTACCAGAATTGCTTATTGTGCCAACAGTGATGCCATTTCCAATAATGTTGATTGAGCCGGCTTGTTTACTCCCTCCTGAACTTGTAATATTTCCAAGTGCAATGGAACCGTTGCTTGCTGTGCCTTGATTTGCCACAGCAGTCACAGTACCTCCGCCATTAGTTCCAGAAACATCAATATTGACTGAGCTAAGTTGGATGGAGCCTCCCACGGTCGATCCGGAAGTAAGAGTGAATGTTCTGATTAAAGGTATCAAAGGTAAGTTAGCCGCAGACGGACCAAAATTGAATCCGGCGACTAAACTGAGGTTGCCACCACTACCAGTGCTACTTGATAGGTTGATTGAGAGTGGAGTTCCTGTGCTGTTAACTATGTCTGTAGCTGCAAGAATAGCTATGTTTTGACCGGCAAAATTCAAATTGCTAAGTTGACTCAGGTCTATTTGTCCGGAATTGTTAGCAATTGTGCCTGGGCCCAATGTGGAATTGATGGAAAATGTGGAATTATTATTCTGATGCCCAGGTGTGTGCAACGTAAATTGCCCAGGGTTGCCAAAGAATTTTGCCGTATTAATGTTCACATTGCTGAAATCGCTGGGAAAGTCGTAGGATACTCCAGTGCTCATTGTTACAGATGAACCGAGTCCGCCTGCAGCCGTGAAACAAACTAATGTATCTTGAGAAAGCCCTGAACCCGCAACAAAGGTCATGTTTCCTGGACCCAATAAAATGCTCGAGTCATGGATCAATGAGTTTCCCATTGCTGTTATATAGATACCTGTCGATGTTGGCACGACAAACAAGCCGTTACCGTTGCCAGTCAAACTTAGATCTTGACCGGCAGCACTTGTAACTTTAATTGTGCCGGCACTTGATTGGATTGTGCCGGAGTTATCTAATATCATATTTGAGCCGGCAGAAAAATTACCATTGATAGTTAGGCCGTTTAGGTCTACTGTGCTTCCGAGAATTGTGGTTCCCGCTGGAACTGTAACGTGATTGCTATTCAATACAACCGAACCATTTGCGGAAATGGACGATCCCGAATTTGTGAAAGTGATACTGCCGATGCTAGCAGTAATGCTCACTGCGTTATTTGAATTTATTGTCGATGCAATGATCAGGTCGTTGTCGTTGGTTAGCGTAAAATTTGCAAATAATGGCGAGTTTGTATTAAGAGTAAGAGACCCGGAGCCGCTATTCCTTACATTGGCACTGCCTGTAGTAATTAAATTCAATATTGGTGTTGACGCATTGTTAACAACAATATTGCCTGTTCCTGTACTGAGAGACAATGAAAGTGAGGCTTTAACAACACCGCCAGTTTGTGTTATAGCACCAGATCCGTCGGAAGTGATCGTGACATTAGAGCCCGTGAGACTGCCACCAATCATGATGGGAGCATTTGAGCCAACTAAAGTTGAAATGGTCAAGTCTTTGCTTGCTGTGATACTTCCGGTTGTCGACAATCCGCCGACATTCGCGCCGGTGAAAATAACGTTAGCGCCTGTGGAAGCACCATTGCCGGTGACTTGCATATAATCAGTAAGTGTGACATTTCCGGATGTATTGAAAGTCACATTTGGCGACGATATATTTGTTAGGTTAATGGAACCTGTTTCAAGGAGAGAATTGCTTCCAAGACTTAACGAACTTGTAGCACTAACTAAGCCGCTGCCGATGATGCTTCCCGTCCCTCTTGCATCGATGGACACATTCGTTCCAGAAGTGCTACCATTGATCGATACGAGTCCTCCATTGCCGAGTATGGTCACTGCTGCTCCGAAGGCACCTCCGGCTCCAACTGTCAGAGCGCTTGGTGCTGCGTTAGTGTTTTGCAGAAGCAGATTACCACTGGTCGTGATGGAGTTCGTTGTTGTGATGCCACCGACCGCCGTGTCAATGAAAGTGAAGCCGCCTGCTCCAGCAGTTGAAATGCCGTTTCCCAAAAGAGCTACAGAATCTGTAAGACTAATGCCTCCTGATCCACTTTGGGTTGTTGTGACATAAGGCGCAGCAAAATTTATATTACTTACAGAGCCTTCGGCGTTGATATTGAACATAGATGCATAAACCATCCCTGCTGTCTGGGAAATGGTACCTTGCGCGTTAGTAGAGAGATTGACAGTGCCACCGTTGCTATCGACGTTACCGGTTAAAACCAAATGTCCAGATTCTCGAAATGTAATTGTGTTTTGAGAACCATTGTTGGTAATGATTCCGCTGGTTAATGAGCCATCGTCAAGGTCGATAGTTAATCTGCTGCCAGACAAGACCAATGTTCCTGAACTGTAGAAACTGCATGGACCCGGTCCGTTACCGTGACCCTGTAACAAAAGAATATCCGGAATGTATGCAGGAAAATTTACGACTCCATTGAGACTTATTCCGCCTGATACTGCTCGATTGCCCAGTACAAGACGACCTGCTGAAATGTTCGCCAAGTCTGCGGATGAAAGATGTAATCCACCAGTTGCGGTACCCAGTGATATGATCCCGGATGGGGTATATGGTGTTAGAGTCAGTTCGGCTCCAATGCTTGCAACTATTCTTCCAGTGCCCACTACGAGTTGATCTGTTCTTATGGTAAATGTACTGCCACTGGCGGCAATTTGGTAACCATTCAAGGACAAAGTATTGTTCAATCCAATTAGATTGAAATAAGTGAGTCCACCGCCCCATACGTCACCGCCAAGCGTGACATTGCCATTGTTTTGGAATGACAAGGCGGCGGTAGCGTGCGCGGAAAAACTTGCAAGATCTTTGTCGTTTTGGATGTTGATTTGTCCGTTTGTACTGCTAACATTCAAGCTGTTATTCGCTGAAGTCATCAATGCTGCGGCATTACTCGGTCCGATTGCGTCACCAATGTTTCCATGGCTGGTGCTAAGTAAAATATTGGGGCTAACGATCGCAACGCTTCCTTTATTGACGTCTGAAATATTGCCGTTTGCGCTTAGGGCAAAGGAATTGGTTGCCTGCATCGCGAGTGGCACACCGGTGTGCAAGTCTGAATTACCTAAGACTACATCTTCAGATGCGCTATCAATTATGTTAACTACTCCGCTTGATGCTGACAGCACCAAGCCACCGCCACCGTTATTTACTTGAATGGGTGTGCTAATTGTCCCAATATTTCCCGAGCTTGAAGAAAGAAAAATAACTTTAGCTGAAAGGGATGATGAAATTTCAAGATCTCCATTCGGAGTGCTTGCCACAATAGTTCCCCCCTGGCTTCCGTTGTCAGCCCTGATGGGTCCATATATTTCAATTGAAGAATTGACTGGGTCGAGATGATAGTAACCACCTAGAATTTCTAACCCACCGGTGGCCGTGCCACTGGAATTAAAGCTCATGCAAGAACCGCAACCGCTAGCGCCGCCAACAAAATGTGGCTGACCTGCATATAAAAGGACCTGTCCACCACCTTGACCTGTGCCACCATTAGTAGTGATTGCGCCCACTGAAATGCCTTGTCCGCTGTTTGCTCCAGCAAACATGATCACATTTCCGTTTATGCCAGTTCCCTTTGCAGATGTTGTTACAGAACTAACTCCTGGAGTCGTAGGGAAAAGTATTTGTCCCGAAGTCGGTCCGTTGGAGTTAGCGATTAGCGTAACATTTCCGCCATCGGTGTTTGGCAGTGTTGCGCTTGTATCTATAACTGTATTTCCTGCTCCAAGCGTATTGCCTGTCCGCAAGTCAATATTGCCACCTGGTGCTCCTATTTCACTGACAGTCACGAAACCGCTGGTTAAATGATTTGCTGTGCCCGGCGGTACAGTGAGAGCGCTCCCGCTGTTTCCGCAACCTGTGCAGGCTCCACTGACGATATCAACTTTTGCACCAGCAATAAGCCAGACATTATGCCCGTTATCTACAATCCGTGCAGCACCGCTGGCGGTGATATTTCCCGACGCTATGATTGCTAAATCTTCTGTTTCGGTGTCTGTCCCAGCAAGCTGAATGTCTCCACCTGCGTTCACATACGTTGGGTCACCATTTATGTTTGTATTGCCGAGCACTAACTGGGGTGTGCTCGCATAAATATGCGCGGCTCCTGCGTTGGCGTTAATTGCTCCTGTTACTTGTCCAACCGTAGCTGTAACAGCTCCTTGTCCTGAATTGAAATTTAGTTCGTTAGAGAGCCAGTTGCCTCCTTTTAAGTTGGTGTTTGCAGAGCCACTATATGCAGAATCTCGCAGATTTATAGCTCCGCCTTCCACCGCGTGAGTAATAGAATTTATAGAGGCTAGAGCTTGAATAACACCATTGCTATTATCCACAGTGAGATCACTGAGAGCATTGGCTGTGCCCAGGTTGACAGAACCACCCTGTGCTTGTATCAAGCCAGAATTAACTATTTGGCCCACACCGGACACCAGACTCACATTTTGAGCAATCATAGTTGCTTGGCTGGTGCTGCTGCTTTGATTTGTAATGCTGCCACCGGCATTAATGTTCAAACTACCAGCGCTTGTTATAGCTCCAAAATTCGCAACATTGTTCACTGCGTTTATTGTCAATCCGCTTGAAGCAAATATGTTGGTCCCAAGACTTTGTCCTTGGGGCAATGATCCTGATATTAATCCGCCAGTTCCAACAAAGAGATTTGCAGTATTCAAAACTGCTGTAGTATTCACAGTAGATTGCAGACTATGCAGTGAGCCCAGCACGCTAACATTTCCGCTCACGCTCAGGGGGCTATTTGCATTGAATCCTATAGTGTCTAGCACGACATTTTGAGGCACTACTAACGACGCGAGCTGATGAACATGGTTGGAAGAAACTGTCGCGTAGCCTCCAATCGCCTGTCCAAAATTGTTGAGCAGCAATGTCTGACCACCATGCAATGTTTCATTTACGGCCAAAAACTCTGCTGGAGTAAGTAATTGAGCCGGGGCAATCGTTTGGGATATTGCGCCAACAATCGAGCCGTCTATCAAGTTTCCACCAACCTGAATGCTGACTGGGCTTGAGTTTCGAGCATGAAGACTTGCTTGAGTTGAGGAGAGGTCTAGATTTATGGAGGAATGCGAGCCGGAGCTTGGCGACGATGGTGAGCTAGCGGAGGAACTGGTGTTGCCTCCGGATATGCCAAGTTGATGCGCGCTTTGAGCGATAGCTGAGCAAGGTGCTAAAAAAGGCGAGCATAGCAAAGGCAACAGTAAGCTGAGCGAAAGACCACGCTTCAAGGCACTTGTTGAAGTATTTCGCTCATCTAGGCGATAGGCGACAGATTTTTTGCCCAGAAAAGGCACGCTGCTCCCCTTTGTCCGCATATTTCTATTGTGCCATATGAAATGCAGTGCTGGACTAGCAGTATCTGCCGATAACATTAATTCGATTCGAGCGGAGAGCCCTCCGAAATTCAATTATCTTCCTACCAAATTCTTGCGAACTAGCGATAGGTAATAGGATGTCACAACATAGTCCCAAGCGCACAAACCGGAATTATTACAATGTCGCGGGGAATATCTAATTTTAGGCAGAAACTGTTTGGCACCACATGCAAATTCTCGGTAAATTGATAGTCTTGGCTTGCGCTTTTTTGTGGAGTACCTCCGCTGTTTTGGCACACTCAATGAAAGAAGCGCAAGAGGCATTGGAGAAAGGCGACTATAAGCGGCATGTTCAATTGTTAGAAGAACTGGGGCGCCAGGGCAATGGAGATGCACTGGATGCGCTTGGTAAGCTCTATGCCACTGGCAGAATTGTGGATTTGGATATGAAAAAGGCGCACGAGTTGTTTGAAAAAGGCTATGCCGCAGGATCGCTTTATGCTTTGTGTCACATCGGGATGTGCTACGAGTATGGTGAAGACGTAAAAAAGAACCCGGCCAAGGCGAAAGAACTTTGGGTAACCGCTTATCGAAAAGGCTTCGATCGTGCACCTCTATTTCTTGCTGATTATTACTCAGACAAGAGGGTATACTCGGAAGCTGTCAAGTTGTTAAAGGAGTCTATTGAGCACGGGTGTGCCGATGCTTCGTACGAACTATCTTGCATGTACACGGATGGACTTGGAGTCACGAAAGACGAGAAAAAGGCGCTTGCGCTATGCACAAATGCAGCCAAAGCCGGTTCCACAAAGGCAATATGTCAGCTAGCCTACAATTATGAACTTGGAAAAGGAGGCTTGCATACAGACTATAAGCTTGCAAAGGAGTGGGCTGAGAAAGGCATCGCAAAAGGCGACGGGGAATGCCAGGCTATTCTGGCAAGGCTGTATTTGGATAGGAACTATCCTGAGGCTAACGTGGAAAAAGGACTGGCGCTGTGTCGCAAAGCTGCTGAGCAACGTATTCCGTATGCATTATGGAGATTGGGCGCACATTACGAAAGTGGAACGCACGTCAAGAAGGACTGGACCAAGGCGCGTGATTGCTTCCAGCTCGCGGCGGATAGAGACTATGGACCGGCGCAAAGCGAACTCGGCAACATGTTGTTGGAGGGCGGGAATGGAATCAAACCCGATCCAAAAGCAGCATATATTCTCCATCTCAAAGCTGCGCAAAAGGGAGACAACTACTCCCAATACAACGTTGGTAATGCTTTGAGAACCGGCATTGGCGTTAAGCGTGATTCCAAAGCTGCCTGTCGCTGGTATGAGGACGCTATCAAAAATGGCAATCCTCATGCTTGTAATCAACTTGCTATGATGTACTTTAGTGGCACTACCGATGGTGTCGCCAAAAACGAAAAGGAGGGAGTGCGGCTGCTTGTCAAAGGAGCTAACATGGGCTGCCCTGTCGCCCAATCAAACCTCGCCGGCGACTACGAACTAGGCAAATACTTCAAGAAAGACATGAAGCAAGCCCTGTATTGGTACAAGAAATCCGCAGACCAGAATGCCGATAATAGAGTGCCCTACCATATTGGCGAACTTTATGAGAAAGGGCTGGGCGTCCCACAAGATAGGTCCGTAGCGATTTCTTATTACAAACGAGCCGCCAAACTCGGCAACAAAATCGCTAAACATCGATTGCAAGAACTTCAACTTAATCGCTGATCTTGTGCTAAATGATACGGCGTGCAGAGAAGCAGTTTAAGCGCGTATGATTAGATTGAGGACGGGTACGAAGACTTGGATAAACTTTGAAGTTGTATGATAAAGCCATGGCGTTTAGTAGTCTGTCGGAAAAATTGAAATGTGCTTCTCCGTGGAATACGTGAACTAACAGGTATTCATTAGGAAATATAGTCTTCAGGTCGTGTTGCGACCAGAGTCCAATTTCCCTCGCTTGCTGCTGAATCTTTGTACTTACGAAGGACTACGGCGCAAAATTCCTTTTCTAGTTGCGGTTTCTGCAGTTTGCAGGACAGAATCCATCGGAGCGTCTCGGTAAGACCAAGTTCTCCTGTCTTGGTCAAGGCGATGGAAAGCCCCAGCAAGTGCTTACAAAGGTATCCCTTCAACCCTCTACAAGAGTTTAGATCCTGCGTACAACAAGAGTAAATTCCCTCTTCGGAAAGAGTACACACATGTGCAACATTGCTATGTCTTGTATTATGGAGTACGCAAACCATGCTCGTTCCTGTTCGTTCGAAAAAGAGATGGAGAACTTCTGTCTTTAGCGTCTTAAGTGCACTCTCTAGCTGGTTTTGATTTACGTGCAGTCTTAGGTTGTCGATGAATTCATCAAAATCGTTTGCTTTTGCGTTGCTGATTTCCTGCTCCACATGAATGTGGTATGGGTCTTTACCTTTCCCTTTCCAACGCATATTTGACCATTGGCAGAATTCTTGAGGCAAGGTCGTTGACTCATCATATTCCGCATAATCAAAGCGAGTTCCAGCTAGAATTGCTGTACTGAGATCTACACCATTTAAGCGAGAATAGTTCAAGATAGCGCCAGTTAAATCGGTTCTATCAAAGGAACAATTTCTCAGGTCAGCAGATTTCAATGAAGCTCTCACCAAGCTTGCATTGCTAAAGTCGGCACTTTCAGCCGTCACGCCATCTAAGAGCGCGTCTTCTAAGCGGGCGTTTCGAAACTTTGCTTTTACTACGAGGGAGCACTCTAAACTAGCCTTCCTCAGGTCAGCCCCGGAAAAATTTGATCCGAACAGTTTCATCGATCCCATGCTTACACCACGTAGATCTAATCCTGCTAACTCGCTTTCGGTCCAATATATGGTGCAGAACTCGCTGCGTAATTCCTTCTTTGCTGAATTCCAATAAGCGACACCAGTGGATCCAGCTATCAGTTTCGCTAGCATTTTTTCTTTGAATTCTCTTTTGTATGTAGCAACTAATTCGTTGCGTATCCTTTCTGGATCGTGAGTTTTGTCGTCCTCAGGATCATTTGCAAATGCCGCAGCCCATACAGCTTTTGTTACCTGGTAAAGTTTTGAGTCTGGTCGTTCTAGTTTACCCTTCAGTCTGACAAGCAGAGTTGAGAGGTATACTTTTCCTCCTGATAAATTCGAGAGAATCATATGGAAAGCATCTTCTACCGTCTGGGCGCGAAAATGATCATAGGAATAGGCTCCCGGGCAGTTGTAGATATAGACATGGATAAATTCAGCCTCTTGGTCGCAGGTTAGCTCGATTTCTCTGAGTATTCCATTGTTTTCAACCAAGGCGCTTGTTTTGAACCTAGTCAAAGAATTGACTAGATTTTGCATACGTTCTATCTGTGTTTCCATAATTCACCTCGAATGGTGATTAGTATGCACTTTCTATGCTTGTACCCATTCCGATCGGATTCACCAAGGATAATCCGGGGGCTTAGAGTCCGTCCTTAAGCCATGTGAACCATGTCTTCAATAAAATACCTACACTAATTTGATCATACAATCTGCAGGCACAAAATCGAGATCCTACCTCTCTGATCAAAGCACACGGCCTGCACCATCCGCCACATGGTGGATGACCGCTCAGTGCCTGTGACAATATACTTGTTAAAGGGCCCACAAGTGAACTGTATGAAGAAACAGCGTTCGCATTTTGTTTCTAACATTCAGGTCGCTGCTCCATGCCATGCGTCATGGGACAAAATGGATGGAGACCAGCGCGCACGGCTTTGCCAGGAGTGCAATTTGCATGTGTATAACCTTTCCGAAATGACCAGCCTCGAGGCAGAAAACCTCGTGCTGGAAAAAGAAGGAAAGCTCTGTGTTCGCTTTCTAAGGCGGAAAGATGGCACCATCTTGACCCAAGATTGTCCTGTCGGACTACGCCACATAAGAGCCAGAGTCCAATCTTTTCGTGCTGTTGCAGTATATTTTGCGGCTTGGTTGCTTTCGATTTGCCGAGGCAATGCCGAGGAGTTATCATCGTTTTCAAACAATGACAAAATCACGGCGACGAAATCGAATTCTTCTGATTGCTCTGACGACCTTTTAGTTGTTTTGCATAAGCCTGTTCAGAATACTGGCTGTGAACCCTGTAAACCTCTGGAAAGCGGAGACAAACTGGTGTTTGCTGAGCAAACTACGCAATTTTCCCAATCAGGCAAGTGCTTAAATTTGCAGAACGGGAAATTGATCGTACTTACTCAGAACGAGCCCGTTGAGGTTGACTGTAAATTCGGAAAAATTATGCTTCCGGCAGACTGCGGAGCTATTCTTGAAATTAAAGATAGTTGGAAATATATTCGAGTAGCCAATTTGATTGGTCGTTATATAGTTATTGCTGTGGACACAGGTGATGGACGAGTAGAGAAGCATTCTGTGGAGGAAGGAGAAGAGATTTGCATTACGTCACGGGAGTTATATTCAAAGCTAAGAAATCGCCTCGTACCCAATGATGGGGTACAACGCGGCGAGTGGAGTATGGGGATGTTTTTCTGGCCAGGAGTAAAGAACAATATTGATCGCAAGACCATGATTGAAAAAGAGCCCCTACTTAATTGCAACGATAAAAGTCCGATAAGGGTTCGCAACTGGATTGTGAATATGCAAAAGCGGATATTTGAAGAAAAGAAAAGGACATATTGATCGCAATGCCACTCTTCTGGCGCTATTATCGGTTCTTAATATGCAAGCTACAATTGCACAAAGCACCGGAGAGGAAATAAGTCATTTCTTTGGACAATTCAGTGTCGGCGATTTTGCTGCAGACCTCACTACCAATGCGTATTGGAATAATCACACCAAATACAACACGGCGCTTTACCGTAAAAACAAGCAAGTCTCATTGAGATTCAGATTGCTCACGCATTGTCTCTGCAAATGCTTGGAGCATAATCTCACTGGAAAACCGGTATTGGCTTTTGATGTTAGGGAAAACGGCTCTGTCGATTATGTCGCTATTTCCAGGCGGGCTACCTTCAACTTTGACGGAATGGATTGTGGAAAGCAGAATTAATGGCTCAATTCTTTCCTTCCAGATCAACCGCCGGCCTGAGCAGAACCACAGATAGTATCATGTCGGCTTTATCTTGCTGTTTTTTATTTTGCTCAGATCTTCCAAAGCCTGCTTAAACAGAACTTGCTTCATGTACGTTTGATAGGGAACACCCATAGCGGCAGCCACCTCTTGGACCATGCGCAACGGCTCACGCTGCCAGCGAAAATTTACCCGGGTGTTATCCAGTTCACGATTTGCGGCTTCGGTCATACGCTCGATCTTCGCTTCTAGCTCAGGCGATAATTCAATATCGCCAAGATCCTCAATCTCGTAATCGCCTCTCTTTGATTTTCGCTTGTTCATCTAACTTACCTGCTGTATTCATCGAAGCACGACACAATCATCACAACTTTTTCGTCTTCATTTATCCAAAACCACCAAACACCCTCACTCTCAAACCGAGTTTCCCACAATTCCTGCACTGGCTCACAGCGGGTTTCGCCATTTTGAAAAATGTAGATCGCGTCGTCCGGCTCCTTCTAATGTCTTACGAATATGTGCAGCAGATCCGGGCGGTCGGGCTCGTACTTAAAAACAAACGTGACCCCTTTGGCTCTTACACGCTTGTATTTCACTCTGAAACCTCACTGCCCATTTTTATTATGCCGAGAATTGTGGCAATTGTCAATACCAGTGGTTGACGGAGCAGCTTAGGAGGCTCAATAGAAAACTGGTCGACTAGGAATCAAGGTTTGCGATATTTTGCTACGCCAGCTGCGATCCTGCAACAATCTGGAGCGAAAGCAAAAAATCTGACTAATCTACTAAAGGCATGGTTAGTTTGGTTTCGGTGCCAAGGGAAGTGGAATTTATTACTAGCGAACCTCCCTGCATTCCACTCAGGCGATGTGCAAGGGGCAGCCCGAGTCCGGTGACAGGCTTGCCTGCTACAAAACGGAAGCGGTCGAAAATATGGGCTAGAAGCTCACCATCGATTCCAGAACCTCTGTCTTTGCAGGATATTGAAATTACATCATTGTTGCATTCAAGTGAAAAGTCGATTGTAGATCCATCGGGAGCCGCTTTGACCGCATTCGAAAATATAATCGCAAATTCTCTTTCCACAAGCTCTATCTCGCCTCTGCTGTAGAAGTCGGCGCTGCCGGGTGCTATTTCGGCGCGCAGTTTAATGCCTCTTCGAGAAGCTATCGCTTCATATTTTTCGGCGACTGCCTCAAGTACTGGCAATACTTCGAAGAGCAGGGGGGACAACTGATAGAGTCCGGCATCGATTTTTTCTATAAGTAGCAAGTCGTTGATAGTTTGCAGCAATACTTCAAGCTCTTGTTCTGCTGCGTTGCTTATAGCCTGGTCTTTTTCATCAAGTTCACCATATGCACCAATTAGCTGCAGTCCATTCACAATCGAACTGAGGGGCGTGCGAAGATCATGATTGATTACGGCAATTAATTTCTGTCGCTGTGAATCAGCCTCTTTAATTGCTTGTGATACTTCGCATAGCCGAGCATCTAGATATCCAAGCTCATCTTGGGTAAGCAAAGAAGGCTCAAGTCTCTTTCCTTCTGCGAGCTCTCCGGCTTTCTCTTTTAACGTGGAGATTCTTTCAGTGATGCGCAATCCTAGTAAGCTGACTACAGCAAGAAGAATAAAGTTAACGACAGTTGCTGATAGCAAAGCTGTAATCAATTCAGATCTCATCTCTACTGAATATTCGTATGAATTTTGAACGCCGGCTTTTTGAAGTGTCATCACGTGAAGTAGACCCTTATCCACCTTCTTTGATAGCTGCACAACCGGGTCAAATAGTTTTAGTATGGCGACAAAATTTGGACTTTCAGCGTTCTTTTCGAGATAAGCGTCGAACTTTTCTAGCTTTAATAGTGCGCGCTGGACAGACTCTAGTTCATGGTAGCTTTCGGTGTCGGGCGATAAGTGCGAAAGTATCCAGGCATTGTGCTTAAGCTGCTCATTCATTATTGGTTTGATTTTGCTTATTTCGATTAACTTCTTGCTGTCGACAATTTTTGCGATTGCTACTTTCCAAACAAGATGATCGCAAGCCATTTCTTCTACACGCAGCAATACTTCTTTGTTGTTCTTGAAGTCCTCGGCTCTTTTGGATGTGTTTCCAAACATTGAATGGAGCTTCAGCACAACGACTGATTGAGGTATCAGGAGGCAAATTAACATCAGCACAAAAGTGCCTTTGATGCTGCCTTTCGGTTTTGATTTCGCTGCACCGTAAGCAGGCTGTTGGGGAACTGCTGCCTGGCTTGTTGCCGTTTGTGAAATGGGCAGCCCAAACCAGAAACAGGTTCCTTTTCCGACTTCGCTTTCAACACCTACTTTGCCGCCGTGCGCCTCGACGATTTGTTTGCAGATCAGCAGCCCCAATCCAGTACCGCTGCGTTTGATGCCATCAACAGCCTCGACCTGGCTGAACTCCCGAAAGAGTTTATCGAGTTCGGCGGAGGGAATGCCCGGACCCTCGTCGCGGACGCTAAAGCGCAGGTCTGACTCCAGCTTTTCCACTTTGAGTGTAACGTGACCAGCTTGAGGAGAATATTTGATGGCGTTGGACAAGAAATTTACCAGCACTCTGCTGATCAAGTTTGGATCAAGCCAGCAAAGCTCAGCATCGTTTTCGACGCTTAACTTGATTTTCCTTTTCTGAACCAATGATTCAACTGCAGCGGAGGCATCACTAAGCAAGCTGGCTACAGATGTTTCTTGCTGATGAGTTTCAATTTTATTTTGAACGTTGAAGCGCAAAGCATCGGTCATTGATTGCAAAAGACGAATCAATGTGCCGAGATTTTTCCGGGCATTGGTGAGCTTATCTCTGGCACCGTCACTAAGCTTGCCTTCCATGAGTTTGTCCAGGCTGATGCGCACCTTTTCGAGCGAAGCACTTTGCACCGATTGAAAAAACTCCAGAAACGAATGTCGCCGTTTCTCGTTTTCTCTAACCAGCAATGACATTTCGTGAAAACTTTGTTCAAGCGAGCTTAGTTCATTGCGAATTGATTTTGGTTTAGGCATCAATTCGCCGCTCATCATGCCGCTGCATCTTCGCGCAAGTTGTTCGATCGGTCTTGTTATGCCGCGTTCTACAAGCAAGAGGAGTCCAAGCAGAAGAACGATATTAACAGCTGCGGCAATATAGAGCAGGTTCTTTGGCTCCAGGTTGCCGACGGTCATAGCCTTATTTGCAGAGTTGCTGTCTAGCGACTGGTGTATTGCCTTTAGTTCTGCGGCAAAATCACCATAGAGGTCTCCACTCAAATTGAGCACCTGCCTCAGAAAGTCGGTAGAGTCTTCTGAGTGCCTTTTGCCATTTAGCACTTGCTGCAAGATTTCGGTTAGCTTGCTAAATGAATCTCCTAACTTGCTTGCGGATGTGGCATCAAGTCCAACCTTTTGGAAATACTCAACTGTTTGATGTGCCCACGCCATCGTGTTCTTGCGGCTTTTATTATATTCTTCCTGAGTGGTTGCGTTTAAATTCTTTTGGGCATCGTCCGCAGCCTCGACCGATTTTACAACCAGGAACAGGAGATCTGAAATTCGCACCGAACCCTGCAGCAGCTCAAACTCATGAGCAGCGACGCGATCTGCGTTGACAACATCAATAACTAGCACTGACAAGAAAGTAGATTCAATAGCCGCAATTATCATGAAGCCACCCATTAAAGTAAGGGCAAGCTTAGATTTGAACAGAGCGGCTAACTTACCGCCACGCTCTCCTCTCTTTTCGA
The DNA here is from genome assembly GCA_964546815.1 of uncultured Candidatus Obscuribacterales bacterium. Taxonomy (GTDB): domain Bacteria; phylum Cyanobacteriota; class Vampirovibrionia; order Obscuribacterales; family Obscuribacteraceae; genus JAIEPM01. Next base: position 90,735 of record CAZJLR010000011.1, on the reverse strand, counting down.
CATTTGTCGGGACTTTTTGCACCGTAGGACTTCCGTGGTCGCCAGGCTATTTTCTTGTGCCCTTCTTTTGCGCGCTGATAACGCTTTTCCCAGCAATAGCCTTTGCTCCATATCTTGAATTACGATGCTATTGACGAATATTACAGGAAGGGAAACATCTACATTGCATCGAATGACTTCTGGGCTTTCCCGAAGTTGGAAAAATTTGCATGAGTAGGGCACCACTGGTGGTGCGTTGCGCATAATTGGGGCGAATGGATCAGCAGCTGCCTTCTATCGCCCGCATAGCCAATATTCCGCAAGCTGATTATAAGCGACTTTGCTGATTATGGACTGCCTGGTTGACGCAAGTTGAGTGCAAATGGAGAAAGCGAAATTAAATTCAGCTTGGGTATTTGGCGGCGCTAGCCCACTCTTCGAGAGTCTTTCGGCGGACGCGGGTCATATAACCCCGCTCGTTCACTTTTTCGTCACACGAAGGTGGTACAAGTAACAATGTTGCTGTTTTATTTGATCTTTCAGCCCAATGTTTTTAAGGCTGAGTACCAGAGATGCCCCTCAGACGGCGGGCGAAAGCACTTGTCGAAGAATTCACGATGAATGTTGTCTACGGAGTAGGACCGAGCAACACCTATCGAATCAGCGGAAACAGACTCGGAACAACATCAGCTTCTCTGAGATTTGCTAAAAATGTCAGGCACACAGAAGCCCTTGGTTGATATACACGGGAGATATTGTGCGAGCAATGGAAAATGAAACGTTAACTATTAACAACAGACAGGCAGAGAGCGAAATATCTCAGTCTGCCGCAATCAAAGAATTGTACGAACTTCGATCTGTTCAAAACGTAGTTTTCATCGCTCTTGAATGTTTGTCGATCGGTTTGGTAGTTTTCATTACTCACAAGTATTTCAATGCCTTCTCATATTGCCTCGCTGTGCTGTGGATCGGTTCGCGATTACACGCTCTCGCCGTCCTTATGCACGAAGCGGTTCACTATCGTCTTTTCAAAAATCGAAAGTTGAACGACGTTGTCGGTGAATTGTTAGCCTGGCCGCTTGTTCTTACAATGAGAGGATATCGCAACAGTCATTTGGCACACCATCAGAATTTGAACACTGCTGAAGATCCAGATTACGATCTGTCGGATAAATATTACCAATTCCCGAAAACAAAAAAGCAAATGCTTCTGGCATTACTTGAGAATGCCCTTTTGATTGGGTTCATCTACGACATGACGCAAATCGCTTCTGAGCATGCAGAACAATTTGAGGCGCACAACCACATACCTCTAGCTGTGAGAATTTCTCAGTTATCCTTCTATGCGGTAATCATTGCATTGTCCATAACGTTTTCGTTCTGGAAACTTCTCTTGCTGTTTTGGTTAGTGCCTTTGTTGACTGCCACCAAATTTTTTGATTACCTTCGCGGCATTGCTGAGCACTACGGCATGGAGTCTTCTCACGATTTGAATAGTACGCGAAACACCTTTGGTTGGGAGTGTTTTCTTGTAGCTCCATATAACATATGTGTCCATCTGGCTCATCATCTTCACCCGGGTGTGCCCTGGTATAACTTGCATAAATTACATGCCGTTCTTATGAAAGATCCAGATTACAAGCAAAACTCATTGAACACGCAAGGTTACTTACGCGTCATCGAAGACTGTATCAACCATCAAAAGCCATCGAAAGAATCGCAGATTGAGCCTGCCGTAAGTTCAGAGCGCTAGCTACCAAAACTATGTGAGCTGGCAATCTGATTTTTGGTATTTATATCGTTGAGCATTTTCATAAATTGAGACTTAGTCTTTTCAGAACGCGAGTTGTAAGCAGCGTCCTGGCAAACTGACTTAGCTTCTTGTACTTTACCTAGAGCGATAAGGCTTCTAACTGCGCCCATTCTCGCTTCTGCATACAGTGGATTGAGTCGCAACGCATCACGATAAAACTTGATTGCTTCCTGAGGTTTGCCATCATAAAAATGCGCTTCAGCCAGTGAGAAGAAATCGTGCGGCTGCTCTGTGCCCAGGTCTACAACCTGTTTGGAATGGCTAAGTGCTTGTGTCACCATACCTGTATGCAGGTATGAGAATGCTAAATAGCGATGAGCTTGAGAATTCTCAGGGTCAATCTTGACGGCTGTTTTCAGCAACGGGATTGCAGATTTGAAGTCGCCGCTCTTGATGTGTTTGTAAGCTTTCAGCACCATTTGTTGAGATTGTGAGTCACTGGATGTGCTCGATGCAGTTACTGGTGAATCTGTGGAGAGCTTAGTCGTAGGTGCCAGAATCTCTGCCACTTGTTTCGAGCTTGAATCACGATTGCTTCTAGCTAATTGTCTGTCTAAGCCTGCCTTGGTGATCGCCAACTGATTTACAATGCGTTGGCGCATTTGCAGCAGTGATTTGTCTGCCGGCTTAATTGCGATAGCATCGTCCACATCAGCCATTGCATAACTGAAGTTATTCACCGAATAATACAAGGATGCACGTTGCTGCAGAATATCAGCCTTTGATGCAATGCCGCGATCGATGGCTTGACTCAACTCATGAATGGCATTGTCTGGAGCCTTCATTTGGGTGAAAACTTTTGCCAACTGAACATGCAACTTAGGATCATTTGAATTCATCGCAATTGCTCTCTGCAATGTCGATTTGGCGTCGTTGAATTTGTTGTCGGCCGCCAACACTGTTGCTAGCTCATTCAGGTAGCCAATATTTTTTGGAGCAACTGCCAATGCTTTGCGCAAGTACTCTGTTTGTTGTTTGTGGTTGCCCAGCTCTTTCTGGCAAGAAGCAAGCATGTAATATTGTTCGGCACTATGCTTAGCCGGTGTAGCAAGAATTTGCTTGAAGACTTTACTAGCATCATCAAACTTTTGGAGACGCATCAAGCTTTTTGCTTTGATTTCCAAAGGCTCTGATTTTGGGCTTTGTGCGTATGCTCTATTGGCAAAACCAATCGCACTCTTATAATCACCAAGCTCATAGTATGACTTCGCTAGTCCAAAAGTTGCGTGCGATTCGCCAGGCTTAAGGGCTAAGACATGATTGTAATCAGATACTTGTTTCGCATAATCGTTAGGAATGGCTGCAGCGTGCCCAAGGTATGCTTCCCAATTCTGCGGTTGTGATTGAATAATTTTCTCGTAGCAAATTTTGGCAGCAGGCAAATCACCCGCCGCAAGTTTTTGCATCGCAGTATGCTGCTCTGACTGTCTGTTAACCAGGTGGAGTATTTCTGCCGCACATGAAATCAGCAAGCAAACGTTTGCTACGCACATGATTGCGTGTCGAAGGAGTTTTTCTTTCGGGCTGCGAGCCTCAAGCTGTCTTACATTGCTTTCTTTCGGAGCTTTTGTGACGATCGGCTGCGAAATCGCTTGCGCCTGAGATTTGCGGAACTGCTGTTGCACCCATATTTCATTGGCTTTCGTCTCGGCGGCTCTAGCCGCTGCTTTCGCTTCATGCCTGATAACCAGTGCTTTGATTAAAGCCAGGTCTGTTTCTGTAATCGGTGTGGGAGCCTTTTCCAAATTTTCGGAAATTGGATAAGTCTCTGCTTTTTGAATTTCAGAATAGCCCAAAAGCCTCTGACAACGAGCCCCTTGCTCGCTGCGGACAAATTCGTCGATTTGTTGGCACAATTCGTGATTGAGTGGATTCAATTTCGAAGCTAAGTTCGAAGATGAGAGGGGCACAATCCCCTTCATTCGGCCAGCCTTAGCTCCACCTTCTAGACCTTGAAACAACACTTGCAGAGCCAGAACGGTCTGCACTTGCTCTTGCACGACTATGCGGCTTGGTCCAATTTCCAAATCTTTGGAAATTGGGTAAGTCTCTGATTTCTGGATGTCTAAATGACCCAAAAGCTTTTGACAGCGGGCGCCTTGCTCGCTGCGAGTAAACTCAGTAAGTTGCTCGCTGAGCTCAGCACTGAGTGGTTTTAGCTTAGAACCGAGTTTTGCGGGGCTTATGGGAACGATGCCTCCCATACGACCAGCTCTGGTACCACACTCGAGAGTCTTGAACACGGCGTCTAGAAGAGGATCGCTAGGCGCTGACTCTTTTACAATCTGCACCGTGAAATCAGGCACAAACGATTGCACATTAGAGATAGCTGCCATTTGAGGCTGTGTGTTCATTGATGCCGTCATTGATTCCCGCTGCCAGACAATTGTGTTGTCGAGTACTTTGACTTTACGTAGATTCCCCCCTCTTGTCCATCGTAGAGTCCGCATTGTGGGAATCTGTGGATTTGCCGGAAAACTGGCGTGAGACAGGGATACGAGTATTTCTTGTGCTTAGGTCAATTTACTCCGAGAAAATTTAATCGCCCAACCTCGCGCGATTATAACAGTTGATAACAAATCCCGGTATCCCCCACTCAGCCTACTTCATCGTCATTTTGTGTGCCCAAAACTCGAACAATGACTCTTTTGTAATCTGTTCGATATATAGTGATTAATGTTGCTCATATTTCGTCGCTTCTCTGACCGCAAAGCTTGCTCAGCCTGAAACCCTTTTGTGCCGTGTGTTTTGGGGGGTAAAGCTGGGGAATAATGCCTCTTTTACGTAAAATCGGTGGTTCTAATATTAAATAGAGCACATCACGGCTTACTCAATGTTCTTGATCTTGGCTCATTTTTCACCGTCTTCCGTTGCGCTGACAGGGCTTGTGGGGAAATTTGGTCCCCTCAACAGGAAGTCAGGGTATGACTAAAGTCATGATCCAATTTTGTCCCGCCTAAACGTTGAAAAAAATCGGTTGAGGAATAGTTCGAAGAAAACGAACAAATTCAAAACCAAATTTACTAAATCGGTCCAATCAATTTTTCATTTCAACGGAGTTTTCAATCATGTTTAAGAAGTTAGCTCAAGTTACCATGGCATCAGCAGTAGTATTGTCCCTGGCTGGACCTGCGCTTGCTCAAGATGCATTTGACTCCACCGCAGACACTGGCGCACAAACAAATAACACCGGCAATTACACCGGTTCGCAAACACAGCAAGGCGGAAGCACTGCAGCTCCAATGTTGCAAGGCGCTACGAACGGTACGATAGGACCACAAGGCGCAGATGCCACCGTAATTCAAGGTGTTAATACCGCAGGTACTGTCCGCGTCAACAACCTCGCCAACTTGGAAGCTTTGCTCAATATCATTGCTAACGGTATGGAAATTCTCGGTATCGCCTGGGGTGGACCAACAATGATCATGGGCTTCATGCACATGGCAGCAGGAACGCAAGATGCAATGAAGCGTGTTCTCTGGGGCGGCGCCGGTGTAACTGGTGGGCTTGCAACACCAGGATGCATCAACTGGCTCGTTGCCTCAGCTCGTGACGCTAACTTGTTCAGCTAAGTTTTGATTGATAGCCAAAATGCAAACAAGAGGGGAGCGAAAGCTCTCCTTTCGTTTTATGCAAGGTAAGAGTGAAACATCATGAGAATCACAATCTCAATTTTTAGCGGTTCAACTTTTGATTAGCAAACGTGATTGCTTATGGTGCTTTCTCTGTCTCGGCAACCTTTTGATCAAAAGCCGCCTGCTCTAAGGGCACCACTTTTCCTGCGTCATCAATGTTAGTCAATATCTGGATGCCTGGAAAACGACCATCATCACTTGTGCGCTCATAAACTGTTATGTAGTCTTTCTCGCCGACGACGGCTACAAAGCCGAAGTCATTTTTTCCTATGCGCGGAACTGCTTTGAGATCGCGCATGAATGTGAGAGACATGTGGACTTCTTTCAGTTTGTTTTTGGTGACGGGCATTGCTTTTGCCATTTTGAGTGTTTCGTTTAGCGATTTTGCAATAGCAGCTTCGAAGTCCGATTGGGCGTTTGGCCCCTTTTCGTCCTTGTCGGGGAAAAATGTATTATTTGTGATGTCAACGCTGCTGTCGGGGTTAATGCGAATGCCGACTGTTTCTTGTGAGTTTGATGGTGCGTTTTTCGTCCATCTGTCGTAAAGGTTGTCGTCAAATGCTGTAAGCCAGGTCATCCAATTGCTGGCTTCATCTTCGCCAACCCATTTGTCTGGCTCTAGCTGCACCCGCGTCTGAATTGAAGTAAGCACGCAGCATACTTTTCCCAAATTTACGCCGATGCGCGCAGAACCATTTGCGGTGGCACGATCGGCTTTTGTGAGAACTGGATTACTCGGCTCAGCGGCCATTGATGAGTTTGGAAGAGAGAGAAGAATGCCTAAGGTCGTTAAGATCAGCGCAAATTTACGCTTAGCACATAAGTTTGTTAACCCTTTTATTGACGTTGCGCTGTTCATCTTCAATGTTCCTGTTTCAGATAGTTTCGCCTGGCACAAATTTGCTGCTTAAGAGCAAAATGCCACTAGACTAGCACACTAAGTCTCAACTTCATTTATTTAGCGGTTTCCAGTTGCCTAGCGGAATGAATGCGGCCCAATAATGTGGGTGTTTTGTGGCGTTTAATTTCAATAAGTTTAATTGTGCCTGCCGCAGTGCTGCGGCTCTGCCATCACCTGCGTTCAGCCGCTTATAAAATTCTGTCATTAACATGGCTGTTGCTAAATCTGAGACTGACCATAAGCTAATTACTTCCGACTCGGCGCCAGCAATTATGAAAGCGCGACGCAAGCCGTAAACTCCTTCGCTCGAACTCAATTCTCCCAAGCCTGATTCGCAGGCTGATAATGTGACCAGTTTCGTACCCCAGAGGTCAAGCCCTGATACTTCAAGAGCAGTCAAAATACCATCTTGCATAGGTCCGCTGTGTCCAAAATTCGCTCCTGCTAATACAAGTCCTGAGCGCAAGAGTGGATTTAGAGGTGGCACTGTATTTACACCCAGGCGAGGCACTACTTCAATAGACCTCTTGCTTGCGAGCATGATTGAATTCGGTCCTGGTGCTTTTGTTGGGGTACCTTTAGGCGATGTATTTGGCAGGAAGAATCCGTGAGTAGCCATGTGCAGAATTCTCGGTTTTTCCAGCTTCTTTACTGCTGCTTCGGTGGCATCGTTTCCGCTTAGCACTTTAACTGGTGCAAGGAAATTCGTAATCATCTTTGCCTCATAGGCTGTGCCTGCAAGTGCGAAAAACGGTTTTAGCGAGTAATCTTGATAGTTGATTGGTGTTTTTGCTTTAGTATTTGCTTTTCCACTGCCGTTTTCGGTCATATCAAAATTAGGATTTGCAATGATAACTGCGTCCTTCTGGCTTTGAGTTTGTGTTTCAAATCTCAATAGGTCGCGCCCGCTGCTCAGGTAACACAGTTCATGTGTTTCAATCAGGAACTTATCGTTTTTATTGACCAGTGTCTCGAAAGGAATGAGGTTCAAATCTTTGTCTGGACTGAGAATTAGCGATTCTTTCTTTGCTAGCGTGGTCTCCAGTTGTCCAAATAGCAGCTCATTTAGTTGCTGTGCTTTTGCTTTTACTTCTTTACTCTGGACATCGCAAAGCATTTGGCGCAGCTCGCCCAGTGCTTTGTCGATTGGCTCAGCCTCACCAAGGTCTACTGCTTTTATTTCGGCATCGTTGCACAAAATATAGGCTGCATAATGCAGTTGTCCGAATCTCTCTGCCTTACTTTTTGCTTTGGCGTCGATAACCCTGAATTTCACAAACTCAATTAGTGCAGCATTTTGCGGTATAGCCATTTGCACTTTGGCTATTGTCACTGCCTGATGCTGTGTTCGGAATAGTGCGCTATGGGCGCTGAGTTCATTCTCAAGTTGTTCTTCTCTTTCACGTAACCCTGTGATTTTTTTCAAGTATTCTGTCTGTGCAATTCTCTCGCCGGCATGCAATAACAGATCTGAACGCTGCGAACGTGTGGCAGATAACTCTTCGAGAATTTTGCTATCTGATGAACTGAGATGTTTACTAAGCACTAATGCCTGCTCGCTCATTTCATCAAGAACCCTTCCTTTGCGAAGCAGGATTGTCCTCAGTGCAAGTTCTGTGGCTGCTTTGTTGTCCAGCCCATATTTTAGATTTAGTGAAATCGTAGCATCGAGCTGATTCTCCAGAGATTCGATATATAGCCGCTTTTGATTTTCTGTGCCATTGCTCATCATCATGCTGATGTTTTGTTCGCTTACGTCATTTGCTCTTGTTTGAAATGCGATAGCGCGTTGTAGATCATTTTTTGCAAGGTAGAGAATTGCAAGGTTTTCTAGAACTGGAATCAAATCTGGGTGTTGCATTCCAAGAATATGCTCGCGGATTGTCAGAGCCTCAATCAAATGTGCTTCGGCTTCCTCATATCTTCCTTGTTCAAAATATAAGAGTCCCAGATTGTTTCTATCTCGCGCCCGGTCTGGATGATCTTCTGCGAGTGTTTTGTCATCGGCAGCTTTCAGTTGCAAGTACAGGCTTTCTGCATCTGCTAGGTTACCTTGTTCACGATAGACACCTGCGAGGTTGTTTTGCACTGTGGCTATTCGCGGGTCGTCGGCAGGAATTGACTTGGAGTAAATAGAAAGAACTGTTTTGAAAATAGGCTCTGCTTTGGTGAATTCTCCACGATATTTGTACAAGGTTGCCAAATTATTTAATGGAGTTGCTATTTCTAAACTTTCTGCACCATATATGGTTTCTTTTATTTTCAAAGCCCGCAAGTAAAATTGTTCTGCGTGTGTGTAGTCACCTTCGTCTTGATATAACAACGCCAGATTGTTGAGCGAGAGTGCTACGTCAGCAGCCTGGGGACCCAGCGTCTTTTCGCGAATTGCAAGTGCCTTCAGGTAAATCGGCTCTGCTTTTGAGTATTCACCTAATTGCTGATATAGAAATCCTAAGTTCTGCAGAACTGTAGCAACTACCTCGCTATCCGCACCATAATGTTTCTCGCAAACCTCAACCAATGATTTTGCAACAGGGATGCTATCGCTATACTTGCATTGTCTGATCAATTTGACTACTTGAGCTGTTAGCTCCGCTTCACTTGCTGCTGTATTTTTGCTTGTAGGCAGAGATTGTTCTTCTTTCAACTCTGCACAAAGTGCTGCTGGTAATCCAGGATTTGCGGCGATGACTATAAGGCTAATCAAGCATAGGCTCAGCGTCCTTGCAGTGTTTCGGGTGCTCACTGTGACTTGATATAACATGCGCAAGAAATAATAGTTCTCTTACAGCTAGAAGGGCTTTTGCATCGTAGGACGCTACGAGTATAGCAAGAAATTTGTATGCTTCACTGCTTAGTCGATTGAAGATAAGTAGCCCGCGTTATAGGGTATGCGCGTATTCAGTTGCGTCGCGTATTTGAAGATTCGGCGCATCTTTAATCCAAATTTGGACACATGCAATACCGAAACTTTCCTTTGGAAGGTTTCGGTATAATTGCTTTTGGCGCCGGGGCGTGACTCGACTAAAATGATGATACTAACTATGAAGGCTTCCTGATGGATGATCTGTCTTATCGGCAAACGCAGTCTGCTCTCATGGACAAGCTAGAATCAAGGGCTGCGCTTCGCTCGGCCGTACCCTTCAGTAGCAATTTTGAAAGTGACAACAGGTTGTGTCTTACTTGTGTAGCTTTCGTGCCTTCGGCGCTGGCAAGCGCGATTGAGAAAGAGATTATTGAACCGCTCAAGGTTGCTGCTGGCGGGCATTTCTATTACCCAGCAGAGAGCCTGCACCTAACAATGCAAAATATCAGAACGATAAGCGACCCTCCGAAATTTAGTATGGATGATGTGCACGCAGTCTCCGAAATAATCAAAGTACTCGCGACGCAATTTCATTTATTTGAATTTGAGATTGACGGCTTTCTAAAGCTGCCCACAAGTCTGGCTCTGAGAGCCTACAGCGAGCCCCGGCTGAAGGAATTTGTTCGCAAATTCAGAGCTGAGCTAGTTGCGGCAGGAATTCCGGATGATAAGGAATATATCAGCAACGATGTGGTGTTCGGCAACATCACTATTTGTCGTTATAGTGAAGAACCATCTACTGAGTTTATGCAAAGGCTTGCTAAAAGCGAATTCTCAATTAAGAGCAAATTTGCCGTCGAAGAGCTCGCTTTGATTTCCACAAATGCAATCTGCCAGCCATCTGCAACCAAGATATTTCAGACAGTTAGTTTTTCGAAGTAATCTTGAATAAAAACGATCTGGTCGATTCTGCGATCGCGTCTTCAATCCTGATGCAAGAAATGGAATTTGCAAATCAAATTCTTCAATAGCTTTCCTGCGGCTTTACCGTCGCCTTTGCGCAAGGCTTCCATAACGGGCAGATGTGCATTGCCAAATTCTTCCAATTTATTTTCGCCAACACTTTTCACTGTCAAACGGAATCGGCTCTCCAAAACGACTGATTCCCAGATGTTGAGCAAGAGATGATTTTTTGATTCTTCCATTATAATTCGATGAAATTCAATATCGTGCTGCGAATATTCATCCTCATTTTTCTCTTTCGCAGCGTGCATGAATTTGTTTGATTGTTCTTCCAATCTTTCAACATTGTCTTTCAAATGTGGTGCGGCAAGTTGCGCGCCCAATTCTTCAAGTGCTGCTCTCACTTGCGACGATTCTTCCAGCTCTTGCTGGCTAATTGCGCGGACTTTCGTTCCTTTATATGGTTCTGTTTCCACCACGCGCAAAGCTTCAAGGTAGCGAAAGGCTTCCCTCACCGGGGCTTGGCTGGTTTTGAATTCGTCTGCAATGTGTAGTTCGATTAGACGCTCGCCGGGTTTGTAATGTCCGTTGAGGATGCGGTCTAAAAGAATCTGTTTAATCTGCTCGGTCGCAGACGATCGACTGAATGTCATGGATATGTCTCGTTTTACTTTGATTAGTTTAGCCGATCCTTTACAGATTATCGATAATCGATTATATTACCTGTATTATCGATAATCGTTAATGACAGAATGGAAAGTCCGAAAACCGAGGATTTCCAGGCAAACCTTGGAGGTTATATCAAGATGTCAGACCAGAATTTTGTTTACGGCGTTTTCGCCAAGAAAGAAAAGGCTTTTGAGGTGTTAGGAAAACTGCACGAAGCCGGTTTCGCCACCGCCGAACTTGGCGTTTTGGCTATGCGCAATGATTACAAGTACGTTTCAGGACGAGTCGACGACCCTTCCGCCCGCAATTTCACCGTTTGGGGCACACTCGGTTGTATTGGCGGGCTGTGGGCAGGCATTTCCGGCTCTCCGCACATTCCCTATTTGCCATTTCAAATCATCACTCCACTCATGGCCGCAATTTCTGGCGGCGCTGTGATGGCTTATTTCGGCAGCTTTATGGGCGTTTTCCTCAATTCAGGCAAGCCGCAGCATTGGGCGAATGTTTTTGAGGGCAGCATAAACGAAGGCTCTGTCATTGTTCTTGCCGAATGTGGTTCTCGCCAACTGATGAGAACAGCAATGGAAGTAATCGAAGCTGAAGAACCAAGCGAGCTTATTCTCAGAGAGAAGTCGTTGAGCAACCTTCAGTTTGAGTCGGTCAACGTGGCTGTGCCAGAGCGAACTGTGCCCACGCTTTCTGCCGTTGCCTGAGTTTGCGACGCTGTTGAAGCCAAACTTGTGTATTGCCGCAAGTTTGGCTTGGCGCTGAGCTTATTTTTCTGGAACGCTGATGCCAGCCTTTTTCATAAACTTGACGAATTCGTCTCGCGGCATTTCGCCGGCTTCAGTAGCGACCGGCTTGCTGTAATCGCCTGCTTGATAGATTTTGTAAGTTGGAAAACCATCAATACCTTTCATCAGTTCGTTAGCTTTTGCCGCAGCATCACCGGTGAGAAATCTGCTTGCGGGAACATCGAGGTGCAAGAAGATTGCTTTCTTTTGCATGCTGCCTTCAGCTGTTTCGGAGCCTTCAAATTCAGGAAGAACCGTTGCGGACATCTTCTGGCAATGCGGGCACCACCAGGCACCTGCCTGTACGATGACTGGCAAATTTTGCTCTTTCGCGGTCTCAAAAGCCTTGAGAATATCTTTTGTTTCAAAACGATCTTCGATTTTCTTGGCTGGGCGATCGAATTCTTTCAGGTCGTTATCGTAGGTTTGCATTTGCGTTGCCAGTTCTTTTTGCATTGCCTGTGCAGTAGCTGTTTGCAGCATGTCTCCGGCGGCTGGCGCGTCTTTTTTGTTGAGCGTCTTCAACAAGTCGGCAATTTGCTTGACTTTGGCATCGCTCCAATCGCTGTTGTATGCTTTCGCCACTTCTTTCACAACATCAACGTAGCTCTGCCCTGGCTTCACTGGGCCAAGAAGATGACTCTTTAAAATTCGCTGCTCTTCGTCCTTTTGAAATTGGGCACGCTTCTCTTCGCGTGTGGGTTCTGGCGGAGCCTTAATCTCGGAGTCTTTCGTGGCTGCATCCTTTCCGGGGCTGGGCGCAAGCAAAGCCAGTCGCTCTTCGTGGAACGGATCTGGCTGGTGTTTTGTGTCGACTTCGGGATTATTTGCAACTCTGTCCACAAGATTGGTCTCCGGGCACTATCAACCAATTTCAGTGTATGGGGAGCAATTCGGCTCTTCAAAGTGCAAATCCACAGCCGTCAACTGTATTCTTAAGATCTTTCCATTTAGATGCGGTCAAGCTCTGCGTTGTCAGAGCGATGTAAGTGGGCAATCTTGCGAGAATATTTCGCCAGGCTCGGCGATGCATGGCTTAGCCTCCACAAAAATTTGGAGCGAGGTCTATAATTGCTTCTTTCTATGTAGCCGGGCACAAGTGAGGACTTTAATGGACTACGTTAAATTCGGAAAAACAGGGCTTGATGTATCACGCGTTTGTCTGGGCTGCATGAGTTTTGGTGCAAGTGATAAATGGATTCATCCCTGGACTTTGAATGAGGAAGAAAGCAGAAAAATTATCAAGCACGCGCTTGATCTCGGTATCAACTTTTTTGATACAGCCAATGTTTACTCTTTAGGCTCTAGCGAAGAATTTACCGGACGCGCACTCAAAGATTTTGCCAGGCGGGAAGAGATAGTTCTCGCCACCAAAGTAAATGGGAAGATGCACGACGGTCCTAATGGGCAGGGGCTTTCTCGTAAGGCCATTATGCAGGAGCTAGATGCCAGCTTGAAGCGCCTGGGAACGGATTATGTTGATCTCTATCAAATTCATCGTTGGGATTACAACACGCCCATTGCCGAAACTATGGAAGCTTTGCACGACGTCGTTAAAGCAGGCAAAGTTCGCTATATCGGTGCATCGAGTATGTATGCTTTTCAGTTTGCACAGTCATTGCATGTAGCCGAGAAAAACGGCTGGACGCGCTTTGTGTCGATGCAGAACTATGTCAATCTTATTTACCGGGAAGAAGAGCGCGAAATGTTGCCGCTCTGTGCTTCAGAGGGCATTGCTGTAATGCCCTGGAGTCCGCTGGCGCGCGGCAAACTAACACGTGATTGGAGTGCTGAAACAGAGCGTTCTAAAACAGACGAATTTGGCAAAAAACTATTTGCAAATCAATCTGATTCTGATAAGGCAATAGTAGAACGCGTTGCCGAAGTCGCGAAAAAGCACAATATCCCACGCGCTCAAGTAGCATTGGCGTGGGTGCTACAAAAACAAAATGTGGTATCACCAATTGTAGGTGCAACGAAAGTGCAGCACGTTGATGATGCTGTTGCTGCTTTGTCATTCAAGTTAAGTGATGATGAAGTCAAGTTTTTGGAGGAGCCCTATGTTCCTCGTGCTGTTCAAGGTTTTAGCTAAAGCGCTTTAGCCAGCAGTCCAGGCTGAATTGCGCTGCTTCTCTCTGGATTACACTAGCAAAATAGAGACAAATCGATCATAATCATCAAGTTAGTTTGTTGATTATTATCCTAAATGAACACAGAGCTTTCAGACCGATTCCTCACAGCATTTTGCACTCTCGAAGACGATCTGCGCAGAATTACAGGCGTAGGCGCACACGAGTCATTTTCTTTTTTGCTAGACCATGTCTCAAGAACCAACAAAGCATATGCCCACTATCGTGAAGATCTCAAGGAATATGCCGAATTGCGAAATGCTATCGTCCACAAACGCATTGGCGATAAAGCAATTGCAGAGCCTCATCCTGAGGTGGTAGATCGAATTGAGTCAATAGTCAAAATTGTGACCCAAGCTCCCACTCTTGAACATTACTTTCGCAAGCATGTGACATATTGCGGACCAGACGATTCGCTTAAGCATATTCTCGATCTGCTTTTGAGAGGGCGCTTTAATCAAATACCGGTTTACTCGGGAAAACGACTGGTAGGTCTTTTGACTTCTGATGCCATTGCACTTTGGTTAGCGAATGTTTTTCAAGCCTCTGAGTGTGTTGATTTGCAGACAAAAGTTCGTGAGATGCTCCATTACGCATCAAGTAGTGATGACTACTTGGTTCTGTCATGCAATAGCACCATATTTGATGCTATTGGTGCTTTTGAAGACGGCTACAAACGAGGCCGGCACCTCAAAGCTATCATAATTACAGAATCAGGAAAGAATGACGAGCACCCTGTTGGTATCGTCACCACACTAGAAGTACCGAGATTGATCACGCTGGTAAATCCAGAAGCGAGCGCGCCAATCACGCGAAACAGGCACTAAATACTCGAAAACTAGACATCATCCTCACAATTTTCCAGCAGCTTTGTTTACCTCTGCAGAACTAGACTAGTTTTTGCTGGATTTACTATTTTGCCTGCAAACGGCTTATTAGATTGAGGTTATGAGCGTGAAGACTAGAGAACGGGTAGGAAAACCCTTGGATGACAGTTGGGCAAATTGGCTAAGGGTAAATCTCGAACGTGAGTGTAACCCAACAGATTTGCTCAACACCCTACTAAAGAATGGCTTTGACCCTGATTCCATCCGCGCTCATATGGGATCAGATTACCCGCTTCAGTCGTTTGCACCAGCGGCTGCAGTAGACTATCGGGCACTTGCAAATGTGCGATTGACTAGACCAGACTCCGGTCTCAATGCGCAACTCGTACTCAGCAACAAACTCCAAATCTACACTCTAGAAGACTTCATGTCCCCTGAAGAGTGTGATCTCATTGTTGATTTGTCGACGCAAATTCTACGACCATCTACGGTCACTACTGGCGAGAAAATGTACAGAACCAGCAGCACAAGCGACCTTTCCTTATTGAAAAATCGCGACGTTGAAAAATTGGACGAAAAAATCGCCCGCACTTTGGGCATCAGCCAGAGCTATTCTGAAGATATTCAGGTTCAGCGCTACGAAGTAGGTCAAGAGTTTAAGCAACATACAGATTACTTTCAGCCGCGCACTCAGGAATACGCTGAATATGCAGGTCGCGCTGGGCAACGGACATGGACCTTCATGGTCTATCTCAATGATGGCATGAAAGGTGGTGGCACGAAATTTTTCGCGCTAAACAAGATTCTCACACCCAAAAAAGGCATGGCTGTTATTTGGAACAACCTGAACATTTTTGGTGAGCCAAATCCAGACACCTTGCATAGTGGCATGCCGGTTGAGGCAGGACACAAAATCATAATCACCAAATGGTTTAGAGACCGCGGGTCTGGCCCGATGTTTTATTGAGCCGGGGGATCAATCGTCTTTGTCGCGTTTTTCAGCTTTCTTCTTGGCGTGTTCTGCCTCTTTGCGCGCATCTTCTTCATCGTCGAGTTTTTGCTTGCGAGCTTCCTCTTCTTCGTGCTCTTGATGCTTTTTTGCATCGTTCGCCTGTTTTTCTTGGTATTCTGCTTCAGTCATCCATTTGTTTACGAATGGCGCTTTGATGTGCACTTTACCGTTGATGTGTTCGACTTTCACGAATGGTGCTTTGACAGTTTTGTTACCGTTTGCGTCCTCTGTGACTTTCACAAACGGTGCACTAACGGTTTCATTTCCTAAAGCGTCCTTTTGAACTTTAGTGAAAGGTGCTTTGACAGTTTCATTTCCTGCTGCATCTTTCTTCACTTTGGTGAATGGTGCTTTGACTGTCTCATTTCCCGCGCCGTCTTTTGTAGATTTGGTAAACGGAGCTTTGACTGTTTCATTGCCCGCCGCATCCTTGGTGACTTTTGTAAAGGGCGCCTTCACTGTTTCATTACCCTTGCCGTCTTTTTCAACTTTGGTAAATGGAGCTTTCACTGTTTCAGTGACGGTGCTTTTGTCTGCTGCTTGCGCCAGAGGACTCAACATAAGCCCAGCCAGCAATAAGATTGCCTGGCTCTTAGTGTACTTCTTTGTTCTATTTAGCATTGCTGCAGTCCTCTGTTCTCACTGTGAACCCCAATGCTAGCAGATAGCTTCCTTGATGTTCATTTCGTTCTTGCCAGTTTTATCAGTGATGACAAGATTATGTTTGCTTAACGCATCTTGTGTTGAGCTGTATAATCACAAACTGAGAACTGTCAAAAGCTTGCTTGTCTGAAGGTTGCATGTACTTAATTTCGCCCAGAAGCACTCTAATGCTTGCGTTTGTACTTTGCGCCATAACTTGGTTTTGCCAATTTCTCCAAATTCCGGTAGCAGCGGACTCTGCGTATACACGTAAGAAGAGCGTGAGTGCTAAATCTTGCTGCACGATGATCGGTTTGGTACCACGACCTTCGGTGGGAAAAACATCAAAGGATATCGAGATGAGCGGCTACGTTAGCCGCAGTTTTGACTACCTCAATTCAAATGATTTCATGAATGTTTTCGTTGAGTCAAATGAAGCGATAAAGTTTGATCCAAAAAGTCCCATTACGCATTATTTAGCTGGTGTTGCGCTCATATCAATGCTCGATTTTAATGGGGCTGCTGAGCAGTTTAGCGAATCGTTGAAGCTTGATCCGACCTCTGCTGACGCGCATTTTATGCTGGCTCAAGCATACCGCTTAAGCGGCCGTTTTGATGAAGCATTGAATGAATACCAGGACACGCTCAAGCGAAAGCCGGAGTTTGCTGCTGCACGCGCACTGGTCGGCGAGTGTTATCGGATGCAAGGTGCGTTTTGGAAAGCTAAAACCGAATGCGCAGAGGCAATGCGCATTGACCCACAGTTACCATTGCCCCACACGATTCTGGCCGAAAGTTATCTTTTGCAAGATCAAGTAGAGCCATGCTTGAGTGAGTATCAATCAGCTCTCCAATTAACGCCCAACGATCCATATGTTCATTTCCGCTATGGTCAAGCCCTGGGGAAGCTCAAACGCTGGGCTGATGCTGAGACTGAAATGAGAAAGGCAATCGAGTTAGATCCAAAATATGCAGATGCAATGTTAGGGCTCTCTGGAATTTTATTTGGAGAGGACAAACTGGATGATGCCTTGCATTGCAGTATGAAGGCTGTGAGTCTCGCTCCTAATGATGTTGATACTCACAGAGTCTTGGCTCAGTTTTACAGCATCAAAGGCGAGCACGATCTTTCAGCCCAAGAATTCAAAATAGCCTTCGGACTTAAGCCCAAAAGTTTGGGTCTACAGCGTGCTCTAGCTCTAGAATTAGCAAAGACACAAAACATCGATGAAGCCATAGTCGAACTATCGCTGGTCATTAAGCAGTTGCCGCTTGATGAGGAATTGAAGCTAGCATTCAACGCCCTGTTGCAATTGAAAAACAAAGAGCGTGAGGCAAAAACAGACTAAGTGCAGGTCTAAATCTGCAGTTATTCTTTCAACAATTGGTTAATATCCTGGTTTTCCTGTTCCATATTTTGAATGGCCGCAGGCATGACTTGACCCGCCTGGCTTAATTCGCTGTTGCTCGCGGCATTTTGCGTTAATGAGCCTGCACCACAAAGGCTCGATATTTGGTTGATGTCACCTAATATTCCACCTGCAGAGCTGGAGGTGAGCGTATTAGCAACATTGGTTTTGTTTCTCAGTCTGCTCATCACCTGGGCGCTTCTGAATTGTGTTGCCGCCGCTGTTTGCTGAGATGATGGTTTACAAAATGCTGCCAACATTGGACCAATGCCCGGAATATTTCGCACCTGACTTGCTATGTTTGAGACTGCCGAAGACAGGCTGCTGCCACTCAGGCTAAATTGTGGCGTATTTGACTGCAGCTGTCTCATTTCTTTGGCTAAATTTGGATCTCCGAGTTGAGCTGCCGTTCCCTGCAGGCTCTGCAATCCTTGAGGACCTAAATCACTTTCTAAGCCACCAAGGGCATTTGACTCGTTTTTGATGAGCTGATTCAGGTTGTTTGTTTGATTCTGAGCGGAAGCGCTTGGATTTACGGACGACGAAATCATAAGTGTCAAAATTGCTGCGGTGCAGGTTGGTCTCATTTTTGCTCCCGTCGCCGATTCTCTGAGATAGCGAGTAAATTCTTTTTGGGCGAAGTAGATCTATATTTCCAACATTCCCTCATTGGTGGATGATCAAGCGTCCTGAAAGTTCAGGCAGTTAAAGGAAGTATGGATCCTGTTGATGTTTAGTTTGCATTGCAGGTTTTCATTATCGCGTCTTTCAGCTCGGTTACTGATTGAAACCGTTGCTCAGGTGATTTTGCAATTGCTTTTAGTATCAGCGATTCGAGAGCTGTACTTATTTCGATATCAGTTCTGGTTTTGTGGCACGGCAGCGCCTCTTCTGCAATGTGCATTTGCATTGTTGCTAAGACATCTTCTCCCATGAATGGTGGTAGTCCGGTGACTGATTCGTACATGACACAACCAAGTGAATAAATATCGGAGCGTGCATCCATTGGTTTGTTTCGACATTGCTCTGGGCTCATGTAGTATGAGGTTCCCACGAATTCTCCGGGGTGGGTAAGTCTTTGGCTGTCTTCAACACCGTTTGGTAGCAGCATTGCCAATCCAAAATCAACGAGTTTTACTATTTCAGTCTCATTATTTGTTTTTATCAACATGATATTGCTAGGTTTTAAATCCCTGTGTAGAAGTCCATTTGCGTGAGCATGTTCAAGCCCATCGCAGACTTGCACGAAAAAATTGACGAATTGCTCTGATGTCAGTGCTGTTGCGAAGTCCAATAATTCGGCTAAAGATCTGCCTTTAATTAGTTCCATAACGAGGTACGGTTGACTGCCTATCAAACCGAAATCAAACATGCTCACTATGTTTTGGTGATTTAATCGACTAGTAGCCTCACCTTCTCTTTGAAAGCGCTCAACTCTGCGAGACTCAGTTAAAAAGCGAGAACGTAGAAATTTGATTGCGACAGGTTTATCTATAAGTTTGTGCTTTCCACTATAGACAACACTTTCTCCTCCCTCGCCAAGGAAACCTGTTATTTGGTAGCGATCGGCAATAGTTGCCCCGATGAGCTTCTCTGGAGATTCCGGCTGAATATCGGGAACGCTTGGCGTTTGTTTTGGTGTAAGCCCCCTCGAACTAGCCTTACGTCTTAACAGTGCTCTCAATCTTGCAGAAAGCTCTTTTAAGTGAAATGGTTTTGTTAAATAGTCATCGGCACCCGCATCGAGCCCCTGCTCTTTTTCATCAATTGCTGTCTTGCCAGTCAGCAGAAGTATCGGCACTTCGCCACCTTGAGCGCGATATTCTATGCACAATGCTACTCCGCTCATTCCTGGTAAGTCCCAGTCGAGCACAATAGCGTCAAAATCGTTCAACTTCAGTCTTTCTCTTGCAATGAGACCGTCGTTTATTACTTCAACCTGGTGGTCTTCGTCTAACAACCAATCTTCCAATACATCGCTATATGCGCTGTCGTCTTCAACTACAAGAATTTTTGCCATCTAAGGTTAATGTCCTAAAGCGCAAAATGGTTTATGTATTATTCTTCCCATTAGACAGCCAATCGTAGCGTAGATTGAATACGCAAGGTCATAAATCTTGGGTATAACATGTGTCTAAACAATTCCCGGAACTTAGCTTTCGATTCTGGAACAGAGGTTTTCATGGAAGATACTAGCATTCACGACGGCAATACTGAAAAGCAAAAAAAAATGCAATCTGCTTCGAACAAAGAAGGTCTTGTAGACCTTCGAAATGAAACCAGTGTTAGGGAAATTCGAGGATATATCAACGAAACCGGCAATACTCATTGGCTTTTGGGAAAGCTGTCGGAAGCAGAAAATGCCGATTCTTTGATCGATAAGACGCCTGAGGAGCGAAAGATTCGTTTCTGTTTATTAAGTGATGCAGTCAACAATGTTGGGCTTAGCCAAGAAGAGAAGAAAACTCTTTCTGAGTGGATTACAAAAAATGAGCAATTGCTAGCGGCAGGCAATTCTGATTTTGTCGATGATGGAAAAATTAGTAAGCCTGATTTGGAGAAAATCTACACAGATGGTTCCTGGCCCGATGGACGGAAATTAAGCCCTGAAGACTTGGGGATGATTGAAAAAATAGTGTCAAATTATCTGCTCGACGCGAGGGGAGTATTATCTGCTGAGGCTCGCAGAGGGTTAGTGAATCCTCCTATTGAAAATAACAATGCAAGTGACATCCTTGTTAGAGTAAATGCAGATGGAACTGAGACAAAAGTTTCCCCATCAGGAGTGGAAGTAACGCTTTCAGGCGACACGATGAAAGTGAAGTTTCCGCCCTCTAGCATGGGTTTTAAGGCTGAGTCAGAGTTCGAGTTGAATTTGAAGGATGGTACTGGGAACTTTAAGCTGACTCACTCATATCTAAGTGAAAGGGATTCTGAAAACTATGAGCAGTTTGATACATCCTTCCCCATAACACGAACTTCCGATGGCACTTGGGAATTCAACGATGCAAACGGAAACACCGTGAGTTTTCAATTATCAAAGGACAATACTGAAATATCGGTTGCCACGCCAGATGGGTTTTCACTTGAAAGCAATGACGGTAGTCTGAATATCACGATTGATGGTGACACCGTTAAAGCTGATGGTACAAAGGTGGAATTGAATGATTCGGGAAAAGTAATTACGGTAAAAGCAGAGAACGATCGCATCGACGTGGATAACGAATTGCTTTACGAAGGTGGGCTTTGCATTATTCCCGGAAAAGACGGTTCTAGCTCTATTCAAGTGCGGACGGGCGGCAATTTGAAAGCCACAGTTAATTCGCATGGACAAGTAGAGGTCTCTAATCCGCCCGGAAGTGCTGAAATAATCATTGGCAAGAATCGTGAAATAACGGTGCGTGACACAACCGGTACTGAGGTGCAAGGTGTTGTGGTCGGCGGAACGAAGCAGTTCTCGCTATCAGATGGAGGCTATATCAAAATCCAGCCTGATGGAAATGTAGAATTTTTGGATTGCTGGAATGATGAAGATAATCCTGCAGAAAAACATCAAAAGCTGCACATTTTCAAGTTGCCCGAATCAACCCAAGAAAAGTCGACGGGCGGATCTTCAAAGCAGGCTTTAAGCCAGTCTGACTTGCGCGAAAAATTGAGAAAGTGGAAGGAGCCTCAAGAAGCGTAATAAATTTCGTAGATTGAGTACATGATAATTCTGGTATGAAAACATTGGGCAAATCCTAAAATTGTTGAGGACTTAGTGTGGGCAGTCTCAAAGAACCAGATTCCTACCTTATTTCTGCGCTTAGTCAGGCTCTAGATTTCAAGAAACCTGCACCAATAATTGTAACTGTTCAATGTTTTCGAGATATCCCATTCTCGATGCAAGAGTTATCTCTGTTGCAACAGCACGTAGATCATTGGCGCGATCTTTTAATTGAAAACGGTGTTATTTACGATGGGACTATTGCAAACGGACAATTCTTGCCACTACCAAACTTGCTCTACAACGCAGCTGTGTCTGTTGCACCATTCACTTTTCCAGCTGCTCTTCCCTTGGTTCTGGATGCTTTCTATGAATTAAGCAATATGCTCTCAAGCGCAAGTTGGGAAATCCACACGGTAGAGCAAGTCGTAACGCAATTACGTCCAGATAATCTCGAAAAAGGATTAAGACCTGCTAGACGGGTTTTCGGGCAACTCGTTAGAGGGCTTCCGGGTGTAGGCGAAGAGCTTAGTCCGGGCTTGGAGATCTGAAATGAACCCGCAAATTGGGCAGAACATTGGAGGCTATTTATTGCTGAGAACCATCAGCACAAATGCTGTTGCAAGCACTTATGAATGCGTCAGCCAGCAAACGGGCCGACCTTTTATAATAAAAATTGCCAAGCAAGCTTGGAAAAATTGTGAAACTTTAGCAGCTCTGTCTATTGAACCCGGTTTTGCACGCGCGTGGGAAATATCTCCTAATGAGATTCTGCGTAGAGAATTTGTGGCTCTCAATGATCTTAAAGAGATGGAATTGTGCTTGCCAATTGTACGCGAAAGTGGCAGATGGGAAGGGCTGAATTTTACATTGTTTGAACACTTTGGCGGCGAAACTCTTGCAAGCCGAATGTCATCTGGACGTTTAGTTAGCCTCCGCGTGCTTGCTGATGTTTGTTTAGCTGTGCATGACCTGCGAATGGCTGGGTTATTTCACGGCAACTTGCATCCAGGCAGCATTCTTGTAAATGAAAAAAACGTTTTGCTATGTGATATCGGCTTACCGTTTGTTGAGTTTGACGAGAATAATGAAGATGCAATATCCCGACTAGTGACTAATCCTGAATATTATCCTTTTCTTGATCCACGTCATGACATTTTCGCGATAGGTATCTTACTTTACTTTTTCTTTTGTAGGGTGCATCCAATGAAGCCAAAAGCTCTGCATACGTTCAAAAATCCGGTGCGAATTTCCAGGAGAGTTTTGGGTCTTTTGAATCAGGCTCGTCTGCGTGGTGCAAATCGCTACGCTACGACAATTTCAGATCTATTGAATCCGACGCAAACAACAGCAGACATTGGCGTGGAAATTGAGGATCTAATTTTGCGTACTCTGGGTATTTGGCGCAGTGAAGACCCTTCGGGAAATGCCATGATAGATATGGTGCCGGAATCTTGGCTCGATAACGAATTGGGATTAACTTCCAATTGGACTCTTGCAGATACAGCTGATGCGTTGGACTTCTTGTCTGTCAACTAATTCTTCGTTTCGAATTTTACCATTTCGCCATTTTGTTTCGTCTCAAAATGATATTTGTTTCCGTCTTTTGTGCAAAGTACAGAATCATATCTTTTGGTGGCAGCGTTATAGGTGACGGTGACTGATTTAACGTGCTCAAGACGGATATTGTTTCCTGTAGCTCCCTTTAGAGTAATAGCAACATTATCACCAGCATAGTCTACTTTTCGGAAGATAACATGACCTCTCACATCTACATGCTCTTCTGCACTAAAACCAGAGTCTTTGTATGTCCCCTCATATTTCTGTATGTCAAGTCCGGCATCTTTGCTGCCGAGATGTTTTGATTCCACTAGTGACCGTTTGGCGTCCATCAGTTCTTCGTTGTTTTCCCGAAATCCGCCAAAGCCTGGGGGTGCAAATGGGTGATATTCTTTATCTGGCGTTGACTGTGTCGACCGAGGTTCCGTCAGGATATCGTGGGCCCCGAGCGAAGGACCAACACTTTCCGTTTCCTCGTCTTGTTTTTCAGGTACTTGATTTGTTTTGTCGTCCTTAGAGTACGATTGTTTTTCACGTTGGGCATCATGTAAATGTTCTGACGACAAATGTGTTCTGTTTTTGTGTAATGCTCTAGATTCTCTGTTTTCATTGTGTGTTGCGGTATCAACAGATTCTCGTCCATCTTTTGCGATATGCAAGGAATCTCCAGCTAATATTTTGTCTGGATTGGCGATATTGTTTTCCTTAGCTATCTTATTTACCTCATCACGAATTTCACGTGGGCTGGGTTTGTAGTTTTCTTCTCCTTCGTGCTTGTGTTTTAGCACATCTCGCGCGATACTCCAGAGTGTGTCGCCTCTCTGTATTTTGTAGTCTGCGCTTTCATCATTTTTCATCTCGAAATCGCGCTTGCCCCATTTTTCTGTTTTTTCGTTGCCTTGCTCTGCTTTTGTTTCCGACTGGGGCTTCGACTGATCTGAAACATGGCGTTTTGTCTCCACTTGCTTTTGTTCGAAAGGTTTTTCTCTTGTTTCAGGATTGTCTGTTGGCTTTGAGGTCGTTTTTGCTGCCGGTTCTTCATTCTTTTCAGCAGCAACGCTTTTGGTTGGAGATATTACTGCATCGTTAATTGTGTTCGGAATGTTGTTTTCAGTTTTGAACAGAAGTGGAAATAATTGCTTGAAGATTTCCCTTCCTTTGTCTGTTTCAATTAATTCCTGCACCAATGACTCAAGGACTTTCTTTCCGCCGTTAATAGTAAGAAACTCTGGTAATGAATTCTTTAATAACTCCGCACCATGATTTGTTTCCAATATTGTTGGGAGTTCTGATTTTATGAACTGAGAGCCAGACTCAGTTTTGCTTAGGTCTAGAAAAAGACGTTTTAGCAGTAAAACTGATTCTTTGCTACTATCATTATCGAGAAAGTCTTGCATTATTAGGTGCAGTCTTTCTCTACCGGAAT
This sequence comes from uncultured Candidatus Obscuribacterales bacterium, assembly GCA_964546815.1. Taxonomy (GTDB): domain Bacteria; phylum Cyanobacteriota; class Vampirovibrionia; order Obscuribacterales; family Obscuribacteraceae; genus JAIEPM01. The sequence continues at coordinate 66,464 of CAZJLR010000011.1, read as the reverse complement.
TGGTCTTAACCATTTCGCCAAGTTCTGTGGGGGTTGCAACATGGCTCGTGCTTTTTGAGCTTTGCGATTCGTTTTGTTTTTCATTAGGAGATGTATTATTGGCTGGCTCTAGCTTTGCGGAGGCAGCCTTGTCAAGCTTGATGCTAACTGTGGCGTCTGCTTCCTTCTTAGAAGTTTCGCTGCCTGCTTCATGTTTGTGTTTTTGTGCTTGTTCTGGACTTTGTTCTTTTTCTGCCTCTGTCTTGTGAAGAAACAACTGGAAAGAACCTGTTCTTCCGTACTTTTTCATTCGCTCCCTAAGCTGCTGAACAGGCAAATTCTCTTTCAGCATAAGTAAACTTCCTGCAGTGAGCATTTGCCCATCATTGCGAGCTGAATGTTTGTCTCTAATGTCTTCGTGTGCTTGGTTAAGCTCGTTCATCGCGTTTTTACCTTAGACAATTGAAACCCTATCTTAAACTAGCGAATAACCAATACCTGTCCAGGTTTAATTGAAAGAGGATCTTCAATTCGATTAATTCTCGCAAGTTTATTCATTGCAGCCTGGATGTCTTTAAGCAAAAGCCTCTTTCGTTGAGCACCGGAGGCATGCATCAAAACATCTTGCGCGATACTCCAAAGTGTATCCTCTTCTCTGAAGGCATAAATTGCGTCACCTTTGTCATTTATTTTGTAGTCGCGCATTCCCCATCGTTCTGCTCGCCGATTTGGTGCAGTGGCAGCGTTGCCAGAATTTTTTTCGGAGGAAGTGACTCTAGGTTTGGAGTCTCTATCAATATTTTCCGGCTTTACTTTTGTTTCTTTCGCAGGTGCATTAGCCGCATCTCTAATTATTGCGTTGCTTCCATCAGGTCCGACGATTACAAATGATGCTGCTTTGCGTTCTGAATGAACCTTTTCACGTTGCATTCGAATGAAATCTGCTGTGGATTGAAACACCTCAGATTGCACCAAATTTTCGCTTGGATCATCTTGTTCGTTCACTTTCTCGCGCCTTGTTCCGAAGGGATACTTTTGTTATTCCCCAAGATCAGCCATTCATGGCAATATTAATTTTTTTTTTTTGGATGCACTATCTACTTCCTCGATGGCGGAAACCAAACGTTGAAGCTGGTTGTGAGCTGTTGCCATGTTTTGAACATTTTTTAGCCATTTGCTGGTTATACAGTTTAGATACTCTTAAGCCATCGAGAAGGGGACCGCATCGGCTGAGGGATCGAGGCTATGAAGGAATCAGAATACAAAAATGTTGAAAGCAAGCTTGCTGAGTACAAGGCTCAGAAAGGCGATACTTTGTGGGCAATCGCGTCAAAGCTTCTTCGCCAAGAGCACAATGATGCTAAACCCACGGCCAGGCAAATTGTGGACGAAGTAAACAAAATTGCCCATGCAAACAATATGCGTGACAAAAACAAATTAAAGGTTGGGGAGACCATAGTGCTGCCATCCCTTGCAATTGATCATGGCAGTACAAATGACATGCAATCGTCAGCTACAAACGTTAAGGATTCCGGGAAAACGGACGGTACTGCGGACGCAAAGGGTGAAGTGAAAGCGGACGCTACGGCGGACGGTAAAACTGAAAACAAGAAAGAAGGAAAGGAAAATGAGCAGAAGAACGATGCAGCTACTAAAGGCAATGCGCCAACCGATAATCAGCAGCAACATGAAATCTCCGAGAATTCCGAGTCACAGGCTGCTCAGCAGCAAATACAGGCAATACCAAAAAAAGGATTCAATGGTGTCCTTAGTAGTCCAGATAATAAGTCGACTTATGTTCTAACGGAAAATAGGCTCTATGATTCCACTGGCAATTTGCTTGGAACGATTGATGGGGCTGGAAAGATCAAGCTCAGTAAAGATGGCTCAACAGAAGCACTAAACAGCTTCCGACCCGGCTGGAAATTCGAAGGACAGGAAGATGGAAAATACCGAAGTTTTGAGTTAAGACAAAATATCTGTAACGGCAAAATTTTTGTTCCTGATCAATCCGGCAAGCCGGTGGCACACGACGTTCGTATGGGCGTTGTTATTGACAAGAATACTGGTGAGCAATTAGGAACCATTATTCCACCAACTGAAAATAGAAATGGGATGCTATCTAATGGAGAAATCATAAATTCTCTTTCGAAACAACGAATTCCTTTTGATGCAATAAACGGTCTTGTCTTTGACTTGAAGACGCTAGGTGATGCTGGCGTCGAAGGCAGTCATTTGCAGGGAATTTGCCTTCATGAAAGCAATTCAAATGGAAAGATCTTCAATGCAAGACGTGCTGTCGAACTACAAGACCGGCTCGCCAGCCGGGTGAATGATAAAATCCAATCTATGAATGTAGGTTTCCATCCAATCGACTGGATAAGCGGTAATAGCGATGCTACCTTGAAAATGTATCAATCTGAACTTGGCTCCTCTGCTGCAAATAAAGCGAGCTTGCAAAAAATATTGCAGACCGGTGAGATTGATCCAAGCAAGCTTAACAGCTTAATCGCAATTACCGAGTCCTTAAATCCTCCTGCGGCGCAAAACGCAGAAATAAACAAGCAAGCAAGTGATACTAAATCGGAAGCTATCAGTGATCTCGTAGCACCGGCAAAACTCGAAATTCCACGCATTTCCAGCAGCAACGTAACTGAAATCAACGGACGGTTGCGCGTTAATGCAGATGTTTTTGTTATCAAAGATGGAAGACTTTATAGGACTTGCTCAAATGCTGGGAATTGCACAGAAGAAAGTGAGCCCTGTGGTGCGTTGCTGCCTGGTTACGGAATGATGCTTAACGGACAAAATCCGGTTGATTTGTCTCAGCAAGCCAGGGTATTAATGGAATTCTCAATAGGTTCATCTGAAAAGCATCAACTAATCGGCTTAGGAGCCCCTCGGCACACTGATTGCATTGGATTTAGTGATGGTGGATTGGTCGATGTCCAAGACCTTTTCCGAGAGGCAAAACAAGCGAAAGCTTTAGCTGACAATTCATTGAAGGACTATGTAGACAACAAAACATGGGCTACTGGTTGGATAACTGACCCGATTATTGGGCACCGCCAGGAAATGCTGAGAGGCTTCTCTCATGATGTTAGTTTGCAAACCAATGCCTTGGAAAAATCTAGTTCTGAACTGTTCAACAAAGGATTTGATCCTTCAATTGTTAGCAATTTCAGGCTCGATAACTACACTAAATCGACACAACTACTGATGCATGGTATCGGTGCAACTGCTGCAAGCTCTAGCGAATTATCTGTCGAGGCTAAGCAGTCTCAAAAAATTGCTAATGACGCAATAGTGATGACTGCGATCACTGTGGCTACTGCCGGTATCGGTGCATCTTTGAATGCTGCTGTAAGTGCAGGGAAAATTGGTGTTTATAGCGGGTATGCCGCAGAAATAGGTGCTTCTACGCTTGCAGGTGGCAGCATCTCGATGTTCGGGCGAATGTCTAATAATAGCAATGACTTCAACAATTTTAAGGCGGGCATGTGGGAGGGAGCCGCGATGGCTTCTGCTTCTGTCGGTGCCAGAATGTTTGGACAATTCAACCAATTGAATAACATGCGAACAGCATTAAACACTGCGCAGGCTGCAAGATCTTTAGAGCAACAGGCAATCTTAAACTGTGCTCTTGGCAGAATGGTGCAATCAGGGCGAAGTACCGTAGAGATCGCTGCGGTATTTGGCGCTTATAAGCTTGCTTCAGCTGGAGTACAAAGCTATGCTTTTGCTAAGTCCGCAGCTCTCCGCGAGCCTGGGGCTGAGGCGCTCACTGCCAAAACACTCGCTTTAAGCACTGCATTCTTCTTAGCTGGTGAGCTGGGACGTTATAGTGTAAGCCGAGCAACCGGATGCTTTGGGCTTTCTTCAAAAAGCTTCGCTAACGCTGCGTTAAGTGATATGGGTATGGCCTATTCCAATGCCAGCAGCGCAGCTCTTACTCAGGCGATAGAATGCGAAAAAATGCGCATTGCAAAAGACCTTGGAAAGGAACCCAGTCAATTGAGCATGCAAGAACTTAGCGATAACATCGACTATGCGAAAGTTGCAGACCAAATGAACCAGAGTGGAGCCATTGCAGTTGTAAGCGCTCCTTTTATGACTGCTTTGAGCCATCAAATGGTGCATATGGCAGACAGAAGATTCAATAAAACGCAGAGCCTACCGCAGTTGCTATTAACAGGCCATGTTCCTGAAGAGATGCCAAATGTATCACCGGAGCTTGATAGCCATCAGTTTCTACCAGGCGACAAAGTACATGTAAACGGCAATGAGAAAATCGTTGTTGCTCTAGATGAAACCGATAGTAATCGAATACTTATCAGGCACAACGCTGATTCAGACAGACCGATTGATCAAAAGCAGGTAACGGAGGGCGAGCTGCTGACTCAGTTTGGGAAAATGCAGGTTGGAACCTTAACTGTGCATTATTCACTGAATGAGCCTGGCGGCAAAGTGTGGGTGGAAGAGCGCCGCATTGGCGATAATAAAATCAACTTGCTTGAACGCCCTGATTTGCAAGTAGTAGATAAAGACCATGTGATCCCCTTGCTGGTTCAAAGCCCCAATAAGACTGTACTTTTGGATCTAGGTTTGCCGAATAAAGATCTAAATCAATTTGAGAAAACTGCTCCGCAAGATAAATCTGAAGTACCCGGGGTGATGATGGCAAAGAAATTGCCATCCAGGCAGGCGATAAATCAGTCGAATGAATATGCAAGGAATCATGAATTCTCCGGCAAGCTTAAAGACGGTTTCGCAAATGCTGGACAGCATAAATTTGTAAACCGCAAAGGCGAATTTAACTCAAGAACTAGACCTGCTACAGTCGTAGATCGCGCAAATGATCCTGTGCTGCGCTTTGTAATTGAAGAAGCTCGCACAAAATTCGGAGATTTAGCTCCAAAAGAGCGTGCCGAAGCTTTAACGAAATACGCCAAAGAATTGTTGACGCCTGAATCAATGCGAAATAACAATGAAAAACCCCTGGACAATTGGTACTCCATGTTTAATCACGAGCAAAGAGGAAACAGAGTCTTGCTTGGGGAATTCATTCGGCAAGGGAAAGGTGTCTGCAGTCAACAGGCGCTTCTTCTGAAAGTTCTCTGTGATGAGCTTGATTTGCCTGCCACTTTAGTTAGAGGAAATGGCGGTGGCGGTCGTGATAATTTGAATCATGCCTGGACTTTAATTGATATAGGAGCTGGTCCTCGCGTTTATGATCCCAGACAGCGCATTTACGGTGCCGATCCGGCGTCGGTTCATCGGCAAGGAAAGGAAATCGTACGCCTCCTTGGTCAACCATCACCCACCCCTGCTGATTTGAATTTAGGCACTGGGCAGAGAATCAATTATCAAGACACTTCCGGATGGAAGGTGGAAAGCATTGACGAAAATACCGGAAAAATTGTTATTCTACACGACGCAATTAAGTGCTTAAGTCCAGAGCTGTTTGAAAAATACAACCAGTGCAAAGCTCAACAAGCAAAGCCTGGTGATTACTTCAACATTCTCCGGTCTGATAACACCGTAGAAAGTGCCTGGTGTTTTGACGGATTCAATCAAGACGGCAGCATGTGCTTCTCGAAAGTTGATGCTGTGAGGGAAGAGGTAACAGCCGCTGACTTAATAACTAGCGGGGTTTAAGTCGTTACGAGCAACAGGGTCTGTTTTCGAAACAAAAGTGGTTGGATTATATTCGTCTGTTCCAATCTTTTCTTGACGGATAATTTCTAAAGCCTGATTTTCAAGATTCGTCGCTTCTTCGTTTTTACCATGACTTCGGAGTAAGTCGGCATAGAAGCGGCGGATCATGACCTTTTGAAGGGGGGAGCTTTTCTTAATACAAGAACTGTCAGTTAGAAGTTCTTTGCACCAGTGTTCCGATAGTGCAAAATTCTGCTGAGTTTTGAACAGTGTTGCAAGGTCTAAAGTGTGTTGAATCATTGTGTGGCACGCGTCATCATTCTTCTTGCTCAGCTCTACTGCTTCCATCAGTTGCTTTTCGGCAGTTGCGTAGTTACCCTGCTGCATTTCATACGTCGAAATAAGTGCGTAACCCTGGAGCCTATTTCTTAAAGATCGTCTACCTAGTGATTCTGCACTTTGATCTTTTACCAGTCTTAGAGTGTTTATCGATTTTTGTAGGCTCATAGACCATGATTTTGACCTGATATGGAGATTCCTCGGTGGCATTTCGCCTGGCTCTACGTGGGGACGAACAAGTTTTGCTTGTTTTTGATAAATGTCGATAAATTCAACTGGCGTTCTAGTCGCATTTTGCATCAGTTCACTTTCACGTTTTAAAAGCCTAGCTGCATCGTGAAAACGATTTTGCTCAATATAAATTGCAATGCTATTACGGAGTACGTTGATGAAGTCTACGTGCGCAATATTGAGATAGTTGCGGTCTGTACTGCCGCGCTTAAGGTTTAGTTCGTGAATTGAGATGGCTCTGGCCAACAAATCTTCGCTAAGTTTCTTTTGTTGCGACCTGTAGTAGTAAAAAGCTAGATACTCAAGACCGTGGGTTACGTCAGGATCGTCTGGTCCGAGAAAAACTTCACGCCACAATAACGCTGCTCTAAGCCATAACTCTTCTTGAATGTTGTTTCCTTTCGGAAACTCTTCGTGCAGCTTCCATGCTCTTTTGTCCATTTCATTGGCATCGGGGCACCACAACGCCAGAAAGATGCTACTTACCAGAAGTACGCAAATCAGTGCTAAGCAGATTTCAACTAAGCGATAGTTTGGCAATCTCGCTGGACTTACTGTTTTTGTTGCTAGTATTGGCAGCGTCATCTGCTAAAATTGTTCCCTAACTAAACTTTTGGTTTTGAGTTGCAATTATGAATCTTAGTCTACCGTAAAAAGGACTCATCCTTGTAGCCATACCATTATTTATTCAGCTGGCTTTTCTTGTTGTTATCACCGTGTTGTTGAGGCAATCTGAATACGAAGCTCAACGGGAAGCTAGAGCAAAGACGCTCAGTATGCATGGAAATTACATTGTTAGCACCGTTGACAATTTTTCATCCATGTTTCTTACTTACCGGGAAACGCAGGTACGCATCAATCTTGATACCTGCAAACAAATGCTTTCTGGCTTTGGTGATGAGATTCCTCGTATGCGGGAAATCATCAAAGGTAATCCGGAGCAAGAGCAGATTGTCAAAAATCTTTCTTTGTTGTACGACACTTTGCAGAGAGATCTAAAAATCGCTGAGACATTGCCGCTTACTGATACTGAAAAGTGGAATGCCTTGATGGCCGATGTTTGGAAGACTGGCCCCTTGACTCGTACCGAAATTCAATTGATCATCGGTCAAGAATCGAGAGCTGCAAGCACCGAACATACTTCCAAAGCTGGTTTTAGAGAGCAAATAAAAATACTCGTAATTGCGGCAACCATAGTAGACATTCTTGTTGCGATTGTATTAGTACTGTATTTCTTCAAACATGTAGTAAGGCGATTGGATGTCTTGACCCAAAATAGTTTGCGATTAGGGCAAGAGTTGCCGCTAATCCCCGAATTGAAAGGCAAAGACGAAATAGGCAATCTTGATAAAGTTTTTCATGATATGGCAGAAGCATTAACCGAAGCTCGCCGGAAGGAGCGAGCCCTTGTCGAAAATACAGTTGACGTTATTTGCTCCATCAGTCCTGAGGGACAATTCTTGAATGTCAACATTGCGTGCCAAAAGATGTGGGGGTATGAGAAAGAATCACTTCAAAAGAAAAACTTTGTAGAACTGATTGCTAAAGATGATCAAAAACGGATGCAACAGTCTTTGAAAGAGCTTGTGAATTCGGAAACAGATGCTTCAATCGAAGCTAAGGTAGTCAAAAGTGACGGTAACGAATTGCCCACGTCTTGGACTGTGTCCTGGTCTCCAGTAGAGAATGCGTTGTTTTGCGTTGTACATGATATTACCGAGCGCAAACAGGTAGAACGACTCAAGCAAGAGTTTGTAGCAATGGTCAGTCATGACCTTAGAACGCCCCTGGCGTCATTGCATGGTGGTTTGCTTATTTTAGGAACTGGAAAGCATGGTGATTTAACAGAGAAAGGAAAACGCTTTGTAGACAATTGCACAAAAAGTGTAGATCGCCTTATGAAGCTGATTAACGATTTGCTAGATGCCGAAAAACTCGAAGCCGGCAAGTTTGACATGGATATCAAAGAAATGTTGGTTAATGACGCAATCGAGCGTTCCATAACCGAAGTGAAATCGCTCGCCGACAAGTCGGGCGTTACACTTGTTGCTGACGATGTTGAATTTTCAGCTTATGCTGATGAAGAGCGTCTTGTGCAGGTGTTGGTCAATTTGTTGGGAAATTCAATCAAGTTCTCTCCAGCAGGAGGCACTATAACCATTAGCGTGGTCGAAGAACTTCCCTGGATTGAAATTTCTGTTCTAGATCAAGGTCCTGGTATCCCGACCGAATACCAGCAATCGATATTTGACAAATTCAAACAGTTGCCTGGCACCCAAAAGAAAGGAAGTACAGGACTCGGACTTGCGATTTGTAAAACAATTATTGAACAGCATGGCGGGACGATTGGTGTTAGCAGCGAGCTGGGGAAAGGAAGTCGTTTTTGGTTTCGCATTCCTTCTGCTTCATAGAGTCGTAGGCTTTCTCGACAAACTAAACTGTACTGCACTAAAACAGTAATCCCCTGGTCGTGGGGCTGACCAGGGGATTGCGTGTAGGGGGGGCGTTCTAGAAAGACATGTCTAGTGAGGAGGTTTCGCGAAGTTGCTCCTTAGCTTTTTGAAGTTCCGCATCAGTCACTCTGTATTGCGGATTATCTCGGTGTTTGATGGTTACCAGCCGTTCGGCTGCTGTGTCTTCATCAACCATTCCTTTTTGATACAGGCTGATAAGATCTTGCGTTTCTCTCGTTATTCGTTCGGCATCAGTTTCTGGCGATGCCGTTACCTTTTCTGGAACTTTCGATTCATCTTTTTTGAATAGGGACTTAGCAAGTTTTTCAGCATCAGTGATGTTTCCTGGAATGGACTCATAGTATTCCAGGCGCTGTAACGCACGGACATCCTTTGGATCAAGATTTGGGTGATTCTCGATGTATTTTTCAATATCGTTTGCGCTTATGTTTCCATTGCTACCCTTCATCTCTGGATGCTTTTGAATATAAGCCAAACCTTCAAAAACTTGCGCAGCTTCGAGAATGTTTTTACGAGAAATGCCTTCTTCGTTTCTGTAATCGTCTTCTGGTTGTCCTGGTCCTGCATTCTTGAGGTAATTAAAGTTTTTGTACAAGAACTCCACGGCAGATTCTTCATCTTTTGGAAGCACTCCCTTAGGAAGCTTGTAAAAGCGTTCGATTTCTTTATAAGTAATGATTCCGTTGCTGCCCAAACCCTTTGTGGCTTTCATGTCCTCTGCAATTTCCATCAGTGAGGCAGCTTGACTTAAATCGTATTTTTGTCCTTGTGGTCTTTCGTAGGCTGCATTTGATAAGTTATGAAATGCTTCTTTTAGCGTGATTTTTTCGTTGTTGTCGATCTTAGTTATTGTGTTTTGAGCTTCGAGTACCATGATTAACCCCTCCAATTTCCCCGTTGACCACAGCGGTCATTCGCGTCACTTGCCGTCGTCGGCTTATGTGAAAGAGATTACAGCGGCTGTCTAACGAAGAAATATCCTGTTTATAACCAAAATATGGCAAGTCAAGACCTGGCTGGGTAATGTTGGGAAAAATGGGCACAAGGTTTGATATAGATACGGCTCTGGTATTTCGTGGTGGTTCTACATGGCAAAGATTCTGCTTATAGAGGATGAGCTTTCTTATGCGGATGTATTGGAAGGATGGCTTACTGATGAACACCATTTGGTAGAGGTCGTAAATGAAGGCAAAGAGGGCTTGTTTCGACTCTCAAGTTACGAGTTTGACCTGGTGATACTCGATTGGCAGCTGCCAGATCTTTCTGGAGTTGAAATTCTTAAGCAGCTGCGGTCTAGTGGGAAAAACACTCCGGTTTTGATGTTAACTGGAAAATCTGGCATTGAAGATAAGACAGAGGGCTTTGGTGCAGGAGCAGACGATTATTTGACCAAACCTGCAAATCTCAAAGAACTATCCCTTCGGGTTACAGCATTGCTGCGCAGGGCGTCAGGTCAGACCTCAAATCTAATAAAGATCAGTGACATCGTTCTTGATCCTGAAAGCTTTAGTGTGACCAAGGGCGGTCGAGAAGTGCGCTTACAGCGAAAGGAGTTTGCACTGCTCGAATTCCTAATGCGCAATCCAAATAAGGTGTTTAGCGCCGAGGCTCTTCTAGAGCGGGTATGGTCAACTGATTCCGAAGCAACAGAAGATGCGATACGCACCTGTATGATGCGATTGCGGAAGAAGCTAGACACAGATTCGACCATTTTACAAACGCTCCATGGCATAGGTTATAAATTGAAAAATCCCGCGTCGTGATTTGCCATATTTTGGTTATGAACTAGTCATCAATCAGTTAGTGAAATCTACTATCTTCTAATCCTCGGGCAAATTGAGGAATGGAACAATGACGCAACAATATGATGGCAATGTGAAAAAAGAAGCAGCGAAAATTGAGCATGCTGGGTTCAGTGGTGATAAGACTGAATTGGCATCGGTAAGGGAAGAACTGGCTGCAATGACACCCGAGCAAAGGCTAAAAATTGCTGCTCAAATAAAGGAAGATTATAAGAGCCAGGGCACAGTTGAAGCGATGTTTGGCCATGTGGAAATCAACCTTACCAATGATGGAAAAGATCTAGAATCACTCAAAATGACTGGTACATTCTTCAAAAGCCTTGCCGAACGTGAGTCTGGTCAGAAAGAGAGCTTCTACGAAGGGTTGACAAAGGACCACAGTGTCGAAATGTTCCATAATTTGAACACTCAGCTTTATGGAATTCAGGGCGCAGCGAAACAGGGTGCCCAGGCTGGTGAACAACTCTACGAAAATAAGTTGCGCCAAAAGTAAGGCAAACTTTCGCCAAGCTACATTTATAGGAAGATATTTTGCGTTTTGAATGCTTAATAGCAGAACGATTGGGTTCTTAGGCTGAGTCTCGAACCAATTCGTCATTGTGTATTAGCAAATCTTGTGGGCAAATGTCTTGAGATGAAAGACCTGCTCGGTCGAGCTCCGCTGGTGGTACTACTTGAACGAATTTGTTGCGATAATCTTGCCAGTTTTGTACAATCGTCCGCGCTTTCGTACTACCGGTCAGGCGAGCATGCTCTTCGAGCAAAGACAAGACTGTTGATTCGCTTTGAGGGGTGAGTTTGTAGAGTTCTTTGTCGCAGTCTTTGTTGACCTTGCTCGCAAAATCACCGTCTTCATCTAAAACAAAAGCAAGACCACCAGTCATGCCCGCGGCAAAATTTCGACCGGTAGAGCCAATTATAAGTACAGAACCTCCTGTCATATACTCACAGCCGTGATCGCCGACTCCTTCGACAATAGCTTGTGCGCCAGAGTTGCGCACGGCAAAACGTTCACCAGCCAAGCCAGCAACCATTAATCTGCCACCAACAGCGCCATACAAGCAGGTGTTGCCTACAAGCACAGGCGTGCTGTGTTTGGTCCATTCGCCAGGCGGGCGAACAACGACTTCTCCGCCAAACATTCCTTTTGCGACGTAATCGTTTGCTTCACCCTTAAGGACAATCATCACATTTCTGGCATTGAATGCTGCAAAGCTTTGCCCTGCAGCTCCTTCAAAGTTAAGGACGATCTGTCCTTCGAAACCTGTGTCACCATGTACACTGGCGATCAATCCGCTTAAGCTGGCCCCAACTGCTCTGTCTGTGTTTGTGAGTTGGTAGGATTTAATTATGCTGCTTGGCTCTTCTACTGCTCGGCGCACCGCTGGATCGTTAAGGATGAGCTCATTAACACCACAAATTGTTGCTTCATACAAACCTTTTATATCGTCCTGCGAATCAGTTGACACTGAGGCTGATACTAACGCAGAATCGCCATTGAATTGGCCCTTTGCATTCTGTCGCTTTCCGATAATGGCTGAAAGTTCTAAGCCATCGCATTTTTGCAAGTCGATGTCTGAGCGTTGTTGTAGAAGGTTGGTTCTTCCACGCAATTCGCTAAGTGAGCGATAGCCCAAATCTGCCAGCAGATAACGCACTTCTTCTGCAATGAATGTGAATAAGTCAACAACACTATCAGGATTTCCGTGAAATCTCTTCCTGAGAGTTTCTTTTTGAGAAGCTATCCCAGTCGGGCAATTGTTAGTGTGACAAACCCGTGCCATTATGCAGCCCTGAGCAAGAAGCGCAATAGTACCAAAGGCAAATTCGTCTGCACCAATTATTGCGGCTTTTACAACGTCAATGCCAGATCGCAATCCTCCATCGACTCTTACAATTATGCGATTGCGCAGGCGATGAGTTTTTAGAAAACGATGCGTTTCAGCTAAGCCTAATTCCCAGGGCAATCCTGCATGCTTTATCGACGAAATTGGTGCGGCACCTGTGCCACCATCGTGACCGGCAATGTGAACAATGTCTGCACCTGCTTTTGCGCAGCCCAAAGCCACTGTGCCCACGCCTTGCTCAGACACCAGCTTGACTGATATTTTTGCTGTTGGGTTTACTTGTTTTAGATCGAATACCAGCTGAGCAAGGTCTTCAATGGAATAAATGTCGTGATGTGGTGGCGGAGAAATTAGTGTGATGCCGGCTTCTGTCCTGCGTAGTTTGGCAATGTATTCTGATACTTTATGTGCCGGCAGCTGACCACCTTCGCCCGGTTTTGCGCCCTGAGCGATTTTGATTTCCAGTTGCTCAGCGCTGGCCAAATAATGAGGTGTAACCCCAAATCTAGCTGATGCAACTTGACGTATTTTGGAAGCAGCAGAATCACCTGGTCGCAGCCCTGTCATGCCGGGGAAGTCTTTGCTTGTGCCGTCTTCTTCGACCTTGATGGGTTTATAGCGCAAGGGGTCTTCTCCTCCCTCGCCGGAATTCGATTTTGCATTTAATCGATTCATCGCTACAGCTAAAGTCTCGTGCGATTCTTTCGACAAAGCGCCCAATGACATTCCGCCTGTACAAAATTTTGCGACGATGGCTTCAACTGGTTCTACTTCGTCGAGGGCAATAGAAGGTCTGTCGCTAACAATATCCAGCAAATCGCGCAGTGCCGACGGTTCTTGCTGCAAGACAAGTGATTTGTAGGACTCGAAATTGTTTTTCTTGTTTTCATTTGAAGCAGGCAAGTCTTTCGACTTAACTGCTTCATGTAATGCCGCAACTAATTCGTTGTTGTTTCGGTGATATTCGCCCTGTCGTTTATTTTTTAGAAATCCTTCGTTGGTCAAATGAGGCTGATTGATTCCATAGGCACGTTGATGTAAATTGCGAATTTCTCGCTCGAGGTCATCACAGCTAAGCCCGCCGACTGCGCTGGGTGTTCCGGGGAAGCAAATGTCGCTGATGTCTTGCCCAAGCCCCAGGCACTCGAATATTTCCGCGCCAATATAACTTGTGAGTTTCGAAACTCCCATTTTGGACATAATCTTCAATAGCCCTGATTCAAGTAATGACTTGAAATTGCTTTGAGCTGCCGCGCAAGTTAGCCCCGCAAATTTTTGGTTTGCAGAGTTTTTATTATCGGCATCATGAGAGGCTTCGTGTACCAGTGCCTTGATTTTGTCACTCCAATACCAGTGTCGTATCGTCTCATAAGCTAAGTAGGGCACGACGCACTCTGCACCGTAGGCGATAAGGGCAGCAACGTGGTGGCTTGTCCAGCATTCGGAAGTTTCGACAATGAGTGAGCAATCTAGCCGCAATCCCGCTTTAATAAGATGATGGTGAACCGCTCCAACTGCGGCAAGCATGGGAACGCAAATTTGATTTGAATTGCTTTCTCTGTCACTCAAAATAATGTTGAGACAGCCATTCCTCACTTGTTCTGCGACTTCTTCGCTAATGCGTGCGAGCGCATCTTTCATTTTGCTTTCCGGCGAAAAAGCGACTGATATACGCGACCATTTGTATTCGTCATACAAACTTTCGATGAACTCTAATTCTTGTTCGTTAATAATCGGACTGGGCAATAAAATAGTTTGAGCCAGCATGGGCTCGGCGCCAAGCTTAATAGAGCGTTTGCCAAGGTATGATGTAAGAGACATTACCAGTCTTTCTCTTATAGAATCGATTGGCGGATTTGTGACCTGAGCAAATCGCTGCTTGAAATAGTCGAATATTTTTCGTGGGCGTTTTGAAAGTACTGCAAGCGGAGTGTCATCACCCATTGAAAGTACTGGCTCGGACTCATTTATAGCCATGTAGGTAATTACACTGTCTATATCTTCAATTGTGTAGCCAGAGGCTATTTGGCGTCGATTGAGTTCTTCCTCCGAGTAAGACCACTCTTTGCTGAATTGCCTTTCTTTCAAAGCGCGGCGTTCTCTGAGCAACCATTGACCGTAAGGGTGCTGTTTTGCTACTGCTTTTTTGAGTTCAATGTCACTTGATACTACTCCGGTATCTAGATTGACAGATATCATTTGACCGGGCCCCAGACGTCCTTTTTGCAGCACGGGGGAATCGGTGCTAAGGTCAATTCCTGTCTCTGAAGAGAGAATCAGGCTGCCATCTTCGTACAAAGTAAATCTTGCCGGACGAAGTCCATTTCTGTCGAGAATTGCCCCGACTATATTGGCATCGCTAAACACAACAAGTGCGGGACCATCCCATGGTTCCTGGTGTGCCGCGTAAAATTCATAGAAATGCTCAATCTCAGGATCATCTTTCAAGTGTGAATGATGTTCATGAGCTTCTGGAATCAATTTCATGAATGCTGATTCGATGCTATCACCATGCTTGAGCAAATTCTCTACAGCATAATCAAGAATGCTTGAATCAGACCCGGCATAGTCCACAGCACTCGCGTCTGCGCCCTGAGATTTTATTGCTGCGAGGCGTGCGTTCAACCAATTGAGGTTGCCTCTTAAAGTATTGATTTCGCCATTGTGTGCAAGGTGTCTGAACGGTTGAGCAAGCGCCCACTTTGACGCAGTGTTGGTGCTAAATCGACGATGGAAAACTGCCCATTTTGACTTGTATAAATCATCGCGCAGGTCGTCGTAAAAGTCTCTAAGCCCATCACTGCTGGTCATTGCTTTGTAGACAATACTTGTGCGGCACAGTGACGCAATATAAAAATCAGCAGAGTTAAGCTCTTCCTGCACAAACACACTAAGCGCCGCGCGCAGTTCTGTGCATTCAAGGTCGAGCGCATTGCCTTGTAAATCGCCAGTGTATGAAATCACAAGGTGCTCAATTACTGGGCAAGATTCTAAGGCAATTGGTCCCAGCGTATTTATGGATGTCGGAACGGCACGCCAGGCTTTTACGTCAAAGCCGCGGGTCTTGACGAAACGCTCAATTTCTTTGCGGTACAAAAAGTGCGTTGCTGCAATTCCTGTATTAACAAGTTGCTTTGGCGTAAAGAGCACTGCTACCGCATCTCGCTCGTCCAGGCTGATACCCTCGCGCGCAAAAATATCTACTGGTATAGAAGTCAAAATACCAGAACCATCACCGGTGATACCATCTGCGCTGCAGGCACCGCGATGTTCCATTTTGCTTAGTGCATTTAGCGCGTCTGCGATAACTTCATAAGTTCTTTGCGTTCGATAAATGAACCCCACTCCACAAGCATCATGCTCTGCGGCTATATCAGATAAATGGGTCTCACCGTTCTGGTCTGGAACATAGGGCATTAGGCTGGCCTCGGTAGTCCGACGCCGCATTCTGCTGGGTTACTTAACGCATTCATTGTGCGTTTGTCCCAATGCGGCGGCTGGTCTGGCAACGGAGCAAGCGGGTTTCTCCATATCAGACTGCGATCGATTATTATGCGAGTCATCAATTGAGGCAATACATTGTGTAGACCCGTACCGAATTGTTAACAAAACATTGCGATTTTGGTGCCTTTGTTAAGGACTGCAGCTAGGAAATTTATTGCTGCATA
Source organism: uncultured Candidatus Obscuribacterales bacterium (assembly GCA_964546815.1). Lineage (GTDB taxonomy): Bacteria > Cyanobacteriota > Vampirovibrionia > Obscuribacterales > Obscuribacteraceae > JAIEPM01. The sequence goes on along the minus strand of CAZJLR010000011.1, from coordinate 50,466 downwards.
TCTTCTGTGCTTCTTGTTTATATGTGCTCAGTGCTGCTTCCTGGGCTTCTGTTTGTTTACATTTGATTGTTAATTGCACACAACAGGTCTTGATAAAGGTCTGCATTATTTTGAGAAAGCAATTCGTTTTTTGAAAGTTCCATTGATTCGCAAAGTTCTTGAATAGCTTTATCGAATACTCTCATTCGCTCTAACGTAGCATTTATCTCGTCTTGTGTGAGAGCGACTACGTTATTGCTGTTGAATAATTCCATTAGCAATGTATTGAGATTTCCCCATTTAGGGGGAAATCGATTGCTCGCTTGTAACAGTGTGCATTTATTGTCAGCCGCGCAGACAAAGTAGAGGTTAGGCACTCCGCAGCCTGCGGCGCCTTCTCTCTCGGGAAATGCTACTTCTAAATTAGTGGCGTTCCAGCTCCATACATTTAGTTGCTCAATTTCATTCCAAAAATTTGACCACGCAGTTTCATTCAAGCATACTACTCTGCCGCTTTGAGGTAACCCCGGCATGTAGCCGAGATTTAGATGATAAAACTTGTCGTCAATTTTGCAGAACTGTGTACCGCTTGATGACAATAAAAATACATCTAAGACTTGGGTTTTCATTTTGCAGCTATTTTTACCTTCATTCCATCTACCCACCGTTTATGCTCGTCAGTGTAATAGAGATAAGTGCGACTTGCAGGACCAGTGTATGTTCCTGGAATTGCAGCTATCAGGCTTAGCGGGACTTCTACTTTGGATTCAGCTGGCATTGTGCGCCAGTAGAGTACGACCTCCCGTCCAAGTACTTCGTAAGCATCAATGGTGCCTTTCTTGACTAACTCTTTGAGTTGCTCGTGACGTGGTTCTAGCCCGCCAGGTAGCCCGACTATTGCAATTGGCGTTGGAAGCGCATCCTTTGTTTTATTGATGACGGTTACGTTGGCCTCTGTTGCAGAACCTTCTTTGACTTCGTCTTGTGCCATTTTGACTTTGATGTCTAATTTGCATTCTGGCGAGCTAGCTGGTGTGAGTGCGTTGTACTTGACTGCAACTGAGTAAGGCATAGGTGAACCACCGTCCATGCGCAACTCGATTTTGTGTTGACCAGCGGGCAATAGTTCGCTCAAGTCTGGCATTTTAATTGCGCCTTGTGTGCTTGGGTTAAATTCAATCCAGTCGCCGACTGCTTGCCCATCGACGAATACTCTGACTTTTCCCTCAGCCTTTGGACGTGCTCTTTGCTTGTCGTAATTTACGATGGCTCGCAGAGCCAGAACAGTCGATTGTGTTGAGCCATAGCGTCCTGCTTTGCATGAGTCGGCCAGATATTTGATGCTTTTCTCGACATTGCCTGCGTAAGCTGGTTCTCGCAGCCAGGCTAATGTGGCAAGAGAGCTGCCTTCAACTTCTAGCGCCTCGCCGCCGCTGCCTACGATTGAACTCGTTACTTCTTTGAGGCTGCCGTCAGCGCTCTGTTTTGCAGCGAGTCTGTCCATGAGTTTCACGGCTTCAGCTTTGTCACCCGCCAGGTAAAACGCGTTTGCTGCAAGTGCCACCACATAGTTGTTTTTACTTGTGTCGGCTGCTGTCTTGAGTGATGCTAGTTCTGCTTTGAGATCAGCTGCCGATTGCCCTGTTTCGAGAAGAGCCCAAATTATGTATGCGTTGGAACAATCTTTGTCTTCAATCCAAGTGTGCAGTGAACGTCTCTTACGAGAGAAGCCACCCTGCCCGTCCTTCTGTTTGAGCAACCAGGCGCGCGTGCTGGCAACCATGTTTTGGTCGACGTCGCGCACTTTGGACATATCGCTGAAATGCAATAGACCGAAGGCTGTAAGAGCCTCATGACCTGGATTCTCGCCAAACCATTCATATCCCTTGTCTGGGCACCAAAAGCCTACAAGCTTTTTGTAGCCTGCGTCTAACTTTTGTCGAGATGTCTCAACAAGCTTAGGATTGACGTTTGTGTGAGAAAGGAAATACTGTTGAGCCATAGTTAGCGGGTAGCTTGTTGATGATGTTTGTTCGAAGCATCCATATGGGTCTTGAATCATTCGTTCAAGTGCTTCTGTCATGTTTGCAAGTGGAGTCGGATATACGCCTGTATTTGAAACAACACTGAAAGGAACAACACCTTTTGGGATGTCGACAGTATGAACCACAGGTTTGCCTGGTTCTATGACGCCACCAAATGAAACTTCGATGGGGAAGCCTTTTGGTTTTACATTCAGTTTTCTGCTAACTGTGTCCTGGTAGCTGCCCGCTTTTGTGCTCAAGACGAAGTCGTTAGCACCATTTCCAGCGCCAACATCAATCGTTTGTATCCAGCGGTCGCGGCTTCCTGCGCCTAGTGCTGATGGACCCTGTGTCATTGGCAGAAGCTTGTTATCACCTTTGAGGGTAATAGATACATTTGTGTTCGGCAATGCGACATTTGTCGCGTTGACCAGGCTGATCGGCAGTAGGATTTGGTCTCCTGAAGTAACTTCCAATGGAAGTTTTGCCTCTGCATAAAATGGCTGAACAGACTCTATGCCTATACTCTTGGTGCCAACGCCACCATCGCCGGTGAATGCGTCAGCGAACACGCGAAATGTGCTTACGCTGTCGTTTAGCCCGAATTTTATTTTTGCTTCGCCAGTTTTTGCGTCTGTTTTTACTGCTGCGTTCCAGAATAGTGTATCGGCAAAATCAACACGGTCTGTGGGCTTTCTATCTTTGCGGACTTCATGCGCAAATTCGCGAACTAGTACCAGGGCTGATTGTGATTGAGCAATTTCGTTGTCAGCGATCATCGCCCTTTTTTTAGATTTTTCATTCACCATGAGTGCATCTTGCAGATCTTTCTTGTCGCGCCAACTACTGTCAGCTTCTGATTCTTCGTTTGCAGGTGCTGCTTGTTTCAGATCTAGCTCGCCGGCGAAGCCTTCGTCTGCTTCTGCAAGATTATTGACGGCTCTAAGTCCGTCAGCATTATCATTTGGCGCAGCCATGGCCGCCATCGGTACTGCCATTGGCGGAATCGCAAATGCGCCACCTCTGCCGGCCCTGACAGGGAAGTCCGCTCCCGGAGCAGCAAACTGAGCCAATACTGCAACCTTTTGTTGCTCTACTTGTGATTGAATTTTTAGAGCCACTGCGCGTCGGGCTTTGTCGCCGTTTTCCTTTACGAATTTTGCAAGATCAACCAGAGCAAATCGTCGCCAACCTTGTGTGCCCAGGAGTAAGTCTGTTGCAATTGCTGCCTTTGGATCGTTGGCATCCATGTAAACATGTGCGTCGGCTAAGTCGCTTACTTCAGGCTCAAGGAACACCATAACTGGCAGATGCGGAGCTTGCTCGCGTTTTTCTACCATTTCCAAAACACTGTCATCAGTCACAGTCACCCCGACGACTGCTGCAACGGGCTTGCCATCAGCGTCAGTTGCCTTTACCGTAAGTTCTGCGTTGTCACCTGGTATATAAGATTTTTTACCCGACTCAATACTTATTTTGAGTGGCTTTGCTGCTTCACGAAAAACAAGTCTCTCGGCAATGGGCAGATTTTGTTCGTCCCACACTGTTACGGTTAAGACGCCGTCAATTTCTGGCGGCAGCTTAAAGCTAAGAGGGCTAAGTACGCGTGCCTGCGACTTGTCGCTCAGGTCAACATCGTATGCGGCAAGTTCTTCTTCATGTTTTGACAGCGTGACTCTATATTTCTTTTGCGTGCATCCTACTTGCAGGGTAATATCTTGCCCCTTTTTATAAGTATCGTTATCAGAGCGAATTACGGCACCACTTTCCTTGATTTTAGGCAGCGGAAATAAGGTTTTTATGCCGGCTGGTTCCGAGATGCTGAGAAAGTAATCTCTACCTTTTTCAGGTGTAAAATCAAAGCGTCCCCTTCCTTCGTGCTCAGTGCGAAACTCACCCACTGCAGATTGACTTGAAGATGATTTGGATACAATCTTAGCGACCAGGTCGGCGGGCTTTCCATTCGTTTGTTTTGCCTGCACATAAATGCGATTTTTGAAACCGGCAATTAGTTCGCCGCCTTCAGGGTATGCTTGGAGGTCGACTGTTTGCAATAAAATTGGAATACTTTTTGAGGCTGTTTCCACTACGCCACCATCTTCAATGACTAGTGCAAGTGTTCCTTCCCCGCGCGATATTTCATGCGGTAATTCGAAGCTGACCTGGCAAAGTCCATTTGAATCAACTTTTGCATTAGTGCCGTGTACTTCGACTCCATCTATACGCGCAATCACTGTGACTTTTGCACCTTCGGGAACGCCCCCTTCAGCACGTTTTACATCTAATGTTGCATTCACCTTGTCACCAGGGGCGTATCCGTCGCGCAAAAATGTTATTTGCGATTTCAAACGTGGTGCACGATATGCTCTAATGTCGAATTTTCGCTCAGCTGGTGCGTGCCCATTCCAGGGGTAGGACGCATGAACTGTATATTCGCCTCCAGCCTGCCCCTCTGGTATTTCCCAGGCGAAGCCCCAGACGCTGTCTACAGTTTGAGCTGTGCCAGTAGCTATCGTGTCACCCTTCGGTCCTTTTATTTCAATGGTTGGAGAGGCTGTTTCGCCCCCGGGCAGTGGTTTGTGATCTCTGGAGTTTAGAACTACTCCGCGGACAAAAACCTTTTCACCGATTTTGTATATTGGTTTGTCTGTGCTCACAAATGTTAGGTAACGTGTTGAGCCACCGAGTTTTTCTGTTAGTGCTTTATTTGACAAAGGAGTTGAAACCTTACCGATAGGAATAGACAGCGCTAAATTCTTGCTCAGTAGTACTGCACAGCAGGCAACCGACATTACCATACCTAAGCGTAACAATTGACGAGACATCTTTCGGGCTCCCTTGTGATGACATACTGATTTGATTAGCTATTCGTTAAATATCAACTGTGCGAGCCTGAAGAACTACAGGAAAAACCCCGTGTCTGCCCCAGCATAGTCACGACAGTGCTTGTCGGGCTTGCGTCTTGCAGGAGTATTGCACTTATTAATTTTCTAAAGGACCTAAATCTTTAAATGCAGAGAGCCTTTTCTCCAGAGCTTGTAAAAGCTCATTTTGAAATTCTTTGGGTGAGTATTTCACAAAGTCTTGCCATGCTTCTTCGTTGGCTAATACAGTATTGCCGTTTTTAATTGCGAGGCACACATTCGTAAAGCTGCGTTTGTCTTCGTATGCAGCATCATCGCTTTGCGATGCTTGATCTAAATCTTTGCGGAAAGATCTCATCACCTCAAAACAGATAATGATTTTGAGTGCCAACTGCTCGCCTTTAACTACGCTCGCGTCAGCCCAAGCGTCGGCAGCATCTGTCAAACGAATAATCATTTTGGCAAGACAGTCAGCATCTTCTTCAGAGACTACCTGAGTTAATGCGTATTGCAGTACTCTTAAATCGAATGGAATTTGGTTCTCCGCTTCAGTCGTCAAGCTGGGCTCCATTTTTCTGGCTTAGTAATCGGTTCAGTCTAGGCCATTTATAGCCTACTATCAAGCATTGCACCCAGCCCAATTTTCAAGGCAAAGCGGATTTGATTTAACTTTGTGTGCCTGGGCGGCAAACTGGGTACAAAAAATAAATATCGGATTTGGTACCGGGGGGCTTCAGAGTGCGGATTGGCGATATTTTAATCCGGGCTGGTTTTGTAAGCCAGCAACAACTGGATGCGGCACTCAAAAATCAAAGTACAGCCAAGAAAACACCGCTTGGTAAACATCTTCGTTTATTGGATTTTTTAACCGATAGCGAACTTGATTTAGTGTTGCAGGCGCAACGCAAAATGTCTTTTACAGCAATGTCTGAAGAATTGGCAATTGCTAGTCTGAGGTATGCCAGACAAAACGGTGTTGATTTTGCCGCTGCAAGCCAGGCAGTCCTGAATTCGCTGTCTCAAAAGGCCAAACCACAACAAGTGTTGTCGACCAATAGTAGCGGTGATGTGCCAAGGTCTGGGTCGACTACTGGGACTTTCAATAAGTTAACGACAAGCACCGTGGCGCGTTTTGCTTCAGATCCTGACGAAATGGCAAAATTAGGCGAAAGGCTCTTTGCACAACAGCATTTTGAAGAGGCTGCAAGAGCCTATGAAGAAGCACGCACCATCTACCAGAGAAGTGATGGCTATTCAGATGATGTGCTCATTCCAATTTACTGCAAGCTGGCTGAAATTTATTCCAAAACAGGCAAATCAATTTTAGCTCAAGAACGCGTTGCTAAATTGAGCGAAATCATTAGCAAAGGTGTGAAGCTTGTCCCTGGCTCGATTAGCTCCCTGGCACAGGCAGCTTTGCTTTGTTCCAAACATGGTATGAGTGATCAAGCAAATCAACTTTATAGATCTGTATTGCCACTGCTGGCTGAGCTTCTGCCGTTTGACCATGTGAATTTCAACTTGCACTTGCGCGAAGCTATTGCTTCTTCCAGGCAGCAATCAAGCGACGGCAACAAGAATATTCGAATTGGAGAGCTGCTTATTGGAAGCTCATTGATAAGTTCAGATCAATTTCAAGAAGCCTTGCAGAAAAGTAAACGGGTGAGGCAACCACTTGGAAGAGTATTAGCCGAGTCAGGTCTGGTGAAATCGCAAGACTTGCGCAACGCGGTGCGTGTTCAGTTGATGTGCCGCGCAGCTGTAGTGCCTGTCGAATACGCGTTTTTTACAGTTAAAGCTGCATCGTATGCGAAAGTATCAGCGGATGAATTTTTCAAATCATTGAATGTGTCTTTCGATAATCCTGCTGCAAATTGTTTGCTAGAACTGATTGAAAAAATGGATTGTCTCTTACTGAAAGAAGAAAGTAAGGGAGTTAAAGACCCTGAAGTGGCCCTCCTTGCGGCAGAAGTGGCTGATATATGCTTGCGCCGAAATGAAGCGGAAGAAGCTGAGATTATGCTGCGTCGTGCCCACGCAATTTTTGCAACTGAATCTGGTGCATATCAGCTTGAAATGGCTGATGTCTGTCTTAAGATTGCTCGACTCTTAATTCAAAAGCAGAAATATCCTGAAGCTGAATTGTTGCTGATGCAGTCAATGGAAATCAAAAACAGGTTTCTCGGAGACAAGCATGTTGAGCTTGCAGACGTCTTGTTGGAGTTAGGCTTTTTGTATTTTTGCCAGGGCAATTACGGACCGGCTTCAGGTTTCGTGCGCTCGGCCTGGTCTATTTTGCAAGGAAACTGTTCGCCTGAGAAAACCAGATATGTCCTTGAGTTGTTAATCAAATGCTTTGAACAAATGGGCATGGAAAATGAGTGCTTCATTTATCGTGAGCAGTTGAATTAAGAACCAGCCACTAAGTCTCTTCTTGGCTCTTCGTCTTCGATGTCTTCATATTCCAGTTCGCAAATGTGTTTGACGTCCTGCCAATGCTTGCGCCAGTATTCGTCATTGTCTTTGTAGTCGCAGGTGGAATCGTTTTGGTATTTCCATTCCTTTTCGATGTCTTGCAAGTCTTTGCATTTTGTGTGATGGAGTGATTCTTCCATAGATATATCTGCGTAGGCTTTGTGGTTTGCTTCACAGGGGATACATGCGGCTGTGACGTAGCTTGGAGATAACCAGAAAGTCAATCCCCATTGTTCAATATCATGTTGATGAACAAATTTCTTTCCACTGAAATGCAACTTGGAAAGTAGATCAAAACATCTATCGCAACCGCATTTCTTGGCGATTTTTACTCTCATGTTGATGAGGCGGGGTAATTGCGACTTACATGTTGGAACTTCGCAATTAACCGGCGGTTTGTTCCTGGTTATGTGGAGAAACTCAAACATGACTGCTGACCTCTTTAACTTTCTTTCTACATTCTTGCTGATAGCAACTGTAGATGTATCGCTCAGGGTATTGAGCAGGCTGTAATACTGAGGTGAAAGTTAGCAGTGTGAGTCATCCCTCCGGATGACCCGAATCAGGTGACTTTGCTCAACTGCTGATGCTTTTGAGCCCCAGTGAGCTTTCTAATTGCTTGATGTAGTCAGTTTTGCTCGGGTCGAGATGGATTTGGTGATATCTGGCAAGCATTAACATCCGTTCTTGCTCGTTTGCTGGTCCGCCTTTGTTTATCATTTGTTTGACAGTATTGTCGAAGAAGACAGGGAAATCTGGCTGACGACCATCTATATCAGTGAAATTGTATTCTTTGGCGAGTGTCCACGAAGCCCAAACCTTTCCTGCTTTTGCTTTGACATTTGGGTCTGCCGCCAGAGCAGCTACAGCTCTGCCTACATAACAAGGTGTTTCTGATTCTGCAAAGTACGGGTCTTGTTCAATTCCATCTTGCCAATTGCTTTCAGCAACACCAAAGTGTTCTAACATGGCTTCCGATCTTAAGAATCCAGGGGTTAATGCTAGCGCAGTAATTTCTGTGTCGCGTAATTCGCAACTCATAGCGTATGCAAGGCGAATCACCGCATTTTTTGCAAGATCGTAAAACAGATTGCCGCGATATCCTGCAAAGTCGCCATCAGTAATTTCTACAATCAAAGCTTCGTTGCCTTTTCGCATAACCGGAACAGCATATCGACTCGTGATAATGTGAGTGTGGACGGCTGTTTCAAGCATTCGAAATCCCTTCTCGGGTTCTAGCTCCCAAAAAGATTTTCCCCACTCAGTGAGTGCATCGCCGCCCCATATGTCATTGACCAGTAAATGTAATTGTCCTTCTTCCTTTTCTACTTTCTCAAACAAGGCCGCGACTTGATCTTCTTTCTTGTGATCTGTCATGACAGCAATGCCTTTGCCGCCGGATTTCTTTACCATTTCAGCTGTTTCTTCGATGGTTTCAGCTCGCTTTGAATATTGTTCGCCGCCTTTGACAGTTCTGCCAGAACAATAAACTGTCATTCCTGCCTCACCAAGCATTCTTGCAATTCCGCGCCCTGCACCACGGGTGGCACCAGCTACTACTGCCACTTTCCCCGATAATGGCTTGCTATTCTGTGGGCTCATTTGCAATTCTCCAAAACTGTTCTAACTGTACTTTTCTAAAGTGCCAGGCATTTATCTGTGATATTCTGCCGTGATGTTCAATTACAGCGGGTGTCGCATTATGACAAGAAAATTCAAAATATTCTACATCGGATGCGCCGTTGCAGCACTTTCAGTTTCAAGTTATTGCTTAAGTTCCAGAGCAGAGTCAGTGAGGACGCGCGAATATTTTACACAGTTCAAAAGACTCTCTGATGCACCAATCTTGTCGCCTCGCGCAGGCAAGTTTGATTCTGTAGGAGCTTTCAATCCTTCTGTAGTTAAACGTAATGACGGCACTTTTGTAATGCTATATCGCGCTCAAGACGAGCAGGGAATTTCGCGGATAGGATATGCTGAAAGTAAAGATGGCATTCACTTCAAAGCTGAGGATAAGCCGGTTTTGGAGCCATCTTTGCCAGACGAAAAACATGGCATTGAAGACCCCCGATTAAGCCCCAGTCTAAGCAAGCCAGGTTCGTGGACTTTGACTGCTACCGCATATGACACTGATGCGCAGTTGGCGCAGTATGAGTCTGATGACCTGCGCAACTGGAAGCGTGTCGGCATTATCATGCCTGCGAAAAAAGGCGCGTGGAATATAAATTGGACAAAATCAGGCGCCATTGTACCGAAGAAAATCAACAATAAATATTGGATGTATTACATGGGCGATGCTGCCGATGGCTCTGACCAAACAGGAATTGCATGCTCTGACGACGGGGTTCATTGGGAAGATGCCAGCAAAACCCCCGTATTGCCCAGGCGCAAAGCATTCTTTGATTCCACAGTCGTAGAGCCAGGACCAGCTCCGCTGATTACTAGCGCCGGCATTTTGCTTCTATACAATGGCGCAGACGCAGGCTTAACCTACAGAACCGGTTTTGCATTGTTTGACATTAACGATCCAACAAAGCTGCTGGCGCGCTCTGATAGACCCATTTTCGAGCCGGAAAAAGAATGGGAGATGAGCACAACATCCAAAGTTGTTCATCAAGCACCAAATGTGGTGTTTGTAGAAGGTCTTGTTGAAGACTCTGGGCGCTATTTGATTTATTACGGCGCCGCTGACTGCCGAGTGGGTGTCGCCGAAACACAACTTCGTTAGTTGATTAGCAATATACATAGATGGAACTCTCAAAAATCCTTCAGAAACAATGGCTATTTTTAGCCACATGCCTGAGAGCAAGTACCCGTGCCTGGCAGATTAAATTGCCTCTCAATCCTGTAAAGTCTTGCTGGTACTGTCTTTCGGGAGTGCGAGGCGTTCGGCGATGCAGCCCCCTGGTCGCCAAGTGGACCCGTGACTTTAGTCATGTTTCAGGTTTCGTCCCCCTAATTGGCAAAAAAGACGGGTTGAGGAAGAGTTCGAAGGAAAGGCAACGCTTCGAACAGCGAATTACCAAGTCGGTCTCAACGAATTCATCACCCAGGAGTTTTCAAATCATGTTTAAGAAGTTGGCACAAGTCACCATGGCATCAGCAGTAGTATTGACCCTTGCAGGACCTGCGCTCGCTCAAGACGCGTTTGACTCCACTGCAGCAACCGGTATGCAAACCAACAACACCGGCAACTATACTGGTTCGCAAACACAACAAGGTGGCAGCACCGCCGCCCCAATGTTGCAAGGCGCAACCAACGGCACAATTGGACCACAAGGCGCTGATGCCACTGTAATTCAAGGCGTAAACACCGCCGGTACAGTCCGCGTCAACAACCTCGCCAACCTCGAAGCTTTGCTCAACATCATCGCAAACGGCATGGAAATTCTCGGTATCGCCTGGGGTGGACCAACAATGATCATGGGCTTCATGCACATGGCAGCAGGCACGCAAGATGCTATGAAGCGTGTTCTCTGGGGCGGCGCCGGCGTGACTGGTGGACTCGCAACACCAGGTTGCATCAACTGGCTAGTAGCTTCAGCTCGTGATGCTAACTTGTTCAGCTAAAAGTTTTTCTCAGGAAGAATGCAGGAAAGGAGGAGCGAAAGCTCCTTTTTTCTGTTTTTGAATTCATTTATTTGTCAATTGATGTCTGTTATCCTAAACGCCGACCACCCGTGGGAGTTTCGGCATAAAGAATGGATGCTTGCCCCTTTTGCAATAGTGCTTCGATAGAAGAAGAGTATGTTACTTGCCACTATTCTTGCGGTTCTACATACACACGCAGTTCATTGGGATATACATACAAAGACAATTGCAGTGCTCAAAATCCCGCAGATGCAGAGGCTGCACTGTGGAAGGCAATGATAGAAACAGACCGATTATTCAATCGATCTATTTCAATTTTAGATGAGCTTTTGCCCTGGCCAAACGAGCTTGCGGCTCTCTATCTGCAATTGCAAATTGCTCTGGCGGCAAAAGAGACGACTCAGGGAAAAGATAGCAACGAGATTTTGCTTTTGCACGCTTGCGTGGCAGTCAGGCATGAACTCGCAGCCGGAGTGCTTTCTTTGCTGCGAGGTAGAGTAAATGACTCGATGCATAACACGCGAAAAGCAGTTGAGTTTGCAATGTTTGCTGCATGGGGCATCGAAAAAGACGGTGCTGCAACAGCATGGCTCTGTGCCGTAAACTCAGATGAACAGTGGCAGACATATAGAGATGCTTTCAAAATTCACAGCTTGCTAAATGCGAGCAAATGGAAAAGACTTGCGTATCAAATTGATTCACTTAAACGGCTTTTTGATGACTACGAGCAAGCATCTAAACGCGTGCATGCGACATTTTTGAGCGCAGGCTCTGAGCTTATTAATCGCGCAGATCTTGTCGCTTTATCTATCAAAGATTCATACGGAAGTGAAATTGAGCCCGAGATATTGCAGGAAGTTTTTGTCTGGACTTTGCATGTTCATTTGGACATTCTCGACGTACTTGAGAAATTGATGAAACACTTGGCTTGTGGCCCGGAGGAAGGCTGGGTCTTGTGGTTTGAGACAGTCAAGAAATCGATACTTTCGTTGGGGCTGCCGACATCAGCAAGCGAAACTTGATTTGCTGAAATCTACCTGCCATTATATTTTAGTGTTCTGTTGACTGGGAGCGCTGTTTTGGGACGATTCTCTATCATTGCAGTAATTGTAGGTTTCGTGCTGATAATGATTGTCATGGGAAAGACCCAGTCACACGAGCCTAAGTTCAGCACAGAAAAATGGTTGGAAGCGGCGCGCTCTGATTACAGCCTTCGAGAACCCATGTGCAACGACATTGTCGCCAAAGTTTTGAGCAAATCAGAGTCTGATGTTGTGCATCTGCTTGGTGAGCCTGACAGAAGAGAAATAACATCATTTGGGCTCGATCTAAAAGCAAAAATGTTGATATACAAGATTTCAGACCCTATGGCAGTTGGCTCAAAACCCAAAGTGTTTGAAGTAAAACTTAGCAAAGGGCAAGTGGTTGAGGCCGCGGTTGCGACTCCTCCCACTGAAGTCAAATAATTTCACACAAATTCCACATTTGATTCACTCTCTTTTTTGCTGAAAAGCAGATGAGAACAATGATCGTTGTGATTCTAAATGCATCTCTTAGAATCTCAGTTGGGGGTAATGTCTTGGACGTATTAGATTGCTTTTCTGCGCCGTCAAAACCTGGCAATGGGGTTTCAGACTCATTTGGCTGGCAAATTGACTTTCTGAAAAAAGAGAATAATCAATGCTGGCAGCTTGCTCAGCGACTTAATACGGCTGTTGCGCTATCTGATAACGGCGCAGCAAAGCCTTCAGCTGCAGAGGACAAACCTGCAGATGCAAAAGTTGAAGAATTCAAAGGCTCTATTTATTTGATTGGTGGCAACGCAAAAACTACATTTACAGAACTTGTAAAACAAGCTGGAGATGAGCCAAAGGTTGCAGTGGTTGGCAGAGCATCATCTGTTGAGGGATATGAACAATTTCTGGCTGATGGTTTCGTAAAAGCCGGTGTTATAGCGGAAAACATCACTATCATTGTGCCGAAAGACCAAATTCCTGAAGATCCAAATTACAAATATAGCTATGAAGTACCAGCTGATACCAACCTTGTTTATTTTGGCGGTGGTGCTCAAGACAAATTGCGACGAGAATTTGATGACCATCAATTAGCATCAGTAAAAAAGCTTTTGGAAAACGGTGCAATTATTGCAGGCAATAGCGCAGGCACCGCGGTTATGCCGACAGATATTATCAACGGTGGAGATGAAAACAAAGTTGAAGAGTCAGTAGGGTTTGGCTTAACTCCCTGGGCGATTTTTGACACTCATGTGGGCGAGCGGCATAGAGAGACACGCGATGTTCGTGCCTTATATCAGTTAGGTAAGGGTAAATTGCCGGTTATCGGCATTGATGAAGACACCAGCGTCCAATTCAAATGGAACAATGGCTCGCTCTCGGGAGTTGTTGGTGGTGCAGGCGCCGTGCATATTTTTCAAAAGCCCGACCTTCCCCCGCTTACTTTAACTGAGGACATTAAGCCAGAGTCGCTTAAAGATCCCGCGGGGGAAGAGGCTTTGATGTGGAATCTCAAATCTGGAAACTCATTCCAGATAATCAAAAACAAATAGATGCAGCAAGCACATTTCGGCTTTAGATGCCGTAGTTGTTGTCTAGCCAGCTTGCAATACGCGGCTTTCTGTCAATATAGCAACCGAATTCGGCGGGTACCTCGACATGAGTTTGTGATCGTAGCTGGCTTGCTTGTACGGCTTCAAATGCCTTTCGGCGAACATCTATGTGCGGACACTTTTCGTAAATATAGCGAAAAGTGCGGTAAGCAGTCGGAAACTGCTCTGATTTGTAATAGCAGGCGCCCAGCATCATTCGGGCTTGCCAATTCGTCGGTTCTGTATCGAGAATTTGAACAAGCGCAGGAATCGCTTCTTTGTATTCCTTGTCACGGTAGAGCTTAAGAGCTCTCAGGGCAACCGAAATGTCTACAATTTGAGTATTAAATGTGAAATCCATGAGACGCACTTTTCCCCCGGCTGAACCATGTGGCTCAGCCTTAAAACCCTGTTTCATGTATTTTGGGACGGCTCTCGTGCAACTTTGTTCCGGCACTGTAAAGCCAGTTAAACATTGTGAAGAGGCTTCTTCGGGATAAAGTCAATTTTCTTTTTTGACTTCTTTTGACTTCGGCACTATATGTGGTGGCAAATGAATTTGGCTGGGGCTGCCTTCGATTGCGCTTTCATTCCTTGCAGTGAGTTTGAATTTGCGAAATATTGAGGGTTGTAAAGAGGGGTTTTGAGCGCTGATAAGATCCGTTAAATGGCAAGTGCAGCGATGTAAAAGTATACTTGAAACCCTTACTCCTCAAGATCTATCCACCCGAGAACAGGGCAGCAGGCAACATGACGGCTACGAACAAGGCTAATGGTCAACAGACCGAAAAAGCAATCTCTCTTGACAAGCACCTTTCGTCCCCCAGCAGTGACAAAGTAGTGACTGTTGCTGGAGGCAGCGAGCCGCAAACCCGGTTAGCCCCCACTGCACGGCAGCAATCTGTGACTGGACGTGCTGCGGTGCCTGCTCGTGACATTGTCATGATGGAGTATTTGCGCTCGTCGATGGACATGACCCGCAACTTCATCGAATCGCAAGAGAGAGTCATGCTGGCTTATCTGAGCGGAGCGAGCTCAGGGCAAAGTCAAGGTATGTCTGTTTTAGATACGATGAGATCTATGCCGCAGTTTGCTCAAAGCAATTTGCAAACAACTGTGAAACAAATCGACCTTAAACCTGCGACTCAACAATTCAATTTTGTTTCGCCTGCCCCGACACCTGTTTATGAAGTAGTCGAGGATACTGAATTCAACACTGAAGTCAAAGCAGAAGTTCGAACAGAAGTCCGAGCTGAACTTAGCGCCACTCCAGTGCAAAATTATTCTGCATCGACCATAGTCGCAGCGGTACCTGCAAGCACCGATGCTGAGATGACTCCAGACCAGTTAATTGCAGCTCTAATTGATATTGTCAGCCAACGCACAGGCTATCCACCAGAAATGCTCGACCCGAGTTTAGATCTTGAAGCAGATTTGGGAATTGACTCAATCAAACGTGTTGAAATTTTGAATAGTTTCCGCCGCTTGCTTCCTGAGGCAAAGCAAAATGCACTGGAAGACGGCATTGAAAAACTCGCAGGCGTTAAGTCGCTGCAAGGAATAATGGATTGGATCAAAAACGATCTGGCCAGCCTTGGCGAAGTTGCTCCTGCTCAAAACGATGCAAGCAACAATCACGTAGCTCTGGCTAGCAGGAGCGCTTAAATGAGCGCCGCAACCAATCGCCACGACAATGATGTGGCAATTGTCGGAATGTCATGCATCTTTCCGGGTGCGCCTACACTCAAACAGTTTTGGCAAAATATTGAAAGTGGTTTTGACGCTGTACGTGAACCTAACGCAAACGAGTGGGATGCGTCTTTCTACAAAAACAAATCCAAAGAATCTTTTGGTCAAATTTACTGCACCAGGGGTGGTTTCATCACCGAGTATGCACAATTCGATCCACTCGAATTTGGCATAATGCCTGCTAGCTTGCGAGGTTCAGATCCCGATCAGTTTTTGGCTCTACGTGCAGCTTCGGAAGCACTTCTTGACGCAGGTTATGACCATAAGACATTTGATGGCGAACGTGCTGAAATAGTTATTGGAAGAACAATGGCGCCGGGTATCGGATCAATGAATTTGATTCAACACGGTCAAACTGTCGACCAGGTGCTAGAAATACTCAAAGCGGTGTCGCCGCAAATTAGTGCAAAAGAGCTTGAGTTGATTGGGCAGACATTGCATGCGCAATTGCAGCCTTGCAACGCTGATACTATTCCTGCGGTAATGCCGAATGTTCTTTCCGGTCGCATAGCTTCTAAACTCGGCTTTCGCGGACGTAATCTCGTTCTTGATGCAGCTTGTGCTTCGTCTTTGATCGCGGTTGAAATGACTATGCAATCGTTGATTTCTGGACAAGCAGATTTGGCTATTGCAGGTGGCGTGCATATCAATTCCAGTCCATATTTCTACCAGATGTTCTGCGAGCTTGGTGCACTATCTGGTTCTGGCACCATAAAACCATTTGACGATAATGCCGATGGCACCATCCTCGGTGAAGGTGTCGGCATGGTTGTATTGAAAAGATTGGCTGATGCAAAACGTGACGCCAACAAAATATACGCTGTCATCCGCGGTATAGGCTCTTCGAGCGATGGGCGCGGGTCTGCATCACTTGCACCAAATCCTGATGGTGAAGCTCTGGCAATGCGCCGAGCATACGAAATGTCCGGCATCTCACCAAAGAGCGTAGAGCTGCTGGAAGCACACGGAACCGGAACGCGCGC
This sequence comes from uncultured Candidatus Obscuribacterales bacterium, assembly GCA_964546815.1. GTDB lineage: Bacteria > Cyanobacteriota > Vampirovibrionia > Obscuribacterales > Obscuribacteraceae > JAIEPM01. Next base: position 34,196 of record CAZJLR010000011.1, on the reverse strand, counting down.
AGGCGATCGCGCTGAAATGAAGGCAGTTGAGCAAGTTTTTGGGCCTCTCGAGTCAGGGTCTGATAATCGCCCCTGGTGCGCGATTGGTTCAGTTAAATCTATGATTGGGCATACTCAGGCTGCCAGTGGAATGGCCGGATTGATTAAAACCGCGCTGGCGCTTCATCACAAGGTTTTGCCGAAAACTTTGCACGTCAGCACTCCAAACAGCCAGATAAACTGGACTGAATCACCTTGCTACGTCATCACTGAGTCCAGAGCTTGGGAAAAGCGTCAGGAGGCTCTGGCTGAAAATCTGCCAAGGCGTGCTGCCGTTAGCGCTTTCGGCTTCGGCGGTATTAATGCTCATGCGGTACTCGAAGAGTACGAAGACTCCTCAGCTTTTGCCAGAGAAGCGGCTGCAGGCTTGAACGGTAGTAGCAACGCCAAGGCGGCTAATTTGAAGCTTTCGCTGTCTTATCCGTCCTTAAAGGCCGATTCCCTTAAGGGCCTGCGCTTGCAGACGACAGCCGCCCCGGCTCAAAATCTAAGCGCTGCCCCCACTAACAGAGAATTGCCGCGCCAAACTGAAGCTGCAAAGCAAAAAGCAGCTCAATATGCCCCGGGGGCTGCAAGTCAGCCGGTTTTGGCAGCGCAAGATAGTGTTTTAAAAGCTTACATGCAAACCATGGGTGCATTTCACCAGAAAGCCATGGGAGTGCAAGAAAACATCATGCTTTCCTACCTACAAGACGAATCTGAAGATTGACCCTCTGGTAAATGACGTCAAAAGACTCAACTGCTTTGGCTTTTGAGCTATTCTCGTTTCTTGGCTTTGCCTTGTTTGCAAGCTAGCTTTTACAGGGTATGTTGTAATTCAAATGAGACCATTAAATGCACTGGCTAAAACCGTGCAAATTTCCAAAATCCTTTGTTAGCAATAAGGAGAACTTTCGATGCTAGATCGCTTTATGAGTTTGTTGAAGGGGATGTTCAACAAAGGTATGGAAAAAATGGAAACTCCAGAGGTTTTGGCTGAGCAAGCTGAAATGGAGTTGGAATCGAATTTGAAAAAACTGCTGGAGGCTTTGACTGCAGGGCTGACTACAGAAAAAATGCTCGAAAAAGAGATACAGAAAAATTCTCAAGAACTTTCAACCTATGAACAGCGCGCTTTGATGGCTGTGCAGGGCGGCAACGACGATTTGGCACGTATGTGTTTGGCCAAGAAGCAAGAATTCTCCCAAAAAGGTCAGGTTCTAGATGCTCAGCTGATTGAGCAGAAGAAAACCAATGCGGCGCTCAAATCAGGAAAGGCAGACCTTGAAACTAAGCTTCGAGAGTTCAAGACAAAGAAGAGCCAGATGATTTCTCGTATGCAGGCAAGCGACAATGCCACAAATGCTAATGGTTTGATGAACGCGACGCCGGGCACTGCATTCGATAAGCTTGAGCGCAAAATACAAGAAAAGGAAGCCATGGGACAGGCCATGCGAGAGCTTTCTGGCTCAAGCGAAGCCGATCAACAATTCAAAGCCATGGATAAAGAAATGGTGCTCGATGATGAATTAGCTGCCTTGAAAGCAAAAATGGGTGGCGGACCAAAGCTGATTGAAGCAAAAGATGTTGAAGTAATTGATGAAAACTTGCCTATGGTTCGTGAGAAGAAGCCCGGCGAGTCTTAGGCCATGATTCTCAAATCTCTAATTGGCGCAACCATTGCAAATCGATATGAAATCATTTCTGTGGCCGGCGCCGGTGGAATGGGCACTGTGTTTAAGGCAAAACAACTTGACCTTGAGCGCTTTGTCGCAATCAAAGTTTTAGACCCTGACCTTGTTTCCGATTCGCAGTCACGTTTGAGATTTGAAAGAGAGGCAAAGTCACTTTCAACACTTTCGCATGCAAATATTGCTGCGTTTTATAGCTATGGTGTCTTAGACAATTCGATGCCTTACATCGTTATGGAATTTGTCGAGGGCAAAAGTCTTTCAAGTGTAATTGCAGATGATGGTGCAATGCCTATTCATCGAGTGATCAGAGTTGCCTCCCAAATCGCAGAGGCAGTTGCGTTCGCTCATTCAAATGGAATTATTCATCGCGATCTTAAGCCTGCCAACATTCTTTTGCTAGAGAAACCTGAAAGAGATTTTGTAAAGCTGCTCGATTTTGGTTTGGCGCGCTTAGAACCGTCATCACAAATTAGTGGTCAAAAACTTACAAATACAGGCGAGTTAATTGGAACACCTCAATATTTGAGTCCTGAGCAGTGCATGGGGCAGGCGGCTGATGCGCGCTCTGACATATATTCGCTGTCTTGTATTATGTTTGAAATGTATTGTGGCGTGCCACCATTTCAGGCAGAAAATCCGATTGGCTTTATTCATAAACATGTGAAAGAAACCCCAGTATTTCCGAAAAAGAAAAATGCAAATGAGCAAACAACAGCACTTGAAAGTTTGATCTTGAAAGGTCTCGAAAAAGAGCCAAATGATAGGTATCAAACCCTTGCTGAATTAAGTGCAGACCTTCAAAAAATTGGGGATGCGAATGGCGGCTCAGGAGCAATCAAGCTACACATTCATAAGCGCAGTAGTCTCGAACATGCGCGCCGGAGGCGAAAAAACTTAATTGCCCTTGCAATTTCAATTGCCATCTTAAGCGGAGTTGCTGTCGCTTTTCGCAATAATCTTATGGTGTCGCTTGCCGGTGTATCTCTGGGGCAAAGTCCGGGACTAGATAATCAACTTGAGTGGCTTTTACGCGCAGATGCTTATTACAAGCAGGGGGAACGGCTGCAGTCAGACGCCATCGAAGATGCCGTCAAAATTGCTGTGCAAAAACACAATCTCAACCCCGACTCGCTTTCTCTTGCATATCAAAATTTGGCGGCAAAGCTGTTGGAAAAAGGCAGTGATCGCCTTGCTTGTCGTTATGCTTTCCTTTCGATAGTAGCGCTTAAACCGTTGTCGCGTATGGGAATGGAGACACTGGTCAAATATTCAAAGCAGGTGGACAAATCTGCTGAGATAATCTTGAATTCAAAACAGCAAATGTCTAAGCAGCAGCTAAATGAGCTTTTGAAAATTGTAGATGTCCTTCAAAATGCACTGTCGCAAGCTGATGTGTCGTCATTTGCCGAGATTTTCGTACAGAGCAATGTGAATAAGCAAATGCCCATCAATGAAATAGTGGCTGAAGCACTCATCTGTCAACTTTATACTTATGCCGATAGAAACGACGTAAAAAATATGGACAAACATTTGCCCTTAGCCCTACTGATTGCTGGAAAATGTTGGGGCTCTGATAGTCCACACCGTTTCAGTTTCTTGCCTACTCTTTCCAGTAGATTTGAGAAATCCAACAACAGACCCAAAGCGGTCGCATTGCTTAAACAATACGAAAACCTGCTTCAAACTGTCTCACCAAATAATGCTCTTTTGCCAGATACCTGGATGCTTGCCGCAGGGGCGTTTAAGGAAATAGAAGATTTTAGCAAGGTTGAGTATTACGCCAATAAAATCCTGGAAGCTTCGGGACAATTTCGAAATGTTCAAAGCGGTGTCGCTCATTTGTTTTTAGGTCAAGTGGCATGGGAAAAAAAGGACTATAAGAAAGCACAGATCGAAGCATCTAAGTCAATTGAAATATTGGAAGAACTGCAATCTGAGCCGACTGTAGTCACAAATAGATCTACAGCTGCTCTGTTGAAGGGCAACTGTCTTGTAAAGCAAGGGCAAATACAAGAAGCCATCCGCGTTGTCTGTAGAGATCTTGATTTAGAAAGTAAAATCATACAGTTTTCATATCCTCATGTTGTTGGCATTTACGGTTTTATAGTTAATCAATACAGGAATTTAGGAAAATACGACAAAGCCGCTTCATATGCCGAGAGACTGAAGCACATCGATGAGAAATACCACTGCTTTACCTCAAATGAGAGACTCGGATGGGAGTGGGAGTACTGCTACTGTTTGCTGCACTCTGATAATTTGAGAAAAGCAGCCGCAGAGTTGCAAGAACTATCAAATATGACGAAAGAAGATGACGTTGCTTTTAGAAAAAGTGTTTTGAATGGTTATATGTACATGGTGGCAAATGCCGTTGAAACGAAGAATAAGGAACTGTACGAAGAATTCGCCCCCAAATTAGAAGCGGAGTTCAACAAGGAAATTGAACTGAAAAGTTGGGATCCTGTTTCGATGGGCGATACCTTGCGTTGGCTTCGCAAGCTCAAAGAAACTGAACTCTTAAAGCGGCTATATCACAAAATGGATGAAAAGCTCACAGAGAAGGAGAGGGACTCAATAGCCGAACAGAGTTTTGACGTTAGAATTGCTAATTTGATTGACGAAGAAAAATTCGATCTTGCCTACAAGACGTTAAACGATTATTTCGAGAGGAAGATAAAATCATTCCCTAAAAATGGGGATCATCTGCTGGACGTTATGTGGAATTCGGCAGAATATTTTTCCAAACATAAGCACTTTCTTGAGGCTAGTAAGATTGTAGATCTCTGCTTGAAGTATCAAGCGCAGCAGCCGCGCTCAGAGGCTGCTATATTTGAGCTTACGTGTGTTCAAGCGAGATTGTCCCTGGACATGAAAGATTATGCCGCAGCTTCGAACTACTTTAAAAAATGCAACAAATTCGAAGGCATCAATTTGGGATTTGAGCTAGAGCATGTCTGGTACATTCTTCAGGCTGCTCTCATACGTTTCAAGGGCGTTGGCGATACCGCGTCTTACGAATTAGTTTTAGACCTGGTCAAACGCTCCTATTTGAGTGCCTTACAGGAGGGCAAAGTAAGATCAAAGTTATTGCCCCCGGTAATCAAGCAACTGCGTGATTTGGGTGAAACAAAATTGGTGAATGAACTGCTTAACAGACAGGTCAGCGTAGAAAGTAAGTAGGCGTGAGAAAAATAGTGACTGGAGGAATCTATCAAATGCTAAATAATCGAATGCATAAAGTCCAAGTGCTATCACTTCTTGCCCTCAGTTTATTCTCGCTACTTAGCTTTGAACCTGTCCAAGCTCGAGAAGGGCGCGGCGACGCTGGTGGAATGGCTGGCATTGGTGGTATGGGTGGTGGCATGAAAGGCATCGGTGGTATGGGCGGTGGTATGAAAGGCATCGGCGGCATGGGTGGGGGCTTCAAAGGCGTCGGTGGCATGGGAGGCGGCATGCGCGGCGTCGGAGACGCCGGTGGTGGCTTCAGCAGTCTGAGAGGTTCATACGGTAATGGTCGCTATGGTGAAGACAGTCATCGCTATGGCGAAAACAGTACCAGATACGGAGAAAACAGCACCCGCTATGGTGAAAACAGTACAAGATATGGAGGTAGCGATTACACGACAGAAAGATATGGCGAAAGTTGGGGCAGGTATGGCGAACCAGCCAATTCAAACGAATCCACGGGTCGCTATGGTGAGCCGGTTGGCGGATATGGAGACAACATCGCTTCTAGATATCAAAGGGCTGAGTTGTACGGCAATCTGATGAGAAATGTGGAGGCTTCGAGGCAGGGCATGCCAAGCCCGGCGGCCAGTGCAGTTGGCGGCGGAGGGCTCTACCAGAGAATGTTGACTTCTGAAGCCGGCATGCAAAACCGTAGCTATATGACGCAGCCGCCCAACAGTTTCAACCATATTTATTATCCTGGTAGATAGGTTACGTTTACTCTTTAACAGCTAGCGGAAAGTTGCATGTTTGCTGTATTCTTTGCCCTATTAGAGAGGCGTGTCGGAGTTAATATGCTAAATCGATCAACCTTTGCATGTGCATCTGCGGTTTTGATTTCAATTTGTGCTTTTCTTCCAGGTGCTCAGGCAGCGCAAGATCAGTTTAAGAAAGCCGTTGATATTTACTTGAAAAATGACTTTGAGAAAGCCTTGCCTGAGTTCCAGGCACTTAATAAGGCTCAGCCGGAAAATGAAGACGTGCACTATTATTTAGCACTCTGCTATCAAAGGCTTCACGATAACGATAAGGCTGCGGCAGAATACACCTGGATTCTCAAAAACAGCAAAGATGCAGCGTTTAAGGAAATCATTCAAGAGCGCATCAAACGGGTAAATCATTCCAAAATTGATGCGGTGGTCACTGGTAATACTTCGGCAAAGCATGATGCAGTGAGTAAGGTCATTCTGTTTTCGACCAACTGGTGCCCTACTTGCAGAACCTTTGAACCCACCTGGGATAAAACCGCCGCAAAATTCAAAGGTAGCATTGTGTTTGAGCATTTAAATGCTGAAGACCCTTCTAACAAGAAATCCGTTGATCAATACAAACCCAAAGCCTACCCCACTCTCGTTTATCTCGACGCCAAAGGAAGGGTCATCGAGAATAAGGCAGATGCGCCGATGGGTGAATCATTCGCAACGCATTTGAAGCAACTCAGTGCCGTCAACAAGTAGCGATTATTGCTACTTAGACTCTTCGACATCAGATGCTTTTGCGTCCTTGCTGTCTTGCCCCTTATCCATACTGCCACTTGGGTTTGTGTCCTTCCCAGTGAGCTTGGGTGGGACTGTCTTGCTATCCTTTACAGACTTTTCGTTACTTTGTGGATTAAGCAAATCCTTTATCGACGGAAAGTCAATTGAATTGTCCAAATCACTAAACGGTTTGGGTGGTTTTGGGTGTGGACGAGGGATGGGATCAAAGCCATGAGGGCGAAGCAGCCCATAATCTCTCTGCAGACACTCATTTAAGCTAGAAGAGTGCTCGCTTCTCTTAGTTTCCTCATGTTTGTCCACCTGTGGGGCTGCACTTTCCATTCCTCTGCTCATTGCCAATTCCTCCATTTCCCGAATCTGCATCAATACTAGCGGTCAATTTTGGGGAATCTTTGAGCGTTTGAATCTCCTCAATTTCTCCACATTTTTCATCGTCAATCCACAGGACTCTTCTAGTATCGAAGAGGAAGGGAATGGAGGCATGGCGTTTATGCAAAAACAAGTGGCAGACCTGATGAAATCGCTGAGCAAAAATCAACGACTCTCAAAGTTTGCAATTAGCGATCGCGGATTTCTTTTTGATCCTGAAACAGGGCAGAGCTTCACTCTCAACGCCACCGGGCTTGTTGCGATGAATCATTTGAAAAACGGAGAAACAATTGAGGAAACAGCCAAGCATCTGGCGGATGAATTTAAGGTGCCGCACGAAACTGCTGTGAACAGTGTTGAAGCTTTCCTGATTCAGTTGGGGAGATACATATAAATGATTAGCAAGCCTGATGCCTGGCGTCGTTGGAATGTTGCTGTTACCGGCATGAACTGCAGCCCGGAAAGCCCTGGACCAGGCTATGCCGTTGCTCGATGCATTCGCGAGCATCCTGAATTCGAAGGAAAAATAATTGGTTTGGGCTATGACGTACTTGATGCTGGTTTGTATGCGCGTTCTATTTGCGATGCCGGTTATCTCGTGCCATACCCGTCGGCAGGAAATGCGGTTTTGCTTGAGCGGCTCAAAGAATTACACAGTATCGAACATATCGATGTGATTATTCCGTGTCTCGACGCTGAGATTCAAAATTTCATTGGATTGAGACAAGAGTTGCTCGACATGGGAATCAGAATGTTGATTCCAAGTCGAGATCAATTTCAACTTAGAGCCAAAGATAAGCTCAGTGAGTTTTGCAAGTCGATTGGCGTTTTGACACCTGAAAGCAAAACTATTACAAACCCAAGCTTTTTCGACGATTGTCAAAATCAGGGGTGGGAGTATCCACTCATGGTAAAAGGCATATTTTACGATGCGGCAATGGCGCGCAATCCAGTTGAAGCCAAAGCGATATTTTCTAAAATGGTTCATAGCTGGGGCTTTCCAGTCCTGGTGCAAAAGCTTGTGCATGGTGATGAGTTTGATTTATCTGCAATCGGTAATGGTCACTGTGACATGCTAGGCGCTGTAATGATGCGCAAAAGGGCTTTGACTGAAAAGGGAAAAGCATGGGCTGGTGTAACTGTTATTGAGCCAGGCATTGCAGAAGTTGCCGGCAAAATTATTCGTGGGCTTTCATGGCGTGGGCCTTTTGAAATTGAAGTGATGCGAACTCATGATGAGAAAGTCTATTTGATTGAAATAAATCCGCGATTTCCGGCATGGATTTATCTAAGTCACGCAGTCGGTAGAAACTTACCTGTGGCTTTATTGAAAGTACTTGCCGGTCAGCTTGAACCGGAATTTGCCAAGCCTCAGACAGGCACGTTTTTTATCAGGCATGCACAAGAGCTGATTGTTCAATTGAATGATTTCGAGTCGATGCTTATCGACGGCGGCATTTGTTCAAAAAATATTTTTGAGTCTGAAGCTGCGAAAGCAGCAGTTTAACTTGAGCAGTCTTTACTGCTAAGGAGGAGTCTAATAATGCACAATGATCGTGGTTATGGCGACCATCATTCTTGGGAGCCACCGTACATTCAGCCACATCGTATCGGTGGGGCCATCAATAAATTCGGTAAGCGCTCAGCCAGAGACAACATCATGACTGAGGTGTATGGTGTTCCGATTGATGAACTTGTCGAAAAATATGGTTCGCCACTCTTTGTTATGAGTGAAGCAAAACTTCGTTCTAATGTGAGGAAAATAAAAGGGCTCTTTGAACAGCGTTACAACCTTGCTGTTCACGGTTGGTCGTACAAAACAAATTACATCAGTGCAGTTTGCCGCATGATGCACCAGGAAGGCTCATATGCCGAAGTCGTCTCTAAATTTGAGTACGAAAAGGCGCGCGCCCTGGGTGTGCCTGCAAACCAAATTATTTTCAATGGACCACACAAACCGAAAGACATATTGGAGCGAGCCATTTCAGAAGGTGCTTATATTCAAGCTGATCATATGGATGAGCTGAAAATGTTGGAAGACATTGCTAATGATAAAAATCGCGAATTGAAAATTGGTATCAGGCTGAATTTCGACACCGGCTTTACAGAGCCGTGGAATCGCTTTGGTTTTAATTTGGAAAGTGGACAGGCGCATGAAGCGGTCAAATTCGTATCTCGCAGTCGCAACTTGCGATTGACCGGATTGCACTCACATATTGGAACTTTCATTTTAGAGCCTCGTGCTTACGCCGCTCAAGTCAAAATAATGTGCGATTTGATGCGTGAGTTGGAGGGAGTTACTAATGTCGATATTCAAAATCTAGACATTGGCGGCGGTTTCCCTTCTAAGAATGCACTGCAAAGCATCTATTTGCCACCAGAGCAAGCCGTGCCTGATATGAGCGATTATGCTGACGCCGTTTGCGAAGCACTTCTTCAAGGGTGCAAGTACAGAAAAGAGATCGGCAAAGACTTACCGCGCTTGATTTACGAAAGTGGACGAGCCATGGTAGATGATTCCGAAGTTCTAATCAGTACAGTAGTCGGAACAAAACGCCTTCCTGATGGACGACGCGCCGCAATACTTGATGCAGGCACCAATTTGCTATTCACTGGATATTGGTATAACCACCAGGTGCGCATGACACGCGAGGCTTTTGCTGCAGAAGAAGAAACCGTTTTGTATGGACCGCTATGCATGAACATTGACGTGGTTCGTCAAAGTATTCAACTGCCATTGTTGAACGCCGGCGACAAGCTTGTGATTTGTTCTGTGGGTGCTTATAACAACACGCAATGGATGCAGTTTATTGAATATCGCCCCAACGTAGTACTTGTGAGCGAATCTGGCGAGTGTCATGTCATTCGCTGGGCCGAAGATCTTTCAGTCATGATTGGACAAGACCAAATACCCGACTATCTGCTTCCCTCTCCACCAAAGCAGAGAGCAAACGGGCCGACACTGCGTGTCTCAAGCCGCAGTGCCTAGATAGCTGCGCCAGAGAGTTAGTTCCTACCTCTGACTCTCTGGCTTGCGGCTATGTTTTACAGCTAAAGGAATCAATAGATGCAGGCTAGTCTAAACAAAGTCTTGGACGGCTATGGGTCTTTTTTTGGACTGACCCATCCAGCCTCAAGAATTCTAATTTTCATATGTGCAATGCTTCAGCCACACTCAGGATTTTGCGGAGTGCTAGGTGGAATCAGTGTAATACTGTGGCGAAAGTCACTTCAATTTCAAAGCGAAACTGAAAGAATTGAGATTATCAATGGCATTTTGCTAGGAATGTTGCTTGGGTCATTGTATGCATTCAACGTACCTATTTTGGCTCTCACCGTGCTTGGTGCATTGCTGGTAGTTCTTGTAAGCGCCATTTTTTCAGATACAGTGGGCAAGCTTCTCAATTTGCCTTTGTTAGGATTGCCATATGCTGCTGTAGCTTTTGCCATGTTGCCCCTCGCTGCTTCGTTGCAGCTATCACATGCCGGTCCAGCATTGCAGTGGATATTGCCTGGTATACAGGCGCCATCTACAGTTTTCTTGCCTATGGGTGCCATGTATTTCAATGGTACCGCTGTTGGTGGTTTGTTGGTTATGTTGGCGTTTTGTCTTTCGTCGCGTTATCTGGCGCTTCTGGCTCTGGCATCAAGTTTTTGTTCAACCATGTTCCTTGCTGCAATTGGTGTGCCTATTGACTCAATGATTGCTCTTGTGGCAAGAATGAATGCTTTGCTTGCAGCCTGTGTGATAGGAGGTCTCTTTGCGGTGCCTGGGAAGCGAAGTTTGCTTGTTTCTCTTGGCGCTTCTGTTTTTGCCACAGGTTTGACATTGGCGTTAAATCAAGCCTTGTCATTTATCGGACTACCCGTTCTTGCGCTGCCTTTTGTGCTTGTGACTTACATTTGCATGCTAGGGTTTAATGCACAGCGAGGTCCGGCATGGGCGTCGTTCTGGCTGAGTGTTCCAGCATTACCGGAAGCAAGTCTTGAGCAAATTCAAATGGGTCAAATCCGAGGAGTCGACCCTCGCTGCATTTCTTTGAAAGCACCATTCAAAGGAGAATGGCAAGTTTATCAGGGTGTTGGAGGTGTTCATACACATCAGGGCATCTGGCAATATGCACTCGATTTTTTCAAAACAGAAGACGGTCGAAGTTTCAAAAATGATGGTGCCGAACTTACTGATTATCTTTGTTTTGGTGACGCGGTACTTTCTCCGGCTTATGGCACAGTGGTTGACTGTCGCCATGATCTCAAGGACAATCCACCCGGCGAAGTAAACACAAGTAATAGCTGGGGCAACTACATTCTTATAAGACTCGACAGTGGTTCTTATGTCATCCTGGCTCATTTGCAAGAGAATAGCGTTCGTGTTTATATCGGCTCAAGAGTGAGCCCTGGTGAGGCGCTGGCTTCAATAGGTAATTCGGGAAGATCACCGCAACCTCACTTGCATATGCACGTGCAAGAGACACCATATCTTGGTTCGCGCACCATTCCATTTCAGCTTACCGGAATAATATTGAATCAGGGCAATGATGCGCTTTATGCAATTGGCACTTGCCCTGCGGAGGGTGACACAATATACACTCCTGGGCAAAATGCAGCGTTGAAAAAGGCGATGCGCCTGGCTGTGGGCAACAGGTTTCTTTTCAATGTGGAAGAGTGTGATGCCCCGCCGTGCATACGCAAGCTTGAAGTGACTCTAGACATCTACGGGCAGTTCTGGCTTGAAAGTGATCTCGGTGCTCGCATCGCATTTTGTATGAACGATGAGCTGCTCGCTTTTTACAACCGCAAAGGTGCAAGTGACTTGTTCTTAGATGCCTTAGTGTTGACATTAGGCAGTACTCCGCTGGTAGAAGGCAATTTGAAGTGGAACGATATGGTGCCCGGACGTCTGCTGCCACGCACATGGAGCGACCGCTTTTGTCATGCTATTCTTTACCCCTTCAGACCATGCGCCCAAAGCACCTATAAGCGAACATGGGACTCGCTGCAAAGAATCTGGACTCAAAGTGCGCAACATAAATTGGGTCGCTGGGTTTGCCAGACAAAGTCTCATCTTTGTGAAGCGCGGGGATTGCTTAATTTCGAATTAGTCCAGGGTGGGAAGAATATTGTAAAAGCCGATTTGCTCAGTGTGGGGGTGAAAGAAGACAACGGAATTCCCGAGTGGAACGCCAGTCTCAGCAACGTCTGATTTATGAATTTGAAAATTTCTCAAAAACTGCTGATTTTGTTCTTGCTTGTCACTGGTATGGTGGCGGGACAAATTTGGCTTTTGAGTACATACAATATTTCATCTGGCTTTTCGTCTTATGTTGCCCAATCAGAGCTCGGCAGTTTAGACACAATTCCTTCTGTTTTGCAAAACGCATATGGCCGCGAAGGAAGTTGGGACAAGGTGTTTGCTGACCCACAAGTTATGGATAAGGCTTTTGCAATCAATGAAGACTTGCATCGTCCAAGACCAGAAGAAGGCATACAAGATCCACATCATCCCGGCCCACCCATTGCGACGCGCCCACCCGGCGGTGCCGGTGCTGATGGACCGCCAGAAAGAGAGATGGGTCCGCCGCAAGGGATGAATCCTCCTGTCCCTCCAGATGCCATGCTTGAGCGCCCACCTTATCCTCCATTTAGAGTTGAGCTCTTTCATCGCATTGGGGTCTTTGATCAAAACGGTAAGCTGCTGTGGGGCAATCAGAAGGCGAAAGATTCAAAAGCCGCAATGCCGATCATGCTGAAAAACGTGCAGGTTGGCACATTCAATGTTGCTGCAAGCGAAACGCACAACAGGGACATTGAAAACAACTTTCTGGCAGAACAAAACCGCAGCATGCTTTTCGTTTGCTTGTTTGCCGTAGTTCTGGCGGCTTTATCTGCAAAACTTATGTCAAAGCATTTTGTCGATGCAATCGAGCTGCTTGTTAAAGAAACGCGGCGGCTGATAGCCGGCGAGTGGAGCAGCAGAATTGAGTTGATTCGATCTGATGAACTCGGGCAGTTGGCGCAAGATTTGAATTCGTTAGCGACTGTTTTAGAACAACATGATCGCGCCCACAAGCAATGGATTACCGATACATCGCATGAATTACGCACCCCTGTGGCGGTATTGCGAGCTCAGGTAGAAGCACTTCAAGACGGTGTTCAAGAACCAAATCAAAAGACTCTTGCTGTTTTGCATGACCAGGTAATGATTTTAGGCAAGCTTGTTGATGACTTGCACGATCTCGCAAAATCAGATCTAAATCAGCTAAAGTTTGTTAGCGTTCCAACAGATGTAGGTGCCGTTCTTCACGATTGTCTTGAGTCTTTTGAAGATAAATTTGCAAGCAAAAACATAGCTCTCGATATGGGTAACGTTGCTAAATTGAAAACAATCGTGCCTGCAGACCCGTTGAGAATTAAGCAGCTTTTCAATAATTTGCTTGAAAATTCTCTTCGTTATACAAACGAAGGTGGCAAAACCCAATTATCTTCAGGCGAAGATAATGATTATTTGACCATCTGTATTGATGACACCGACCCCGGTGTTCCAGACGAATTATTGCAGCACATATTTGAACGCTTTTACCGAATTGAGTCGTCGCGCAGCAGAATGTACGGTGGCACCGGTTTGGGACTGGCAATTTGTAAAACGATAGTAGAGGGACATGGTGGCTCAATAAAAGCCATGCCATCAACTCTAGGTGGATTGAAAATCGAAGTGAAGCTTCCTTTAAAATCAGAAGGAGTAAAATGAACACTGAAGGCGAACACATTCTGGTAGTGGAAGACGAAGCTGTAATTGCGCAAATACTTATTGAGTATTTGCATAAAAGTGGCTATCGTTGCACGCACCTCAGCGACGGAAATCGAGTCAGCGATAGTGTCAAATCAGATCCGCCCGATTTAATTTTGCTCGACGTGATGCTGCCGGGGAAAGATGGCTTGCAAATTTGCCGTGAATTGAGAGCATTCACATCGGTTCCCATTTTTATGGTTACAGCGAAAGCAGAAGAAATCGACAGGCTGCTTGGTCTCGAGTTGGGCGCAGATGACTACATTTGTAAGCCTTTCAGTCCTCGCGAAGTTGTGGCGCGGGTAAAAGCATTGTTCCGTCGTATGAAACAGGCCTCTTTGCCAGAGCCAAAGCGAACTGGTTTTGAAATCGATGATAGCCAACAGCGCATCAGCTATCAGGGAACGCGGCTAGACCTTACGCCTACTGAATTTCGTTTGCTAAAACTTTTCGTTTCAAATCCCGGCAGGGTATATTCGCGGTCTCAATTACTTGACCTTTGCTATCAGCAAGAGCAGTTGATTATTGACCGAGTCATTGATAGTCACATTAAGAATTTGCGCAAAAAAATCGCCAAAGCATTTACAAGCGAACAAGAAGTCATTCATGCTGTCTACGGAATAGGGTACAGATTTGAGATGAGCTAACGGGCTTTTCTGTTTTGTGAGAATCAGCGAATGAAAGCAAAATTTTTTCATGCCACCATATTAGCGGCGTTGACCCTGTTGCTAAATTGCACATCAGTGTTTGCCTGGAATGACTTTGGTCATATGACTGTAGCGTATATCGCATATCAAAAGCTATCGTCATCAACAAAAAAACGTGTTGGACAGCTATTGCAACTGCATCCCGATTACCAAAAATGGAAGCAATCTTTGTCTAAGTCTTTGAGTGAAGATGAGGCTGAAGCTGAAATATTCATGCTGGCATCAACCTGGCCCGATTTGATAAGGGTAGACCCTGCATTCAAAGCCGATGGCTATGACAATGGAGCCAAACCCAAGAGCCCTGAATCTATTATGAATTATGGCTACGGCGATCACCTGTTGCACAAATATTGGCACCATTATGATAAGCCCCTGTCTGAAGATGGTTCAAAATTACCGCCCATTCTTTCGCCAAATGCAAAAACACAAATAGCAGTTTTTAGAAAAGTTTTGGCGTCTAAATCAAATGATAATTTGAAGTCTTATGATCTAACCTGGCTGTTGCATTTAGTAGGTGATATGCATCAACCCTTGCATTGTATAACTCGTGTAAGCAAAGAAAATCCAGAAGGCGATGACTGTGCACTCAAGGTTATGCTTAATCCGCCCGGACCAGACTCGAGTTTGCATTGGTATTTCGATTGCGCCTTGGGTAAAGGCAACGCAGATAAAGCAATGGAATTCGCTAAGTCATTGCCGCCTGCCGATGAGAAAGCAGGTAGCAATCTCAATGTTGACAATTGGATTGATGAAGGCTATCAGCTGGCTAAAAATAAGGTTTACACAGCGCCAATAGGTAAGGGAAACGGTCCTTTTGATCTCAATGCGAGCTATGAGAAAAATATCGCCGAACTTGCAAAACAAAGGGCTGAGCTTGCGGGGCTACGATTGGCGAAAATTCTAAATGGCGAATTGAAATAGAATGTGCCTTTAGTAGAGTTATATTCAATCAATCGTCTTTCAGAAGTGCCACAGTGGTCTCTATTTCTTTACAAAGTTGCAGGAATTCAGCTTCTACAGATGCATCTAACTGAAGCCCGGCTTCGGCAGCCGCCATAGCCATATAATTCAATTCGCTTTTTCTTTCAATCATTTTTTCCAAACGAGCCTTAGCCGTAACCCTGGCGATGGTCTCGGCAGAACTTTTCATTTCATCATGCGGCACGATTGTAATCGTCCCGTCAGGCAAAACTTGAATATCATTGCGATGATAGCCGAGGGCGACTAATCGCTCAATTTCCAGTTGCTGCTCGCTCAATTCGACCTTCCTCTAAAGTAATTGGTCTCTCGCCGTAATTCCAAACATGGCGGTAGGCGCTTAGACCACTGCCATTGGTGAACATATCATCAACAACACGTCTGTAATTTTCGGCAGGAACGTGACCATGGGTTACCAGGAAACCAGGATCAACAAATCTTCCTTCCTTTTGGAATCGACTTACCACACGAGACATAGACTCTGCTGGCGGAATGTCCACGAATACAAGATCTACAGACCAGCCTGCATCGCTCAACTGTTTGATCGTATCTTTCATCCATTGGGCATTTGTTCCAACGCCTGGAAGCACGAAATTATATCCATCTTTAACAGCTCTTTCCAAAAGCTTATCGTTTAGGTTATTGCTCTCATTCCGCAGCGCAGTGGCACCAATGCCGCCTTTGTATTCAGGAAACATGGGTTTCAGTTCGTCAGATTCAAGAACCATGTAACCTTTGCCTTTGAGGTCAGCCATTCCAGAAGATGTTTTTCCTGATCCGGTCAATCCCATCAAGATACGAGCCTTCTTCTCTTGCTTAGGCGGTCCAAACTCCAGTTGCTTGGCAGTTGCATCATTGCCGGTTAATAGATCGTCCCAACGTTTTTCGACGTTTGCGTCTTGCAATGCCTTTCTTTGTACTGGATCAATTGACTTATCTTTCAGAGTGTCAGGCATCTGCATTGCCTCGTCTTTGACTTTGGCAAGCGTTTGTCCCTGGTATTCTGTTTTTAGCAATGCTTCATTGTATTCTTGCGGTGAGGGAAGGCGGCTGACACTTTCGATATCTTGATATGGATAACGAATCGTTTGTATTTTAGTGCCGTCAGCCGATAAGCTGCTCCGACGTTCTTCTACTAAGCGACCGTCTTGATACCACTGGTAATCACCTGTTTCTTTGTTTTGAACAAAAATCTTGTTGGTGTTAGTATCTCGAATTATGTCGCCTTTTTCCCAGGTGCTGTGCAAGACGCCTGCACCCATGTCCTGCGGTTCGGAAGTTTCAACTGGAAGATGCATCGGTTCCGCAGATTTTTGGTTGGCAACTTGCGGTGCATATTGTGATTCGAATTTTTCCTTCGGTACGATATACTGCAGCCCGTCCTTGTCGGTTACAAGATAGTCGCCTTTGTTGCCTGATGTAATGCCTTGGGTTGGGTTATTTACGGCTGCTGGTGCGTCTAGAACCTGCGCATTTGCAGTTTGAGTCTTGGCGTAACGCCCGGGGAACCCAGGCATGTCATGGTAGGCTTTACGGAAGAATGCACCATCTGCAACGTAAGGTGGTCCACCATCAGCAGGATAGATCATGAAATCGCCTTTCTTTGCGATTTGCTCCTGATGTCCAGCGGCAGCATCATGATTGATCCATTTGAATCCGTCATGAGGAACCATCTCAGCTTTGACGATTCCTGTCTTTATGTAATCTTGCTTCGGAGCATCCACTTCTATTTTGAATGGAGGGGGTGGTGTATTGCCTGGCGCAGGTCGATACAACTCATCAAATTTGCGTGCTTCGATGATGTACTGCTCGCCTTCTGGCCCCGTCACAAGCCAATCACCGCGCTTACCAATGCCCAGGCCTTCTTTGGTGTTGATTACGGTTGGCTCGTTTAATTGCTGAGCTTTTGTGATGGCAGTCTTGGCATATTCACCAGGTTTACCAGGCACCTCTGAATATGTTTTTTCAAAGATGGATGGTTCGACAGATGAGATGGTTCCGTCAGGTTGAGTTACTTTCCAATCGCCAGCCTTAGCTGTTTTTGGATTGCCCTGCCAATCAGTCCATGGGAATGGCTCTGTGGATTTTTCTGCTTTAACCGAGGCTTTTTTCTGGAATTCAAACATCGGCGAAGCATCGGCAGGTTTTGCGGCAGAACGATACAACTCATCAAATTTGCGTGCTTCGATGATGTACTGTTCACCTTCAGGTCCAGTGACCATCCAGTCGCCTTTCTTGCCAATGCCCAGGCCTTCTTTGGTGTTGATTACGGTTGGCTCGTTTAATTGCTGAGCTTTTGTGATGGCAGTCTTGGCATATTCACCAGGTTTACCAGGCACCTCTGAATATGTTTTTTCAAAGATGGATGGTTCGACAGATGAGATGGTTCCGTCAGGTTGAGTTACTTTCCAATCGCCAGCCTTAGCTGTTTTTGGATTGCCCTGCCAATCAGTCCATGGGAATGGCTCTGTGGATTTTTCTGCTTTAACCGAGGCTTTTTTCTGGAATTCAAACATCGGCGAAGCATCGGCAGGTTTTTCGACGGCGCGATATAAGTGGTTCCAGTCTTTTCCTCTAACAATATATCTTTCGCCATTTGGTCCAGTAGCTACCCAATCACCTTTATGACCAGTTCCCATCCCTTCCAATGTAGGTATCGCGGCGTCTGCTTCTAACTGTTGAGCGCGAGTGATGGCAGTCTTGGCAAATTCACCTGGCTGACCTGGCACAGGACTATATGTTTTTGCAAAAATGTCAGGCTGGGCAGATGACACAGATCCATTTGGTTGAATAACTCTGTAATCTCCAGCGGCTCCAGTCATCTTATTGCCATGACTATCCAGCCATTCGAAAGGCTCTGTAGCTAATTCAGCCTTAACCGTTCCGACCTTCTTAAATTCAAATTGTGGCGATGAAGGCGGTGTATCCATCGCAGAGTAAAAGGGAAGCGCATTGCCGGATGCGTCTACATATTTTCCGCCTGCTTGAAGTTCAAAATCTTTGCTTTGACCTTTGGCATCATATATGGTGACTTTTCCGGAGCCATCTGCATTTCTAGTTTCTAAAGTATTTGCTTGTCGTCGCAGTGTTGTGCCATTCTGTAAATGCACTTCCCACGGTCCGGGCGAATCTGGTGTTACCACTCGTCCGTCTTTTAGCTGTGCTTTCCATGAACCATCGGATGCGACTGCTACTCTATCGGCAGAAGAGAGCTCTGTGGTTTTGGCTGCTGCTTTATCAGGAGAGGAACTTTCTGTTTGATTCGAAAGGGCTTTAGTGCCTAAAGCAAGTGCTATTCCAGCAGGCGCGAGTGAAGCAATAATTTCCGGGTCATGCGCATCATCTTTGGTTCGCTTAGTATATTGCCAGCTACCTTCCTGATAGCTTGAACCATTAGCATCGCGCCAAAATCCTGGCTTGTCCTCCGGAGAAGCCTGCCACTTTCTTCCTTCGGAATCTATCCACTCGCGACGTCCATCATTCCAGGAAAATCTGTATCCGTTTTCATCAATGTGCAAAGTGCCTTTGTCATTGACCCAATTTCCATCTTTTGATGTCCATACTCGCCCTTCGGAATCAATTATTTGAGTCGTGTCGGGCGAACTTGTGTGTGGTTTGAAACTCAAAGGTTCTGAAGTTATGGGCGAAGATTTCTGTCTTGGCGCCTCTTTCAAGACAGCACCATCTTCGGCGCGAAATTCTCCAGTCGTCATTTCTGGAGTATGAACCAATCTCAAACCGGATGGGGTGATGCGTTCTTCTGCGCCATTATTGAAATAGAAACGAGTAGGTGAAGTAAACGCGTTGGCATTGCCAGCTACGGCATCTACTCTGAAACCTTGTGAGTACAACTTTTCACCAGACCAGGTGCTAGAAGTACCTGCAATTCGGTCAGTGACAGTTACGATATTGTTTTTCTTGTCCCACACTATAACGCCATTGGCGTGAGGCATTTCGTAAGTACCATCTGGCTTTTCAACGCCAGGTCCGACGACTGCAGGCAACTTGAATGCTTCATCAGGTTTAGCGTTAACTTGGGCTGCGTTTCGTTCATACAAATCGTGAAACTTAGCTTTCTCGACTACATATACTTCGCCGTCAACACCTGTGACAAGATAATCACCCTTCTTCGCTTGGACATCACCAGCTCTGGTTTGAATTATCTGGTCTTCTTGAGCCTCCCTAGCCCGAATGGATTTGCGTACGTATTGATCTTCTGTGCCGGGAGCGCGGTTGTAAGTTCGTTCAAAAACTTCTTTATCAACTACATAGAACTTGCCATTACCTTCATCAATTTTGTAGTCGCCTGGCTTTGCCAGCATCTTCGATTCTTTGCCGTTATAAGAATTCGTCCATGAGAGTGGCTCGTCTAGCTGCTTGGCTGTAGTTGTTCCGCGCTTGACGTACTCGACATTCTCGGCTAGCACTCCATCTCTTGAGTGCCAAACGCCTTGTGCGGCTTCATTCCAAATGCGTTTTTCGCCGTCGATCCAGGTTTGCTTGCCATCAGGCGAGGTCCAGTATTCGCCAAAACGAGCATCCTTACGAAGAGTGCTGCCCTTAGCTGGAACGAAGTCCGAATCAAATCCTTTGGTACTAACAGTTCCATCGGGATGATAAGTCACTTCACGAGTCATGGCAGTTTCAGGTGCGCCGTTTGCATAAGCTTTCTGATACCAATCAGCACGTTGGTCGGTAATATACTTAACTGTTTGTGAGCCATCAGGATTTGTAGTTATTTCGGCATGCAATGGTGCAGTCCTGCCGTCAGGGCTTCGGATAATCCACTGATTTTCGCCTGTGCCTGCCCTCTCCAGGCTAACTTGATCCGGTCTAGATTTTGCTTGTTGATTCCAAACATTAGCAGTTTCGTCATAGGCACGTAGTTCTGCTGAGCTTTGCATTGACGGGCTGTATTCAGGCATGGGTCGCAATCCGACTCTTTGCTCCGCGCCAAGCTCTGCACCAAATCTGTCCCAGATTTTGCGCGCACGTTCAAGCTCTTGTGGTGTAGCGGATGGGTAATCAATCAAGTCTGGGTGCTCTTTTGTTCCTGTCCAGCCAGGTATTTTATCCACGGCACCTTCAGCAGGTAAGCCAAGTTCTTTTCGACCGGCAGCTGAATTGATCCACTCGTTTACTCTTCCTTTTGCAGACAGGATATCGGATTCAACACGGGCAGATTGCTGTTCTACATATTTGCGAGTTTGCTCTGTTGCGACGCCAAGCTTGCCTTTCTCCGGATCGCCCAGGAAATCACGTTGGCTTTGTTTCCAACTGTCAACGGACGAAATCTCACTAGCGTTTTCAGGATTTCCATAGAGAACATGACGGTCTTGGAAGAAAACCGCCTTTCCTGGTCCTCTCAACCCGATAATCTTACTTAATCCACCCGGTCCAGCGTAATTATCAATGCCGTCAGCATCGATCAAACCGCGCGAGAATTTATTCCAGGCATTTCCTTCATTTGGTACATACCAGTGATCCAATCCGGTGCGGCGTAACAAGGCTTGTTCGTCGGGGCTTAGTTTAACAGCCTTGGCTCCTGCCGGTCCTCCCGGAACATCGATAAGGTCAGCGGGCTTGAGCGCGAAAGGATTTGAAATCTTTTCCTTCAGGCTTTGTAGTGCTGCTGTCTCAAGGTCTGTCATTGCTCGACCTTCTGCTTTGATAGACCCGGCGATTGCGCCGCTATATATCATTGCCATAAATTGTGGTGGAGCCACCTGGTGTTCTAATATGGCCTGCTTGATACCAGCAATTCGTTCTGCCGGCATCTCAGCAAGATGAGTCTTGGCGAAATGTTCAAAGGCTGTTGCGCCATCGACGTTGTGTGTTGTGAAATTGAACTTGGTTTTTAAACCATCGGAGAACATAGCAGACAACAACAGATCTTGAGTTTCCGCTTTGCTCAAATTGTTTCTTGAAGCATAATCAAGCGCCGCACCAAATTCACGCTGAGTGTGTTTCCAGTTTATGGCTTGTTCAGGGTCAATGTCGCGCATGCGAGCGCCATGCTCTCGCACCGTTTGGAGACCATCCAGAATTTGATTCTTCTCTTGGGGCGAAAGTCCTAATTTCTCAGAAAGGCGATCGAATTCCTCGCCGACATTATTACCTTCGATACTTTTCCAGCTGTGGAGGTCATCCACAAGTTCAGGTCTGGCACGATCAAATTCAGAAGCCGGGTATTCTGGAAATTCGTTTTCGATTCGATTGCCTTTCGAGTCGAGGATGCGCCCTTCCGCATCGACTACCTGACCGCGCTCATTCACAAGCTGTCCACGCTCATTTACTGGCTTGCCGTGTTCGTTGACTAGCTGTCCACGCTCATTTACTGGCTTGCCGTGTTCGTTGACTAGCTGTCCTTTCTCATTTACCGGCTTGCCGTGTTCGTTGACTAGCTGTCCTTTCTCATTTACCGGCTTGCCGTGTTCATTGACTAGCTCGCCGTTTCCATTTCGTTTTAAATTTGGATTCGCTTCGCTTGTACTCGCCGGAGCATCAGTTTTTCCAGCGATGCTTTCGGTCGCTGCTTGTTGTTTAGCTGGAGGACCAGAAACAACTTGGTCTCCGTCCCGCAAAGGAGTCTTTGATGTAACAGTCTCTATTCTTCCGTCGGCATGTTGTATTTTGACAGGCTCACCAGTCGTGGATGGATGCACCATCACTTCAGCGGCATTCGTAGCTGCATTTAATTCTTTGCTTAGGTTAAGCACATATCGGCTACCTGTTGCAACACCTTTAAACACAACAGGAAGAACTGCGCCAACAGTTGCGCCTACAAGTGTTTGCGTAGTGAGTGATCGCAGATCTAGTCCATCTTTGTTAAACGGTGCATCTGCTATAGTGGCGACCGCGTTACCGCCTGCACCAATAGCAGAGCTTTCAATAACTTGTTTTCCAAACTGCCGCAGCGCCGTTGTTTTGGCTGCCTGTTCTGCTTCGGCTTGCAATGCAACTACACCCTTTTCAATTATGGGTGCGTAATTTCTAGCTACACCGTTGCTTATTTCACGTGCCAGGAGTTCTTGTGCTTCGGCGCCAAGTTTTGGTGCTGCACTTTTTACTACCTCAAGGGCTTCCCTTTGCCCAAATGCTTTTCCAGCCTGCATCAGTGATTGTGTAAGTCCTTTCTCGACTGCAGCTCTCTCTGCTGCGGCTAAACCGGTCATTGCAGTCACGACTGCCGCATCTGTAACAACTGCTTTCGAGCCCTGAGCGAACAGAGCCGTGACACGTCCTGCAGGTGGGATAGCAAAAATCAGCCCACCGGCAACCGCACCATGGACGATATCACGCAGCATATGGTCTTTATCATAATCGTTGCCTGTGATGAGCATCTTGGCACCGACAGTGAAGGCCGCACCACCGGCGGCGGCAATACTGGCGTAAGTAGCGAGCGCAGCCACAGAAGCTCCCGCGGTGAAGGGAGCTGCGGCCAATGCTGCAGCGGTGATAGTGGCAGTAATTACTATTTCAGCAAGCTTTTCTTTTGACTGCTTGTGCTGTTCGAGAGCTGTGTTGAAATAATCATCCAGAGCCTTTTGTTTATCAGCAGGCAAAGTCTTGTAAATACGCTGATATTCTTCGAGGGAATCAGCTGTTTTGTCTATAGACTTCTGCATAGTCAAGTAGGTGCCATCAGCACTTGCGCCACTATCACTTCGTAGTGATTTCCAAACGTTATCATAAAAAGTCTGGCGCCCATCTGATTCTGTGGGGGTGAGGAGAGCCTTGAAAGCGCTCTTTTCCTTTTCGTCCACTTTGCCGAGAACTACGTCGTCGAAGTCCTTTCCATATTTCTTAGTGAACTCGTCTTTTGTTTTCTGAAGTGTGACGAAACCGTCTTTGTCACTATGCATTTTCTCTAGTTCAGCTCGAAACTCGGCTGGATCTTTGATAATTCCAAGTTGCATCATTTGCACACGGTCGGCTAGGCTAGCCTTACCGCCATTTGCCGCAACATTGTCTATCAATTTTTGCTCTTCCGGGCTGAATCGTTTGCGTACTGCATCGCGCTCAGCTGGCGTTGCTCCTGCCGCCGATTCAATAAGCGATTTTTTGTCGAAACCCAAATTTACTTTGTCATTGATGCTTAGATAACCGCTTGCGATAAATCTACTTAAGTCACTTCTTGTGCTTGCATTGTACTGGTCTACAGGCATATGCTGGTTTCGCGAAGCGAGATAGCTGTCTTGAATCAAGTACTTAACTGTTCTGTCTGACTCACTCATCGATCTATATGACTGTGACAAACGTCCACGCAATGCCTGGTCTTCAAGCAGTGCTTTTTGCGCTTGAGCCAACAGAGCTTCGGGCTTTTCGCCCTCTGCGGACATCTTTAAGAGAGTGTCCTGTGCATCAAGTTTTGGCACCTGTCCAGTTGCAGCCGCCTTATCCATCAATCGCTGAGCCAGAAGTTTTTCAACTGGGGAAAAGCCTGACTCATTTGCAATAAAATCTTTTGCTTTCTGGCGGAATGTACTGTCTGTCTTCAGGCGGTTTGCGTCGAGCGGCGACATCGAAGACAAATTATTGATAATGTTTTTTGAATCGTAGCTTGTGCCCATCCCCAGGAAATAGCTACCAGTGTTGTCCTTGACTGTTTCCATCAATGATCGATGAACTGTTTTTGATTCGTCAAAAGTGTTTTTCGCAGCTTTCTCATCGAGCATGAGCATGACTCGGTCGCGCTCACCTTTATCTGCAAAAGTGCCGAGTCCAGCCTCAATTTGTTTGCGGAAATTTTTGCCTTCGACCGGATCTCTTAGAAGCTTCCAATCAGCTTCGCTAAGATTCTCAGCCTTAGACATCATGTCCTGACGTGAGTGACCGACTCCCCAGCTAAAAGGACCCCAGCCCTCATAATGTGTTTTAGCCATTTGAGTTAGAACGGTGTCTCGACCATGGCTCAGTTGATCTTCCCAAATCGCTACATCGCGAGTGCTTCCGCGATCGGTGAATACTTTGTGAATCTTGTTGTAATAGTCTTTGGCTTCTTTCTCTTCCGGGCTTTGAGGCTGGCGGTTTTCTGCGCTCAATTGACGACCCAGACTGAATTGCTTTCGCTCTGAGTCTGATGCATTTCGAGCTGCAAGTTCCAAGTTTTCTTTGTTATCAAACAACCACTTACCGGTGTTTTCGGTAGTTAGGGTTTTTAGCGAAATTCGCCCTTCTTGCAAGTAGTCTCGAGCAACAGGGTCCAAAAGATCCATGGCATCACGTTGTTGCTGTCTTTGCCTTCCACCCTGTGAGGTGTAATGCATGTTTGCATCAGAAGCATCTACGATTCTTTTAATGCCACTAGGTCCATAGACCTCTCCAAGGTTGCTTGGAAAAGCCTCCATAAGCCGCTTAAGAACAGCCTTGTCTTGCAACATATCCTTTCGTGCTTCAATTGCTGCCGGCGAATCACCGCGCAAAGCCTCACCAAGCAGGCGAGGGTCTTTCGCTTCAATTGCAATATTTGTGAGAGCTTTTACGTCAGCTGCTGATTTTTTATCGACTCCATGCCGAAGAATATTCAGAGCAGCAACAGTCTGAGGCGTTAGGTCAGACCCTAGCTCGCTAAGAGTTTCCTGCCAGGACTTACCGTAATCTCTGCGAAAGTTTTCCTGTAAATCTTTGATCTGCTTTTCATTGAGAGTTTCAAATACAGCACGAATAGCAACATTTCCGCGTGCAGAGTCTTCCCTGGTTCTATTAATTGCCACCATCAACGCGCCGGCGTCATTGGTTTTTCCGTCACTTTGATTCATGAGCGAGAGCATTTGCGCCTGCTCGACGCTTTGCGGTCCACCAAATTTTTCGCTAATTGTTGCTCGAAGCGCGCCTGAGCGGAAATCAGAACTATGGTCAAGTCCTGACTTGTCGGCAATCGCCGCGCTCATCTTACCGGCTTTGGATTTATCACCATAGTTTTCTTCGTAAATTTGCTCAACTGCTCTTCTGTCGGCTTCGGTCATTGGTGCAAGGATGCGCGTAACCTTGTCTTTATCCGTAGCATCTCTCATTCCGAGCCATTTCGTTCGGGTGAGGGCTTCATGCAGCTCTTCTGCTGATTTCTCAAGCGTTTTGCGGTCTAGCGTGGGTGCTTTGGTGTGCTCTAAGTCCACACCTGGTAAATGCTTTTCGGCTGTATTGCGTGCGTCAGTGCGCAAGTCACCCAGCGCCGCAGAATCATTGGGTTTGGTTGCCTGTTGCGATAAGGTGGTTCGTCCGTCACCAGCTTTTTCTGGCTCTGGATGAAAGGGGGTGTCCACCGCTGCTGCTTTCTTGGGGTCTTGCTCGGCTGGTTTTTCCGCAGTGGTCGCCACAGTTGTAATTCCCGTTGTTTCAATACAGTACTTATTCTTATGCCCAAAGCACTGTACCTGGAATCGCTTTACAACTCCTGCGCTAGCGCGAAAGCACCCCCTTCAACTACCGAATTCTCAGTAGAATCCAACTGCCAGAAGAATTAATGAAAACCGAGCTTAATTCCCATCGCTCCAACGGATTGAAAGAAAAATGCTTTCAGCCAGATTAGTTACCTGCTCAAGTTGCCCCAGCGGTGCGCTGAAGTAAAGATTTTGGACTAGCCGACCGTTTCCACTGCTGTCGGCAAAACATGACATCGTGGACTGCTGAGTTGTAAGCCAGTCTCCCTTGATTCGAATAATGCGCCGGTCATTTAGATAACCTGTGCCTGCCTGAGAAATGGAAAAAACATCTTTATTTGCGAGTCCCTCTATCACTTCGGAAAGATCTTCAATTTCTTTCTCGGTCAAGTCATGAAATGGAGCATAAAGTATGGCCTGAAATTTCTCTGCAGCCAGCCGCGATAACTGCTGTGATCTATGATGGTGACAAAATAAAACCTGCCTATCACCAGCCGGATGAAATATATTTGTTGTCCTTCCTCCTGGTGGCGGTTCATCTGGATCGTCAGGTTCTTCGACTATCTCCTTTTCCCAGTTATCGGGAAGCTCAAATGATTTGACTACGCCCAGATTTTCCTCAATCTTCATGTATCCTGTTCCGCGAAGAGTGCTTGTGACTCAGACAAATTCATCCGATGTGACTGAGCCTTGACAGAACACCTACCCACATTCATAGCATCCAAATCTTTACTTGCTTTTGAGAAATTTTGCATCAGCTATGCTCATGACGAATTTGATTTCTTTAGATCGAGCTGAAAGCGGAAGTGAATTTCATCCTGTGAACTCTCTGTGAACAGTCTGAGAAGATTTTGCGCACAAGTAGAGATTATTCTGTCCCCTAGATGGAACTAGAAGGGGCGAGCATGGACAACCCGAGACGATCCCTGGTGCCTGCTTTTCTAGATAAGTTCGGAAAAATTCTGCCTCACTAGCGTTAATCCACCCACGAATTACTGGCGTTAGGTCATTCTGCTTTCCATCCGTGCCGAATGTACAAACCGTGATCAAAATCGCCGACATAGCCTTTAGATTCTTTGGAATTTTCCTTCGCATTGCTTGTGTAGCCTGTGGAGTACTTTTGAACTGTAGTCCTAGCTGCACCGAAATCATCACTTGGCTTGAGTGGCTTTCGGAGGCTTTTCTCAGTTTTTGTAACTGCGCTCTCGCCACAAGTTGCTATCAAGCATTCTCTCCAGCTAAGGGCCTTGAGCATTGAAGTTTCCGCTTTTTTGGAGAGTTTCTGAGTGGCATGGGCCCTCAATAAATCAGCGACCCAGTTTTCCTCCCTGTACCCTTCCTGAGACCCGTCTGGCTGGCGAAAAACGCCACGTTGATCCAGATATGCATGCTTCAGGTGCACGACATAATTTGCCCAAGTAGTATAGAGCTCTGAGGGACGCACGTGGTGCCCGAGTTTGTTTGCTTCACTGCACAAAAAATTCAAAGCGGAGGTAGTTTCGATATCTGTTATATGCGACTTTTGAAAGGAAGCGCTAGTCGCTTTAGGCTTGCGTTGACGGTCTGCTAAATTTGACTTAGAAAGGTCAATCAAGTCCGCGCCTAGATCGAGTTCTTGTGCCATCAATGACGATGTCGACAGAAGAAAGGTGCAAAACAGAATCGTCCAACCGAGTTTAACCAACATTCCGTCCTCGTGTCTGTTCTCATTATTGATCATTTGGACTGGAAAAAGTTTCCTTGTTTGGGAAGAGTTCGACAATGCAAATAACGACTCTACAGGCGGTTGTCTGCTCACAAAATGTTTCAACTGAGCAGGGACTAGTTAATGAGAATCCCAAATTCCATCAGCCTTAGCGTTCAAAGTCATCGCACGGTATTGCTCTTGGACTTGAGATTCTACTACAGTGATTGCCAGCTCTTGCTCCAATCCGCTTTTGGGTCGAGCGTACATAATGAGCTCTGTGTTAGGCTATAGTCATGAATCAAAAGAGAAGCTTCATAAAGGGGCTGTTTGAGCCACTTACTACAAACACAACGAGGGATTCTGCCTCACATCTTGGTGCCAAGAATATTTGGCTGTGGTGGGAAAAAAGACGTCTTAGTTACAACATAATTGTTATTTTGACAGCTGGTTCTGTTGTTGCGGTTTTTTTATTGATCTCAGCGGTTTGGAGCCTTTTGCCCCATGAGGCTGTCGAATCAAACAAGGGCGGGAGCTATATAGCAGTAATCTTTTTTGTAGTACTGGGACCCATTATATGGAACTCTGCTTATTGCCTTGGAACTATTTTGGACCTTTTGCTCTTCTCCTTGAATAAACGAAGGCATTCTGGTCCGCTATTTCTCCAGATGGGGATAGTTTTCTCCATCTCTTTGATTTGGGCTCTGCCCGCTGTTCTGCTTTCATATTGGGCATTGCGTGGCTTCCCCGTCAATTGAAACAATCATTCTTGGAATTCATGGAATTTACAATTTTGTGCTAACTTGTAATCTAGAACGTATCAGTGGTTAGAAAGTCTAATGCGGCTTGCTTACACGAAAGTAAATGCTATTCTCAAACTTTGCTCCTGTTTCTTGTCTGTATTTTTCAGTCAGGCTTCCTGGGCAGGTGAGAATAAATTGAATCCGCCCAATGAATTATCATTGTCCGTTAGCTTGCGAGAACAGATCTCGACTATTCGTCCGTTTTCAGCAGTAATGGGATGCGACCGGGATGTGCGCCCGTCATCGAAGTTCACTCGATGGTGCACTGATGATAATCGATGGAGCATCAATAACATATTAGGAAACAAGCCGATTCAGTTGCAACATTATGGACATTTTCTTGTGCCTACAGCTATCAATTCAGGCGCGGTATTGCATTTTGATGCCAACACAAGTGTAGTAAGCTTTAATGCACCTTATTTCTATAAATCCACCCTTTTGCCTGATCTTGATTTACGAAATTCATTGTTGTTATTGAATGAAAGAATCGATCGCCAAAATTCTGGTGCTATATTCAATGAATTAGCGGCGATAGCCCATGAGCAGGATTCTCCAACGCCTAAGTTCAAGCAATGGTGCTCGGTTGATAAACCCTGGAATATCGAGGTTCTTTTCGGAGAGAAACCATCTGGGCTTGCTCATTATGGCGATTTTCTTTTGCCGATTGGGGTTGATACAGGTGCAATAATGCGGTTCGATACAGAATATAGAACCGTCATTTTT
Organism: uncultured Candidatus Obscuribacterales bacterium; assembly: GCA_964546815.1. Taxonomy (GTDB): domain Bacteria; phylum Cyanobacteriota; class Vampirovibrionia; order Obscuribacterales; family Obscuribacteraceae; genus JAIEPM01. The sequence goes on along the minus strand of CAZJLR010000011.1, from coordinate 5,324 downwards.
AATCCTCCCTATTTTTCAAACAACCGATATAAGTGCGACGCAACAAGATTTGCATTTAACGGACTGTCTCCTATGAATGGATTTGTAGCGCGAAGCGCCACCGGCTCTATGAATATAGAACGGTGGATGCGAAACAACCAATTTTTTAATTACTATCGAAAAAAGCTTAGACTTGAGCTTCCTCAAACTTGTCTTAACCACGCGGGCCCTACAGTATTGATTCAGACAGGTGAATGGGGCACGATTGAATTGCTGAAAATATGTAGAACCTCAGCAAGCGCGAAATTGGATGAAGAATGTCTCCGTTCATTAAGTAGGCTCAAAATAGATCAAATTCCTATTCATTATCAAAAGGGATATCATTACGTGTTCATTGTTGACATGTCAAAGCCGTGGTTCTGAATGAGCGTATTGATCTGAATTTTGCTTTGAGTTGAAAGTCGAAATGAAATGCACTCTGTGAACTCTCTGTGAACAGTCTGAGAAGATTTTGCGCACAAGTAGAGATTATTCTGTCCCCTAGATGGAACTAGAAGGGACGAGCATGGACAACCCGAGACAATCCAGATCATTGGAACAGCAATCCAATTTGGGAGAACGCAATCGTGAGTCTGGGCCTCACGCTGAAGTTAACCAGTTCAGGCAAGACTCGGGTTCCTATTCTATGCAGGGTAAGGAGAACTCAAAAGCGCTGCAGCAGTTTGCCGATCTTCAGATAATGGATGGCAACAAAGTTCTCAGTCATGAACAGAAAGCCGAACAAGGAGGCAAGCAAGAGAAAAAGACGGAAGGTTCAAAGGACGCAAAAGATGAAAATAAGGATAAGCCAGGCACAAAAGGTGAGGTGGAAAAGAAAGTCGAAGACTTGAAGAAGAGTGTTGATGATCTAAAAAAGGAGATTGAGAAACTCAAGAAAGAACTAGAGAAAAAGAATAAGCCTAGAGATGGGCGGCGTCGTTCCAGGCGCAAGAAACGTTCCGGCAAGAGAGGCAAGGGTGGGAAGCAAATGCGCCGACGATCTGGAAAACGCTCGGGGCATCGCGCCAAAAGAACTGCACCGCGTCGGCACGCTCATCCTGGAGGGCACGAGCAGCCAGAGCAAGATTCTGAGCACAACCCAGGAAGCAATGACGGATCTCAACCACGACAACCGCAAGGACCAGCGGATGCATCTAAACCGAGAAAACTAGCTTAGTGAATTCGATTATTTTTGTTGCCTAAAGGAGGACGATATGCAGATGAATAGCTTAATTGATGAACCCGAAGAGGACGATGAGTTTGAAATGGACGAAGGCGATGAAGAAGACGAAGAGTATGATGATGTAGATGGCTAATGATTTGGTAGAAAAAATCAGAGGGGCTGGCGCCCTATCGGACGCCAGCCTCTCCGAGTGGCACTCTGTGAACCGCCAAGGACAACCCACTAATCACCATGAAGTAGATTGATAGATTCACCAACGATGATCTTGTTGGGGTCTTGGATCTTATTTACCTTTGCAAGGCGGTCCATGTATTGGGAGCGATCTTCGTAGTCGGGCTGATAATACTGCGCGATGCGCCCAAGCGTGTCTCCGGGTTGAACTACTTTGAATACGGCATTGTCTTGTGTGAGTAGTTCGACGCAATTCCAGGTGCCAGAATTTGCGTTCCAATCTTTTAATTCGAAATGATAGTCGGAAGTGGGACGGTGTGATGTTTCGCTGGCGACTGTAAGTAGGAATGCGTTATAGTCTTGCATGTTGCCGGCGCGGTTTTCCAATTCTTTGGAAATTTCACTCATCACATTTGTGATATGTTGCTGCGTGTGTGGACGTTCGTTGATTTGATCGCCGAGGCTCTTCGCATCTTTGTAGGCGTCTTCCGTAAGTCTGCTTTTGGCATCGTTCTCTACTTCTGGAATACTCTTTCCCTGGAACGGATCGTCCATAGTCATTGCTGTTTCTCCAATTCGGTGCTATGGCACTCAGTATGAATCTAGCCGGTGAATGATTCCGGACGAAACAGTGAATATTCTGTGCATAATGGGAGTCCTCCCACGTCAGGGGGGACTCATCTGGGTGATTTCGCAATCTTGTAATTACATAACCTTGCCGCGAGCCGAAACTTTTCGCACAGATTCGAGCTTGTTGTCGCGAACACAGTAGTAATTGTCGTGCAGATTTATTGTTGTATCGATGTGGCTTGGGACGAATAGCATCTTCTCGCCTATTTCGACATTAAGCTCGCCGCCAAAACTTGGAGACAGTATGCCGTGTTCATCGCCGCCCGGTGTGTAAGCTATGCCAGGCCATTTTTCGCTCGGCTTAGCGTTGCCACTATCGGTGGAAAGTGATTTCAATCCGGCATCGACGACTGCGCGGTTGGGGGTTGGCTTGCTAATCACTGTTGCCATAACGTGCAAAGCTTGTTTGAAGTCTTTCTTTCCGGCGTTTGCATATGATGAATCCATGAACATAAACGAGCCAGGTTGCACTTCGCTTACGCCCTTAGCCGCAGCACAATACTCGTAAGTGCCGGTACCGCCAGTGGTGACGGTGTTGATTTCGAATCCGTTTTGTTTGAGGCAATCTGCAATGTCTACGAGCTTTTTCATTGCTTCCTGGCAAAGTCGTTTGCGCTCTTCTTCGTTTGCAAGCATTTGCAGGTGTCCTTCATAGCCCTGAACACCAACAAGGTGCAAACGGCGGCAATTTTTTATTGCGTTGGCCAGTGATAATGCTGCGTCTTTGTTTTCAACTCCGCATCGATTTTGTCCCACGTTTACATCAATCAAGACTTGAAGAGGGTGATCAACCTTTTTCATTGCGTCATTGATTTGATTTGCAGCGATTTCGCTGTCAATAACAATTTTCAGTTTGGGAATGCGTGTTGCAAGGCTAACAAGCCTGCTAACTTTCGGTTCACCAACAATTTCGGTTGTGATCAGAATGTCGTCGATACCCGCTTCAACCATGACTTCAGCTTCGCTAAGCTTGGCCACGCAAATACCAATCGCGCCAGCCTCGATTAAAATGCGCGCGAAACCCGGCGATTTTGCTGATTTAAGGTGCGGACGAACATTGACACCGGCTTTCTTGGCAATGTCCATCAATGTTTTGATGTTATTGTCCATGACATCAAGGTCAACAATGACGCAAGGGGTATCTAGTTGGTCTATTGGAGTGCCGATTTCGGGGGTAAGCACAATATTTTCCTGGCTCAAAAGTCTTTACATGTTATATGGTACGACAATCCCGACAGATTTGATCTAACCGATCAAATTTAAGTCGCCAAACTCATGCCATAAATAGCGTTTTTCAATGGCTGATTGATAAGCGCTGAACAAGCAATCGTTATTGACGAAAGCGCTCAGCATATCAAGATGGCTGGCTTCCGGCTCGTGCATGCCTGTTACCAATCCGCTCGCACACTTTAGTTTATGATTTGAATCAATGCGAAGTCTGGTGTAACTGTGCTGCGGCTTTACAAAGCCTTGCTCGTCTGAAGCAGACTCTAGTGCTCGCACCACCGTTGTTCCAACCGCAATTACTCTACCGCCTGCCATGCGCGCTTTGTTTATTGCATCGGCTGCCTGCTGCCCGATTGAAAGTTCTTCTTCTGATGCGGGGTGGCGCGCATCAAGATCATCATCAAGATAAGAAGAGAGTCCGGTATGCAGTACGATGCTAGTCGATTTGATGCCTTTTTTCTTGAGGTCGAAGAGCATGCGCCATGTAAACGCTCTTCCTGCTGATGGCATTTCTGCCGAGCCGGGCTCTGAAGCGTAGATGTTTTGATAAAAATCTATCGGCCATTCTTGAGGTACATATTCATATCTTATAGGTCTTCCAATCTTATAGAGCTTCTCAATCAATGCCGCGTTGCTGTCTTCAAACTTTAATCGCCACAGCCTGCTTATATTTTTATCGCGAGCTAAGACTTGTGCTTTTGTGTTTTCGGAAAACGAAATTTTCATTCCTTCTTTCAAACCGCAAACAAAGCCCTGGGGCTCGCCTGTGGGCGCTGTGCAAACAAGCAATGCCAACCAGCTGTCGTCGGGCAAATGTTCTGCTAGTCTCAGCTGAATGCTGTTTCCACTTTCCTCGTCGATGCCATGCATTAACGCGGGCAGTGTTCTGCTGCGATTGAATACAAGCAAGTCTGAGCGTTTCAAAAATTGAGAGAGGTCATTGAAATGTGCATGTTTGTATTGATTGTTGGATCTATCAATAACCAGTAGCCGAACATCGTCTCTGCTTAAACCTCTTGATTCTGCAGGTTCTACAGCGCAGAGGTCTTCTGGTAGTTCAAATTTTATATGTGTGTTCATGACGCTGCCTCCTATGCTACCGAAGAGGTTTCTGTTTCTTGCGCCTTAAAACGCCTTCCGTGAAATTTGTCTGTGGGCTCTGCCGCAATTCGGATAAACAACTCAGTTAAGTCTGCAGGATTCGCCCAGTTTGATGGGTCTTCGTCTGGTTCGGCCATGCGGTGCATTTTTGTATTCATATTTCCAGGGTCTACCCAGCTGACTTTGACTCCGCTGTCTTCAAGTTCTGCAGACCATGTTTGCGATAATCCTTCCAATCCAAATTTGGAAATGCCGTAAGCGCCCCAGCCTGCATAGCCAGTTATGCCGGCATCGCTTGTGATGTTGATGATTTTCCCGCTGGTCATAATCAACGAAGGCATTGCTTTTTGAATCAGCAAGAAAGGCGCGAGTAAATTCGTTGAAATAACTCTTTGGAAATCATCTAACGCATAGTCGATGAGCATGGGCATGGGAGCCGGACCCAGTGTGGACGCATTGTTGATAAGAACATCCAAGTTGCCGCGGAAAGCATTTAGTGTGCTTGCCACTACCCTTTCAATTTCGTTTAATTGCGAGAGATCTGCCTGGATAGTTAGGACGAAAGTGCCGGGAAATCTGCTTTCTATTTCAGTTTTGACTTGCTGCAATTGCTCTTTTCTGCGCGAAACAATTGCTAATGCCTTTGCGCCTTCGCTTGCGAAATCGATTGCGAGTTGACGTCCCAATCCCTCAGATGCGCCTGTTATGAGTACGTGTTTGTTTTCAAGCCTGTTCATAATACAAGCCTCCTAAAGCGTTGCTCTGACCACCGACGCTGCGGTGGGCTTTGCATAAATTGTGTATTTCGTAGACTTTCTATACCTTTAGACTACGTCTAAGAACGGACTTTGTCAATATGCATTTTGGTTTTTTTGGTAGGGGCGACGCCATGCGTCGCCCGCAATTCTAGAGAGCGTAATTGTCTGAGCGAGCACCGCAGCTTAACTTCCGGGCGACGCATGGGATACTGCTGGCGAACTCGAATGTTTAGCGA
>CAZJLR010000010.1:0-142010 GCA_964546815.1 uncultured Candidatus Obscuribacterales bacterium | reverse complement strand
GCAGGCAAGGATGCCTGCGCCCCCAGGTGGAACGCTCTTAGCTCATATCATCGAGCTTGCTTCGGCTCCATTTTAGTTCGCCAGCAGTGTCCCAGGCATCGGCCGGCATATGGGGACCTTGATGTGACAATTGGCAGTGTTAGAACAAGTGGTCGGCGCCTGAGACGAAGATGCACTGCCCACTTACGTGTTCTGCTTTGAGCAAGTATTCCAGGGCGTCTGCTACGTCTTCGGGAGAGCCTGCTCGTTTTAGCGGGTTCTTGCCGAATTTTTTTTCGTATTTTTCTTTTCTGTCATCTTCGGGCACTAGCACCGCCCCTGGTGCGATGGCGTTTACTCGAATGTTAGGCGCCAGCTCTTTTGCTGCCATCATTGTGAATGAGTGCAGTGCTTTCTTGCTCAGAAGATAAGCGAAGTGTTCTGTCGATTCTTTGACTATATTGCTGTCTAGTATGTTTACGATAAGACCAAGCTGAGCCAATCGCGCGAAATCACGACTCAACACATATGCTGCTTCCAGATGAACCTGCATATATTGCCTGAGTTCATTCAGTGATGAGTCAAGAAAGCTGCCAGGTTGCCAGCTAGAGGCATTGTTTACCAGAACGCAAAGTCCTGGCAGCTCCGCAATCACAGCCTCAAGAAGCTCTTCTAGCTGCTCTTCTTTTGATAAGTCAGCCTGCACCAAATAACATCGTTGACCTAAGGCTTCTATTTCTGCCGCTGTTTTTCTAGCATCATCTTCAGAGCTGCGGTAATGCAGCGCAATGTCAAAACCATTAGCGGCTAATTTGAGGCAAAGCGCCTTCCCCAGTCGCCTTGCTCCGGCTGTGACGAGGGCTGCCTTAGCTTGCTGCGCCGGCATGCTTGCTTATTCTCCGCGCAATGAAAAAATACGTTCAATCACTTCGGCTATTACTTGGTCGGGCGTTGATGCTCCGGCAGTAAGTCCAATATTTAGCGGTCCGTCTGGTAAAAACGGTGCGCTGATTGTTTCTTCGCTGCAATGTACTTTCTTATGCCTAATTGAATTGTCGGCTTGAATACAGGCTGGCCCATCGATGTGGTATGAGGGTTTTGCCTGTTGCGCAATTGCCATTTCATGAAGGTGCGCGGTGTTTGATGAGTTGTAGCCGCCTATAATGACAAATAAATCCATTTCTTGTGCAATCAATTCTTGCATTGCATCCTGACGTTCTTGCGTGGCATCACATATGGTGTCACCCGGGCTCAAGAAATGTTCGGCGAATTTGCTTGTGCCATATTTTTTCATCATGGTTTGCTCAAACAACTTGCCGATTTGCTCTGTTTCGCCTTTGAGCATTGTTGTTTGATTGGCTACGCCCAGCCGCAATAGATGCTGTTCTGGGTCAAATCCTTTCGATACGGCGTCTTTGAACTTCTTCAGAAAATCGTCTGCAGACCCGCCATTCAATATGTAGTTGCAAACCCAATTTGCCTCTGCCAAATCTTGCACTATAAGGTAGTGTTGTGCACGTGATGAAGTCGCTACGGTTTCTTCGTGTCTATATTTGCCGTGAATGATTGCGGTGAAGTCTGACTTCTTGTACTTATCAACTCGATTCCAGACGCGTGAAACCCAGGGACAAGTAGTGTCTACAATCTCGCATGATAAGGAGGCGAGGTGATCCATCTCCTGGACTGATGCGCCGAATGCAGGCAAAATTACTACGTCGCCATTTTCAATTCCGGAAAAATCTTTGCGTCCATCTGATTCTTGTTTGATGAACTGAATGTCCATCTTTCGCAAGTTTTCGTTTACCAGTGGATTATGGATGATTTCGTTTGTAATCCAGATATGACGATCGGGAAATTGTTTGCGTGTTTCGTATGCCATTGAAACCGCCCGATCAACTCCCCAGCAAAAACCGAAAGCCTGGGCGAGCCGGATTGTGATGTCGCCCCTCTTTGCTTCGTTGTTGTTTTGTCTGATAAAGCTTATAAGATCGGATTCATACTCGCGGCTCAATTCATCCTTAATGGAGTCTTTTAGTCCAAATCCCTTGCGGTGGTAGTTAGAGCCGGGTTTGAGCATGATGTTTTTGCTTAGCCTATGTGTACTCAAAATTGATTTTACCGAACTATGACCTTTGGAATATACAGTTCCGGTGCTATTATGGCTTCGGTTTTGAACTACAAGCCCCTTTCATCGGAAGGCGAGCGGTTTTACCAGACATCACTCTTTGAAACATTTTTTGTTAAGGTCCGGACTGGGAGGTCTAGAAGTGAAGAATCTGAAAGCACTACTTGGTGCTGGTTTGATGCTCAGCGTTGTGTCAGCTCTACCTGCGAGAGCAGATAGCGTAAATGACATGGCGAAGAATTCAGCCATGTTTCCTGTAAAAATCTTGGCAGTGAGCAGTGCCGCTGTAGTTGGCACACCTATCGCAGTTACTCGTCAGGTAGCTGTAAGAATTCGCAATTTCACAGGCACGTTTGCAGACCACATCGGCGGCAAAGACGATTTTCCGCCAAACTTGTTTGCTAGCGTTGCTTCGATTCCAATAGGAACCGTAGTTGGAGTAGCTGAAGGACTTTACTATGGTCCTAAAAATGCTGTTTCCCACGGTGTAGAAAAGCCGTTCAGCCAGGCTTCATTCAGCTTGGGTGATATCGACGGCTAATTTAATTCCGTTCTGGAATTAGTTTTGAATTGAAAGCGGCACTCAGTTTGGGTGCCGCTTTTTTATCAGCTAGACGTCCACTTTGATTCTTCGAATTAGTGTCATTGCTCTTCAAAACGCGGCTCTTGGCAACTATCAAATTTAATCATTTTGCCTAAATAAGCGAGAGCAGTGCTTGACAGTGGGTATAAAACTTTTGGTTGAAGGTGAGAATTTACTCACCAAAAAGGCTGTATTAAGGTAGGGACAATGAGTAACTTAGCTGCTGACAAGGTCTTGAGGGTGAATTGCCCAGGGTGGGGAGTATCTTCGACATTACCCCTCGGAGAAGCCAAACCGTTGGCTATGTATGATGTTATAGTCATCAACCCTACTAGTATCATCCATTTATTTGAGCCTAAATCTAGTGACGCCAAGCAAGTCGAAAAACTGATTGGCGAAGGCAAGAATTCACTAAAGCTTGATAGCGATTCGACACTTGAATCAATTAGCGCGGAACTCGAATTGCGCGAGCATGAGTTGCGCCAATTTTTGTCAAAGGGCGGATTGCTGATTTATTTCCTCGCGCCACCGTTCACCGTAAGTGGTGCATCGCTTGTGATGGACAATTATTTGTGGCTTTATGAATATTGCCCAGACATTCCAGATGGCGCCACGCGCACAATGAAAGCCGGCGAAAAGAGCAGCGGCATCGATGTTCTGGCACGCGGCAAAGAGCATCCTTTCGCTGCTTATTTGCAGCAAATTGGACTTGAGTGGTCTACCGTGATTCGCAAAGATGACCTGGCTGAAGGTTATAAGAGTTTGGCCAATGCCGGTCCAGGAAAATGTGTATCGGCTTACAAATCGAGTGGACCAAAACGTGGACAGGTTGTGATTTTGCCTGCACCATACGAATCACGTTATGACGATGTTCTGAAAGAATGCATCATGAAATGGCACGATCAGCACAGCGGACCAGAAGCTGATCAACCAGAAATTGATATTCCAGATGAAGAAAGCAAATCAGAAGAGTCCAAACCAAGTGAATCATCCAAATCTAAAGACCAGGAAGTAACCGGTCGCGATTTGCTGGACGATTTGTTTGGTGATGATGATGAGGGCAAGAAACCGGCTACTTATGCCAGTCCTGCAGCATCAAGCGGTGGCTCTGATTTTGATTCGCTAGATGAACTATTCTCGCCTGGTGGTAGCTCTCCTAAAGTAGAAGAAGAGCCGCCTCCGGTAAGCGCCGAATCGAAACTCTTTGAAGAAGATGTAGACAAAGCTGTTGAAGAAGCATTCGACAAAGTGTTTGATGACCCACGCAAAGTTGCCGGCGAATCAAAACAATTTGACGAGCCGATTGATAGAAGCAAAATCGATTCTGATGCAGACAAGCTGTTCTCAGACGATTCGCCTAAGTTTTTCGATGAGCCGTCATCTGGCTCTGAGAAAGAGAAGAAAAAGAACACGCTTGATTGGCCTGAGTTGGAAGATGATGTACCTCCATTTGCCAAAGAGCGCGAACGCGAAAAAGCTAGAGACGAAGAGAAAGAGCGTCAAAGACTGCGCGATGAAGAAGCAAAAGCTAGTCGCTCTGAAGAGAAAGAACGAGACCGTGACCGCGAAAGTGAGAAGTCTGGCGATGCTGAAAGAGAGCGCGAAAAAGCTCTAGAAGAAGAAAAAGAACGTGAGCGTGTAAAAGCCGAGCAAGCTGAAAAAGAACGCGAGCGTGAAAAAGCTGAAAAAGACCGTGAACGTGAAAAAGCTGAACAAGCTGAAAAAGACCGCGAGCGCGAAAAAGCAGCTGAAGTTGAGGCGAGAAACCGCGAACGCGAAAAACTGGCCGAAGAAGAACGTGAGCGCGAGCGCGAAAGAGAGCGTGAAAAAGCTCGCGAAGAAGACAAAGAGAAAGAACGCGAACGTGCTCGCGAAGAAGAGCGCGAACGTGAGCGCGAACGAATGCGACTGGAAGAGCGCCAGGCTGAAAGGGAGCGCGAAGACCGTGAACGCAGCAAAGCTTATGAGGAAGATCGCGAACGCGAAAAAGCTCGTGAGTTTCAGCGTGAACTAGATAGGGCAAGAGAAGAAGAGCGCGAGCGTCAAAAGGCTCGCGAAGAAGAACGCGAGCGCGAGTATGCGCGTGATAGAGAACCGTCAGGCACTTTCCCGGAGGCGAAGGATCTAATGTCGAGAATGGAGCAAGAAATAAGCAGCCCTGGAGTGCCCGATTGGTGTACCAAGGTGTCATTCACCGAACTCAAGCAGTTGCATTTCGAATTGGGTGATCTCAATGAGCAGGTTCGCAAAGCTCGACAAAAAATCGGCGACATCGAAGATCGCATCCGCAACCTGGGCGAACTCAAAGACGCCTTGCTGTCCTTGTCTGGATTGAGATTGACTCAAGCTTGCTGCAAAGTATTTGAAGCTCTGGGCTGGCAAGTCAAAATCTCTGAAACGAGTTCTGGCGAAGTTTGGCTCAGCGACGGCGATAAGACTCAAGCAATTGTGCGCATCGTATTCTCGCTTGCACAACCAAATCGTTCTGAGTTGGCTGAGCTTGCAGAGTCGGTCATCACATACTGGGGCAAGTATGACGTTGAACCGAAGGGCATTCTTGTTGCTAGCACATTTGCTGAGAAGGCTCCCAAAGAAAGAACCGAGGAAGACTTCCCTGGCTCTATGGGTGATTTTGCAAAGAGAAAGAATCTATGCTTGTTCACCAGTATGCAGTTGCTCACCATCTACCGCGATGTGTCCATCAAGGGCGCAGATGTGCGTAAGATCAGAGAAAACTTGCTCACCACTAGCGGAATCCTGCCAGGATTCAAGCTTGAAACTTCAGACTTGCCGACAGCAGAGGCTGCCGCCAAATAGTAAGCTGAAATCGATAGTAAATTTGAAGGGGCGTTGTACAAACAACGCCCCTTCGTTTCATTTTGCTTTTAGTGCAAGCTGGCTGCTTGCTTACTATTGACCAGCCGGCTTGATTGGCACGATGAATGCCCGTCCGCTGTGACGCAGGGTTGAACCGCTCATGTCGTGTGTGATGAATTGACGACGGCTTGAGCTGTTTTCCCAGACCTGTGTTCCAAGTCCAAGACCAACGTGGCTGCCTGTTTCTTTGTTGACTGCTACGTATAGCTGTCCACTGCGTTCGGCTTGTGCAAGCGATACTTCCTGCCAGCCTCTTTGTCTCATTTCTGCAGCGGTTCCTGTTACATCGAGGTGAGCGCCGATTTGAACACCCATACCTTGCAATGCTCTGGTTACAGCGATGGCGCAACCCTTGTTGCCGTATTCTGTGGCGCCGGCTGCTTCTCTCCAGAACTGCTGACCGACCATCTTGTTGAGAGCATCGCTTACCTGGCTCATGTTCTCAACGTGGATGACACCACCAGTTTGTTCTCTCGATTGCTCTTGCAAGCGATAAGCTTGTCTGGCGCTTTCAGCAAACTGTTTGTATTCAGGATTGCTGTCCATTTCTTGCTTTGTGACATTACGTCCAAGCACGAATGAAAGACCGACTTGACCAGGATCTACACTTGGTTTTTCGCCGCGTTGTGTAGCGTCTGCTGCAAGCGAGCTGGAAATCTTGGCGATTTGATCGCTTGCTGCAAGTTCTTGCACTTTGTCCGGCAGCATTTCATGCACAGCTTTTGACATTTCTGCTGCTGTACCTGTGCCGTTCTTCATGTTCTTGAGGAATGGATCAAGATCGTTTTCGTTGCCGCTTTCGTTGGCTTTCTTGATCGAATTGCGCATCTTCTTAAGGTTGGCAGCCTGTTCTGGCGTCAGCTTGCCTTGCTTGATCAGCTCAGCAATTTGTTCGTCAGTCATGCCTTCCATGAAGTTGCTGAGCTGCTTGTAAGTCATGCCATAACGGCCGACACCCCAACCACGCTCACCACGATGTGAAACATAATCGTATGGTTGCTTTTCGCCACGAGTTGTATAGCTGGCAATAGTGTCTTTCATCACCTGCATGCGTTCCGCTTCATTCGGAATATGCTTCACAGGTGGTGTCATGTCATTTACTTGCGAGCGCGGCACATCTGAGTGCGAGCCGCCGCGGCTAATACGACGAGTGTCTTGCATCGTCGGACCGGCTCTTTCGGGCAGTCCAGAACTTGGTGAAACATCTTGTTTGTTCTGCGCTTGTTCAATATTCTTCTTCACTTCTTGAGGAAGATTTGTGTCTTTGAGCAGACCTTGCGAATCTGTAGTTTTGAATTGCTCAGGAGCTGCTTGTGGGAATTGATCTTTCAATTGTGTTTGCAGATAGCTGTAGAATGCGCCGCCGGCAGCTTTCTGTGCGTCGGTCAATTCAACTTTGTTGCCATCGCGTTCAAATTGAACGTTGATTTCTTTCTGCTTCGTGACTTGTGGATTGCTCAACATTTCAATTGAGCCGTCTTTGTGAATTACGAAATCAGGCTTGGCTTGCTGATCTTTGCTTGCGTTTTGGAAATCGACATTTACCTTAGGCACTTCGCCTGCGGCCAGCGGTGGCTTGTCCAGCGTTTGAGACATGCTTGTTCTGTCAACAATGACTCCTGCTTTGGTCAATTCTGCAATCGATTTGCTGTGGTCGAATTGCGCCAATGCAACCATCGGCTTAGATTCTGAAGGCTTGGCATTTGTTTTGCCTGCATCTTCTACTTTCACCTGAGGTGCAAACAAGCTCTTGCTGGTATCAGCTGTGCCTGCGACTCGCTCTGCGCCATGTGGTGGCGGATTGAGCATAGAAAGGCTTTCCGACAATGAGTTGGCAGTCGGACGCAGTCTTTCGTTGACGATTGAAAGTTTGGGTACTTGAGCCAGGTCAAGAATATGACCGCTCTTTTCTGCAGCCTTAGGACTTGCTGCATGAGCTAATGTATCTGTTTTCGCTGCGGGGGCGTGAGTAGATAAATGCACTGATTCTGCTGCCTTCACAGGCTTGTGAGAATCGGCTTTTTCAGTATGTGCGCTTGCAATAGCTGCTTTGTGATGAGCCTTTGGGCTCGAGAGCGAGCTGCTTGCTTCATGATGAAGCGCTTCTGATGCTGCGGAATGGTAGTGATGCGAGCTAACTTCATGATTGCCGTGATGTTCGGCTCTATGAAGATGGCGCGAAACTCCACTTTCCCCAGAAAGGTGGGTCTTGCCGTCCGACATGTTTTGGTTTTCCAACTCCCCGAATAACTAGATAGCCCTGATGAGAGAATAATAAGAGAATTACTAACTTTGCGTAAGGCCAGAGCCTACGTAGGATCACCACTAATCTGATTAGAATTTAGGTGCCGAAATCGCTCTATTTTTCGGCATTTAATGTGCCTGAGGCTGAAGACTCCCTTTAGCAACCAGTCTCGGAGAGTTCTGCATTTTTCTGTCAGAGCTAGCGCATGTTGATTACCACAGTTGCTAACTGTAAGTCTCCGCAGTCTAATTTTGAACGAGATTGTATATGGCCCGCGCTCGTCTATGTCGGCTCGAAAGCTCGCACGCCGCCGTAATGCTTGAAGTTAACCAGAGACTGCACGTGGTCGCTTGCTTCTTTGCCGTTCCCCAGATATACAGTTATGTGTCCATGCGGATGTCCCTGCGATGGTCCAAATACAAGCACTGTGCCTTTCTTCAAATGCTCAGTCGAGACTTCCTTGAAATGCTTATTGGCTGCCAATTGCGGCGCAGCCATGTATGCAGAGCTTCCGCTCAAATGTATGCCAAAACGATCTAGTGTGTTGGCTACTTCGCGATAACACCAGCCAACTGTGCCGACTCTGTTTGCATTGTTTTCGGCTGCACGCGCAATGCTGAATGCCAATTGCGAAGAAGAGCTGTCGTCAGCGCCTCTTGTGCCTGAGCCCGAAGATTGCTTGCCGTTGTCTGTGCGTTTCCAGTCAATTTCATCATTGGGACCCGACTGATGTTTTGCCAGCGCCAAGCCCAGTACTTTCATGCTTGTCGCCATGTATTGTTGATTGCTTTTGTCTGCCATGTCTTCTTTGTCGAGCTCGCTGACAGGCTTACCGAGATGAAATGCCAGTGCCAGCGTGGCTGCATCAGTGCCTTTATGAACAGCGTTTACGGCTATGCCATTCATCACTGATTCTTGAAGTTCTTTCGGAAAAAACTTTTCAATTTCTTGTTTGCTGAGATTGCCCTGTCCAGATTCCATTTTGCCCATGAATTGCACGAATTCCTGGCTGAAATTTTTGTCGCCGAAATGCTCTGCAAACTTGGCTGGAATCTTGTGGTTTTTTCCAAGATGTTTCATCAATAGCGGCAACTTGCTCATGTCTGGCGGCGTGCCCAGCATTTCAGCAAATTCAGGCAACCCACTCAAATAATCCATAAATATGTTGGCGCTAATTCCATATCTGCCAATTTCATATCCCGATGGGCCGTGGCGCAAAGTGTCGTAAGGCTTGATTTTGTCTGGGTGAAACATGAATGCCAGAGTATCCATTACAGAAGCAACATCGAATGGCTCTTTGTTGCGCCTGGCTTCGGTCTCATCTCGTTGCGGGAAATAATCTCTGGCTTCTTGAGGGCTCATTCTGCCAGATTGGTCGAAGCGATTGTTCACTTCGTTGATTCTCTGCTGGTTAGCCAGCTGTTCTTGCATTTGTGCTTCTTTGTAGTGTCTCTGGTCAATCCAGCGATCTAGCTCACGAGCTGCTTCCATTTGCTTCGGGTTAGCCAACTCATTGTTTGGTCCGCGCTCAATTTGCACTATCAGCGGCATTTTGTTTGATGCGTGATGCATTTCGACAGTGCCGTCTGTTCTTATTAATAGATCGGGTTGTATTTGCGGATTTCTTGCCGCAGATATAAATGATCTGTCTGGGCTCTGTTCTAAAATCGTTGCGGAACCGTTTAGCAGCGAGTTTTTCAAATCAGCCATGCGCATCGCTTCTGGTTTTTCAGGCTCAAAAATTCTTTTGTCTGAAATGACACCGCTGTCCACCAGACCGTTAAGTGAATCGGCTCGCATGCAGCCAGTTCTCACTCTAAACGGCTCGGCAAAGCTTATCTGGTTAAAAGCTGTACAGCTCTGGTTGTACACTCTGTCTGGGTAAACACCGAGTGCTCGCGAAAGAATGTTGCTTGCTTCTTGATGCAACAACATAGATGTAGCGACGCCGAGGTCAAATCTATTTTGTGAATGTTCAGAATGCTGAAAGAAATGTTCGCTGTGCGAATGATTGTGACCCATGAGCTTTACCCTTAACGAACCCTTTGTACAGAGACTAGGTCGCAATATTGAAAATCCGTTGAAATGCCAAAGCTCGTCACAGACGGAAATTACGTATTTACCCGTGTCCAGGAATGAACCTAGACTATTGAGCATATGGCGTAATATCCTTGCCGCCCGAGCGGACTAAATGGCAGACCAAGTAGCGAAAGATACAGCAGATAAACCCAAGCCGGTGCAAGCACCTGATTTTGGCTCGGTTTTTCACGACACTTCGCCGTGGGCAAATACCCGCTCAGTTAGAAATCCATATATGCAGCAAGAGCAGGGTCCGCCGCCCACAGTAACGCCGCATAGCAATCGAGATAAGTTTCCGGACACGCAGGGGCCCAAGCCCTGGTTTCCTACAGATAGTCCATTTAATAGGCCCCCGTGGGAAATTGGTCGCGAAGATCGCCCAGGCGGTTGGGGAGTTCATTATTTTGATAAGGCTCCAACGCCAATGCCTTTGCCCAACCCGGGCGAAAAACCAAAGCCTCCGAGCACGCCGACTGATGGTTATAGCAAGCAGCCAGATCAAATTCAGCCTCTGCGTTTGACTGATGAAGAAGCCAAAACTTCTGTACTTCAAAATGTTGATGCGCGTTCTATATATTTGACCGGCGCTGTAACTGGTGCTGGAATGCAAACCGGTGTTCATCTGGCAGACCGCTGGACCGGTGCTATTGAGCCGTCTCAGCGTACAGGCGCAGCCGCTTATTGGCGAGACAACTTTAGTCCTTCTCAGCGACTTGTACCAGAGCGCCGCGCTGCGGTTGAGACTCTTGAGTCTGCATTGCCCGAGCTTAGAACCGCTGAAAATGCGGCGGCGCATACTTTGATGCGTCAAAACCGCTATCGAGAGCAGCTGGTTTCGACACTTCAGGGGCAAATTCCGCAAAGTCCAATTACTGCATCAGAGCGTGCCTGGTATAACGCCCGTGTTGAAATGGTTAACCAGCGTACTTTATTTACTCCAGCCAATATTGCTGCAAACACAGGCACAGATCTTGAAGTGCAAATGAGGCAGCGATTGTTTACCAGAGCTGAAGCTGTACCAATGATGAATCAAGCTTCTGATTTCTGGACGGCAACTTCTAATCATGTTAATGCTGAAGCTGCAGTTACGCAAAATGAGCTGCAGCATGGTCGGGCTGTACAATTGCTAACTAGAGCGGAAAGAGGATCTATCACCACCGCTGGTGAGTCTTTAATTCGCGGGGCTGGGCAGGGCTTATTAGTTGCTACCGCAACAGTGGCTTCGGATGCTCTAATCGACAAGGCTTTGGGCAATGACCCTGCGCTTTCGAATTCAGCGCACTGGGGACTTCAGGGCATAGGTATGCCTGCATTGTTGTTATCTAGAGCTGGTATGCCAGGAAAAATTGCTGGTTCTGTTGCATTGGTTGCAGGGTCACATTTACTTGATAAATATATGGGTCCGCCAACTGGTGCTTTCGGTATTTTTGCCAGACCCAGTTTGCCTGAAATTGGGCTTGCTACAGCCGGTGCACTTGCGCCAGTTAGAGACGTTCGCGTCAGAGCAGGTTTAGCGCTGGGCGGTTGGGCACTTGGAAAAGCATGGAATTTGGTCGACGATAAGTTTGAATTGACAGGGCGCACAGAGCCTCGTTTGCGCGATGAAACAATGGCTGCAGTTGTCACTGATTTGTCGGCGCCCTCGCGTGAGCGTTTCAATTTTGCTACAGATCAAATGCACGCTTTCAGCAACAGAAATGATGCAGCGTCGGCCGCTTTGATCAGAGATTGGCAAAAGGACACTTCTGCAAAGACTGCAATCGAGAAAGAGCGCGGCAATGCTGAGCTAATGCTCGGTTATGGCGAAAGCGTTTTGGAGCGCGGTTCTAGAGTTGATCAAAACAAATGGGACAAAGAAGGTAAGCGCATGCTTGCCGGCACAGGCTATGATTTCGGTGGCGAAGCCAGCACCTATTTGCGCGCAGCAAGCGGCAATTTGGAAGACGCGATAAAGCTTGCTAAGGAAAACAAAGGCAAGTCCATAAGCAGTGGTGTTATCAATGATGATTACATCAGCCAACTCGAATACGCTAAAGTGCGTGCTGACAAAAATCTTGAGCTGGTCTACAGCAGCCACAACATCTCCGAAGTATACAGTGAAGTTAAGGCAAATGTAGTGGCTCATGAAGCCGAGATGAGAACCTTTGGCGAAAATCTCAATCAGTACTCTAAAACACTTAGCGACAAAGACCCACGCTACAAAGCAAAAATTCTCAGAGACCTGGCAATTCTAAACGTCGCATTCGGCGACGCAGACCCAACTACCGGCGGACGAGCAGAGCACTATCGCAACGCCTCGCGCCATGTTGCTCAAGCCACAAACCTCGACCCGGGCGCCCCGGACTTAACCGCAGTCTCCGCCCTGCTAAACCCTTACCGCAAGTAATTTCCCGTCCTGCGAAATTCTCCCCAAAATCCGTTGGGGCGACGCATGGTGTCGCCTCTACAAAGCGGCTTCTTCAGCATTAACTAGATCTGTGCCCACTTTCGCTTCAACTGCGCTTGGTATTACCGCTGGTGCTTTGTGTTTTAGCTTTGCCAGTTGCACGCCAACTATTACAAACACGATTCCTGCTATTTGCCAGGGGCTCAGCATTTCTTTGAGAACTATGGCTGCAATCACAATAATGATTGGCCGCTCTAACATAGTAATGATTGATACTCGCGTTGAGCCGAGAAGTGATATGGCGTACAAAAACGAAACATTGGCTACTGCTGCTGCCATGCCCAACCACAAGCCGCTCAATACTATATTTTGCGGAAGTGATTTTGAAATGAAAGGCAAAACTGGCAGGAGGCAAATACCATTGATCAAAAATATGTAAGTCGAAACAAGAGCAGGCTTATATTCTTTTGTAACTTTCTCAAGTAAGACGCGATAACTTGTAGAGCTTCCCACCGCGCAAAGCGCCAGACCAATGCCGAGGAAATGGATTTTTCCAAAGTCTGTTCCAGCTGTCAGTATCAGCCCGCAAGCGCACATGCAAAAACCTATCCAAAACTTTTTGCCTAGTACGTCGCGACCAAGGGCTTGATTTACTAGTGCCACTGCTGCCGGTGTCACTGTTGCAATTGTGATTAGCATGCTTGCTTGAATATATTGCAAAGCGCATAAAGAGAGTGTGCTGGTGCACAACAAAAGTGTAGCTACCGGTGCTATCTTCTTTAACCCTTCAATGCCTATCCAGGTTGTTTGTCTGGTGAGAGGCCAGATTACAATTGCCCCGACTATGCTTTTCAGGCAAAGTAGCTGCAATGGCGTACAGTGCGCTTCGTAGCCCATCTTTGCAATGATTGGTTCGATGCTGGCGCCAAATAAGGTGGCTGTTATCCAAAAGTAGCTGCCGTTTGCTGGTTTAGCTGTTGACATAATTGAAGACTTCTTTGAAGTCCATTCCTTGAAGACCTAAGCTTTCGAGGCTGCGTCCTTCGCTGCGCAGTTGGCGGCGAGTGACGACAGTGACAATGCTTATTATCGCATCGATGACTGGAGTATTTAAGCCGGCAAGCTTTGCTAATTCGCAAGCCGGCACGAGTGTTGAGCAAATATCTTCATGCAAGAAGCGATGGTTTAGCGTGTCGGGACCCATGCTGTGCTGATAGTTTGGAACTGTTGTCATCGCTTTGTAGAGGCTGCTGTTGTCGCATCCGTAGTAGCGATTGAGTAAGTCTTTCATTGAAATCAGATCGCTGCCGTACAATTCGGCCAGGTTGCGAAATTCGCTTTCAACCGACTCGAGTAAGCGAATTGTTTCTTCTGTCATTCCGTCGTAATAAAAACGGAAAGGTGTTTTCTGCGAAATGAGATTCATGTTGGCCATTGCAATTGCGGCATGTGCGACTGCGCCGAAGTCTGTAAGCCCTCGTTGAATGATGTTTGTTGCTGGGCTAAGTTCTGGAAAAAACTGTTTTACTATTTCTGCATCTTGAGCTGTTTTGCTTTGTGTTGATGATGAAAACAAAGTCCATTGTTTGAATCCGCGAATCCAAATTGATTGCTCTTCTTCTTTGATGCGGCAGGCGAAAAGTGCGTCAGTTTCGATGACTCTTACAGGAACTTTCAGTCCGCCTTTTTTTAGTGCCTGCTCAAATAATAGCGCCCCGCCTAACTTTGAAGAAAACAAGATAATGCTGTGTTTTTCGCTTAAGTGAGTGGCGAGTCGTCTTGCAACTTCTTCGTAGGCTGTCGTAACTGTGGCCACGAAAATGATATCGCTTCTTTCGGCAAAATCTCTGGGGCTGCATCCTGCGCTTGCCACAGGAAACGTTCCCTCGATTTTTCCTTCGGACTTTACTTGAGAATCTTGTCCCAAAAAATGCAACTTATCATGCGAGCGAGCCAAAATGTTGACCTGGTGACCCTGGCTGCTTAAGTAAGCTGCCAGCGCTCGTGCAGAATTTCCTGTGCCGATTATGCCCGTATTGGCGCAAGTTTTTGATTTGACTGCTGTTATTGCAGGCGGTACATAAAGTGCAGGTGCAAGGTATTGAGCGACATTCATTCCAGACTCCAGACCCATTTTTGCCGCGCATCGGACTTGGCCGAGGCGCGAAAGTTAACTCATGGGGGACAATTTACATAATATGTACAGCTCCAATCTATATCCAATTAAATCTAAATTCTTGACACCGATAATTCCTGCGCTGACAGAGTTTGGAGCGCTAAACCGCCTGCAGCTGCACTGTTTGCGTCTCGGTTAAGCTTGTCTTATTTGTGTTGTGGCGCTCTTACTGAACGCTTTTCTGGTCATTCGAAAGTCTCACTACAGTGTTTTTCCTGGCGACCATTCGCATTTTTTGCAGTAAAGTGTTCTTAGTGATGAAATGGAGATAGCGTAATGCGTTTATGGCATTCGAGCACCGAGCTTGTCTTGTTTTGTGCTTTGATGCTCATAGTGGCGGCAAATTTTTCTGTTGAGGCATCAATTGCTGGCCCCGAAATCAAAAAAGCGATTACAAGCGCTAAGGATTCAACTCACTTGGAAGAGTCAATGCCATCCTGCCTGAAGAAGCTCATGAAAGCAGAGTCTTTCAGCGACGATGTGCGTGGCGAAAGCCCCGGTTTGCGACCTGAATATTTAGCGTACAAAGAAGCAGCTGGCATGATTCGCAATCTTTCTGTGAGCCAATTGGAGTCTGTCATAACGCATGGCACGCCAGCTGGTCGCCTGTATGCATGCGTGCTGCTGTCGCATAAAATGATAGAGAGCGATAAGCAATGTTATGATCGGCTCCTGGCTGACAAGGCTAACGTTGACTATTTTTCTGGCTGTAGAGGAACTACCAACACTGTTGGACAAATTGCGCACAGTTTGCTTGAAACGGGAAAATACCTCAATTTTAAGCCGGCTGCGGCAGATCTCGTTAGGGTGGGAATGACCAGAGCTGAAGTTGAGAAAGACTTGCATGTTGATGGCGGGCTGTCGACAGCTTTTAAATCCGAGCGCTATGTAGTTAATGCCTCTGGTACTGCTCGTGGTGGCAAGGTGGCGAAGGTCGATATATCCTTTAAGCCTGCCGGAATGAGCGATGAGGTCTATTATCTGGGCAAGTGGGTTGCTTCAAAGCAAAGCCCTGGAGATGTCGTGATGAAAGTGTCTCGACCTTATGTTGAGCCGCCTTATTTTGACTAGCGGCTGTCTGACAGAGTGCAAAAAACAGGCATTCATTTTTTCGCTACTTCTTCTATAGCACTCTTAACTGAGGCAATTGCTCTTTCTACATCGTTGCTGTTTGTTCTCCAGTTGCAAACAGAAATGCGCATTGCCCGCTGCGAACGCCACGTTGTGCCACCAAACCAGGCCTCACCCGATTTTTGTATTTGCGTTATCACTTCATTTGTGTATTTATCATGATCACCGTCATTAGACAAAAAGCGAATTAGCCCCTGGTTGATCGTAGGTTCTGCCAAGACCTCTGTGTTCGGCAAAGCTGCAATTCCGACTACCAGTTTCTTTGTGTTGTCGCAGCATTTTTCGATTATGTCGGCGATGCCTTGTCTGCCCAGGCTGCGCAGGGCTGCATAAATGGCATAACCTCTGGCTTTTCTTGACCAGTCGGGGTTCCAGTCTATTTGGTCGCGGTTTTCATTGTCTGCAATCAAATAGCTTGCGTCGGTGGTCATTGCTGCGCGGTGATGTTCTGGGTGTGCTACAAATGCTAAGCCACTGTCGAAGGGAACGTTTAGCCATTTGTGCCCATCAGTGCTCCACGAATCAGCCTTTTCGATGCCTGCGACTAGCCTTTTGTATTTGTCTGAAACGGCTGCCCATAGGCCAAATGCGCCGTCTACATGTATCCAGGCATTATACTTGTGCCCAAGATCGCATGCCTCGTTGAATGGGTCAAATCGGCCTGTGTTAATATCGCCTGCTTGTAACACTACTATTGTAGGGGCACCTTTTCTATTCTTCAGATATTGTTCGAGTGCTTGCAGATTTATTTTGCCATCATCTGTAGTGTCTATTTCGATTAGAGAATTGCGTCCGAGTCCAAGAAATCTTGCGGCTCTGATGAGTGATTCGTGGCGGGCGCCGCTTGTGGCGATTTCGATTATTGGAGCACCATTTACTCCCTGTTCTTCTACATTCCAGCCGCAGTCTTGCAGCAGTTTGTTTCGCGCAGCTGCCAGGCACGTAAAGTGAGCCATCTGGCAGCCTGTCACAAAGCCAACAGATGCAGTGTTTGGCAGTAAGAGCAAATCTTTAAGCCAGTTTGCGCTGATTTCTTCTACTATTGAGGCGGATGGGCTGCAGGCATACAAGGCTGCGTTTTCGTCCCATGTTGATGCTAGCCAATCTGCAGCAAGTGCTGCCGGCAATGTGCCGCCGATTACCCAGCCGAAAAATCTCCCACCGGCGCTGCCGATCAAACCAGCTTTTACGCTTGCAGCCAATTCGTCTATGACTTGTTCTGCGGCGATGGGTGATTGATTTAGTTTCGATTCGAAGCCTTTGCGAATGTCATCTGGAATATTTTGAATGCCAGTTTTTTGTCTGTCCATTTCGCTCAGGTATTCTGTGGCGTGCGCAAGTGCGCGCTCCAATACAGTGTTGTCGCTCATGTTTCGTGCTCGCTCGTGGGATATGTTTGTTTTTGATGAGCGAATGATAGCATCGACAAAAACGCACGTCTCGCCATTTTCGGACGTGGAATCTGAGCTGTTAATCTGTCGGTTAAACGTTCTAAGAAGTGATTTGATCTATTTTGGCGGCAAGCACAAAATCTGCTTCTGTCAGTCCGTCAACTTTGTGAGTCCACATTTCAATTTTGAGCTCACCCCAGCGCACTAAGAGGTCTGGGTGGTGCCCCTCTTCTTCTGCCAGTGCGCCAATCTTGTTTGCCAGTTCGAGCGCTTTTGCAAAATCTGGCATTTTGAATGACTTTAGTAGATGGTGCTTGTCGACAACTGTCCATCCGCTAATTTCCGGTTCTAGTTTTTGTATTTCTTCTGCGTTTAGTGAGCGTGTTGCTGAAATACAGGCTTCACACTTCTTTTCTGCTAGTGCCATTTTGTGCCACCTCTGACGTCAAAGAACCTTCACCCAATTCAAGTGAGAACAAGTTGTTTTTATTCAGATTGCCCTGTTCTTCCGGTGGAAGGATTTGTATTAGGATTACGTCCAAATTATAGGTCATATTGAAGGTCACTAAAGTCATCTGTGACAGCACCATCGCCTCGTACAGCGATAGTAGCAGCGGCACAAAAGTCCAAAACCAAAATAAATAAATCCAGCCGGCTACTGTTTCGCCGACATAAAATTTGTGTCCGCCGCACCAGCCGGTGGTGATTGCTAGCATGCAAGCTGTTGAAAGCTTTTTTCCACCTTCCAATTCGGTGCCTGCAATTTGAATGGCTTTTGCCCTTTGCCCCTTGCTTAGTGTTTGTCCTGATTCGTAGGCTGCCTGATGTCTTCCGTCTATTTTCGCAAGTGGGCGTCCTTCTGTGCCGCACCAACAACGGACGTTGCCTGCGAGTCCGCGTCTAAATCCATATACTTCAGCTTCGGCTAGCAGTCTTTTGCAGCCGCTGCAATAGAGCGGTACATAGCGAACTTCTTCATCAAGCAAAGCGCGGAATTCTTCTTTCTTGAACAGTTCATCGAATGAAACTGATGAACTTGCCAGCAAGTCTTGCGATTTTTTGAGCCAGTGGTCTTTTAAGACTCTAGAGTTTGCTTCCTGGGCAATAATGCGATATTGGTCTGCTGCTTCTGGCGCTTTGCCCAGCTTTTCCAATACTTCGCCCAGCAATTTGCGCGCGTCTATTTCTTTTTCTTGAGCGTCTTCAAGTACCCTGCTGCGTTTTACGGCTTCGCGCAGTGCGTTGGATGCTTCTTCAAAATTTCCCGCCTCCAGGCACTCTTGCCCACGGGCGAGCCAGCTGTAGTAACTTTCCGAAAGTTCTTCTCGTGAAGGTGCTATGTCTGCAACAAGCGGCGCGGGAGCACTTGAAGTGGCGTGACCACAGTTGTGGCAGCTTACTTCATAGGTTTCGAGTTCTGTTGTGCATTTTGGGCAGGAGCGCATCAAATTCGCATGCCTTTTGTTAGCAAGGCGGAGAGCCTTTCTACTCAATTCTATCCGAGGGGCTGAGGGCTTGCCAGGTTCCTCTTGGCAACCTCCCTTAGCTTGTTACATAAATCATTCCCGGATACTAGAGCCACAAAACCATCTGATCTTCGTCAACGTAATGCCCGTCTACCTTTAGGGCATGTTTTTCTTCGCCCCATTTGACGAAGCCGACTGACTCATAAAGCTTTACGACAGGAACGTTGGCTGGGTTAACGCCAAGATGGATAAGTTCAATTCCTGGAAGTTTTCGCGCTTTCTCGATTACGCCGAGCAAAAGCCGTTTAGCTATACCTTTGCCTCGATATTCGGGCAGAAGATAAACGCCCCAGAGAACTCCTTTGTGCTCAGATTTTTTGCCGTCTTTATATCTGTAAAAGCCGGTCATGCCCACCATGGCTTTATCAAATGCGCCTAAAACAAATCCATTTTGATTTGAGGCAATTCGTTCTGCAAACGTAGCAATTGGCACTGCTTCGCTTTCTTCAAATGATGAACCAAAAGCGTCTGGCTCTTCTTTCAAGCCTTTCAGTCTGAGAGCTTTGAACTCAGCTGCATCATCAGGACCAAGTTCGCGAATTAAGTACTCGTTTTCTTTTGCCATTTTGTTTTTCCGCGTTACCTTCACTGAATTCAAATCAAGTCTAGTTATTCTACCCGATATCCCAGTGCAGCACAGGCTTCCAACTTGCTTCGTATGTTCATTGGTAGGGGCGACACCATGCGTCGGCCGGATCTTAAGCCGCGGTGCTCGCGTAGACAGCTTCGCTCTATAAACTTGAGGGCTACTCATGGCGTCGCCCCTAACAATGAACAGGCAAGGTCTGATCATCATGATGAGTTCGAAAACAGCATCAAGTTGCCTGCGCCCCCGGGGGCGTTAAAGACGGGTTTGGACTTGATCGGCCAGGGGGTAGTTTTTCATGGCTAGTAGGGCGGCGCCAAAGGCTTCGTTAGAACCGCGCAGTTGGCTTTGCATTATTTTGCATTGTGTGAGCAAATCGTGCTGGCAATATTTGCTGAGAGCATTGATGAGAGGGTCTTGAAAGGCGGCTCCGCAGCTGGTGTAGGGGGCGGCAATAATCACCGCATCTGGTGCAAGTGTATTGATCAAGCATGACAAAGCAAAGCCAATCGCCGTTGCTGCTTCTGCTAAAAATTCGTGCAGACGTAAATTGCCGTGTGCAACCTGGTCTGCGAAATCTTCGACTTTAATGTCGGTCATGCCTTCGCTTTTGCATCTGTCGAGGAAGTGAGGTAGCGCCGCTACAGCGTTTACGCAACCTGTTTTGCCGCAATGACATATCCAATTTTGGTTGGGCATCATTATGTGTCCTATTTCACCTGCCCGGTTGTTTTTACCGACTACTAATTCTTGATTTACCAGGAGGGCAGAACGCATGACATGTCCGACTCGGACATAGAGCAAAGTATTGGCTCCCTGACCTGCTCCGCGCAGTCCTTCAGCAAGTGCTGCCATATTAACCAGAGTATCCATTTTTACTGGAAATCCTAACTTGCGAGCCAGTTGCTCTTTGACATTGTTGTAGAGTTCTGAGCGGCGCACGCCACCAATTGTCGGGTAGTCGTCTTTGAGCGGGCCGGGTGCTGCAATTCCCATCGCGCCTAGAGAATTAAAACTCACTCCTGCAGATTTGCATGCAGAGCGTGCTAGTTTCAAAACAACTTCTGCAATTTCAACAGCTTCGATTGACTCGGTTGATGGTGTTGTTATTTCAAACTTTATTCTGCCATCGAGATCTGCAAGTGCTAATCCAATTTGATCTGGCCCAATGCGTACTCCGGCAACATGACCGGCTTCTGGATTAAAAACTAAGCCTATAGGTCTTCGACCGACAATTGTAGATTTTGCGCCTGTTTGTGTAAGGAAGCCGGCCTTGATGAGGTCGTCTACAATGCTAGACACTGTTGCGGGGGACAAATCTGTCTCACGAGCGAGATCTGCGCGGCTTATTTCGGAATGCAAACGCACGGCAGACAAAATGGATTCTGCGTTGCGCAAGCGCATTTGACTGAAGCTCTGGTTGGACATCTAATTTCCTTGAGCTAACGCAGCTAAGTCTACTTAAACCGTACTATTTTGACAACGGCAATAACTTAATTCATGTATTAAACGAAAGATTTTTGACAGCAACATACTGTCTATTCGGCAAGCTGTGAAATGCGGTTTTGCCGTTCGGGACTGGATAACAGGACTTCAAGCATCGCCTGGCTCGGCGCTGATAAGTCAAGTTGTGTCAGTCGACGTTCTAGTGTTCGCACTAACTCGCAAACAAAGTCAAAACCTGTTGGAGTCGATGTCAATTTGAGTACGACCGATTGCTTGATTTTCAAGCGGATTAACGTTGACAACAATCGCAAATGGTTAAGTCCTGAAAGAAGGCTCAAATGGTGGAATCCAGGACCAAAATACAGTTTTGAAAAAACTCGCACATAGAGAAATCTGTCAATTAATTCGTCAGTTTCGTCTGGCAATGAATTAAGTCTGCTGGAGACCAGATCTGAAAATGCTATCTCTGTATTGCCTTTTCCAAATGATACTGCATGCGGTGCTGTTACTAGTTCGCTGACCAGAGCCCTTGCGTCTAAATCGTATTTGTCTTCAGCGAAAACCTGGCTGGGAAAATACAAACGGTCGAGGTGCTTAAGCAAGATTTGGTCTGCGATTGCAGGCTTTGCCTCAAATGGAGGGTCTCTTTCTGCCAGTGCCGGGTTGCCTAATTTATCTTGAATTAGTTTGCCTATTTTCACCAATTTTGAATTCAAATTTCGCGGCACAACGTTCTCTTCATCTTCAGTTTTCGCTGCGCTTGTTTGGTCTTTTCGTTCGGCAAGTGACAATATTTCATTGTCTATTTCTTTGAATGAATTCCAGTTCAGCGGCTGTCCGTCAATGATTTGCAGCTGATGCCATAATTTTGTATTTGGCTTGAACAAGCGACTAAAGACCTGAAATTGTGATTCAAGTGTTTCATTTTGCTCAGAAAGCAATCTGCCGTTGTTGTACAAAACTGCGCTGCTAGCAAAGCTGAGTGTGGCTAAGACCTCATCAGGAGTGACAGTGAATGAATAGGGAAAGAGCATGCACATTGAAGGCTTGGCTTCTATGCCGTATTCAAGGTGCAAGCGACAGCGTTTATCTTCAGCCAGAAATTCACAACTGCCGTTGTCATTCTTTTCAAGCGTGTGAGTAAAAGCCAACAAATTGTCTTTTGAACTGCGCAAGTTTCTAAAAGAAGCTTGTGTATTCAATAGCCTGTTTTTGTTGCTTATTCTTTCGTAATCCTCTTGAGTTAGCGGCACAGGCCACTGCAGGCAGCAATTTGAGCACCCAGAGCAGTCAAAACGGATACCTTTTGGGCACTTAATTTGAGTCAACGCAGGCACTTGCCAAACTCCAGCAATACTCGTTTGAAAATAACATATAATTGCTGTTTCTGAGTGTTTCAGTCGATGCATGCTCTTTGAGTCGAGCAAAAATGGTGGAAGAACAAATTTTTGCTGGTTCAAATTTTTTCGCTGGCGCAAGTGCCGGTGTCAATAAATTTTTGTCGTGGAAATTCTCTGGCATTGTGCTGGCATTGTTGTTTGTTGTCGCCACTTATGCAGTTTATGCCTTGGCATTAATATCGCCGGGCTTGCTCGATGAACAATATCTTTTAGCCTGGCTGAAAGCGATTCACAAGCTGCATGGAAGCTCTGGCTTTGGCGGCTTTATGGACTGGCCTGGTTTTGAAAATGCAGATTCATGGGGATGGGCTACAAAATTCTCGTTTGTATTTGTAGCTTTCTTTTGCGGCAAAAATGTTGCGGTGTTTAAATTCTTCATGGTAGCAATACACGCTGCCTGCACTGCGCTTGTTTATTTTTGCAGCAAGGCTCTCTGCCGCACAAATGCACCCGCTATTATTTCAGCTTTGTTTTTTGCTGTTTATCCGTTGCATTTTGAAGCAAGTGCATGGCTCGGAGGCTTTGGCGCTGAGCTGGGTACTTTCGCATTTTTACTGGCACTCTATTTGTATATGAAGGCTCGCCAGGCTGATTCTGGCTGGTTGAAAATTGCCATGGTCAGTGTCGCATCTTTTATAGCTGTTTCAAATTCGGTATTGATGTGGACGTCTTGTTTGGCTTTTGGATTGCTAGAGCTTGTCTATTTGGCAATGCCTGAGAAAGAATCTGAAAAGAGAGATTTGACGATGGCACTCATCGCAGCTCTGATGCCGATTGTGCTCGTTGGCATGTATATTGCGGCGACATTAGGTTTTAATGTCAACCTTGTACCAGAAATACAAATAAAGGTTATATCGTCTTGCTTGCGGCATATGGCGCTGCCAATCAATGAGTTTAACTGGCAGCATTATGCTGCGCAATACAGGTTTTTATATGTTGTATATCCCTGCCTGGCGATTTCTGCAATTGCTGCTTTGCGTGTTGTAGAGCTGCGGCGCGGCATTTTATACGCAGCTATGCTTTGCCCGGTACTTCTTTTTCCACTTGCAGGTACATCTGGAATTGATTCCACGCTTTATGGCGAGCGCTGGCTTTATGCCGCCACTGTGCCATTTTGCATGTTGCTTGGTTTTTTCGCTGCAGGCTTTGCGAGTTTGACAGGGCGCTTGCGTTACCCGGGACTTATTGCTTGCATCGTTATAACTCTTTTGTTTTCAAACTTCTTTTACAGGCATCTGCGAAATGAAATTGCAGCTAATCGCAACTGTGCACGTATATTGAAAGCGGCTCAAAAGGCGATGAAAGAGTCTCAGCAAAATGGTCAACTACAAATTGAAATTTTGAGAGATCTTCCGAAAAAATTGAGTGTTTGTCCGTCGTTTTCGCCATTTGGGCCTGTTGTTTTCGACCCTGCCACTGGGCTTATGCGAAGCAATCAGGTGCCTGATGGACGCTTGAAAGATCTCTTGCGTGACAACAAAATGCGCGAGAATTCTTTGCGCTGGGAAATGGATTTACGTGGATTTTTGCCACTAGAACTTCAAGACGAAAAAGCCACCTGTCCTGATAACATGAAAATCGAAGAGCTTGCATTCAGGCTTATGCCAAAGCTTGAGTTTTACAAAAATGCAAAACTCAACGCTGAAAAAACAGAGCTAACTCTCGAGCCGGTTTCAGATAAGGGTCCAATCATCACATTTATTACTCCTGATTATTCTCCGCTTGATGGAGAATACATTTGGCTCGACGCGGCTATCGATGCACCAATATCACCGATTGCACCGCGCATTGAAATGTACTGGCTCACAAGACTTCATCCTGATTTTGTAAAACGCGAGCGATTCACTTACGCAAAAGCAAGTGTGAATGACGGTAAGTTTCATCGCTATTTGCTCTCATGCAGGTCAAATGGATGGACTACATCAGGCTCAATGCGCTGCATAGTTTTGGGCTTTCCCGCGCGTTCTAAAGTTCGCATCAACGGTATTGGAATCACGCGACAAAAAAGTCTGCCTACTTTGAGCCCCGTTTTGGAAAACGTGGCAGACGCCAATGCGACCCGTTTCACGCCGCCGTATTATGATTATCCACTTGAGCCCCAGCTTGGTTTAATCGCGCTGTCCGACAAGGCAGATGCGATCAATGCTGATTATTCAGTCAAAGATATTAGTGGTGCTGATGGAGTTCTGGCCGAAATTACTTACCCCAACCAGAGTTTTGATGACGCAAATTCAGACCACTTATCTGGGCAGACATATAAGACTTACAGGTTCAAAGGTGCCGAAGGCAAAATTCAAATACCCACAAACGAACTGCCTTCCGCTGGAGTTTATAGCCTAAGAGTTATCGCAACTTCGCCGGAAGGTCCTTACCTTGGGCAGTTTAGCGATGCGCTTTCTTATCAGGTTCCCCGGGTCAAAAAGGAGTACTGACGCATGAAAGAGCTTGAAATCGACATGGCAGAGCTAGCCTTTGCCTTTGAAGATAACAGTACCGGCAGTACATATTATCTTGACCTGGACATCGGCAGCATCATCATGGTGCGTCCAGACCTCGATGACGTCGGAGAAATTCGCGAAGCTATCGAACTTGAGCCCGACCGCTACGCTTACATTCCCAAGCCAAATGATAATCAGCTTGAGCTTGACCTGACTGACTTTGCTGCAACTTTGACTGATACAAAGATCAAGTCAATGATTGAGCTAGCTATGGAGTCGCCCAACAAATATGCATCAGTGCGCGCAGTTTTGCAAAAAGCAGACGGCGAATGGGAGCGCTGGGAAGAATGGAAAAAACAAAGCGGTAGACAACGCGCTTTGCGATGGCTTGAAGCAAATGAGATCAAAGCGATCAAGTCGCCGGCCCAATGATCAGCCAGATCTTGTAAATGACTCAATGCCCTCAGGGCTGGGTTCGCGGGTAGCCGCCGGTGATGCCTCGGTCTGGCAGAGCCGGTCCTTTGACGCATTTGATGGCAGTCCAGGGTAAATACCAGGTTTCGCCTTCGCGTCTGAGGCATAGATAAGTTGCCTGGTCTACCATAGCTACGTCGCCTTCGACGATTTCACCACCGGCTAGCAGCACAATCACATGCGTGTTAATCGGTATAGCCACTGCACACTCCTATTCAGACATCTCCAGGAAATAGTGTACCCAGTTATTAGCAATCTTCCAAATGGCCGCGATGCCAAGCGGCGCTAATACCGAATCTGATATCATGGTCGTGATTAAGGGGCATCTGGAGAAAAGATGAAAGCACCGGCCTGTCACGTTGTCATCATGGTTTGTTCTCTTTGCATTTTGGCTTCTTGCACAAAGATAAATTTGCAAGGAAACAAAGGCGGCACCGCTAATCCCAGCGGGTCAGCAAGCACAAGCACCACCGGAGGAAACAGCGGCGGGACGCAGCCATCCGCCAACAACCCGCCCGCATTGGATGGCGAGTGGGAAGTCGATTATGAATTCAAAGGCGACCCCCGGGTAGGCACAGTGACTTTCTCGCAGCAAGGCAATGTTATTGCCGGCCAAGGTGCCGATCAAGACGGACGCGAATGGAGCGTCGAAAACGGTGAGGTTCAAGGAACCAAAATCGCCTTTGCTAAAAAATATGCAGGCTCAAACAATGCCATAAATTACGCAGGTGAACTCAAATATATTCAGTCACCCGAGTACACCGGATGGATCATGGAAGGAACCTATGAGGCCCCGGGACCAGGCGGCCAGCCAGTTACAGGAAAATGGGTTTCAAACCCTACGGCTGCACAACAAGCTGCTGACGCCGCAGCCGCTCCACCACCGCAAGATCAACCCCCACCGCAACAGCAAAATTTTCCGCCTCCCGTTCAAAATGCTGCACCAGCAAACATTGGCGATGCAAAACCGGCTGATATATCTGGTCACTATGACGTTGGCTATTCGTATGATTTCAAGAAAATCAACTCGAAAATGTGGCTCAG
Organism: uncultured Candidatus Obscuribacterales bacterium; assembly: GCA_964546815.1. Taxonomy (GTDB): domain Bacteria; phylum Cyanobacteriota; class Vampirovibrionia; order Obscuribacterales; family Obscuribacteraceae; genus JAIEPM01. Next base: position 116,124 of record CAZJLR010000010.1, on the reverse strand, counting down.
AAATGATGCTGATAAAGTTAGCGGTGATGGCGTCGATACCACTACTGGCGAGAAGTTTACTATCGCCAAGGGCTGGTATAAATATCCGAGCGTGACACTAATTCGCCAATATCCGAAGAGCAAAGGAAAAGAAGCTCGCAGCATAATGTTTAAAGCGAAAATTTCATCGGACGGAAAAAACATTGTGATGAAGGGTGAAACCCAGTATGGCGGGCAATGGGACGCCCATCTGGTGCGATAGGCTGAGAGCCCTCACCCGTTATGACTTAGCACCATGGGGGTATGGCAAGCTTAGTGCGCGCTTACGCGCTGGGCGGGCGATGATTTGTAGTGTCAAGCATGAATGAGTAGGCGACTCAATTTCAGCTTCTCGGGTCGGGGCAGTTATGTGGGTCAGTGGCATTAAAACTGCTAGTTTTAGAAATAATCTTGTATTTCTAGGTCTTGTCGCGGTTGCGATGGTTGTGATTGCTGCTTTCGTAGCATATCAACATGCCCTGCGTCTGATAGAACTGGGGCAACAAGTTGCGCACACGCACGAAGTTTTAGCAGAGCTTGAAGCAACCGAATCGCAAATTCGTGACGTTGAAACGGCGCAACGTGGTTATGTGATCATCCACGAGGATTTTCTGGGCCCCTTTAACGAGGCCCTGCAGAAAGTGTCTGGCCGTGTTCATCGCCTTGCCGATTTGACTTCTGATAGCCCAAGCCAGAGAGAAAACATCAACAGTCTGCTCAGCATGTTGAAGAGCGAGCTCGACTTTGCTGAGGGCGTAGTTAATGCGCGTTCGCACGGCAAAATAAATTTAGCGCTGCAAGAAATTGAGTCTGGGCGAGGCAATCGCATTACAGATCAAATTCGAAATATCATCAAAGACATGCGTGTTGAAGAACGGCATTTGCTTGCTTTACGCACTGGCTCGTTAAACGACAGCAGCACGCAGATGATAATGACTGTAGCATTGCTCGGATTGATTTCGCTTGGTCTGCTTACTCTGTTATTGGTATCAGCCAACATGTACCTGGCCGAACGTGGGCGCATCGAAGGAATGAGCACCGCGCAATATGATGTTGCCAGAGCCATCGCAGAAGGTCGCGATATCAATTCCACTATGGGACGTGTGCTCAAAACTATCTGTGAAAATTTGGTATGGGATGCAGGTGCTTGTTGGCGTGCAGACCCTGAAACCAACGTGCTTAGCTGCGCCGTGTTCTGGCACAACAACACCAGCAAGACCGAGGGCTTGTATCCTGGCGGAAATCTTTTGACCATTCAGAAAGAATCAGACTTGCCCGGCAAAGTGTGGGGAAGTGGCGAAGGGCTCTGGATAACTGATTTGAGAAGCGGCGAAACTTGCCCTCGCAGCAACCTTGCAATCGCAGATGGTATGAACACCGGCTTTGTTGTGCCGGTATTCACAGACGGAAAAGTGTCTGCCGTATTTGAGTTGTTTTCAGCTAAAAGAAGAGAGCCCGACAATCGCTTGCTTGAAACTTTGGATACAATCTGCAGCCAGTTAGGTCAATATATTTATCGCAGACAGTTTGAAGATATGCTTGAGGCAAGCCAGGCTCGCTTGCATGCTATTTTGTCAAACATGGCTGAGGCTGTCATAGTTGTAGATATGTCAGGGCAGCTTACAGAAAGTAATCCTGCTGCAGAAAGAATTTTTGGTTCTGAAATTTTGAGTGGCTCTGTTCATGATTGGACAGAATCATGCGGTATTTATGATGCCATGAAACGCGCTGCATATCCTGTAAAAGACTTGCCGATTTTTCAGGCAATTAAAGGCGGTTCTTCCGACGGAGAAGAAATGTTCATCCGCAACAGTGTGGCGCCGCAAGGTATTTGGGTAAGTGCCACAGGCAGACCATTGCGTGATGACGAGGCACAGTTGATTGGTGGCATAATGGTGCTTCGCGATATTAGCGAGCGTAAACAAGCAGAAAAAAGAGTAAGCGAATTTTACTCGATGGTATCACATGAGTTGCGTACCCCGCTCACTTCAATTCGTGCATCACTGGGCTTGATGCAAGGTGGCGTCGCGGGCGACCTTTCAGACATGGCTAAGCAATTGGTTGATATTGGTCGTGAAGAATGCGATCGCTTAATTCGTTTGATCAACGATATTCTTGATATTCGCAAAATTGAAGCTGGTAAGGTAGAACTCAAATTGCAAGAAGTGCAGCCATCTACTCTTGTTCAAACCGCTCTTGAAGGCATGAAGAGCGTGGCTGACGAAGTCGGCATCGAACTAAACGCACCACAAACAGCTCGCGGTTTGGTTACTTGTGATGAAGATAGAATTTTGCAAGTACTAACAAATCTTGTTTCGAATGCGATTAAGTTCTCACCTTCAGGAAGAAACGTATCGGTAAATACAGAGTGGATAGACTCAGAGTGGTTGCGCTTTTCTGTAGTTGATAGAGGCAGCGGAATTCCGTCAGAACTGGTGCCTAAGCTTTTCCAAAAATTCCAGCAATTAGATCAATCCGACACACGAAGCAAAGGCGGAACAGGTTTAGGCCTTGCAATTTGCAAAGCTATAGTTGATGAACACCACGGCCGCATCGGCGTGCAGACTAGCCTTGGCGAAGGCTCCACTTTCTTTTTCGAACTGCCTCGCGAACAACCCGAAACCAACGGCAAATCCTAGTCCGTGGGAGCGCCGGCTTCGAGCTTGCTTCTGAATTCGTTGCGCTTAAGCAATCTAATCCTGTGCCTTTGCATAATTAGCAGAGCGCAAGAGTTTGCGGATTTCCGGCAAAGCGGCTCTTGCAGACTGCTCGCCTGCTAAAATTCCAGCCTCTATCGTTTTTGAATTGCAGAGCAACATCCCCAGCGAGCCGACATCCGGTCTGAGCAATACATCGGCTTTGGACGCTTCTAATTTATCCATTGTCGCTGCCATAATATTATTTGTTCTATGTCGAAATGATTTAAGGTGCTTCAAGTCATCTTCGCTACACACTTCTTCTGCACCATCAATGTCAACGCAAATGACTACGTCTGCTCCCATATCTTTCGCCTGAGAAATTGGCAAATTGCCGCCAGATACAAATCCATCGCATAACGCTTTGTCATCGATGAGCACTGGTTTTTTTAGCCATGGGAGAGAACACGATGCTTGAATGGCTTTGCCAAAGTCGCCGTGATCGATGGCATAAATTTTTCCGGAGATAAGATCACTCGCTATTGCTTTGAATGGAATCAGAGTGTCTTCCACATGGCGCTTTTCAGGCGGCAAAAGCCCGTCTAGAAAAAGCGCGAATTTGTCGCCTCTGAAAAGTCCAACATCATGGTGAATACCAATTGCCCGCGGAATCATGGTTAGCGGAATATAGCCAACCGCGAAAGGGAGCGGCGTCCTGTTATATGCGTGCATGAGAGTTCGATTTTCAAAAATCTCTCGCAATTTGCTTAGTGGTATACCTGAAGCATAAAGTCCGCCAATGACAGACCCAATTGAAGTTCCCGTTATGATATCAATCGGAATTTTTTCTTCTTCGAAAACTTTGAGAACACCGATGTGTGCCGCGCCTCTGGCACCGCCGCCGCCCAGGGCAAGAGCAACCTTGGGACGCTTCGAGTCTTGCTGCAATGTAACCAGTCGATTGTCGTCAGCAACTGCCGGCGAATTGAAAAATGAAATTCCCAGAACGCAGAGCAATACTATTCTTAGAAGTCGCTGAAGCATGAGTCGCCCCTGTCGCTGAATTAATATCTCCGTCTGAGACAACGGTTAGCTTATTTAGTTCCCCCGAGATTTAATCTTTGCGTTCTGATGTCGTAACGCGTCCGGAGCCTCGCGTGGCGCACCAGCGCAGCTACTGCGGTCTGTCACCGTGCTACCCGCACCGGCACGCTACAGTGCTGGCCATCTGCGGTTGGGTAATTCCACCATTGAGTGCAAAGCTCGGCTCACTTAAAGTTGAGTTAATCTGGGACTGGAGTATTTGACCAATAAATGGACAAGGGTGGCGAATACAATCTCATAACTCGCTTGGGTGAAGGCCGGTCGGCTGCCTCAGACGAGCTTGCGCGGGAAATTCAGCAACACCGCGAAGAAGACAAAAACCGCTCATATCTCGGAAAGCTTATTGTCACTGTAACAGAGCCGTTTCATCAAAGCGATAAGTCGCTAGATAAAATGCAGTCGATGCTGCTCAGTTCCCGAATGGCGGCTGAGTCTGGCGACTACAAAGGCGCGGCTGCCGTCCAATCTAAGATGGCAGATGCTGTTAATGACGACTTAAAGGCACGCCGGAGCGCAGATGGCTGGGTAAACCATACCGGCAGTTTTGCAAAGAGTGTGGGGCTTTTCTTTCCAGGAAAGGCTGGTTATACAATTTCAGCGTTAGCTGGTGCCAGTGATGCGGCGCATCCGGCAGACTCAGGCTGGCGGCAGGGCGCTGACATGTTGCTTGGTGCAGGCAAAGGTGCCGCACTCAAACTAACTTTCGACAAAATTGGTCAGGCTGAAATGAACCTGGCTCTTAAAGCCGGTGCTTTGAGTTTCACAAATAGGATTGCTGAAGTTGGCTTAGATTCGCACACTTATTTTGACAAGAAAACTGGTGCATTCGATTTCACCGGCGGTCTTAAGAGAACGGGCATTGCGCTGACAGACACCAATCAGCTAGCAAGTGATCTTGTTACTTTCGGTGGCGGTTATCTCGCCATGCAGAAACTGGGCATTACTGCAGAGTTCGCCAAAACAAACCCTCTCATGACTCAAGCCCTCGTGGGCGGATCTTTTGGATTCTCTAGCGGCTTCTTCTCTGATATTCAGACACAGAAAAAACTTGGACAAGACATTAGTCTGGTCTCTGCGCTCGGCGGTGGGGTTTTGCAAGCCGCTCTTGATGGAACGGCAGCGACCATCGGCGGCGTAAGAATGCAGCAAATGCATACTGAAGCTAAAACCGCAGCTGAAACCAGAAAAGCAAATCAGCTCGATAGCGGTAAAGCATTGTTTCCGCAAGAGCATGTTGTCGGTGTTTACGGGCTCGATTCACGCCCTGTGGCCAGACCGCGCGGCGGCTCGGCAGAACAATCAATGCTGGCAAGCAGCTCAATTGCGAGAGATTTGATGCCGCAAAGTGCCGCTGGCATTCGCGAATTTGTCGCATCTGAAGACATTTCTGGTCTCTTGCCTGCACTGCGTGCACGCGGCTTGTCTGATCCTGCTCTCGTCAAAGTGCGAGAAGTTCTCGGTACGGCTGGCGATAAGTCTCAGCTTGGTCCCGAGAAAACTATGTTAATCGGTCATGCTGAACCAGGCATGAAACTGCCGGTTGAAAAAGCTGCTGCTGCAGATCTCCTTGCCACATGTGATCCAAAATTGCTTGAAGCGCTCGGTTTGCGTGATGTCGGCAGCAAGCACATTTTTCCGGATGCAGGTTCGTCAAAAGTTCTTTTGCAAGTTCCTGGCAGCAATCGTTTGCGTTTTTCGTTGCCAGATGCACTAGCGAAATCGCCACATGCAAATGAACCAACACTTGAACTTGGAAATAGAAAACAAAATTGGGTGGAAAACCCACGCGACCCCATATTCCCTGGACTATATCCTGTGTCTGATTTGCTCAGAGGGCTTGAGAAAACCGACAATTTTTACAACAATCATGATGTGCCTGCAATGATCAAGGCAATGGAAAACTATCCAACCAGAGCCTCGAAAATTCTCGGCGGCGGTTCTGATACTGTTGCCATTCAACTCGAAAATGGAAATGTATTGCGTCTTACTGATAAAGACTTCGAATCGCCGCAGGGCAAGTATGCATGGGACGACGACTGGGGCACGCGCTGGGTGCACTGGCAAGACAAATATGTGAGAATCGATAGCCGAATTCTAACGCCGCCAAAACACACTTTGATCGGTGAAACCAATGTGATTTCATACGAACAGCAAAAAGGCGTTTCACCTGTAAGTGTAGACCACACTAAATTGTTTGATGCAATGATCGAAAGGGATGGTCATTACATTTTTTGGGACAAAGACCCAAGCAGGCTTAAAACGCATGGTGCCGATCAATTAGCGTATGTGCCGCTCGTTCGATTTAAGAATGGCGATCTCAGTGGATTGCCCGTTTACGATCCTATTACTGGAAGAATGACAAATAAAGCTATCGCGCTTATCGACTATGATGCAGTGCGCATCGAAGGTGAACAGCCTTATCAGAGAACCGGCGAAAACGAGGAGTGGATAGGCGGTCGTTATTTGAGAGAGCAATATTTGGACGAGTAAGTTCAATATCCGCAATTCATCCACAAAGTACATTTTTTCAACATGGTCTTTGGATAAGATGCCCATTATTAGGGCGGAGTTTATTCAATGAATACGTGTGTGTGCATTTCTCTTCTTTTACTCATTCAGTTTGCGGCGCCTACATTTGTGTGTGCAAGGACAGAAGAAACTGGTGAGGCTGCCACTCTAACAGCTTGGAAAAACACTGCATATCAAACAGCAGTTGGGTCTGAGTTGGTGAAAATTCTAGATACTACAAATTCTATTTTGAAGACCAATCCAAAGCACAGGCATGCGTTGTATTTGCGAGGCTATCTTTATGGAATTATTGGTTGCACAGGTTCTGCTATCGCTGATTTGTCTCGGGCTATTGAAATAGACCCAAGCTATGCGCCGGCATACACCGAGCGCGGAATTTGCTACATGGATTTGAAAAACTATCAGCAAGCGCGCCAAGATTTAGAACGCGCAATTGCGCTTGACCCAAGCTCGGGAGATGCACGTTTTGCTCATGGTAAGTTGATGTTGGAATTAGACAAACCGTCAGCCGCCGAGGGAGACTTTCGTGCCTGCCAATCGAGCCAACTAAAATTCACCCCAGCATTACCAGGCGAATTACCTGCCAACTATTACAATGGACCGAATTATTACCTGGGCGTTTGCGAAGAAGCCCTGGGGAGAACCGACTCAGCCCTGCGCTTGTACAAATCATCAATCAAATCAGGCCGTCTCGGTGGCTCAGGCTACATCAAACGTTTCTCCGACCAACCCCTGGACGCCAGCACCCGAGTATCAAGACTAGAACTAGGCTTGTAGGGGCGACGCCATGCGTCGCCCGGTTGTTAAAGATGGAGTTGCTGCGAGATTAAGGGACGGGCGACGCATGGCGTCGCCCCTCAGGATTGAATCGCGGCGGCTCGAGATTCAACAGAGAAATTTGTTGGCACATCAGCATTAGCTTTTAATTTGGTAACGCTCAATTCCTTGCTAAAGTAATTCCTGTAAATCAGGAGAACCAGTCTTGGAAGAAAAGCCCAAACCATTGCCGGGGTTGAATATTTCAGATGAATCTGTCGAAGGCTCTGGCTGGGTCTGGAGTGATGGCTGGCATGGCTTGGTGCCGTCGCGCAGTAAATTAGAAGACGCGACAAAGGTACTGGGACAATTTTCGGAACGAAGCGAATTGTCGAATGGTGTCACTTACGATTTTCTTGGTGGATCGGTTCGAGTCACAATCAAAGATGATGATCCATCCGTATTCAAAATCTGGATCGATCGCAGTGCTCAGCATCCATTTCGTCCGCCGGAAACTATCAATGACGCAATGGCAAAATACGGCAAATTAAAAGTACTGAGCGTCGACCGCCGCGAAGGCGCCCTATACGAGCGCCCCGGCATGCGCATCTGCTGCAAAGCCAGCACCCCCGAAGGCAGCCTACTCTGGCAAGAAATCTACAAACCTCACCCTACGGGTTAAACTTGGATCTATGCTCGTTTTGAAGGGACGGGCGACGCATGACGTCGCCCCTCAGTTGAGGGCTACTGCAGCACTCCGAGTTTTTTGCCGGCTTTGGCAAATGCATCGAGTGCGCGATCGAGGTCTTCTTTTTTGTGTGCAGCAGAAATTTGCACGCGCAATCTTGCTTCGCCTTTTGGAACCACTGGGTACCAGAGTCCTCTGACGTATACTCCGAGATTCAGAAGCTCAGCAGACATGTCCATAGCGACTGCTGCTTCGCCGAGCATTACAGGAACGATAGGATGTATGCCAGGAATAATTGTGAAGCCTAATTTGACTATTTCAGTGCGGAAATAGTTGGTGTTGTCGTGGAGTTTTTGAACGATCGAGTTGTCTTTCTCAAGCAATTCGATTGCAGCTAATGATGCAGCTGCGATTGCAGGTGGAACTGTATTTGAGAATGTGTACGGTCTTGCTTTTTGGCGCAAGAAATCGACAAGCTCTGTTTTGCCTGTGATGAAACCACCACAAGCGCCGCCGAGAGCTTTGCCCAGCGTGCCGGAGATAACATCAATCTTTCCATGCACTCCCTGCTCTTCCGGTGTGCCGCGACCGGTTTTGCCAAGCACGCCGGTTGAATGAGATTCATCCACATAGAGCATCGCACCATGTTTGTTAGCAAGTTCGACAAGCTCTGGCAAGAATGCAGTGTCGCCTTCCATGCTGAAGACACCGTCTGTGATAATCACTTTCACTCTGTGATTTTCTTTTGAGTCTTCTTCGAGCCACTGTTTCAATTGTGCGAGATCGTTATGATTGTATGCCTTCGCATCAGTTGTTTTTACTGCGATGCGGCAGAGTCTGACACCATCGATGATGCTTGCATGATTGAGTTTGTCGCTGTACAAAATGTCGCGATAATCCTTGTGCCCCAGGTCGCTGCCCAACATCGCATTGAAGAAACCTTCATTTGCAGCCCAGCATGAATTGAACAAGATTGTATCTTCGGCACCCAAAAATTCGGCAATTTTCAATTCGAGTTTGCGGTGAAGTGGCTGTGTGCCGCAGATGAACCTGACCGAAGCCAGCCCATATCCATACTCGTCAATGCCTTTCTTTGCTGCTTCTACAATAACCGGATGATTTGCAAGCCCCAAATAATTGTTGGAAGCAAGCATCACACAATCTTTGCCCGCAACATTGACGACTCCATCCTGGCGTCCATCCAAAGGCACTTCGTACTTGTATGTCTTTTCACTCTTTGCCCTCTCCAGCTCTTTGCTGAAGTCAGCGTACAAATTACTTAGATGTGTGTTCTTGCCTGTTGAAACCGCCATTTCCTATACCTCTTATCAAATCAATTGCGATGCGGGTTGCCTCGACGAAAGCGTAGATACGCTCGCCGTCAATTTAGTTGAGTGTGCTGTCTGGGCTGAAAATCAGCTTCAGTTCTTCGCCTGTTCCCAGTACGCTGAATGCTTCTTCGTATTCGTCAAGTTTGTAGAGCTTTTGCGCTACAACTTTTTCGAGTTTTGATTTCAAATCTAAACGATCAGATCTGATCAAACTCAACATGGTTTCCCATGTGCTAAACATTTTTCTACCGAAAATGCCTTTTACTGTTACGCCTTTCCAGATGACTCCGTTGGCGATATCAAATTGCGGCAATGGTTCGCGTGCGATGCCTAGCAGAATGACCTGTCCACCGTTTCGCACAATTTTGAATGCGTCTTGATATGCCGGCAGCGAGCCAGACATTTCGAGTACAACATCAACGCCATTTGAATTTGATTCAAGCTTATTTACCAGTTGGTGCAGTTTGTCTGATCCTTTTGATACATCAATAAAATGGTCTGCATGAAATTCGCTTGCAAGCGCAGAGCGCCGTTCTAAATCTGCTGCTTCAGTCATGTAGATTCTGGTGGCACCAAACGCGCGACACAAGAATGTAGACATCAAGCCGAGCGGTCCTGCTCCTAAAATTGCGACAGATTTGCCTGCAACATCAGCCTCTTGCACAGTGTGCACAGCATTGCCGAAAGCATCCAGCATCGCGCCGATGCGTGGTGAAATTTGGCTGGTATCACCATTCTTCCCAAGCAAAATCACATTCTTATATGGAACAACAACCGATTGCGCAAAACAGCCGTCGAGATGCACGCCCTTAACTTTCACCGATGTGCAAATATGCTCGTTGCCCGTGCGGCACAAAGAGCAATGCCCGCAAGAAAGATGCATTTCAGCCGTGACATAGTCACCTTTCTTTATAAGTAAATGCTCTGGCACATCAAGGTTCATGTCCCTGACACCGGGTCCTAATTCTTCAACGATGCCGCAGAATTCGTGCCCGACGACGATTGGTCTGTAGTCAGCCGCAGACTTCAAATAGCGCTGCATTTCGCGGCGCATGCCTTCGCTCTTACCGCTGTTGTAAATGCTCTTGTCTGTGCCGCAAACTGCTGTAGCGAGCACTCTGATTCTAACTTCGCCAAAACCGGGCGTGGGCTCTGGATGTTGTTCTTTGAGGCTAAAACCGTCGGTTGCTAGGTTTTCCTTGATTAGGCATTTCATGGTCTTTTGGCGTGTCTCCGTCTTAGCTAGTGTGTTTGCCACAGGCTTGGTCTGCATTGTCGTACTCCTTGCGTGACGGCATGGCAACAGCTTTGTAACAGATGCACAATGTACTTCACATTGGGCAAGAACTACAACCCACCCCCTGTCTGTGGCGTTTGCGGCTGTCATTAGGCGCGAACTGGCTGTGCCTTAGCGTTTGTTAAGTTGCCAAGAAAATTTTGCTGGCTTAGATTGAGTCACGGTATCAACAATTTCTTTATATTTGCAGGTGACTCTAAGATGATTGAGCAAGACGGTCCTTCGGGAATGGATAACGAACAGACCTCCGGTATTGCTGCGGAAGTATCTCTTTCGGCGATGGCTGAGCAATCTATAGTTAATACCATAATGGAAGGTAATCGTGGTGCTGAAGAAATGAGCGACAGCGGTCTGCGTTTCATTCGCTATCTGCTCTCGATTTCACGCGCTGCACGTTTTGGCTTTCTGCCAAATTTTGGTGATATGGAAGCTGTTCGCGAAATTGCTCGGCAATTTATTCGCTATTGCGGTAGCTCTGCAGTCGCCCTGTATACAATGAATCAGGTCTTGGAAGGGGAGGCTTAACCGGCAACGGTGCGTCTGCCCATCTTATAGTCTTGCAAACTCCGCGGATATGAGCTAGCTCTCCGCGGGGCAGCAAGGCTTTTTAGGCTTTCTGTGCCGCGGCGGCGCGGCGACGGCGACCACTCAAGAGGTAAATATCTGAACGAACCTGTATTAGTGGATCGTTTGATGCTTCAATTCCTTCCAATCGCGGCACTGGGTCAAAGATAATCTTGCGCAACTCAGGGTCTGCATCATTGGCAGGCGCGATTAGTTCGATAGTTCCAAAATTCAGCTCTGTATTGGTGTCTGACCAGCGGCTGCTGGCATCATCTATGATGTCGTTCGGGCCTGCGAGCTGCACGATGACATCCATCTTGACCGGACCTCTTTTTAGCCTTTCAATCATCTCGTCGGCGAGGAAGTTCTCGCTCTTTGCGGCCGCTTCCGAAGCTGATAAATACTCAGTACCGCCTTCCGGGCGAATTTTATAACGGCCGTATCTTGCCACACCATTTTTGTTTATGAATCGAACTGCGTTTACGCCGAAGAATGCTTCGCGCGCATAACTGGTTGGTATCGGCTTGGGAGCTTCAAGAAACTCTTTCGCTCTTGGATGATCTTGAAAGAATCGCTCAAGCGGTGTCGGCTTTGCTGCATCAGCGCCGCTGCTTGCGAGTGCACGAGCGAGTTCGAGAAACTCCTCACCTGTACGCACGGGGAAACCGTTCTCAGAATGTCCCACAATATCTGTGTGCTCATGCTCTGCAAGATAGAAGCGCAGCGCGAAACCGCGCGGTCCCGCACCGTTTGGATCGTTGTCAGGAATGGTCGGTACACCCGCGAAGTTCGAAAATCGCAGCACTACAGGAACCGACTCACGCTGCACATGGGCAGCTGAGGTCAAATCGCGAGCCTCTTCACTTGCTCTAAACACACCAGAACACATCACGCCCTTCGCATGTACAGGACGGAATCCTGGATGTAGCCCGAATAGCTTATCTAGCGAATCAAGCAAATCGACAATTAACTGCTCACCAGGTTTTTCGACCGTAGTATCTGAAGACATAGTTCCTCCTGAGTGTTCGCCATATAAGAGCGCAAATGCAGATTTTAGAGCATTGATGGGCAACTCAATTTCAGGAAAATCTCATTTTCTCCTTCTATAGTGATTCTGTCGGATATGCAATGAGGTTTAGCAGCGACAATGTGCAAAGTTTCTACAAAGTATTTGGGTCTGTTGGTCGTTTCTTTGGCGACAATCATTGCTGGTAGCACGCCAGCGAAAGCAGATTTGGATAATTCTTTGATTGCGGCTCAGCAAATGGAGGCTGAAGGGCAGTACTCGGCTGCGGCATGCGCGTATTTAAGCATGATAGAGGGGTTCGATTTCATGCCAGGAATCTCTGAAACAGCAAATCTCAGCCGGGAAGAAAAAATTCTCCTGGGCAAATGCGCAGTCGAGAGTCTTGAAAGAGGACTAGAAAAGCATTTCACTGGTTCTCGAATTGACAAAACTGAATGCCCCGAACTAATGCTCTTGCCTGTTGTTTTCCAAACAATGAGTGAGCTTGAACCACTAAATCCAAAATGGAATACGCTAAAGTCGCTTAGGTTGACTAAATTAGGTGTTCTACATTAAGAGGTCGGTGAACGGTGCCACCCCAGGCATCGCCACAGCAGTCTGCTTTCTAGGCACGGTAGGTCGGATGCTTGTTTTCGGCACTGCTGGAACTAGTCGGAAGGGAAGCTACTTTCATGGTGTGAGGTTTTGCCAAGCTTGGAGGAGTCTTTCATCAATGCATTGAATATGTCTTCGCTTTTGAAAATGTCGGTTAATTCGAGTTTCTCGCCTGTGCGCGTATTGACAGTATTGAAATCATGCGAGTCGCTCGGATTGAAATCCAACAAGAAGCCACTGAAGCAACCCTTAAGACAACAGTGAATGTGGCGAAGACTGTTTTGAGGGTTGCTGATTATCGTAAGGGTCAGGAGAATTACTGTGGATTGTAATTAGCGGGTCCGGATTCTTACTGGCAAAAGAGCCAGACCATTTTGCTCATTGGTATCTAAAATTGCGTTCGTTCTTGCAAGGTCACGTGCGTGCTTGTAATCGATTATTCGCAGAGTAATGAACGATAAGGACGCCACCAACCATGCTTGCAGGCATGGAATGCAACCCTCTATCACAGGAATTCCTGGAATCAGTTTTGACGAGAGCAAACCTGTAGCTATGCCCATTAGCAGCGCAATGCAGGCTGATCTGTGAGATGGGGAAACAAGCTGCTCTAATTCCGAATTGCGTTTTGCAAGAAACCAGTTTGTGACAGCTATCACTGTAGGTGTGGGTAAGAAAATGCAATTCAGCGAAGCGATAAATTCGAGCGATTGTTGAGCTCCGAATGTTGCTAATCCATAGGCTATGACGGCCCCGACAATGGCGAGCAACGACACCGACTTGCGATGTTTCATTTTTACTACTAGCTCTAAGGTGGTGCTAGAGCCGAAAAGATTTGAATCATTACATGCGAAGTACGCGGCCGTCAGCACCACCGCACCGAGCAACGGCAATCCGCCGAAAGAATAGTTACTCATGAAATCTGTTGCTTTAGCATAGTCTGTTACACCGGAATAGTGTGCCACCATCCAGCCCGTTACAGGAAAAATGACTTCGCCAATTGCGAGGGCAATAGCCAACGGCACGATTGATTCTTTTGCTCCTGGGCGTGAGAAGCGCCAGTAGTCACCTTCATTTCCCCAGATTGCAAATCCAATTATGAATGATGACACCGTAGATAGTGCGAAAGAAAAAGACTGTTGTGATTGTGCAATCAAGGCATCAGGTGGGCAAGTCGGAGCGACTTTTGCGAATGTATATGCGACCCAGATAATCAATACTGGAGCCGCTACATATCTTGCAAAATTAGCCACACCCGAAAATCCAAAAAAATTGTTCAGTGCCATAAGCAAGGCAATTATCGCTGCAGAAGGTGCTAGCGGAAAGTTTGTATGGAAGAGGCTGTTTAGTCCCTCAGCCAATAGAAGTGCTGCCAGTCCATAAAATGAAACGAACATTGCCAGCAGCAAAACATTTACTGCAAGCGCGCCTTTTGCTCCAAAAGTTTCGATGTTTAGCAACCCATAGCCTTTGCCGGTTTTCGCTGAAACATAAACTGTGGGAACCGTGTATGCCAGAAGCAGAAGACAAGCTGAGACCGAGCAAATAATCACTTGTGAAAGACTTATTCCGAGTTTGAACCATTCGAATCCGATCAGTACTGTCGGGAAAGCGGTAACCATTGTTATCCAGAGCAACCCCATGGTGGCTGTTCCTCTTCGTTCGTGATCAGGAACAGCGCAGTTCGCGTAATGCAATGAATGATTCGACAAGTTCTAACCTCCAGTCAATCAAAATTTCTCAGATTGATGGATGTCGAGTCTATCGTGCAACTCCCAACTGGCTTCGTAAGAACACGATTTTTTGAATTTGTACCGCAAATTGTTGTTGTTGAGTGCAAATCGGAAACGGAGAATAACAGTGCAAAACTGCAGCATTCAACGCTAGCATAATTATTTATTCGATCGAGCAGTTGCTTACGTTCTATCGCTTAAATGCAGGCTTTTCTCCTCCAAGATATGCAATCTATGGTTCCTGCTGTGCCTCTATGTCATTTTAACCTTCATGAGACTTAGTCATAGCCGCTACATCTTGTGCCCACATCTCTGTATAGCTTGATTCTGCGGCGGCTATTGAAGGTATGTTCAGTCCAAAAAAATTACTTGCAATAAGTGAGTTTAATGACGCCCGATTAGAGGTCACCGCTGCGGAGCTGGTTGTGGCAGCTTGTCCACCTATTTGTTTCTTCATTGCCTGGGTGTTATTCAGCTCTTTAATCTTTGTAATTGCCTTCCGAAGCCGTTGCTTCTTTCCATAAAGTTCTGACATGTAATTTCTCCCAGGACCTACCTGATTTCACAATTATAGTACACTGACGTGAGGAGAATCGGAGGATGCTGAGGTCCGTACTGGCGCGGTCTTACGCTCAACTGTCGTGAGCAAGGGTAAATGAAAATCTTGGTAGCATTCGCTTGTGGAGCAACTATGAAAAATTCAATCAGATCATTTTGCATGCTATTCGTTTTGATCACACTGACGATAAACATGAATGCCAATGCTGCAACTCCAGCAGCGGATGAAAAAGCATGCGCGAAAGTTGTGCAGGATTTTTATACTTGGTATGCTGCGAAGGTAAATCGCAGCGCTCAGGAGGGTCCCAAAAGCAATGCTGAGGCTGAGATACAAAAGCGAGAAAATCTTGAATTCAGTCCAGAGCTTTTACGCGATTTGAAAATCGACTCTGATGCAAGTGCTAAATCTCCAGGCGAAATCGTCGGGCTTGATTTTGACCCGGTGCTAAATGCACAGGATATCGCGCAGCGGTATGTTGTTGGCAAAACCAGTAAGAAGAATAATAGTGTATTGGTAGAGGTCTACGGCTATTGGAATGGGAAAAAAGGTGCACGACCTGACGTGGTGCCAGAGCTGGTTCTAAATAAAGGAAAATGGACTTTTGTCAACTTTCACTATACGCACGAGGCAGGACAAAAGGATGACCTGTTGAGTGTGTTAAAGACGCTGCGGAAAGAAAGAGAAGATATGGCTCATCCCAAAAAGACTAAACACTAAATGAATTCTGGAGTTGGCATAACTCAAGTCATAAGTGCGGCAGTTCGGATTTAATTCAGATCCATAAAAGAGAGAGGCAATTTTAGGCTACAAGACGTCTTAGCTGGGTATGTTTCTATTGGTACTTGCCAAAAGCAGCCCCGGGGTTAGGAGACAGCTTTAATGACCGATTCTACAGGCAGCGCCGGCGCCCTCACGCACTACAGGCGGCTTTCCTGGCGTCACAAGCTTTTAGAACACAAAGCTATATTTGTATTTTTCATCAGTGCAATGCTGGTAGGCTTTCTTGGCGGACTTTGTGCGCCATTTATCTATAAAACAGTGTCTTTCACCATGTTCTTGCCTGCCAGTCTCTTATTTGGCTTCGCCCTTGGAGCAGCGGGTGTATTCGGCGCTCGACTGGTAGACCGAAAGGTGTTCGGCGCGATGAAAGCGGGCATTGTTGCAGTGGAAGACCGCATCATCTCGGGCGATACAAAAACTCAGATGGAAGACCTGGAAAAGCTGGTTGCCGGTTATCTCAAGCTTAAGCGCATGGAAGCCGCTGATTATTACAGCAAAAAGTTGCTAGACCTGAGTAAATCAGGCGGACAGCAGGTGATGAAACTCACTGATTGGCTGGTTACAACTGAATGCTGGGTTTCCAGCGACGCATACCAAAAGGGTTGGAATTATAAAATGGTCTGGCTGTTCGAAACGCGGGGCGTTTTGACTTTGACGCCTACGAAGCTTGATTTTCAAAGTAAGAAGCTGAGTTTTACGTGCAGCCCAGCGAACATTGTGTCGATGGAAATTAAACATCATCCCCTCTGGATGAAGCCAATTCCATTCAAGTTTATTGCACTAACAATCGACGAGCTTGGTGTCAGGCATACTTTCAATTTAACGCCGAGTTATGGGCAAACTGATACGGTTTTTGACTGCAATAAAATGGTTGAGCTCTGGTATCAACGCTTGCAAAAGGTACGCCAGGGCAGCACGCATGCAGCCGGGGCTTTTCCCGACTGGATGAAAGACGCTGTTTAAATTTTATTGTGGCGCTTGTTGTGGCGGTGTTTCTTTTGGTGCCTGCTGTTGCGCTTCGGGCGGCGCTGGTGGCGCTGGTGGCGCAGGTGGAGCGGATTGTTGCTGCTCTTGCTGCGGAATTCTTCCTTCCTTCAATGCAGTAATGGTATTCAAAAATTCTTTGGGTTCGACATAGCCTTCCAGCCCGCCGACTGCCACGCCGTTAGGGCGGAATACCATTACTCGTGGATAACCGGTTACATTGTTTTGCTGAGCCAATTGTGTGCCTAATCCATTGTCTTCGCAGTTAACTTTCATGCAAACAAAATTCTTTGCGAGATATGCTGCGACTGTTGGGTCGTGAAATGTTTTCTTGTCCAACACTTTGCACCAGTGGCACCAATCTGTATAAAAATCAGCCACGATAAACTTGTTTTGGGCTTTCGCGGCAATTCTTGCAGATTTGATATCAAGCCAGATTGGCATTCCGTCTGGGCCTACTGTTTTTGGTACAGCCGTTGTGCTTGTTGGCCTAACGACAGATCTTCTTTTCACAACTTTGCGCGTTGTCGTTTTAGATACGCGCTTGCTGCCTGTAGTCGTTGTCTTTGTAGAAACAGGCTTGCCGCCTGCGGTCGATTTTGTCGTTGTGACTTTGCTGGCGCTGGTAGTCGTGGTCACTTTGCTTGCGCCGGTGCTTGCGGTTGGTTTGTTTGCACCGGTGCTTGCGGTTGTTTTGCTTGCGCCGGTGCTTGTAGTTGCTTTGTTTGCGCCGGTGCTTGCGGTTGTTTTGCTTGCGCCCGTGCTTGCGCTTGTCTTGCTTGAGGCTGCGCTTGCAGTTGTTTTGCTTGCGCCATTTGCTGATGCTTTGCTCGCATCTGCACTGTTTTTTGATGCTGCTGGACTTGGCTCAGCCGCATAGGAAATCGGAGCACAAGCAACTGCGAGTGCTGCTGCAATGAGTGCCGCTTTAACTGAATGATTGTTGTTCATTTATTTCTCTTACTTGTTGGTTCCCAATAAAATCTGCCTGATGATTTTCACTGGAGGTTTGCCTGTTGCCATTACTTTGTCGTGGAAATCTTTGAGACTGAATTCCGCGCCTTTTAGTTTCTTGTAGTCATCGCGCAATGCGATCAATTGAAGTTTGCCCAGCGTATATACAAGGTAGGTAGCGTCCATGGTGCCGCGTTTTGTCTCTCTTTCGGCGTTGGCTTTCTCCATGTAGCCTTCCTTAATAAAGTAATTGATGCCGTCTTCCATGCTCATGCCTCTGGTGTGCATTTTGATACCCACCATGTAGCGGCAGCAGCGCAACAATGCATCATGCAGCACAACCATTTTGAGCTTTTTGTCGCCGTTTTCTAAGCCTTGCTCTATCATCATCTGCTCACAATAGTGTGCCCAGCCTTCGACGTTTGAGTTAGCCCCTAGAATTTTCGCTGTTTTAGAAGGTGCTTTTCTTTCCCAAAGTCCTTGCACGAAGTGTCCTGGAAAAGCCTCATGTACGCTTGTGTTGATGACGTCGTATTTGCAGAAAGAGCGCATATGTTCTTCCGTGCGTTCTTTTGACCAGCTTGGCTCAGGAAGGGTTACGTAGTAGTAAGCCTCTTTTGCCTTTGTTTCAAATGCTCCTGGAGAGTCCATTGAAGCAAATGTCAGCGCGCGCATGAATGCCGGAGTTTCTTCGACTTTCAATTTGTCGTCATAAGGAATAGAAATGATGTTGTGCGTGATGCAATATTGCCTGAGTTGATCTAAAACACCGGCAATGCTGGCAAGCAGCTTGTCTGGCGGCGCATGGTCGCTTGAAATGGATGTGAATACTTCAAGTGTCGTTTTCTTCGGGTCAATTTCTTTGCCTGTTTCGATAAACTCTTTCTGCAAGCGTCTCAATTCAGTTTCGCCCTGAGCGAGAAGCTCATCAATGGTGTGTTCTTCCATTTCATCGTAAAGCAATTTTTTGCGGTAAATGTCTTCGCCAAAAGCGAAATTTGGCACTGATTTCGGCAGTACTTCTTCTTTCAAAAACTTCAAGTAGTCTTGCAGCTCGGCAATTACTTCATTGTTTGTCTTTTCGAATTCGGCTTTCAATTCTTTGTCAGTCACATCTTTGAATTTCTCTGTGACCGAATCTTTGAAAAGGCTGATGATGCCGGGCAGTTGTTCTATGGCAACTTCAGTGTAAATCTTGGGCGGATTTTTCAAATTGGCTTTGCCTGCTTTCAGCAAGTCGCCGATCTTCTTTTCGCGTGCTATGACTAGCTTTAGTCTGTCTTTCAGAGGCGCAAAATCTCTGGTCAAAAGGTTGTAAACCATCGAGCTTGCTTCTGAACTATATTGATCTGGATTTTTTTGCCAGGCTTTTAGTTCTTCATTCATGAGCAGCCATGAATTTGTGTGCGATTGAATCAATTGCAAATCAATTTTTGACTGAGCCGAAAGCCCGTCTTTCTTTAGGGCGTCGAATTGCTTGGCAAATGACTTTAGTTCTTCGATTTTGCTCTGAATTGCAGCGGCAGAAAAATCGGGCGCAAGAGCATCATATTGATGGAAGCCCATCGCTGTTGCGTCTCCGGGGTTTGTCTTGAAAAGATAATCGAAATATTTGTCTACCAATTGCTCAAAAGCCGCTTCTTCTGCGTGTGCAGACTCGGCTGCTGCTACTTTTATAGGTTTTGAGTTTGGTGAATCGCTGGCGTATGCGGCCAACGATTGTGCCGTCAAAATCAGACAAACGGATGCCATGTGCAAAGTGTTATTTCGTTTTTTCACGACTTTTCTGCCCTATGTGAGTGTTTATGCTGTTCTCACCCGAATTCGGATTGGCAGATTATCGCAAATTTAAAGGCTTATAATGCTCATCTTGCTTACTACAAGCCCTTCTCATTGCAAAGAGGACAGGGCTATATCGCCAGAAAGCCAGGCGTGTCGTCGCTTTTCCTCATATGAAGCTACAATAAGCTCAAACCATCAATATCTTTAAAGATGTAATAGAGATCTAGTCAGACCCGCTAAGATTTTAGGCGTCTAGTCTTAGGATACTCAAATGCCAGGCCCCTACGACATTTTTGTCATGATCAAACAGGTCCCCGACCAGAGTTCTAAAGCAGGGATTAACCCTGACGGGACCATCGATAGAGCGAAAGCAAAGCGAATGCTAAACCCATTCGACCGCTACGCTCTTCAAGCAGCTCTTTTCACTAAAAAACAATACGGTGGAAGGGTTACAGCCATTTCAATGGGTCCACCAGCCGCCCAGGAAATCCTCTTGGAAGCTTTAGAGCACGGCGTGGACAGATGCGTACTGCTATCTGACAGACGTTTGGCAGCGTCAGACACACTGGCGACAGCCTATGCCCTCCACAAAGTTATCAAATGGTTGGGACCATTCCACCTTATATTCTGTGGATTGCAGACGACTGACGGAGACACCGCTCAAGTCGGACCACAATTGGCTGAGCGATTGAACTTACCTCAAGTCACTTACTGCGAAGATTTCGGCATCGAAAACGACAAAGCCGTGGCTCGCCGCATTATTGAAGGCGGAGTTCAATACGTGAGGTCTGAAATGCCTTTGCTAGTGACAGTTGCAAACTCCTACCACCACCTTGAATACAAAGCATTCAGGGGTGCATGGAAAGTGCAATGGTTGCAACGCAACCCCGAAGAGCTCAAGAAATACATCACTACAATCGATCTCGATTTGATTGGTGCTGAAGCAGAACGCTGTGGCTTGAAAGGCTCTCCGACAATTGTTGCTCACACAGACAAAGTCGGCGAAATCGGTGGCAGCTGCAAAATGTACGAAGGTGCTGCAGTGCATGAGCTTGTTGATGAAGTGATCAAGGCAACAAACGTCAAGGAATTTGTGAAAGCATGAGCGGAGAAGAGAAAAAAGTTACGGAAGAAACAGCACTTCCAGTTCACGAAACGCCGCGCGGCAATGTGCTTGTCGTTGCTGAACAAATCTTGGGCGAATTGCAGCCCGTCACTCTCGAGCTTCTCGGTGCCGCAACAATTTTGGCTGGCAAGCTTGGAACCAAGGTTTTGAGTATCGTCATGGGTCACAAGCTGGGCGATATTCCCAAGAAGTTGGTTGAATATGGCGCTGATTTTGTTTATGTCGCTGATGATGAGTCATTGACTAATTACCGCACTCTTCCTTATCGTCGAGTGCTTATCGACATGCTCGACTCTCTGCCGGAACCACCGCACGTTTGCTTGCTTGGTTCCACCACTACTGGTCGCGACCTGGCACCGCGTATTGCAGCCCATTTTGAAACAGGTTTGACCGCTGACTGTACAGAGTTGGACATCGGACCTTACGAGCACAAAAGCAAAGTAGACCCGACAAAACTCGGTTTATATCCAGACTGCTTGTATGCGATTCGTCCGAGTTTCGGCGAAAGTTTGAAAGCACGTATTTTAGGACCGTGGAAAAATCCACAGATGGCAACCACACGCCCCGGTGTGATGATTCCTTTGAAGGCAGATCCTAATCGACCTGGCGAAATTATCAAAATACCGGTAAATCTCAAGCCGGAAGATTACCGCCTTGAAGTTGATCGCGTTGTTCGCGAAGTGTCGAAGGGGCTTAAGTTGACCGAAGCTGATGTCATCATTGCTGGTGGCTTTGGTCTTCAATCGGTTGATGGATTCAAACTGTTGAAAGAGCTTGCTGACTGCTTCGAAAATGCCGCCATCGGCGCTTCGCGTAAAGTAGTCGACCTTGGTTGGATTCCATATGAAAATCAGGTCGGACAAACCGGCAAAACAGTAAGACCTAAGTTGTACATCGCTTGCGGAATTTCTGGTGCAATCCAGCATAGAGTAGGCATGTCCAAGTCGGGCACAATTATCGCAATCAATAAAGATCCTGATGCGCCAATTTTCAAATTTGCTCATCACGGTATCGTCGGCGATGTTTATCAGGTAATTCCTGAGATGATCAAAGCGTTAAAATCAGAGTCCAGCAAAGAGAAGCAGGGGGTACAGGCCGTTGTCCACTCGCATTGAGTATGATGTTCTCCTCGTAGGCGGAAGCCCGTCAAATCTCACTTTGGCGTACCGTCTGCTCGAACTGGCGAAAGTAAGTGGTAAAGAACTTACTGTCGCCATATTGGAAAAGGGCAAAGACTTCGGTTCGCACATTGTGAGCGGAGCCGTCAGTCACCCTCATGTTTTGGAAAAGGTTTGGCCCAACTATAAAGATATGGGCTTCCCTATCGAAGCTATTTGCGACGATAGCAATTTTTCTGTTTTGGGCTTAGAGAAAAAGTGGGACATTCCACCTTCGCTTTATCCCAATACTTTTGACAAGAAAGGCTACATGGTGCTGACGCTCAGCAACGTGGTCGCCTGGATGGCAATGAAAGTTCAAGAGTTGGCTAAGGAAGTTCCAAACGTCGCTCTCGACCTTTTTAACGGCTTCTCAGCACACAGCGTTGCTATCGAGAACGGCAGAGTTGTTGGTGTTGCCGTAGCCGAAAAGCCACAATCGGAAGATGATTATGTTTACGGCAAGGTAGTCTGCTTCGGCGACAAAGGCTTCACCTCGCGTGACATTATTGAAAAATTCCAGCTGCGTGATTGTCCGCAAATCTGGTCGGTTGGCGTAAAAGAAGTCTGGCAAGTCAACGACGATTATGCTGGTAAAGTCTGGCATACGCTGGGTTATCCTCTGCTAGAAGGCACCTTCGGTGGTGGCTTTGTTTATGGCATGAAGGACAAAAAACTTACTATCGGAATGGTCATCAGCTTAGACAGCAAAGACCCAAACATGAACCCGCAACTCAAGTTGCAAGAGTACAAAATGCACCCCTGGATTCAGTCAATGATCAAGGGCGGCAAATTGCTCAAGTATGGAGCTGCGTTGCTTCCGGAAGGCGGCTATTACAGCCTGCCTAAGAAATTCTATGTGCCAGGTGCATTGCTCCTCGGAGACGCACTCGGCGTACTCAACGTAAAAACTCTGGCAGGCATCGACCGCGCTCTTGAATGTGGTCGCGTAGCAGCTGAAGTAATCATGGATGGTATCGCTAAAGATGACTTGAGCGAAGCAGCTCTTGCTCCTTACCAAAAGCGTCTTGAAGACTCGTTTGTAATCAAAGACTCCTACCATGACCGTTATTTCCGTTGGACATTCATGGAAAACCCGCGCTTGCTCGGACAGTATTTGCCGAAAGTTGCAAAAGGCGTTGATAGCGGACACCCAATTTTGGGCGTTATCAAAGCTGGTTTCCCAAATCCATTCCAGGCAGCAGGCGATGGCTTGCGCGCACTCGGTTTGATGGAGCAAGGGAAAGACATTGGGCCCATCAAATACCAGGCAGATTACAAACATATTGTGCCTGACTTCACACCGCCCAAAGTTGAGCCAAGCACATTCGACAAAACAACAATCTACTCACGCGCTGATGCTGTGTTCTTCGCAAACACGAAGTACCACGAAGGCAACATGCACATTGATGAGTTCAACTCTGATACATGCGTGAAGTGCATAAAGAAGTACGAGGGTCTGGGCAAAACAACACCATGCGTTGCGGATTGCACTGCTGAAGTACACCGCATTGATATTGTCGCTGATTTGCGGAAACACGGAATGTCACTTGAAAATTGCATTCAATGCAGAACCTGTGAAATTGTGTGTCCGGAAGTAAACTTGAAAGTGCGCCCCACTGAGCAAGGCAGTGGTCCGGACTTCATGGGACTCTAAAATTCACTTGACAGCTTGAACCTCTTCGCGGATAGTTGGGAAATCGTGCGCGATTGCATTTGCAGTTGCTTTTGTTTCTCTTAGTATTGGCTAGGCTTCGGTACGTTTCTTCCTGTATAACAGTCCGCTGGTGCCTCGTGGGGGTCTGCTTCCGCATTGAGGCTGGAGGGTCGTCATGACTAAGTTGAGAACTGGCAATACTTTGCCTCAGCCGAATAAAGCCGTTCGGCAACATGCTTCGCTTGCTTTTTATGAATCGCAATCAGTAGGCAATGAGTTTCAAGCACACATTCCCAAGGGTGACGAGCGTCGCGCCTCGGTCATGCGACGCGACCAGGTTATTCTCAAAAACTGGCAGTCGGTGCCCGCTGAGCGTGGTGAGCAAGTTACTGATGCGCAGCGAAACGCGGTTTCGAATATGCGCGATTACGAAACCAAGCGGGTTTTGGACAGTGAGCGTATGTTTGTGATGGTACTTGCAAGTATGACTTTCTTGCTAGGCTGCATATTCCTCTACTTTGTCATGAACTTCCGTTTTTGACTTTTCAAGTTCAAATAAGCTAAGTCCTGCCTTGCAGCCTGCTAAATATACTAGAATATTGCGGACGCCCAAGTGGGGTTTGCGATGGAGCAAAAGGTTAAAACGGACAGCATAGCGTTTTGGGAGAATCTCTACCAAACGAAAAAGACTCCGTGGGATCTTGGAAAAGCGGCCCCTCCGTTGCAGACGTTTTTGTCGTCACCATATACGGTGGCGCCTGGCAAAATGGCTGTGCTAGGCTGCGGAAGGGGTCACGAGTGTGTACTCTTTGCAAAACGCGGATTTGAGGTAACGGGAATTGACTTTGCACCATCGGCAGTGCAAGAAACATCAAAGCGTTTGCACGAAGCTGGCTTGCTGGGCACAAATGGCTTTTTGCTTCAAAAAGACTTTTTCGACATAACTGAATATTTTGGATATTACGATTATGTTTTAGAGCATTGTGCCTTTTGCGCAATTGACCCTAGCTCTCGCCGCACCTATGCCTGGACTGTGCGTGACCTCATTCGTCCTGGTGGCAAATTCATCGCATTGTGGTGGTTGGTGCCCGAACGCGCCGGCGGACCGCCATTTCATGTCAACAAAAGCGAGATTTTTGAACTTTTCGACAAGACTTTCGACATCGAAATCGCTTATCAGCCGCAAGATTCGGTAGCCGATCGCAAAGGGCAAGAACTACTCACTGTAATGACCAAGAAATAGCCCCAGTAACGCTTTCTCTGATTTCAAGCACAGCAACGAGTTCCTGTTTCTGTTGCTCTTTTGCTGTGATACGGCTAACATCAAGTAAGTATTCCCTTTGGATACAACAGATGGTGGAGATCTACATCTGTCAAACCTGCGGACACATACTCCACAATCAGCGACGGTTGTGTGAGAGCTGTGGCACGCCCTCCGCCGGCAATACGCTCGTCTTAGACTCGCAAGCCTTAACTCAAGCCGCCAGGACCCTTGCCGGCAGCAGCAAAGAAGCTGCCGAGAACCTGAAGGCTGTGCTGGAACAAGAACAAGCCGCCTCAAAAGGCGAGTCATTCTCGAAGACACCAGCCGTTTTTCGATTTAACACAAAAATCTGGGGCGGCGGCGAGCGAAAAGCCTCACCGTTTGCAGGTTTAATCTCAGGTCTTTCTACAGAATCCGCAGGAAGCGCAGGGCTGTCCAGCCCTAACCTAACTCCATCATATCGGCCCCCCGCCGAGCCTGAGCCGCAGTCTTATGCTCAGCCGCAAAATTATGCAGAGCCCGCACCGCAATATGTGCCGCCGCAGCAATACTCAGCGCCATCGCAATACGCTGACGCCAGGCAATATGCAGAACCCAATCAATATGTAGAACCTGCACTGCAATATGCGGAGCCGAATCAATATGTGGAACCCGCCCCTCAGTACGCGGATCCCCATCAGTATGTGGACCCAGCACGGCAATATGCAGATCCGTCTGCGCCGCTAGAGCCGGTGGCGTATCCTTCAATTGATTGGAGTGAGGCGCCTGCCGAAACTTTTGCTGAAGCTGAACCAGCCGGTGATGATTTGATTAGCGCGCTTGCTGATCAGTTAACACATATTCCAGAGCTTGAAGGAAGCCCTGCGGCAGAACATTTAGGACACCGAAACGTTGGACCGGAGGCGCCCGCAGTCGCAACTCATTATGCTCCGCCTGAGCCGCCAGCTATGCCTGCGCATTATGCACCGCCAGAACCGCCTGCGATGCCGGCTCAGTATGCAGCTCCCGAGCGCCCGGCAATGCCGACGCAGTACGCCACTCCAGAGCGTCCCGCGATGCCGATGCAATACATACCGCCAGAAGCGCCCACTATGCCAGTGCATTATGCACAGCCCGAGCCACCTGCGATGCCGATGAATTATTCGCAACCAGAGCCGCCTGCGATGCCTGTGCATCATGCGCAACCAGAACGTCCATCGATGCCATCACAATATGCGCAACCAGAACGTCCTGTAATGCCGATGCAATATATTCCCCCGGACCCACCGGCGATGCCTGTTAGTCAGTATCAGCAGTCGCAGTCGACTAGCTCGCCTGCTTTAAGGGGCGTTGGCAATCAAGGTTTGAGCTCGCAAGGGCAAGGCGTAGAATCTTCGCAGTCGCGTTTGATGGACTACTATGAGTCCGAAGAATCTCAAGCGACTGAATCTCACGACGCTGAATCAAGCGGAGTCCAGGCAATGGACTCTTACGATGTTGAATCAAGCGGGGTCCAGGCAATGGACTCTTACGATGTTGAATCAAGCGGAGTTCAGGCAATGGACTCTTACGATGTTGATTCAAACGGAGTCCAGCCAATGGATTCGTATGGCGATGATTCTAGTTCTTCCCAGCTTGTAAATTCATATGATGCCGATGAAAACGGTGTCCAAGCGATGGATTCATATGAAACTGAAAACGCAGATGTGGAGCCAATGACTTCATATCACGGTGAGTTCAATGACACGCAGCAAGATGATGCGTTTGAAGCGCCACCAGATGTAGTGCAACGAATGGAATCTTATGCGGAAGAATCTGCAGGAACTTATGAAGACGACGCGCCCGAAAATCATTGGATAGAGTCTGACGAACCACAGGCAATGGATTCATATGATACGGATCCTCGTGTTATGCAGGAATATGATCCGTCGTTGCAAGAGTCGCATTCACCTCCGGAAATGGGTTCTCACAATCCGCCGATGATGGAAAGTCACTCTCCGCCGATAATGGAATCGCATTCACCGCCGGAGATGGAAGCTCACTCTCCGTCGCAGCTAGAGTCGCACGAATTCTCATCCGTAGGGCATGAGTGCGTAGATGAAGAAGTCGCGCAGCCCAGTAAGAGCGATGAAAACAGTGCATTTACGCCTGGCTGGCGTCCAAGTAAAGCTGCGGAGCCGTTCCCCGCTGCAGTGCCGCAGTCCGCTGTTCATGAGGCTGCTGTCCCCGAGGCTGCTTTTCCCGCGGCTGTATTTCCGGCGGCTCCAGAATTAGAAACTGAATCGCGTCCTGACCTTGAGCCTCCGCAAGCCGCTGCGCAAGCTCATGAGCCAGAGCCGCAAAAAACAACTGAGCACAGCAAAAGTTCTGCCTCTGTATTTCCCGCTGTATTTCCTGCCGCAGTTGAGGTTAAAGCTGCGGATGAGCCGGACGAAGCTCCTCAACCCGTTGATAATTCGGTTACCAGATTTATTGATGCAAATAGCGAAGACAATTTGCCGCAACAGTCCAGTCCGCAGGTGAAGGCAGAGCACGAGACAAATGAAGCGTCTTCCACGGGCTCCGAGTCTGCGGAGGCAGAGCATGCTCTGGGTGGAAAAACATCATTCCCTCGGCGCGTTCACAAAAAGAAGCTCAGAACTGAAAATCGCCACTCTGATACGGTGGTATCGCCGGTGGAGTCAGATGATGCTGCTGACGCTGTTAAGATTGTAGCTTCGACAAGCAAAGGAAAAGACTCAACGCAAGCGGCGACCGCTGATGCTGAGACCGACGAACTTGAAGCGCGCAAACAACGTTTTGCTCAAAAACGCCAAAAAAACAAAGAAACTGCTTCGGCCAGTAAACGTTCGTCTGGAACAGTCAATATATTTGGCAAATCGATTTCGAAGGGCGCCATAATCACCACCGGCGTGCTCTTCATGATTTTTGGATTTCCTGTTGTAGTCATGGTTTATAACATGGTTACCATCGTCAATAACTTCACTTCAAGTAAGCAGTCTGATTCGGGTTCGCCGTTTGCATCGATCGCTTCGGGGGCGGGTGGTTTTCATTTTCCTGGCTTGCCATCGGCGCCTTCAATGCCTGGTGCTCGCGGTTTGCCATCTTTGCCTCAACGGCAAAGCGCTGCAGCACAATTTCCTATCGAGTCCAAGCCTGCAAAAAGTGAACCGCTCGAAGACTTCCTGCCATCAGAGCAGGCTCAACCAGCTGCATTACCGGGACCGACCGCAAGTCAGTCTCCTGCTTCGCCGCCGGGAAGCGCCCCCGGTTTGAGCGGCTTTTCGATCCCCGGGCTGGGGTCGGGTCCTGCTCAAGGATCTGCGCCCGGACAGTCCGCTCAATCTCCTGCAGGTGCGACATCGGGACAGGCACCAGGTGTAATACCAGGACCGGCACAGGCACCGGCCTCGGGTCCGGCTCAGGCTCAGGGTCCGGGGCTAGCCGCAGGTCCCGCACCAGGTCCTGCACCAGTCCCAGCTGATCAACCTGCTTCATTGCCAGCCGCTCAAACGGCACAAGTTCCCCCAATTGCAACGCCAGCATCTCAGCCTCCGCCGGGGACTGCTGCAGCGACCACCGGTCAAGCTGCCCAAGGTGTTCCGGCCGGAGCTTCGGGCGCTAAGCCACAAGCTACTCCACCGGCGCCACCAAAGCCTCCTGCTATTCCTAAAGTTGTGACCAACTTAACAGGCAACTGGCGTTATGCATTTCAAAATTCCAACAAGAGTGTAGTTAATGGTGCCATAGTCATTAAGCAGACTGGCGAAGTTTTCCGCGGCGCAGGCGAAGACGCGATGGGCGAGTTCTTGATTAAAGGCAAGTTTCATAAAGGTGTGGCGACCTTTGGAAAAATCTACATCAAAGACGGCAAGCCAATGAATAAACCGATTTCCTATTCGGGCAAAGTCACGCAAGCTGTTTTGTATGAGGCCGCCGCGCCAATCATGCGAGGCGAGTGGCACTTCGCACGACCGAACGGACCACCCTTGAGCGGTAAATTCAAAGCTCAATTGCAACCGCCGCACCCGAAAGCGCAAGCAAATGCAAGTCAGGCAAGCGCTCCGCCGGCAGGCAACAATGCTGCCGCGCCGCCTCATGAATCACTTGCAGACATCATGAACGAAGTGCCTACAGACTTGCCTCCGCAGCCTCAGCAGGGCATGCAGGCTGCTGCTCCGCCTGGAATGCAGACTTCGTTGTCGCCGGGTGTGCCCAACGTTGTTCCGGGTGATGTATCAAGTATGGTGCCTGTGGATGCCTCTGCACCGCAGGGCGCTTCAAGCACGGTGTCGCAGTCCGACAATTTGAACAACGGCATAGCAGGTGTTCAGGCGCTGTTTACGCAAGTTTTGACAGGGTTGATTTGCTTTCTTGTTGTTGCCGGCGGTATTGCGTTCTGGTTGTTTGGACCCAATGGCATGATCAAAAAATGGCAAGAACAAAGTGCGATTGACTCTCGCAAAGCCGCTTTCAAAGCCGCAGCCGATGACGAAGATGATGCGGCTGATGATGATGACGAAGAAGACGAAGACGAGGAAGATAGCAAAAAATAGAACGAGCCATGATTTCATAGCTCGTTCAAAGTCTTCTGTCTTATGGGCTTGATTATCTAGTAGCCCCATTGGCGTCTTTGATGCCAATGCTGTTGATTGTTGTATCTGTTGTAGTTGTTGTAATTGTTGTAATTGTTGTAGTTATTGTAGTTGTTATATTCATAACCACGGTTGTAATCGTAACCACGGTTATATTCATAGCCCTGGTTCCAGCCTCTGTTGTACTCATAGCCATGATGGCGATGACCACCAAACAAGCCGTTAAGAAGAAGTCCTGTTCCAACGGCGCCAATAACACCACCGATCACGTTGCCGATTTGCGCACCGGCATCTGGTCTTTGTTGATAATAGACTGGTGCCGGGCGTTGCTGTTGCTCGTAATACGGAGCTTCGGAGCGCACTACTGGCTGACGTTGAGGTGGTCTTTCATAAACCGGTGATTCATTTTGCTGACCTGGTCTTGGTCTGCGCTCGGTTGGTTGATGTTGTTCTGCCGGCTTGTGATGCTCTGGTGCTGGCTTGTGCTTCTCTGGTGCCGGCTTGTGATGTTCGGGGGCCGGTTTGTGAGGTTGCTGTTTATCGCCATGCGACAGTAATGAACGTGGGTCAACCGAATTCCATTCTTTCGGAAGCATGTGGTCGTTAATACCGGTTCTGCCGTCGATGTTAGCCTTTTTGTGTCCGTGTGCCACCATCATTTCATTCAGCTTACGATAGATATCGTCCTGACTTTTGATTTGTGTGTGACTGGCGCGTAGCTCTCTTTCAGCGACGTCGTACAGAGTTAAACTTTGTTTGCCATCAGTTCCTGGCTTTTCAGGCGTCTTGCCTGGTTTTGCCGGCCCGTCTTGATGATATGAGTAAGGGTCGTCTGCTGGTTTTTGCGGTGCTTGATCAGGTGCCTTGGCTCCGGGCCTGTCCTGATGCATCGAATACCAGTCTACGTCCGGCTGCTGCGCAGCGGGTTTCTCTGCCCTATTCGGATTGTCCATAAAAAATCTCCAGCTCTTCCTTCCAACTGCCCCGATGCCAATTACATAAGAACATACCTTTTCCTAGGAGTAGTTAACCTAATTATGCCCGCCGGGTGAATGGTGGATCTACGAAAAAGACCTCAGCAATTCAAATTTTATGCTTATTTGCTTTGCTCGAAAGGCATAGGCAGAGACACTTTAGCTGTTATTTTTTGTCAAATGCTAAGTGCTCGCGAGGTTACGCTAGCGACCCTCAAGCACAATGCCAGAGCGCGGTTGGATGGTGTAAGTCTTATCTATCGGAGTCGCCTGGTTTGGCGTCACGATGTCTTGTCCTACCGGCAGATTAGTATCGATTAGTCTTGCCCAATTTCCCTGCGGGAGATGAACTGTGATTGGCTCCCAGTAAGAATTGAAAGCCGAGTACAGGGGCTTAGCCCCCGGAACAGTCGGTTTAGTTTGCCAGGCAATCAAATGTGCGTAATCGTTAAAGTCTGGTTTGTATGGTTCTACGCCGTGCCATGTAAATGAGCTCGGGTCAAGGCTGCCGATGCCATTGCGTTGGCGAAGGTCGATCAGCATTTTTGTGAAGCGAACCATGTCTGCGTTTTTGTCTTTGAGGCTCCAGTCGATTTGATTGACTTTGTCCAGGTCCCAGGCATTGTTGTTGCCGTTGGTTGTGCGCCGCATTTCGTCGCCGGCCAGCACAATAGGTGTTCCTCTAGATAGCATCATCAATGCCATCATATTTTTCACTTGTCTTACTCTAAGGTTCTCAACCGCCATTCTTTCAGCTTGCGACAAACGTGATAAATCTGCGCCTTCCACGCCGCTGTTCCAGCTGAAGTTATCGTTGCTACCGTCTCGATTGTTTTCGCCGTTTTCAAAATTGTGTTTGTCATTGTAAGTGACAAGGTCTTGCATTGTGAAACCGTCGTGGAATGTTACTCCATTAACTGAATAACGTCCCTTGCTTGCATCAAACCAGCCAGGAGAACCGGCGATACGATCTGCAAGCGTGGCTGTTTGACCGCTGTCGCTCTTCACAAATTTGCGCACAGTGTCGCGGAAGTTGCCGTTCCATTCAGACCACAGGCGATCGGAGAACCTACCTAAATAGTATTGCTCCATGCTCCATGGTTCTGCCACCAGTTTGACTTTGGAGAGAACTGGGTCATTTTCAATTCTTTCCATGATGGCTGTTTTGGCTTTTTCTTGCCCATCGACATCGTATTTAAATGTAGTAGCAAGGTCAAACCTGAAACCGTCGACGTGCATTTCTTGCACCCAATATTTCAACGAGTTGATTATGAGGTCTTGCGTGAGCGGATTGTTAGCGTTGAGAGTGTTGCCGCAGCCCGTCTTGTCTACATACTCTGCCGGGTTGTTTGGATTGAGCATGTAGTATGCTTTGTTGTCTAGCCCTTTGAGGTTGATGGTTGGACCTTCAGGACCGCCTTCGCGTGTGTGGTTGAACACCACGTCCATAATCACTTCAATGTTGTTGGCGTGCATTTCGCGCACAAGGTCTTTGAATTCTGCAACTTGTTGCCCTAGCTTGCCGTCAGCAGCCAGGCTGCCGTCTGGTGCTTTGTATGCAACTTGATTGTAGTTCCAGCTGTCTCTGTTAGCTTCGCCGGTAAGCGGGTTGATCGGACCCCATGGGGCTCTGTCACCTTGCATCACAGGCATTATTTCTACTGCTGTAATACCAAGTTCTTTGAGATGTGGAATTTTCTCGATGAGTCCTCGGTAGGTTCCTTTCAAATTGCCCAGAGATTCATCGCCGCCGGTAAATCCGCGCACGTTCAGCTCATACATTACTGTCTTGGACATTGGCGTGTTGGGCGCCTTGTCTCCTTTCCAGTCGTAAGCGTCCTTGATTGCAATTGATTTTGGCATGTCGCCCAGATTTTCCGGCGCTTTAGAGCCCCTGTTGCTCAGGGGAATTTCTGGGTCGCTAACTGCTTTTGCTTCTGGGTCGATGAGTCCTATTTTTCCGTTAAAGCGGCTGCCATCTTTTTCTGGTGTGTTGGGTCCATCGGCGCGATATTGATAAAGAGTTCCTTCTTTCAATCCGTCAGCGAAAACTTGCCATGTGTTGCCGTTTTTCTGCATCGGTATGACGCGGCTGGGAGTCTTGTCACCGGCCTTGTCGTATATCAAAACTTCGATTTTTGTCGCTTGTTCAGACTTTACCGCAAAGTTAATGCCCTTGTCTGTTACGGTTGCGCCCATAGGCATTTCTGCGGGGGCGGCTGCTGCTTTTGCAGAGTTTCTTGCCAGGGGAGTGGTGTCGCCTGTAGTGGCGGGCTTTTCAGGCGGATTGTTGCCTGCTTCTCCAGGTTTTGCTGGCGCGTATTCAAATCCAGGTCTGTATTTTGGATTCTCTTTGAATTGTTTCCATTCGCTCGACCAGTTTTCAAAATAAGTTCTACCATTGCCTGCGGTTTCAAGTCCGATGGCGAGAGGGTTTTCGGTAGTGGGCACAGCGCCCTGTTTGTTAGATTGAACCAGATTTTCAGTTTGACGCGCAGCAGATTCCATGTTGGCGCGCAAAGTCAAATAATCGGCTTCTGCTTTGAGCGGGTCTGTTTTTGCCGTGCTGCTGATTTCTTTGTAGAAAGGCTCTGCCAGCTTTCCAATGCGCAAATGTTTTAGCTCATGAGCAAGCTTTCCGGTGCCTTCGCGTTCTACGAATTCGACCCGGTTCTTGCCCATGTCGGCGCGTGAAGTATCTGTTTGTCCATCTAAAACTTTGATTCTTGCAAGCGGATTGTCACGACCCAATTTGCGAATGACAGGGTCTTCCAGCGATGCAAGTTGTTCTTTTAAACTGCTTAGCTTTTCTTGCGATGCCGAGGGCTGTTTTTCAAGGTTGGCTATTTGGTCTTTGACGCTATCTTTGTTGTATTCGAGGAATCTTTCAACAGGAATTCCTTTGCCCCATGGCTGCGCGTTAACAACGTCAATTGCAGTCGTGATGCCTTTTTGAATTGGCGGGAGGGCGACATTGACGAAGCCGCCGTTTGCCATTGCTTTAAATCTGTCATCCCAGGTGAGCTTGCTGTCTTCGCCGAGCTGGTTTGAGACGAAATGCGATGTTTCAAGCGAAGTCAGTCCACCAGCGGCACCCACTGCAATGCGTCCAAGGCCGGTGTAGAAATTGCTATTTGCTACAAGTTTTGACTGTCCTAGCAGATGGTTGCCGGCAGCAAAAACGCCGAATGCAGCCACCGAGCCTGCTGCGTTGCCCAGTCTTGTTTCACCCTGATTGGGCGCTTTTGCGAAATCATAAAGTCCGGCGCCGACTATTTGAGCTGTTGTGCCGCTGGCTAAAAATCGGGCTGCTGCACCCTGCACTCCTAGCTTTTCACCGGCGAAACTAAGCCCCATTCCGCTGGCTTTGCCTACTAGCGAATATGTGAGGATGGCGCCGCCTGCTGAGGCGATGCTTTGCACAGCCCAGTCGGTGCTTAATGTTTTTGCGGGGGCAACATATGCCGGTTCGATTTTTTTGCTTGCGAAGTTGTTATAAATCTGGGTGACGCCTGTGCCGTTGACGAAAGGATGCCAGACATTGTCAGCCAACCACCCCTCAGACCTTGGGTCTGTAGTGTGGTCTGCCAATAATTCAGACCGGCTCAAAGTTGTGTGATCGAAGGATTCCATTCCTTCACCCTTCCAGACAAGGCAAATGCGTAGCCGAACTATTCCAGGGTCGATTTTTATTGATCTAATTGATATTAGATATGGGAAATCCACGCCAAAATTTTTGTCCAAAAATTGGAATTGGCTGTAAGCAATAAGCTGTGGTCATTTCGAGTCAGCTTAAGTCGGTTTAAGGTGGCGCCTGGCGCGCGAGACTCTTGCTGCTCATCTGATCGAAGACAAGCTACAAACGTGGACGAATCTTAAAGCAGCTATGGACAGACTTTGAATATCATGGAAAACTTGTTTGTCATGAACTCAACTCTGCAGGCAGAACGACTGAAGCAGACAGCTCAAAGGCTGTTTGATAGTCAAAAATATCTCGAAGCAGTCAATTTCTGTAAGCGTGCTTTGATTATCGACGCTAACGATTTTGACGTGTTAGAGATGCTTGCCCGCTTATATCTAATCGTAGGACAAAATCGCGAGTCAGCCGATTTGTTTTCTCGGCTCAGCAGAATTTCTGCGGAAAAAACTGAAATTTGGTACGGATTGGGTGCCGCTCAAACTCGATTGGAAAACTTTCAAGAAGCGGCGGCGGCATTTCAAAAAGCAGTGGAATTGCACAGCTTGCACGTTGAGTCGTGGAATGGGCTGGGGCGGGCATTGCATGCCTGCAATAATTATGCCGGTGCAAGAGACGCTCTCGACACAGCTTTGAAGATTTCGCCCGATTGCTCTGAGTCCTGGTACAACCTGGGTTTGATTGAATCGGACGAAGGCAGTTTGCAAAAGGCTCGCCAGTGTTTTGAGCGTGCTGCAAAGTCAAATCCTGAATTTGCGCCCATCTGGAATAATCTTGGCACTGTGCTTTTGCGCGCAGGTGAGCTTAAAGAAGCAAAAAATGCTTATGAGCGTGCGTTGCAAATAAAGCCAGATTACGCCACTCCACGCCATGGTTTAGACGAGCTTTCGCGCAAACATTTTTTGCGCGGTGTTGAGTTTTTGAAAGCTGAGCAAAATGCAGAAGCGTTGAAAGAATTTGATGCGAGCATTGAAATAAATCAGTCTGACACTGCGGCGTACAATAACCGCGCGCTGGCTCTATTGCGGCTCGGTAGGCTGCGCAAGGCGCTTTCTGATTACAGTGAAACAATCAGGCTTGAGCCTTTGAAATTTCGTGCATATCTAAATCGCGGGCATGTGCATTTCTTGTGCAAAGACTATAAGAAAGCAATTGAAGATTTTAGCCAGGCTTATCGTCTTGAGCCGCGTTCGTCTGCGGCGCTGATGGAGCGTGGGCTAGCCTGGTTGAAATTGAAAAAATTCAATTCGGCGCTAGAAGATTTGAATGCCGCAATCAAGTTGCAGCCTGATGACCCGGTCGTTCACTTCAGTCGTGGGCTGGTTTATTCAAAGCTTTCGCGTTGGGAAGATTGCGTTGAAGACCTCAGCCGCGCTATTCAGCTAAATCCGCGCCTGGCTTTAGCCTATCTGCATCGCGGCTTGGCTTACAAATACATGAAAAAATTCGACGAAGCCCTGGCAGATCTCAATCGTTCGCTAGAGCTAGGTCCTGACGACAATGCCGCCTATTATGTGCGCGCCTGGACCGAATTTAGCCTCAAAGACTACAAAACCGCCGCTACCGACCTGGCCAAATTCTTAGGCAAACGCAGCCAGACAGTTTTCCGCCGCCTTCCAGGACGCCAGTAACATAGTTCGGATCCGAGTCCTCGACCGGCTTGTAGGGGCGACGCCATGCGTCGCCCAGCCCTTAAGATGGTCTTCAACTGCCGGGCGACGCATGGCGTCGCCCCTACAAACGGAAAATGGCGAGGTCCCTGCAAGGGGACGGGTACTGTTTTACATGAGAGTGTCATAACTTACACCGTTTTACGAAAGCCCGATAAGCACTATGTCTTCTGTCTATCTGTGGCATAATCTGCATCTTGATTCCCAGTTGCAGGTCCTAGTTCAATGATTATCAATCCCAGAATTCGCGGCTTCATTTGCGTAACTACCCATCCTGACGGCTGTGCCGAGAATGTACGTGAGCAAATTGAGTTTGTTCAGAAAAAAGGAAACATTTCTGGGGGACCCAAAAAGGTTCTAGTCATAGGCGCCTCCACCGGTTATGGACTTGCCAGCCGAATCAGCGCTGCGTTTAGCTGCCAAGCAGCAACTGTGGGTGTATTTTTCGAACGTCCACCAGAAGCAACGAAGCCGGCAACAGCTGGCTGGTACAACTCTGCTGAATTTGAAAAGCAGGCGCACGCCAAAGGCTTGTATGCAAAGAGCATAAATGGCGATGCATTCTCTAATGAAATTAGACAGCAAACGGTTGATTTGATTAAGAGAGACCTCGGTCAAGTTGATCTTGTAATTTACAGCTTGGCTTCCCCTCGCAGGAAGCACCCGGCAACCGGACAAATTTTTGATTCGACACTTAAGCCAATCGGCGAGCCGTTCAAAGCCAAAACTCTCAACACAGATAAAGAAACTGTCGTAGATATTGAAATTCCGTCTGCAACAGAAGAAGACATCAAGAATACTGTTGAAGTAATGGGTGGCGATGATTGGGAACTCTGGGTTGATGCTTTGCTGAAGGCAGGCGTATTGGCTGAAGGTGCCAAGACTGTTGCCTACTCTTACATCGGGCCAGAAATAACCTGGGCAATTTATCGCAATGGAACCATCGGAAAAGCCAAGGAAGATCTCGAACTTCGCGCAGCGCGTCTTGGACAGAAATTGGCTGGTATCAAGGGTAGTGCGGTTGTATCTGTCAACAAAGCTGTTGTGACCCAGGCTAGCGCTGCAATTCCAGTGGTGCCTCTGTATATTTCATTGCTTTTCAAAGTGATGAAAGAAAAGGGAACGCATGAAGGCTGCATCGAGCAAATTTACAGACTGTTCGCAACACAGCTATACAACGGCAATTCTCCAAGTCTTGATGATGGCGGTCGCATCCGCATGGATGATTGGGAAATGGACCCGGCCACCCAAAAAGCGGTGATGGATTTGTGGCCAAACATCAATACGGAAAACCTCAAAGAAATTTCTGATTACGCAAACTACAAAACAGAATTCGCCAAACTCTTTGGTTTCGGGCTTCCTCAAATTGACTACACGAAAGATGTAGATCCTGTTGTCGTAATCAACCTGGCTAATACACCACAACCTGTGTAAGCAATGAGTTCTTCCTTTATCAATAAGGCAAGACTCTACCTTCCAATTTTGTTTGTATTGCTTGGCTGCCAGAGCTGCGTGAATAACCAGTTCTTCTATTACAACGTACTTGAGTCCGCTTCGACGGAGTGGGACCTTGGTCACTACGACGAAGCAGAACGCTTGTATAAGCGCGCTTTAGCAGCAGCAGAAAAAATGGGACCAAATGATCATCGTGTTGTTGATGTGCTTGAGCAGTTGAGCAGCAAATATTTGAGCATTGGAAAAATCGAAGATGCCCGTGCCTGTATTACGCGTGCTATCAAAATCAGAGATGACGCAAAACCAAAGCATAGTTTTGAGGACAATTTCCTCAAGCATCGGCTTAATGACGCTTCTGATAGCTCTGAAGAAGTCACCGCATACGCGCGGGCAATAACGATTTTGGCAAACTGCGATTATGCTCTATCAAAGTATGATCTTGCAGAAAAAGAGTACAAAAAAGCAATTAGTATTTTTGATGCTGATACGACTAAAAACGATGAGAATCGTTATGCTTATGCAAATGCAGTGACGAGTCCCCAATTGGAATTGGCTGTCTGTCTTGAAAAAATGGGACGCTTTGACAAAGCCGAAGATTTGTACAAGAAAGTAATCGATAAAACGTATTATGGGCAAATCAATATTATGGTTGCCCTTGCCCTTCTGTATGAAATGAAAGGTGATTTGCCTGCTGCTAACTCGATGTACATGCGCGCATTAGCTTTCAATTCGGACAGTGAAGGCCGCTCTGGCAATTTGTTTAACGACATTGGCAAAAATCAAATTACGTTGGAGTTTGATAAAGAGCCTGAAAATATGTCTGTAGAAAGTCAGTCTCTGGCTATGTCTAAAGTGGAGAAATTTGATTTTCAGTTGCGCGAGAAATATTCGGTAAAACAAACAGCTAGCAGTCGTGTTCTTGTTTGCTTGGGCACAGAATATTTAAAGCTGCGAGAATTCGATAAGGCTGAGGCTGTGCTGAAAAGGGCTCTGGAAATGTACAAAACGCAAGAAGACGAGCTTAAAGTTAAGCCAAACGCTGTATTGCCTCTAGAAGAAGATTTAGAATGTATGGATGCGCTTGTACACACATACTTCCTTTCGGGAAAGAAAGAAGAGGCCCTCAAACTTGATAAGGAAGTTCATAAGTTGCGAAAGGAACGTTCTGAAAAGGAGAAGCGCCTTGTCGGCAGACTCCGCTAAAATTGCAGGTAAAAGGGTTTCAGCAAAACAAAGCGTGCTTCTTGCAGTTCTGTTTTCTTTTGCTTTGTCGGGCTGCCAAATTTTTGACCAGGACCAGGATATATCTGAAAAGGGCGCAGAACTTATTAAACAACGACGTTTCGCTGAGGCTGAGGCTTTGTTTCAAGCAGATATTCTCAAGCAAGAGAATAAGCTTATATCTTTGAAGGCACTTGGCACACGCGCCAAACAGCCGCTTGCAAGTTTGCAAAGAAGAAATGAAAAAATGCAAGCGAAACGACTTGCAGTCGCTTATCAAAACCTGGGCACCGCCCTTTATGAGTCGGGCAAGTATGGGACGGCTGAAGCTGCTTTTGAAAAGGCTGTTGAGGCTTATAGACCCTATTTCGGCAAACAAAATACTTTTGTGGTGAATTGTTATAACCTGCTTGCCGCAAGCTATTACAAACAAGGCAAATTACTTGAAGCCGAGCGCTATTATTCGGACGAGCTAATCCTTGAAAAAGCCCTGTTTAAGCCAGACAATCTCAGCCTGGCTGTGACTTCCAACAACCTTGCTGCAATCTACCAGAAGCTAGGTGATGATGTTAACGCAGAAAAGTATTTTCACTGGGCCTTAAACTTGTGTCTCACAAGTAAGGAGTCTGACAAAGAGAGCGATCAGCTTGTTGATATTCTGAATAATCTGGCTCTTTTCTATGAGAAGCAAGACAGTCATTTAGAAGCAAAACGCATGGTGCAAAAGGCGATAGATACTGAAGACAAGCGCAGTGGCGGTAAGTTTTCTGCAAACAAAGTGCGCAGCCTTGTGGTGCTATCTGGAATAAACAAGGCTACCCTAGATTTAGATGCCGCTGAATCAAATTTGCAGGAAGCCCTGACACTTCTCGATTCTGCGCCGACCCCACGTCCAGACCTTGCCTGTGAAGTGCTTGAAAAATATGCAGACCTGTTGTTTTCGCAGCGCAAGTTTAAGGAGGCAGAGCCTCAATTTGTGCGCTCTGTCAAAGCCTGTGAGGAAGCCTACGGGTTAGAGCATCCATCAGTTGCAGAACGACTCTCCGAATTCTCGCTTTTATATAGAAGGACTGGAAGATTTACCGAATCAGAAAGTATGCTCAGGCGCGCACTCGCCATTCAAGAAAAAACAATCGGAGTCGGCACCTCGGCTTTCCTTACGACTGTGCACAGGCTGGCGTCGCTGCTGGCAGAACAAAATCGCTATAAGGAAGCGGACGAACTTTATCAACAAATTTTGCCGAAACTAAAAGAACGAATTGGTCCTGACCATCCTTTCGTTGCCGATACCATAGATAACTGGGCAACTTACGTCGAACCAGCCAGAGGCAAGGAAGATGCCGACGAATTGCGCTCCACCGCCCGCACGATGCGCCGCAACATCGCCCGCTCTCTAACACCCGTCTACGAAAAAGACTCAACCCCTCCACCAAAGTAACACGCCAAAAGTTCTGCCCTGTATTCCGTAGGGGCGACTCCATGCGTCGCCCCTCCAACGAAAGAAGTGCGTCCTTCGGTCTTTGTTATGCTCCGGTTTTTGCTCGGCGCATGATGTTGTCGCCTTCTTCTTTCATTTTAGTTGACTGATCTTTCTTGCCTTTGGCTGTGGCGAGATCTGCCAATGCAAAGTAAGTGTTGGCTAGCTTTTCGTCGTTGTTTTTGAGAATCTTCGATTGGATTTGAAGCGCTTTATTTAGTAGCTGCTCCGACTCTGCCAGGTTTTTCTGTGCCAGCCGCAATTTTCCGAGTGCGCACAGAGTCACCGATGTGTCTTTGTTTTGCTCTCCTAATTTGGCCTGTCTTATTTTCAAAGCCTTGTTCAACATTGTTTCTGCGTCAGACAGCTGGCCTTGTGCCAGATTGAGCTCGCCTGTGTTGTTGTATTCGCGCGCGGCATCGGTGCTGTCTGCGCCGCTGACTTTAATGCGAATTGCAAGCGATTCTTTCTGTAGAGGTTCTGCGTCTTTGAATTTTTTCTCGACTCTGTATAACCCTGCAAGATTACTCAGCGCGCGAGCATATTCCAGTGTTGTTTTTCCGTATGAATCTGCTGTTGCAGTCAGTCCAAGTTTGTACCATTTTTCTGCGGCAGGGTAGTCTTGCTTTCTGTCGTTTAGCAATGCAAGATTGCCCAGCAAAGTCGCTCTGCTTCGCTTGTCTGGAAAGCCTGGCTTGTCCGAGTTCTTTTGCGCTTCATCCAGCAAAAAGGCTGCTTTATCAAATTTGCCTTGCGCCATATAAAGTTCGCCAAGATTATTCAGACTGCTTACCAGATCTGCATTGCGCACTTTGGCATATTTTCTGCGAATTTCAATTGATTGCAATTGCAATTTTTCGGCATCAGCGTCTTTGCCCATGCTTTCTGCAAGTAATGCGCGGTTGTTTAGCTCAGTGGCAAAAGCAGGATGCTGTGTGCCAAATGCAGCTGATGTAATTTGTTGAGCTTGAGCATAATATTTGTCGGCTTCAGCAAATTGTTGTTTTTTCTCGGCAATGTATGCCAGGTTGTTTAGAACTACGGCGCAATCAGGATGCTGATTTGCAAATGCTTTCTGTTTGCAGTCTAGCGCCTGTTTCAAAAGTGTTTGCGCTTCGTCTAATTTGCCTCTATCGGCTTGAACCATTGCAAGATTGTTTAACGCTGTTGCAGCATCTGGGTGATTTGTGTTGCCAAATTGCTTCTTGTATATGGCTAGAGTTTCTTTGTTCAATTTTTCTGCTTCGTCAAGCTTGCCTTTCAGCCGCTCTACTTCTGCCAGATCGCAAAGTGAGCGCGCATATGCAAGTGCTGCAATGCCGCTTCCACTCTTTCTTGCCTGACATGCGGCCTGAAGTTGTTTTTCGGCATAATCGAGATTGCCTTTTTTCGTTTGTAGTTTGGCGAGATTGCTTAAACTACTTGCTGATACGGGATTGGCGTTTGAATCACCGAGTAATTGTTTTTTGCTGTCAATCGATTCGTTTAAGTATTTCTCGGCAAGATCATAATTTTCCAGGTCGCTATAAAGACCTCCTAGATCATTCTTGATTATTGATTCGTCGAGCGGGTGCTTGACCTTGTCGGCGTTTAGCAGGGCAAGTGCTTCTTTCAGGTGTGCTTCCGCTGCTTTGTAATGACCTTGCAAATACTCAATTTCGCCTTGTTGGTCGAAAGTGCTGGCTTTTACAGTTGTGTTTTTGTCATCTAATGTACGCGCCATTTGCGTGATTTGTGGGCTGAGAGCGGCGGCTTCTTTATAGCGCCCTGTATAAATATAAAGCGCTTGCTGTTCTAGCTTGGCTCTTACGATATTTTGTTTTGGCGTGTCTGCCGGCAAGCCTTTAATTGCAGAGTCATAGTCGCCCTGAGCTTTGTCGAAATCGCCGCTATTCAGGTGATTTCGCGCGGTGTTCAACATTGTTTCTGCAAACATCGACTTTGAAGCTGCGCCGCTTTTCTGCGCCAGAGCAAGCGCTTCTTTTCTTTTTTGCTCGGCTTTGGCTTTGTCGCCGTTATTGTTGTAAAACTGGCTCAGCAAGCATAAATGTTTGATCTGTTCGTCTGTAGATTTCTTTTTCTTGTCTGCTTCAATTGCTTCTGTGAAATATTTTTCGATGCTATCTTTTGTCATCGCCGGAATTGCTTTGGTCATGCCCGGGTTGACTTCCGGTGTTTGCATGCCCTGCGATTGTTGCGAATGAACCGGCACTGTGACAGCGCATGTAATGCCCAGGCAAAACAAAGGTGCCAGCATTAGTTTTGGAAATTGCGCTTTTGGGGTGGAGCGATTTGTGTTTTTCACAATGGTGAGACTTTCCGTGATTAATAGGATATAGATTCTACTTGAAGTCTGTGCGGTAGCAGGGCAGTCGTAACATCCTTGAACTACATACCACGACTGGACTGAAAATTACGAGGATTGCGAGCCTCTTTCCCTCTGCAGTCGCCCAATTTTACTGACCTGCAGGGGCTTTTGGCATTAATCTGGCTGTCGGCTATTGACTGAACGATTTAATCTAGCCCCAGTTTTGGGAAATTGCCACAGGGTGAGCCTTTCCGGGTCTTCGGAGCTGCGCTAGGGGGTTGCGCCAGGGGGATTCCACGTATTGAGTCGGCAGATTAACTGCTTTAAATTTAGCTCAGTTGAAACGGTAGATTGTGTACTTGAAGAGGCTGCATTGATGTTAACCCAGGTGCTCAAAGCATTTGCTCCCAAAGTTAAGGCTGAAAAGCTCGAAGCTGGCGTTCCTAAAGACCTTCAGTCGCCTGCTCTCTTGAATGACGAAACCGTAGCTTCGCTGCTTGCTAAGTACGACGCCTTCCGTGGCGTTACAGCTGATAAACATGACATTGAATCAGACGTATTCCCATCAAAAAGCAATCAGTATATGTACATCAATAATGACCGTTCTTATTTGCTGCGCGATAGCGAAGGAAGAATTGTCAAAACAGCTGATGTTCTGCGCCGTGTGAAAGAATACAAAGTTGATGAAAATGGCAAGTTGCTGGTGAAAAAGTTTGGCATCTGGAGCGAACTTGCACACGCAACACTCAAAGAAGACGGCACTCTCATCTGGCGTAATGCAGATGGTGAAACTCATGAATGTCTTGATGGCACACAGATTTATATCTCATTCAAGAAAAGCACTCTTGTTGCTCACAACGAATCAACTGGTGAAGACGTTTCGATTACATCGAAAAATGAAATTCGTCATCGCTTTATGGCTGAAGGTGTAGATCAGTTCAGACTTTACCGCGATGGTTTATTGGTTACTGAAACTGAAACATATGAAAGCCCTATCAGCGGCAAAGTCAAAACAATGGCTGAAATGCAGTCGTTGGAGGCTGTAAGCAGAGTCGAACGTCAATTTGAGAATGACAAAATTGCATTGGAATCATATTTCTTTCTTGACGAACAAAGTGGCAATCGTGCTGTAAGAATGTGCTTGAACTTGCCGACCGGCGAATTGCATCTTTCAAAAGTAAGCCGTTTGGATAATGTTTATAGAGACGGTCAACTTGCCGAAACAATTTATGAACTCAGCGATCCTGTCTCGGTTAGCCGTGACAAAGAAGGAAATGTTTCCTTGATTCGCGGCATAAGCAAGGTTCGTAGATTTCAAATTCATGATGGCGTTTGCGAAGTTGTTTTCATCGACAACAATGGCGATGAAAATCTCTACTTCCCGACATTCTAATAAACTCTGTAATTGTTTTATTTGATTTGCGCAAGTATGCGAGGCAGTTGACAAAAGTTCTCGCTGCGGCATAATGGAGTTTAT
This sequence comes from uncultured Candidatus Obscuribacterales bacterium, assembly GCA_964546815.1. Classification (GTDB taxonomy): domain Bacteria; phylum Cyanobacteriota; class Vampirovibrionia; order Obscuribacterales; family Obscuribacteraceae; genus JAIEPM01. The sequence goes on along the minus strand of CAZJLR010000010.1, from coordinate 72,734 downwards.
GCAAATCAGAGTAATATCACCCGCTCCAGCTAACCCAGCCCTCAAGGCTGGCTGACAAAGCTTTTGCTGGAATAAAGTAAATGCAGTCGTCGAGCCACCCTTAATAAGAGTGGCTCTTTTGTTTTAGTCAATTTCGAGGTTGTTGAAATGCGCTGGTCAAATCTGTTCATCCCGACTTTTCGAGAAGAACCTGCCAATGTAGAGGCTGCAAGTCACCGGCTTCTGCTAAGGGCTGGTTTTATGCGCCAGCTCACAGCCGGGGTGTATAGCTTGCTGCCTATCGGACAGCGCGTGCGATTGAAAATCATTAATATCATTCGCGATGAAATGAACAAAATTGGCGGGCAAGAGTTTTTGCTTTCTGCATTGCAGCCGCTTGAATTGTGGGAAGAGTCAGGGCGTAAAGATGCTGTTGCCGACATCATGTTTCGCCTTAAAGACCGCAAGGGTTCGGAGATGGCACTTGGTTTAACGCATGAGGAAGTGTTTACATCAATCGCGCGAAATGGACTTATGTCCTACAAACAGTTGCCCCAAATCTGGTATCAAATTCAAACTAAGTTTAGAGACGAAGCTAGACCGCGGGGAGGCTTGCTTCGTGTGCGCGAATTTACAATGAAAGACTCTTACTCTTTTGATTTGGATGCTGATGGCTTAGACAAATCTTTTAGACTTCACTACGATGCCTATTGCCGCATTTTTAATCGCTGCAATTTGAAATTTCTAGCAGTTGAAGCAAGCTCTGGCGCCATGGGCGGCACGGCTTCGGTTGAGTTTATGCTGCCTGGTGAAGCGGGCGAAGACACGCTTGTACTTTGCTCTAAGTGCGACTATGCCGCTAACTCTGAAAAAGCAGAATCGCAAATACCTGCCGTTGAGTCTGAAAGTGATGCGAGTCTTGAGCAGTTTCACACACCAGACATCAGAACGATAAAACAGCTTGAAGATTTTCCGCAAGGTGCGCCTGCTCAACGTCAAATCAAAACGCTTGTTTATATGACTGATGCCGGGCTTGCAATTGCTTTGCTGCGCGGTGATCAAGAACTCAATGAGTCAAAGCTTCAAACGGCTCTTTCAGCTGCAAGTTTGCGTCAGGCTGAAGAGAAAGAAATTTATGCAGCGCTTGGTGCTAATCCTGGTTCATTAGGTGCTTGCGGTGTCAGTTCTGGAGAAAAGCAAAAAATCAAAATTATTGTTGCTGACAAAAGGTTGTCTGGGCGCAAAAATATGCTCACCGGCGCAAACAAAGATGACTACCACTTTCGTGGAGTTGACGTGAGCCGCGATATTAAAGTTGATAAATTTGTTGATCTCCATACAGTAACTGCTGGTGAAGGTTGCACCAAATGCGGTGGCGCGTTGAGTTTGGAAACTGGCCTTGAAATTGGACATATTTTTAAATTGGGTACGCGTTATACAGAAAGCATGAATGCAAGAGTAATTGGTCAAGACGGCAATAAATCAGCAATCTTAATGGGTTCTTACGGCATTGGAGTCGAGCGTTTGATGGCAGCAATTGCTGAGCTCTGGCATGACAATGCAGGGTTAAAGTGGCCTGTGTCTGTCGCTCCATACGAAGTTCTTCTTGTATTGATCAATATTCAAGACAAAGCTCAGGTAGCTGCGGCAGAGCAAATTTATGCGGAACTGAGCGGCTTGGGTGTTGATGTATTGCTGGATGATCGCGATGAGCGGGCCGGTGTCAAGTTTAATGATGCAGACTTGATAGGTGTGCCATACCGCATAACCGTGGGCAAGAAAGTCTCAGAAGGTTTAGTTGAATTACTTAATCGGCAAGACGGCAGCCGCAGTGAAATCCCGATAGCCCTTGTGTCGACCGTGCTTAAGGGCGCGCTGTCTCAAGATAAGTCTATCGCTTGACATGAAAGGACTGTTTATAGATGCTCAACTGGCGATACAATTAAAGAACATGCAATTTTTGCAGTTTGTGCAAATCCAAGCCAACGGTGGCAATTCTCATCAGGAGTAGACTCGTGCCGGTTTCCTCAACAAAAACCATTCCAGAAAAGCTTCAGCTAAAGCCAGGACGCATTGTTCTGTTTGTGAATAAGCCTGAAGGCTATGACAAGCAAATGGGTCCTATGCCAAACGGCGTCGCCGTTACCGACCGCTCTGCCTGCTCGGCAGACATCATTCAAGTTTTCGTCAAAACACAAGAACAACTTGAAGAAGAAGTGCCTCGACTCAAAAAAATCTTGACCCAAAAAGGCATGATTTGGGTAACTTATCCAAAAGGCAGTCCTGATAACATTGCCAACATCAATCGCGACACTATCGCCGCGTATGCAACTACAGTCGGAATGGAAGCTGTAGCAATTGTTTCGATAGATGACTACTGGTCTGCCTTGCGATTGAAGGTTGTTTAGTTGTCGTTTTGATTCCGCAGTAATTTTTCGTTGACAATGTCATGTCTTCGAGCTTATCTTAAAACCATGAATACAAAAGCACATTTGCAAAACTCATCGTCCTCAGCTCTGTCAATGCAGAGAGGCGGGCGCCTTGTGTCTTCTAATTCATAGAGTTTTACAGATGCAAATTTTCAAAAGCCCGCGAGTCGTTTATCGCGAGGCTTTTTTGTTTTGCAGCCTCGCTGAATTTCAGGAGGTATTATGATCGATATTGAAAAAATCAGGCGTCAGCCTGAGCTGTTTAAGCAGGCTATCGCAAACAAGCGTGTGCCGCTAGATTTAGATGAATTGCTGCATGTTGACGTGCAGCGTCGCCAGCTAATCGATGAAGTAAATCATCTAAGGCAAGAACGTAATCGTATTTCTAAAATTGTAGCCGGAGCTGCTGCAAACAAAGAAGAGCAGCTTGCTCAGGCCAGAGTGCTAGGTGAAAAACTGGCGCAACGAGAAGCTATATTGCAGGCTCTAGAGGCTGATTATGCAAGGCTCATGGCTCTTGTGCCCGGCTTGCCCGCGCAAGATGTACCTGCAGGGCAAACTGATAAGGACAACGTTGAAATTCGCCGCTGGGGACAAGCGCGCGATGCAAGCGAGACAAAAAGAGATCATATAGAACTTGCAATGATGCACGGTATGCTCGACTTTGAAGGTGCCAGACAAATAGCTGGCTCTCGCGCTTATGCCTTGCTCGGCATGGGTGCTTTGCTTGAGATGGCTGTTTTGCGATTTGCTTTAGACCATATTTTGAAAAAGAACTTTCTTCTGGTGGCGCCACCACTTTTGGTGCGACATGAGGCGATGTTCGGCACCGGCTATTTCCCGCTTGGCGATGATAATGCCTATGAATTAGAGCGTGACAAGCTTTACCTTACGGGCACTTGCGAAGTCGGCATCGTTGCCGTACATGCAAACAAAGTTTTTGAGCACGGTAATTTGCCACAGCGATATGTCGGCATCTCTCCTTGCTTTCGTCGCGAAGCTGGCGCCGCAGGGCGTGATACGCGCGGGCTATACAGAGTGCATCAATTTCAAAAAGTAGAGCAGGTTGTATTTTGCGAAAATGACGCAGATATTTCTATGAAAGAACACTATGCCTTGTTGCAAAATTCTGAAGAGATATTGCAGGCACTGGAATTGCCCTATCGCGTTGTAACTGTTTGCACCGGCGATATGGGGCTGGGGCAAGTATTCAAACATGATATTGAAACATGGATGCCCAGCCGGCAAGACTTCGGCGAGACGCATTCTTGCTCTACTTTTCACGATTTTCAGTCCAGGCGTCTGGGCATCAAATATCGAGATGCTGACGGGCGGCGCAATTTTGTCCATACCTTAAATAACACTGCAATTGCGTCCCCACGCATCTTGATTGCGCTTCTGGAAAATCATCAAAATCCAGACGGCACAATAAATGTTCCTGCGGCTTTGCGACCATACCTTTCCGGCGTTGCTCTGCTTGAACCAGGCAAGAAATCCGCCGAGTGACGGAGTTTTGGCGCTGCTTGACAGGGAATGGTAAGGGAAGTAAGTCCTGGTTGGTGTTAGGCGTTTGGGGCGGTGAGTCTAATGATGGGCAAGTTCTCTTCCATTGGGAGAGCTAGGTCTTCAAAAACAGCATTGTTGCTGTCTTGTCTGCTTGGTTTAATGTCTTTCCCTGCAGCATTGGCCGATGAAAGCTCGGTCCAGGCTCAGCATCAGTTGCTGAATGAAATTGGTGACGCCGCAGAGTCTAATTCTCAAAATCCCTCAGGGTCTAACAGCACGCTGTTAGACCTTGACGCTGTTAAATCGCGCCCTTTTTCCTCAAAGCGCAGATCAACTGGTGCGGAGCTTTCGAGCAAAGCCTCAGCCCTTGAAACTGAGCGCAAGAATAGTGCCGATGCGTCGACAATGCGCTACAAGCTCGGCGTGCCCTGTGTGCCGTTAATGTTGGTGGACGACCCGGGCACATTAATTATGTGCGATCGCGAGGCTGGAATTAAGGCTGAAAAGCGCACCCTCACCGTTTCGCGCGGCAAAGCTCTATATATGGTAGGGAAATATCCGATTACTGTTGAAACTCAACTGGGAACGGTTTCTCTGCCTGGCAACAGCGCAGCTATCATCGAGCAAACTGAAAATGGCGTTTTGCGTGTTGATCATTTAACAGGAGAAGCACTCAGCGTTGCAGTTAAACGATGGAAAGGAACAACTGCATTTAAGGCTGCTTCTGGCGACGAAATTTGTCTTGCACCAAAAAATTTATCAGTAAAAGAAATTGCAGCCACCGATGGCGTCGAGCGACAGAAAATTTCAAGTGAGGTGGGGCGAGATGGCATTTCGCTTACATCAAGCAAGTTTGCACCTAAAACTATGCTCGATAAAGAATGCCTGCTTCAGTGCGATTCAAACAGCTTTTTCCAGGTGCGCAAACAAGTTTATCAACTTAGAAAAACAATTGATGATCAAGAATTAGCAGCAGACAAAATTCGTCCTGATGCAGAATCTGGAATGCCCTTGCTGATAGTGTCGGGAGATTGTGCTACGTCTGATGCACAGGCTAAACCAGTGACTTTTGAAGAGCCTGTTGCGGCTCCGTTGCCGATTCAAAGCAAGCGGACGAGTTCTGTTCTGGTTAAGTACAACGCCAAAACAGATATCAATTTTAACCATCCAAATGTAACTGAGCTGCACAACGGAGAAGCTCTGTTTCTGGCTTCTAAACTAAGTTTCGTCAAAACACCCGACTCGCTTTTGCGAGTTGAGCCAGGAACTTTAGTTCTCGTGACTGTAAATGACTCTGTGACTAAAGTGCGCAATTTGTGGGAAGACCGCAGTAATGGTTTGTGCCAAACCGTTGATTCTAAGCCGTTTAACGTAGTAGCTGGTGACGAATCACTTATTGGCAATGATTTGCGTTCTGTATATTTGTCTGCTTCCAAAGATATGGTTGGGCGGCGTCTAGCTCACTTTACTGAGTTGAATAATGGCCAAATCGTTCATTTCTCGGAAGTCTCGTTGATGTCGCTTGTGCAGAGCACCGATTTGCTTTCGCAGTTGCTGAGCAGCAATGATGCCGAGGACAAAGCGCTGGTGAAGAAGCTCAATAAAATGGCTGCGATTCTTGTGCAGATTACATCTTCGCATGGTCTTTATATGCTGATGCAGACGCCGCAATGGCGCCATGACGGCAAATCATCAGCAAGCCAGAGCACCATTTAGCCCATAAGTCGTTGTGCGCTCTAATATGTTAGGATGCTCAGGTGTAATCTCTGAGGACTTCCTGTGCGTGGCTTGATATTGACTGCAATTTTCATTTTGATGCAGCAAGCATGTTTCGCCGCCGATGAGCTGGGGCTGTCCACTGAAAGCAAGTTGCTCAGTTCTGGCAGGCATTACTTGATTATTCATTCTGGTACAAGCAAAGCCGATTTTGAATTGACTCGCCCCGACCCGGCAAACAAAAATGTATTGCTTTGTATTCCGGCTGCTTTTAGCAGTCCTTATGGCGATATTTGCGGCTTTTATGCCTGTCGTGGTTCGCTTGGAAATACAAATTTAGTAGACAAAAAAATTGGCGGCGCAATCGAAATCAAATCAGGTCTCTGTCGCATTTTTGACACCAAAAATGGTGACGACCTGAGTGCAGCTTACGGTGAAAAATTGAAGACTGAAAAATCGTCTTTCTTTCAGCAATTTCAAGTTGTGAAAGATGGGCACGCAGAGGGCTTCAAAGATAAGTCTCATTTTCAGCGACGATGCATCGCTACTTTCAGCGACGGGTCGCTACATGTTATCGAAAGTGACAGCGACATAACTTTTAGTGAGTTTGGTAGCGACCTTGTTGAACTTGGCGTTCAAAATGCCGTTTACACAGACATGGGCCCATGGAGCGGCGGTTGGTATCGCGACGCAAAAAGTGGAAAGCGAATTGTCATTGGCAATAGCCGTATGATGACTAAAGATCAAACTAACTGGTTTGTGCTGAAGAAGCAGCTATAAAACTGCTTTCGCTGAGCCTCTCAGTGACTGTTTTTGCGTGAGAGACTTTCTGGCTTGAGACGCATTTAAGCTAAATCGTCAAGAAGCACGCTTCGATTTTTCGCACTTCCAGCCGCCCGGGTATCTATCTGAAAATAGAATGGTAGCCTTTTCGCCTTTTGGAATTTGACGCCCAGCGTATGTTCCCCAAACGTCGTTTTCAACTTTGTAGGGGCCTGGCTCTCTGACGAATACAGCCCAGTAGAACAAATACAAAACTGCTATTTCAAAACTTACCAACAATAACGTAAACATGATGCTCTGATTGATTTAAGTAAGGGGGGCCAGGTGACGAGATAATTGAACACCCGCGGTGGTCAAATCGACGTAAGTGGAATTGTCTAAAGCGTAAAGAACGTATAAAGACTGATAGGACCTGCTCTTGGCAGGCTTTTCTGGCTTTGCCGCGCTAAAAGCGGGTAGCTTTCGACACAGATCGTTTTATTGCTTGCTCCGTTCGGTTACAATGGGCGACAGCCACATATGCTGTGGTTTTATGGGTGGGTGAAAGGACTTTTCGCCGCATGTTCAAGAATTACCAGTTAAATGGCGTTTTCGATGAAATGTTTTTGGAAGATGGTTCGCCCCGTCCCCATTACGAGCCTGTTTATGGTCAATTGACTAATTTGTCAGACTCAGCTTTTCAGCGGCGCCGGCGTATGGCAGACCTGGCTTTTAGAAACCAGGGCATCACTTTCACTGTATACAAAGATGCTTCTGGTGTAGAGCGCATTTTTCCTTTCGACCTTGTGCCGCGTATCGTGCCGGCAAAAGAGTGGGAACTGATTGAAAGAGGTTTAGAGCAAAGAATCGTCGCGCTCAATGCCTTTTGCAGAGACGTTTATCATGACCAGCATATATTGCGCGAGAAAGTCATTCCGGCTGAAATGATTTACAGCGCAAAAATGTTTCGGCGCGAGATGATTAATGTATCTGTGCCAAACGATATTTATATTCACGTTTGCGGCAGTGACTTGATTCGCGACGGGCAGGGCAATTATCTGGTACTTGAAGATAACGGTCGCACGCCCAGCGGCGTAAGCTATGTGCTTGAGAATCGCACTGTAATGAAGCGCGTTTTGCCGAATCTCTTTGAAAGTTATAGCGTAAGAGCAGTCGAAGACTATCCGTATAACTTGCTGCAATGCTTGAAAGAACTTGCACAGCATCCATTGGAAGACCCAACAATAGTTGTGCTTACACCGGGCATCTACAATTCAGCCTATTATGAACACAGTTTCCTGGCTCGGCAGATGGGTGTTGAGTTGGTTGAAGGCAAAGACTTGATTGTTGATAACAGCCGCGTTTTCATGCGCACCACCGCTGGGTTGCGTCACGTTGATGTTATTTATCGCCGCATCGACGATGATTATTTAGACCCGCTTTGTTTCAAATCGGACAGCATACTTGGTGTTCCTGGTTTGATGAATGCATATCGCTGCGGCAACATTGCTCTTGCAAATGCTGTTGGCACAGGGGTTGCCGATGATAAGGCCGTTTACCCTTATGTGCCTGCAATGATCAAATTTTATTTGAAACAAGAACCTATTCTCAACAACGTGCCGACATATATTTGTGCCGAAGAAAAAGATCGCAAATATGTGCTTGAACATTTAGACCAACTGGTTGTGAAAGCCACAAACGAGTCGGGCGGATACGGCATGCTTATGGGTCATCAAGCCACAAAAGAAGAGCGAGAAGAGTTTGCCAAAAAAGTTATTCATGACCCGCGCAATTTTATTGCTCAACCGGTTGTGCAACTGAGCCAGCATCCAAGCTTGATTGATGACCATTTTGAAGGTCGCCGAGTCGACTTGCGTCCTTATATTTTGTACGGAAAGAAAGTTGTTGTGACACCAGGTGGCTTGACTCGGGTTGCCTTGCAGGAAGGCAGTCTTGTGGTTAACAGCTCGCAGGGTGGTGGAAGCAAAGACACCTGGGTCTTGGAGGATGTGCATTGAACCGGCCACCTTTTAAAACTGAAAGAAAAAAAGATACCAGTGAATTTGGCATGCAAACTCAGTCTGCGCCCATCCAAACTGTGTCATCATACGGGCGCGTGCCGCGCAGCCCCACAGGAAAACCAATGCTTGCTCGCGTAGCCGAGTCTATGTATTGGATGAGCCGTTATATGGAACGTGCAGAGCATGTGGCTCGTATTGTCTGGGTCAATTTCAACATGCTGATGGACCTTGGCGAATTGGCGCCAAGTATGCAAGAAAAGCAATGGCAGGGAATCATGCGCATCTTGCGTCTTGATCATCTTCCAGAAGGCGAAAGCATTCTTGCTTCTACCGACCGAAATATTGGTCAGCGTGTTTCTGAGTTTATGACTTTTGACATGAGCAACAAAAACAGCTTAATTAGCTGTCTTACTAAAGCTCGTGAAAATGCCAGAAGTATTCGTGAAAGCATTTCCGCTGAGATGTGGGAAACACTCAATACTCTATATTGGTCGCTGCTTTCCGATGACGCAAGACAAAGACTTGAAGAAAGTCCTCAACAAATTTTCCAATCGGTAATGATGGGTTCTATGCTCTTTCAGGGAGTGTCCGATCAAACATTGCCTCATGGTCAGGGCTGGCAGTTTATTCAACTGGCTAAGTACTTAGAGCGCGCCGATATGACCTGCAGAATTATCGATACTAAGTTTGATATTTTGCGTGCTGCCGAATCAGTAACAGAATCTCCCTTGAACAATATTCAGTGGATGGCTGTACTTCGCTCATGCAGTTCTATCGAAGCTTATCGCCGCCGTCACGTTGGAGATCTCGATCCTCAAAGATTGGCTGCATTCTTGATTTTGGACAAAGAATCGCCACGAACGATTCGTTATTGCGTGCGACAGGCGCAAGAAGCAGTTGCAGGAATTGCGGCGGCTGTTCACCCTCAAGAAATCGACCCTGCCGAAAGAATACTTGGGCGTTTGAATTCACAACTCGAGTTTGCGGAAACCCGCGAATTTAGCGGAGTTGGCCTTAAGTATGTATTGAAGCAAGTTCAAGAAAATACGGCAGAAGCCGCCTCTGCAATTCAACGTTCTTACTTTTTACACTAAAACGACAATGCTTTTATCAATTACACACCAAACAGACCTAAACTATTCCGATTTCATCAATGAATCAGTAATGGAGCTGCGTATGGCTCCGCGGCAGGAAAAACACCAGCACCGCCTTTCGTTCAATCTGGCTATTGGCCCTGCATCTAAAGTGAAAAGCTATTTTGATTGGCTTGGTAATTCTGTGCACGGATTTTCGATAAATGCTTTGCACAACAAAATTCAAATCATAGCTACAAGCATTGTCGAAACAAGCAGCGACCAACGCCCGCTTGCCACAATTAGCGATGAATGGCGACTTGATCAGGTTCATGATTATCGCCTTTACGACTTCTTGCAATTTGGCGGACCAGTTGTAGATTGCAATTTGCTTCGTTCTGTTTCAGATTCGATACTTGCAGATGTGATGCAAAAAGGCGAGCCTGTTCGATTGGGCGACCTTATGACTGCCATGCTTCGAAAAATTGACACCGACTTCGCTTACGAAAAAGGTGTTACTAATGCCGCAAGTCCGATCACCGAGATTTTGCAACACGGTCGCGGAGTTTGCCAGGATTTCACGCACTTGATGCTTGGTTTTGCCAGAGCTCTAAACATTCCGGCACGTTATGTAAGCGGCTACATCCACCCGGACAAAGAACGCTTTAGAGGTTATGCTCAAACTCATGCCTGGGTAGAACTTTATGCTCCGTCGGTGGGCTGGATAGGTCTAGACCCAACCAACAACTGTATTGTTGGCGAAAACTTTGTCAAAGTGGCCATCGGTCGCAATTTTCAGGACGTCCCCCCAAATAAGGGCGTTTATAAGGGCGACAGCAAAGAAACTATTGACGTGGCAGTTTCTTCTGAACAGCTGAGCAGCATACCCACTGAGCTTGCTGCAGAGCGGACTGAGGCGCTTAATATTCCGATTTTTGCCGGTAATATTGATGAACAAATGCAGCAAATAAAGCAGCAGCAAGAGCAGCAGCAGCAATAGTGGCAGCGCCGGGCAGAATCCAGCAAGCGCAAGTGTTTTCGGCACTGTCGTGTAACGTAGACTTTGCTGATAATACTGTTTCGGGTAGTCAACAGGGTTTTGCGTATTGATAAAGGTCTGCAGGCTGGGTATACATCAGCTATCAGGGTTATTGGAAGCTAGCAGCCTCAGTTATAAAAATGCCAGGCGACACAACGCAAGATAAAGACAGAAATTTAGAACAGGCAAGCGAAGCCCAAAAGGTGCGGCCTGAAAATCTTGACGTGACATCGCCGTCATTTATTGGCATTGACCTCGACTCGACTTCGCCTTCGTTGCTAAGCAAAGATATCAACGACCCTATGCCCCAAATGACTGAACGGACATTAGTCGGCGAAGTCATCGATAATCAGTTCAAAATTATTGAAGTTCTGGGTAAGGGCGGAATGAGTGTCGTTTATAAGGCACTCTATCTTGTGCTCAATAAAATTGTCGCAATCAAAACAATGCACTCTCATCTTGTCACTGACAGCGATGCTTTGCTGCGCTTTAAGCGTGAAGCTCAAGCAGCCAGCCAGCTTGACCATCCCAATGTTATTAAGATATACGGCTTTGGTATCACCAGTGGTGCAAATGTTCAGCCCTATATTGTTATGGATTACCTTGAGGGGGCTGCGCTTTCTGATGTAATCAAGTCTCATGGATTTTTGCCTGTGCCAGAAGCCTTGAAAATATTCATTCAGGTTTGCAACGCCTTAAATCAAGCGCACAACAAAGGTGTGATTCACAGAGACCTAAAGCCAAGCAATATTATGTTGGTCGAAAAAGACGGCGACCCAAATTTCGTCAAGCTAGTTGACTTTGGTATTGCAAAAATCGTCGGCACTGAAGGTGAATCAGCGCACCGTCTAACTCAAACCGGCGACGTTTTTGGAAGCCCGCTGTTTATGAGCCCTGAGCAATGTATGGGCCGAAATGTAGATAAGCGGTCTGATGTTTATTCTCTTGGCTGTGTTCTTTATGAAGCACTTACAGGAAAAGCACCTCATCAAGGTTCAAACGTATTTGAAACTTTCCACAAACACATTTCTACCATTCCCGAACCGCTGAAAATCGAAGGCGCTGACCGTGCGCTGTTAGACAGGCTTGATGCCGTTGTTTTTAAGGCTCTAGAAAAAGACCCTGATAAACGCTATCAATCAATGGCAGATTTCGAAAGCGATTTGATTGCCATTCAAAATGACCTTAGCTCTGGAATCCGCGGCACAGGTCTGCGCGGCGAGTTGGCGAAGAAGCAGCGTTGGTTTTCCCGGCTTTTGAGCACCAGTCCTAAGCATCTTGTGATACTTTCTGGTGTTTTGATTGTAATTGGATTAGCTGGAGCATTTGTTTGGTCGAAGTGTTCGTGGTTTTATCAAGAGCATTCGTTCACAACACCTGCCACCAGATGGCTCTCATATAAATATCCAAAAATATTGAGCAAAGTCGACGAGCTTGAAAGGCAAGCCAGTCTAGACAAGGGCACAGAGAGCATTAAAATACATAAAGTAGCCTTCGGCACCGACCCTGTCGAAATGCTAAACCTCTGGAATAAAAAGGCCGACTATTGCCATAGGTTGGATGCTCCGGCTGACGAGCTCGAAGCTCGCCAGGAAATTCTCACCATTTACAAAAGATTGGGCAAACCAAGCACGCTTGAATATGCAACAGCTCTGGAAGCTTTCGCCTATTGCTGCATCACTTTGGGTAGCTATCACTCTGCCATAAATCCACTTGAGGAAGCGCAAAAAATTAGAGACCATATTTCGATGAGTACTGCAGACAACTATTTTGCATTAGGTTCTGTCTATGCAAACAGCCGCCGAATCAGTGAATCGATGCAGCAGTTAAGTCTTGCTCTTGTGCGACTTGACACACGTACCGGTCCCCGAGACACTAAAATGAGCGCTATTACCCGCGCCAGCATCGGCGACGATTTTCGTGCGCTCGGGCGCTGGAAAGAAGCCGACGCTAATTACGCCACTGCGGAAAGAGAGTTGAAAGATTCGCAGTGGAAGCATAAACGAATCTTTCTCAATGAATTGTGGATGATCAGAGCCTATGTCAATCTAAAACAAAACCATTACAAAGAAGCGGCCTCTTACTATGCTAAGTCAATGGGTTTTCTGGAAGAGCAGCTTAAAGACAAAGCTGAAGACCTGAAGAGAATTCTAGACGGCTATTCATACGCCGCGTGGCAAAGTGGCGATTTCTTGCGTGCAATTGAATTGCATGATCGCTCTGCCAGAATAGGTTTGAACGAGACAAAGAAATAGTTACGTCTTCTATTTATTGTTTGTTTAGCTATTCTTTCTCAAGGTCATCTAGAGCGCCGCCTGCCAACTCAGAATCATCGCTGCTCATCATAAATTGCATTTCGTCAGTCACTGGCTTAAAGCCTTCAAGTGGTGCGAACTCACCTACATCTAGCTTTGTTTGTTTGTACTGACTTGTGTCAACCGCCACACGATCTGCTTGAGGTTTCAGACCTTTCTTTTGTCTTTTTTCGAGCTCGGCCGTATCGACTATGCGCATGACTTTCAATGGAAAGCCGGCTTCTGGTGGCATCATCAGCATTTTAGAGCACTCTTTCAAAACGGCATCAGGAATTTTGAGATCTTTTGTGCCCCAAACCTGCGTTTCTTTTATTTGCGATTTTTGTTTTGTTTTTGGGTCTATCGATTCGACGTAATACTTGTAATGGATGCAATTTACACCCGCTATTTTGTCTTTTGAAATCACGATTAGCTTTTGCTTTCCGAGTTTGCCGTCTGTGGGCACGCCTCCTGCCAGAATTGCCGTACTTTTGTAAGTGAGTTTGAGGCAACTACCGTTTTGTGCATTGTAGGCCGTTGGTGTTTTGCCCAATGGCAAAATGCAAGTGATGCTTGGTGATTCTAGCCGCACGCCGAGCTTGCTCAATTTAACGACGGTTGTGCCTAAAAACTCATTTTGTTGATGAAATTCAACGCCATCAACAAACTTGTTTGTTGGGACAAAAGCCGTGCTTTTGGCAGTGCTTTTAGGCGAAGCCTTGACTGATTCTTTTTGCAGCGGAGTTTCTTCTCTTTCTATGAGGTCATCGTCGCCGCTGGGTCTTGTCAGGGCTGATGTAGATTTTTGGTTGCCGCTTTCATCTGTTTGTTCTGCGTCTTCAGGATTTGGCGCTGACGAGCAGGCTGTCAGTATCGCCGCAGACAAAAGCAGTATGCTTGCCAGTCTGATTTGTGTTCTTAAGCAAGCCGCAAAAACAAACGATTTCAACTTCATTGCTCCTCATAGGCGCAGCCGCTTCCACGGGAAAGCCGTCCGGCTAAGCTAATCGTACCAAGTTTTTAAGCCAGCTAACCTTGGCTTGTCTTGAATGACATGCACTCTTAAAGTGCGGCTGCGTTTGCTTTCGCCTCAGGCTTTGAGCGCGGTCGCTAGAAAGCGTTTTATGACCAGGTCGCTTGCCATAAGCTGGTCTAACATAGGAAAGAGCTCGTCCTTAAAAGGATGCGCCAGCGCCTCAGCTCTAGTTAGTGCTTTTCCTAGCTCAGCATAGCTTGGGTCTGAGTCAATCATCATATAGCTGGGTCGGGTTTCGTTCATGCGGCATTCAAGCGAAAAACAATAGCGGTCGGTTTCATTACTGTCATCACCCCAGGCTCCTTCCACGACAAGCATATTCATGCCTTTGTCCGGGTGCCCCTCGTTGAACCTGCTGTAATAAGTGGCAAAAGGCTTACCCTTTTTGAAAATATATCCCCAGACCAGCCTGATAATTTTGCCGCAATCCGGGCACAAGCCGTGTTCTTCGTTGCCTTCGGTCTGGAACTGGTATAAATCTTGCATGGCGACCCGTAATGCTTGGAAAAACTGATATTGACAGGACTCTGTGTCTGCCGTCAAGCACCCGGGCTTTTCTCGGCGTCGGGCAGTGCAAAGTTGAGGCTTTTATCTTTTGAGAACCTAAAATCTTGCATTATCGTATTAGAATCTAATCTATATACCGATTAACCTTTGGCAGATCTGCATATAATGCGGCAGAGAGGGTGGAGAATGGTTTGGGACTGCCTCATAGGGTGGGTAATTTTAGTTTTTACGCTAATGGGCTGGTCCATGGGACTTGTCCGCTCTTGGGCTGTGCCTTTCGCCATGGCAATTGGTACTTACGTCACGCAGCATATTTATGTTGACGTTGCTACAGTTATGGTTGAAACATTGCATCTCGAACCGGCTTTTGCAGTATTTGCCGGCTATTTCTTGACCTGGTTGGGTCTTGTTCAATATGCCGAGGCGTTTTTGCAGAGAATGATTCACACTCGCGAACGCACACCCATTTTTATCTCGAAAGTTGGCGGCGGCATTTTGGGTTTTTCGAAAGGCGCTGCTGCATTTGTTTTTGCTGCAATGGTTGCATATGCTCAAAATCAAGTGCCAGAGCCACCTGTGCTGTCCTGGCAAAACAGTTGGATGTTGCGGGCTGCTGAAGATTCCAAATTGCTTCCCAAATTGCATCTTGCTGCAGCCAAGCTAGATCAACCACTGGGCAAGTATGTCTTATCAGATGCTGCGCCGCGCTTTCATGCCAATTTCAGTCTTGGCGACGACCCTTTTGCTGCAATAGAAAAAAGGCAGCGTGACAAAGGGCTGAAATTTGTTCAGGGCTGGAAGAAATTTCAAAAAGACACTGGTTTTGATTTTTAATAGTTGAGCACAAAAATCTCAGAACCAATTTTGCTTTCGCGTTGATGGTTGCAGTTGTTCATGCCGTATTGCAATTGCCATTTCTTTATTGTGGCCCATTTGTATAACTTGCGGATTTCTGGACAATCATCGTAAGTAATAAGAAAGCGTATTTCGTCTGATTTCTTTTTCAAAGCAGCTGCGAGTCTTTCGTGGTCAAACTCATGCAAGCTGCCGTTGCGACCGTAAAGTCGTGATGCTGTGTAATATGGCGGGTCTAGAAAAACAAAAATGTCTTTGCCTGGCTGAGTGATAACTTCTTCGAAATCAAACTCAGTTATTTTTGTTTGTGAAAGTGCTTCGGGAAGCGGCCTTAGCCTTTCGATTGATGATGCTGTAAAACGAAGTTGACTTGCCGAACTTGAAAAACCACCTGCTCTGGTGGTGCCGGAAAATGTTACTCGATTGAAGAAAAAGAATAAGAGTGCTTTTCTAAATGAATCTGTCGGGTCTTCTTTTCTTGCGGCAAGAAAATATTTTTTGACTTTCTCTGCAGTTGCATATTCTTTGCGCAACTCTTCTAACTCTTTTATTAGCTGTTGGCAAAGCTGAGGATTTTGAACTGTTTCCCAGAATTTCACTAATTCATGAAATTTGTCATTTATCCAATACTTTTTGGCAAGCCCGATGCTGCGAACATGGAAATAGACGCTGCCGCCGCCTACCATGGGCTCTCGGAATTCGTTTACTTTGCCTGGAAGAAATTGAGATATCTGTTGAATAGCTTTTTGCTTGCCACCCGGATATCTAAGAGGAGAGCGATATTGAACCGATGGCAAAATCAGCCCACCGCCTGGTGCAGCCACAACTGATGCCTCTGTCTCTACGGCACTCTTCATCTGCTGGATCTTAGCTCTAAAACGGGTGTTCGATCATTCAAAAAAATTATCGTGCATTTCCAAGTGATTTACAACATCAAATAATGTCTTCTTCTGGCGTAAGATAAAGGCTGATATTCTGCTGATAAGAACTTATGGCAACACAAACAACAACAGGCAAAGCTTTTGAATATGCGCTTGCTGCAAGCCTTCAAGAGATCCTGTCAGAAAAGGGTCCTTGCCAACTTCAGCTGGATGCGGCTTGCAGTAATGCATCGGCGTCGTTTGAGTCATTGCCCAAAGAAAGCAAGACTGAGATGCAACTGGCAGCGATTGCTGCGGTGCGCAGTTTGCTTCAGCTTGAAGCTGCACTTGCTAGAAATGGCGAGTCAATTTTGCCTTTAACAGTTTTGCTAATGCCAGACAAAGCCGGCATGGAAGGTGATGTTCGCGATGTGATTGTGTCGAATTCCTGTGGCTGGCAAATTGGCATTTCGGCAAAACATCAGCACGAGGCAGTCAAACACTCTCGCCTATCTTCAAATATTGATTTTGGTCAGAAATGGCTTGGAATGCCTTGTTCAAGCGCTTATTTTGATGATGTGCTGCCTGTTTTCGATCGATTGACAGAACTCAAAAAGGGCAATGCTCTATGGCAGGAATTGCCCGATAAGGAAGATACTGTATATGGTGCTTTGCTAGAAGCTTTCAGAAGCGAGCTGTTGCGAATAGATAAGCTAAATCCAGGCTTGGTTGCGGCAGCACTGGCTCAATATTTGATAGGTCGGCAAGATTTCTACAAAATAGTCAAACTGCAGAGTCTGACAAAATTACAAGTTTTCAATTTTAATGGCACACTCAATCGCGGCTTTGGTGGCGAGAAACCGCTCATTCACATGGAAAAACTAAAGTTGCCCAGACGAATTGTCGAGCTAGACTTTAAGATTGACGATGAAGGAAAAAAGAGCAGCACCACGCTTGAGCTGATTTGTGACGGTGGTTGGCAAATAGCATTTCGAATTCATAATGCCAGTTCTCGCGTTGAGCCATCTTTGAAGTTTGATATTAGTTTGATAGGTAGACCCAACAGTTTGCCTACTTTTCATGTTTTGTGGTGAAGCTGATTCTTCAAGCAGTTTTGCTGATTAGCTTGTCGATCAACTCAAATGCTTGCTCAGTTCCGTTAACGTAATTGTGGCATTGCCTGTCCATAACTTCGTTTGCCTCAAGTTGAATAAAGGTGGAGAGCTTTTCAAAAATCTTTTCCGTCGAATCAACATGAATGGCGCATGAAGCATTTATGCGCTGTAGTTGGCGATCATATAAACGATTTTGTGGCAGGGCTAATAGAGTAATCTGCAATGCTTCGCATTCGTTTATTGTGTTGTAACCACCGGCGCCGATGACAATGCTTGCAGCATTGATGAGATCGATGCCCGGCCAGTATCTGATGAAGAGACTTTCTTCATTTGCTGATTTGTGACTAACAAGACAGCGGACTGCAGCTTGATGAAATTTGCTCCTGATTTGTTTTGCCAGTTCAATGTAGAAATCTTGTTCTGTTTCTTTTCCTGAGGCACAAATCAATATGAGTGGAGTTTTGTCATTTTCAAGTCCAATTAGTTTTCTTGCCTCTTTCTTGTTTGCCACTTCACTTGCGTCTTTCAGCAACCAGGGCGCAGTGTTTTCACAAAGATGAGCAAGTGGCAGACTAGTTCTTTCTCCCGGGTTGAGTATCAAATCAAAGTTTTTGCCGACAAATGTTTCGATTTCAAATTTAGCAACATACTCGGGGTTAATATCTCTGTGAATTAGAACTTTTGGCGATTTTATTTCCACACAAAGCAATTCGGCAAGCTCTCCTACTAGACCTCGTGGGAAAGTATCTACAACCACGCATCTAAAATCTTGGCTTGAGAACAGTTCTTTCACTTGCTTGGAAAACGAGTCTGCATCAATGCCGAATAAATCTACTATTTCGATTTTTTGATTTGAGGCGTGCTTAGCAAATGCGAGAGAGCTCTTTATTTGTTTAGCGTAAGCGCTGTTTGAAATTATCTTTGTTTTGTATTTACGAGAAATTTTAAACGCCAGTGAAAGTGCTCGATTTAAGTGCCCCCAGCCGGCGCCTGCTGCGTAAATGAGAATCTCGTCTTCCCTAGCTGGCATCGAGATCTGTTTCGTAGTCTGTATCTTGTTCTACAGCCAACGAATTTGCGTCAGAGTCAGTGAAGTTGTGTCGATTAGTATAGTAATAGTCATTGTAATACATACTGCGATCGCGGAAATAAGGGTCGTTATTGGTGTTGTTTAAGTTTGTGCCGGGTGTGATTGACCCGCCCTCGCAAAATTTGCATCCGGCTCTATTCATGCGGCCGCATACTCGTTTGAATAAAAAGCCTACTTTATATTTGCAGGGCAGGCTGTCTGGGAAATCCATCTTTCTACAACCTCACGAATAGCAGGGAATAAGCCAGCGCATACTGAAGATCTTTTGGCAGTTTATCCATACCAAAGCAAGCAAGAATTACTTTTGGCATTTCTGATTTCGAATAAAGAACTGTTTTGCCTTCCGCATTTTTCAAAGAGTTTTTGCCGTCTTTCTGTTTTATTTTGTAGAGCCCCTCTGAGTCATTGCCTTCTTTAATTTTGAAACCATAGGACTCTTCTTTGAGTTTGTACATGGTGTTGCCGGCGGCGTCTTTCAACTTGTAGTCACCATCTGATTCGATATTTAGTTTATAGAGAAGATGATTTGATCCGTCTTCGATTTTGATGTGGTCGTTGGTTTTTGCTACTTTCACATAGCAGACAATTTTGTTTGAATTGTCTTGTACACGGATAACTTTATCTTTTCCCTTGTTTTCAGAAAAGGTCATCAATACTTTTCCGCTGGCGTCCAGCAATTCGCCACGGTCTGTAGAGTGCAAAAATTTGAAAGCAGCACTTCCATCATCTTGCTTAAAGTCAACTGAGATATCGTCTACTGAGGCTACCTGCGTACTAGCTTCTTTCCCTGTAGATGCTGTGCCGCCGGAATTTGTCTCTTCTGTTTTGCTAGTTGGAACTGCGGGGGCTGCTTGATTTTCCTGGGTGTTTGTTTTGTTATTCTCTGGCGAAGTCGAGCTGCACGCGCAGAGAACGCCGATGGTCATCAAGATAGCTGATAATTTAAATGTATACTTCAA
The DNA here is from genome assembly GCA_964546815.1 of uncultured Candidatus Obscuribacterales bacterium. Classification (GTDB taxonomy): domain Bacteria; phylum Cyanobacteriota; class Vampirovibrionia; order Obscuribacterales; family Obscuribacteraceae; genus JAIEPM01. The sequence goes on along the minus strand of CAZJLR010000010.1, from coordinate 53,493 downwards.
GCTCAATTTAGTCTTTCCTCTTATTTATTACGAAGCGTTTGAACTTGCTGTATGACTTTGTGTTCTCAAGACTTCGTATGAGCTCAAAAGCATCAAAGTAATCAGCTGCGATAATTCATCGCAGGCTTCCTGCGTTTTAAACGGTAAGCCAAGCGGCAATGGCAATGCCGCGCAAATCTGCAATACATTTCCTTTTACTTTTACTGATTTAAGCCTAGCTTTCGAGCTGACTTGAATTGCTGCGTTTGCTTTTGCCTTGTTAAGTTGAAGCAAGCCGTATTGTTTTCTCGAAAATGCAGTCGTCAGGCTCACAACGTAGCCTTTTTGTTTTTCTTTTCCTTTGCGGAATTTGACGTGCATGATTTGCTCAATCTTCAGCGAAAATTTTGAGCCGTCGGCAAATTTCCCAGACATGCTTAGCCATGTGTCTTTGTATATTGTTCTGTCGCGCGTTTTTCGCAGCATAGTTTCTTTGCGATTGATTTTGTCGAAACCAATGCGCAGCGCAACAGGGTCATTTTCATCTTGGTCTCGCGCGAAAAGTTCAAGCAGGCGTTCTGCAAGTAAATATCGCTCGTCGGCGAGATTTTTCTTAGCCCATGCTACCCATTGGAAAATGAAGAATGTACTGGGCGCCAGGACTAGAAAGCCTATGGAGTTACCAGGAAGCGATATCAATAGTACGATGGCAAGCAAAAACGATGAGATTGTAAGCCACATCCATTGTTTTATTTTGCCTTCAGCCATTTTGTCAAAAGACTTGAGTTCTACAAACTCAGCTAAAATTTGATCGGGAGCTGCTGTCGTTTGGTAGCAGCGAGACTTTCTCAACTCTGCCGTAACTGTGCCTGGTAGTCTGGGTGCATCTGACAACTGGTATATCCTCTCGTTTAGGCTATGATTTTACGTCAGACTCAAAGAAAAATCAGATGAAACCACGGCTTTTATACGTATCTTTTGACATAGTGCCGGCTCCAAAAGGTGCGGCTGTGCACATCGAGCAGTTCGCACAGATACTGGCAATTAAATTTGAATCTTTACAACTTGCTACTGTCGCCCCGACAAATGACGTTTGGCAAATTCAGCATCGCAGCTTGAGTCCCCAAATCGAGCAGGTTTTGATTCCTGCGCCTGGGTCGAATTTAATTGACCGCGTGGGCAACTTTCGCCGTTTTCTTGAAGCCTGGTGGGGCGATAAATATTTTGACCTTGTGCACTTTCGCTCACCATTTGAAGCTTATTGGCTCTGCGCTGAAAAACAAAAACGTTGCGGCAAGATGGTTTTTGAAGTAAATGGACTTCCGTCGGTAGAACTAAAATATCGCTATCCTAGAGTAGCTGAAGACACAGTTTTCATCGAAAAGTTAATCGGTCAAGAGTTTGCGTGCATGCAGGCTGCCGATTTAGTATTGACTCCCAGTAAAGTCACAGCCGACTTTCTTGTCACACGCGGCTGTGCCTCAGACAAAATTCGCGTAATTCCAAATTCGGTTGATTTGAGTACATTTCATTTTGAAGAGCCGCACAGTCTTGAAGAAAACGAGCCATTGCGATTGCTTTATTTCGGCACGTTAAACCCATGGCAAGGTGTTGAACAAGCAATTGCGGCTGTGTCGCATTGCAGCAAACAAATGAAAGTGCATTTGAAAATTGTCGCCGCGGCAAAGGTGCAACAAATTGATGCACTAAATCAACTGCGCTTGCGCCTGGGTGTGCAAGACATTGTAAGCATTTTGCCGCATTGCAATCAGGAGGAGTTAGTGGGACATATACACGATGCACATTTGGTCCTGGCACCGCTTACTGCAAATGATCGAAACATTCAACAAGGATGTTGTCCTTTCAAAATTCTTGAAGGAATGGCTGCTGGGCGACCAGTTTTGGCAAGCTCATTGCCTGTTGTGATGGAACTTGCCAGTGATGATGCTGCCGTTTATTTATGCAAACCAGGCTCAGCCGGATCTATTGCTGATGCTTTAATCGACATACGAAAAAATCCTAAACAGTTGCTTGAAATGGCTTTAAAAGCCCGAAAGCTTATCGAAAACAATTACGCTTTGGATTCAAACGCTAAATTGCTTTGTGATGCATATTCGGAATTGTTGAGCACTAGATTGAGTACATCATCAAGTTGAGAGCTCTCATGATTTAGTGAAAAACGTGATTCAACAGTTGCCCGAGCTGCGCTGCAGATTGCCTGTTTTGATTTTTCGTCTAGTTCAGATGCTTCAAGTATGGCAGCACCGAGATGGTTTAGCTGTGCACGTTGCAGCATAAACCCATTTTTCTCATGCTCAATTAGCTCGGGAATGCCACCGGCATCACTTGCTATACAAAGTCGCGAACAAGCCATTGCTTCTAGTAATGAGTTTGGCATTCCTTCCATCAATGAAGGTTGCAAATAAATGTCGCAAAGTTGCAAGTATTCTGCGACGCTGACAGGATTTTCAATGTGTCCAGTGATGATCATTCTTGCTGCGTCTTCTGGAAACTCGGCTGCAAAAAGTTGCACTGCCGGCTTTTGATGCGAGCGCACATCGCCTATCACAAGCAGGCAGCAGGGACGCTGCGCTCTCACCTGTCTAAAGGCGTCAAGCAAAAATTGTATGCCTTTCTTTTCGCGAAGTTCTCCGGCAAAACCTAAGACCAATTCGTCGGGCTTAATTCCCAGCGAATTTTTCAATTGCTGATTGTCGTTTTTGCTCGCGCAAAATACTTGAGTGTTTACCGAATTTGAGAGCACTTCAATGTCAGTCCGCGCAGAAATCACGCGAATTTTTTTTGCTAAGTCTTCACTTACGGCGCTGACAAGATTTGCTCGTTCTATCGTCCATTGCAATCTTGCTAAATCCCCTGGCGGAAAAATAGCCGTATCGACGTCGTTGCCTCTTGCACTGATTATGCTCTTAAGTGAATTTAGTTGTGCAAACCATACTGCCAGAAAACCAGCCGGGGCAAGATAGTGCCCCCAAACTAAATCGTATTTGTGCAAAGAGTGCAGCCAGTCAAATACATTTAGAGTCGTCGGCATGCTCATGTCCCACTGCCGATAGAGTCCGTGGCGGTACAGTGTGAAATTGTCAGGGCTATTTTCAAGCTTTTGTTCAACAAGTTTTCCGGCGGGCACATGCCTGCTCCACGCTACAACGTCGACAGTGTGGCCAAGCGACGCAATGCACTTTGAAATTCGGGCGCTACTAGCCGCCAGCCCGCCAATGTCTGGAGGAAATCGCTCGGTTAAGAATAGAATGCGAGCCAATGAGACGCCTCGAATACATATAAAAAGGTATGCTGTTGGAATTAGTCTACTATAACCGCATTTGAAAAAAACTATCTGTAGATAGGTACATCTGTAGGGGCGAAACTTTTCTGGAGCTGTCGTGTATCTAATTCGGAGGTCTAAATGTCCCTGATTCGAAACAGCCATCTATCTATGTTCATTGCTTTGCTGCTTTGCCTGCTTAGGCCAGGGGCTTGTCTGGCGGCAGAAGCGAGTGGCGGCGGGGAATTGTATACGCTGACAGCTGAATTGACCGATCAGTTGGTTCAAAAAGGTGGTGTATTCATTTTTTTTGAGCCAAGTTGTCCTATTTGTGCGGAATATTTCCCCAGCATTGAGCAACTTGAGGCCAAATTTGCAAAGCATGATCACTTTTATTTGGTGTTCGCTGCCGAGGCTAAGGACTCAGCAGAAAAATTTATATCCGAGTATCACCCCCACAGTACTGTGCTCATCGACAAAAATTCGATGCTTCAGTCGCGCCTTGGCGCTAAAGTCACACCGCAAGCTATTGTAGTTTGCGCAAATAAGATTGAGTATTCCGGCCGCATTGATGATAGATATGTGTCCATCGGAAATCGCCGCACTGTTATTCGTTCTCATGATTTGGACGATGCCTTGAGCGCTTTGAGTCAGGGCAAAGCTGCACCGGTTAAGAGTACTAATCCAGTTGGTTGTTTTTTGCAGTCAAACCAGTAGGTATAAAATGCATTCAAGCACATTTACCAAATTGCTTTTCGTAACCGGCACCATAATGTGTTTGATTATTGCTGCTCTTCCGCAGCAGAATGTTTTGGCAAAGCAGGCTGAGCCGTCTTTGACGTATGCTGCAGATATTGCTCCTATTTTGATGAATCGATGTGCAAGTTGCCACCAACCTGGCGGTATTGCTCCATTCTCGCTGACAACGTATGAGGATGTAAAAAAACGAAGTTCGACAATTGATGCTGTTGTTGCGGCTAAAGTAATGCCACCATGGAAGCCGACCACTGGCTATGGTGATTTCCTAAATGCGCGATGTATGAGCGATAAAGAAATTACATCAATAAGAGATTGGATTAAAGAGGGTGCACCGGCTGGCGATTTGTCTAAAGCGCCCGCATTGCCTGATAGCCAGCGGCAGTCTGGAGGCGAATGGCGCAACGGCAAACCAGACCTCATTGTGCGAATGCCAGAAGCATACAAGGTTGTGGCTGATGGCCCTGATATTTATCGCTGTTTTGTTTTTCCGTTAAATGCAACTGAAAACAAGTTTGTTTCACAAGTTGAGTTTCATCCAGGAAATCCAAAGGTTTTGCATCATGCCTTGTTCTTTTTGGACAACACTGGCACTGCGCGCAAAAAAGATGCAGAAGACCCTGCCCCTGGCTTTGCCAGTTTTGGTGGGCCCGGTTTTATGCCGACTGGATCGCTTGGTGGTTGGGCACCGGGAAATTCTATGTTGCCTTTACCTGATGGCGTGGCTCGTTTGTTGCGCAAAGATTCAGATCTCGTAATTCAGATGCACTTTCATCCTGACGGAAAAGAAGAATTGGCTCAGGGCGAGCTTGGAATTTATTTCTCGAAAAAACCGCCAAAGACTTTTCTTTTGCCGATGACTTTGCGCAGTCGCAAAATCGATATTCCGGCGGGAGAGAAGGAATATAAAGTTACGGCTCAGACAACGATTCCTGCTGACATTGATTTGTTGCAGATTACTCCTCATGCTCATTTGCTCTGTAAACAAATAAAGTGTCATGCAAGCACTCCGTCCGGGCAAGATATTCCGCTGATTTGGATTAAGAATTGGGACTTCAACTGGCAAGAACAGTATGGTTTTGCAAAGCCAATTCATTTGCCTGAAGGCACCATTGTTCATGCTGAGTTTGTTTACGATAATTCAAGCGACAATTTTAGAAATCCAAACAATCCACCGAAGAGAGTCACATTTGGAGAGCAAACTACTGACGAAATGGCTCTGATTTTTGGTGGCGCCATCGTCAGCAAGAATGACGATATGCAAAAGTATATGCGTGGTCTCCTATTTCAAAATTTGCGCGATTTGCCGCGACTTGGCGCAAGTCCTGCAAATGCTTTGAAAGTGATGAAGCTCTTAACCGGCAACAAAGAAGGCTTGCAAAAGCAGCTTGGCAAGCTGCAGGCTTCAGAGCCTGAGAGTGCAAGCAAGTAAGCGTGGCATAATAGACTCCGTTGCGTGATGGAGCGTATGACATGCCGTCATTTTTGTTTAATTTCAAGCTAGCAAATTTCAATACTGAAAATTCGTCATTGTTCTGGCGTATGGCTGTTTTAGCGCTTGCTGTTTCTACTGCTTTTGTTTTTGACAAGAGCCAGACCTGTGCTGCTGCTTACGATAATAAAATCAACTTTTCTGAGCTCTTTCATGATCAAGGTCCGCTGTTTTGTGATGTTTTAGAACCAGGCTCCAGGCAAAATGTCACAGTGAAGTTTCGTTGTTTGCATGACGACGTTTCTGAAGTGGTTTTGAATTTGTTTGAAAATGGCAAGAGTGGTCGACAACTGATTCCAATGAGTAGAGAGGCTGACAATGGATCCGCATACGACTATTGGAAGGCCGTCATTCCGGCCAGTGCTGCGCGAAAACACTATCGGTTTGAGCTGAAAGACGGCACTGCCACTGCCTGGTACAACGCCAATGGTGCCTCTTCAACTGAGCCGGAGCACGGTGATTTTTTTGTACTACCAGACTTTCATACTCCGCAATGGCTAAAGGACGGCGTAATCTATCAAATTTTTCCCGATAGATTTTTTGACGGCAATAAAGCAAATAACATAAAGTCCAAGCAATATTTTTATGCCGGTTCTCCGACAATTCAACGCAATTGGGGTGAGAGTCCCATTCCGAAGAAAGGCGAAAATGTCGTGATGACATTTTATGGTGGTGATCTCGATGGCGTTTTGCAAAAGTTGCCTTATTTGCGAAAAACTCTTGGCGCAAATATCATTTATTTAAATCCGATTTTTTCCTCGCCCAGCAATCACAAATATGATACTTGTGATTATGAGCATGTGGCTTCGTGTTTGGGCAGTGATGATACACTCGTGAAGCTGTCATCAGAACTGCACAAGTCAGACGCTGGAAGACGTGCTTATTTGCTGCTCGATGGTGTTTTTAATCATACCGGTGATGGTCATCGCTGGTTTGGCAAATACCAATATGAAAAAGCATCAGCCATCGCTGGTGCATACCAGTCTAAAAAGAGCCCCTATTCGTCATTCTATACTTTTACACATTGGCCCGATAAGTACGCGACATTCTTAAATGTTGACAGTCTTCCTAAGCTCAATTATGGTTCGCAAAAGCTTAAAGACGCCATTTATGCAAAGCCAAATTCAATTGCGGTGAAATACTTGAAGGCACCATTTTTTATTGATGGCTGGCGAGTTGATGCGCCTCAATATGAAGATGAAAATGGAAAGCAAGGCACGGACAAATTCAATCACATGATCTGGCGTGAGTTTCGTCAAGCTGTTAAATCTGTCAACCCTCAAGCAACTGTGCTCGGTGAATATTGGCAAGATGCAAGTGATTGGTTGAAAGAGGGAGATCAGTGGGACAGCGTCACTAATTTTGATGGATTTACTCAACCTGTTTCGCGATGGATTGCCGGACGCAATTTTGATGACCGGCCAGACAAAATTAGTGCTTCTGAATTTGATCTCGGTTTGCGTTTAACGCGTGCGCATTATCCATCTAATGTGCAACAATGCTTGAGTAATCATTTGTCAAACCACGACATATGCAGGTTTGCCCAAAGAGCCGGCGGAGACTTACGCAAAGTCAAACTGGCTTTGATTTTTCAGATGACATATTTGGGCGTGCCGACTATTTATTATGGAGATGAGTACGGCATGGAGGGAGGCAAAGATCCCGATGACAGGCGCACTTTCGATTGGGCTCAGGTAGAGTCGAAAAATAGCGCTATTTCGCTGGCTCACGATTTAATTGCTTTGCGAAATAAATACTCTGCATTGCGATCTGGTTCTTTCGTTTCGTTAAATGTTGAAGATGCATCAAATACTTATGTATTCGGCCGCTGGGATAAATCATCTAAAATTGCTGTAGCACTTAACGCAGACAATCATCCTCATGAAGTGGAAATTTCATTGCGTAAGCTTGAAGTTCCTGACGGTACAAAAGTTACTGATGCAGTTTCGGGCAATAATTACACTGTCAAAGGCGGCTCGATTTCAGTAAATCTTGACGCCTACGCTGGTTCTGCGCTTGTTTGCGACTCAATATCCAAATAGGCAATGCCAATATATGCCTGATTCAACTATCGATTCTAAGTGTTACTATTAAAGTCTGGCATTCGGATGTTATTAGGAAATGAAATTGATGATTCACTCAAGAAACAATGATTCGGGAAAAAGCAGCCGCTGCCTTAGCAGCAAAATTCTTGGACTCGCGTTGGTTTTGCTTGGCTCTTGTGTGTTTGCGACCGATGCAAAATGTGAGACTCTAAGCCCTCTGAGTTCAGAGCAACTGCAGCATCTAAATAAGGATACTTTCGAGCCGCTTAAGAATGTTGCAAGTTGGCCTGAAGGCGTCAAAGACTACTATAAAGAGAGTTTTAAAGCCAACGACCTCAGCAAAGAATTTGCCGACCCCGGAAAACCATTTAACGCCGGTTGTGTAAAATCTGCGGGTGGTCCACCAGATATGGGGTTTATGTTAGGCGCTAAGTCGGCGACTTTGTGCATCATAAATTACCAAATTGGCGGATTTGCCTTGCGTGACATGGTTGATATTTTTGAACTCAAAGGCAATAGCGCGCAGCGTCTTGTTTCCAAAGCTCTCTATCCTGGGCACGCGACAGATCTCAAACAACTTTTAGAACAGCTTCGCAAAGACCCTATTCTTAGCAAAACGCACGAATAATGCGTCAGGTCAGCGTGCTAAGGCTCTAAGCTTGCCTTGATGCCGTTTAGTAAGATTGCCAGGGTAATCTGCCCAGTGCTTTGTGTGCTGTGAATGCCAGCCCTTCAGAGAAATTATTTGCTTTGTCGAATCTGGGCTTGATTACGTAATTGCCTGACTTGTTGATATATCCAAAAAGCATCTCGCCATCTTTTTTCGTTCCGACCACAGCTAAGTCATCTGAAAATGAATTTGCCATGTCGAATTCCTGGCTTAGTCTCTGGTTTTCTTTGTTTATGAAAGTGTATTTTTCTGCTTTGCCTTCGCCGCTTTTGTCTTTGATCGTAATGCGCGCCATGCCTTCCTTGAAGGGCTCTTCATCATCATAGAGTGGCGGAATGACTATGTTTCCGTTTTTATCGATGAATCCCCATTTGCCCAGCGCCGGGTTATCGGGTTTTTCTTTGTTGGGCATGCAGACTGCTGCAAGTCCACCTGATACTTGCTTTGCTCCATAAAAACCTTGCTCGAAAATTGTGTTGTTTTCGAGGTCTACATACTTCCAGGCAAGAGGCGATGTTTGATTTTGGCTTGTGTCTTTCACCGCAACCACATCTGAGGCTGCGTCTATTGCATTACCACGTGGAGGTGCCTCGTACATCAATGGAATTATGGTTTGCCCGCTGTGGTCCATATAACCACAGCGGCCGTTGTTTGCAATCATCGCTACGCCGTTGTGAAAATCGCCTACGTAGTTAGCTTCGACTTCTATGATGCCTTTTGCTTCTTTATTGATGAATGAATATTTGCCGCTTTGGAGTCGCACTGCGGCTAGCTCTTCTGAAAAATTTCTTGCTTCGCGAAACTGTGGCGGTATAACCCATTTGCCATGCTTGTCAATGTAGCCCCAGCCTTTGCCTACCAGCACTGGCGCAAGTCCGTCGTGAAATTCACCGGCATCTTCCAGCCCATCAATGCTGATAACTAGCTTGCCGCTTTTGTCGATAAACCCTTTGTTTTTCGTCGTGTTTCCCGACAAAAACAGAGCGCCGAATCCAAGAAACGCGACAGCCAATGCAATTGTTATCAGTGGAAGCTTTTTTGGCATTGTCTTAGTTTACTAGACTATGCCAGAAGATTTTATTTCCAGGCTGGTTCTTTATTAGCTAAATAATCCATGAGTAACTTTTTCATGGCTATGTCTGGGTTGTTGAAATAGCGAATTGTTGCATATTTCTTTGGATGGAGCACCGCATCTCTGCCTATGCCCGCAGGTACTGTGAGTTCTACGCCCCAGCCTTTTTTCTTGTCGGCAGTGAAAGATACAACGAATTTGTTGCCTTTTGGATTGGAAATGTTGCACATGATGCCAACCAAATAGGTTTTGCCATTGTTTGTGACTTCAGTTAGCGGAGTCGCTGTTGCGTCTAATGTTTCAACCCATCTCGATGGGCTGTACTCACCTTTAAATATGAATGCCCAGGCTGCTCTGTAGTCGTTTGTTTTGACCAGATCGATAATTGTCGGACCTTCTTCAGCTGGAGCATCGGTACCAGACGCTGGTGCTGAAGTCTGAGCTGGGCTAGGAGTCGTAGCCTGCACTGAAGCGGGAGCTGCGTTTGCCGGGGTGCTTGCAGGTGTTGATGCGCTTGCGTCTGCCGGTTTGTCAGCAGCGAATGAAGATTGGGCACATATCAGGCTTATTAGTGCGCTCAAAACAAAAGGTCTAGAACTCATGCTTGAAATCCCCGCTTGACTCGATAGTAAGTACTTTAGCATGATTTTTCTGAGACGGTGGATTCGTCAATTTTTTCAGCTAAAAGCGGCTTAAAAGTGTTCTAGCCGGAACATTTTCTATATATCTGAAAGGCACAGCGTATTGTGGTTTTCAGGGTGTCATTGCTTGCCTTGTTTGCTGCGGATTGATAATTTGGTCAATTCGCGATCGAAACTCGAAGCAAAGGCACGCTTTTCTTTTTCGCCAAACTGTTTTGGCCCGCCCGTTATTTCGCCTGTGTCGCGCAGACCTTGCATCAAATCTCTAACTGAAATGCGGTCGCCGATGTTGTCTGCAGTGTAAACGTCACCGCGAGGGTTGATTGTGACGATGCCTGCAGTCACCAGAATGTGCGCAAGCGGAATGTCTTGCGTAACCACGAGATCGCTTGTGCTTGCATGGTCGACGATGTATTGGTCGGCCACGTCTGGTCCGGCGTCTACTTTAACCAGGCTCACTAATGGTGACTCTGGCAAGTTAAGACCTTTGTTTGCGACAAAAACTATTTCAATTTTTTGTCTTACTGCAGCCTTTAAGACAATGTCTCTTACTGCGCCCGGGCAGGCGTCTGCATCAATCCATATTTTCATGCTTGTTTTGAATTTAGATGCAGATTGCCTGCTCGTTCAGTATTCATTTAGCCCACTTGTGCAAGTTGTAGAGAAGCAAGCTGCTTTCTGATTTCAGCTAAATCTTCATTACTCAATTTGATTTCTTGAGCCTTGAGATTTTCTTTTGTTTGAGCTGCGTCTCGTGCGCCGACTATGGCTGAGGTGATTCCTTCTTGCGCAATTGTCCAGGCAATTACAAGTTGTCCTAGAGTGGCGTTGTGTGCATCGGCTATTGGTTTGATTTTTTCAAGGAATGCATTTGTTCGCTTGATATTTTCTGGTTTGAAATGTTGCTGATTTGCGCGATGATCACCAGGCTTGAATTGCACATCGGGCTTAAATTTGCCTGTGAGAAGACCTCTTTGAAGTGGGCTGTAAACAATTACTCCAATTTCCTTTTCTTTGCAAAATGGCAAAACGTCTTTTTCGATGTCGCGCAGCACCATGCTGTAAGGCGGTTGGTCGGATGCGATTGGACAAAGCTCGTTTGCTCTCTTTATGTCGCTTGCGCTGAAATTGCTAACTCCAGCTGCCAGAATTTTACCTTCTTTTAGAAGTTGATTCATCGCATCCATCGTTTCGTCAATTGGTGTGGAAGGGTCGCGCCAATGGCATTGATAAAGATCTATATGGTCGCACTGAAGTCTTTTGAGGCTGTTTTCGCACTCAAGTATGATGCTTTTCTTTCGTGCATTGCGATAGATTTTTTTTGCGCCGTCTTCGTCTTCCCAGTCGAAAAAGTGCTCACCCTCTGATGAGTCCCAGCGCAAGCCATATTTTGTGAGAATTTGTACTTTATCTCTGCGTCCTTTTACTGCTTTTGCTACGATTTCTTCGCTGCGGCCATAACCATATACTGCGGCCGTATCGATTGATGTTGCGCCGCCATCAATGCTGGCGTGAATGGCTTCTATTGCGTCTTTCTCTTCCGACCCGCCCCACATCCAGCCGCCGATTGCCCAGGCGCCAAATATTATTGTTGAGACCTTTAAATTGCTTTTTCCCAGTTGACGGTATTCCATGTCGATCTCCTGCTTTTCAATAACTGTCGCAACGTTTTCTATTTAGTATTGAGCCATTCTTCCGACCACAAAAGCGATTGATTGCGTCCATTCAATTTAGATTGGAGCAAGGCCAGCTCTGCGTTTCGTAATAGCATATCTGCATTATGTCCATGACCTGGATAAACCACTATGCCAAAACTCAAAGAGACAAAAATTTCTTCTCGATAATCGTCCGGTGTAATTGGATGTTCACCTGTTTTTTTTCGGCAGCGTTCTGCAAATTCAAATGCTTCTTCACCACTGACTTCCGGCATGAGAATCATGTATTCTTCGCCTGCCCAGCGGCATACCGTGTCGATTGGTCGTGCTTCGCTGAGGATGTCCTCGGCAACAGTTTTGATAACAAGGTCGCCATAACGATAACCTTGTTTGACGTTTAGTGATTTGAAATTGTCGATGTTTCCTAAAATCAGTGCGAATGATCTGTTTAGATAAGCTGCTCGTGAAACTTCTTGCGACAGCTGTGCAAGCAATTTGTTCTTACTTGCCAGTCCTGTGACCTGGTCTGTCGGACGCAAGCGAGCAAGCGCATTGCCGAGGTCGCGATTGTCTGCTGTCACGCTGAGCAAATCAGCAGCCATGCGCAAAAGAGCAAAATGAGCTGGGTCTGCAAAACGATAAGATGGAATTGTGTTGATAAGCAAAATGCCGTGTACATTTTCAGCACCAAAACTGCGAGCCACTGTGAGTGGAAGTATAAATCCCTGATTCATACCTAGTTGCTCTAGTGCTTCTGCGATGTGGTCGTCTTCAATTCCTTCCGGTGGATCAAGAATTTTTTTGTTGAAAATGCGAACTCCCAGTTCATCCAAATATCTATCTTGAAGAAGCTCAAGTAGCGGTGCTACTGACTCTTCCAAAATCACAGTAGAAGTTTGGGAGTCGACAGTTCGTTCTTTGCTGCGATAAAGGTCGAGAGATTCGCGAGACAAATCAATTATCAAAACATCGGCAGCATTGGCAAATTCTGCGAAGAGGCGCGCACTGTCTGCGAGAATATCTTCGCGTTTTTGCAAATTAGAAAGCTTGTCTGCGCACTCGCGGATGCGCAGAATGAAATTCTCCAGTCCGCTGGACTCGGTTTGTTCTTTGTCCATCGCCCGATCCATAGAAGCTCGCTGTCAGGGTAAATGATTATACGCTAATACTGCTGAGCAATCGAGTTCTTGAAGACTTATTGAGGCGGCAAAAAGAGTCGTCAATATGGTGCTTGACTTGACTGTTAATTGCTCAGTCGATCACGTATTCCATGGGGTATTCAGTACGTTCTTTCCATGTGCAGTCGCCATTGCCGCAAATCAACGTTACTCTAATCGAGTGAGAATCAATTTCTAAGACGTTGAAACCGTCTCTTACCGCATCGATCGTTTCAGCGTACTTGTCATACTTCTGAATCGGCTTCTTGCATTGCGGGCAAATCATTTTTTTATTCTCGATTGCCTCTTTGATCTCTTTCTGCGACATGAAAACCTCGAAAGGTAGCTGTGATCCATACTGGGTCAGATCATACTCCACAATTCATGATTTGTTTCGACTAAAGAATACTTGAAAGGAAACCAATGTTATTTGTCTGCGTCTAAGCCGGGCGGAGGAAGGCATATGACTAAAAAGAAAGACCATGAACATCTCTATACATGTCTGGGCACTGTAATTTCCATGAGGCGAAAGCGTCTTGGTATGTCGCAGGACGAATTGGCTAAAAGCGCTGGAATTACCAGACCATTCATAAGCAATGTTGAACAAGGCCAGCGGAATCCCAGTATTGGGGCGCTAACCAGTATAGCTTCAGCGCTAAAAACAAAAGTGTCGCGAGTTATGGTGAATTGCGAACAGTGTATGGAAAATCGTGAGAAGCCTGCTTGAATTGTGTCTTCAAAAAATATAGATGCTATTTTGCGAGAGAGCAGATTGTAATTTATTTGCGCTCTCGCTTTGGCGCGCTTCCTTAAATGCTGATACTGTAGGAGTCTTCGGCGATTTTTGCGTGCGCTGTTGTCGTCGATTATCTAATTAGCTTGCGCTTTTTGTAAACAAAGGGAGACGAGCCTGTGCTGCAAACCATAGCAGGGTAGTGGTTTTCCCGTTATAGATTTTTTCTATAATGCGGAACAGGAGTATTGATTTCGCGTCCAATAATCAAGACAAATTCCAGAGCAGAATCAGAGGACAGGCCGATGAGCGCTAGTAATGACAAATCTAACGAAAATTTTGACGATACAGATATCGATAGTGCTCTAGATCGAAGTGCGCGTGAATTGCAAATTCTCGCCAATTTTTACCACCAGCACGGTTATCGTCAACGCGCCCAAGAACTCTACAAAACAGTGCTGCGCATAAGACAAGATCGCAATCTTGGTGATGGCGAAAACGGAAGGTAGATTAAAATTGCATGGTTCTCGGAACGATGTTGATTATTGTAGTCAAATTTTAAGGGTCTGGAGCATAGTTTAGTTCGTCCCAGTGGGCACATGAGTAGTGAGCGGCAGCATGTGGCCGCAACTATGACCTCAACCCCCGGGGATTACTAACAATGTTTCGGAAAAGCAATGAACATCAGGCTCTACAGCACGCCGACGGCACTGAAACCCTCAAAGACATTGTCGATGGGCAGACTGAACTGATTTTTCGAAACCAACAAGAACTTCTTGCCGAAATTGAGTCTCTGAAAGTTCAACATTCTCAGTTGAAACAGCAGCTAGATCAAATTCTAGGCATGCTGGAGAGCTCTGCTAAAATCGCTGAGGCACAGGCGGTGGCGCATATCCTGCCGTTAGCGGCTCATAATCCTGAATTTGTGAAATCTTTATTGAACAACAATGCCATCATCAGTGGCATCAGGACTGCCATGGCAAACTCTGGGACAGGGCAGCTTCCTTCGGCCGGGTCGCAAGCTTCTGTTTCTCCAAGCCAGCTAAGTTCGACTTCCGATTTGACTGATGCTGCACAAAAGGCACGAGAGCTGGCAGCTGATAAAGATGCTGAGATTAAGGCTGAACAAAAGCACGCCGAAGAGCAACAATCTAAATTGGAAGCCGAACAAAAGCAAGCTGAAGAAGCAGAGCAAAAGCGGCAGAAAGAAGAGTCTGAAGCAAAACAGCAGGCCGAAGATGCTGAAAAAGCTCGCCTGGCTGATGAACAGCAAAAGGCAAAAGAGGCAGAAGCAGAGCAAAAGCGTTTGGCTGATGAAGCAGAGCAGGCTAAGTTGTCCGAGCAGGAGCGCCTTGCTCATGAGGAAGAGAAAAATCGCTTAGAGAAAGAGTCTGAAGAAAAACTCCGGGCTGAAGAGTCTGAGAAAAAACGTCAAGCCGAGGAAGAAGAGAAACGCCAGGCTGAAGAAGCAGAGCAAAAGCGCCAGGCTGAAGAGGCTGAGCAAAAACGCCAGGCTGAAGAAGCCGAGCAAAAACGCCAGGCTGAAGAGGCTGAGCAAAAACGCCAGGCTGAAGAAGCGGAGCAAAAGCGCCAGGCTGAAGAAGCGGAGCAAAAGCGCCAGGCTGAAGAGGCTGAGCAAAAGCGCCAGGCTGAAGAAGCAGAACAGAAATCGCAAAGCGTTCCGCCCACTTCTGCGATGCCGGCAGGTGTTCCTCCGCCACCATCGCTGTTGCGCAAGAAAGTTACTGAGGGTTGGTCGCTGGCTCCCACTGCATTATCTACCGATTACCTCGCCGGATCGGATGATGATCCTGGCGCAGCCGCGGCCGGTAGTGAGGCTATGGCGCCTGGACCTATACCACCAGCGCCGGTGCCAGTTCCTCCCGCCCCTGTTCCTCCTGTGCCCAATCCCGCTGCGCACGGCCCGGTTGTGGTTCCTCCGCCACCACCTGTCGTAGTTCATGGTGAGCAAAAACAATTTGGACTTGCAGCTTCAGGCGAATTTATGAAGCCTGCCCCGCAGCAGTTGCATTTTGAAAATCAACTTGATGAAGAAGCGCGACTTTTGATGGAAGCTGAAGAGCGTTCCAACCCGCTTCCGACAACTGAATCTGAGGCTGAGGCTGAAGTGTCCGATGCGAAGGCTACAATCAATTTGCCGTTTTCCGAGGCATTTGTCAAAGTAGGTCGCAATCTGTTTGAGCATGGCAAATATGCCGAAGCCGATAAACATTATCGGTCTGGATTGCCACCACTTGAAGAAATGCTGGGGCGTGAACACCTTGCAGTAGTTGAAGTTCTTTCGACTCTTGGCGAAATTGGCTTCAAGCGAGGCAAATATGCCGAAGCCGAGAAGGCATTTAAGGAAGCTGTAGAACGTCGAACTGAAGCTCTGGGAAGAAATCACCCAGATACAATTGCGACTTTAAATGAGCTTGGTGAGCTTTATACTGAAGTTGCTAACTATAAAGAAGCAAAAGCTCTGTTAATGGAAGCGCTCGACTTGCGCCGCCAGGCCTTTGGTGATGAGCACAAAACAACTGCTCAAAGCTGCCATGACCTTGCATTGCTGCATATGGCTCAAGGTGCTTACATCGATGCTGGAATTATGATGGAGCGCGCATTTGTTATTCGCAAAAAGATATTTGGCGAAGAGCATGCTGATTCAGCTCAAAGCATGAACGACCTCGGTCGACTTGCTTTCCTTTTGAACAAAATGCCGCAAGCCGAAAAATTGTTTACCAGAGCATTGGAATATCGCAAAACATTCCTGGGCGAGGAGCATCCTGCGTATGTGCAATCGTTGCTTCATTACTCAGAATATTTGATTGCTGTCGGGCGCTATGATGAAGCCGAGCCTTTGCTTATGCACAGTTTAGCGGTGCGCAAGAAGAGCTTGGGTGAACGCCATCCAGAAACTGCTGCATGCTACAACCAGCTTGGAGTATTGTGGTTGCATCAAAACAAAATTGAAGAATCAAAACGTGCATTGACGCAATCATTATATATTCGCAAAACATGCTTCGGCGAGAATAATCCTTCGGTAGCTCAAGCAATGCACAACTTTGGCAAGCTGTGCTTGCTTCGCGGTATGCAGGGCGAACAAAGTGCTTTAGCTGAAGGTTTGCCACTTGTAGAAAAGTCGTACATTATCAGGCGCAATACGCTTGGTGACGCGCACCCTGATGCGGTTGAATCAATGGGTACAGGCGGATTGATTTTGGCTTTGATGGATAATTTCACTCAAGCCGAGTCGCTTCTGCGCTCTAGTCTGGCTAAGCGCAAACAATTGTTTGGACCAACGCATCTAAGTGTTGCCGACAGCTCGCATGCGCTTGGTATTTTGATGCTTAGACAGCGCAAGATAGATGAGGCAAAAGCACTTTTCGACGAAGAGCTGAAGATTCGCACTGCAGTGCTTGGCGCTGCTAGTCCACGTCTGGCTAGTGCAAGTCAAGAAAATCAAAGGCTGCTAGCTACCGCTGTCTAGGCGCTAGTTATCACTGCTTTGAATGGAATGACTTCAGCATTTCTTCTACTGCCGGATAAACTTTTGACTCTGACTCCGGGAAAATTGTGCTGACAATAAAGTAGCATTTATTGCCGACCATAAATACCCACTGTCTCCAGCGTACATCCTTCTTCAGTTGTGATTTGACCATTGCATCAAAGAAGATAGCATCGTATGGGCCGACTTTTGCCGGTTTCATGTCGGCAATACTCGCTTTTGCTTGAACGCGCTTTGCCCATTCAAGCGCCACTTCATTGGGCACCCTTTTTAGCAAATCTGCTTCTTGCGTTTTGTCTGGAGCTGAGTAACTGCCCATTTCGTAAATGTCCATTCCGACGCTTTCGCCAGGTGGGGTGTGTTGAACCCAATTGCCATGGTCGCTTACTTTCCAGTCATTGGCTACTTTTATTTCGTATGGTTTTGGACGATCGCTATAGTCGATGAATTCGAATATTGCGATGTTTTTTGGTGATTGATGCTTGGTCAAGTTTTTTACGAATTTATCTGTGGCATCATACTTCCACTTTGATGAAGTCTGCAACGCAATTGCGTCGAGAAACTCACGAAGACTTGATTTATAAAACACAGGAAAGGGTGTGCTAAGTGTTGCATTGGCAATTTTTTCATTGGCTGTTGCTAAGCCAACCGCTCTGTTGAAATGGTTGTATGTGTATGTGAAAAACATATTTGAAAAGTGCGCAAACGATAGTCCCATGCTGCTGACTAATCGTTTGTCCAAGAGCTCATTAAGCTCATCTTGAGTCATTGGATTTATCGAAGGGCTTGGCGATTCGCTGTTGGCAATGGCAAGCGGCTTGGCGCCAATTGAATTTCCACTGCTTTTCTGTTTTACAGGCACTGCTTCGGCGACTGTCATAGCATTAGCAAAAAGTGCATTAGCTAAGAGTGTTGCTGTCAAAATCAATTTGGTATTCATGTGGTTTTTCCGCTTCGAGTTTGATTCATTTTAGCAGGGACTATTTGATTTCTTTGATTAGCAGAGATGAATCAAGCACGACTTCATCGTTTGCTGGACGCAGCAGCTGCTGCATCCAGGTTTTTAACCACATCGACATAGCCAACCCATGACTTTTGCAAATTTACCAGTCCGGCAGAATAAGCATTGTCGGATGTATTTCCGGGAGACGGGATTGAGGGCATTTCCTCGCTAAATTCCCTGGCATGGGCAAAACCTGCTTGGGCTGCAGCTTTTACTGAGCGCATTTCGTCCGATTCAAAATCTGCTAGCTCTCTTTGTGCTTCGCTCATGCCGTGCTTTGCTGACAGTTGCAACCAATGCACCCCTGTTGTTACATCTTTTTTGATGCCGTCCCCGTTGAGATGCATCATTGCAAGGCGATGTTCTGCGTCTTTCCAACCCTGTTTGGCTGATTTTTCAAACCAGTAGACAGCTTGTTGCTTATTCTTGTCGGCGCCCACGCCTTTTTGATTCATGATGCCTACGATGCATTGAGAAAACGGACAACCCTTTTGAGCTAACTTGCGAAAACGTCGATAAGCTGTCTTGTAGTGCTTATGCTTCACGCTTTGTGAGGCACGGCTTAACTCGGCTTCGCTAGCGACATTTTGGGCAGCGCAAATTTGCGACGGCTGCGTGAACATCAGCCCGCCTATTGCTAAAAGAAGAATTGCTTTTTTCATTTTTGCTTCCAACGTCTTGAGCATTGTAATGCACTTATTAGAGTGAACC
Organism: uncultured Candidatus Obscuribacterales bacterium; assembly: GCA_964546815.1. Taxonomy (GTDB): domain Bacteria; phylum Cyanobacteriota; class Vampirovibrionia; order Obscuribacterales; family Obscuribacteraceae; genus JAIEPM01. Next base: position 34,788 of record CAZJLR010000010.1, on the reverse strand, counting down.
GATTTTATTTTTTGCAGAGATTTTTACATGGGCTGTAAAGTAGCGCGCCCGTCTGGCTTTCAGCGTTTGAGAAATTGAATTTTGGAAGTCAAGCTCAAGCGAGCTTATCTGTCCTTTATTGTTGATTGCTCGTTTTGACGCCGAATGTCCTTGTTTTTCGTGCTTAGATTGAGACGTTCACATCTTTAGTGGTGGGTAGTAGTCCTAAATGGCTAACCCATTTAGTTGACTAGACTGCTAGTCGATCGTGCCCGAAAGTGGTGACGACTCAAAGGTTGTTTCATCCTCTGTTCGATACTAATAGGGGAAGTTCTATATTGCTCAATGATGTTGAATTGGAATGCAAGGTTCCAATGAGGGTCAGCATCATGTTTAAGAGTTTTGAAATTCCGATGGCAGCTTTGCTTTCGTTCTGCGTGCTGGCAGCTCCAGCTGGTGCGCAACAACTTGTGAAAGAACGTGCGCTCAGTCAGGTTGCTGGAATACAAATTTATACTTCAACTGAAAAGGGCTCTTCTCAAATTTTTGTCAAACCTAAAGTAGGTCTGAAAAGTATGCTCGCTGAAATTTCCAATAAGCTTGAGCACGCACGCAAGTCGGCTCTGCTGAATCATGCTGATTTAGACCTGTTTTCTGCAAAAGCTGTTTTTATCTCCGATGAGCTTGACGAATTGCGTTTGGCTTCTCAGCAATTTGAATTTGATGAAAAACAAGCATGCTTTCATTCAATTGCAAAACAGATGTATAAGCTCGGGCAGGAAATCAATGCCAGCCTCCAAACAACAATGATGGCCGGATTGTGTCCCGATGGCAATTGCGTGGCTCGCACGCAGGAATCTTTATACAACCAGGCTAAGCAAGTCAAAGAACATTTGAAAGTCGTTGTATCTGCCGGAAAGCTTGACTCGTCAACAGCTAAATCGTACTACAATCAAATCGATAGGCTCTATCGACTTGCTGTGGGCAGTCCAAATGCAGAGGGCAATATTCAGCTGGGTAGCCGCAACTTGCTAAATTTAGACAATCGCATCAGAGTTGAATTCATGCACAAAGTACAAAACGATAGAACTTAGTTAAGTCTGCGCTGACTATTTTGATGCGTAAGCACCGCGATGTTTGAGAACTATGTCTACAGTCGCTGCCGTTTTTAGCAAGCGGTCTAAAAGTTTTTTCTCTGAGCTATTTTCAGAGTTGTGGAATGCAAACAATGTTTCGTGGTTAGACACCATACTGATGATTGAAAAATCGCTTATCGTTACGTATTTGGAACCGTATGCGATTGTGTGAGTGTTGCGACGACCTAATCCGTCTGATGGGCGAATTTCCGAATCATCTGGTTTGTGATTTGAAATTACCATCTCCTCGCCAGAGCCGAGCGCAATAGGCTGCCCAGCTACGATTGCCGAGACTGTACCACTTGCTCCGCAAGCCCTAATATAAGTAATGCCGTCCAGAACCCGCACGGATGCGAGGGCTCCCTTAAGTGCATGAATTTCGGCTGAGGATGTTCTTACTCTTATGCGGGCGGATGCATTGATGAATAGCTCCCCTTTTTGCAAACTTAAGCCGTCGGTTGAATGTGTCAACTGTGCTTTCGGACTTGCATAGACTTGGGCTATTTGTTTCCCGAGCTCTATGGGCGACTCGTCTGCCGGCACAATTGCTTCATGCCCTTCGATGCCGAAGACTCTCAATTTTGCAGCATGTTGTCCCACTTTGATTTCACATGTTGTACCTGTGCGCTTCATCGCTAGAGTTAAGCTTGTGAGGCTCTCGCGATTTGCTTCAACAGGGCTCAATAGTGCAATCGGTCTTAGTGCTTCTGTCCTAAAAGTGCTGTTATCTACATTTACAGCAGAACCAGATCCTTGCGCGTCAAAGACTTGCGCTCCGCCTGTATTTAAGATTAGAGTCGATGGACTTGCGTTTGTGGAGTTGAGATTGGTAACTCCTGCGCCGCTGACATTTTTTTGTATAACCCCGAGGTTGTTGCCGGTGTAAACAACATTTAGACCAAGTGCGTTTATGGTAGATGGATTAGTTCCCGGGCTCTTGCTGAATGCAGTGATTAGATTTGCGCTAGAAGTCAGCCCTGAGCCTAGCTCGATTCCGCCGCCTGTGCTTGATGCCGCTGTCGCTTGAGTTCCAACCGAGCGTGCATGGAAAGTGTTTCCGCTTTGCACTGTTACAACGCCTTTTGCCAGCATCTGTATATTGCCACCATTGGCTTCGAAAATATTGTTGGTGCCGACGTCTATCGTTAAGTTGTTCGCTGTGACTTTTAGGTCGCCACCATTAGATTTGAATGTGTCGTTGTTGCCTACAATGATTTTTGCACTGCTCAAGCTAATAGATCCTGGGCTTGAGATATTTAAGGGACTCAGATTACCTGATGCTGGAGCGCCAGGCGACAACATTCCTGCCGTGAGGGTCGCGCCTGTATCTACTGTTAGTCCGGTTGAACCCGCAATACTCAAGTTGGTATAGGCTGCAATTGACGTGCTGGATATTTTAGACGTTCCGACCATGGATGTAATAGCAGTAGCGTTTCCAGAGTTCAGGCTGCCTGCTCCTACAAACAAGTTACCTTGAGCTGTAAATGTGATAGATCCCGCAGCTGAATTCAAGCAAAGGGCCGTCATTGATGAAGTTGCTGTTCCATTAGCGGTACCTACAGTCAATGCGCCAATTCCCGAAGCTCCGCTTCCGATGTTGATGCTGCCACCATTCGCTATGAATTTGTAATTGTCGCCGATAGAAACCTGTCCGGTTTGGCTGAGCGAGCTCAGAGAAATGTTTCCTCCGTTTGAAGTGAAGCTAGAGTTTGTTCCGATGCTTAAGCCTGTGTTGTTTGGTCCTACCAACATACTTCCAAATGCAGAAATCGAAATAGAGCCTGCACGAGTGACGTTGCCCGAAGCAACAGAGTTAGGATATGTAGGCGGGTTTTGGCTGTTGTTGGAACCCACTGTAAATGCTACTGAATTTCCAATTTCAATGTCAGACGATGGATTGAATGCTGCAAGACTTATACCAGAACCTGCTACTATGGTTGACCCATCGCCAACTTGTAATTTACCCGCACCGATGTTTGTGATGCTAAGTAGACCTGCTGCAGCAGTTACTGTAAAGCCAGTTCCGGTACTAATTCCAGTGAATGCTTGAATGTTTAAGTTTGCAAAATTGCTTGGTGTATTTATTGTCGTGCCCGCGCCGAAACTAGCTGCGTTTAGGGTGAAAAGATTCAACCCACCATTGTTGACCAAAATTTTTGTGTTCGTTCCGAAGGCGAAATTTCCTGTGCCTAATTGACTTAAGTTCAATCCGCCGGTTGCTGTAAATTGAACATTATTGCCGGTGTTGAATCCGGAGTTCGTAAGATTCTGAATGTTCGTAAATTGAGCCCCGATGACCTGAGTGTTGTCTCCGAAGCTCATTACACCATTTGTGCCTAGTCCGAGAATATTTAAACCACTACTTGAGCTAATCAGGGAATTCGAGCCGATGTTCAATCCACTGGTGGAAGTCAGTCCTAAGAATCCTCCTACTCCGCTTGTTGATAATTTGGAGCCAGCTGGAATACCTGTTGTGCTTCCTATTACTATAGGACCTGCAGAAAATACATTGAGACCACCACTTCCCGCAGTGCCAGACAGAATGTTTGCACCGTCACCGATGACCAACTGTGACGATCCCAAGGAAGTGATGTTTATGCCACTGCTCGAAGAGATTGTCGAATTGGCGCCAACAGAAAGTCCATTGGCGGCAACGATGCCCATGAAACCACCGGGTCCGCCGGTAGTCATGGTTGTGCTTCCAGTGCTGCCGAGGATCATTGCTCCACTTGCGAAAATGTTGATGCCACCATTATCAGCTAAGACTTTTGAGGAATTGTCGACTATGAAACTACCATTACCAACCGAACTTACATTGATGCCACCACCGGTACTTTCAAGACGAACACTTGTGCCGATATTTATCGTTTTTCCAGCCGATACTCCAAGTGCCAACACGCTCATAAAACCTTGTGATTGGAGACTTGATCCGTTTCCGAAGACCAGTGTGGAATTTTGACCTAGTTGATTGATGATTGCAGAGCCGTTGTTACTCAATACAGTTGAAGAGTTCGTTCCCAGTGTGAGAGAACCCGGGGCTGTTGTACCTATATTCGTCAGGAATAAGGAACCGGCAATGACGTTTTGAGTGTTATCTCCTATCGTCAATCCATTCGAGGCGGTAATGTTGACTGAACCACCGACCGGGCCGACTGCTCTGGTTGTTAGCGCCCCGGATGCAGAGACTCCCGATGCACCAAAATTAAATGTGCCAGCGCTAAATATGTTGATGCCGCCACCATCGGCTCTCAAAGTCGCACCGCTGCCGAGTATAAGATTGCCGCCTTGTCCGACTGCATTGACGTTGATACCGCCGCCTTCAGCGAGGAGGCTAACACTGGTACCGCCAATGATGCCACCTGTTCCGATTGCCGTTATGAATATGCTTCCACTGCTCTTGATATTGCTTGAGCTGAGCTGTGCATTAGCAGCTGAGGGAGCTCCTGCATTGAGAGCGCCGGCTGTAATTGAAACGCTATTTCCAAGAGTGACCTGAGAATTTTGACCAATGATTGTGGCGTTAATCGAATTTGCGCTGTTAAAGGATGTGTTGCTGCCGAAACTCAGCCCTGTATTAGCGAGAATATTTGTCATTGAGCCAACATTTATAATGCCACCTGTAGCAGGTGCGATATCAACTGAGCCATTGAAAGCATTTAGGGACAATGATCCTAGCGCATTAACTTGTGCGCCACCTCCGATGCGAACGCCGTTGCTACCGGTTATGTTGATATTGCCACCGGTGAATGTGTTTAGTGTTCGGGCCGTAAGTGTTGTATTTGTTCCTCCTGACGAGAGCCCCAAATTAACAGACCCGCTGAAATTGTTGATATTGATTGACCCGCCATTCGCACTGAGATTAAGCTTATCTCCGGCGCTAATATTGGAATTTTGTTTTGTAGTACTAAATGTGATGTCGCCACCATTTGAGATTAGCTGGTCGTTTGTGCCGAGAGAGATTGTGTTCACGACGGCTCCAGTTGTCGCACCTGCCGACTGAAATGAAATTGAACCAGCTTTTTGAATGTCGGAGGGAGCTGTCGTTTGTAGTCCAACTAATGGCGAGTTGGACAATTTCGCTTGTCCGCTTGCGGTTAGAATTCCGGCTACGAGTACGACATTATCGCCTATGTTTATATTCGCGCCGCTACCTGAATTGCTGAGAGTCAAATTGCCGCCGGCCGTAATGCTTTGTCCGGCACCAATTGCGAGTCCGTTTGTGCCGTTTACACTCAAGTTACCCCCTACACTGGAGGTATGCAGGGTTAGAGGAATGCTGCCTGTGATTGACGCGTTCGCGCTACCGGTTGTGAGTTGGATGGCACTTGAGGAAACGTTCAGGCTTATGTCTTTACTGCCCGATGTCAAAGATAAGATTCCGCTGGTGGCAATTGTGCTGTTCACGGCTTGAGAAATTGTTCCGCTTCCGCCTGTTGCGAGTGTTATGTTTGCGTTGCCTGCGTTGATTGCATTAACTTGAATGTTGCCGTTGAATGCACCGGGTGTAGGTACAAAACTTCCTCCCAGAACCAATCCGTTGATGACTTTAATTTGAGTGCCATTTGTTTGAGGCATTGCGGAGTTGATGGAAACATTTCCGGAATTCAGGGCGGACGTGCTGACGGCTCCGATACTTATGCCGTTTCCGATCACTGTGATTGAACCGCCGCTTCCCGAGCCTGAGTTCGCTGAAGAATTGATCGCCCCAAGCGATACTGAACCAGTCGCTACAGCTAGTACGCTGCCGCCAGATGTCGCAGCTCCAGTCGTGCTGGTGTTTATATTCACGTTCCCCCACGTGATGTTGGCTGGAGTGCCTGTTGTCGTTCCTAAAGTGTATGGCTGCGAAGTTGGAGATGGTGTACCGCCAGCTTGGGTTGCCGGCGCAAAATTGTATCCCGCAATAAGATTAAAACCGCCACCATTGGCAGAGGAGCTGGAAAGGTTAATGGCACCGTTGGTGGTGCTGGTGTTTATAATGTTGCCGGAAGCGAGAATTGTTAGGCTTTTGCCACTAAAAGTAAGGTTGTTACCAAAGTTCTTCAAATCTATGTTGCCATTTGAATTTGCGATCGTGCCAGCTCCAATTGATATTAGAGTTAACGGATTGCCTGTAACCGTTCCCTGGTTAATAAATGTGGACGTGACCATGGTCAATGCATTGTGACCAGTGACAACTGCTGAGGAGTCTACCATCACTGATTGGTTGGGCGATAGGGCATTCACGTACGTGCTTCCGGTGAATGACTGGCTACCAGTGAAGTGCACCATGTTCGGTATCGAACCAGAATTAGTGGCGTTTAGATTTATGGAATTCGCCAACGCGACGCCCATGTTACCTCCACCGCTTATATTTAAGTCAAACCCTGCGGGGCTCGATATGCTTATGTCGCCGGCCGTAGAGGTCAGATTCCCGGCATTGAACACCGTTAGCGGCGACGCAGCCACATTGCTTATGCTAATCGAGGCCCCAGAAGTTGTGCTGAGCGATGATGTGTTTAAGCTGGCCGCGTTTATATTGATGGCTCCGACTGCAGTCACATTGCCCGTTATGTTTACTGCACCATTTGCGTTTAGGGTGAAAGCATTTGCTGCGGACGAACCTAGATTCAAATTTCCACTGCTAGAAACAATCACAGAACCAGAGGCGTTTGCAATCAAAGTGCCAACTACATTAGTATTGATATTACCTATATTGCCACCCGCCGCATTCAACGTGAGATTCTGAGCTGTGATAAGTCCTGAGCCACTTATGCTGCCATTAGTTGCGGTAATGGTTGTTTGATCGGTTGATGAGCCAATGGGGGCATTTGCCACAATAGTCGAGCCTGTTATTTTGATTGTGGAACCGCTACTCAGAATCTGTCCAATATTGGCTGAGGAGGTAGAGTTCATTGTGAGTGTATTGGTGCCAACGGTCATGTTTTGTCCAGACGAATTTATTGGGCCCGCTCCGCCCAATAGTTGAAGGTTGTATTTTGACGAAACATCAAGAGGTCCATTGACGTTAATACCACCTGTTTGATTGTTTCCTAAAATCAGAGTTCCTGCGCTTATTCCATCGAGTTGAGTCGTTGTTATTGTCAGTCCGCCGGTTCCGCCTGCCAAATTCATCGCGAGCGTCGTTGTGGCTGGCGCTATGGTGACTGTTCCGGCACCTGCATTGAGCGGGGTGGCCCCTGTTAGAGTGTAAGAATCAACTCCAAAGAAAATGGAGCTGTTGCTTGTAATACCAAATCCGTTGTTGTTGAATGTACTTCCTGGGCTTATCGAGACACTTACGCCTGATGGACCAGTTAGTGGTGCGCCTAAGCTGACATTTCCGTTGTTTGTAATTGCGATCATCGCATTGCTGCCACCAGAGGCAGTGAAGTTCGCTAGATTGCCGTTGTTCGTTAAGTTGATAATTGAATTTGGGGCTGTCGAGCTAGCTGAAAGACTATTACTAACGGCGGTGTGCAGAGGCGCTATATTTCCCGCCGAAAGAAGTGTCAAGTTCTTAGCAGTTATTGTCCCTCCAGATATATCACCAGTTAACGTTGTTATTGTTGTGAGATCATTCTGGGACCCCACGTTAGCTGCTGAAAATGAGCCTGTTGTAATTTGAATTGTTGATCCAGATGTAGATACTGAACCGAGGTGAACGAGGCTTGAGTTATTTACCGTCAGACTCTTCGTGCCGAGAATCAGCACAGAGCTGCAACAAGAGTTGTCTAGTGCGAGACCGAGGACTTGCAAGTTGTAGTTACTTGAAATATCTATTGATGAGTTTATATTTGCAGTACCAGTTGATACAGGTGATCCGATCGTAAGCGTTCCAGCGTTTATGCTGTTTAGTTGCGCAGAAGAAAGAACAATTCCCGAACCAGTGGTTCCTCCAAGATTGAAGTTCAATGATTGAGTCGCAGGGATTATCGTTACTGTTCCGCTTGTACCTGCATTGATGGGATTCGTCCCTGAAATATTTAAGGCATCTAGCTGGAAGTTAATAGCGGTATTGATAGAACTGACTCGGCTGCCACTACCGATGGTGAGTGAGTTTCCTGGAGCTAGAGAAATGTTAACGCCGGATTGGCCTACTACATTTCCACCTAAGACCACATTTCCGCTGTTGGCTAAAACCAGAGAGCCGCCGGCGTTCCCACTTAGGCTAGCTAAATTACCTGTATTATTTATATCGATGTTGCCGGTAGCTGTGGCTGAGAGGGAATTAGAAACAAGAGTCGTCAAATGACCGATGTTTCCCCCGGTAGCATTCAGTGCGAGATTTTGTGCGGTGATGGAAGCTACGCTTGTGATGTCGCCAGAGTTGGAGGAAATTGTTGTGGTATCGCCTGTGGAGCCAAAAGTTCCTGTTATGGCTATATTAGAGCCGTTTACTTGTACTGTTGCGCCAGCGGTTGTGACTTGTCCGAGATTAACCGCTCCTCCAGCACTGATGGTCAACGACTGTTGTGATTGTCCAGAAAGTGTAATGGTGTTTCCGAATGAGTTGACCGTGCCCGTGGCGCCCTGGATAAGCTGCAGGCTTTGTGGGGCATTGCTACCTGTGTAAGTCAGTGGAGCTAAAAGATTGACTCCACCTGTCGATGTACTTGAGCCGAATATTAGGGTCGATGCGCGGATTAGTGCCAGATCTTGCGAACTGAAGCTCAATCCTGAAGAGCCCCCTCCCAAGTTAATCATTAACGAGTTCGTAGTTGGCTTGACCGAAAGAGTGCCTGCTGAACAATCGATGAGTACACCGCTGAGGACAATATTGTCGGCGGAAATGCTTCCATTCTGCGTTTGGAAATGGTCAGCTGTTAACGTACTACCAGCATCGAGAGAGACTGATATTTGGTTTCCGAAGGCGTTGACGAACGCATTGCCGACGTTATTTAGACTGAGAGAATTTACACCTGCATTTAACGTAAGGTTGCCGGTATTTGAAATTGTAAGGTTGGTTGGTGTGTTTGCGCTGATGTTTGATGCCGCTGTCACCAAACTTATGTCTCCGGTAGGAGGATTGGGGGAATTAATAATGAGATTCTTAGCGCTAATAATGCCCTGTCCGTTGCCTTGGGATATGTTGAGCACCACGGTGTCTGTGGGTGAACCAATCGCATCATTCGCCGTGAAAGAACCAGCTGTGATCGACGTTGTTGTGCCCGAACTTATGATTCGTCCAAGATTGGCGGCATCATTAGTTGAAATGCTCAATTGTTGAGACCCAATGGTCAACGTTTGGCCTACCGAGCTGATGGTTCCAGATTTTTGTTGCAGATAAAGGTCATACTTACCGGAAATGTCCAGTGGACCGTTTACGGTAATCCCTCCGGTGTCCGTGGTATCGCCCAGGTGAACAGAATTAGCTAAGATACCCGACATTACTGAAGCTGGCAGGACCAAGCCACCGCTGCCACCAGCAATGTTAATTGGAGTGCTCTTGGTTGCGGGAGTAATTTGAATAGTTCCATTTCCTGCATTCAATCCAGCGTGAATTGGATTCGGACCAGTAAGATTGAGTGAGTCGGCTGTCAGCATTATTTGGGAATTGCTGGTTATTTGAAATCCGTTGTTTGAGAGTGTACTACCGGGGCTCAGTGTCAGAATGACTAGACGATCTGCATGAACAGTGCCAGCAAGGCCGACACTGCCAGTGTTTGTAAGCAGAATATCTCCTGAACTTCCGCTAAATCCTGACAGATTTCCGGTATTAGTTATAAAAATTTGGCACGGAGCCGGCACGTTTGCGACTAAGTTGCCAGTTACAGATGTGGTTACTACGGAATTCCCCGCAGAGTTGAGCGTCAAATTTTTAGCAATGATATTGGAAAAACCAGAGTCGGCAATGATCGCTTTTTGAGCTGTAATTGAAATATTGTCATGGGCTGATCCGAAGCTTCCGGCAATATCAACGAATGCTGACGTGACCTGAATTGTAGTACCAGAACTTGAAAGTTTGGAGAAAACGGCTACGCCGTTAGGACTGCCGCAGCTGACGGTTAACGTTTTGTTGCCGAGAATGAGGTAATCACTCTGAAGGTCATTGCCGAGAAATACTAAATTGTAGCTTGAGGATACATCTAGCGTCCCAGTAACCATTGTTTTTCCGAGCACGGAAGGAGAGCCGATTGTCAGCGTTCCTGCGCTGATTGATGCTAGCTGAGCAATTGAAAGATCTATACCGTTCGAAGAAATTCCACCAAGATTTATAGTCTTATTTGAAGATGGAGTAAAGATAGTGATGTCACCTCCACTACCTGCATTGATCGGATTTACTCCTCCGATTAAGAGCCCATCGGTTTGCAGAGTAATTGTTGAGTTATTTGCCAGAATTTGGTTTCCACCAGATACGGAGAGTACATTGCCAGGAGTTAGTGTAAGTGAAACCCCACTTTGTCCAGAGACGTTTCCATTGAGTACTACATTACCGTCATTAGTTAGTGCTACTGTGCCACCTGCAACAGCGCCAAATCCGGCCAAATTTCCGCTATTGTTTATGGTGATGTTTCCACTTGCATTTGCAGATATATTGTTTCCGACAACAGTAGATAGCAAAGAAATGTTTCCACCGGCAGCGCCTAAGTTAAGGTTGTTGGCAATAATCGTGCCGGTTGATGTAATGTCTCCTCCGGTTGCAGATATAAATGTAGTATCGGTTGAAGAGCCCACAGTTCCACTCAAGCTTATCGAGCTACCAATCAATTGAACTGTAGACCCATTGGTAGTAATAGGACCAAGACTGACATTTCCTCCAGCATTTACCGTAAAGTTTATGGGCTGAGCACCAGAAAACGAGATCAAGTTTCCAAATGCATTGACATTTCCTGTAGGTCCTTGCAGCAATTGCAGTCCTGTAACACTTCTATCTGAAGAAAATGTAAGTGGAGCGAGAATATTTATTCCGCCGTCAGTGGAATTCGAACCAAAAACAATTTTTTGAGCATAAATAAACACAAAATCCATTGTTGAGATGCTCAGTCCTGTTGAGCCACTTCCGCCTAAATTAATGACTGTTGAATTCGTTGTTGGCTTGAACGTAAGTACCCCAATTGGGAAATTAAGATTTTGGAAACCAATGTTGATTTTGTCAGCTGTAAAATCGGCCTTTTCACTCAACGAATTTATTCCGCTGGAAGAAGTGAATGCAAGTGTGCTGCCAGCGTTGAGTGAAATTGAGAGTCCGTATTCAGCATCCATGTTATGAACGTTGACATTACCTATATTATTGAAGTCGACTGTCACTCCTGCGATTGTCAGAGTGGTATTGCCTGTATTAGAGATGGCGACATTTCCCGTCGCCTGCGCGCTCAAGAATGATGCCGCCGTGGGTAGGATGATGTCGCCTCCGGTGGCACTGAGCGTCAGGTTATGTGCTGTTACTTGGCTATTACTGTTTATGCTGCCCTGGATTGCGGTGATTGTGACGTTGTCCGTGGCAGACCCGAGCGGAGCTGTGAGGGTGGCCGAGGCTGCCCTGAGGTTTATTGTTGCACCTGAACTCAAAACTGGACCAAGATTGAGGGCTCCATAAGACCAAGTGCTGAACGATTGCGAGCCCAGGTTTATTGTCTGGCCAACTGAGCTGATGGTAGCCGGACCTTGTTGCAAGTAGAGGTTGTACTTGCCTGCTATGTCCAAGGTGCCGTTGATGTATATGCCAGTGCCAAAGTTGCTTCCGATATTGACCTGTTTAGCAGTGATACCGTTTAAGAGAGTTGACGGTAAGATGTACCCGCCGCTTCCACCTGCAATATTTATAGGAATGTTCGTAGATGTGGGGCTTAGATCGACTGTTCCTGTGTTGGCATTTATGAAATTCGTTCCCGTAAAATTTAGGTTGTCGGCGACCAAGTAAATTCTGCCGTTGGCCGAAATTTGGAACCCATTATTCGAGAGAGTTGCCCCCGGACTTAGTTGAATAACGGCGCTGTTGGTGGCATTTATTGGTCCGCTTAGTGCAACACCGCCAGTGTTATACAAATTGAAAGATGCTCCGTTTACCGAAAAACCAGCCAACGCCGTTGTGTTCGTAATGGTGCTACTTGAAGATAGCGAGGTTGAATTCAAGATTAGATTGTTCGTAATGGCTGTCTTTAAATTTGCTCCTGTTACGCTTGTAATGGTCGCGTTGCTAGCTGTAACCGAGACGCCTTGGTAGTTGCCTTGATCAATCGTTCCTGTGGTGGCAGTTATGCTTATATTGTCGTTTGCGGAACCAAATTGTCCATTGAGGCTAACATTTGTGGAAGAAATTGAAATCGTCGTGCCAGAGGTAGAGACTGTTCCAAAGCTTGCTCCAGAGAAAAAACCACCAGTTACTGTGAGCGTTTTGTTGCCGAGGGTTAGTGGTGCGGCAATAAGATCGCTCCTGTAGAAATTCAAATTGTAGAGTGAAGATACATTCCACGGAGCGCTTACAACGGTCTGTCCATTTAGAGCAGCTGTGCCTACTACTAAAGTGCCAGCGGTAAAGGAGGACAGCTGTGAGAATGACAGATCAATTCCGAATGACGAAACACCACCTAAATTAATCACCCTGTTGTTGGCAAGTTCGAGGATTGAGATCGTGCCGTTGGCGCCTGCATTTATTGGGTTTGCACCACTAACTAGAAGGTTGGCTGTGTTTAAGGTTATAGGTGCATTGTTTGCCAGGATTTGATAGCCGCCACTCACGGTGATTGAGGCTGCGTGAATCGAAACCCCGGTGGCACCTGAAACATTTCCATTTAGAACAACGGCACTGCCACCAAGCATTAGCGATACTGACCCTCCGGCATTAGCCGCGATGCTCAGGTTTCCGTTACCGGTCTCTATGTTTATGTCTCCAGTTGCGTTTGCCGAAATTGAGGAGGTGACGTTACAGCCAAGCGGACCAATATTTCCATTGGTGGCAGTCATAGTCAAGTTAGTTGCTGTGATAGAGGGCCCCGTGATTGTGCCAGCAGTTATTTGAATATTTGAACCAAATCCAAATCCAAATACAGAACGAAGGGCAAAGGAGCCTCCTACGTTGACAATGAGTTGCTTGCTGCTCACGTTTAGTGATTGTATTGTGCTCGTGATTCCGCCCGACCCCTGTAGCAGCTGCAAGTTGTATTTGGCAGAAACATCGACGTCGTCGTTGAATGTAATTCCACCGGTTGTGCTTCCTGAGCCTAAAACCAAAGTGTTCGCAAAAATGTTATTCAATTGGGCCGTTGTTATAATTAAACCGCCGGAGCCGCCTGCTAAATTGATTGGAGTACTTGCTGATGCAGGCGCTATGGATACAACTCCCGTGCCAGCGTTTATTGTTCCGCTAGAACCAAGATTCAATCCATCGGTTTGGATGATTATGTTTGCATTCGACGTCGCTATCGACACTCCATTAGGAATTGACAGAACCCCTGAGGGGCCTGTCGTTAAAGTGATCCCTGTCGGTCCGGTTAAGTTCGATCCAATATCAATATTTCCGCCATTTGACGAAGACGTCAAAGATATAGTCGAAGTCGCTGACAATTTTGTTGTAGTTCCAATATTGCCGCCAGCGGCAATTGAGAGTGATGCGAAGGTTGCTCCGCCGGATGAAACACTCATTGCTCCCGCGTTGATGATGCTCACGTTGCCTGTGGTATTGAGTGAGAGAATCCCTGTATTTGTATTTAGATTTGTGATGTCGCCCGAGTTTGAACTGAGCGATATTGATGAGCAGCACCCAGTTGTAGAAATGATCGCGCCAGCATTTTGCGAAATGCTTCCAGACCCATTGGCGCTTAAAGTAACTGATGAGCCTGTCAGGTTGTCGCTTAGGGAAATGCCACCATTGTTACCAGTGACTGTGAGCATCAATGTTCCTGCGACTGTGATCGCGCCTGACGTCGTTATTCCTGTATCATTGCTCACCGAAAGTCTTGCGCAGTTTGTTCCTGTAACTGATAAATTAACCGCACTTGAACTCACAATGGTTGCATAGCCTGAAGTGCTTAAGCTTAAATCTGGAGTGGAAACGCTAATGGTGCCATAATTACCAGCAGTGTATTTTCCAATGTTTCCAGTCTGCGATTGTAATGTAACCGATGTGCTTCCAGTGACGACACCCGCGGTTTGCCAAATTTCGCAAGCACCTAATGCGTTTAGATTTACTGTTGATCCAGTTAGATTGGCTCCCAGTCCTATTACATAAGCATTGCCCGTACTGCCCGGATCAATTTGTAGTAATACCGGCCCGCTCACATTTAGTGCGGTGCTCGTGTTCAGAGAGCTAAAGTTGTAGACGGTTAAACTACTAGGCACCGCACCGCCGGAAGACAAATTCAATGAGGTGCGTTGTGAGGCACTGCCGTTTGTTACGGTGACGTTTCCAGTTGTGTTTACTACTAAATTAGAAGTAACTGTGGTTGCATTGATATCACCAGAACCTGAGTTTAGAGAAACTTGAAGTGCGGAGATTGGGCTGGAACTGGTGATTGCACCTGTGGTGGCTGCAGTCAAGTTGATAATTGATGCCTGGAACGGCCCCCCAACGTCAATGCCGTTATTACTGGTGGATATGGTCACCGTACCACCGCCACCGGAACTTAAGTTGATTTGTGAATTACTTGAGAATGTTAGATTACTTGCACCGCTGCCATTCCAGGTAAATGATATGGGCGCCGCACTTGTATTTTTTATGGTTGATAAGCCTGAACCGTATGCGACCAGGTTGGCGGCTGATACTGTAATACCTATAAGCACGTTGTTTGCGGCCTGTCCGTTTAGGTCGGGAGCGATCGCTGAAAGTGTCACGTTAGGCACGTCTATGGTGCAGCCTCCATTGCCGCCCGTTGAGATGTAGCCCAAGTATGAAGTTTCAGTCAGTGCTGCCGAGCTCGATGCCCCAGCTGTGATGCCATTTACTAATTGGATGTCTTTCGCGGTTATGTTAATCGAGGCGCCGCTTCCCCCAATGATAGAACCGACAAACGCATCACCCAAACTCTGAATAGTGATGGTTTTAGAGCCTATATTTGTTGTGCTTCCTATCGTATTGAAAAAAGCGCCGCTGAGCAAACTCAAATTGAATACGCCGGGCTGCGCCGGTCCTGTTACATCTAGTGGACCAGCCTGAGTCACTTGTCCTGATAAGAGCGAGCCGATTTGAAGTGTTCCAGCTGTGATTTGTTTACTCAAAGCTGAATAGTCAGTCAGTACCAATGAAGTCATTGGATTCGGTTGCAATGCTACGGTTGCCGTCCCCGCATTTATTGTATCGCTAAGTCCGGTGGCCAAATTGCCCGTTAAAACTATGTTTGCATTGGAAGAGCCCAGGTCGACTGAATTTCCTATCCGTATAAAACCTGCTCCCATCGTTGTGAGCGAGACACCGTTAGTGCCGAAAAGATTTGCTCCAATTAAAAGGTCGCTGTTTATTCCTGCGTTGAAATTGATGGCACCAGATGTAATGGCAGATGGGCTGTTAATTGCTCCTGTAGCCCCAGCTGAAAATGCACCTCCCACATTCGAGGATGCCACGGTTAGATTTCCTTTTGCATTGATGGTGGCTGAGCCACTGGTGTTAACCGCTACTGTTGCGGAATTGCCAACACTTGCATCAATATTGCCGGTTGCGGATGACAACGAGATGATTGGAGAAACAATCGACGGTGTGCTAATTACATTTACCGCGCCAATTGTGTCAGGTATATAGGCGTTTACATTATTTCCTACGTAGCCTACGAAGCTGGATCCAAGCCAACCACCTGCTACTGCAGGGAATGAAACGTATGAATTTGTGCTTGTGTTGTAGATTTCAGTGGAGCTACCCACAAGATATATTTGCGTTCCGGCTGGATTGTGACCGACTCCGTTAGCTGCTGGTAGTCCGGTGGCGACAACTTGATTTGTAGCAGTGTTTACAACTGCCACTCCTGTAGAAGTCCCAATGTAAGCAAATGTACCTGATGCGTTGTAGGCGGCGGCGCCTGTGCCTGGCGCTGGCAACGGTATCGTGGCGACGACCTTGTTTAGGGTCGTATCAATGATAAGTGCAAAATTTGCAGTACCCGAAACAAGTGCGGTTCCGCCTCCTGGATTTACCGCTACATTGAAGGGGGTTACTGGAGTTTGGATGGTGCTTGTGACTGTGTTAGTACTGGTGTTAATCACCGATACTGTGTTCGATGTTTTGTTTGCAACATAAACGAAACTGCCGGTAGGATCTATCGCAATTCCGAATGGCAGTTGATCTACTGGTATGGTAGCTGTGACGGTATTTGTAGTCGTGTTAATTACAGTAACGGTATTTGATATTTTGTTTGCTACATAAGCAGTGTTGCCTGACGGACTTAGTATTACTGCAACGGGTTGTACGCCGACTGGTATAGTCGCTACTACGCTATTGGTACCGGTGTTTATTACCGAAACGGTATTTGAGAAAACGTTGGTTACATAGACCAACGTCCCGGCAGGGTTTATAGCTGAACCCGCCGGTGTAGAACCAACAGTGATTTTAGCGATTTGGTTTGGTACGTCTGTAATAGTTCCCGAACCGTCGGCTGTGATTGTAGTTGATGTTGTTGCATTTATGTTGTCGTTGAGACTAATACTTCCATTTGAACCTGTATTTGTAGATAGGTTTATCGTGGCTGCACTTAGAGAAGCTGAGTGTTGAGTTGTGATGCCCCCAGCTTGAACTGTGATATCTCCGGCTCCTGCGTTTATCGGTCCGTTTATTATGGTTCCGCTGTTGACAGGCAGGCTTGAGCTGATGCCACCACTTGCGGTGCCGGTGGCGTCGAAGCTCATGCACGTAGCGCATGTCGCTCCATTCCCACCAGCAAACACTACCTGCGAATTGCTAAGCATAATATCGCCTGGTGCACCAGTTCCTCCGCGGGTGTCAATAGAACCCACGCTGATACCTATGCCACTTTGGGCGCCAGCATATATCTTAACGGCACCATTGTTTCCGTTGGCATTTCCAGAAGTATTTATCGAAGCAACACCGCTTGTAGTTGGAAAAAGAATATGACCTCCTGTGGCCCCATTCGAAATGGCCACAAGATTTACGTTGCCGCCGGAGTTACCTGCAATGGTGCTGCTTGTATCAATAACAGTGTTGCCCGCAGTGAGCGTGTTGCCTGTTTGCAGATCTATGTCTCCGCCAGTGCCTCCTGCGGCGCTTACCTGAACAAGCCCGCCCGTGATGGGCGACGCTGATCCAGACGGCAATGTGAGTGCATTAGTACTGTTGCCGCATCCAACGCAAGCACCACTAGCAGTGTCAATGTTCGCGCCCGCTATGAGCCAAACATTATGTCCATTGTTTATTATTTGGGCTGGTCCATTTGCTGTGATATTTCCTGAAGCAATAATCGCCAGATCTTCAGTCTCAAAATCTGTTCCGACTAATTGAATATCCCCACCTGCATTCACATAGGTTGGGTCTCCGTTGATGTTCGTATTACCAAGCAAAAGATTGCTGGTTTTTGTGTAAATGTGAGCTGCCCCTGCATCGGCGTTAACAACGCCGCTAACCTGCCCCATGCTTGCAGTCACTGCGCCTTGCCCAGAATTGAAATTCAGCTCTTTGGACAGCCAATCTCCGCCTGTAATATTTGTATTGCCTGTTCCGGAAAATGAAATATCTCGTAGATTTATCGACCCATTTATCGCCTTGAATACTCCGTCAGCTCCGTTGATGTTCAAATCTGTCGTTGTGTTTGGGCCGTTGATATTCAAGTTATTGAGCGACTGAATCAGTCCTGAATTTACCAGGTGGCCAGAGCCGACATTGAGATTGATGTTCTGTCCAGTGATAAGTGCTGGAAGACTACCCGCATTAATGTTGCTGAGTGTGCCCCCCACATTCAAATTTAGATTGCCTGCAGTGGCTATAGAGCCCAGGTTAGTAACATTGTTGGCGACATTTAGTGTCATTCCGCCGGACGAAAATACGTTGCTGCCAAGATTAAAACCAGCGGGTAAATTGGTTGAAAGCAAGCCGCCCGAACCGATGTTCAGGTTCCCAAACTGTAGCACCGCGCTCACGTTGGGCGTGCTCTGCAGTGCATACATCGAGCCCGCGATATTGGCGTTTCCGCTTACGTTGAGTGGTGAATTGGCATTAAAGCCAATGGCATCAAGCACTACGTTCTGGGGTACGACGATTGAGCCCAGCTGGTGCACGCGAGAAGAGTTTAGAGTGGCGTAGCCGCCGATTGCTTGACCTGTGCCATTGAGCAACAGGGTTTGACCTCCCCTCAGGACTTCATTTACAGCCATAAATTGCGCCGGAGTAAGCAGTTGACCCGGATTAATAACTTGGGTCATAGACCCAACGATCGAGCCATTTTGCAAAACGCCGCCAATTTGAATGGTTACTGGGTCAGCGTTGCGGCTGTGAACTGTTGCCTGGCTTGACGAAAGGTCTAGATTAAGCGCGGAGTGTGGACGCGAATTTGCAAGGCTGGGCGAACTTTGTGAGCCACCTGATGCTGCTGGCGAACTCATCACTGGAACGCCTTGTCCATAGGCTGCTAGCGGCATAAAAGCAGGCGCTACTAGGAGTAGGTCTATCAGACTTTTCAGCCGGCGCTTGCTGAATTTGCTAATTAACTGCATTGACAGTTGCCCCGCGGAAGGCTGGCCCTGAGATTACACCGAGCCGAAACTAGATGCGGTCTATATATGTAATTGTACCCGCATTGAAGACAATTGCTGTATTCGATTTACTTCAGTCGACAGCATTTTATATTTGCCGTTAGTCTTCCCGTTGTGGCATTTCCGCGAGAATTTTGAGACTCAAAATTTATTTGCTTGGTGCTGCTTTGGTGTCACCTGCGGTGCGTTTCAATCTTGCTTCGCAGCATCGGGCTTTTTGCAAAGCGAAAGTGCCGACAATGCAAGTGCGATTGCCGATCCAATCAACAAGAAAAACGCTAACTTCGAGTGTGACCGCGCGGTTTCAAACTCAACTGCCTTTTGCTCGACGATCGCTGTTTCCACGTTCTGCATTTCTGCAAGTTGTTTTTCTAGCGTGACTGTCATGTCTGCGCCGGTTTCAACAAACTCTTTGATTTCGTCTTCGCTCAAAAGATTTTGTTCTTGCAACATCAAGTAATGTTTGATGAAATCAACTCTGTCTTTCATCAACTTGTGCAACTTCTCTAAAGAAGCTTGCTGCTGCGCATTGTTTGCAGTCAGTTCTTTTACCTCGTCCAAAGCAGTGTTGACTTGCTTTGCTGTTTCTTCTCTGAGCTCAAGAAATTTTTTGTCCTTGGTCAAAGTGTAACCGCGAGTCACGCTTTCAACTTTCAGGATTTTTGCGTAAACCGTTTGAAGGGTGGTGAGAACTTTTTCTGCGTGCGCTGCGCGCTCGGCTGGATGATTGATCGCCGCCTGATTGATTTCCATGAAACTAGCCGCAGCAATTGTTGCAACTGTTGTTATGCCCACGCATATTTTTGCTGAGTTAGGACTAATTTGCGTACCCTCCGATTTGCAACTCCGCAGTCCAAGATTTTTTTGGACACTTAAGGTAGTCGACTTTGGCGGGAATTGTAACGCATTTGACTTCTTATCGGGTGCTAATACTCCAGAGTGTTGACCGCTTGCCACCACCTGTAGTTTTTGCCTAATGTTTTGTCGAATATTAGTAGCCATGCGCCTTCGCCATGTGTCGCTGCATGTCATTATGAGAAAACTTGAATCATACCGCAGCCGCCAATGCACGGCTGTTCTGGCTTTGCCCTCGGACAGTGGTGGGGGCATTCCCATTGACCCACGCCCACGCCCATCGCTTAATGGCAGTGGGCTACGCCACACTAGGAGCCAATCCGATGGAGAATTTCGGGCAGTTAGAAAAGCGAAATGACTTACTGGGACCTGAGAAGGCGCCAGATTCACTTGCCGCGCGATATGGACTGGCAACGCTTGAGGGCGTCAAACACTTGCCTGGCGGGATGTGGCACGCCGTGAAGGAGGACATCAACCACCCTCTTCAAACACTTACATTGATAGCAGGTTCGGCCGCTCTGGGCGCAGCGGTCAAATATGCTCTGCCAAAAATGGGTCCATGGGGCAAAGCTGCTGGAGTTGCAGTCGGTGCTTATACTTTGTATCAAGCTTCAGAGCCTGTGCTTGATGCCTACACAATCGCAGGTCAAGCCACTTCCAGAAACGACATAAATGTTGCTGGTAGATTGCTTGGTGACGTTGGCGGCTCATTGGCTGTAAATCTGGCGATATCTGGAGCCTCTTATAAGTTGGGATCTTATGGCGCTAGCCGCTTCATGACCCCACCGAAGATCGAAGTTCCTGTGCCTGGTCCTGGCGCTCCGAAGCCTGGTCCTGAGTTGCCCGGTAGTCCCAAGCCTGGTCCTGAAATTCCAACCCCAGCCCCGAAAGACGGTGGGCCAATCGTTAAACCGAATGATGGCGGTCCGATTGTAAATCCGAACGATGGCGGTGTGAATCCAAGAGGTGGCGTTTGGAACGCAACTATTTTGCCGAATTTACCCGGTGCATTGGGCATTGGTTCCGCAAGTTCCACATCAATGAGTTTTGATGCACGTCTGGCTGGAGTGCAAAAATTCAATCCGTCCGAGCAAAACAGACCTGACGGTGTGCTCTTGGGCCCAACCGACAATGCCACGCAATTTGATGTAACTGTGCAGTTGAAATCGAAAGCCAGTGATGCTGAGCTTGAGCAAACACTAAACGATATTGCAAATGGCAAGCGCGCAAAAATGAGTGATGCTGAATTTGGTGACAAGTTTGGCGCAACACAACAATCACTAGATGAGCTGACCAAGTTTGCTCAGGCATACGGTTTGAAAGTGAAAGAAGCCGATTTGCGCTCTGGACGGGTGGTTCTTAACGGCACTGCCGAACAATTCTCTGATGCCTTCAAAACACAAATCGATAATTATGGTGTCGAAAACGGAATGAAGATTCGCGGACGCGAAGGTGCACTTTTCGTTCCTAAAGGTGTTGCACGAAATATTGAAGGTGTTTTTGGTATTGATAATAGACCTCAAGCCACACCTCGAATTAAAGACTTCACCCCTAAGGGCGTTGAAGGCAAAAGCTCGACCCAGCTTCTTCCTGAGCAGTCATTTCGGGCTGATGAAATAGCTGCAATGTATAACTTTCCAAAAGGCACCACAGGCAAAGGGCAGGGTGCGGCAATTATTGAATTGGGCGGCGGCATTGATTTGAAAAATGAGGCTGAGTATTACAAGCAATATGGTTTGAAACAGCCTGACATAAAAATCCTCGAAGTCGGGGAGGGTAAGAATCAAATGGGAAAGAACGAGCGCGCCGATAAAGAGGCGTCGCTAGATTCTCAAGTTATTGGTTCTGTTGCTCCCGATGCGAAGCAAACAATTATTTTTACTGGTAACAGTGAACAGGGCTATATCGATGCACTCGGTAGAGCTGCCTTTCCCAAGGAAAATGAAGAAGTTAATCACGCAATCAGTTTGAGCTGGGGGCAACCTATCGGCAATTGGTCAAGGCAGGGGAGGCGAGGCATTCATCTGGCTCTGCAAAAGGCTGCCTTGAAAGGGATTTCGGTTTTTGCAGCATCTGGAGATGATGGTGCTTCCGACAGAGTCCCAAACGAAAAATATCAAGTTGACTATCCTGCCGCCGACCAGTATGTAACCGGCACTGGTGGCACAAAAATTTCTGTTAAAGATGGGAAAATAGTTTCTGAAGTAGTCTGGCATGATTCGTTTGGTATTACCGGCGGTGGTGTCAGTGACGACCCGGTTCCTGACTTTCAAACACAATTGAAAGTAGTTGCACAGAAAATTACCGGTCGCGGTGTGCCTGATATTTCAGCCCACGCAAGCCCTGCAAACGGTTATAAGATCCGCTTTGGCGGGCAAGACATCGTTTCAGGTGGAACCAGCGCAGTGGCACCACTGTATGCAGCTTTGGCTTTGCGATTGAATGAAGGACTCGGCGGTGGCGAGAAAACTGTAGGATGGATGAACCCATTCCTATACAAGCAAGCACTTGAAGGAAAGGCTCCTTATTTCAATGATGTAACTGAGGGCAACAACGACGGATTTGACGCCAAAGTAGGCTGGGACCCAACTACTGGTTGGGGTTCTGTCGATGGTCAAAAACTGCTTGATGCATACAAGAAAGACCGCAAATAACTTCCGTATGTTCATTTGTAGGGGCGACGCCATGCGTCGCCCGGCAGTTAAGCTGCGGTGCTCGCTTGTTTCGTTCTATAAAATAGCGGGAGACGCATGGCGTTACCCCTACAGTGAACGATTGAAGTTGGCGGTTGAAGTTGGCAATTGAAGTTGGCAATTGAATCGCGCGAGTTCTAGGGGATGTCTACTTCGACCCAGTAGTCTCCGGCTTTTTCGTATTCTTTTGAATAGGCGATGCTTTGAAATAAGTTCCATCCGAAGAATGTTCGTTTGTTGGGCAGTTCAACTTTTATTTCTGCATGTCTTAGCTTTCTGATGTCGCAAGATGCAAGTGTGGCGCTAACCATTTCGCTGAACTCGTCTAACATTTCGTATGTGCCTATTTGCTTCGATGAGCTTGTATAGGTCACTTCCAGTCGTTTTTCACCAATGCTGTCTCCGTGCAAAAGCTTGCTTACTTTTGGAATGCAATCGGCAATTTTGCGACCAGACGCCAGGGTGAGGTCGCTTGATACTACCTTTGGGAAAAACCAAAACAGGCACAAAAATGTTACTACCCCAGCTATGTTGCTGTATTCATGCCAGGTGAGACAAGCGCCTCCCAGTGAGATGAATGTGCGGACTATTAAATCTTTGCGCAAAGACCCCGAGCATGGTGCCAGAGGATCTGGATTGATTAGCTTGTCGCTGTCTACTTCTTCCATAGATTTAGACTTTTGTCAGCCAAAGGGGGCAGCATTGAATTGTTATTGTTATCACTTTAACTCGTCGGCTGTGACAAAAATAGGCTCAATGTCATTGGGAATCTCTTTCATATTGTCCAATACTTTTTGCAAAGGCGCCCTAACAACTCCGAGTTCATCGAGCATTTTCTTGGCACCGGCGTAGTCGCCTTGTGCCTCGACTGTGAGAAGCTGGCGATCTAAGTCTTTGATGGCTTGCTTTATTTTTGACATGTCTACGTTAAACGTACCGTCTGCATTTTGGACGAAAGCTCCTCTATCCAACAAGAAGTTGAATTGCATCGCAGTGCCCTTGCCGTGCGCTTCTTCAAGC
This sequence comes from uncultured Candidatus Obscuribacterales bacterium, assembly GCA_964546815.1. Classification (GTDB taxonomy): domain Bacteria; phylum Cyanobacteriota; class Vampirovibrionia; order Obscuribacterales; family Obscuribacteraceae; genus JAIEPM01. The sequence continues at coordinate 11,498 of CAZJLR010000010.1, read as the reverse complement.
CCAAAGCGAAGTGTACGAAAGACTGAAGCAAGATAAGTTGTGTAGAGCTGTCGTTGCGCTGTTTCATCAGATGGCAAAACGTTTTCCAGTTTCATTTCTTTGACGTGGTCCATCATATATTGCAGCGCGAAAAGTCCGGTTACATCAGCTTTCGCTTCTTCAATTGCGCTGTAGAGCTCTTTTAGTTCGTCTCTTGGCGTTGTCTCTTTGCCGTTTAACTTGAGCTGATGTGGTCCCAAGCCGTGCATCAATTCATGAGCCAAGATATGTGTGAAAAACATTTCGAAGTTGACGTCGGCTAGTGAGCTCTGTGGCAATGCTTTTTGTGCGATGGGCAATAATACGCTGCGAAACTTGGCGTCTTGCACGTTTTTCAACATGACTCTCTTGCTGCCTTTTTGTTGGACGACAAGATCATCGTTTGGCAGATTGTATGCCGCTGTTTGCACGCCGTGGTTGCCGTCGCCCGAGCATAAAATTTCTTCTACAACGCGAATTGCTGCCCCTGCTCCTAGCTTCGGATTTCTATATTGAGCATCCATCGGCAAGTTGTTTTCAATTTCTTGCAAGTGCGAACTAAACGATGCCAATTTTGCGCTTTCTTTTTCATCGCGCAGATTTACGTAAGCTTCAAAGCCGGCTTTGTAGCCAAACAATTCGTCATTGTATGTTTCGTAAGGTCCGATTGTGATATCTAGTGGGGCGTCAAGATCCATCCACGCTTTGTCGCTTTCGTAGTAATTATTTGAAAGAAAGGCGTCGGCTCTGAGGTTCAAAAATGTTTTTAGAGTAGCGTTGTCTGTAAGAGCTGCTGCCTCTTTTAGCAGCTTTGCTGCTTTCGCGAGTTCTACGGCGTACGCTTTGCTATATGGAACTATTGTCAAAGTGTTTTTGTCTTTGCCGTCTTTCCATCGAATTACAGTGAAGAAGCTTTTCGCTTGTTCTTGCTCTTTTGCCGGAAGTGAAGCGCACCATTTTTCGAAAGTTTCTTTGCTCATATCTTCAGGGTAGAAATTTGCGCCCGGAATTTTTCTAGGCGGCACATTTGGCAAGAATGATTTGAAGTCATCGAGACCCGACCATGGTCCTTTGTTTATCCAGAAATAGTGAAGTCGGGCTTTTCCCAGTGGAGATTTGTCTTCTTCAAGCTTTTGGCGAAGAGCAAGATTGCCGTCCCAGAGTTGCACCATGAAGATGTCATTTAGAATTCTTGCGGCGTCAAGCAATTTTGGCAGCGCTTTCTTATCCCCTTCTGAAAGTTTGGAAATGTCCACGCGCAACGGTGTTGGTGCAAAGCGCTGCGTCATTTTATTCAATTGCTCGAGGTCTGGCGCCGCTGCCGTGCTGATTTCAGCACCGGCGGGAATGCCAATAGCCCCAATTGCAAGAGCCAAACTTAAAAAAGCTGTGAATTTCATCTTTCTCCTTGGCGGCTAAAGAGCCTGAATAGTCACGAAATGCTCAACATCATAACAGGTGCTGTGAATGTATAATCTTGTCATGTTTAATTTGGCTTGCTTATGAAAAAACGGGTTGTATATCTGTGGTCGACGCTTGCAGCGGCGCTGCTGCTAAACCTCAGTGTCGAATTCCCAGGTTTTGCGCAGGCTGCTTATGTAAATCCGGAGGCTTACAAACTAACCACCGACGCTGCGAATCTCATTCGTATGGGTAATTCGGCGGCGGCGCTGGAAAAACTGAAAGTAGCTGTTTCGATTAGTCCTGAAAATTGGGATGTAAATTACAATTGTGGTTTGGCTTTAGAACAACTTGGTCGCTATGAAGAAGCGCAGCAATGGTATTCGAAGGCTTACTCAATTGACGACCCCCGCCGCTATTTAGGTTTGCTAGGTGTTGGCAGAATTTTTTATGAAGAGAAGAAATATGCTGAGGCCTTGCCGATTTTGGCCCAGCTGGCAGGTAGTTATGGCGCGTCTGAAAGTACCTACACTACTTATTTAACCCTTGCCGAATGTTATGCAGAAACCGGCAATATTAGCGAGTTTTGCAACGTAATGGCTAAGGCTCTTGCCTTTAAAGCAAATGACCCACAGGCATGGAAATTTGCTGCTCATGAGATGGACCATTTGCAACAGTTTGATCTGGCAATCAAATATTACGGTGAATATCTAAAACGTTTTCCGAAGGCAAGCGATGCTCCTGAAATGATTAAGCGGCTTGATTATTTGAGCTTTGAAAAAGAACACGTGGAAGAGCTTAAGGTAGTAAATTCAGGATTTAGTTTGAAGTCCGACACTGATGATATTGCCAATTTCATCACCTTCTTAGACCCGAAACACACCGATGTTTCAGATACGGCGGTGGCGCAGGTTATGTTCGGTTTAAGCCAAATTCCAAGAACATATAGACATCAACTTGAAAATGCAGGGTATAAAGTCGTGGTAGCGCCGACGGTGCTCGATGCTTTGCCTCAGCTAACTGGTGTGGCTCCCAGAGGTTATAACGATGGAGCAAGTTGGCATGCGACGAATGGTGCTTTCGACCGCAATTCGAAGAAAATAGTTGTTGGCGAGAAATGCAATGCAGCAGCATATGGCGGACAGCTTGTAGAAGGTCCGCTTGATGAAACTGCCCAACATGAATGTGGCCACGCCTATGATGCTTTTATGGGCTCGCAATTGGCTGCCCAACTTACTGGTGATCCAAATCCTGATTTCTCTCATACAAAGAACTTTAGCGATGCTTACGATAAAGATGTTGCAGCTGTGCCCGCAGATCTGAAACAGAAATTGGCATATTATCTTCAGCCTGGAAATGCAGGCAAAGAAGAACTCTTTGCACAATTGTTTGTGCTTTTCTTTGGACATCAACCAGAGCCTGGAAGTCCGCGTGAGTCATTTCAAACAGCATTCCCTAATGTTTTGAAACTGTTTGAAGATAGTCGCAAAGCTGATCCTGATTTTGAGCGATTGCAAGCCCTTTACGATGAAAGGTTAAGAGAGAACACTCTCACTCCACAGCAGCGTGCAAAAGAATTGCTCCGCTAAGAGTGCTTTTGCATTTCTAGTTGGTTGAATCGTCTTCTGGATTCTTTGCCGCCTGTGTGTCCAGTTGGTTTTCCAGAGTCTTTGATTTGTTTTCGATAGCTAACGCCTTTTCATCAAATTCTTTTGTGTGATAAAGGCGATAAACAACTGCAATGGTATTCATTGTGTCTCGCATAAGTTGTTTGTCTGAAGGCAACTTTTCTTGCAGCAAAGTTAGAACTTCTTCTGAATTTTTTCTTGCGCAATTCAGTCGTTTCTCGTCAACTGCTTCGTCTCTGTCAAGTTGAGCCAATAATAACTTTGCTTGAATTTTTGTACGCCACCCCTCTGTCGTTACAGGGTCTTCAGGGCAGTTTTTCACAGCTTCTTCCAGAAGCTCTCTTTGCTTTCCGAAGCGCTGTTGGACATGGTAGCACTCCGCCAAGCTTATGCGAAGTTTTTCGCAAATTCTCCAATCAATGCTTTCCAATTGAGCAAAAACCTTGATGGCTCTTCGAAGTAATATCTCTTCTCTCTCTCGTGAAACATTATAGAGCTTATCTGCACAGTGTTCGATTCTGTCAGCGAAAGCAATTGCCTGTAGGGCTCTTTCTTGTGCCTTCGTATCACTGTTAGTAGGGCTTTCCCATTCACCAAGCATTCGCATCAGAATTTCATATTCTCTGCCAACGCGCTCCGCACCTATTTTTATTACCTGCTTGTTTGCTGATTCTTGACCGGCATAGTCGTGAGCTAGTCCATACTCTAATGCTAACTTGTTTAACGTCAATTCGAGCCGATTTTGATGGTCTTCAAATTTTGTTTCTGCTATTTTTCGTGCTTTTTCTAATTCTTTGACTGCTTCTGGATAGCGTTGTTGTTGGTCTAAAGAGTCGGCGCTTGATAAACATGCTTGCCAGCTCATTTTGTTAAATGGAGTACCTTTGTCTCCCTCTGGCCCAGGATAAAGAAACATCCATGCGGCGATGCCTGCCAGAATTACAACAAAGAAAGCAATAGTAACTGAAAGTTTCAGCCGCCAAGTTTGCGTGACTTTCATTTCTGTTAGGGATATGGTGGCACGTGTTTGCGCGCTTGTTGCTCCAAATGACTTTGGTTCTTGAACGGCGCCAAATCGCAGTCCCTTAACCCCCGATGCAAATGCTGCATCTAGCAATGCTTGTTTGAGTTCAACTGCCGTTCGATATCTGTCGTCCGGCTTTTTTGCAAGACACTTCATTATGACTTCTTCGATGTGCGAGGGAACCCTTGCGTTAGGTGAAACTTCTGCGATGCTCTTCGGCTCTTCATTGATGTGCTTCACTACTGTGTTGATGAAGTTATCGCCGATGTGTGGCAGTTGCCCCGACATTGCTTCGTACATCATGCAGCCAAATGAGTAAAGGTCTGAACGCCCATCGAGTGCTTTTCCGCTGCACTGCTCGGGGCTCATGTATGCAGGCGAGCCGAAAATTTCTCCGGCTTGAGTAAGCTGTCTTTGTTTTTCCCCTTCCTGGGGTACAAGAACTTTCGCAATGCCGAAGTCTACGATTTTAACCAGGTCGGTGCCATCTTCCTGCTTTAGCACTACCAAATTTGATGGCTTAATATCTCGGTGTACAATTCCTTTTCTGTGGGCGTGCTCAAGTCCGTCGAGTGCCTGGGTGAAAATGTCTATCAGCTCTGCCAGAGGCAATGAATAGTTTGCTTCTTCAAGCAACGCATCAAGGGCTTTGCCTTCAAGGCAGTCCATCACCAGGAATGCTTGCCCGTTGGGCGTGAACCCGAAGTCGTGAACAGTGACTACATTTTGGTGACTGAGTGCGCTAGCTGCCTCTGCTTCCTGCTGGAAGCGATCTTTTGCGGTGAGGTCTCTTGTTGCGCTTTCGTGCAATAACTTGATTGCAACAATACGCTTCATAAATTTATGCCTGGCTTTATACACTCGGCTCATGCCGCCCTCGCCAAGCAGCGAGAGGACATCGTATTTTTCAGCAAAAACTTTCCCAATGAGCGGATCTTCGATTAGCTGATTTGATTGCAAAACGCAGCTATCGTAGGGGCAGTTTGTGTAGCCCTCTGGATATTCTTTCTGGCAATTCGGGCACCTGAGTGTCCCGCTGTCAAGATCGCTCACAGTTTGCTCCACGACGCTCTTGTATATTGTACTTTATTGACTGAAACGAATTGACGATTTGGAATTCAAGACCCGGCAATGCTTATGCCCTGATCATTTTCCGCAGCCATGTGTGAATAGGGTTATTCTGATTGCGATTGTGCCAGTACAAGTAAATTGCAAAGCTGGAAACCTGAAATGGAAGGTCAATCATCGCAAGCTTCTTTTGCTGCGAAAGCAAAGCACCTAATTTTCTTGGCACAGTAACAATGAAATCGGAATTTTCAATCAAATAAGATGCCGCAAGGAAATGCGGCACGCGAACAACTGCATGGCGTTGTTCCCCACGTTCAGCCAAAAACCTGTCTACCACGCCAGGGCGGAAGTCTGTGATAGTGATGAGGCAATGTCTCATTGCAAGAAATTTTTCCATGCTGAACTTTTGCTTCAAGACTGGGTTGTCTGCTGAGACGAGACAGCAAAAATTGTCCTTGAACAATACTTTCCGGCTGAGTGAAGCTGAGTTACTGTCTGTTCCGGCAATCACAAAATCAACTTCGTGTTGTTCTAGCGGACTCAGGTCGTCGCCAACCAGCGGAATTATGCGTAACGTGAGACCGGGTGCTTCAGCGGTTATTCGTCTGATTACTTCGGGTAATACCGATGCCATTTCAAAGTCGCGAGTCGCTATCACGACTTCCGCTTTCATGTTTGCTGGTTCAACATTGGGCGTGCTAATGATTTGGCCGATTTCGCTCAAAATGTTTTGGAGTGGCTGTTGCAGGTCGCTTGCTCTTGCGGTTAATGTCATGCCGCCCGCGCCTTTCACCAGCAATGGGTCTTTAAAAAGCACTCTCAAGCGCCCGAGCGCGCGGCTCATCGCCGGCTGACTCAGCCCGATTTTTTCTGCGGCGCGAGTGACGTGCCGCTCGTCTAGTAAAGCCTTTAGAGCAACAAGTAAGTTGAGGTCGACCGAACCGATATTCACTTCGCGCATGCGTGAAATATAAACTATGCGTTGGGCGGATGCAAGCTCGAGACTGCTTAGGCAACCGCGTCTTGCTTAATCGCCTGGACGTTTTGGCCTAAGTTTCAAACAAAAGTTACAGAAACTTTTCTGCCAAATTTCGCTTGGATAGCAATGCAGTCACCGTAAACGCGCGCCATTGCTAGATTGTTGCATCTCTGTTCCTTATTATATGAGAGCCTGGCAGCGTCTGATAGTTTGCAAATCATCGCTTGGAAACCAGAACTAGACAATGTTTTGATTTAGTCTGGGCATAAGGTTGGGGATAGGCTCTTTGTTGGACGAAACAAGTGTCGGAACCCACTGTAGACGAAACTCAAACTGGAACTTCCCCTGCTCGGCAAATGCTTGAGGCACTTGCTCGCGCATCGAAAGAGATGACCAGAAAACTCAACGAAACTTCTGAGATAGCGAACAAATTAAACGCTTCTCTTGACAATAAGATCAATGATGCTCTGGCTGATATCAGTCGCCAGGCTGAATTGATGGTTCAGGCTCAGCTGGAAGGTATGTCTGCCGAAAAGGAATCTGTCCTTGCGGAACTTACCGCTTTGCGGCAGGAAGAATTGAAAGTGCTGCAGGGTCTGAGCAAAAATCTCAAAGATTCGCTCAACGAAAAATTGAACGAGCATCTCAACAGTCTGAAAGAGGACGTTAAAAAGCACCTTGCTGAATTTAAAACTCAGCTTGGACAAAAAGAAACCGAAGTGACTCAGTCGGTGACTATTTTGAGAATGACGTCGCGCGAGAAGCTTGGTGAGCAGCTAGAGGCTGTTCGCAATAAAGCAAGAGATGAAAAGAAAGAGCTTGAAAATCTCAAGGAACTACAACAAACATTGATGGCGCAAGAGTCTACTGCAAGTGTCGCAAAACTGGTCGAACACAGCAATGAACTCAAAGAACGTTTGGATAAAGTCGGCATAGCTTACGTCAAATCTGTCGACCTCACTGTTGAAGAAATAGTCAAAGCTCAAGCTGAAAAAATTGAACAACGAGTACAAACACTTTCGTCTGTGCAAGAGAAAGCTCGGCCGCAAATTCAAGTTCAAATGGATTTTGTAGAAAAGGCTCCTGTAACCTTTTCCGATTCTTGCCGTCAGCTAGCTGATATGCGTTTGCGAATGCACGAAAGTATGGTCAATAATTTGGCTCTGGTTTATAGAACCGAAATTGAATCTTTAGCACAAGACACTGACGACAAAATTGTCACTGTACGTTCTCAATTGTATAGTTTGCTTCGTACATATATTGATCAATACAATGATAAAGCTGTTGCTTTGCTAAATCGATTTGAAAAAGAGGCGCGTGCCGCCAAACCGGCAAAAGCAGAAAATGAATCTGTTGCCGACGAGTTGCCTCAAGTTGACGCATTTTTCGACAAAATCAAAAAGGAAGTCCGCAAGACTTCCAAAGACGTGCTGGTTGCGGCTGGCAACACAATGGAACATGGCATTGCCGAGTTCAGGTCTAATCTCAACTCGACAAGCCAAAGCGCGTGCGGGCAAGTGGAAGCTAGCTTCAACGATTGTCGCAAGAGCGTCATCGAGTATGCACGGGTTTATTGTGAGGAATTGGATGAGCTTAGCCAAAAAGGTGATGCTCTAGAACAGCTTGTGGCTGAAGCTCGCGAGCTGCATGATGCAATGAATTTTGATTCGTAGGAAACAGTGAAATGGGCAAGAGTCTCAAAGACATAGTTGACGAAGGTTTCTCAAAACTCGAGCTTCTCGCAGAAAAGCGAAAAGCTACTTTGGCCAGGGCTGAGCAAATTGCCAGCACGGCATCAGCCACTCAGGGCGAGGCGGCTGATGCAAAAATGAAAGCCACTGAGAACACTTTGATATCTGAGATGAACTCTCGCGCCGAGCACCTGCTGCAAGAAATGCGGCAGTCTCTTATGCAGGCAAGTGAAGACAATCGCAGTTTTGAAAATGGCGCGAAGGAGTCGTTGAAAGCTCAGTCCGGCGCTGTAATGACGCAGCTTGAGCGCAGCAAAACAGTTGCTTTGGATGGCTCTGTTGAAAGGCTAGATCTTGTTCTTTTGCAACTTGAAAAAGACTCTCAGTCTGATAGACGCAATATCAGCACTGAGTCATATCGAATGCAGACTGAGTTGGAGAATATTTGCAAAGCAAATCAAGCTGTTCTTATTCAGTCGGAATCAGATGTTGAGGCAAGGCTATCAATCAAACAGTACGAATTGACTGCTGTGCTCGGTGAGACTTTCAAGCAAGTAATTCAAGATGCTGAACGCAAGCGCGCTGAAGTTGCCGCAACGATGGAAAATTTGTTTCGCCGTCAGTCGGCAAAGTTAAATGCAGAAGCCGATGACTTGGCCTTGCATGCAAACCTCCTTATAAAGGAAGAGTTTGATAAAATGCGTGACCCCTGCATTAGCGCCGAAAAGAAGATGGACCAAATTCGCGGAGAGGTTTTGGCTTCGACTGCAGATAGATTGGAGTTTGTTAGCAAGCATCCAGTGCTTGAGTTTGAGTCAAATTTTCAATCGCGTATGGCAGCTTTGAATAAGACATTTGAGGATTTTCGCGAGCTAAGTAATGAACTGCTCAAACAGCAAAAACAGTCAATGACTGATCGTGATGTGGTGTATCGTTCTAATGCTGATGCAATTTATACTGCACTGCTGTCTGACGGCGATGCTAGTGGTTTGGGGCGAAGCCGTATCGAAGACTCGTTCAATGAAATTGCTGTTGAGCTTAAAGGTGTTGCGGATGATTTGAACAAAAAGCTATCAACTTTATTGAAAACGCAATCAGAAGGACTGTCAAAATTGAGCGCTGGGGCAGAGAAAAGTTTCGCCGATTTGCATGCTGACTTTAAAATTCAGCTCAAAGATACATTTAAAGCGCAAGATCAGATTTGTGTTCAACGAGAAGAAGAGTTGCTTAAGCAACTGGAAAGATTGGAAAAGCAGATAGTCGAAACCAATGCTCTTTTCGGTGAATCCGGCAAGAAGGGAGCTTAAACATGACGACTATGCCAGCCCTAGCCAAACTAAAAGTAAAACCCTTTGAAAAATATTTGCGTATTTGTCATACGTCAATTTCCGGTTCGCCTGACTCTTGGGCCACTGAAGAATGTGCGAGCACGAAGATAGGCGATATCTATGTTTTGTTCAAGCCTGCCAAAGAAGGCATCACTGGCGCCGATGAACTCGAGTTGTCTGGCGTTGGTTTAGTGTTTCGCGAAGACGCTGATTTTCCAATGAATTATTTGTTGGAAGAAAAGACTTACGAAATGAGCTTTATGGAAGGTGTGCTTTCAAGTCAGGCTTCGGAAGGCAGAGAAGCAGGGCTAGCTTACTATTGCTTGCGAGCTAACTTTAAGCAAGAACTTTCCAAAGATTTGATATCTAGTCTTGGGAGAATGGCGAAAACTTACGGTGGGTCGGGTGATAGAGATTCACAAGTTGACCCACTCTACTTCTTCCTGAGCACACTTGGTGTGAAGATGGACGTTAAGCTAGAGTTGAAGCCAATGTCGCTAGCTGAGTTTGTCCTGGCGCTCTGGAATCCGGCGGAATTGCCTGCTGATTCCAAAATGCCAAAATTGAGCAGCTATTTCAAATCATATGATGAAGTCGCAGCCGCGCCTGAGGCACCTAAAGAAGTGGCTGCTGCGCCGGCTGTCAGCACCGAACCCGCTGCACCAAAAGCACCGTCTGTTGATCCATTTGCGAGTCCGAGTTCAAATCCATTTGCAAGCAATGCAGATGCTAATCCGTTCAGCTCGTCGTCTGTGCTTGATTCGACGCCCGCAAAACGTTCGTCTGAGCCGTTTCCCGATCCTTTTGCTCCAATTGATACGGTTCGAAAACCGGCTGCTGCAGATCCATTCGCTTCACCTTCCGCTGGTTCAGATCCCTTTGGACCTGCTTCCAACCCGTTTGCACCAGCTGCGAGTTCGGCAGATCCATTTGCAGATCCTGTGCCGGCAAAACCAGCTGTTAGTATTGATCCCTTCGCTGACCCCGTGCCGGCAAAACCTGCGGCTGTGGTAGACCCGTTCGCTGATCCTCCTTCAGCTCCTTCGCCAGCTGCAAGTGCTGATCCATTTGCAGAATCGGTGCAGGCAAAAATGGCAGCAAGTGTCGACCCGTTTGCAGGATCAGTGCAGGCGAAAATGGCTGCAAGTGCCGATCCGTTTGCAGAATCGGTGCAGGCGAAAACGGCTGCAAGTGCAGATCCTTTTGCAGAGTCAGTGCAAGCAAAAACGGTTTCAAGTCCAGACCCGTTTGCCGAATCAGTTCAGGCAAAAACGGCTGCGAGTGCAGACCCGTTCGCGGATTCAGTGCAAGCAAGCTCAGATCCATTTGCCGGTTCAGTGCAGGCGAAATTGGCTGCTAGTGCAGAGCCGATTGCAGAGCCGATTGCAGAGCCAGCCCCGACAAAACAAGAATCCGATAAGTCTGCATTGGCAGAAGCACTTCAAGCCGCTCAATCAGCCATGGCAGATCCCTTTGCAGAATCAATACAAGCCAGAAAGCAAGCGGCTGCTGATCTTTTCGCAGATAAAGCGCCTGCATCTTCTGCTGCGACAGATCCATTCGCCGATGTGTCATTAGCTAAACCGGCTGTTGAGCCGTTGGCATCGAATGCTGCCGTGGAACCAGTAGCAACAAATGCTGCCGTGGAACCAGTTGCAAGTCAGCCCATTGCCGAGCCCATTGCAGAAGTCTCTGCAACTCCTGAGCCAAATCCAATCGCCTCAGAGGCTGAAACCACAGCTGCTGCGACTTTGGCTGAATCCAAAGCTGCCGAATCAGCCCCCGTTCAAGCGGTTCAGGAGCCCGCAAAGTCTGCTTCTTCTGATCCATTTGATGATATTTTGAGCAAGAAACCTGCTGCTTCTTCTGATTCTCTTGCCGTTGCTTCCAATCCATTCGGCTCTGCAAGTGCAATGGATGATCTCTTTGCCTCGCCTAGCCCCGCAAAATCAACGGTACCTAATCCCTTTGCTCTCGATACACCTCCTTCGGCTCCAGCTCCAGCTGTCGAGCCCGTTGCGGCTGCCCCGGTCGAACCGGCTGTCAATGCTGCCACTTCAGCCGTTCAACCTGAAATTTCTTCCGATGCCATTGCTTCGTCAAATCCTTTTTCGGCTCTGCCTGAGATCAGCTCGGATGTCGCAGCGTCCTTTTCCGGCGTTGGTCCCGATTCGATGTGGGACTTGCTAAACCCAGGTCGGCAGGTTGGTTCAACGCCTGGTGCGCCTTCGCCAGTGCCAGCGGAAGCGCCGGTTGTGGCTGAAGAAAAAGCAGTCCCGGCAGCAGCGGAAGCGCCGGTTGTGGCTGAAGAAAAGCCGGTCCCCGCAGCAGTCGAAGCGCCGGTTGTGGCAGAAGAAAAGC
>CAZJLR010000009.1:33183-142228 GCA_964546815.1 uncultured Candidatus Obscuribacterales bacterium | reverse complement strand
CGGCTTCGCTAAACATTCGAGTTCGCCAGCAGTATCCATGGCGTCGCCCCTACAGATTTTGCCGAGCTGGATAAAAAGGCGAGAGCAGGCAAGCATCAAAGCGGGACTAATAAATGAACATCGCATCGCCATAGCTGTAAAAACGATAGCGTTCTGCAATAGCGTCTTTGTAAGCTCTCATAACGAAGTCGTGACCAGCAAAAGCTGCCACCAGGACCAGAAGGCTAGAACGGCTGAGATGGAAATTGGTTAGAAGTGCATCAACCATCGCAAACTTATAACCTGGTCGAATGTATAGCGAACTTGATGCATTGCTGCTTTCTTGCAAAACACCAGAGGCACCGGCAGTTTCAAGTGCGCGGCAGGAAGTTGTGCCAACAGCTACAACACGCCCGCCCTTAGCCTTTGCCTCATTGACGGTTTGTGCTGTCTGCGCAGAGATATAGAATTGCTCGGAATCAACACTGTGATTTTCAATGCTTGTGCTAATCGGCTTGAATGTGCCGGCGCCGACGTGCAAAGTCAAATAACAAACATTAACTCCGCTGTTTTTAAGTTTGGACAAAAACTCATCGGTGAAATGCAGTCCGGCAGTCGGCGCTGCCACTGCCCCTGGTGCTTTTGCATAAACAGTTTGATATCGTTCAAGGTCGCCAGATTGAAGCTTAGTATGTCCTTCACTTCTCTCCCTTACAATATATGGCGGCAATGGTGCTTCGCCGATTTTGCTGAGGATCTGGTGCACTTCCGAGTGCCCACCGAAATCAATCAATACACGCCGTTGGGAATCTACAGACTCAAAGAATCCGGCAACTGTCAAAGTGAATTTTTCAGAATCGACAGTTTCTACGCTTAACACATCATTCAATCGCAATCGTCTTAAAGGACTGGCCATCGCCTGCCAGACACCAGGTCTATCTGCCTGCGGTTTTAGCAACAATATTTCAATTTCAGCGCCGGACGGTCGTTTTGCAATGATGCGAGCCGGAATTACTTTTGTGTCGTTTAAGACAAGCACATCACCAGGTCGAAGATAAGATTGCAGGTCGGGAAATTTCTTGTGTTCAATATTTTTGCTTGCTCGATCTAAGACCATTAGCCTTGAGTCACTACGTTCTTTTGCCGGCTCTTGAGCAATTAGTTCAGGAGGCATGTCATAGGCAAAATCATCTAGCGATAAGGCCTGAGAAAGATCGGCTATACTCGTTTCGGATTTGCTTTCTTTCACAGACTTTCCTTTCTCGATGACATTGAACACAAAAAACTTGATTGTGGAAACGGCGCTTTCAATGGGTTTTCAAAGCGCCATTGTCGCAAGCATGGATGCTATGGTACCAGAGCAAGCGTTTTATGAAGACTGGCTGGCAAAGGGTTATGCAGCTAGTATGGACTACTTAAAACGCGACCCTCACAAGCGCAACAGCCCGAGCCTTTTGTGCCCTCAAGCATGCTCTGCCGTGATATTGCAAGCAAGCTATTATACAAATGTCCCAGACGATCCGGGCAGCAGATTTGGACAGGTGGCCCGCTATGCAGTTGGACTCGATTATCATAACGTCATTGTTGAAAAGCTCGCAGAGCTTAAGGGGCGCATAGAAGAGAAGCTTGGACGCCCCCTACTTGGCAAATATTTCACAGACAATGTAGACCTTTTTGAGCAAGGACTGGCAAGCCGGCACGGACTGGGATTCATCGGGAAAAATAGTCTTTTGATCGGGCCAAAAATGTCTGGGTCTTATCATTTTGTTGCTGAATTTTTCACAGACATTGAAATGGAAGCTGACCAAAAATATGAAGGCAGCTGCGGCAAGTGCTTCAGGTGCGGAGCAGCCTGCCCCACTCAAGCAATTGTGGATGAAAGAACAGTCGACTCAAACTTATGCATCTCATTTTTGACCATTGAAAACAAAGGTGCAATTCCCAGACATTTGCGCAAAAAAGTTTCCAATTGGATATTTGGATGCGACATTTGCCAGGAAGTCTGCCCTTATAATCAGCGCCCACCAGAAACACAATGGAAAGAATTTTTGCCCGAAGCCGGAGCAGGACACTTTTTGGATTTATTTGAAATGATCAAAATCAAAGACAAGAAGTCATTTATGGAACGTTTTGGAAAAACTGCAATCAGCCGTTGCAAACGATTTGGTATTGTACGCAATGCTCTGGTTGTAATCGGCAATCGCAGACCAGAGGAGGGACAGGCCGAACTATGCAGTTTCATCGAAAGCGAACAAAATGAAACGCTAATAGAACATGCTCTTTGGGCTCTTTCTAATTACGATGACGGAGAATCCCATTGCAAAAAATTGTTTGACGGAGCGCCCGAAACACTGAAAATACAAATCAGGAAAGAACTTGACGCCCAGATTTCTTAATCGAAACCGGAAACTACTGCATTAAAACAGGCTTGGCAATGAAATTATTTCGCTGATGTATTTGAACTTGCGCCTGGACTTTTGCCGCTAACTCTAAGACCCTGCACAATAGACTGAATGGGAGTATCAATCACATTGAGCCTCTCGACCCAACATTCAGCATCTTTGCTTGGCCCTGAGAGTATCTTGACCTTCACGATCTTAACCGGCAGCTCTTGCACTCTGACGCTGCTATTGTCCAGCACTTTGACTTTTGTTTTGTCCGGCAGATTGACTAAATCACCACTCTCGTACAATGGTTGAATAGCAGAATTTTGCGCAACCTTTTCAGATGATGCGGCACCTACGTGAGTTTCTATTTCGCGAGCTAATGTCTCTGGCTCGACAGCAACAGGCACGCCTTGTTCCGGTTGAGGGCCGCAGATGATACATTCGCGACCTAGCTCTGGAACAGCACCAGAACGAACACTTTCAAGTATGCCTGTTTTCCATGAAAGAAGCAGGGCAGCAACTATGATCAAAAACATAAGGACCCTGACCATCAACTAAGCGCCCCCGTTTTACTCAATAGTATCAGCATTCTATCTTTTACATGCCAGCAGTAAGTGCGCCATCAATGGGAATGATTGCACCTGAAATATAACGAGCATCATTCGAAAAAAGAAAAGCGACTACCGAAGCAACTTCTTCTGGCATTCCTACTCTCATCATCGGAATATTTGCTTCGACAAATTCTTGCAGAGCTTCTTCACCGGACATACCTTTACGTGCGCCGACTTCTGCGTTGAACCTCTCGCACAGCGGGGTTTTGATACAGCCGGGGCAGATGCAGTTACAACGAATATTGTATTTGCCATAATCGAGTGCAATCGAGCGGGTCAAATGGATAATGCCGGCCTTTGATGAGCTGTAAGCCGCGTTCAATTTTATGCCTCTCAAGCCTGCGTCAGAGGCATTATTTACAATGACACCAGCACCAGTGGCACGCATATAAGGAATAACTTCCTTACTCATCATGAAAGTACCTTTCATGTTTGTGTCATGCACGTGGTCCCAGTCTTCTTCGCTGGTTTCTTCAAGGGCTGAAATAAACTCAACACCCGCATTGTTAAATAGAAAATCTATGCGGCCAAATTGAGACTCAGCCTTTGAGACAAAATTGCGAACGTCATCGGCTTTGCTGATGTCGCCAAGCATGGCAAATGACTGAGGCAAATATTTTTTCAGCTGAGCGTCAACATTTGCTAGCGCATCGGCATTGACATCCAATACAGCAACAAAGCATTCTTCTTCAGCAAGTTTCAAAGCAGTAGCAAGGCCAATTCCTGAAGCCCCACCGGTTACCAAAGCTGCCTTGCCTCGAAAACGCATCAATTCGGCTTATTCTTTATCTTTGGATTTTAATTGTTGAATGGTTTGTTCGCTGGTTTCGCCAATGCGCTTTTGTTTATCAAGAGCAGCGACTATCTCGTCAAGAGTGAGAATTTTGTGCTCGACAATTATTTCACCGAGATGCTTCTGGCTGCCTTCCTGCGCATTCAACACAGTTTCGAGCTGACCCAATGTCAACTTGCCCTGACGAACCAGCAACTCACCAAGGCGCTCATGCCGCACCAGGTAGCTCCATTTTTGTTCGTCAGTCCAGGCTTCCTTGCTTTCCATGTGCTCAGTCATTTCATTTTGACCCATAGTCTTAATCGAACTCTATCATTATATGTGTTCAGGCGGTGGCTGGTTTAGAGCTTTTAGATTTTGTCTTAAACTCTCGCCACCAAACGAGCAAACAGCTGGCATTAAATATGGATGAGTATGTTCCGGAAATGATTCCGATAAGCATCGCCAGCACGAACTCTCGGGTTGTCGTTCCGCCAAGTAAGAATAACGAGAGCAAAGTAATAATTACTGTTAAGGATGTATATAACGAACGAGCCAGAGTTTGATTGACGCTTTCGTTGGCGATGTCGCCGAAAGTTTTTCTGTACTCTTTGCCGTCTTTATCTATCCCTTTGCTTCCCTGGAATTTAGCGTTTTCACGAATACGGTCAAAAACTACGATAGTGTCGTGGACAGAAAATCCAATTACAGTGAGAACTGCGCTGATAAAAAGACTATCTACTTCAGTACCGCGGACCAGCCCCATGATGGCAAATATGCCGCAAAGTACAAATACGTCATGGAAAAGTGCGGCAATGGCACAAAGCGCAAAATCGAATTGGAAGCGGAATTTGATGTAAAGCACCATGGCGCCGAAAGTTAGCACAAGCGCCATCAAGCCGTTTTGCAAAAGTTCGGGACCGACAACACCGCTGACTTTGTCAACAGAGCGAATATCAAACTTGCCGACTTTTTCTTCAAGTTTCAGGTTCAAAGCCTTTTTGAGTGTTTCGTCCTTTTTCTCATCGTCTAGAGCTTTTGTGCGCATGACCATGATTTTTTCAGTGCCAACCACAGCCTCTTGTACTTGTGAACCGGGGATGGTTTCTTCAACCACATCGCGCACCTGGTCAAGCTGAACTTTGGGGTCAAACTTGTATTGCATGATTGAGCCGCCGGTAAAATCGATGCCCGGTTTAAGCGGAGCATGGAATTCAGCAAAACAAATCAAAATGCCGATGATGCCGGGAATTGTGATAGCAAGGGAAATGCCGAACCACCAATTTCTGTATTTAACGATATCTACGTGAGGTAATTTCATTTTCTTTCCTCTGCTAAACCAATTTTGCGCCGCTTGCCTGACGACCAGGCGGCTTTTCTTTCGGGGTTACGCCAAATATTTTGATGCCCTTCGGCAAGAAATGCAGCAGCACTCTTGTGGCTGTGATTGCGCTGAACATTGAGACGCAAACACCGATTGCCAGTGTGACAGCAAAGCCTTTAACGATTGAGGTACCGAATACCATCAACACTGCGCAAGCAATCAAACTATTCATGTTACTGTCAAAGATTGACGAGAAAGCTTTGCTGAAGCCGGCTTCGATGGCGTTGTACAAATTCTTGCCTTCGGCCAGTTCTTCTTTTGTTCTTTCGAAAATAAGGATATTGGCGTCAACCGCCATCCCGATTGAGAGAATGAAACCGGCGATACCAGCCAGAGTCAACGTTACAGGCATGGCTTTGAAAATTGCCAGTGTTGTAAGCGTGTAAAGAACAAGTGCAACGTCAGCTACAAGCCCGGGTATGCCATAGATGATCAGCATGAATGCCATAACCATGGCGATACCGGCAGCGCCGGCAATCAAACTTTTTTCGATTGAATCTTGCCCGAGAGTAGCACCAACGGTGCGTTCTTCCAGAATAACGATTTTGGTAGGCAATGAACCTGCGTTGAGTTTGAGTGCAAGGTCGACAGCCTGGTCTTTGGTGAAGCTGCCGGTGATTTCACCGGTTCCGCCGTTGATTGGCTCTTTTACATTGATGCCTCTGTATTCACTCAAAGGCAGCGGGCGTCCTTCTGGTCCGCGTTCTGTGGGGAAGCCGTCCAGGAAGATGCCGATGCTGTGATTTACAAGGCGAGTAGTCAACGCACCAAATTTGGTGGCACCATCAGGTTTGAATTCAAATAGAATTCTCCAGGTTTGTCCGCCGCCCATGGGGATAGCCTGAGCTTTCTTAAAATCAGCGCCAGTAAGTCCGACATCTTTCCATTGATATTCATGCATATCGTTTATAACTGGACGGTCGTCCTTGTCATAAACCATTTCTTTGAATTCAAGCAAGGCTGTAGTACCAATGCGGTCTTTGGCTGCCTGCGGGTCTTTTTCGCCGGGCAGTTCTACAATCAGCCTGTCGCGCCCTGTGCGCTGAACAACTGTTTCGGAAACACCAAGTGAGTTAACACGGTTGTTGATGACGTTTTCAACCACTTTCATTACTTCAGGTGTAATTTCTGGCACCTGTTTTGTAGGCTGAGCTTGCAGAACCAACTGGCTTCCGCCTCTCAAGTCGAGACCGAGCTTCAAATTGGTGACCAGCGAATATTTGTCCACTTTGGTCAATACTTGAATGTTGTGGGCGTAGGCAGCCTCTTCCTGCATTGTTTTAAGCGCATCTTCGCGCTGGAACTGGTTCATTTTTGACCAGTCGGGCAGTTTTTCAAGGCGTGCCATCATTTCGGCTTGAAGGTCGGCGGGTGGCGTGTCAGCCATTTTCTGTATTTCAGCCAATTTTTCGTTTGGAATAATCTGAAATAACGTGCAAAGCGACCAGCAAAGCACTCCCAGAACTACAAAAACTTTCCAGTTTTTCGAGAACATTTTTTCACTCTAGTATTTGAATCTAAGGACAAAGGTCCATTCTACCTTGGAGAGCCCAGCCGCTGCTTGGCTCATCAGTTAATACTTCTTGAGAGAAAGCAAAGTAAGCCCGGATAAGCGCCCTGTTTAGTTTTGCGGCGATTTTTCTGCAATTGATTGAGGACAAAACTTAAAAGTCTGTCCTCTTTGGATCGCCAGAGCATATATCTGCAATTGAATCTGGCAAGATTCGCGAAGCAAAATGCAAAAGCTCGCAGTGCAGCCCGAATTATTGCCGGGATCTCCCACTGAATCTGGCAGCAGCGCTTATATGCAGTTCATAATGCCTAGCCAGAATAAGGCAGTTCCATATAATGACGAAACCAAGTGCTTGATTGGAGATGGATTTATGGAAGGTATTATTGCGGTTGCTGGCTTTTGGCTATGCATGATCATCATTGCAGCGAAAAAACCGATGATGGCTTACATTGAAAAAACCAAAATGCAGCCTTTCAAAGAAACAGAGATTCTGGCGCAGCGAGTGCAGCAGCTTGAGAGCCTGGTTTCAACACTGAATACGCAGCTGCTCGAAACGAGAGAAAACAGCGAATTCACGCAAAAATTATTGATTGAAAGCGCTGAAAGATTGGCGCAAGCTCAGCAGCTTCTGATTGAAAGCCAGGCAGCTCAAACAGTCATCACTGTTGAAACTCCAGTTACACAAAAGTCGCCAAAAATGATTGAAAGCGAGCCGGAAGAATCAAGTTATGGCAGAGTAATCAACGAGCACAGCATTCGCTTTGAAAGAACTTTGCCTGCCGGCGTAAGTGAAGTGTGGAAATATTTCACTGAGACTGATTTGCTGCCGAAATGGTTAGCCACAGCAAGTCTTGAGCCACGCCTTGGCGGCAGAGTCGAATTGAATTTCGACCAGGCAGTTATGCAAGAGCGCAGTGAAAAGAGCTCGCGCATTATTGGCTTGATCAACGGATTTGATCCGGGACGAAAACTAGCTTTTTCGTGGATGGATACGAGCAACGATCTTGACTCGGCAGTATCTGTAGAAATGAGCGCCGAAGGCGGTCAAACGTCTCTTGTGCTTACACACAGTCGCTTGCCGCAAGAACGCATGCATGAATTTATGGCAGCCTGGCACGCTCATTTAGATGTGCTGGCAGCCAGATTGAAAAACATTGTCCCGCCTGATTTCAGCCGCAGGTTTAAGCAAGTTGCCGGAAAATATGCAGCAATTGTAGCCAGCACAATCGTGGTGGCAGGAGCTTCAGGACTTTCGTTTGCGCCGGCAGAGGCAGCCAACAATTTAGATCAAAACAGCTATCAGTCAATCAAAACAGAACGCTCAGCCTTGCTCAAACGTTATGATCTGCTCTGGCGGGACGTTGATGAGCACCAGAAGCGTGTTGATTTTCTCAAGCGAGACAAAAGCATTGAAGCCCAGCGCGAGGTTGACCAGTTAGACAGGCAACTGGAAGATGAGTACAAAGACTTGCGTCAGCTTGAAACTGAAATCAAAGACCTGGAAAGGGTTATGAATTAGATTGCGCAAACGCGGTCGCCGCCACGTTGAACAGCTAGCTCTAGTGCCTGGACAGAACGGGCAATAAGCTCGTCATGTTCGCGTGCGTGAGCAGGGAAAGAAGCAAGACCGATACTTGCTGTAACTTTCAAATTATTCCAGTTGTGTGTGATAGCTTGAGTACCGACACGTTGCCTGATTCTTTCAGCCACAACTGCAGCACCGGCTGCATTTGTTTCAGGCAAAACAATGGCAAACTCATCGCCGCTATATCTGGCAGCGACATCAACGTCGCGAACGCAATCGCGCAAAACATTTGATACCACTTTCAATACCGCATCTGATGTCAGTGCTCCGTATTGACGTTGTATTTCTTTGTATCCATCTACAGAAATCATAACCAGCGAAACCGGGCGTTTATAGCGCTTGGCACGCTTGAGTTCATCTTTCAATTCTTTGATTAAAGTACGAGAGTTATACAGCTCAGTAAGTGAATCCAGCAAAGCCAGCTTTTCAAGCTCGTCTGCCTTGTTAGTCGTCATAGTCGACTGGGTGTTTTCGATACGCGACCGGCTTTCAAGCTCGCGAACACGCTCGAGGACTTGTGCGTCAACTGCGTTGCGGTTGGTCTGGCCGGTCATGCGAGAGCGCTGAGGATTGTCTAGCACTCGGCAAAACATGCAAGTTCTACCGCTACAAATGTGATCTGTCCTGCCTATGCCTGCCATAAAAATTACTCTCAGAGGTAGAAAAACGGTCTAATCGCAAATTTAATGTTCCCTGAAATCGCTAATGTCAAACACAAAGCCAAGTATATGAGCTAACTCATGACATTTGCGGGGAATTTTCTTTCTTTCTTGAACTACTTGTTGTCTTCAATTATGTACCCGTGCCCTAGCAGCTTTACGCCATTGACAACCAAATCTTCCAATTGGGCTCCCCCATAAATCAAACATTCATGCGGGCGCTGTCTGGCTATTTCAGGCAAATGCTTTATTGAGAATACAGCGAAATCAGATTTTTTGCCAGGGTCTAAACTGCCGACAGAAGCCTGCATATTCAGGGCGCAGGCAGCACCTAGCGTCAGATAATAGACAGCTTTTTCGGCGCTTTCACTAAATTCATTATCTACAGCTCTGTGCAAATCCCAGGCGAAGCGCGCTTCTGATAATACATTCAAGTCATCAGTCGAGGCGGCGCTGTCGGTGCCGAAGCCGATTCTCAAGCCGGCAGCTGCCATTTTTGCAAGTGGCGCCACTCCGTTGCGCAACCTTGAATTGCTTCTTGGACAATGAACCGCAGACACATCGTGACTGGCAAGGGTTTCAATATCGGCATCATTTATTTGTACAAGGTGCGCAGCAAGTACATCGGCTGATAACAAATTATGTTTTTCCAGGTGCTTAACCGGACTCAAGCCATGTCCTTTCCAGGGCAAATGTGGAGGGTCACTGCGAAAAGCCTCTTTGAGAAAGTTATCGAGATCTGCGTCTGTAGAAGCAATCCAGCGGCATTCGGCTTCTGACTCTGAAATATGAATGAACATTGGTAGTTTGTTTTCTTTAGCCCATTGCAGTGCTTTTGAAATTAAGGCAGGACAAACTGAATAAGGAGTATGTGGTGCAATGGTGACTTTCAGACGAGAGCTTTTGATAGCTTCTTGTAATGAAGGGTCGGGGTCGTTGATAAAAGCCTGATATTTTTTGAGCCATTCAGCAAAAACGCGGTCGGCATCTTCTTCGACAATGCCGAAAAGCTCAAGCCCGACTATACCTCTAAGTCCGCTGCGAGCGACTGCCTTGCCTGCGGCACCGCTATAAGATGAGTCTGCAATTGAACTTGTGCCGCTAAATATAATTTCGCGGGCGCCGCCAAGTGCTGATGCCAACCATTGCTTGCTATCCCATTGCCATGATTGAGCGATTAAATTTCTTATCCAGGAAAAAAAATGCGAGTAATTGTCGAAATGTTTGAGCCCGGAATAGTCAAGATGAGTATGCAGATTAATCAGCCCGGGCAAGATTATGGCTTCACCAAAATCGCGACTGCGACCAAGCTTGGCATTGGCGGGCAATGCTTCATATTCTTTGCGCGAAATAACTCCGAGAATTTTCTCACCCGCAATTGCCAGGCAAGCATTTTCTTGCGCAGGCCCAGACACAGGCAAGATCCACCGGGCAAGCAAATATTCAGTAGCTGAGTGTAGATCTGTCATTACTGCGCCTTCCTGAACTGTGGTGTACTATATTGAAAAGACGTCCCCGATTAAGGGCGACTTTTCCGTGCCTTGACAGGGCGCGCTTGCAGCACAGTTGTTTCTGAGCGAAAAATAAGCATTGAAGATTAGTATAGACGAGCTTAGAAATATGCCACAGCAAAAACTCAATTTGAGTTTTCGCGAGTCAATTGATGGGCTTGAAGCAGTCAAGCCTGTACTTGGCGAACTGCAAATAAATGCCAATTCTACTGGGGCTCGCATCTCAGGCAATTTGCAAACTTTACTCAAACTCACCTGTCACCGCTGCCTGCGTCCATATTTTTTGAATATAAACTTGCAGCTTGATGAGAACTTTACCGAATATACTGAAGAGCGCGACTCAGAGCGGGTGCCAAGAGACAGAGAGCTCCTGGCTGACGACTTTGTGGAGCAGCTTCCGGAAGACGGTATGCTTGACATTACTGATCTTGTGTATCAAGCTGTTACGCTGGCAACGCCCGTCTCTTGCCTATGTGGCGAGGACTGCCCGGGACCCGCTTTTCCTCACCCAGAGGCTAAAAGCGGCTCATTAGCAGCTGATAAGGACAGCAAGAGTAGCGACCATCGTATCGATCCAAGATGGAAAAACTTGAAGACTCTCTTTCCAAACGAAGAAACCGAATAAAAATCGTAGATAATTAAACGTTCTGTTTCCGCTTGAAGGAAACATTTAGTTCCGGAGGACTTAAATAGGGACATGCCACAACCAAAGAAGAAAACATCCCATCAGAAACAGGCTCAACGCAGAGCTGCCAACTACAAGCTAGTATTGGCACCGACCATGGCCTGTCCTAATTGCAACAGCCCCAAGTTGTCACATGTGGCTTGTTCGGGTTGCGGTTACTATCGCGGCCGTCCAGCTCGCAGACGTGATTGGTTGCTTAGCGACTAAGACTTACGTTTAGAGTTCGACTCTTAAACGTTTCTTAGCACCAAAGGAAGATACTTTCTTTCGTTGCTAACGGGAAAATCAGCTGCAAGCACACAGGTAGGAACAAGAGTGATACGTATCGCGGTTGACGCCATGGGCGGTGACTATGCACCAAGAGAAGTGGTGCATGGAGCTGTGCTGGCAGCAAGAGAATACGGCATTGCCATCCAGCTAGTTGGTCCACCTGAAGTGGTGGCACAAGATTTGAAACGTCATGACACCACCGGACTCGAAATCAGTCTGGTGCCTGCTGCTGAAGTAGTGGGCATGGACGAAAATGCCAAAGCTGTTCTGAAAAAGAAAGACTCATCAATAGTAGTGGCCACGATGCAAGTGGCTCAAGGTCTTGCCGACGGAGTTGTGGCAGCTGGCTCGACCGGAGCCGCAGCCTCTGCTGCACACTTATACTTGAAATGCATCGAAAATGTAGACAGAGCGGCAATTGCCTGTCTCATGCCATCTATCGATCAAGAAAGGCGCGCACTGGTCCTGGATGTAGGGGCGAATAAAGACTGTGATGCCAAAATGCTTTTGCAGTTTGCACTTATGGGTTCAGTATTATTTGAAGGACTTTATCCTGGCAAAACGCAGCCGCGTGTCGGCTTGCTCAACATTGGCACTGAAGAAAACAAAGGCACTAAGTTAGTGCAAGATGCATTTAAGCTTCTCAAAGCAAGTGACAAAATCAATTTCATTGGATTTGTCGAAGGGCGCGACTTCCCTCTGGGCAAAGTCGATGTCACGGTAACTGACGGATTTACAGGTAATTGCGTACTAAAGGCTTCAGAAGGCATAGCACGCATGATTGCCATCATGCTAAAACAAGAATTGAAATCGTCGATTCGCACTAAGGTCGGCGCCAAAATAATTGAGCCAGCCACAAACGCCCTCAAAAAACGCGTTGATTACAACGAACTTGGCGGCGCGTTGCTTTTGGGAGTCAACGGAGTATACGTTATCGCTCATGGCGGTTCAAAACACACAGCCATTAAGAATGCTATTCGTGTTGCCAGAGACATGATCAAAGCAGATATAGTTAAGAAGATAGGTCAGACCCTGTCTCAGGGACTGATTTGTTTGTAGATTTTGATTTTTGATATTGGCAGAAGTTCTCTAATTGCAATAAACAAGCCACAGCAGGAAAGTAATGTTGAAATTCCCAGTTGGATCGAGACTAATAGGTGTCGGGTCTGCTGTTCCACCCCATGTAGTAACAAATGCAGACTTGACGCATCTGGTTGATACATCGGATGAATGGATCACGACACGTACTGGCATACGCAAACGGCACGTTGTAAACGAAGACGAAACAGCAAGCGAACTAGCGGCTGAGGCGGCGCGTGACGCGATCGGCTTTGCCGGCATCAATCCAGAGATCATAGACCTCATTATTGTGGCAACGTCTACACCGGACAATTTGTATCCGTCTACAGCTTGCATGGTGCAAAAGCACGTGGGCGCAAGTCGCGCAGCTGCATTCGATGTTGAAGCAGCATGCACAGGCATAATTTATGCTTTGACCATTGCACAACAATTCATCAGCACGGGCATGTATAAAACTGTGCTTGTTTGTGGTGTCGACATTCACTCACGATTTTTGAACTGGGAAGACCGCAATACATGCATTTTGTTTGGCGACGGAGCTGGTGCTTTTCTTTTGCAAGCATGTGAAGAAAACGAGCTTCTGGCGACATATTTGCGCGCAGACGGCGGTGGTGCGCATTTGCTCTGGATTCCTAATTATGGAACCAATTATCCAAGAGAAGGTACAACTCAGCCGCAAGCGACTCATGGATTTTTGCACATGAATGGAAAAGCGATTTACGAGTTTGCACTAAATGCGGTGCCAGAAGCAGTTAAAACTGCGTGCGAGAAAGCTGGCATACAAGTTAAAGATCTTGATTTTATGGTGCCGCACCAGGCTAATCAGCGCATCATAAAATCAGCCGCAGAACGTCTTGGACTTAAAGACCATCAAATAATCAGCAACGTTGCCGATTACGGCAATACTTCAGCAGCATCTATTCCACTGGCATTCAATGATGCTGTTAAACGAGGACTTGTGAAAGTTCCATCCACAATAGCCTTAGTCGGTTTTGGTGGAGGCTTAACTTGGGGCTCTGCGGTGATGCGCTGGACCGCGGTTGATCAACGTCCCAGGGTTGAAATCAGCGACAATGTAGCGGAAGAGTTATCAGGAATAAGCTCATGAAAAAAATTGCGTGTTTGTTTCCGGGACAGGGTGCTCAGTCTGTTGGTATGGGCAAAGACTTGTTTGAAAAAAACGACTTTGCCAGAAAGACTTTTGAGGAAGCTGACAAATTCGCAGGACGAAGCCTTTCGACACTTTGTTTTGAAGGACCGGAAGAAGAGCTTAAGCGCACAATAAACACGCAGCCGACAATCCTTGCAGTATCACTTGCAGCATGGAATGCATACATCAATGCAGGCGGACCTCGCCCCCAATATGTCGCCGGACACAGTCTGGGAGAATTCACTGCATTAAGTGCAGCTGGAGCGCTAAGCGTTGAAGCTGCAGTCAAACTTGTAGATAAGCGAGCTCGCCTAATGGAAGAATGCCCGGCAGGAGCTATGTCAGCTGTAATCGGCATGAGCGCTGAAAATCTGGAAGAAATATGCAAACAGGCAGAAAGTGAAAGTCCAGGTTCTGTTGTAATTGTGGCAAATTTCAACACACGCGAACAGTTAGTAATTTCTGGCAGTCCAGCAGCTGTAACTCTAGCTGGAGCAAAAGCCAAGGCTGCCGGCGGAAAAGTGATACCATTGCCGGTGGGCGGCGCATTTCACTCACCGCTAATGAGTGTAGCTGCCGAAGAATTTTCGAAAGAACTGGACAAATGGGAATTAAGCGACGCAGAATTTACTGTAGTGCAAAACTTTGATGCTCAGGGGGCAAGCGCTGGTGTCGCTTTGAAAAACAAGCTTTCAAAACAAATGCCTAGCGCTGTGCGCTGGTGCAATTCGATTGAATTCATGCTTAAAGAAGGTGTGGACACCTTCATAGAAATAGGACCCGGTAAAGCTTTGACAGGTATGGTCAAAAAAATTGATCGTTCTGCAAGCGTGTTTAACATATTCGACTCTGAATCGCTGGAAAAAACTCTGGCTGAGCTAAAACAATTGGCGGCGGTTTAAGCTAACGGGATTTGCTAAGTGCCTTCTCTGTCTAAACTGCTATATTTTCAGGCGCTGTCGGCGTTATTTTTGATTTTTATGTCTGCGCAAATGGCTCTGGCAGATCCGGCTTATGATGATTATGTAAGGGCGCAAAGAGCAATTCAAAATGCGCAGTGGAGTCCGGCACTTACATTCTTGAGTCGCTCAATTAATGCAGAGCCAAAATACCTGAATGCTTATATAGCACGTGGATTTGCCTATAGCCGGCTGGGACGAAATGAAGAAGCACTGGCCGATTACGAGCGCGTGCTCAAAATAGCACCACAAAATGCAGTTGCGCTAAGCAATAAAGGATTTTGCTTGTACCTTGCGGGTAATCTAAGTGAAGCTCTGGCTTGTTTGAATAAGGCGCAATTATTGGACCCTGAGCGAGGCGACATACTTGCTAATCGCGGCGAAGTTTATCTTGCCATGGGCGAATATCAAAAAGCTGTTGATGACTGCACTTTAGCTATAAAGTTCGATGATACTGATGCTGATTGTTATATCACCAGAGGGCAGGCTCTGCTTAAATTGAACAATAAAAAACAAGCGCTTAAGGACTTCAGCAAAGCAATATCGTTGAACCCAGACCCGGTTCATATGTTTCATCATGAAGGCGAGTCATATTATTTGAGGGGTCAGCTGTACGCTTTGATGGGCAAGAAAGATCTGGCATCGCGCGATATAGGAACAAGCCAGTCTTTGCATTACAGCCCGAAAGAAAAAGAACCGAGTAAATGAGTGCAGCAGGCACCCTCTTTACTACTCCTTAATATCATTGTGCCATGATTGTCTTGAACAATTGAGTGGTAACAGACATGAGTCGACTTTTTGAAAACAAATCAGCGGCTTTGAGTTTGAATTTGAAACTGGTCTTTTGCGCCTCAACTATTTTTTGCATAGACACAATTTTGTGTGCGGGAGCCTTTGCTAGAAATTCGTCTTTGATGGCACAAGATTTGGCTTATTCTGCAGCAAATTCGGTTTTAGAGTGTGCTTCTGGTTGGATAATTTTTGGCGCACTGGCATTTTTCTGGGGCTCGGTGTTTTATTTGAAATTTATTGCCAAGTCGCCTTTTAAAATTTCAAGAAAAGAGGCAAACAAAAAATCGAAGAGCTCAAAAAAAGTCGTTATGTCAAATACGGGGAAGGAGGCGGACAATTCGGCAAAACTGAATGACGCTTTGCAGTACATGCAGTGTGCCATTGATCAGGCCAGCCAGGCAGAAAGTGCGGCAGCAAGAGCAAATAACGGAGTCAAAAACGCGAGACTTTCGGCAGCTTATGAAGCGCAGTGTTACGCAGACGCCGCAAGAAATTGGGCGGATAAGGCTGCGGCAAGAACATATGGGGCAAGTTCTGCGGCTCAAGATGCAACAAGCAAAGCAAGAGAGGCTGCATACAGAGCTCAAGCCGCAGCTGATCGCGCAAAATACTCAGCCGCGACAGCATCCTGAAGCTTCAAGACATACTATGTAAGAGCTACAAGTTGCCAGAAAACCGGCCAAAAGCTCCTGGATGAGCCAACTGAAGCTAATGAGAAAATAGCAGAATAGGCCCGGAACTAGTCCAGCCACAAGCCACGGAGCAAGCTGCTGGAAATCTTGCCGAAAAGCGCCAGAAAGCTGCCGGAACTCTGGCACAAAAGAGCCAGAAAGCCTCGCGAAGCGAGGGAACGCGTAAGCTCAGGAAGGTCCACCAATGATTGCATCGGCTCGTGCATTCAATTGACGCGATTCGCCAATACGTCCCAGGTGGTAGAGCGCGTAAGCATATTTTTGCAAGTAAGGAACAAGCCCGATCTGGTAGGGTCCGCTAAATTTTTCAACCATGTGCAGTGCTTGCCTGAGCATGGGCGCGGCAGCAGCATAGTTCTTTTCTTCAACGTAAAGTGAGCCTAGTGCAAAATAAGCTCGGGATTCATCTCCAGTTTTAGATGGTTCTTTATCCCACAAATGCAAGGCTCGCAAATAAAGAGCCTCAGCTTCTTTGTATTTTGCTGCTTTTGCCTCGCATTTAGCTAACTTTTCGATACGAGAATATACTTCGGGACTTTCTGGAGGCAAGGTGCGTTCTGTGGTTGCTAGAGCATCTTTGAAATACGACTCAGCCTCTGCGTACTCATTTCGCGCCATGCAAAGACTGCCCAGATTGTCATAACTATTTGCCAAAGACAAGTGTCCAATTCCAAGAACAGTCGCTTTGATATCGAGAGAAGCCTTATAAAGCTTTTCAGCAAGCTCATAGTTTCCCCGAGCTTTGTACAAATTTCCGAGGGAGTCGCAGGTTATAGACCATTCAATTATGGGGTCGCGCATTGCCGGAGCGGCAGTGCCAGCCCAACCTTCAAGTGGACTACCTTCTTTACGGACCGTTTTTTCCACAGGTTTTTCGTGTGGCTCGCGCATCTTTCCTTCAACAAAAGCAAGAACATCTTCTGTTAGTGGTTCTGCTTTACTTGCGGTGCCATAGGTTAGATAAAAGCGAATCAAAGAGCCCATTGCCGGAATAATCTGTCCTTGCTCTTTGCCCATGGCCATTTCCCGCACAGCCAATTCTCGTTCCAAATAGGGCTGTGCTTCTTGGAAGCGGCCGCGAATGGTATAAAGCCTTCCCAGTTCGCTAAGACTCTTTGCCAGACGCAAGTCATCAAAGCCAAATTTTTCAGCTTCAGATACTGATTGCTTTAGTAATGGTTCAGCCAGCCAATACTTGTTAGCATCTAGAGCATTGCTGCCTTCTCGTTGAATTTGAGACCAAGTATTTTCTGAAAACGCCTCAATTGGAAGCGAAATACTAAACAATGAAGCGAATCCAATTATTGACCAGAACAAGCTTCTACCGACCACGCAGGGAAAGGTGGCAGTTTGCTCAAGAGTCTTGATTAAGTCCGAATTTTTATTCACTTGGAGTATTCTACTCTATGAAAAACTTTCAGTCGTGCTTTTATTTCAAGGCATTTGAAATGTCACATTTTCGCATAACAACAGCCAGAAAGAAGAATCTCGGCTAAGAAAGCAGCGGGATTTTAACCATAGACGGAGTAACATAATCGGTCATTTCAGATTTGCTCATTGGTTGTAATTTGCGACAAAGTTCAGTCAAAGAGTTATATTTCCATTTGTCTTTTTCGAAATGATACCAACAGAGCGCAAGATATTTCTGCAGGTTTTTCCGGCTAATTCCATGAAAATGAATTCGAAGAAAGCCAACGATTTTACTTACACAGTCAGGATCTATGTCGAAAGAATCAATGGTTTGAAGATGCGGAGCACTATTGTCTTTTATCGCAAAGACTTTGACATATTGATCGCCCAATCTACGTTCAGCAAGTCTATCTATTTCCAACCAGGTTAAGGCCGCACCGAGTTCGCTAGCCTTCAGCCCAGTTAAAATGCAAAGATTCTCAAAACTGATTGGCTCGGAAGAAAGGCATGAATAAACCTTTGCTTGCTCTTCTGTCAAAATCGAATTTGTCATGTCAGAGTTTAGGTCGCGAGTCGACTCTTCGGGATTATCGTCATCAATAGTTTGTATAGGCTCGATAGTTTCAGTTGAACCTTTTGAGTTTTCATTATCAATAGCTGATGACTCTGAGGAAAAGTTAGAACAGAAATCTTCCTCTTCTGTCACCGGATGTCGTCTGCTGGGAGTTTGCCGACTGCGTTTGCAAAATAGCATGGAAAAGGCACTCGAAGGAATCTCATTGAAGTTCTCGTTCATTTCAGAAAGCATTGCTGTCGAAAATTTCCACAGTATTTCGAGTGCTGTGGAATAAGAAATACCCAAGAGCTCTTCAAATCTACTAGAGCTGAAAGTAAATCCATGTTCTTTGAACCATATAAACGCCAAATAGGGTCGTGCCAATTTCATGCGAAAAAAGAACGTACCGGTAGTAAACGACGAGCTTTTCTTGCAGAGCCTACAAAATATGATTCTGCTACCGCAATTTCTGTCAAAACTAGCACCATCACAAAAGCGACACTTTATGCCACCGCTAAGTTCAAAGCGCCGAACGAATTCCTCAATACAATCCTCGTCCGTTTGGAATTTCGCCTCAAATTCTCGCCAGCACAAATCAAAGCGCTCCTCCCATGAGCGAGAATTTCCAAGATCATCAAAATCAGGATATGCAGCCATCATAGAAGCAATTACCCTCCCATTTGTATAACGCTGCAACAAGGAAAAAAGTTCAAAATCTAAAGCCGTTTTTCAAAACTGATTTTCAAACCAAAAAACAAATCGACCTAAAGCCGTAAAAAGCTCAACCGATATCGGTTGAGCTTTTTACGGCTTTAGGTCGAGCGCATTGAGCTATAAAAGATTGGCAGCCTTTAAAAGCGGCTTCAACCTCGGCTAGCGCTGGAAAATGCAGCTAATACAAAAGAAACTAGACTCTACCTTTTGGGTTAGCTAGCCACTAAGTTTTATGAATGATAAAAGATTGCCGAAGGTCGGAGTCGAACCGACACGGGTGTTAGCCCGGATGATTTTGAGTCAACTGCGTCTGCCATTTCGCCACTTCGGCAAATTAATGAATTACATTCTACACTATGTTCAATATCACCCCGAGGAGACAAGGGTTTGACAATAAAAGTTATCGTTTCCGGGTTCGATGCTTTTGGCGGCAATTCAGTCAATCCAAGCGAAAAAGCAGTTGAAAGGTTGCCAAATTTTGTTAAGTTTGACGACGAAACTGAAGCCGCCCCGGTTGCCAAGCTGACCCTGCCGACATGCTGTTCAGACGCTTGGTCCATATTAAGAGCAAAAGTAGAGCAAGACTCAGAATCTGATTTTGCCGTATTACTTTCTGGTCTGGCTGAGACAAGAGACAAGATTTGCCTCGAAAGATTCGCACTTAATGTCAGGGACTTCCGCATTCCCGATAACAATGGACATCAATGGGATGAAGGGTTTATCTCTCCCGAGGCACCGGATGCTATTCGCAGCAAAACAAATATAGGCGGAATTACCAAACACCTTAATAGGCTCGGCTTTGCTGCAGATATTTCATACAATGCAGGTACATTCATCTGCAATGAAACATACTTTCGAAGCCTAGAAAGCTGGCAAGATAATCCGCGTTGCAGAGGCGTTTTATTTGTTCATTTTCCACTATTCGATCGTTATAGGCACAGCAAAGCGGAAAACAACGACAGTAGAGACAAAGCAGACATTTATGCCGAAAGCCTGCACGAAATCATCAAGGTGATGCTCCGCAAAGAAAAGACTTAGTAGATAGCAAAGCCAGCTCCATTGCGCATCAGATGCACACTGGACAGCCTCAGTGGCATCATGTATTTTGAAAGAAGCTTCGATGGAAACAAGAATTGAGTTATAACAGAAACGACTTTTTCACTTTCGTTGAAATCAATGAAGATTGGGCGCCGACAGACGATGAGAGCAGTCGTCAAAGGTCAATGTTTTTTTGTCAAAGTGTTGACGCTCACATTCGCCAGAATTTAGCTCAAATAATTGCAAAGTGCAAAAGCGGAACTCTGGGCGCAGAAACTCAGCTTGGCGTACAGCAAAGAGTCGATGAATGGGTTCTTTCAAACGCAGTAAAGGACGCCACAAGTACTTGCATTCACCTTTCTGGTTTAGAACAAGGTGGTCCAAACGCGCCAGAATGGCTGAATAAATTCATCTTTGACGCTCAACAAGAAGCAGATGCTATTGCTTCTGAGCCGGCAGCAATCGATATTATCGGAGCACGTAGCCACCTGGACCAGGACGATTTGCTGGACGACTTGATCGAACAACTGCGCACTGATTTTGGAATTAGTCCAAATAGCGAAGCAGCTGATTTGCTTAAGGAACAACTTGAAAATTCTGCTGGATTAGCACGAGAACTGCTGGTTCT
This sequence comes from uncultured Candidatus Obscuribacterales bacterium, assembly GCA_964546815.1. Taxonomy (GTDB): domain Bacteria; phylum Cyanobacteriota; class Vampirovibrionia; order Obscuribacterales; family Obscuribacteraceae; genus JAIEPM01. The sequence goes on along the minus strand of CAZJLR010000009.1, from coordinate 121,853 downwards.
TGCCCTGACTCAACCAGCAGAAAATCTAAACCGACATCTACAGATGTACCAGTAAATAAGCAAGAGCTGCCAGATTTATTAGCTTTGCCTTCAGCTTCCTAGAAACCAAGTGAGTTCATTTTTGCTAACATGTGTTTCTCATTCAAAGGGGAATGGCACATGAAGCGCTACATACTCAGTCTTGACCAGGGTACGACTAGCTCCCGAGCAATAATTTTCGACAGCCAGGGCAAAACTATAGCAACCGGCCAGCACGAATTTAGGCAAATTTTTCCTCAGCCTGGCTGGGTCGAGCATGATCCTCAAGATATCTTAAATTCCCAAATCGAATGCGTGAAAGACTGCTTTGCAAAATCAGGAATTAACAGTTCTGAAATAGCTGCAGTGGGTATCAGCAACCAACGTGAAACAACTGTGGTCTGGGACAAAAGCACGGGAAAACCAATTTATAACGCAATTGTTTGGCAATGCCGCAGAACTCATGAAATTGTTCAATCACTGAAAAATGAATCTGAACTTTTCAGACAAAAAACGGGACTAATGCCAGATGCTTATTTTTCCGGACCTAAAATCAAATGGATCCTCGATAACGTTGAAGGAGCCAGAGCTAAAGCGGAAAAGGGAGAGCTTCTTTTCGGAACTATAGACACGTGGTTGATTTGGAACTTAACGAAGGATAGAACTCACGCCACTGAAATGAGCAATGCCTCCCGCACTATGCTCTTTAATTTACATACTAGAGCATGGGACGATGAACTCTTAAAGCTTCTTTCTGTGCCAGAGTCAATGATGCCAGAAGTTAAATCAGCTAACGCCGACTTCGGCTTTACAAGAAAAGACTTGTTGGGAGTTGAAGCACCAATAAGGGGCGTTCTCGGAGACCAGCAGGCGGCACTTTTCGGGCAAGCCTGCCAGCAAAGCGGTTCAGCAAAATGTACTTATGGCACCGGTGGATTCTTACTAGTCAACATCGGTTCGACACCAAATCTGGTACCAGGACTTTTGACTACTGTTGCATGGCAAATTGAAGGACAGCCGGCAACTTATGCACTTGAAGGTGCCATCTTCGTTGCTGGTGCTGCGATTCAGTGGCTCAGAGATGGACTCGGCATTATTGAATCAAGCGATCAAGCAGAACAACTTGCGTCTTCCATAGAATCAAATGAAGGGGTTTATTTTGTACCTGCATTAGTTGGTCTAGGTTCACCATGGTGGAACTCAGATGTTCGAGGCACCATAACAGGTTTGACCAGGGGCACAAGTCGAGCACATCTGGTCAGAGCGGCGCTTGAAGCAATGGCTTACCAGGTCAAAGACGTGGCTGAGCAAATGGGCAAGCATAACTTGCCATTCAAAGAATTGAGAGTTGACGGCGGAGCTAGTAAGAATGGACTTATGCTCCAATTTCAAAGCGACTTACTCGAAATTCCCATAATAAGAAGCGGACAAGTTGAAGCAACCGCATGGGGAGCCGCCGCAATGGCCGGACTTGGAGCCGGATTGCTCCATAGTGTCGAGGAAATTGATAAAGTCTGGATAGTAGATAAAAAATTCAGCCCGCAAAAAGGTCGCAAGAACGACTACGATGGCTGGAAGAGCGCTCTAAGAGGTACTTTTGCAGTTGCCTCGAGCGCTGAAGGCTAAGCAGGCAGATCTTTTGGAGGACAAGTTAAACTCGCAAGAATGGCAATGAAAGCCATGTAGCGGCTATTTGTCTCTAGCACCGCGGTCTCACGAATCCGAAAAAGTAAACTGGATAGCAGGCACCGGATTTGGTGCCTACCTCGATGCAGTTCGAGCTATACGCAACATTTAGCTACCCGGAACTGCCACCTGTTTGGAACTCGCACACGCGCGCTCTTTGCCTGCCCGCACAAGCGACCGTTGGGCGCTTGCACACGCTCCACTTTAGCTACCAGCACAGCTTCCTGTTTAGAACTCGCACAGGCTCGCTCTACAGAGCACCACGATTCGCGTTATGCAAAATTGAATAAATACTTCCAAAACAAAAGACCCCAGCTTTTAAACTGGGGTCTTCTGCGTTCTGTTCGGTTCGGTATGTAAACTTGATTAGTCCCAGCTCAAAGCTCCGCCAGTTTGATACTCGATTACTCTTGTTTCGAAGAAATTCTTCTCTTTCTTGAGGTCGAGTGCTTCGCTCATCCATGGGAATGGATTTTTGGCGCCCGGGAATTGCTCTGTCAGTCCGATTTGACGGCAACGACGATTTGCAATGTAGCGCAGGTATTCTGAGAACATCTGGCAGTTGAGTCCGAGAACTCCGCGTTGCATTGTGTCTTCAGCATACTTATATTCGAGGTCTACACCTTGAAGAATCAGCTCAGTAATTTCTTTCTGGAATTCAGCTGTCCAAAGATGTGGATTTTCATTTTTGATTTGATTGATTACATCAATACCATAATTCAAGTGCATTGACTCGTCTCTCATAATGTACTGGAACTGTTCTGATGCTCCAGTCATTTTGTTTTGTCTGCCGAAGCTGAGCATTTGCACAAAGCCAACATAGAAGAATATGCCTTCCATGATGATGTAATAACCAATCAGGTTACGAAGCAAACGTTGGTCTGTTTCGAAAGTACCAGTGTTGAAATTAGGATCAGCAAGCTCAGAAGTAAATTGCAACTGGAACGCGTCTTTTTCATGGATTGAAGGAATTTCGCGATACATGTTGAAAATTTCGCCTTCATCAAGTCCAAGACTTTCAACAATGTATTGATAAGCGTGTGTGTGCAACGCTTCTTCGAACGCTTGTCTGAGCAAATATTGACGGCACTCAGGATTGGTGATGTGACGATAAATTGCCAGAACCAAATTGTTTGCTACCAATGAATCTGCGGTGACAAAAAATCCGAGATTGCGTTTGATGATTTTGCGCTCGTCATCGCTCAATCCATTTGGGTCTTTCCAAAGGGCGATGTCGCGGCTCATGCTGATTTCTTGCGGCATCCAGTGGTTGGCGCAAGCATCCAAATATTTCTGCCAGGCCCATTCATATTTGAATGGAACAAGCTGATTGACGTCGGCGCGGCAGTTGATGATTTTTTTGTCGTCAACACGCACTCTGGCTGCCTTAAATTGAATTTCTTCAAGCCCAGTGGCACCTGGCGCTACTTTCTGCATGGTTGGGCCTCCTGCTTTCATTGTGTCTGGAGGAGTGCTGGGCTCAAAAGAGAGCGTATGTGCGCTGGCTGGCATAGTCGCCGGCGGTACTCCTGGATTGCTAGCTGGCTGTACTGCTTGTACAGGTGGCACGGCTGGCGGCACATAAGCTGCCGGCATGACACCGGGCTCGAGCACCTCAGAAACCTTCCTGGCAGGCTTTACAGGAATATTATCGAAATTAAGCATGAAACCACTCCCCTACCATACAATTGTATGCGTGCATCAACAAAATTGCAAACCGAATTAAGAAACTAAGAAAAAACAGACAGAAAAGGGAGCCCGACCCCGCAGTCGGGCTCCAGAGTTAATTACTGGCAGGCTTCGCACTCAGGGTCTGTAATCAAACAGACTTTCGGTGCTGGCGCTGCATTTTGATTTAGATCAACTTTGACGGCATTCAAGTTGCCAGTATTGATCGTCGATTTTTCGGCTGAAGTGGCTCCACGTGTGCGCAAGTAATATGTGGTTTTCAGTCCGCGAATCCAGGCAAACTTGTATGTTTCATCAAGTTTTTTGCCGCTTGGCTCAGCCAGATATAGATTCAAGCTCTGGGCTTGATCAATCCACTTTTGACGGCGTGCGCCAGCTTCAATTAGCCATCTTGGGTCGATTTCGAATGCAGTGGCATAAATCTCTTTGATTTCAGCCGGAATGCGTCCGATTGGCAACAATGAACCGTCGAAATATTTGAGGTCATGAACCATGACTTCGTCCCAGAGTCCAAGCTTTTTCAAGTCTTCAACCAGGTAAGTGTTCAAGACTGTGAAATCACCAGATAGATTGGATTTCACATATAGATTTTGGAATGTTGGTTCGATTGATGGGCTGACACCGACGATATTAGATATGGTGGCAGTAGGAGCAATAGCCAGAACGTTTGAATTACGCATTCCGTACTTGGCGATGTGCTCACGGACTGGCGACCAGTCTAAGCGCTCACTGCGGTCAAGTTGCAAGTACTCACCTCTAGCTTGAGCAAGCAAGCCCAAACTGTCGATTGGCAAAATGCCCTTGTCCCAGAGGGAACCCTTGTATGTGTGATATGTGCCGCGTTCTTTAGCAAGTTCGCTGCTTGCCATAATGGCGAAGTAGCTGATTGCTTCCATTGATGCATCGGCGAATTCGACTGCTTCCATAGAAGCATAAGGAATACGCATAATTTGCAATGAGTCCTGGAAGCCCATGAAACCAAGGCCAACCGGGCGGTGTTTCAGGTTTGAGTTTCTTGCTTTTGGAACGCTGTAATAGTTGATGTCGATAACGTTGTCCAACATGCGCACAGCAGTCTTACAAGTGCGAGCCAGTTTAGCAAGGTCAAGACCCTTTTCACCGATGTGCTGAACCAGGTTGATTGAGCCAAGGTTGCAAACTGCAGTTTCTCTGCTCGATGTGTTTAAAGTGATTTCTGTGCACAAGTTTGAACTGTGTACAACACCAATGTGTTGCTGAGGACTGCGCATGTTGCACGGGTCTTTGAATGTGATCCACGGATGTCCGGTTTCGAACAATAGTGAGAGCATTTTGCGCCACAATTGCACAGCTGGAAGTTTTTTGAACAACTTGATTTGTCCATGGTCTGCCAGACGCTCATATTTTTCATAAGCTTCTTTGAATGCAGCTCCATGCAATTCGTGTAGATCGGACACTTCATCAGGCGAGAACAATGTCCACTGCTCGTCTTTCATAACCCGTTCCATAAATAGATCGGGAATCCAGTTTGCAGTATTCATGTCGTGTGTACGACGACGATCGTCACCGGTGTTCTTGCGCAAATCGATGAATTCTTCAATATCAAGATGCCATGTTTCAAGGTAAGAACATACGGCACCTTTGCGCTTACCACCCTGGTTTACTGCAACTGCAGTGTCGTTAACAACTTTAAGGAATGGAACTACACCCTGGCTCTTGCCATTGGTGCCCTGAATGTGCGCACCAAGCGCGCGAATCGGTGTCCAGTCGTTGCCCAATCCACCACTGAATTTGGAAAGCAATGCGTTTTCTTTCAAGCCGTCATAGATGCCTTCAAGGTCATCTGTGACTGTGGTCAAGAAGCACGATGAAAGCTGTGGACGATGAGTACCTGAGTTAAACAATGTTGGAGTCGAAGAAATGAAATCGAAGCTAGAAAGCAACTCGTAGAACTCAATTGCGCGACGCTCACGCTCGACTTCATTCAACGATAGTCCCATGGCGATTCTCATCCAGAATGCCTGGGTAAGCTCGAAACGGCGACCATCATGATGCAGCAGGTAGCGATCGTAAAGTGTTTGCAAACCAAGATATTGGAATTGCAAGTCGCGATCGGGCTTCAAAGCAAGGCCAAGTTCTTGCAGGTTGAACTGGCCAAGCTTTGGATCAATCAAACCCGCCTCTATGCCTTTGCGCACATAGTCGGCGAAATATTCAGGATAGCGATCGCGCATCTGAGCATGTGTTACAGGCTCACCAATTACTTCTCTACGAATGTGGTCTAGAAGTAAACGAGCTGTTGCAAGCCCATAAGCAGGGTCGCGCTCAATCAATGTACGTGCGCTCAAAATTGCCGAGCGGTATACATCATCTTCCGGAACTGTGTCATACAAATTCGAAATTGTGCCTTCATATATATGTTGCACAGAAACATCATCGCCAAGTCCAGCGCATGCTTCTTCAATTACTGTGCGCAGGCGCACATAGTCAATCGGTACAGCATCGCCATTCGGCAATTTCATTGTCAATTCTTGAGTTGGGACACCAAGCCCCTGTTCAGCCACTTGCTTGGCACGCTCTTGTGAGCGCGACTCACGGTAAAGCACATAACGCCTTGCCACTTCATGTTCGCCCGAACGCATCAATGCAAGTTCAACTTGATCTTGAATGTGTTCTATATGTATAGGAACACCTTCAGTTTGACGTCGGGTAAGCGAGTCAACTACAAGTTCAGTAAGTTTCACGACGATTTCTCGCATTCTAGAACTTGTAGCGCAAGTATCACCTTCAGCAGCCAAAAATGCCTTGGTGAGAGCGACCGAAATTTTACCCGGATCGAAAGGTGCGACCGTACCATCACGACGCAGAACCTTGTGGTTTGACTGTGTCAAATTCGGATTCTCATCGATTGTGGCAGAACTCATGGACGTGGGCTGAGTCATATTTTCTCCTGCAAAATAAGCGAACCAGTGACCCTAATATAGAGACGCCACAATCAAGTCAAGAGTTCATTTAGAACCCTCATCTTTTGAGCGCACTTTGTATGTTTTTCGTATATCTTTTGGTGTAGTCAGAACTTTCAGTCAAACTCACCATTTGAAGAATCGCGTAACACGTTTTTTCTATGCAATCACTGCTATACAAGCACGTGGATACTGCCAGATAAATCTGGTGCGCTCTCCCTCAAACAAACTTTTGTTGTAACTGAAGATATCATTCGCACTTAGGGAACACAATTGATCTCAAAATAGATCGACTGCCTACACAACACATATACGACGCCCCCAAACCCTGACAGTTACAATGCTTCGAAATGTTCGCAAAAATACTTCTTCATATTAAATCCGAACGTTTAACCTGAGCCAATCGTGAAAACCGAGTAATGAAGACCGTTCTGATATACGCACCATATCTGGTTAAAGGTGTTGAAAGATCTAAAGCTGTGTCCGATATCATCAAGTGCCGCATGATTACAGAGTTGTCGATTATTTATCAGACTTCATTTTTTTGAATTCTGCCACAATTTCCGGCAAAATTTTTCCTGATGCGCCTCTCAGAATCAGGCTTGCGCTGCGGCTTAACGGCGTGTCATCCGGATTGATTTCTACTACATCTATATGATTTTGCAATGCAAGTATTGGCAATCCCGCAGCCGGATGCACTAGAGCTGAAGTACCTATAACAAATAGAACTGATGCTTGCAAAATTTCTCTTTGAGCCCGCGCAAATTCAGCTTCTGGCAAGGCTTCGTTAAACCACACAACAGCAGGTCTTATTAAAGAACCGCAATGACATTTCGGTGCTTCTTTCAATCCAAGTGGAATATTTTTTGCTTCATGACGATTATCAAAACAGAAGAATTCACTGATGTTTCCATGCAGTTCAATCAAATCAGTTGAACCGGCTCGTTTGTGCAAGCCATCAACATTTTGAGTTATGACCAGAACTTTAGATTTCAATTTTTCCAATTCAGAAATAGCATAATGCCCGGGATTTGGGCTTACTTGCCCCAATTTGGCACGCCTTTCGTCATACCATTGCCATACAAGTGAAGGGTTGCGCTTAAACGCTGCTGGTGTTGCAAGCTCTTCAGGATCGTAATTGGCCCACAGACCACTCATCGCATCTCTGAACGTGGGAATCCCGCTTTCTTTCGAGACTCCAGCCCCAGTGAAAAAAATGGCATTAGCTTCTTTTAGTAAAAGTTTCGCCGCAGCGCGAATTTCGTTTGAACTCATTTTCAAATAATCTCTTCACGCAAAATTGCAAACAATAGCGTGTCACGCCACTGTCCACGCACTTTTCTTTCTTGCACGAAATGCCCTTCCTGCCTCATGCCGCAGCCACGCAACACAGCTGCAGAAGCAAGATTCAGAGAGTCGCAAGTAGCAATGACTCGATGTAAGCCAAGCTTTCTAAAGCCAAAATTAAGCACCGCTCTGGCAGCCTCAGAGGCATATCCTTTGCCCCAATAATTTTTGTTGTAGCAATAACCGATTTCTGCTTGATCATGGTCCAAATCTTGTATGCGAATACCACAAGCGCCAATCAGCTTACTTGTGTCTTTCAATGTAATTGCAAATTCATAAATTCGTCGCGGCTTTTCGCGTTGACAGGCCAGAGTTCCTTCCAAAAACGCCACAGTTTCGTCAGCGTTGTTTGGTCCCCACTCTAGAAAGCGCACAACTTCGGCATCTCCTGCGTACTCATGTACCGCTTTCCAATCAGACTTGCAAAACTCTCTTAAAAGAAGGCGTTCTGTTTCTATAGGATGCTCTTGCATTTGCCCATTCTACAACGGATGAGAAATAGCCCTCTGCCAAGCTGTGAAGAATTGTCATTTCAAAAAGCAGGCACAAATGCTGCAGTCACTAAGATATTCCTAATTTGCAGGGCTCTCTAAATACGCGGCTGTATCATCCAAGCATATACGCTGAATTAATGACCAGGAGGTCTGCAAAATGAGTCAGGTTCTAATTTCGTCTTCCGGCAAGGGAATGCAGCATGAAATCAGTGCCGGTGCACATAAATGGATCGCGGACGCAGGCAAAGAAATAGGCGGCAACGAAAGCGGCCCCAATCCTCACGAAATGATGCTGGCTGCACTTGGTACATGCACATCAATGACACTGAAAGTATTTTCCGATAAACGCGGCTGGAAACTCGATGAAGTCAAAGTCTCACTCAACGAAGAAATTGTCGAAGATCCAAACAGCCCGGGCAAAAAGATGTTCAAGATTACAAGAGACATCCAGGTCAAGGGAGAGCTCAGCCAGGAGCAAATCGACACACTTAAGTCGATAGCAGACAAATGCCCAATTCATAAGCTGCTTGTTGAATCGAAACAAATTCTCACCAATCTTGAATCACTCAATTAAATTGCGCTTGCAAAGGCAAAATCGGCTTAGATACTGATCATTTGCATCCTATTAATAGAATTGATTTTCAAATCAACGAGAGTTTAAAAATGCAACGCTTTGACCTTGGCAGTATTGAAGCAGGTTTAGATACTTACATAATCGGCAAAGCAGGCAAAAACGAGCTTTGGGACGAAATTGGCTCCACAAACGACCGCGCCATCCAAGTTGCACAGGAAGGCGCGGCAGAAGGTGTCATTATCCTGGCGCGAATGCAAAACGGCGGCAGAGGGCGACAAGGCAGAACATGGCTTTCAGCCAGGGATGCCGGCATATTTCTCAGCATAATTCTAAGACCGCCTTTAGATCAATCTGTCTTGCCACTGATCAGCTTTGTAGCCGGTGTAGCCGCAGCAGAAGCTATCGAAAGTTCAAGCGGCATAAAGATAGGACTGAAATGGGTTAATGACCTGGTTTTCGACGGAAAAAAATTAGGCGGCATCCTTGCAGAAATGCCAGGCGCAAAACACGCAAACACAGAACGCGGCAATGGCATCATACTGCCGCCGGCCGTGATTTTAGGTATGGGAATAAATCTGGCATTGAATGCGGACATGATTCCAGATGAGCTAAAAAACAAAGTAGAAAGTCTCGACAATATTTGCGGAAAAAAAATTGACGCAAATTTTTTGCTAAGTGAATTTTGTAACTCACTGGAAAATCAATACAAACACTTGCTGCACTCTGCTCCAGAACTTGTTCTTGAGCAATGGAAAAAATACTCGCATACACTCGGCAAAAGAATTAAAGCAAGTTCGGGCAATGTCGAGCTAGAAGGCGTTGCTGAAGATCTATCTGAATCCGGTGCGCTTATTTTGCGACTCGACAATGGCGAGAAGCGCTTGCTTCACGCCGGCGAGATTACGATTAGACTTGAAGACGGGCGCTATGCCTGATTTACGTTTTCAGCTTTTTCAGACTTGTAAAACAAGAAAGAGGCAAAATAACAAGCAAATGCAATTAGCAGCAAGCTTTTAATGCCCCAGTATGTGGAAAAATATTCAAGCAAAGCTCCAGCAACAGAACCAAGTAAGTTGAAGGCAAACGATCTTGCCGCATTGCTCACGCGACGAAACGCTGTGGCAAACAATAATCCGGCCACAAAAACTGGCGCCAAACTAATTAATGTAATACTTAGATGTCCGGCATAAGCACCGGCCTCATCCAAAGCAAGCATTTGATCCATCGGCAAGAAATAACTAGCCAGAAGCGAAATCGCCAGAATAGCGTATAAGTAACTTTGCTTCAGCTTATCGGCAAATTTAACCACAACGAAATTCGCAGCCAGAATCATCAATAAAACACCGTTTATTACAACCGATGTTGTTACCCACGTTGTACCGTACAAAAGCGAAAGCCTGGAAATCGCTTGAAGCTCCAGCAGCATGAATGCTGCTCCCAACGCAAAGAATTGCCCATCGGCAGCGCTATTTTTTGCAAAAATCAAATTGCGCGCAGCATATGTAGTAATACCAATCACAACTAAAACAACTGACAAATAAGACAAATCAAGCCCCATAGGACGAATGTACAAATATGGCCAATCATCAGTCAGTATTTTTGCCTGTACTTCTGAGGGCATGGTGACCGGATGGAAAGAGTCTTTGATTTCAGGCGCTTTTGCCTGTCCACTTCTTACGGGATCTCCACTTACAAAAACGTATGCGGGCCATTTGTACGGAGCATCAAGATCAGTAATAACCAGCGGAGGATAACCTGCAGCAGCCTCAAGAGTTTTGTACATTTTGTCTCGCAGCCACTCATTGTTTCCACTGACTGGTGCACCAAAAGCCAAAATAAAAATGCCACCAGGATTGAGCATTTTCAGGCAGCGCTGATAAGAATCTTTCGAATGAATATAGCTATCAGTGCGCATTGACGAACCAGAACCTGAAAACGCCATTGAATCAAGACAGGCAAAAACAATAAGGTCATAGCGTTTAGCAGACGAACGATTTACATAATTGCGACCATCATCAACAATCAAATTGACTTTATCTGATTTGTACACTTCATTGTATTGCCTGCCAATTTCAGCAACACGCGGGTCAATCTCTACAGCGTCAACTGACTCAGCCCCGTTAGCAAGCGCTTCACGCACATCAGAGCCAGTACCTGCACCTAAGACCAAAACTTTCTTGGGAGAAATTATTTTGTACGGCAAACCATAATAGTTTTTCCTTACCTCAATCATTTGGGCAAGCTGTGAAACAGCTTCAATTTTCAATGCTTCGGGCAACAATTCCAGCTTATGGCTTGTAGCAAAAAGCTGTTGAAAGCTGTGGTTCGCTTTCAACAATGTAGCGACAAGAACAGTGTTTTCTGTTTTTGCTTGCTTTGATTCAAGCCCAACAAATGAAGGATCTTTGAAAAGCTGAGACGGTATTTTGAGTTCGTTTACATCAATACGTGTATAGGGAGACCAATACGTTATATGCTCTTTTGAAGCCGGAATAAAAGCAAACAAAACACAAACAATCAAAGGCGCAAGTTCAAACCATTTCGCTTTTATACTTTGCCTCGTATAAAAGAACGCAAATAATGCAGCCACAATTGCAACTTGCATAAATGGCGTAAAACCTAAAAATGATGAAAGCGCAAAAGCCAGGCTTCCAACTATGGCTCCGGCGATATCAATACAGTAAGCAGATAATGGGCTTTGCTTGTTGAACAAAACTCCGATGCGTGAGCCAATACAAACCATCACTCCGAAAGGTCCGGCAAGTAATAAGACTATGGCTAGAATCATGCGAAAAACGTTGAACCAGAGCATCGGGTCCACAGACGGATCAGACCACTGGTAAAGTCCCGCAGCAGGAAACGGAATAGAACCGACACCAGCCAGAGTCATGGCATAAGTGATAATGACGAATAAAGCCAGTGCCGGTGCAGCCATGCGAAAAAGCGCATCGTTAGCCTTACTTACACCAACGCCTAAGCCAACAAAGCAAGTCACAAGTGGAAATGTTTTGAAAACAAGAAATGCAATAAAATCGCAACTCAACCAGCGAATCACAACCATTTCGAAAAACAAAGAAGTGAAGCTAAGCAGAAAGAGCTCAAACGCAAGCGCCCTGCTGCTTTCAGTAGATTCACTCATTGATTTTTCGATTCGCGCATTTAATTTTGCTTTCTAGATTTCAGCAATATTTTTAGAAGCTAATTACAGAGAAAATGTCGAGATTTTTCGGCATTTTGTTGCGTCCTTCAAGGAAAGCCAGCTCTACTACAAAACCTGCGCTGACAACGTCAGCACCGACTTTACTCAATAGGCTGTAAGCAGCTGCTGCTGTGCCACCGGTTGCAAGCAAGTCATCAATCAAGATTACTTTCTCACCTTTTGATACACAGTCTTCATGCACTTCAAGAGTATCGGTGCCGTACTCAAGCTGATAAGACTCTCTTACAACTTTGTGCGGAAGTTTGCCTGGCTTTCTGACAGGAATGAAGCCGACATTCAATTTGTGTGCAATCGCCGGGGCAAGAATAAAGCCTCTAGCTTCAATGCCTGCAACATAATTTGGCTTCAATGAGGCAAAACGTTCGGCAAAAATGTCGATTACATAGCCGAAAGCTTCTTTGTCTTTCAAAAGCGTAGTCAAGTCTTTGAACACTATACCCGGTTTAGGGAAATCAGGAATGTCCCTGATTTTGCTCTTGAGCCACTCAGATTTTTCTGGGCTGATCGCTTGGTAGGTAGCTTGTTCTGTCATTGTAGTTTGCTCGTGGTGTAGTGTCGTTTTGAAAGGCGGACTCTTGACTAGCCTCGGTTTTTTCACCACCAAGACGAGTCGCATTTGGCACAAGCTCTGATTGTATCTCGTCAAGAGGCGCTTCAGCACACCAGTTTCTAAAATCAGTAATTTCTCTAAGTGTATTATTGAGCTGCCGAAATTCGGGAAGCGTCTCCCAACCATCGTTTGGGCTGCCTAGCAGTTCAAGAAAAATCATCGAGTCTTCTGCGTACCAATCGATAACATCAACTTTCTTTAGCAGAGTCAGGCCAAGGGCAATAGCCATTTTGCTGGTGGCAAGAGCCGCACAGAGTTTTTCAGCATGAGCTTCACCGTCACGCTGATTTACAGCAAAACGAACCATTGCCAGCAAGCGTTTTAAGAAGGAAGAAGCGTCGTATTCCTCGGCTTCGCCTGCACCGCAAATATAAACATTGCGAGCCTGTGACTTGTTGATGAGCGATTTGAAAACTTGCAAACTTGGCGGATATTGCCAGATTAGCAGATGCGCAGATGACTCAAGTGAGCTTCTGTCACATAACTCATGCCCTTTCAGCTTGCATGCCTCAGCAAAAATACTGACTTGATCGCCCAGGCGGCGCACTGCAGCATCGACTACAGAAGCAGGATCTAATTGAGAGCGCAGATCTTTCCAGCTCAGTTGCGTACTTGTTTTAGCTTGACCAGCCAAAGCTGGGCCGACCGCTGGCATTGAAGAATTAGCAGCAGCTGAGGCAGAAAAAAGCGGAAAGGCAGGCTCTTGTTTGAATGGAGGCAAAGCCACTGTTTTTAGCGCTTTATCTTTTGACTCGCCGTTTGCCGGAGGACTCATGTCATACACAGTCGCTTCATTTTTGTCCTGGCTTGAACTGGCAGACAAACTAGTTTCGGCTGAAACGCCAGTCACCAGCGAACTTGCAGTCGTGCCGTCATAACGAGTTTCGAGGCGCACAACAAGATCGGCAGGGACAGACTCGTCAGCATTGTTTTGCCTGCCCTGGCTTGAAGAAAGGCGCTCAGCTGTACCTAAATTTTGTTTTGCAGAACTATCTAGATTTACAATTTCGTCTTCGTTTTGATTTTCCGGCACCGAAAAATCAATCAATTCTGGCTCTTCCTCAGGCTCAATTTCGCCATGTCGGCGCCAATCAGATAATACAAGCTGCAGTCTTTCGGATTTATTGAATACATTGACCTCAGGAATAAATGCCAGATCAATTTTCAAACCGTTAGCCGGCACATTTCCTGCACTGCGCCAGTAAACACACTCATATTGATGAGCGCCGTCAAAAGAGCGAAGCATAAGCCGATGGTGCTTTCCTTCCTTACCCAATGGACGACTTTCCAGCACTTCGAGATTTTGCAAAGCCAAAACAGGCTTTTTATTCCACATGCCGAATGGTCCAAGTTTGCGCAGCAGTTTTGCTAAACCTAGATGAACATCTTCTGCGTCTAACTCAAGGTCAATCTCAAGACTTGGTCGCAAGGTCTGTCCGAGCAAAGCTCGATTGCATGTATCTACAAGCCCGCGGCAAAGTAGCTCGGCATTGCTGGCTTCAGCGCTGAAACCAGCTGCCATCTGGTGTCCGCCCCATTTTGTCATTAGAGCTTCGTTTGCTTTTAGAATTTGATAAAGGTCGACCCCGTTTGCACTTCGCGCCGAACCTTTTATCTTGCCTTCGACTTCATCTAATTCAGCTACAAAAACAGGGCAATGATATTTTTCGACCAGGCGCGATGCTACTATGCCTACAACACCGTGGTGCCAATTAGCAGAATAAAGAGCCAGTGCGCGATCGTTGCCGTTTGCCAGAGCTTGTTTTGCCTTCATATCAGCTTCAAAAAATATTTGCTCGCAAAGTTCTTGGCGTCGCGAGTTTTCAACTTCAAGCTGATGAGCTAATTCCTGTGCAGTAGCATCATCATCTACTGTCATTAGTTTTACAGCAAGGCTGGCATCAGCCAGTCGTCCGACTGCGTTAATGCGAGGTGCAAGCCCAAATCCGACTATGTCTGTGCCTTCCATTTTGACTGTATTGTCCATCAAGGCACGGATGCCGGCACGAGGTGAATTTACCAGCAAAGGCAAACCAATTTGCACCAAATAACGATTTTCCTGCACAAGAGGAACCATGTCGGCAATCATTCCTAGCGTGACAAAATCAAGCAGCTTAGGCACTTCTTCTGGCATCTTTTTGTCTAGCAGCAAAGCTTCAGCCAGCTTGTATGCGACTCCGACTCCTGGCAAATGAAACAAAGGATGATTTTCAGCCAACTGCTTGGGGTGCAAAATAGCCACTGCAGGCGGAAGCACTTCAGGCATTGAGTGGTGGTCGACGATTATTGTTTCTACACCAAGCGACTTAGCAAGGTTGATTTCAGCAAAATTAGAAACACCACAATCGCAAGTAATAATCAGCTTGCTGCGATGCTTGGAAGCCAGAATGCTGACAGCCTTGAGATTGAGTCCATAACCTTCGCTAGCACGATTTGGAATGTAATAATCTACATTTGCACCAAGCAATTTCAATGTCATATAGAGCACTGAAGTGCCAGTAACGCCGTCAACATCATAGTCACCATATACGGTGACTCTTTCCTGGCTCAAAATAGCTTTATTGATGCGAGCAACAGCTTTGCTCATATCAGCAAAAGTCATTGGACTGCTTGGCTCGTAGTTGGCTGGGTCTAAGAAAGCCATGGCCTTTTCAGCCGTGTCTATTCCTCTCCTGAGCATCAGCCTGGCAATAATTTCAGAACCCTGGGCTGCAGCAAGCAATTCATCAGAAAGTGTTGCTTCTTCTGGAAACTTCCAGATTTTCTTTTTCAGCACTACAGGGCTAGTTGAATCCATAATTTTGAATTTCCGCCAAATAAATCAGCCAGACCAGGCTCGCGTATATAAAAACGAGCGACTTTACATATCAAGCTTGCGCCACCAGTCGCGATACCGAAAAGCACCACAAAATCAGCGTCAACGCCTCAATCAGGATACTCGTTTTCAACTATAAGCTCAACGTATAAATACGGCAGGAGCCGCAACAGGAGCGCATTTGACATGCCCCAAAAGAACATTCGACAGCACATTTAAAGTTCTATTTTTTATACACAACAAACGCCTCCTGAATATACATACGTAAAACTCAAGTCAAGAGTTCAACGCATCCTCAAATTCTTTTCAGGGCAGCACTGCTTTAGCCGAACCAGGGCGAAAATAAAAATTACTTAAGGAGGCTGCTTTATTCGCCCGGCTTAAATTTATGCATGTACGATTTATAAATGTCTGTAACTTTGTCAGGCACAGCATTATCGGGCCATTTAGTCAGATCGTATTCAATTACAGTCGTCACTTCAGGCACTTTAGGCCATGGCAAAGCCCAACCGACAAACCAGAAGATCGGAAACGCCAAAACATGCACGCTTACAGCGACACAAGTCGCGTCGAAGAGTGGCCAGTATTCTACTATCCAGTCTTTAACTCGTTTGGCAAGAATACCCAGCAAAGGCTCATTCTTTGCCGGAAAAGCATGTGCTGGCTCTCTCTTCGAAGATTTCGCGGCATTACGATTGAAAAGCAACGGCATACTTAACCAGCTATTTGAGGCTATACTTAAGAATACAATGAAGATGATTTCGTTGCGCATTCTAGCCTCTATAGCAATATTCAGCCTGGCGCTGGCACATTTAGCCCCAGAGGCGCTTGCCTATGGAAAGCAAGCTGAACAAGACCTTGAAATGGAAGGCAAGTTGCCCGAGCCAGAGCAGGCTGCCGATTCTGAAAAAAAGGCAGGATCTAAGGAGAGCAAAGACAGCTCTGCCCCTGCCGAAAAAACTAAAGGCAAAAACAAAAAAGACAAAGATAAAAACGAGAAAGAAGACGACAAGCAAAAAGAAAAGGACAAAAAAGACAAAGGCAAAGACAAAGAAGCTGAGGCAGAAGCAGCTGCAGTTCCAGTCTTGTCCCAAGCAGCACTAGACCGTGCCAAAGCACTGAAGGCTGCAGTCACTCCTTTTAATACAGCAGTCGATGAGTCTTCACTAAATTCCAACAATGGCAATACATTGTCGATTAGAAACGGTGGCTCGCTTCGCTCCAGTCTTTCATCGAGACTTGTCACCAATAGGGTGTACCTGCCAGGTAAGCTTGTCATCGGCAAGCCGGCTGACTTTGTAGTCAAAGCTCGTCCAGGAAGTCATGTAGCGATTGCCATGGCTGACAAAGATTCAGGCGCAAAGTCAATTTTTGGACACAACTTGCGTCTTGGTGCCGACCGCAAACTTGTTGCAGCAGGTACAATTCCAGAATCTGGTGTACTCACCTTGACTATGGATATGCCAATTCAAGGTGATTTAATCGGTGTGCCTGTATTTTTCGAAACGGCAATTTGGCAAAAGCCAGATTTTTCAGACATTGAACTGGCCGCTCCTGTAAAGTCAGAATCAGTTGATGAAATAGCTGACAAAGTAAATGCAGTGATAGTGTCTGGTGAAAAAGAGCAGAAGCGCGGTCTCAGAATCGTACCGGAATCCGGAGTACCGCTGCATCAGCGAGGAAATACTAGCCTGGAATCCGGTCGCCCATAGGTAATTAGATGCATTTTGTTTTGATACCACTAGACAATCGTCCAGTCACTTACCAGTTCCCTCAAATGGTATGCAGGGTTGCCGGTGTGCCGGCACTTGTGCCGCCTCTGGAACTTGTAGGTTCACTAACTGCACCAAGCCGACCCGGAGGGCTGAGTGAATGGTTAAGCGAAATGATCAAAAACAGGCAGCCAGACAGACTGCTTGTTTGCCTGGACAGCTTGATCTACGGCGGACTTATCAACTCAAGGCGCGGCGAAGAAAGTGAAGCTGAAATTTTAAATCGTCTGAAAGAAGTTTCGACATGGAAAAGACTTTCGCCACGACCCTTGTCTATCTTTGCCCAGGCAAGCATCATGCGAATCTCGGACAATTACGATAGTACTGAAGAAAAGAAATATTGGTCTCGTTATGGTCGAGAAATTTTTCAATGGTCTGAACTTTTGCACCGCAACACAGCCGGCATGAAAGTGCCACCAGGTACACTGGCGCTAGCTGAATCACGCATAGAACCAGCGGTGAGAGAAGACTATCTAAAAACACGCAGAAGAAATTTCAAAGCAAATTCTAGATTGTTAGAACACGTAAGCAAAAACGAAATTGATTTTCTGGTATTCAGCCAGGATGACTCCGGTGAATATGGACTGAATGTTCTGGAGCAGGACAAACTGCTGAAATCAGCACTGAACATGGGCGTTGCCAGAAAAGTCATGTCCTATCCAGGTTCTGATGAAACACTTTCTGCTTTGATTGCAAGAGCACTGCTCGAATCTTGTTCAAGAAAACCAATCGCATCATTGCAATTTTCATCAGAACACGGCTCGCGCACGCCAAGCAAATACGAGGGTCAAACAATCGGTGAGACTGTCGAGCAGCAAACACACTCAATGGGTCTGGTATTAACCAACGATGATGAAGGTAAGTTGGATATGCAAGTAATTGTGCACTGTCTTGAGCATCAACAAGGTGATCATATTCAGTTGCCCGGACATTCTGATTTACGATTACTGGGCAGCACAGACGCAGTCAGAAGCTGCATAGACTTGCTTGAAAAGGCTAGCCACCCTGTGATTCTTTGCGACGTTGCATATGCAAACGGGTCAGACCCTGCTCTTGTAACTGAATTGTTGAAGAAGCCCCATTTACTCAAGAAGCTCTGGTCTTACGCCGGCTGGAACACCACCGGTAATACCGTAGGTTCAGCGCTGGCTCTGGGCATCGCCCGCTGGTATTCAGAACTGCATTCACACAACGAATTAAGAGAACGCGCTTTCCAGGAAGCCATGTTTGTTCGCCTCGCCGATGACTGGGCTTACCAGACACAGGTGCGCAATCAGCTAAACGGACAGGCCGTACCCGACGGAAAACTTGCTGAACTAATGCGGCCATTCCTCAGCGAAATTGGCGCGGCCAGCGGTTGGTCAATCCCCTCAGTGCATGTTTCGCTGCCATGGCAAAGAACTTTTGAAATTGAAGTTGCAATAAAACAGTAAGAACTGAACCTGGCCCAAAAGCCTGGTTATAATTCAAATGAGTCACCCGATCAGTCAATCCGGCTTGCTCAATGCCAAAATCAAAAACAAAAAGTATTGCAATTTTGACTTTGGCTTATGTCATGGCAATTTCTGCCGGTCTACTTCCCTCCGCCAAGGCCCGACCGGCCAAAACAAGTAACAGCCCGAAAGTAGAAAAAGTTGAAACCTGGGAGAGTCTGGACAAAAAACTAAAGACTCAGGTTTATCAGCTAAATGTCGCCATCAAAATTCATTTGAAAGGCGGCTTATATGCCCAGCTGACAGACAAATCGCCCAAATATGGCTTTGCTGTATTTGGCACATCGACCGACGACAAAGGTTTTAGAGTTGTGGGTTCTGGCTCGTCATTCCCTGTGCAAACAAACTTGAATGATAGAACTTACTTCCTGACAAACAGGCATGTGGTTGACAGCGGCAGCGGTCTGGGCGGGGAATGTGAGCGTTTCTTTGCGGCGATGAGATTGCATGCCCAACAAACTGCCGGCTTCCAAGACCCAGAAAATCGATTCAAAGAACTTTTGAACATAGTCAATCTTTCCCAGAAAAAAGAAATGAATATGGCTGAGCGAATTTTGTATCAAGCCACGGTAGACAGCATCTGGGACACTTATGAAAACTTACTATCAGTAAAAGCCGACCCCAGCCGCAGCCAGTTCAATAAATATTTGGGACTGGCTGGTGTTGATGTTGAAACTGGATATTTTTTGCATCCAAGCGGACCTGTCACACAACAAGCCATTCAGGCTCAACTGTTTAAGGTAGCTAAACTAGAAAGCGAACCAGACCTTGCTGTGCTCTGGATTCAAAACACAGGTTTGCCAAAACTAGATCTAGACAAAGAAGAACCAAGCGAAGGTCAGGAAATTCAAGTAATCGGCTACCCTCTGGCAAGCGACCAAATTGACTTCGACTCTGGCTCGTATTATGCTCCAACATTCAGCACAGGAAGAATAAGCCGCGTTGCACCAAGACTATTGCAAGTTGACGCCCCAGTTTCAGTTGGCAACAGCGGCGGACCTGTAGTTAATTTGAAGGGCAAAGTCGTCGGTGTGATTGTCAGACGAGCCAGTGTGCAGCAAAAGCTAGGCACAGCAGTTATACAAACAGAGCTGACTAATTTCGGTGGAGCAATTACCATTAGCTCAGTAAAATCATTCGTTCCGGAATTATTCAGGTAAGGCGTATTACAGTAAAAGGCTATTCAATGCTTTCGAAAAATCGAATCTTATTGCTGTTGATACTGCCGCTAATTCTTGCTGCTTGCAAAATTCCACAGGCAGATCAAAACGAAAAACAAAAGCAAGATGCAGCGCCCGATACAAATACAAAGCAAGAATCGACAACGAACAAAATAGAACCTGAATCAGGACCAAGCATCTTTGTAGCAAAAGCACCAAACGAGCAATACCAGACAGTTCTAAAAGACTCAGTTGAATGGCGGCAGGGCAGATTTGAAACCGGCAGCCCGGGCGGTCAACTCAAAGTGCTTCGTGCCTGCGCCGAGCCAACATCATTCAATCCATGGGCAGCATCCGACTCATTTTCGCAAGAAGTGACTTGTATGTTGTTTCGCGGGCTAGCTGATATTGACGCCTATACCGGTGAAGTGATACCGGATATGGCGGCAGAAATCAAAGAAGACAACGATCACCTTACTTACACAACTCGCTTGCGCAAAGGACTAAAGTGGTCGGACGGCACCCCAATTAGCTCGGCCGACGTGGCATTTACCTGGAATACTCTAATTGCTCAAGGCTATGCAACACCATCGATTAGAGAGTCAGTGCTTGTAGACGGCAAAATGCCGAAATGCAACACGATTGACGAGCTTACAAATACATTTGTTTTGAGCAAACCATCATTGACATTCAAACGAGTGCTCGCAAGCATAAAAGTCGCCCCCAGACACGCAATTGAATCTACCTTGAGTTCAAAAGATGCAAGACTGAACTTCAAACAATTATGGGCGGCAAATAAAGATTTATCCCAAATGGTTAGCAGTGGACCATTCACCTTATTTACTTATGAACAGGGTCATCGCATAGAGCTTGCTCGAAGCAGCAATTTTTATATGTGCGACAAAATTGGCTGCCAGCTTCCTTATTTAGACCGCCTGATTTACATTATTTGCCCCGATGCCGGCATGGTCGTTTATGAATTCGGAAACAATGGTGGCGACCTTGCTCACTTTAGACCACGCGACTATCCATGGTTGAAGTCACAGGCCGAATCAAAGAAATACAAGCTCTACAACTTAGGACCGGCGCAAGCAGAGTCTTTTCTGGTGTTCAACATGAACCCTAGACAAGACTTTAGAACAAGAAAAGCATACGTCGATCCGATTAAGTCAGCCTGGTTTAACGATGTCAATTTCAGGCAAGCAATAAACCACGCGCTCAATAGACAAAAAATAGTCAGCACATTTTTCAAAGGAATAGGCACGCCACTTTTCACTTGCGAAGCAGCCTCGTCACCATTATTCAATCAAGCACTGAAGCCGTTTTCCAGCGACACAAAACTTGCACTTAGCTTGCTTGCAAAATCTGCGTTTACAAAAAAATCAGATGGACAGTTGTACGACAGCAGCGGAAACAAAGTTGAATTCAATTTGACTTACTGCAAAAGCACATTTTACGAAGCAATTGCCAATGAGCTTAAAGACAACTTGAAAGAGCTCGGCATCAAAGTTAACTTCGAAGTATTAGAACCAAGCTATCTGGCTGATTTAATCAGCGGCAAAAGAAACTGGGAAGCACAGTTATTCACCATAACCGATGATCCGCTAGATTCAAATTCAAGCAGTGACGTGTTTAAAAGCGACGGCTGCTTGCACTTATTTGACCAGAGAGAAGCAGACCAGCGCGGACAAATAATGAATGAAGACGCAAGACCATTTGAAAAGCGCCTGGACGAGATTTATGCTCAAGCCCAGAGCGAATTAGACAAACAAAAGCGCAAAGAACTTTATTTTGAAGTTCAAAAAATCATATACGATGAGGCACCATTCATTTATATAGCCAGCCCGCAATTTATAGTAGGCGCCCGAGACAATCTGCGCAATTATTCGCCGACTCAGTTATCGCAGGCTCAACTAGGGCTGCACAATGTTGAAGAGCTATTTTATGGACAGGAAAAGGCAGCCCCGGCAAAAAACTCAGGAAATCCAAACTAGATGAATTTTGAAATTATTCTGCCTGTGATTATGGCTTTGATTGCGGCAGCGCTGACGATAAGACTTGCTTTCGCCTGGAAAGGCGAAAAGTACCTTTGCAGCAATTGCAAATACAACAATGATCAAGACTGCCAGAAAGCTGAAAGGCCCCGCGCTGAGGTCTGCATGGCATTTCGAACTAAAAACTGAAAGTTCAGTCTCCTTCTGCTTCTACATGCGCTTTAATGCGTCCAGACTTAATGGCTGCCACAAGTAAGGCGTGGTCGCGTTCGACCTGGTCTGCATAATTTAAGGCAAAATCAACGACTGCTGCATCAAAAGTAGCTTCAGTTCCTAAATAACCGCTGATGATAGCGGCGTCACCCGAGCGTGCATGTGCTCGGGCCAGAACATTGCCCATCACTTCAGCGATTTCTACTGTTTGCGGTCCTTCCCAAAGTTCCGGATCTGGTTTTACTTTGGTATCACGCAACTGCCTGATATAAAAATGTTTGCCATTGTCAAAATGTGTCCAGCCAAGAAATATGTCACTTGCCGATTGAATAATCCGCTGGCCTTCAACAACACGCTGTCCCTGATTTTCAAAAGCGCTTTTGCCCACATAAGGTTGCAAAACAGACTCACGCGCTTCTTTGATTTGCAAAAGCAAAGGCTCATTATCTGGCGCCAGCACTAAGGCTACAGCGCACAAAGTACCCACGCTTCCTATGCCCACAACCTTAATAGCCACGTCTTCAAGACGATAGCGATTAACCAGGCGTCGCTTATCTTCCTGCAACGATTCCTTATATAGGCCAAAGGCTTTTTCCACTTGCTCGCGAAACTGCTTACCTTCAGCTCCCGCCATGTGATACATGGTGGGCGGGCTGTCTTTGAGTACAAATCCCCCGCCCGATTTCTCGGCAAATTTCGGGAAATAGTAATCTTGAGTTGTTCTTTTAAGCTCTTTTTTCAACCTGTCTTTGCGGCGTTTTTGCAAATCTTCGTCTGAGGTTCGCTCGATTACACTTTGCCAGTCAACTTTCTCATACCAAATATCGAGAATGCTCATTTTGGAAAGTGCAGCTATTTTGGTTCTGTATGCTCTAACTACGGTTTCAGCAGCTTGAGACACATATTTGGCTTTGAGACCATTTTCGCGTGCAGAAAGAACGAAACTCACTGCAAGTCGTTTTACATCCCACTCCCAGGGAGCTGGGAGAGTCTCGTCAAAATCATTGATGTCAAAAAGGATATTGCGCTCTGGTGTGGCGAATGCACCAAAATTGAGCAAGTGGCAGTCGCCACAAGCCTGTACTGGAATTTTTGTACTTTTACCTGAAGCTATATCTAAAGCAAAAAGAGCAGCCGCGCCTCTGAAAAAAGTAAACGGCGACAACATCATTCGACCATATCTTAAAGGAATAAGTTCTTTCAGACGGCCTTCATTTGACTTCTCAAGCACTTCAATCGGGTCAGGCCTGTTTGCTGGAGCTTTCCAGCCGGCATGAAGATTATGGGGTGTCGCCGCACAGATTGCCCGCCCCCTATCTCTCCTGTCATCGCGCGGCGAGATAGTGTTATCGTGAAGAAGAGCCTCTTCATCAGTAAACTTGGACACGGCGTTTCCTCCTTCTGGGCAGCATATAAGATCTTATGCCAATTGCTCAAGCAAAAACAACAGTTAGAAGACGGATCGCATACAGAAAAATACCTGAGCAAAACTTGCTCAGGCTAAGCACCACCAGCAATACCAATATTTTAAAAAGCTCAAGCCCCCCAGCCGGTTCACACACCGGGCCCTGAGGGGCTTGCTCCTTGTACCTATGAATCACCTGGATCGATCAGAAGAGACTAAAGTCCGATAAACATCAATATTATCCGGAGTCCAGCTATGTGGGGTCTCCGCGGTTGTAGCGGCGGTTTCAATCTCGATATTTCTAATTTATCAGGCAGCCAAGAGTTTGTAAAGTAGCACTGTTTTGTACACTACAAAGCGCTTTTTATTGAGCTTAGTTCAAATGATTTTGTGGCAGCAAAAATCACTGTCCTTCTTTTTCAAGAATGGCCAGAAATAGTTTGACGATGCGAGGGTCCCAATCTTTGCCTGCGCCTTCCTGAAGAATAGCCACTGCTTCAGAATGACTAAGCGCAGCCCTGTATGGACGCACACTGGTCATAGCCACATAAGCATCAACTATAGAAATGATTCTAGATTCAAGCGGTATATCATCGCCTTTCAGTCCACGTGGATATCCAGATCCATCCCAGTGTTCTTGATAGCACTCAACCACTGTAGCCACACGATGCAGGTGCTTGGCTGGTTCCAAAATCTTGGCTGCAATACTTGGAGTCGACTCTACTTGCTGCCATTCATCCTGACTCAAAGGACCTTTCTTGCCCAGGATTTCTTTGTCTACAATTACTTTGCCGAGATTATTCAAAACTGCAGCAAGCGAAATGACTGTAGTATGTTCTTTTGAAAGTCTAAGTGCAGCGGCGATGCGGCTGGCATAATCGGCTGCTCGAGGCGAGCGGTCATCGCCATATCCGTCTCTTGTGCCGATTGCTTTGATAATATTTCCGAGCATACCTAGAATGCCGTGTTCGGCAATTGATTGCAAATCGAAGTCGCTCACCTGAGTCAACGCAGAGCCGGCCTTAGACGGCAAAATTGCGCTTGGTTGCAACAAAGCTTGCACTTGTGGAGACGGCAATGCAAGCGGCGCCGCCGGTGCCAGTGGAGCAGGGTTGCCCTGGCCGTTGTCATTTTTGGACGAGCAAACCTGATTTCTTCCACGACCCTTAGCCAGGAAGAGATATTTATCTGCCAGCTCAATTAGCCTGGTTTTTTCCTGGGCATCAAGCGGGAATGTCGAAACACCGACAGATGCGGTGACACGTCCTTCACTCAATCTAGTAGCTGTGGCTTCGTTTATTTTGCCTTCAGCAAGCTTTTCTTGTATTTTTTGCAAACAGGCAGGGGACTTAAAATGCTCAATACAACTTTCTCTAAGTGTTGTACAAATACGCTCTGCCACAACCATGGCTGCGTTTGAGTCTGATTCAGGCAAGAGAACAACGAATTCTTCACCGCCGAATCGACCAACAGTATCAACGTCTCGCACGCATTTTTTGACAATGGCAGAAGTATGCTTCAAAGCTATGTCGCCATTTACGTGATCAAGAGTGTCATTGACGCTCTTAAAGTGATCGAGGTCAAGAATAATGAATGAACAAGCGTGACCAAATCGCTGGTGTCTGTCCAGTTCTTTGTTGAGCTGCTCTTCGAAATAGCGCCTGTTATACAAGCCTGTAAGTGGGTCTGTAATAGCCTGACGCTCAACTTTCTCAAAGAGTTCTTTGTGTTCAATTACAACAGCGACACGGTTTAAGAGATCTTGAATCATACGCATGTCATGCAGTCCCGGTGCCTTTTCATTAAGTGACACCATGCACAGTGCCCCTTTCAAGTTCGTGCCTTGAATAAGGGGGCAAACCATCGTCAGCTGCATTGATTCGGGCAGGTCAACAACTGTTTCGCCAAGTGCGTTTCTCACATCAGCTGGGCTCATCATCAATATAGAGCCACTGCTAAGCGAAGAAAGTGTAGATTGAAACAACTGTTCTGCCATATGCGGCAAAAGAGGGTTATCTTGCATAAAAGAGCCAGAGCACTGGGCTTCAGAGAACTTCTCATTAGCAACATCATAAATAGACACAGCCGAAAGACCAAGGTCAAAATAATCGGCAAGTTGAGAAACCAGAGTTTGCAAAATTGGATTTACTTCTTTCAATGACTGTTGAATCTGTTCAGATACAGTATTGATCAAACTTTCACGAGCAGACTTCTGGCGAATTTGGGCAATAGCCTGGTCTGCGCGAATAAACGAAGCAAGGTTGCCGGCGACAGTTAGAGCCAGTTCTCTATCTTGCGGTCGCAACATGGGGCTGCCCTGCTTGCGTTTCCACAATCCCAGAACACCAAGTCTCTCGCCCTCGGACATCAGCGGAATAATCATAGCCGTGTCATGTCCGAACACAGCATCACCGCGTTTGCTGTATTCCTGGTTTATTGTTTTCAATTTTGCACTTTCAAAAACCTGGATGAACGGATTTTGTTTTTGCTGCAAAGGTATTTTTTCAGAGTGTTCTTTTTCAGAAATTTGCGGATGCAAAACAGAATCTTCTTCGCTGAACAAAAAGACCTGGGCTGAAGTAAAGCCGGTATGGTCTGCGAATAAGTTTACTGATTGCTCGATAGTGTATTGAGCTCTTTGTCCGCCAGATTCTCTAAAAATTCCCGAAATTTCGTTTACGAGTTTCATCTCGTTTGCTTCTTGTTCAATTCGCATCAAGTCGAAAGACTGCTGTACAACAAGCGAGAGTACTTCAGATACGCTTTGCAAAACAGCACCATCTTGCTCGCTCCATTCGCGAGGATTGCGGCTTTGCTGCAGTTCTATAAAACCGTGAAAAATACCGCGGCTTCTAATTTGAGCCACAAGACGAGCGCGAGCGTCGCCAAGCTCAATAAGTGCAGCTAAAGTCGGCGACATGCGCCTCAGTTTTGAGTCTTGCAGTGTGTCTGGGATTGCGATTACGCCGCTGCCGCTTTCGTCAGGAAAGCGCGAGAGGAACTCCGAAACGATGGCTGTAGTTTCTTGCGCGCCCAGATTTGCGTCGCTAAAACAATAGTGTCCATTTGCAGCGAATTCGTTTGTGACAACAAGCTGATCATCCACAACTTGCCAGATAAGCCCGCGGTCAGCATTGCTCAAATTTGTAAGTTCTTCGGTTGCCATCTGCAAGATAGCGGGCAGGTCGCCTGAGATGCGCAATTGGCTGACTGTGTCGCGAATGATTCTTTGAGCATCAGGCGCAAAAACAGTGCGAACTTCCTGAGTTATGTTTGTCCAAACTTCTCTCAGCTCGCGAATTCCGCGGTTTTGTTCTTTTTTCTTCTCGGCTGGGCTTGCAGCTTTGGCCGTAGGGCCGCCATTGCCACCGTTGCCAGAACCATTCCCGCCTGGCGGCTTGAAATGCGGACTGTCTGTGAGCCCCTGAAAGTTGAACTCTTCTTCAAGTAAACTCGGATCACCTTGCAAATCGTCGCTTCGAACAATCTGGTCGAGGTCTGGCGCCGGCAAAGCCAGAGTCGATTGTGCTACGGCAGGTGGAGCAGCTGCGGCCGACTGGCTCTCCATCGCAGCTGAGTCATGGTCGAGTGCGCCCGGCAGCTGAATGCGTCTGCCTTTGTTGGCAGCTGAATCAGCATCAGACTTAGCTGCACGTCCGTTGAAAGCAGGGCTGTCGTCTTGAATTAGCTGAGACAAGGCTCGGGCTGCATCGGCAACTGGCGAGTTAGATTTGGCTTGGGCTGCCGCGGGCGTCTGCATCGGGCGGCCAGGTGGAGGCGGCGGTACATTCGACTGCCCGGGAACAGCCGGCTCAGCGCCTGGCAGCAGTAGAGCTCTGGGACTTTGAATTTCAGCGCCTGGTCTGACGACCATAGTCGGATTATTCAGAGAACTACCAGAACCGGCGCCCTGAATCACACCGCACGAACGACCAAGATCAGTTCCTGGCGCAGGCGGGGAAGAGCCTGCCAATCGTTGTTTCACAACAGGCCAGTCGTTTCTAATTCCTGAAACAAAATGAGGCGCTGTAACCGGATTGCCCACCTGGGCTCTGGCGTCGTCCAGGCGATTTGCCTCTGGCAGGTCGATAAACTGCCAAACCGGTATCATGGCAGCAAATGCACGTTTTACAATGCCTGGGTCAATCGAGCCGACACATTGATAAACGCCTTCGTTGGCGTTGTCTTCAGAACAATTTCCGTAAACAACCATTGAAATGCCCTGACTATGCACAAGAAAACAAAACTCGTCTTGCTTATCATTGCGTTCTTCCGAAAACATCGAGACACAAAATGCGTCTCTGCTTAGTGTCCTGAAGTTGGCTGATTCAGGCAGCAGCCACTTGACTTCGCGGGTTGACCAATAAACAACCACAGGCGAAAGCCCGTGAAATATGACACTTTCTTCGATACGTCTGAAGAATGGCAAAAATTCGTTGGGTGCCAGGTTGCTAAGCGGCAATGCCCCCGCGCCGGATTGCTGCACGAGCATCATGAAAAGCTGTGTCCTGACCTGGTCTACCATGGCAGCCTGTTAACGCCAAAATCGCCAATTGCCAAAGAGGAAAGGTTTCTGCAGTTTCCCCCAGAGAATTCTTACCCTGGAATGCGTAAGGCCAATCACTTGCCGTGACATCTGCCGTCCATAACTTAACACTAGCGGGCGCACGCTTGTATATAGCGCCTGCGGCATACGAAAATGGGGTTATCAGCTCAGGCAGTCCGACCAGTTGAAAGCGGACAGGTTATAGTCTGCCAGGCTGTATACAGCTCATGCGCAAGTGAAGAGAACCATGATGACCGATACAATTTGCAGCCCTGAAGTTTACAGGCAAAATCTGGAATTTTGGGACAGAGCCTGGAATATGGTCAAAGTGCCATACACACAGATGCCAGACCTCGATTATGTGCCTAAAATTCCGGCAGCTTTGAATAGCAAAATTTCAAGCCGCGTACTTGATCTCGGTTGCGGCAGCGGCTGGCTCAGTAT
This sequence comes from uncultured Candidatus Obscuribacterales bacterium, assembly GCA_964546815.1. Lineage (GTDB taxonomy): Bacteria > Cyanobacteriota > Vampirovibrionia > Obscuribacterales > Obscuribacteraceae > JAIEPM01. The sequence goes on along the minus strand of CAZJLR010000009.1, from coordinate 93,431 downwards.
TTTTCTTGCTCGTCATGGGTTCAATGTGACTGGCGTAGACATCGCTAAACATGCAATCGAGCTTGGACAGGTCTGGGCAAACGATGAAAAACTAGCTATCGATTTTCAAGTTCAAGACATCAGTGAGTTGAAGTTTGAAAAATCATACTTCGGCGCTGTTGTGGCTAACTCAATTTTTGAACATTTGACTTACAGCCTGGCTAAACAAAGTCTGGAAGCAATTCATGAAATGCTTGAGCCAGGCGGAATTTTTGTCGGCTGCTTTGACAAAGTCGGCACAGGTCCGGGAGAGTATTACAAGCTGGAAGACGGCTCGCAAATTTACACTGATAAAGGGCGCAAAGGCATGTTACTCCGTTGTTTTTCAGACGACGAGATCAAAGACTTTTTCTCAACTTGGAATTTGAGAGAATTTAGCGAAGTAGCGGCTGGAGCCCGATTTGTCATTGCCAGCAAAGCCTGATTTGGCAAAGCTAAACCGCTCAGTCTTAATTTCCTTGATTTGCCAAAGCCAAAATCACTCGGTCTCAATCGTCTGATTTTGCTAATTGTTCGGCAAGAGTATTGCGCTCCCAGAACACGCCGCCGGAAAAGCCCTGGATACGGCTGTCGAGCTCGGCATTTTCAAGTCTTTTTTCTGCAAGCAAGCAATATTCTCTTTCCATTTCTGCGCCCAAATAATTGCGTCCTAACTTTTTGGCCACCACAGAACTGGTGCCACTGCCAAGGAAGGGATCAAATACCAGATCACCTTTTTTGCTGCTGGCTAAAATTAGCTTGGCTATGAGCTTTTCGCTTTTCTGGGTTGGGTGATCGGTGTTTTCCGCCATCGACCAGAAAGGCACGCTAATGTCTGTCCAGATATTAGACGGGTGAGTATCACGATAAGCACCGTCTGCAGTATCAGCCCAATCTTTCGGCGCACCATCTTTATGACGGTACGGAGCAATGACTTTGCGTCTCAGTTTCACATCATCAAGGTTGAAAGTGTAGTCATCTGAAACTGTGCAAAACCAGATGTCTTCGCTGGAATTTTTCCAGTTTGCTTTTGCTCCACGCCCTTTTTCTCTTTCCCAACATATGCGACTGCGTACATGGAAGTGCTTTGAGGCAGCGGCATAAATTGACAAAGAACTATACCAATCACCGCAAATATAAACAGTCGCGTCATTCTTCAAAACAGGCTTAAGGTCTTGCAAAACAGCATCAAGCCAGTCAGTGTATTCGTCCACAGAGCGGCGCAAAAATTTGCTGCCGTTAAAATCTTTGGACAAATTATAAGGCGGGTCCAAAATAAGCAGGCTTACAATTTGCGGCGGCATAACTTTAAGCAGCTCTCTAAAATCCCCGTTGTAAGTTCCACTGGGCATTTTTGCACCAGCAATATCAGACAGTCGCAACAAGCGGGGAGCCAGTAAATCAAGATCATTTTGACTCAAAGAAACTGTTTTGTTTTTTGAAGAGCGAGCCTTGGCACTGTCCTTCAATTTATTATCGCTTTGACTTGATCGCTTCAAAGTTTGACCTACTCCGGTATAACCTGTGCCGCGCGCGCCGGCAAAATCAAAAATTTGTTTTGCCCGGCACTATGAGTAACACCATTGTTGAGCAAAGAAGCTTTCCAAAATACGTCATCGGCTATTTTCAAATGGTAGTGACACGATGCCCCCTGGAAGCTTCTGTGCACTATTTCGACTTTGAAAACATTCAGAATTTGTCCGTCGCTTGACTCTTTGGCCGACTCGCTCAGGTCAAATGCCGAGCTGCGCATCCATACAGTAACTTTTTTGCCCGGGCTCAGATCCGCAGCTTTGTGCTGACCGGCATCGGCCCATATAGTCTGTCCCATAGACGTTTTGATTTTGCAATAAGGACTCGAAAACTCAATTACTTCACCTTGAATCAAGTTAGTCTGTCCAATGAAATCAGCAACGAAAGGAGTTCGCGGGTTTTCGAAAAGCTCTTCCGGACTGGCAAGCTGCTCCAAATTTCCGGCTGACAAAACTGCGATGCGGTCTGAAAGAGCAAATGCTTCATCTTGATCATGAGTAACCATAACAAAAGTCATGTTTAGTTCTTTTTTGAATCGAGCAAGCTCGGCTTGCATCTCAAGGCGAATTTTAGGGTCAAGAGCCGAAAGAGGTTCGTCGAGCAGAAGAACTTTGGGCTTGTTTACGATTGCGCGTGCAAAAGCCACGCGCTGCTGTTGACCGCCCGAAAGTTCTCGCGGAAATCGTTTTACAATTTGGGGCAGGCGCACCAGATTTAGTGCGTTTTCGACACGCTCGGCTATTTCAGATTCTGGGCAAGCTTTTGCCATGCGCAGTCCGAAGGCAATATTGTCAAAAATACTTAAATGAGGGAAAAGTGCATAGCTTTGAAAAACCATATTCACAGGGCGCTTATGCGGTGGCACGCGGCTCATGTCTTGCCCTGCGATAAGTACAGAGCCGGAGCTTGGAAATTCAAAGCCTGCAATCATTCGCAGTAAAGTGGTTTTGCCGCACCCAGAAGGTCCAAGTAAACTAAAAAACTCACCTTCTTTTATGTCCAGGTTTACGTCTTCAACGGCTGCAGTCGTGCCAAACGACTTGCTGACATTTTTCATTTCAACGATTGCCTGGCTCATGCCTCGGGTTTACCTTTCATTTCGCGAATTTGAAAAGCTATTTGTAAGTTCAATAATACTTCGGGTGAATCAATATCTACTTTGAGCAATTCGGCAATTTGTTCTAAACGATAGCGCATTGTATGTCTGTGGATAAACAGCTCTTTGCCCGCCGAGTTTAAATTGTATCCCTGAGCCAGGTAAACTCGAAGAGTTTCAACAAGTTCAGTTTCCCACTCCGTATCGTAAGCCTCAAGAGGAGCCAGGTGTTCTTCATAAAAGCGATCAAGTTCGGGGTGGTCAAACATCAAATACAAAATTCTTTTGACGCCCAGATCGCCAAAGCCTAAAACAAACTCTTCCTCGCCATGAATCATCGAACCAGTTACCAGAGCTTGTCTTGCTTCGCGATAGGCATCGGGAAGATCGAGCAGGGCTTCAACCATTCTGCCTGCGCCCATCTGTATTTGCAAACCGTCGTATTTTGCTTTAAGTGAGTTTCTCAGGCGCTCGGCATAGTCTTGCCATTTCAAGTCCTGATTATTTTCTACTGGCAAGACAAAAACGCTCACACCTTCCATTTCTACCATTGCCTGTCTTTCTTCGTTCCAGGCCAGGTTGCGAGCCAAATTTTCCGGCGAGAATCTAAGCGCAAAAACTAGAATGCCGTCACAGATGTCCAGTCCAAAGAACTGACTCAGTCTTTCCTGGTCGCTTGTAGCCAGGCTATGGTCGAGCAAAAGATCTTTGAGCAAACTGCGATGCGCAACGGTGCTTGTAGCAAAATCACGGCGGCGGTGACCAAAATCAACCAGTGCAGCCAGGACAGCTGGTCTTAAGTATTCGGCCATTTGCTCTTCATCGTCAGACGGTCGAAGCATTACAGAGAAGTAGCCAACCACTGCGCCTTCCAAAATAATTGGTGCCACTAATCTGCGCCCAACCCGAACCGCATCTATGACAGAGTCAGGGTCGTCGAGCGAACGTAATTCTCTATTTAGGACTTCGGCTACTTCTTCAGTCAAAGTTTTTTGCTGGCTCGCCGGAGTCGGCCCCATGTTCTGAGCGGCAACAAGTTTGAAGTCGGCAGTTTCCACCGCCACAGGACGTTCTAATTCTTCTGATAGGCGCTCAACAAAACCATCGAGCCCCTCTTCTATAACCAGGCGGATAAAATAAGCATGCAAACGGGCATTTGCCTTTTTGAGTTCACCAAGGTAAGCAGCTCTCACCTCCTCAATGATTTCCAGACTCTCTTCAAGGCAGGGCAAGACCACCAGCGGGGTCGATGCCTCAGAACATAGCTTTATTAAAGACTCAAGCTCGAGGTGAAGGTCTGGAATCACCTGGCTTTTCAAGCCAGACCCCTTTGTTGCCGTGCTCCGAGCAGAGTTGACCGGCTTGATCACAACAAGTCCAGCCATACCTTTTAGTGGAGGCAGCTCAAGCTCTGAAAGAGCATCGCTTCGAATGAGAGCCAGGGTTCCGGGGCGCTGTCCACCATGAAGGTTGGCTACAACTTGAGAAATTTCCTTGTCCAGAAATTCCTTGCCAAAAATGATCTGCGCTTCGGATAGTGCTTCTATTTCTAGAAGTCGACGCAAACTTGGTTGAAGTGGTAAGCGCTCTGAGCTCATGCGACGCCGTGTTCAATTCTACAATTGGATATGATTTCTAATTTTACCGCGGCTAGCCAGATGATTACCTGTGTTGAAACGCGTAATCACGAAAGCAAGCCTTTCAGTGTCCAAGCTGGTCTCAGCAGATCTCTCTTTGTGCGCGCATACAAAGAGATATACATTTAGTCATCACTTAGTCTGAAACGTGATCGCCAGAGGCACTGGCTCATCACTCAGTTCGGCAGATCGCTCAATAAAAAAGTGATATCACCAGTGGAGTCAAAATTAAATTTGATCAAAATCGAAGATTATTTGCATTTAGCTATTGAGCTTGGCAACTCTTTGAGACAAAATTAATTCATTCAGATTACAACCGGCTTCCCCCAGTGTCCGTGCCTATTTTGCACGTTAGAAGGTGATCGCAGATGAGCCCACATGTCAAGAGTTTTGAAAATAGATTAGCTGGTATGTTCGAGCGCAAAGCGGAGGAATTCGCTAAATATTCAGCAGAACAGCCTTCTACAGCCATAGTTACCCGACAAATAGCCGATCTTTACCGAGATCTGGTTAACGTCATGCGCCGTTAATAAGCAAATTACTAAGCTCATCCACAAACAACTTAGTCCAAAACTGAATTTAAGAAAGAAGTGCGGGTCTCATTGCTGAGCGACCCGCACTTCTTTCTTTCACCTGACAAGCAGTTTCCAATGCCAACGATATGCAACCAAAAAAGCTCAACCGATATCGGTTGAGCTTTTTGGTTGCGAACTGTGGCGCTGAGAAATAGCGGCGAAACGGTTGGGGCACAATGCTTTTGACAGCACAAGAGGTTGACAACAGAAGTTTGCCGTATTTGCCCCCTTTCCATGGCACGGCAGCTGCTTTAGAATCCATGGCTTGACTACCAAAGCTAGATGGTGACATGGATGTCTGAACTTTTCTGCTATTTCATTGGAATACTCGTGGCCGGTTGGACTACGGCTTTAATCGCCTTCCCTGAACATGTAGTGCCGGAACTGGGCGGAAAGAAGAAGCGCTTCACGGCAAGACACTGGGGAACATATCAGCATCAGCATCGCTCGCTAGACGATTCAGATGAAGCGGGCATTGAAGTTGGCATTCCAGCCAAAAAGATTCGCCACGTAGTGGGCAGCCAGACTTATTCAGCTGGTCGCGGCACTGGCACCAAATAATTATTCTTTGGTCAATCGACCTGATGTGAGCGTATCAATGCTAATCACGCCGATATCGTGCAGAAGTTGCACTTGAGCTTGATTGAAAGTCAAAATGGCATCAGCTCGATTAATCAATGATTGAGTCCAAACTTGCTGAGCTTGCAAAACGTCGATGTTAGTTCCTACTCCGTTTGCTAAACGGACGCGAGCCAGACGCAGCTGTTCACTTGAAGATGCCACCGCCCGTGTGGTCACGTCGATTTGCTTTTCTGCCACCAAAATAGCCAGATAAGATGTACGAACTTGAGCAAGTACATTCATAAACTGCTGGTTGGCAGTCAACATCGCTGAGCGCGCTAAGTGCTTGGATGATTGCACGTTTGCAACGTTAGGCACGCCCAGATTGAAATAATTCCAGTCAACCTCAAAACCAATTTGATATGACTTGCGCATTTGCCGTTTGGCGATGTAAGCCGGCGTATATTGGCCTATGACAGGATAATTAGTGTTTCCAATTGCATTCGGTACCGGAATGGTATCACCAGAATTCAATGAACCAGGCACAACTGCCTCTTGCCCCTGCCTCACTCTATAGCCAGGACCAAGAGTGGCGCCGTTCCCCTGGTACTGACCAAAGAACTGCAAGGTCGGATAGAGCGGAGCTGCTGAAACTTGTATTTGCCTTCTGGCTGCCAATCTCAGTTGCTCATATTGCTTCAGCTCAGGACGATTTTTAACTGCAATACGCAAAAGCCCATTAATGTCCAGGGCTGGGTCAATAAGCCGTACTTTGCGAACTTTGCTGTCAACACTCATCAAATTTATGCCGAGATCAAGGTTCAATGAGTTAGCCAAATTGATAGCAGCAGTTCTGAATGAAACTTCCTGATTCAGCAAATTTTGCTCGTCTGTTGCTAACTGCGTATCAGCCTGCAAAACGTTGAAATAAGTCCCGGTGCCTGCACGCTCTAATTGTTGGTTCAAAGTCAACTGAGCTCGCGATGTTTCCACCGCCCGTACTCTAATTTCTAGAAAAGCCTGAGCTCTGACCAGATCATAATATTGTTTTGCGACAGTATTTAGAACATCGTTGATACTCACTCCAAGTTGAGCCTTCGAAGCTAAATAGTTGTGCTTTTGCAAAAGCGAACCAAAAACTACCGAGCCGCCCTGAAAGCCATAATATTGAAATCCAGCTGTGGCTGTGACGAAAGGAGTTGCAAACGAGGTCGGAATGATACCACCGACCAGAGTCGAACCTGCTTGAAACAAAGATCTGTAAGACAAAATCGAGTTTGGCAAAAAGCGACCCATTTGACCAATCAACAACCACTTCGAAGAAGCCATTTGTTCTTTCGAAATTCCAATTTGTAGATTATGCAAAACAGCGAAGTTCACCACATCTTTTAAAACGATGGGTTGGTTATATACGGCTTCCAGCCTGATTGTCGGCATCCCTTTAGAAAGAGGCATCAGCTCAGTTGCACTGGGAAGTTTAAGATCACTTTCTTCTTCCATCTTAGTGTCTGCAACTTGCGGTCCAACATGCACAGGAAATGCTGGTTGAGGCGGACCGGCCGGATAATCATCCGGTCCTTTTTCTGCAAGAGCAGGAGCCTGTACTGACGGTATCAAAATGGATACCGCTCCGAGCAATAAAACCCTCAGCAGGGGGGTTTTTGCTCGATTTAAATGTACTTTGCCCATACTAAAGGCTAACTCCTTAGAAAGTCGAAGACATGCTATTTCACCAGTCTTTGGACTGCTTTGAACTGTTCTGAATTGGATTCACCCAACATTTCGAATAAAGCAATTTCTACGCACGACGGTACCGCTCCCGACGCAATCATTTTTTCCCAGCCTATGTCTTTATTTCGCTGAGAGCGACTTGCAATGGCGTCAGACACAACATGCACAACATAGTCTTGCTGCATCAATTCGTGCACTGTTTGGTTTACACACACATGTGCTTCGATTCCGCACACAATCACCTGGTTTCTGCCCAGGCTTTCCATCATGTCCATAAAACCTGGTGCCTGGCAGCAACTAAAAGAAGTCTTGTCAAAATACTTGTGCTCGCCTAAACAGGCAGATATTTCAGCGATAGTTTTACCTAAGCCTTGCGGATATTGTTCAGTGAGAACAACCGGTACTTTCAAAATCTTTGCTGCTTCAGCGAGGATTGTGATATTTCTCGTCAAATTATCGAGATCTTTCAGTTGTTTGCGAAAACTCTCCTGCACATCAACAATCAAGAGCATTGCTTGCTTGCTGTCTAGAATTCGCGAGTGGCGCATAGGTGTTCGCTTCCTTAGCTCAAAATTTGTAGACTTTTCTTAACCGAATGATGCCCGGCTTGAGCGCCTAAGCATAGCACCACAGCCCACTAAAAACCCCCTTTTACAATTCAGCAAGGTAGGAGTGATTGGCTCAAGCTGGCTCTGTATAAGCTCTTTCTGGGCGGGTTAAGAGAGATCTTAAAGGTTAATGTCCAGTAACTTGGTAGTCTTTATGGTATAAGTTCAGTTTAGCGGGGCGTTAGCGCAGTTGGTAGCGCGCTTCAATGGCATTGAAGAGGTCACCGGTTCGAATCCGGTACGCTCCACCATTTACAAGAGGGTTTTCGCATGGCGAAGACCCTCTTTGCTTTTATAAACAAAAACAGATTTTGAATCGCAAAAGCTTGCAAACGACCTTGACATGCACCGGCACAGGCAAGCACTCTTGAGGATTCAGCTCAAAAGCCATTAGTTAAAGCAATCATTTGCATTTAATCAGATAAGCACATGACAAATGCAATCTCAATTAGCTAATAGCCAGCCGAAGATAGCTCTAGCCCAACTGCAATTCGATCGGTTCGCAGTACTTCAGACTTAATCGTTCCATCACTGTGCAATTCAATATATCGATATCCAGGCGGCACTGCATCAACGCCAAAATCATCAGACTTACATTTGAACTGAACGCAGGTTGAAGGCGTTGCCATCAGTACATATCCATCGCGCTGAGCATCAAATTGCTGATGCACATGACCCCAGAGCACACCCTTGAGTTTTTCGTATTTTTCTACCAGTTCAATAAACTCGGCGCCGTTATCTACACCAATTTGGTCAAGCCACTTTGCGCCCATAGACACAGGATGGTGATGCAAACAAACCAGCGAAAAGAGGTCTTTACGCTCATCAAGACAGTCTTTTAGAAAGCTTAGTTCAGTTTGCTCGAGATGCCCGCCAACTTCACCTTCGATCAAAGTATCCAAAAGTATTATCTGCCACTGCCCGACAATAACTCTTCTATCACTTCGAAAGGGCGAGCCCGGGTGAATCAAGCCACGCGTCATCTCAGCGCGGCGGTCATGGTTGCCAGGTAGAAAATAGCAAGCGGCACCAGCCTTAGACAGGGCGTCTGAAAGCCGTTTGTAAGACTCTTCTGTTTCATCTTGGGAAAGGTCGCCTGTGAGCAAATAAAAGTCTGGTATGCCGTGCCTGGATAAAGCAGCCTTAAAAACCTCAGCAAAACTTGATGAGGTGTCAACTCCAAGTAACTTGCTGGATGAGTTCTGAAAGAAGTGCGTATCAGTAAACTGCAGCACTTTCAATGTTTTTCCTGCCTGGCCAGACATCTCAGCTGTCATTAATCCACCTCTAAAGGATTGATTGCCATATGAATGATTCTAAACGAAAACTCCAAATGCTTATAGTGGCGCAACGAGCAGCTTAAGCTGTGAAAAGGGATAGAATGAGCTTGTGCCAAAGATTAAAAAGACTCCCGGTATACCTGTTTTGCTCCTAGTTCTGCTGGGTCTGGGGATTTTGCTCGCTTGCCTTTCCTTTTTTTCAAGCGTACCGGCATTCGTCGATTCTATCTGTACTAAAGTTTCCTACCCAAGTAGCTACGAATTCAAAATATTTGACGCCGTTCTCAAGAAGCATGTGCAATCAGGTCTGATTGACTACCAGTCAGTCAAGTCAGACCCAAACCTGGCACGCGCCTACCAGGAATTAAAAGAAACCAGCCCAACGCAACTAAAGGGAAAGCTGGAACAACTTTCCTTTTGGACAAACGCCTACAACTTACTCGTGATTAAGTGCATCAGCGATCGCTATCCGGTAAAAGAACTTGGACAGGCAGCTACAACACAAAAATTCGTTCTGGGCGGCAAGATTTATACAATCAAACAAATAAAAGAAGATGTTCTGCCTGAGTTGATTGACACATTAGACTGGCGAGCAATTTTTTTGTTTTGCAGTGGCAGCCTGAGCTCACCTGCAATTGCCGACCATGCATATTCACCGTCGTCAATTACTGATGATCTGGATATCGCGATGAAAAAGTTTGTTTTGAGCAAAGCAAACTACGCAATCAATGTAAAAGACAAAACATTCTCAATTTCCAAATTTTACAAGTGGAACAGTCGCTTTATCGACACTAAGTACCCATCACCTTTTGATATGGTGAACGACTACTTGCCGCGAAATATTCAAGTCAATTTTGACAATGTCGAAAGGAATTACAATCTTCGCTTTGACTTTAGAATCAACGACCTGAAACTACTAAAAGACTTTGAGAAAAGACAGAAGGAGCTCGAATAGAAGCAAATGAAGCAAGCAGCTAGATTGACTCTTTATTCTTGTTTTTTCCTGGCACTTGTTTCAGCAAGTTGCTCATTGAGCGCTTGCGCCCAAATCAAAAAACAAAGAAACCCAAGTGGCGCATCGCAGCCATTGAAAGCAGCACAAAAGCCTGAGGAAGCCTCAGAACGAGTTCCACAAGAGCCAATAGGTACAAAACAGGGCGATATTTTTCTTGCCTATCCACGCGGTGAAAATAACAACAAAATAGAATCAGCTTCGACTTTTCTTGTAGGCACCGTACCAGCAGGACGAACGCTAAGCTGCAACGACACGGCAATTAGCCCAAACGCAGAAGGCTTTTTTTGCCACGTTGTTAAACTCAATTTCGGCCAGAACATTTTCAAACTTGTCCTTTCCGGACAAGAATCAAACCCAATGGAAATCAAAGTGGAAAGACCGGCAGCCCCCGCCGCGCTGGGTGCAGGTACATTCAACATACTGCCTGAAACACTTGAACCAAAAGAAGCACTAGGTGTAAGCCCAGGCGATATCGTGCAGTTTGCAGCTCGAGCAACGGCCGGCTGCCAGATGAGCGTTCAAATCGGCGGGCACAAAGTTGCAATGAAAGCAGCTCTAGGTCCCAAAAGACAGGGCAAAGGACCAAGCGTAAACCTCGGTCTTGATACCGCTTTTGGTGTTAGCTTTCAACGCAACCCGGCAGCGCTCAAAGATCTTTATTTGGGTTTTTATAAGATTCAGCCTGAAGATAAATGGAAACAAGCAGTGCCAGTTTTCATGCTGCAACAAGGCTCAAAAACAATTAAAGCAAAATCAAAAGGCAGCATAACTGTTTTGCAGCAGCCGATTTTGCTTGAAACAATTCACAGCAACACAATTGTGCGGGTGGGTCCCGGAGCAGACAGGCTCACACCTCTTCCCAGCGGCATCAGACTTGTTGCTGACGGATACAAAGCAGATTGGTGGCGCCTTGAACTTTGCCCCCAACATCATGTCTGGATTGCCAGAGAAGATCTGCAAGAAGACGACGACAGTGCAGCTTTGCCCCAATCTAAAGTAACAACCGTAAATCTTGGCACAGACGATTACGGCGCCCGCATTGCCGTTCCCTTAAATCAACGATTGCCCTTTCATATCGAACAAGACCTGGGCGCAAAAAAGCTTCTACTTAAAATATACGGCGCCACGGCAAGCACAGATTTTGTCACAAGCGATTTGCACCCCAGTGACTCAGCCTGCGCCAAATTAATTGACTTTGTTGGATTCAAACAAAAAGGCGATCTCAATTATGAACTGAGCGCGCACCTGAATAACAAGCAACAGTGGGGATATTGGGCGGACTACGATAACAGCACACTTGTTTTGCATGTCAAATCAGCTCCAAAAATAGATCCAAATTCTGGCAATCTACAAGGAGCAATAATTTGCATAGACCCCGGACACGGCGGCAAAGAACCCGGCTCAATCGGCTGTAACGGCGCCAAAGAAGCAGGCGTAAATTTTGCCATAGCCGACAAAGTGCGAAAAGAACTTGAAGCTTTGGGCGCAAAAGTGATCATGACCAGACAAGGCGATAACTTTGTTTCACTGCAACAACGCGTAGATATGGCAATTGCAGCCAAAGCAGACATGCTTATTTCAATTCACAATAATGCACTACCTGATGGAAGAGATCCAATAGCAGAACACGGCAGCTCAAGTTATTGGTATCACACACAATCACTCGAATTTGCCAGACTAGCTCTAAAACAACTTTGCCAATCAATCGGCTTTAAAGACTACGGATGCCGTTATCAAAACCTGGCTCTGTGCCGCCCCACCCATATGATTGCAGTTTTGATGGAAATTGGATTTATGATCAATCCAGACGAATATGCCAAACTGCTAAACCCGCAATCGCAAGAGCAAGCGGGGAGATCAATCGCAGCATCGGTCAAACATTTCTTGTACGAGAAAGTCAAACAAGAAAGCCAAACAAAAGTCGAAGCAACAACACCCTGAAATACAAACAAAAATCGCCATTAAGAAATGGCGACTTTGTTTTTAGATTATCAGTCTAATTGCTTAAGGCTGCTGACGCGGAGGCAGCGGGCCCAGCGGATCGAGTTTGAAAGCCTTTTCCAACTCAACGCGGTATTCCAAATTTGTCAGAGCTTCGTCCGAATAAAACTCGTCATCCCAATAACTTTGCTCGCGGCCCCAGAGTTCTTCAATACGCTTAGCTAAGTGATCAGGCAAACTATTGTTATTCATATTCCTCAAATTTCTAGTTTTGCTCAAGCAAAAAATCTAACAGGTGAATCTGATTCAAGTGTATTCGGAAAAAGCCAAACCGCAACCCTTGACTTGCTCATAAAGTACTGTAATTACAGCGTTTAGGGGATCGCCGCGGCTTAGAAGAAGAAAACGATCGATGAGATATATGAGCCTCTATATCGTAAATATCGAAACAGTAAAGCTTAGAAAAATGCTTGCTTGCAGTGTTAGAATCTTAGATATCAAGCAGAATACGACGCATATCATTTGCTGAATCGAGAGAACAAAATGAACCTGAAACTCAGACTAGAGCGCTTATGTGATCAAAAACAGTGGGCAAGGCTGCATTTCACAGACGGTTCGTCACTAACAGGACGCATGCTTCGCCTTGGACACGATTATGTCGAGATGGAGAGCTACGGCGACGACGACAAGCCGGAAGACCGCAACTACTCCAAGCATCTGGTGCCATTGCAGCTACTCAAATTCATTACGGTAGAGTCATCGTCATTTGCAGAAACAGAACGCAGGCGCCTTGCTTTCATGGCTCAAGTCGAAAGCAACGATACTGAAAAATAGCTCAGTCTCAAAGCAGTACAAGGCCCTGCTCACAATCAGGCTATGTACTGGACTTCTCATCTGGCGCAGCCTTAGCCTTTTCGCTCGCCCTTGCGCCAGGCAACTGCATGGTGTCGTATTTTGACTTGCGACGCTCCACCCAACCAAGCATGTTTTCTTGCTTAGCCCTGCCCACAGCAAGCGCGCCTTCCGGCACTTCTTTAGAAACAACAGTCCCAGCGGCTACCATGGCGTTGTCTCCAACAACCACAGGTGCCACAAGCACAGAGTTGCAGCCAGTCGAAGAATTGTCACCAATTACAGTTTTCGATTTTTTCCCGGACAAACGGTCGTAATTTGCAGTGATAGTTCCAGCGCCTATATTCACTTGTTGCCCAAGAGTCGCATCTCCGATATAGCTCAAGTGAGATACATTGGTACGCTCTCCAATCAAACTCTTTTTGACTTCAACAAAATTACCTATACGGCAATGTGCCGAAATATTAGCGCCATCTCGCAAATGAGCAAATGGTCCGACTCGGCAGTCATCTGCAATATTGGCATTAGTCACAAAACTCTGGGTCACAGTGCAGCGATTGCCTATTTTGACTGGTCCGCTAATTTGAGTATTAGGTCCGATTGTACAAGCTGAGCCTATTTCGACATCGCCCATGATGTAGCAGCCCGGCAAAATAATGCTTTCCTGCCCGATTTTCACCTCTGGCGCAATCCACGTATTTTGCGGGTCAACAATCGTGACACCCGAATCAAGTGCGAGGCTGCGATTTGTCGCATCTCGCATATACAAGTTGCAGTCAGATAGATCTATCCTCGTGTTTATGCCTGAAACTTCTCTCCAATCAGACGGCGCATCAGAAACAGGCAGACCCCTGGAACAAGACCAGGCCAGCAAGTCTGTCAGGTAGTATTCTTTCTGGCGATTGTCATTTCTAAGCGACGATAGCCCTTCTTCTAAATTTGGCCATTCAATACAATAGATGGCTGGATTTATTTCTTTGATTGCCTTTTGTTCATCAGTGCAATCTTTGTCCTCTACGATTGCAACAACTTTAGATTCATCATTGCGAATGATACGCCCATAACTTTTGGAGTCTTCAACCACAGTTGTGAGCAGGCTGAAACTAGCATCAGAACTTTGATGGGCTGAGATGAGCCCAGCCAGAGTGCTTGATTTGAGCAGGGGACAATCTGAAACACTCACAAGTATCGAACCTTTGAATTCTTTCAAGAACGGCGTCACTTGCATAAGTGCATGTCCCGTTCCAAGCTGCGGCTCTTGCAAATGGGTGCTGTAAGGCGTTTTGGGCGGATTCTTTTCCAGGAAATCTTTGACTTGCTCGGCGCCGTGGCCAATGACCACATGAATGTGCTCTAGCTCAAGGGCGTCGACAGCATCGAGAATTCGCCCCAGAACAGCCTTCCCCATAACCGGGTGCAACACCTTGGACAGCTCAGATTTCATTCGCTTGCCCTGACCGGCTGCAAGCAGAACTGCACGGACTGGTTTGGTATATGTCTTGCTCATACGTTCCTGAGGTTCTAGGGGCGACCTGCCAGAGTTTAGTAGAGCCAGAGGCAGCAAGCAAGATGAAGACTGAGTAAAAGGAACTTCATTTCAAACTTGCGGCTGCAAACAAAATAAACGAAAAATGAACGGCTTCAGAAAAGCCAGTACAGAAGCTGCTTTCAAACAAGTAAATCAGTGCAAAGAAGAAAGAGGCTTGACTGAATTAGTCAAACCTCTTCTTTTAATATGGCCGCAGCGTCGGTGCTGCCCCGACGGGTTCGATCCCTCAAACCCCTCGCCTGGAGATACTGCGGATGTGGCGTCAATTGCGTTGACTCTTATAGATATACCGCACTTTTCGAGTAATTGGCTGCTTTAAGCTTTCCGTTAATGTTTGTGTAAACGATTGTATTGAAAGCGCAGATTCAGACCTCAAATAATGCTCAACAAAACCTCCGTTAAACCAATCACACCAAGCCACGAGAGGATCGCGATTGCTGTGTCTTCTGAAACTGTTCGAAAACTAATGAGCTTTAGGATTTCATCCGGCCATTTGTTCGAACTCTTACTTAGACGTAATAGGTCGGCTTCAAGTTCCTCAATTCGCTCTTTTGCTCGCGTCGCTTCAAGACGCCAGGCCACAGCTTCTGCTGCACGAAAACGGAGGTCGGGAATTTGCTTTAGTTGCTCATCTTTATCTTGAATTAGCCCTTGCATATATCCAATAAAGATATGAACTTTCTGCAGCTGCTTTGAACTGTCTTTCAATTGCTTTTCTAAAAGCGCAACTTGAGCCTGCAACTGCGCAACTTGCTTAGTATCAGCTTTGGTATCAGGAGCAATTTCAACCCACGGCACCGCACTTTGACTAACAGCGGATGCTGGCCCAAAAAGATATTCCAGAGAATCGAGAGAAATATCGTCAGCTGATGGTAAGTGTGATGTTTCGATGGTTTGCATGAACAACTCGCTTGTTACTTCGGGCCTATTATCAATTGAAGGATCAATATTGTCCAGAACATTTTATCTGGCGGTGGATCCAAATTCACTCGGCAGACTGATGAATGCCACCCGTATTCCACTCCCAGCGAGGCTTTTCGCGACAAGCAGATTTTTTTGATTTTTTTTCCTGGACTGAAAATTTCACTGCGACCCTACCCCTAGTATCACTCCACGAGGCGTCGAAAGTGGTGGCAAAAACAGAGCGCACTCTTGATATCCCCCCCCCCCTCCATCAATGTCTTAGCGATCAAAATTCAGGACAAAACAAAGCACAAGCAATTCAGCTCTCAAACAAAGGCAAAATCAATGCCATCATTTACGATACCGCGCTGAAACATCCAGTTTTAACCGGATAGCTCAAAGAGCACTATCTAACGTCTTATTGGTACTTATAAGCAGCAAGGGCAAGCTTGAGTTTTAAAGCGATATCAGTTTGTCCAACAGGAATTCTGGCTTTCATGCGCAAATAACGCGCCTTTACCTCTTCATCGCCAGGCGACAAAAGAGCTGCCTGCTTGTAATAAGCGAGAATCTGTTTGTCATTCACGGTTCCCAGAATTTCCAGGTCGTGAGCAAGTCGCATATAAGCACGCCCATAAGGAAATATCTGCACCCCGGCATCAAAGAGCTTAGCTGCAGCAAGATATCGACCAGATTTGTCCAGAATATCGGCAAGAGAAAAATAGAAAAAGGCTAGAGCCTGGCCAGGCGGCAATAATTTAAGAACAGCTTCACATGCAGATTTGAGCTCAGTATCCGAAGCCCTAGCCAAGACAGGTTTGACCTTTGCTTTTAGCGTGTCTAGATGTTTTGATGCAATCGGCTGCATCGCCAGAGCCAGGATAGCCGGACGAACAGCGGCCTTGTAATTTCCATCCTGAACAAGGGCATCATAGTAAGCTTCTGCGACTTCAGGGTTCATGTAATTAGTGCTGTAGGCACTAGACAAATACTCGAGAGCTTTCTTCGTGTTGTGGAGATTGTAGTTAGCAACGCCATTAAGCAATAAGACCAGTGGTTTTATTTGAGGGTCAAATTCGAGTGCCTTGCTGGCGGACAAGAGCTGAACATATTTCCTTTGCGCAAGCAAAGTCATGCAGTAGTCTGACAGAAGCTCTACATTCTTGGGCTCAAGATCAATTGCGCGTTTGAGAAAGCGGAATGCAAGCTCGCTCTCGCTATTCGACTGGAATGTTTTGCCGAGAACGCCGAGAACTTTAGCATTGCTTCCATAGCACTTATAAGCCTCTTCAACAAGATTATCAAACTTGGCTCTTTCCTCACCCTGAGCATAAACCTTCAAGGCAGCCAGAAAATAAAGCAGCGTTCCAGGCGAACAATGCCATGCCTTTTCAAGTTCCTCAGCATAAAGAGTGTCCAGCCCCATTCGAAGGTATGCTTTTGACAGAACCACATGTCCGTCTGCGTCAGCAGGATGTTCTCCTATATACGCAGACAACTTGCTCATCTCTTCTTTCGACAAATTGCGCTGGGAAAGAAGATTCAGTGTATTTTCAAGATAACTGTTATGTGTGTTGGGCGACGGAACCTTGTCTTCAGTCGCAAAAGCTGGCGCGACAAAATTCAAAGAGCCGTTCAAAAGCACCAGCAGAGCGACTCTGACCGGCTTACTTTGGATTTTCATATGACTATATTCCTTTCGCACTTATGCTCACTGATTGAGCAGTTTCTAGAAAAGATCACTTGGATTTCTTGTAAAAATTCTCAGCTGGTCCCAGGTCTTTAACAGCAGTTATTTTGCCTAATACGCGACAGCCGCCTCTTTCGGCAATAGAGCATTTGATTCTAACACGCTTGCCTAGAAGGGGCGCTAACAATTCCTGGCAGCCTTTGTATGCTTTGCTTTTGGCTGCGATGTACAACCTGTCTTCGTCGTCAACGATTCCAATACTCACACCACCTACCACACATTTGAGCCCACAAGCATAATGTTCGGGCCCTCGACCGGCCCCCATAACTCCCGAACTCCAACACCAGGAGTCCACGACTTCGCCTTCAATTTCTATGGGGAAACTCGAACCTTTTCCAAGCTCTGGATGAACTACCGGTGCGCTTTTTATGTTCTTTGCCGGCGAAGGCGATTTGCCTGGCTGAGCATGCACAGCAGTGCTACCGCTAAACAATATTGAACACGCCAGAGCTACTATACAAGTTCGATAAAGTGATACCAGGGACGACTTCACAATTTTGTCTTTCCACCTCTACCTGCAAAAAACGAATTAGTGGTGCTTACCGCAGCCATTACTGGTCTTCACGAAAGTCCAGTTATCAGGCAATCCCTCTTTATTTTCAACCTTTACAGGCTCTTGAACTTTCCAATTGCTGTCCGTTACATATTTAGAGTCAGCAAGAGACTTAGCTGCCGGTGCGGACGTGCTTGAGCTAGTAGATTGACTCAGAGTCCTTCCATGATTGAATTTTTGCCTGCTTGCCAAACTCTGAAGCCCCTGGCGAGACAGAGCTGCTATATTCAAATCTTTCGATTGCATTGAAAGCTTCTGAAATTGAGACTGCGCTTCATCATAACGGTGCAAAGCTTGAAAACAAAGCGCACGGTAATATTCTGATTTTGCAGAGCGAGAGGCGGACGGCATTTCATCGAGCTGTTTCAAACAGAGCGCATAGTCATGTTTGCTATAGCTTGAACACACGGCATCAAGAGCCGTCCCAGCAAATGCCGCGCAGCCCAAAAGCATATTTATTACTAGCGCAGAACAAAGCCTTTTCAAAAATCATCACCTGTTTTTGTAAGTGTAGTTGAGCATAAAATCAGTGGCAACATCAGGGCTGCTTTTTGGCATGATATTTACAGTTACACTTTTATCGGGTTTTTCGGCTCTCACAGTCGTTTGCGAAACCATGGTCAGTTTCCATTTTTCGCCCAACAATGCTTGCTTATAAAAATCAACGACCTCCTGGGGCGTCGACCTTGTGCCATAACGCTGGCCTATGTTAGTGAAGCCCGATTTATCTGTATTTTCAAGCCCGAACCTGAAAATCGAATGTCCACTAATGTCAGGCATTTCAGGCAAAGACACTGGCTTTGAAATGTGTTTGTAATAAGTTTCCATCTCAATTTGGGCTTGAGATTTTTTAGTTACGCGCCTCTTAGTTTGAGGCAGGGCCACCCCTGCAGTATTCTTAATTCCTGCTTTGTCTTGTCCGTAACTTTGTGCAATAGCGGGGCTGAATTCGTAAGCAAAGTTCAATTGAAGAAATAACAATGCCGCCGACAGCGCAAACAATCGATTATGTGTATTCATTTTTCAATATCCTTATCTAGCAGGGGCAACACCAGTTGCCACCACCACTAGCGCAATTCGTCAGTCTGATGACGCCAAGCAAATTGTTAAATCCGCTGCTGGGTGTCCACACAATTTTGTTCATCCCGCTTGAAGGCACTGCAGGGCAATCCCATGGATTAGGATATCCTTCGCAGTCTTCACCAGGGACGTTTACGACTGTTCCATCTAAATTAACAGGACCGGTTTGACCAATAATCTCGCTTCCAACTCCATCAGGCTGCGCAGAAGCATTTATTGGAAAACTTGGTGGAGTAGAAGATAGTACCAAGTTCGCGCCTTGCTTGAAGATGAAGCTGACCTGCCCCATAGAAACAGGTGTGTTTAGCACGTTTGCAATTTCCTCTTCGCTCACAGTTGGCTTGATTTGGAACATGCGAACCTTGAGCTCGGGGATGATGCTCTCCGCTCCGTTAGCAACTTGATTGTTGAGCAGTTGATTTAGACTGCCGGGTTGAGCAAAGTTGCATGGCAGACACTGCCTTTGTTGTATGTTGAAAGGTTTGAGCCCGGTGCAAGCCTGAGGAGCTACAGCTACTCCGCAGCCATCCGAACCGGCACCAGCTCTAACCTGCAGAACATAGCATTTGAAAGCTTCTACGGCCATAAGCCCATTTGCAGTAGTTGGGTCAGACGGAACCTGAGAACCATAAAAACTCAAGAACTTGTTGTATTTGCTTTCGCAAACCGGATCATGCGGGCCGGGTCCACCTGATATAACATTTGTGTTGTTGCACTGATGCACAGCCATGCCTTTCATTTGATAAGCCTGTGCACTCGTCAAATCAGTAGGACTGTCAACCTTACTTAGCAAACTGGCAGGTACAGGAGGACGGGGTGAATCTGCAGCATGATCATTTACAAAGTTGATAATGTCTTCCACCGTTTTCGGCTTGCCGAATACATCTCCGAACGGAGGAGTTACAAGACCAATATAGCTTGGTTGCATGAGCGCCTTAGCCAGGGCTGTTTGACCACCGCCGATTTGCCCGTTGAAATCGATAGGTGGAGTAGAACCAGCATTGTCTACAACGATATAACCACGTGGCATCGAAATCGGAAAGTCCTGATCAAGGGTGCCGATGATCGCCGCAGAACGCATAGTAAGGTTCTGATTGCTGGCATTAGCTTCTAAACCGCTACCTCCAGAACGAAAAGCATTTGGAGGAATCAAACTTGAGCCGTTACCACCAAGTGGCGAATTGAGGGCGCTTTGAAAATCATTGAGACCGACAAGGTGTGGCTGTTCACCGGGGCGCATTGGCACGAATTGCGGTGATACTGCGCCGAGTCCTGTTTGCAGTCCCTGATATCCGACCAGATACTGCTTACCATCTTTGGCTATCGTGTTGGTGTTATTAATGAATGAGCGCACTTGTGGTGGCAATTGGTTAGGGCTTATATAAACATTGCTCGCTCTTGATCTGGCCATGTAAGCCACAGCTGTTTCACTCGACTCAGACTGAACAGCACCGCTGTTGCTGAGCATTCTGGTTGAGTTTGATTCGGCTACAGAGGTGAAAAAATTAGATAGCTGCGAATGAGTTGAAAGCTGGGTAGCTAGCCTCTTCCCGATACCATCGGCACCTTCGACCATAGATAATATAGATGATGCGTTTGCCGCAGCCTGATTCGTACCTTCGGCTTTGGCGTTTAGTGCAACAAGTAGAGCTTTGCCCACCAGTCGGTCATACGCTAACAAATCGACTTGCCCATTAGACGGGTCAACAAGGTCACCAAATTCGTTGGCCTCATTAGCTCCATTCAAGGACGAAGCCGGCGACTTCAAAGCTTGCTTGGCCACATTCAGGTTACCGGCATCGGTGGCGTGCTGCAGCTCCTTTCCACCGCCAATAATTTTCATCCAGACAAAGAAGCAAATTCCCACAAAAACTATGATTATGGTCAGTGCTACTACTAATGCTGTTGTGCCACCCTGACGCGCGCGTTTTGACATGATGATTTACCTCTGTTGTCTTTAGGTGACCCGGGCGGCGTGTACAGGTGCACGCAAACCAGACTTCTACGAATAAAGTCCCACCTAGTTGTATGAGAGATGTTTAATCTCTTTACTTGTATGATGACCTAGTCTGAGGATACAGTCAAGATCAAAATCAAATAAAGTTAGACACAATGTCAGCCATGAAATGCAGACCAAATACCGCTTGGACACTTCTAGTTGTAACTTTGCTGTGCGCTTGCACAGGCGCCAAAGTTACAACGAAGGCAAATGATGCTTCCTGGCCTGGTCCTTCAATATCTGCAAACGACCCGGATAGCATTCTCAAACAAATTAATGAATGCAATGACGAAAAGCAAAAGCTAGTTTTACTCAACAAACTTGCTTCATTTCGAGTAAAGCGAAGCTCAGAGTCAGAAGAAAAAATAATCGATCAAATTATGCAGCTTTCAAAAAAGCTCTATGGAAGCAATAGCACTGAATACGCCAGCGCATTAAATTTGCAGGGGCAATTTCTTTTTTCGAAAAAGGATTATAAGCAGTCAGCAGATTCTTATCGGCAAGCGGCAGCAATTTTCGAAGCTGCCGGGGACAAGTACTCCAGCCAGCTTATAAGCAGTGTAAGTGGTGAAATCGCAGGCTCATGCGCTTCAGGACAATGCAGTAACAACGCGGCACTATACGAGAAATTGCTTGCGCTAAAAAGGAAGTTTCTCGGCAACGATAATCAACAAACTATGATTGCAGCAATGTTACTTGCAGAAATTTATTCCAAGCAAAAAAAATATGAGCAATCACTGCTTCTATTCAAGGAAATCTACGACTTTAACAAAACAAAGGGTCCCGACGCAGAAACAGCAGCGGCTATCAATCTAGCTAGAGCTTACATATATTTGAAAAAATACGATGAAGCAAAGCCTCTCTTGAACAAAAGTCTGGATTATGCCGAAACTCATCCATATAACGATCTTATTAATCCCAGCCTGATTTCAGCACTAAAAACAGAGCTTTTATTGTTTGACGAACAAAAACAATATGACAAATCATTGCCTGTAGCTAAGCGCATTTTAGATCTAAACGAAAAACAAATGGGCGCCAAACATCCACAATTGCCTGCAACTTTAATGCTTTACGCAGATGCGCTGGAGAAAGTTGGCAAGAAAAAAGAATCAGCGTCCGTGCGTAAGCGAATTAGAGATATAGAAATGTCTCCCACGGAGAACATAAGTTCAATGCAAATAGAAGGAAAAACAAAATGATTCTAGTGACAGGAGCTGCAGGATATATTGGCAGTCATTTTGTTCGCAAATATTTAGCTGAATCAAATGATGCTCAGGTTCTGGCTATAGACAATTTATGCACTGGTCACAAAGAATCATTACCGACTTCAAAGCGTCTCAATTTTGTACAGGCAGACATAGGCGATTTGCCCAAAATGAGCAAATTGATGACAGAGTACAAAGTCGAGGCAGTGGTTCATTTCGCAGCAAGCTGCTATGTGGGCGAATCAGAAAAGGACCCATTCAAATATTTAAATAACAACATTGGCAATACAAGCAAATTGCTTGAAGCAATGACAGCAGCCAATGTAAAACGAATTGTTTTTTCATCAAGCTGCGCGACCTACGGCAAGCCAGATTTCGTCCCTTTGACGGAAGCACACAAGCAGCTCCCGATAAATGTATATGGGCAAACAAAACTTACAGTTGAGCACATATTGCAAGCATTGCACAGAACCTCAGGCTTATCTTATGTCGCATTGCGCTATTTTAACGCGGCCGGAGCCGACGATAGCGGCGAAATTGGAGAAAGTCATGATCCAGAAACCCATTTGATACCAAACGCCTTAAAAGCAATGGATGGAAAATTAGAGCACCTGGAAATCTACGGTGATGACTACGAAACGCGCGATGGAACTTGCATTCGCGACTATGTCCATGTAAACGACTTAGCCCGCGCTCACATTGCAGCTCTCGAGTTGAGCAAAAATGAAAGAAGCGGACTGGGCATTAATTTAGGCACCGGATATGGTGCATCTGTGAAAGAAGTAGCAGAGCTTTGCACTGAAATTGCCGAGCTGAAGCTAAACATAAAAACACTTCCACGACGAGAGGGCGACCCGGCAGTTCTGGTTGCAGACTATGCCAGAGCCAAAGAAATTCTCGGCTGGCAACCCACTTACGACCTCAAGAAAATCATTGAAACAGCCTGGAACTGGGAAAGAAACAGGCGCTACTAATCTATAGCCCAGCGTTTCAAAATAAAATCTTCGACGACTGAAAAGCAAAATATGCCGCGAGCGGCGATGCCAAGGTAATAGAGCTGAGCAGATTTCAGCCGACTATTCGAGTATCAGGGTACAATCAGCTTTAGCAAATTGCTGCATTTTGGTTGCGCAGCGAAAGAATCCAAGGAGTAACCGTGATTACCTGGTTCAGCAAAAAAAGATTAGAGCCCAGAGCTTTTGCACTGTTCCTTTTTATATCTTTGCTTGCAGCAAATATCGGTGGCTTTAATTGCGCAGCTCAAGCTAAAGCACCAGTCAAGAAAGCACCGGCAGGCGGCGGCGGAGCAGCATACCCGCAGTTTAGAATGGCAGGCAAGGCTGTGCGCTGGATTCCACAAGAAATGCCGCTCAAAATATGCATTTCACCTGGTATCTGTCTTGATGAGGCGGGTGTAGATCAAGCCAATGGCGGTCCACTCTTCAATGTAGACAGCGTCGGCACATGGCCGGAAATGTTGGCAAGACTCAAACAAAATCCAGATCTTTTTAACAACCTCAAAACTGCTGAAGGCTACACCGATCAAATGTCTGCCGCGGCCGCTCAGGGCTTTAATCAGTGGAAACGCTTCCAAAATGAAGGTCTCTTTTCCTTTGAACTCACGGACAACCCAGACGAAGCCAATGTATACGTGTTTTGGACCCACCACTTTGTCAACAAAATGGGTTTAGCTCTTTTTGCTAACGACATTCGCGGTTATACAGCCAAGCACTTGCTTCCCTACGGCGCAGTTCTAAACGCTCTTAACACCGGCAATACAGCGCTGTTAGAGCGCAGCAGACAACCAGTCGTCGTAATCTTGCGTACAACAGACCTTGTTGGCGCTCAATCGGTCTCAATGCCACTGGGCAAAGTAGTGTCGGCGGCAGCGCACGAAATGGGGCACGTCCTTGGAATTGACGGACACAGTCCTAATCCAGGCGACTTGATGAATGTAAACTACGGCAATGGCGTGGTTTCGGCAAACGATGCTGCTACCATTCGTTATCTTTACCATCTAAATCCCGATCTGATTCCCTGAGCATCATCAAGCCGCAACCAGGAGCCGAAAGCTGATGCAAAGCCCAAGGAAAAGCGAAGGATCTAACAAATCATTGTCGGCAAGCGCCACTGATCTGGTTTTGACCTTTGTTTTCAAAACTGCAATTCCGCTAATTCCAATTATTGCCATTTTTGTTCTGGCAAGCGTTGTTATGAACATGGAAGTAAACGGCTTATACAGAGGCAGCATACCTGGTATAGGAGCGCTGGCACTTGATTTACAAGAAGACAATGATAAGTTAAGCGGCACTCTGGTCTTGGGTCAAAGAAATCGCTTTGTTATTGCAGAAGGTAAGATGCTAGACGACAACAGCATGGAAATTGAATGCAAAAAACCAGGCGCAGCTGACATAAACGGTATCAGCAACGGTCAACCCCCTACAGACAGCTCAAAAAGCAAATCGCCAGTTAACCCAGGTGAAAGCTCTATTCCTGAAAGTTTGGACGAAAACGCAATTCCAGATACAGCAATCGAAGATGCAACAAAGCTCGAGCCGGCTTTGCCGACAATCAAGATCAATGCCACAAAAGATCAAAATATTTTGCGCGGTACGCTGGAAAAAGACGGACAGAAAGTTCATTTCATGGCCACACGCAATTCATTTTCGTCATTTTTCGGCAAGCGCTACATCACACGTACATTGAAATATATCGGCATAAAATAGTCGTTTTTACTTCAGCACCACAAACAATGAAGGCAAAGACTGAATCAAGAATCCGATGATAAACAGGATAGCACCGAGATAGCCAAGCCTGCGAGGTTCTACGTGGTCTGCATACCACTCGATTACAGGTGAGATGGTTGATACCAAAACTGTTGCCATAACTACTGTAAATGTGCCGCGCAAAAATACATTTAGCGTGTGCCCCTGTGCCATACCCAGTGCAATGCAAATCAAGTCAATGAAGGCAGCCAACAAAGCAAAACTAACAGCAAGCAAAAGCTTTTTCCTGTTAAAACTTGGTCTGCGTCCAGATTCAACCAGCAACGCAGGGCTTATTTTGAATTGGGGCAAAACCATGGAAGCCGTAAATACAACAATAAAGACCACGATTGCAGCTTTGGCGAAACCCAGTGACCAGACTGCAGCACCCAGTCCCATGCCGCGCACTATTGAAATGAAAGTCAAAAATAATGGAGTGTCCTTCTGGTCGCGTCCCAGACGATCTAACTGCAGACCAATTGGAATTCCCAGTCCCAGCCCCGCCAGCAGCCCAACGCGAAGACCAAGTGAAAGACCATATGCAAGACCAATAATAAGACTGTAGGTTACTATTCTAGTAAAAGTGCTCAGCGGTCCTTTTTCTCCGCCTAAAAGATCGTAAGCCAGATATAGCCCTCCGACTGAATCGAATAGCATACCTATTAACGAAATCATTGCACTGGTAGTACTGTCCATGAAATCAAAAATCATCCATTATTATTTGATTTCTACCTTTTTCTTTTGCTAAATAAAGCCTCTTGTCGGCTATTTTTATTATGTCTTGCAAATTTCTTCCTTCATCTGGAAAGGCGGCAATGCCTGCACTAAAAGTTACTCTGAATTCTTGCCCATTTTCTCCCCGAAAAGTAATTTTTGCCAGCTCAGCCAATATTCTTTCCAAAGCTATTTGCATTACTCGCTTGTTTTCATGCTTGAATGCAAGAATGAACTCCTCACCGCCCCAGCGACCACGCAGGTCTTCCACTCTAAACCTCTTACGCAAGAGCAATCCAAGGGTCGACAGAACTTCATCCCCTGCGTGATGCCCATATGTATCGTTTACTTTCTTAAAGTAATCGACGTCAAGCAAACATAGCGAGAAATGAAAGTCATATCTGGAGCATTCTGATATCAAAGCATTAGCCTGATCTGAAAATGCTCGGCGCAAAAGCAAGCCTGTAAGCAAGTCTCGCTCTGATCGTTCTTTCAATTCGCGTGCGCGCTCAAGTCGCACTTTTACCCTGGTTAAGAGTTCTACATTAATGACAGGCTTCGGCAAGTAATCGTCAGCACCGGCTTCATAAGCAGTAAGCCGAGAGCTCAAATCAGTTTGTGCAGTGAGAAATAAAATCGGCACGTCACGCCATCTGGCTGTGCTGCGCA
The DNA here is from genome assembly GCA_964546815.1 of uncultured Candidatus Obscuribacterales bacterium. Lineage (GTDB taxonomy): Bacteria > Cyanobacteriota > Vampirovibrionia > Obscuribacterales > Obscuribacteraceae > JAIEPM01. The sequence goes on along the minus strand of CAZJLR010000009.1, from coordinate 67,397 downwards.
GATTTCGGCACAGTTCAAATCCGCTCATTCCAGGCATGTTAACGTCTAGCAAAATCAAATCAGGATGAAATTCCTCAAGCACAGTATTTACATGGAGAGGATCGTTTACAGCCCTGGTTAGAATGCCAAACTGTCCCAAACAGCGACAAGTCAACTCAGACAAATCAGCATCATCATCTACTACTAATACGCGAAATCTACCGCCCTCTCTCATTGAGATTAGCTGATTGATTACTTTATGCACAATTTCAGGTTCAAGAGGCTTTGCCAGAAACAAGGAAGATCCGGCATGCGCAGCATCTGCTCGTGCGTCAGCTGCCTCAGGTGTTGAAATAAATCCGAGCGGCAAATTTTCATAACCAGAAATATCTCGCAATTCGCGCGCGAGGTTAGCAGAATTATTTTGAGGGCCGATTTCAATGAGCGCCGCATCCAAAAGATGTTGCGCTGCCACTTCAAGCGCTTCATCTTTGCGCGCATGTATAAAATTGAGTTTCAACCCAGAATCAGTGTGGACACGATTTGTAAGCGGTGGCTCATCACTTACAACAAGCACTTTAGCTAAAGACGTATCAAGTTCATCGACAACATTGTCCTCATCTTCGCCAAATTGCCATTGCAGAAGGTCACAATGCCGCTTGATTGTTTCGAAAAGCTCAGGGCAGGCAAGAAGTAGTTTCTTTCGTTTTTCGCCTTTGCAAGCCATAGACTGTCGCAAAACAGATTCTAATTTCTCAGACGAAAAACCGAGCTCTTCAAATCCCCACGAAAGTGCTGTCCCTTTTAAGTTGTGAGCGACAGTGAGCGCATGTTCGATGCTAAGCGTGTCTCCCGGCGAAAGGCTTATGGCAGACAAATGCGCTTCCAATTTTGATAATCGCTGAGGCACAGATTTAACAAAGCGGAGTTTTAGTTTTCCAAATGATGCGGTCGCAGCAACTGAGGTCGATTCACCAATAGCCGACACTAGCGGCAAAGCAGTACTTTTATCAACCAGTGGAGATTCAATCGATTCGTCCTCGTCACTGTCTTTACCAAGCAAACCAAGTAACTGTGCCGTAAAAACTGATACGCGCAAAGGTCGATGAACTATCAATGATACTTTCAAATCATCACGCAGCATCCGATAAAAATTTTCATCGCGCCAACTGGTCGCCACAAAAACCAGCGGTACTTTATTTTTCTGGTCTTTCAACCTGGCGGCAAAACCAAGTCCATCTATATCAGACAAAAGTTCACCAGCGATGATGAGCTCCGGCGTATCTTTGCTTAGAATTGTCAGTGCGTCATGCGCAGAAGCAGCCTTTATTACAAGGATGCCTCGCTCTTCAAGAATAGAAGAGACCAGCTTGCCGAGCTGTTCATCTTTCTCTACTACCAGGACTTTTTTAGCCACTCTTTCACACCCCCGCTTCATTATGCCCGGGCAAACCCGGTTTAGCTCATCGGTAAAGGACTTTAAGTAAACTGGGCATATTAAAAGGGTTGGCAAATATAAGCTGGGTCAATGGAGCCGCTAGAACAAAACAACCAGGATGAATCCGTTGCTGATCTCCAGACGGAGGACAGATTTAGCTCCAGATATGAATTATTGGACGAAATAGCAAAAGGCGGAATGTCGAGAGTTTTCAAGGCTCGCGATATACTGGTCGATAGAATAGTTGCAATAAAGTTCCTAAATAGCGAGCTGATACATCGAGACAAAAGCCTGCAACGCTTCGCCAATGAAGCCCGCGCAGCCGCATCGCTTGCGCATCCGAATATTGTGCAGATTTATTCATATGGTCAAAACGAGCAGGGCGCACCATTCATTGCTATGGAATTACTCGAAGGCATAACGCTTGAAGCAGTTATGGACAGAGAAGCCCCACTGCACAAAGAAAGATTTGCTGAAATTTTCCTGCCTATTTTAGATGCGATGGCTTTTGCTCATTCAAAAAACATCATTCATAGAGATCTTAAACCAAGCAACATAATGCTCTGCAACATCAACGGCGCCGACCGAATTAAAATACTTGATTTTGGCATCGCCAAAATCATAAATGATGAGAATCAAAGCCTTACAGGTTCTGCCACTTCAATAATTGGCTCGCCACTATACATGAGCCCAGAACAATGTGCACAGAAGAAAACTGACGGACGCAGTGACATTTATTCACTAGCATGCATCATGTACGAAGCGCTAAGCGGAAAGCCACCTTTTTCTGGTGACAGCGCACTTGAGACGATGTATGAACATATGCGAAAAAGCATTCCCAGGCTAGAGACAATCAGTGGTTCGCAAGAATTGCCTACTCTGCTCATAAGCACAATAATTCGAGCGCTGTCAAAGTCCCCAGACGAAAGACAGAAGAACATGCTTGAATTCAAAGAACAAATCAATGCATCTCTTCAGTCCGAAGAAATCGCCGGGTCAAAAAATAAAAAAACAAAGTCGCCGGCTGCAAAAATGATGCCTTACGCAGTCGGTATTGTCGGCACAATTCTATGTATTTCACTGGCGGTCTCGCTAAGGCCTAAAGCCCAGTCTAGCGATACTCTTAAAAGCATAAATCCTCCTCGAAACGAGAAGTCATATTATCTGCGAGTGGGCAAACGAACAGTTCTAGCAGAAGTATTAAAACTCGAAGCAGATCACAAATATAGCGAAGCACTTGCGCTGGCAAAGCAAGGGCTGCAAGACGCCGAAAAAGAAAATAGTGAGGGTGCCGTTAGATTTAAGTACGATTGTTTGCTGGCAATTGCAGATCTCTACCAGGACATGCAAAAGTTAGATCTGGCAGAGACTAATTACGCAAGCGCAAGAAAAGTATACCCTGCGGGTTGCAGCGCCGAGAGACTTCTCGCCACAAAAAAACTAGCAGAAATACAAGAATTTCAAGGAAAGCTGAAAACTGCGATTTCAACATTTAAAGCAGAGCTAAAACATTCAGAACTAGAAAATGACAATTCTCCCAATTACAGAATTGCCGATATGTATGCGCAGTTTGCTAGAATGCTGCACAAGCACGGCTATGAAAAAGAAAGTCAGGAAGCATTAGAAAGAGCATTCTGGAATTATGACGGAGTCCCAAGAGGCAGACGTAACAACGAGGCAGTATTAAGCAGCTGGCTCTATTTTCAAATCTGCAGCAAAAATGGAAAAACAAAGCTTGCACGCGAGGAAATTGAAAAAACCAGGAAAGATTTGCAAACTCCCTACCCTGAAAATATCAACGCAGCTATCGTAGAGTTTGCCTTGCAAGCTTCATTGAATGGTGAAGAAAAGGACTCTAAAGAAATGTACGAGTTTGCTTTGTCAAAACTGCAAAATAAGCGCGACGAAGAATCTATCATATTGAGAAAACAGTGCAAAGAGTCGCTCAAAGAATTAGAATCAAAAGGTTTCAAATAAACAAATGGAAAATGAGGGTAAAGCAGTGGAGCATTTAGAAAAGAGAGACTTGATGGCAGCAATTTTGCTGCAACGAATGATCGGCAACGAAGTAAGATGGCTTGGTGAACACAAGCGAGAAAACAATCAGGAAAAACTGGAAGAACTTTACAGCGAAACTTTCAAAGACTTCATTTGCGGCACATATTTTCTTGTCGACAAAATGTTGGAAGAAGGATCAAAATAGACTGGCTAGTCATCCTTTGTTGCTTGCTCGGACTCCAGGGCTTGAGGCACAGGCTCAGTCACTTCAGGCGAAGAAGCAGCAGAAACATCATCTAACTGTTTAGTTTTTGCAGGCTTGCCTGCAAACAATTTCCCTATAAAACCTGTAACTGACTCAACAGCAAAATAAAGCCAGGGTATAAAAAACACACCAAATATGGTGGCAGCGAGCATTCCACCAAAGACGGTGCTCCCGAGAGAATGTCTAGAGCCTGCGCCGGCCCCTTCCGCCACCACAAGCGGATAGACCCCGAGAATAAACGCAAACGAAGTCATAAGAATTGGTCTAAACCGCAGTCTTGCCGCATCTAATGCCGCATCGAGCAATGCAATTCCTTTATTCCTTCGTTCTTTGGCAAACTCAACAATTAAGATGGCATTTTTCGCCGACAAACCAATCAACATAACCAGTCCAACTTGCGCATATACATCATTATTGAGCGACTTCAAATAAAGGAAGGCAAATGCGCCAAAAACGCCAAGCGGTATGCCCAAGATAACTGAAATAGGAATAGACCAACTTTCATACTGCGCCACAAGAAAGAGAAAAACGAAGACCAGAGCCAGTCCAAAAATAAGCAATTGAGAGCTTCCCGACTCCTTCTCTTGAAAGGCGGTTCCTGTCCAGGAAAAACCATAGCCTTGCGGCAGATTTGTTTTAGCGACTTTTTCCATTGCTTCAATGGCCTGACCCGAGCTCTTGTTCTCAGCTGCCGAGCCACTTATTTCAGCCGTTCTATAAAGGTTATATCGTTGAATCAGGTCTGCACCGGTGCTTGGCTTAATGCTTGCAAGTGTACTCATCGGAACCATATCGCCAGAGGCACCCCTTACATAAATGTTCTTGATGCTGTCAGCCGTAAGCCTGTACTCTGGCTCGGCTTGAATCATAACTTTGTAAGTGCGCCCGAATTTATTGAAGTCATTAACTTGTAAGCCGCCCATGTAAGTCTGCAAGCTATTAAATATGCTTGAAATTGGTGCGCCAATCGTCAGTGCTTTATCTCGATCAAGATCTACTTTTACTTGTGGAATACTTGCGCTAAAAGCAGTGTAGAGGTCAACCAGCGCTGAAGATTTCGACGCCGACTGAATGAAATCCTTAGCGGTAGAAGCCAACTGCTGCGCTGTTTGAGAGCCACTTTTGTCTTGCAGCTCAAATTGAAATCCGCCCGCCGTACCAAGACCAGGTATGGCGGGTGGAGCGAATGACACAGACTTAGCTTCAGGGTAATTGGAGAACTCTTTGCGGCTTTTGGCAATCAGTGCATCAGCAGACAAAGCTTCTGAATTGCGTTTTTCCCAGGGCTCTAACACAGAAAAAATAGTTGCACTATTTGAATTGTAAGACCCTGTCATGACGTTAAAACCACCCATGGTGATTACACTTTTGACACCCTGCAGTTTGCGCAAATATGTCTCGGCTTTCCGCGCGACATCGTCTGTGCGCTCAAGCGAAGCACCATCCGGCAAGGTAAGCAGAGACATGAAATAACCTTGATCTTCATCTGGAATAAATCCGGATGGCAGCGCTTTGCTCAGCCAGAGAGCCGCAGCTGATATACCGATGAGCGCCAGCAAAGTCAAAGGAATAACTTTCATGCCTAGCTTCACAATTGCCAGATATAGCGAACTTACCTTGTCAAAAATCCAATTAAAGCCCTTCAGAAAGAGGGCTATTGGTCCACGACCTTCTTTGCGATGCCTCAAGATCATTTTGCACAGAGCCGGAGTCAAGGTAAGTGCAACCAGCGCAGAAATCAAAACAGAAATAGCAAGAGTTAAAGCAAACTGTCGATAAAGCTGTCCGGTGATACCACCCATGAAGGCAACCGGAATGAACACAGCACAAAGAACGAGGGCAATAGCCACAACAGGACCAGACACTTCATCCATTGCCTTTTCTGTGGCTTCAACCGGCCCCAGCCCCAATTCTATATTTGCTTCGACGGCTTCAACTACTACAATTGCGTCATCGACAACCAAACCAATTGCCAGCACAAGAGCAAATAAAGTCAGCAAGTTAATCGAAAAACCAAGGGGAATGAATGCAGCAAATGTTCCAATAAGAGAAACAGGCACGGCAAGCATAGGAATTAGTGTCGCTCTGAAGTTCCCCAGAAAAACAAAAACCACAATCAAGACCAGCACGATTGCCTCGGCAAGGGTATGTAATACTTCCTCGATTGAAGCTGTTACAAACAAAGTGTTGTCCAAAGAGACTTCTTGTTTGATGCCTGGTGGAAAGTCATGCGATAACTCATTTAAGGTATCCTTCAGCCCCTCTGCCACTTTAAGGGCATTGGCTCCAGGCAACTGATAGATGCAAATAATCGTAGATGGCGTTGAATTGATTCGTCCAAAAGATTTGTAATCTTTCGCACCAAGCTCTGTGCGCGCAACGTCACGCATTCGAAGGATAGAGCCGTTAGAATTGGCTCGCAAAATAACATTGCCGTATTCTTGCGGGTCAGTAAGCCTTCCTTTGACGTTAACAGTATATTGAAAGTTTGTGCCGGTCTTCACCGGCGGCTGCCCAACCGACCCTGCCGGGGCCTGAACATTTTGATCTTGAATAGCCTTTTTAAGGTCATCTGCTGTTAATCCTAGCTGAGCCAACTTGTCTGGTCTCAACCACAACCGCATTGAATATTCTCGCTCTCCTACGAGAGTCACATTGCCGACTCCAGGCACACGCGCAAGCGCATCGGTAAGATGCAGGCGGGCATAATTGCTCAAGAAAAGATCATCATATGTTTTATCTGGCGAGTAAAGGCTTATCACCATAAGCATATTCGGAGACTGCTTGGTGACGCTAAGTCCAGAGTTAATGACCTCTGACGGCAATTTAGCTTGTGCCTTGCTAACCCGATTTTGCACATCTACAGCAGCAAGCTTCAGGTCTGTGCCAACTTTGAATGTGCATGTCAAAACGTAGCGGCCGTCACTTGTACTGTAGGAAGACATGTAAATCATGTTTTCCGTGCCGTTAACTTCCTGCTCAATCGGTGTGGCGACGCATTGTTCGACAGTCTCGGCACTTGCACCCTGATAAAAGGTTTCAACTTGAACTGTCGGCGGCGTTATGTCTGGATATTGAGCAACGGGTAAGCCCTTAATGCTCAAAAAACCGGCAATCAATATCACTAAAGAGATAACAATAGCAAAGGCGGGTCTGTGAATGAAAAATTTGGCTAGATTGCTCATTTTAGAGTAGTTTCCAAATCAGTCTTTCATGTCCGAAGCAAGCATCACTTTCTTGCCTGGTCGTGCCTTTTGCAGTCCTTCCAAGATTATTTTGTCACCGGCGTTTAAGCCACTTTCAACAACGACTTTGTCTTTGTAATCGGGCCCTAGATTTATAGTTTTCAAAACAACTTTGTTGTCTGAATCAACCAGATAAACAGTTTTAGAACCTTGCAAATCTTGCACACACTTATTAGGAATCAAAAGAGCCTCCTTAAGTGTGGCAACAAGTCCTCTGACTTTGGCAAACTGCCCAGGTCTGACTATTGCCTTGGAGTTCGGGAACAAAGCCTCAACCGCGATGGTGCCTGTTTTCGAATCGACTGCTCTGTCTACCCAGTGAAACGTTCCTTTAAATGGATAAAGTGCATTATCCGCAAGGTATAAGTCGAGTGGGCCTTCGTCCTTGGCTTTGTTCTTGCCCTTATCGTCGGCATACTTTTTTGCAAATTTCAAATACTCGGCTTCACTAACATTGAAGTCAACTTTAATTGGGTCAACCGATGAAATCGTCGCAAGAATAGAATTGTCTGTGATACTAACAAGGTTGCCAGGATAAACGAGGATACGACCAATAATCCCATGAAGCGGCGATTTAATTGTTGTATAGCTGAGGTTTAACTGCGCTTGCTTTAGCGCCGCTTTGGCAGACTCAACATTAGCTAGCTGAGTTTGTATTGAAGACTCTTTGTTCAGCCCTGTGTCTGAAAGAGTGGCTTTTTGCGACTCTACCTGGGCTTGAGCCTGTCTTTGCGCATCAATTGCAGAATCAAGCTCTTTCTGCGAAATGGCTCCCTGCTGCGCCAGGGCCTTTATGCGAGTGAGATCTTTTGTGGCTCGTATCAATGCCGACTCATACTTAGCCAGAAGTTCGTTTTGCTCTGACACTTGAACCTGCTGTTCTGCCTGATGGAGGGCAGCCTTTGCTTTTTCAAGATCTGCTTTGGCCGATTGCAGCGATGCTTCATAGGAGTCCTTTTCAATTTGAAAAAGTACTTGCCCTTTGTCTACATAGTCGCCTTCTTTAAAATTGGCACTTTCAAGAGTGCCTTCTACTCTTGCTCTGATGTTTACTGTTTGAGAGGCAGCTGTCTGTCCCACCCATTCTTTGTAGATAGGAACATCTGCTTTCTCTACAAGAGTTGCCACCACCAACGGTGGCGCGCTGTCTTGCGCAGGCTCAGCATCAACCGTTTTCGCCTCGGGCTCCTTTGCTTTCTCACAAGAGCAAATGAGAAACGACGAAATGAATAAAACTAGCAGCCGGCAAAAAATCGAGCGCATTTGTTTAGTTGCTTTCAAGCTGGACTCCAAAATAAGAGTCTAAATATACACGATTTAAGACATATGCAGCATATTTGACGACTGAAAGACTAAGCGTCTTGGCAATGCGTCTATTCTTTACTTCATTTGCGATGGCAAACTTCAATGATGCTCCCATGCGGGGGGCAAAATAAACGGAAATTTGTCCGTGGGTCTGCGCCCAGTCCACGCGAAACGTGAATCGCCGTTGCGCCTCGCCATATGAGGCCTGAAGCCTCGTGGCGCGGTAAATCTGAATTTGTGAGCAAGGGACCCCAAAATGGCAAACGCACCTGACCACCATGTGTATGCCCACCAAAAGCCAGGTGAATACCGGCACGATGCAATCTATCCAAACGGTCGGGGACGTGCAAGAGTGCAATGACCATGTTGTCTGGTCCAGCTTCTGCCACAAGCTTGTTTAGATGTTCATCTTTAATGCCGGGATAATCAATGCCGACAATGTGCAGTTTTTCTTGCGGAAAACTTGCAGACGAATTGCGCAATACTTTGATGCCCATTTTTTCAAGCGCATCGACCATAGGAGTAACATCACGCATGTTTTTTGGAGCGCGCCACTTGCGGAACACTCTGCCAATGGTGCGATGCAGCATGTTGTATTCATAATAATCATGATTGCCTAAAACGGCATAAGCGCCCAACCTGGGCGGGCGCGCAATTATTTTTGAAGCATATTCAAGCCCCGAATAATTTTCAAAAATGTCTCCAGTTATCACGATCAAGTCATACTGGGCTTCAGTTGCCTTGCGCAAAAACTCCAGCTTGTGAGACTCGGGACTGCTCAAATGCAAGTCGGAAATATGCAAAATTTTGAGCCTGAGCAAATCGGTTTCGTCTGGGACGCTGTCGCCTTTGACACCGGTGTTGACTCGCACAGAATCGAGACGGTAGCGTCTTGACTCAACCAGACTGGCGTACATATAAGTGCCCAGCCCCGCCGCAGCCACAGAAGCAAGCGAAGCTAAAACGATGTTCCGCTTGCGCGGATCTTCAAGGAATTTGCCGAGTTTCATGACTTAATAAACAGTCGTTTCTTGCAGGGTTTCAAGCTGTGACTCTACGCTGGGCCGATGCTTGTGGCTGATATCGGGGCTGGTAAGTACTCCAAACAACCAGCGAAGCGGAAATGCCAGAGCTATCAATATTGTAGCAAAGAGCAAATCATACGGCAGGGAGTACCAACTGAGATTGCGAATCTGTTCTGCAAGCCAGGGCTGGAACTGCAAATAAGCAGTTTCGCCTTCAAAGAGCAATACACCGATGCTGCTGGTAAACACGAAAGTCAAACCGACTATATGAGTTATGCTCACACCACCGAATGCAGCAAGCAGTTGTCTCCAACTTTTACGCTCTTCATCGGGGCTAATCCAGGCAGCAAACCAGGCACCAGCGATAATACCAAGCAAATAACCAAAGCCTGGTTCGTGCCAATAGCCGGTGCCACCGCCGGAAGCAAACAAAAAGATATTAGCCGGAGTGCCGATAATGCCGAGCAAGAAATGCAAACCAGTAGCCATCACTGCCAGCGGAAAGCCCAGCACATAAGCGAGCGCCATGGCTAAAGGCAACAATGGAACATAAGTGCTATAGCGCACATTTTGAGCAGGCTGATTTAAGACTGGGAATTTTTCATGGATGCGACCGCGCCATGGCTGCGGAAATCTGTCTACCAGATCAACTTGAGTGTTATAAACAAAACGCTGAAGATTGCGATAATTCGGTGTAGGCAGCGTCAATGATATGAATGAAGCAAAAAAGAGAACTTCGCATGCGAGCAAAGTTGCCACCAGTTGCCCGAGGAAAGACCTCTTTTTCAGACTACGCAGATTTTTTGTAAAACCTGTTTGCAAAATTGACTCCCCACTTATTTTTGCTGAGAGACATTTTCCGGTATGCCTGCTTCAGCGAAATTTACACTTAAGTTAGTTCGAGCTGCCTTCCAATCGCTAATGTTTTTATCCAACATTTCACGGAAAGATTCCGTGGTTATGTTTTCCATCCAGAGTACCAGTGCATCCTCACTGTTGTCCTGATAATACTTTCGTCTTAGCCCCATGCTCTTAAAACCGTACTTATAATACAACTTTTGTGCCGGATCGTTCGATACCCGAACCTCAAGTGTCATGCACTTTCCGCCAACTTTTAGAGCCGAATGTATATCGTTTATGAGCAATAGTTCGCCCAATCCTTGCCTACGAAAATCAGGATGAACGGCTAGCGTGGTGATATGAGCCTCATCTCCGATGAGCCAATAGCCAGAATAACCGCAGATTAATTGAGTTGCAGGCTGGATGATACTGAAATATATACCGCCCGGATTATTCAATTCATTTATAAAAGATTGGCGCGACCAGTGGTGGCTGCCGAAAGCAACTGGCTCAATCTCTAATATTTGGTCAAGATCAGCCTCCAGCAGGCGTCTTATTTGAACTTCCATTCTCGGCCTTTAATGTTACGGACGGGCTGCGCAGATAAAGAGGCAGCACATTATCCCATGGATAGGTCACTGCAAGCGATTCTCTGTCAAGTTTTTGCAGAGTCGAAGATATCCGCTGTCGCGCCAGAAGAGCAGCAACAGAAGCCCAGTTAGTATCCGTCGCATACGCAACAGCATCCTTCCCGGAAATCAAATCAGTTTGAAGCAAAGACGGCTCTACAACCCAATGGGCAAAAGCGCTGAGTGCAAAAGTGACTTCATCTTTAGTACCGCAAAAAGGCGAGACTTTAGTTGACTCTGCTAGATCGAGCAAATCACCATCAAATGCAGCGGCAAAGTACTTTCCGGCACCAGCATTCAAAACAACGGCAGCTGGGCGACTGGCACAAAATGCAATACTTTCCAGCAGCGAAATCGGGACAACTGCACAGCCGAGAGCTTGGCCGATGCTCCTGGCAGTTATGACCGAAACCCTAACGCCAGTGAAGCTCCCCGGTCCGACACCCACCACAATCATGTCGACTTCGCCTTTCTTCCAGGCAAGCTCCTTCATAGATTTGTCTATGATGGGAAGCAAGGTCGAAGCCGCCTCCTGCCGATTTTTTTGTGCGGGAGGAATAATTTGCTGCAAAACGACCTGCTCATTTTGCATCAAAGCTATGTGCACATCGCTGCCACAGGTGTCGAAAGATAAAATTTGCATCAGCTAGATTCCACTAAAGCCCGGAATTACTCTGGACTTACAGTGTCGCTTTTACGGTCATCACGAGCGCTGGCATAAACAGCATCACCGTTAGAACCATTATCGCCAGAAGACGCAAGCGGTTCTTGTCCCGCAGACGAGCTTCCTTGAGCAATCAAGTCAGGCTGGCTTGAACCCTTATCTTCAGAGGCATCTTTGCGATTGCCCGAATTGTCTTGAGCAGAATTTTCTCCACCAGACTGATTAGACTCAGACTCTTGAGCATGCTCTTGCGAGGCACTTATATCAGTTCTCTCAATTGGTGCAAGTTCAATAACTGAGTTGTGATGATCGACAATGAGTTGTTCTGTGTGATCGTCAATATCTTCAAATCGCTCAGAAAGATCTCTTGGTTCAACAAGAGAAAGCAGCTCTGCCGGCATACCTTCTTCGGCCAAGAACTTCATGATTGCTTCTTGATCGCCTGATTCGAAAGCAGCCATCATTTCTGGTCCAAGTATGCGGGCAATGTCTTCCTGGCTCATCTCATGCTGCATATCGTGCGGCATTTGCGGCTGTACTTGAGCATGGAAAAAGAGCTGGATGGCTTCTTGCCTGATCGAACTCAGCAGTTGCTCAAACATACCGAAGGCTTCTTTCTTGTACTCTTGCAGCGGGTCACGTTGTCCATAACCACGCAAGTGGATGCCTTCACGCACAAGATCAATATTGTGCAAGTGATCAATCCACTTACCATCAATTGTGTGAAGCAAGATTTGCTTTTCCAGGTCTCTTGTAGCTTCAGCGCCCAGATGCTCTTCTTTCACGTCATAAGCAATGCGTGCATAACGCTTCAAACTAGATTCAAGGTCGCTGTAAGAGATGCCTTGCAATTCGCTGAGAATGCCTTTGTCACTAACCAACGCAGGAATATCATTACCGAGAACTTTCAGCAATTCCGGCAACTCGGTGTCTTCCCAAGATTCCGGCGGACTTTCTGGATCGATATGCATGCCGATGACAATTTCGATGTACTCATCGAGCAGTTCCATCATTGCGTCTTTCAACTCAGAACGCTCGAGAATGCGGCGGCGCTCGCGGTAAATGACTTCACGTTGAGTATTTAGCACGTCATCGTATTGCAGAACATGTTTACGCATATCGAAGTGATGCGCTTCAACTTTCTTTTGAGCGCCTTCGATTGACTTAGATACCATGTTTGATTCGATGGGCATTTCTTCATCAGCTTGAATGAAATCCATCAGCTTGGCGATTTTTTCACCACCAAAGATTTTCATCAAAGTATCTTCAAGCGAAAGAAAGAAACGCGAGCTGCCAGGGTCACCCTGACGTCCAGAACGACCTCTTAGCTGGTTGTCGATGCGGCGTGCTTCGTGGCGTTCAGTACCGATGATGTGCAAGCCACCCAGAGCAACTACTTCATCGTGTTCTTTTTCTGTTTGCTGTTTGAATTCTTTCTGGTATTCCTTCAGCTTTTGATCGTAAGCAGGATCGTAAGTCTCTACGCCCTCGTCTTTCAGCCGTTCTTTCGCCATGTATTCAGCGTTACCGCCAAGCAGAATATCTGTACCACGACCAGCCATATTGGTGGCAATGGTGACTGCGCCTTTTCTGCCGGCTTGAGCGATAATCATCGCTTCTTTTTCGTGATGTTTAGCGTTCAAGACTTCATAAGGAATACCCTTACGAATGGCTCCCACAACTTTGGCTGTTTTCAACATTGAAAACAGATAGTCGCAAAGATCGCCCTGTTTAGGGAATTCCTTTTCAAAAGCCAGACAGGCTTGTTCTAATTTTGCAGCATCGATCAAACCGGGACGCTCAAATATTTTCTTGAGCTGATTAATCGACTCACCTTCAAGCTTTTTATTCTTAAGCTCTTCAATGATCCGCTTGATTTTTTTGTTGAGATATTCGCCCATGCGCTGAGGACTGGCCATCAGTTCAGCCACAAGTTCAGACTTCTCGATGCTCGTAGTACCGACAAGTACGGGACGTCCGAGTTCATTCAACTCAGCGATTTCTTCCACAACAGCATAGAATTTTTGCTTTTCTGTTTTGTAAATAACGTCAGCCTGGTCTTTTCTAACTGATGTTTTGTTGGTTGGAATCGAAACAACATCTAGGTTGTAGATTTTGCTGAACTCTGCGGCTTCAGTCATAGCAGTACCGGTCATACCAGCCAGTTTCGGGTAAAGACGGAATAGATTTTGGTAGGTGATAGACGCATAAGTCATCGTTTCATCTTGAATTGGCACGCCTTCTTTGGCTTCAACGGCCTGGTGCAAGCCATCGCTCCAGCGGCGTCCGGCCATCATACGTCCGGTGAATTCGTCTACGATAACGATTTCGGGCTTGCCTTCTTCGTTTGGATGCACAACATAGTCAATATCGCGGCGATAAAGTTCTTTGGCTCTTAGAGCCTGGCATACGTGGTGAGCAAGGTTCCAGCGAACGTCATAAAGATCGGGCACGCCAAGAATCTTTTCGGTTTTGGTGTGACCTTGTTCTGTCAAAAGAACATTTCTCGACTTTTCATCAACCCAGTAATCGCAGTCTTCATCGTCCTTATCACGCCCCTTGTGCAGCATGGGCGCGACGGCCGCCATGGTTTTGTAAATTTCGATATATGACTCTGTTGGGAATCCGGAAATAATCAATGGCGTTCTGGCTTCGTCAATAAGAATGTTATCGACTTCGTCCACGATAGCCATGTAGTACGGTCGTTGAGCTTGATCTTCAAGCGACTTTTTCATGTTGTCGCGCAGATAGTCAAAACCGAATTCGTGGTTGGTACCATATGTGATATCAGCCTGATAAGCCAGTGTTTTTTCTTCGTCTTCCTGGTGCGAATAAACAAGCCCAGTTGTCAGACCAAGGTACTTGTACAAACGTCCCATCCACTCAGAGTCACGTTTGGCGAGATAATCGTTTACAGTAACCACATGAACACCGCGCCCGGTAAGTCCATTCAAATAAGCAGGCAAAGTCGCAACAAGGGTCTTACCTTCACCAGTTCTCATTTCAGAAATTTTGTTGTAGTGCAAAGCGGCACCACCGATGAGCTGCACATCGAAATGGCGCATGCCCAGAACACGGCGACTGGCTTCGCGGCAAACAGCGAAAGCTTCAGGCAAAATATCATCGAGCACGCCGGCTAGAATGCGGTCGTGGTTGTAACGCAACTGCCCCGGCATTTTTGGAGCGTCAGGCGGAATCAACTCGTTGTTTGGCTGCCCTTTGAGAGCATTGGCGATTCTGTTGCGAAAATCAACAGTTTTGCCTTTCAGCTCCTCTTCAGACAGTTGTTCAAATGCCGCGGCAAAGGAATTAGCTTTGGCGACCTTTTCTTGCAACATCTTGAGCTTTTTCTCATTCGTATCGCCAAAGGCATTCTTGAACCACTGCCTGGCCCTTTCTTCAAAGCTCTCCGACATCTGCTGACACCTTCCTGTTAAGTAGCTGAAATAGCAATAAGTACAACCACAGCCCTAAATTCTATCATGCTGTATACTGACATCCCGGACTCATCAGCTTCTCTTCAGAGTTCCGCTCAGTTTGAGAAGCTTACTGCCTGTCCGACAATCTTTGCTTAGCGGAACATCAAGAAAGCAAAAAGCAAGATAAGATGAAGGGGCGCAATGCGGGTCTAGATTGCCGAAGGCACGCAAAGGAAGAGTGACTTCCAATCTGAAGTCGAGCAAGAGCAGCTGCGGCTGATACGAAGTTTTATGAACGTAAATGCCAGGGCAACTTGGCAAGGGGCAAAAGAGGAAGGAAATGAGCAGCACCGAAAAAGTGGCACTTTCAGGCAAAACACTTGCCGAAATTAGTGAATTTGTTAAGGAGCTCGCTTTGCCTGCTTTCCGCGCAAAGCAAATACACAGCTGGATTTACAGCAAATACGCCGAATCTTTTGACGAAATGACAGATCTTTCAGCCGAACTCAGAGAAAAACTGAAAGAGAAATTCACAATTCCTTTGCTCAAACTTGCGCACCTTGAAGTCAGCCGCGACGGTACTCGCAAATATCTATTTGCCTTGCCCGATGGTCAAATGGTTGAGTCGGTTCTCATGTCATTTGCAGACAGGCCAAGCCTTTCAGCTTGCGTTTCAAGTCAGGTCGGTTGTGCGGTCGGCTGCACTTTTTGTGCAACCGGATATCTTGGTTTCAAACGAAACCTAACGCCGCAAGAAATTATCGACCAGGTAATGTCGATTCAACGCGAATCTGGAAAGCGAATATCCAACATAGTCTACATGGGACAGGGCGAGCCGCTTCTGAATACTGAAAACGTAATTGCTTCAATTTACACCATGATGGATTCTGTCGGCATAGGTCAGCGCCATATCACGGTTTCAACCTCCGGTATCATCCCCGGTATCAACCGATTGGCAGACGAAGACTTGCAAATCACGCTGGCTCTTTCATTGCACGCACCCGACCGCGAAACTCGCGATTCTATTGTGCCCATCAATCGAAAGTTTCCTATACCGGAATTGATGCAATCAATTGAAAACTATTATGAAAAAACAGGACGCAGAATCACAATCGAATATGTGATGCTTGCCGGATTTACAGACTCACCAGAGCAAGCCAGACAACTTGCAGATCTTGTAAGAAATTTGCATTGCAATATCAATTTGATTCCATACAATCCGACTCAATCGGAAGACGGCATCGAAGTATACGAAAGGCCCAGCATTGAAGTACAACAAAAGTTCAAACGCATCGCCGAGTCTACTGGAAAAACAGTAACGATCAGACTAGAACGCGGCACCGACATCAACGCAGCCTGCGGCCAACTTCACAACGCCTACGCCGAACAAAGCTGATATGCAAACCGACACTTGTCCTTGAGGGCGACGCATGGCGTCGCCTCTACAATGCTGCAATCAAAGACTTTTCGTCCAGGGCTTGCCATTCGAATTTTCCCTCGGCGCTTTGCGAAACGTGCCCCCAGGGGACATCAATCTCGTGGTCAAAAACCACAAGCCAGTTTTCGCGCGCAGCTCTGGCAAGCCATTCGGACTTTATATCGCAGCTTGTAAGTGGGAAATGATCATAACCCATCACCCAGGGCGGAGACAGATGACCCTTTGTGGGGATAATGTCTGCGAAATAAACGCCCTTATTTCCTTGTGATTCAAATGTAATAACTTGATGATGGCTGGTATGACCACCGGTAATGTGAACCTTCACTCCTGGCAGCACTTCAGCGTCGCCATCAAGCAAGACCAAGACGCCGTGCTCTAACAAAGGCTCAATGTCATCGGCACGATAACTTGCTCTGGCGCGAGAATTGGCCTTATGAGCAAAATCCCACTCACCTTTTTGCGCATAATACTTAGCCTTTGGGAATGCAGGAATAAGCTTTCCATCACGTTCTATAACTGCACCACCAGCGTGATCAAAATGTAAGTGTGAAATTATCACTGCATCTACATCGTCGTTGCTCATTCCAATTGAATCAAGTAAACGCTCGTGGTCAAGCAATGTTTTAAGCTCATACCTATCTCTTTCACGCGCCGACCATCGAGGACCCATGCCGGTTTCCACAAGCACGTTTCCAGAAGGGGTTTGAATGAGCAATAAATTGCACGCAAGTGGCACGCGATTTAATTCATCTGCCGGAGACAACTTGTTCCACAATGTCTTCGGCACCACACCGAACATGGCCCCACCATCGAGCTTAAAATTTGATTCGCGAATAATGTGAATCTGGAAATCGCCGAATTTCACAAAGGGCCCCTCTTAGTACACTGCATTTTTTTCCTAAGCATAATGCTACTTTGATTTCAGCTTCTTAAACAAGCGTCGACACCTTACAAAAACCCTTTTTATGGAAAATGGCTCAAGAAAAGTAATCAAACATGCAATCATCAAAGGCTGAAACATTGGAATGTTCAAACAATATTCCATTGCCAAATGAAAGCATACAGCAAAAATTACGACATAATTTCGCCATGGTCTAATCCACAGAAAAATTGGCAAAACAAGTTCAATAGCAAGTGTTGACCAGGTCAAAAACTGGCAAAGCATTTGAGCATGAGAGATAAAATCTGGAATAGGATAATTCAACAACTCCCTTGTTTGAAGCACCTTTTGCAATGCTGTACCTTGCTGCCAATCAGCTTGAAGCATCTTCAAATAAAAGGTCTGCAGATAAATCAAACAAAGTTCCATCTGCAACAAACGCTGAGCCCAGGGTGCAGTCATCAACGGAATACTTATGCCTCTTTTCTTGAGCATCAAAGAGTCTAAAGACAAGAGCTTTCCTGCATCTGAAAGAATTACATAGAAAAGCATTTGCGAAAGCAATTCGTCGCTGCCACTCAAAATGAAAGGATTGCGCCTCATAAATCCTTGAAAAATGACAAAAGAAAAAATCGCACTTATGCGCGAGTGCCAACCAAGCAACAAAGAACAAGCAGAAATCAATGCCAGACAGTAAAAAAGAAAAACAATATTGTCTGTAATTCCTGGTAAACACATCCAACTAAAACACAGATAATGAGGCAAACGTATCCGCGCAGACTCAGAGCTGACCGCAGCGCTATCGCCATACCAGGTACTGAGATCAGCGCCCATAAGTACAAGCGCAAACAAGAAAACTAATGCAAGCAATATGCGGCACAACGACATCGGCAGCGGCGAGCATGGACTGAAGAAAAAATTGTTCCAGCATTTACTTATGGCATTCACGGCTTTACGCTCCCCTCTGCCGGATAGAACGTATAAACCAGACGGGTAGTTTTCTCACCATTTGAAGAAGCCGAATACTCGTCTCGAAGCGGAACGTAATTCTGTGCAAGTTCTATTTTCTCGATTTCCTTTTGTTGGCTCTCTGAATAATTATTCAGCACCCACAAACACAAATCTTTCCAGAGCAATGAATTGGCAGGGTTAAAAACAGAGCTCTGCTGAAACTTTCTGAAGCGATGCATTTGCAGCTGCTTCAGCCGGTCAAGATCGTTCATGTGGGCAAACTCGATAAGTTCTTTCTTGCCGCTTTTGAAAGTTACGAAAAATACAAGGTAATAATTTCCTGTAGGCGCTTTCTCAAACATCGACCAGTGCTGGTACAAACCAAACAAGTGCACGTATGAAGCTGAAATTGGATTGTACTTCAATACCAAACTGGGACTAATTGCATAAGATAAGCAGGTGACAATATGGAAAACAATAAAGACTGAAATCAGCCTATACTGCCACTGAGAGGCATTTTGTCGCTCGGCATTCACGCCATTATCCTAGTTAGAACTGCTACCATTTTTTCCTTCAGCTGACTGAGACTTTTCGTCACTTCCAAGGTCGTCAAAGCTTTTTGCATTATCTTCTTTTTGCGCCGCTGAAAATGCATTTGCTCTGTACTGCGCCGGGTCTGCTCCCTTCGGCAAGACTGAGCTTGGCTGACCTGGGGCGGGCAGTTGATCTTCCCTCAACAATGCCACACTGAATTCATTCAGCTTATCTAGCGCATGATTTTTTATTCTTTCAGTTGGTGCATAGTAATAAACACCAGACCACAAATCTTGAAGCTGCTGCCGAGCGTGCTCTCTGGCGTCGTGATCGCTTGACTTATATATTTTTTCCCAGCTTTTAATTACGCCGGTCAGACGCCTGGTCATAGGAGATTCCATTATTTTGGCAAGTCCATTTAGCCAATCAGGCGCACCCGGTCTTTTAGCTGCTATTCGGTAATATTTGGCTGCTTTTATTTGGTTTTCTGCAAATAGATATTGGTTAAAACCAGCAATGTAAGGCAAGCTCCAGTCTTCTGGATTGTTCTCAATGCCGCTTTTCAGAATTTGCTCAGCATCTGATTGCCTGTTCATATCTCCGGCGAGCACAAAAGATGCAAAATAATAAGGTCTCAAAAAATGCGGGTCCATCTTAACTACAAGTCGAATGTAGTCGGGAGCATAGCGAAATTTCTCAAATCTGGCCGCATTGGTGTCTCCATAATATTGCACAAACTGAAGCCAGAAAACGTCAGCGAGCACTCTGTCAAAACCAAGCGAAAAGGCTTTTGCTACCTCAGGTTTGGATATAAGACGTTTATTGTGAAAATCAGAAACATAATGCGGCTGCAATCGCATAACTTCAAGATGAGACAAATGCACAGCAATAGCTGCCACGAATAAAACAACAAACGGGGCAAAGGTTGTATTGCTCGACTTACTTTGAATCAACTGATGAACCTCCGGCAAGCAGCAAATTTAGGCGGGGACTCAATGTCGATCATATCGCAGGATTAGCAATGAAAGAAAGTCGTCATTTCTTCGCGGCGAATGGATCTAACATTACAGTAGAAAAGAATTTTGCTGCCTTAGGGCTGTGTTTTGCATAATCAGCAAGTAAATAAATCGTATCGGGATGAGCTGGAGACATTTCGAGTGCAAGCTGTAATTGACGCACTGCCTCAATTTCATTCCCCTTGCCCATCGCATCTCTAGCTTTCTTGAGGAAGTTTGGCAAATCTGGAGCCACCAGATTAAAAGACCTGTTCATGCAAAATAGAGCACGTTTGCTGTCTTTCATCGCAGCATAAGTCTCACCCAAAATACGCCAGGACAAATAGCCATTTGGTTTTGATTTAACAAAATCATGAAGCGTAGCCAGAGCTTGCTCATTTTGCCCCAGAGTTCTGAGTGCGTCAGCGTATACCAGAACCACACCAGGACGCGAATCTACAAAAACTTTGTCTTGCACTGACTCTTTACAGAGCTCAAGAACTTTAGCCGGGTCCAAATCTGGCGGTGGAACATAAATGCCGTTGATTTCTCCCAGGTCTAACGGAGAATAAGTAAGTGCCAGATAGTATCTAAACGAATACTCTGAAGCATCAAGCTTTAAAGCATCTGCAAAATCCTGGCGAGCTTTCAGATAGTCCGCATGACGCAGGGCAATCACTCCTGAAAGTCCAACAAATTTAGCATCAGTTGGAAATAACTTCTTACCTTCAGCAATTGCCTTTTCTGCAGCTTCAAAGTTGCGCTCTAAAATGTACGCTTCAGCAATCAACGATTGCGCTTGAGCATTGGGATGAACGCGCATCGATTCGCTTGCCCACATAATTGATCTATCAATGCTTCGTCGCATGCTAGCTCTGGCAATTTTCCCAAGTTCAGCAGCTTTTTCCTCGGCGGTCATGCCGCCCCAATCGATGTAATCCCAAACAGGACCAGTATTTTTCAAAAGCCAGTCAACGTTTTCTTTGATATAAGTGCGATTTTCATATGATTTGGAAACTTCGTATTCCAGGTGATTTGTATCATCTGAATTGAGTGAAGCACCCTGCACCAGACCTTCAAGTCCGGCCGGGCAAACGTCAACTCTGGCAAGAAAGTCTTCGGCAGTCTTCAAATTGAATTTTGCGACTGTAGATTGCACATCTGGTCTTTCAAGAGTTTTTTTCAATTCAGCCAGATTGAACCTGATTGGTTCTTTCGAGGCAAGAGCAGTAACGTCGCCACTTCCAGTCTGAAAAATGAACACATTTTTTGGAAAAACCCTTTCCAATGAAGCAAATACTTGTTTCAAGTTTTTAGTTGGAATTTCGTTTGTCTGCGTCCAGAAAGTGAAGATGCCGGTTGGATTCAAGCTATCTCGGCAAACTTGAAAGTACTCTTTTGTGAACAGATTGCAAACACCCGCCTGCCATGGATTTGATGGCTCGGAAATAATTGCATCATATTTTTTGGAAGTGCCCAGAAGAAAATTGCGTCCATCGGAAGGCTCGATTATCAATCTCTTGTCGTTTTGCGGCGAGTAATTTACTTTCTTGAAAAATACAGAGCTATCAATTACAACAGGCTCAATTTCAGCACAAGTCAATTTCTCAATCGGAAAACGCAAAGCATAACCAGCGGTGACACCGCTTCCCCAGCCAACTACGCAAACATCTTTTGCATTAGGCTTAAGCAAAAGTGGATAGGCCGCGAGCATGGCCTGATTTTCCATATCAGTGGTGTCTGACGCGTCAACGTGACCATTGGTCAACAAAGAAGTGACACCAGAAGTCAAATAAATAGCTACGTTTGCACAAATGCCCTCTTTGTAAAATAGCAACTTATTGTTGGCTACCAGAGTTTTGACCCACTCTGGATAAGACGGCAAAGTCTGCGCATCGTACATATAGTTACGGCGTTCTGCCTGCGCAAGTGTAATTGTGTTGTAGTCCCAGATTTGAGGTCCTGTCGAAGCCCAATAAATTAACGCAACACAAGCAACAGCACTAAAAACTTTGATGAGTTTTCGCAAATCGGAAAAGAGCAGCAAAAACAAAACGCCTAGTAGAAGGTTAGCAACAGAAGCAACAATCAAAGACTCTTCAGTGCCCAAATAAGGAATGACCACAAAGCCGGCAAGAAAAGCACCGACAATGGCGCCGATAGTATTCATCGAATACAACTTTCCAATTGACGAACCAATTCTCTGCAAGTCGCGCGCGCAAACTTTAACTGCAATTGGAAAAATGAGACCAAGAACAAAAGTCACGGGAATCAAAACTACACCAGCGCCGCAAAAGCGGAAAATCATATTGAGCCATTCGTTTTTGCCTACAACTGAGACTGCAGCCAGATTAACGTATGGCAAATAATTGAATAAAATCATGGACAAAAGCCCGGTAAGACAGAGCGTTATCTCGCAAAATGCAAACCAGATAATGGGAGATTTTAGCTTGTCTACAAATTTAGAACCGATGATGCTCCCGCCAAAAATACCAATCAAGAATGCAGACAGCATCACAGTAAAAGCATATGTCGTTGAGCCAATAACCATCAGCAAACAACGAGTCCAGGCGACTTCGTAAATCATTGCAAGTGCGCCCGAAATTGAAAAACCGATCATTGTCGCCAAAACCATAACAGGCAATTTTTGATCAGCTGATTCGGCTGCAGGCTCAGAGCTTGTATCAATTTCTGCCGAGTCGGTTTTCCAGGCCTTGGACAATAAGTAAACGCCGCCTGCCAACAAGAAGTTAACAGCGGCAGCAATAATTGTCGTGTAGTTCAGTCCAAAGCTAGGCAGCAAGACAAAGCCACCAGCCACAGCACCAACGACTGCACCCAGAGTATTAATCGCGTACAAAGTACCTACGCGATCGGCAACAGTATCGAGCGACCTGGTCACAAATCGAGAAAGCAAAGGCAAAGTTGCGCCCATACATGCAGTGGGCGGAAGAAGAATAAAGGCGGCAACGACAAAACGCAGCAAGCCAAACAAAATAATCTGCAAATGCAGTTGTTCAAAACAAGCTTTGTATAGCGGAATAGCTGCGGCAAAAAGGAAAGGTGCGATTAGCGCCCAAAATCCAATTATGCCTTCAAGAATTCCATACCATAAAAATGGATTGCGCAATTTATCTGCGCGCTTACCCGCAAAATAGGAACCGAGTGCAAGCCCACCCATGAAAACAGCCAGCACTGTAGAAGTAGCAAAAGTCGTAGAACCAAAAACAAAAACGAGCAGTCGAGTCCAGATAACCTGGTAAATCAAACTGCTCATTCCAGAAAATAAAAACAGTACAGCTATGATGAAGAAGTTAAGGTTGGAGCCAACGCTCCGATTTGCGGAGCCACTCTGCTCATTCACGCCCCAAAACCCCTCTGATTCCCGGCTACAACTATAGCGTATTGACAATCATGTCGATTGCCCGCCGGATGAATCAAGCCGCGCTTATTTTCCTGTTCATTTCAAAGAGGATAGATTTTATTACTGATTGGAAATAACCAGTTCTTTTCCGCCTATCCCCGGGATGCAGTTGCCTACGGCATCGCCGCCTGTCACAGCATACGAATTACCGCCATCTGCCTGATCATAAGTTAAACCGCCCGCACCGGCCGCACACTTTGCTGGTGCAGCCGCTCGCGCAGCAATAATAGCGGTAGATTTATTCAAGCCTTGTGCCGCAGGTTGAACGCCTGCCGCTCCGGTTACTGGATTAATCGGATATGTTCCGTTTGCACCACCGATGGAGCTACCACCACCTGGAAAATAGGGACCGCAACCCGCACCGCTGGCATCTACGGCATAAGACCCGCCTGAATCTGTAGCATAGGCCTCAGATGCGATTTGTACAGTCCGCATATTTCCTTTGACGGCAGCTGCTTTCGCTTTTTGTTGAGCTCCAATGAAATTAGGAAGCGCGATGGCAGCAAGAATGCCGATAATCACAACAACTACAAGAAGTTCTACCAGTGTAAAACCAGAGTTAATACGATTCTTCATTCTGAAATTTCCTCTGCGCAACTCTATTGGTTGGACAGAACCATTCCTTTTCCGCCGACACCGGCAACACAGTTGCCTGTGGCATCGCCGCCGCATACTGCGTAGGAATTGCCTGCGTCAGCCTGGTCATAGGTGAGTCCACCCGCTCCAGCAGCGCATTTTGCGGGAGCTGCCAATCTAGCAGCAGTAATTGCGGTTGACTTGTTCAAACCTTGAGCTGAGGGTTGAACACCAGCGGCACCCGTGACAGGATTGGCAGGATAAGTCCCGTTGGCGCCACCGATGGAGTTGCCACCGCCTGGAAAGTAGGGTCCACATCCGGCAGCAGCAGCACTGACTGCGTATGAACCACCGGAATCAGTAGCGTAAGATTCAGATGCAATTTGAACCGTTCGCATGTTGCCTTTAACGGCAGCTGCCTTAGCTTTTTGCTGAGCGCCAATGAAGTTTGGCAATGCGATTGCAGCCAGGATACCAATGATCACTACAACTACAAGTAGTTCTACCAGCGTGAATCCTTTCGATTTCCGATTTTTCATTCTTGCGTTCTCCCCCGAGACAGTACTAAGTTGATTAAGACAGGCGAATATCGTACCTGTTCCCGCGCGTGGAGCAAAAACCCCCGTCAATGCTCCACGCAGCTCAGTCAATTATTGATTTGAAAGTACACTACAATATCCATTTGCTCCGGCAATGAAGTTCCCCAGCCTGTCGCCGCCGCATACAGCATAGCTGTTTCCCGCGTCAGCTTGATCATATGTAAGATTACCAGCCCCACCCGCAAATGTGGAGGATGCAGCCAGTTTTGCTCTTTGTGCCATTATGGCTGAAGATTTGTTGATGCCTGATGAAGTCGGTTGAGCGACTTTGCCAGTGATGGGATTTGCCGGGTAAGAGCCGACTGTACCGCCGACAGTGTTACCACCGCCAGGAAAATATGGACCGCAGCCGGCGCCGCTGGCATCGGTGGCATAAGAACCACCTGAATCAGTTGCGAACGCCTCAGCTGCGATCTGTACTGTGCGCATATTGCCTTTGACCGCTGCGGCCTGGGCTTTGCCCTGAGCTCCGACAAAATTCGGCAGGGCGATTGCCGCCAAAATACCAATGATTACGACTACCACGAGTAATTCGACTAGAGTGAACGCAGATTTTTGCCGATTGTTTGATTTAGTCATCTTTGCCCCAGTCAAAAGCAATACAGCGGTAGTTGGAATGAAATTCCCGCTACCGCAGTATTTAATCCAAAAATGAAATATCGATTTTATTGGTTAGAAAGGACCATTTGCTTTCCGCCGATACCAGCTACGCAGTTACCAGTTGCATCGCCGCCTGTTACAGCGTACGAGTTACCAGCATCAGCCTGGTCGTATGTCAGACCGCCTGCGCCGGCTGCGCACTTGGCTGGTGCTGCCAATCTGGCGGCTGTGATAGCTGTCGATTTGTTCAAACCTTGAGCTGATGGTTGTACACCTGCTGCGCCCGATACTGGGTTGGCTGGGTATGTACCGTTGGCACCACCGATGGAGTTACCACCACCTGGGAAGTATGGTCCGCATCCGGCGCCGCTGGCATCGGTAGCATATGAACCACCGGAGTCAGTCGCATAGGATTCAGATGCAATTTGCACTGTACGCATGTTGCCTTTAACTGCAGCAGCTTTTGCTTTTTGTTGAGCACCAATAAAGTTTGGCAGAGCAATCGCAGCCAAAATACCGATAATTACAACTACGACCAAGAGTTCAACAAGGGTAAATCCTTTTATTTTTCTCATTTTCAACATTTTCCTTTCTCCACCGATACCTAAATAATTTGAACCGCCCCGCTGCCATAAACTGGCAAACACTCTCTGACTGTTTTCGGGGCTGCTTTGCTCTCCTATCTGGAGAATGCCCAAGCAAATTTGCCCGGTAACGGTTGAATTATTAAACGATGCTCATAATCGCGAACTTCATTTGACATTTATGACTACAACGCTCAACATTCTTGCGCCTGGCTTTCGCCGGTTTTGACCCGGTGATTTGGCAAGAACCTCAGCAGTTGGGGGATAGCCAGATAAAACTGAAGTCTTCAGAGTTCTTGGCTGAGCTCAAAACAAGCAAAAATAAATTCCCAAAAGATTTTTGCCTGAAAGCGTTATTGGCTAATTCAGGTAGACAGCTGAATGCATAGATTGTCGAAACCGCAGAATTCAAGTGTCAATGCAAATAAAATGGTCGCATTTTAGTAACAACAAAGTACAAGCGTTCCATATATAGAATCAAAAGCGGACTTATTTGAATCCAAGAGTTGGGGGTGGACCCGGGCGTTGCGAGTGGACCCGGGCGTTGGGAGTGGACCCGGGCGTTGCGAGTGGACCCGGCGCTTAGGCTGGACCCGAGCGCTGACGGAAGACCCGAGCGCTCCGGTGGCATTCGCTTGCGCAAGTAATTAGCCAATAAAAAAGGGACCCTGGAGGTCCCTTTCTTTGCATAATCAAAAGCTATTAGACTGAAGCGAGCTCGTGATGGTTGGCGCGGTGGTGGTGTTGTGCCACGCGACGTGGGCGTCTCAAGTGCTCCATAAAACGACGGTGAGCCAAGGTATCTATAGCAGCTTGCGAGGTCTTCTCTGGTACTGAGAGTACGAATTCTCCTTCATTTTCTGACTTTGGAGCTGTACTGTAACGTCCAACCAGATACAAATAACCACCGCGTGTTGCATATAGATAATGGGTCATAGTTACCGCCTTTTTCAAATTCCGCCGCCGCGCTCGCCAAGAGCTAGATAAAACATAAGCTACAAGGGCAATTATGCGACCCAATCGTAATAATTACTACAGATTTGATCGAATTGTGCGTTAAATTCGGTTACACAGCAAACTTGAAATCCGCTTAGTGACGGATGAGAGCAAAAAAATATTAGCTCGGTTGAATGAATGAAAGGCAGTCCAGAAGCCAATCTCAACGAATGCTATTAACGTCGATGTCTTTTTCTGTCAAGCGGTGGATTTTTGTCTGCCTCTACCAGTGGTATCAGGTCATCACCTGCCACCAGAGTGAGTGAACTTTGTATGTCACCGATGGAAGCATTGATGATTTCACCTTGCTTACTCAAATCTTGCTTAAGCAAAGCTGCTTCCTGTGGATTTGCGCGACCGGCAATTATTTTGCTTATCGCCTGAGGGGTAGAAAAAATCTCTGATTTTCCAGACACCATGCCGATTGGATAACCGAGCGCAGAAAGCTGTGTTGACAGTTTGCGTCCAAGACCAGGGCTTGAGCTGGCGTTTTCTATTGTTATGCGAATTTGGTCACGGCGCCCGGCAGCAGGAGCCTCACCAAGCATCGAAGCCAGTACCTTAGCCAGCGCTTCTTGATCTACTGCCCAATCTCCAGTGCCTGAAAAATTTCCAGGCAACATAACCATATGTTGATGATCTTTTGGAACTGAGCGCACAAAAGACAAAATCTGCATTATTTGCGGAACGCTCATGTCAGTCTTCACATGTTTTTGTGCAATCTTGAGCAACTCCGGCACCTTAGCCCACGAACTTGGACTCAGTGTTTTATCCATAACAGCCTGCATGAATAACTCTTGCCTTTGCACGCGACCAATATCGCCGAGCGCATCGTGCCTAAAGCGAACAAAGCCCATCGCCTCAGTTCCATTCATTGTGTATGGTCCTGCTTCAAGATTTATATTGAGCTTTGCCGATTTATCTCGATAGTGCATGCGCTTTGGAATATTTACTGTGATACCACCGAGAGCATCAACAAGTTCAACCAATCCATGCACGTTCAAAACAACATAATGCTCAACGGGAATATTTGTTAGTTCTTTCACAGTTCGCATCGCCAGACCTTCTCCGCCTAGCGCATTAGCTCCATTTATTTTCTGGCGACCATAACCGGGAATTTCGCAATTTGTATCTCGCGGAATGGATAGCACTGAAAACTCGTTGCGCACTGGGTCAAAGCGAGCAAGCATCATCGTGTCAGAGCGCCCCTGAAAAGAAGTCGGGTCAGCCTTGAGGCGGCGCCCACCGCCACTGTAGACCACATCAACACCGAGCAACAAAACCGTGCTCGGTTTGCTGATTGCACCCAATCTAAATCCGGGGGGCAACAACTGTGGGCGGTAAAGAAGTGTAATAATGTAGCCGACGCCGACGCCAAGAAGCGCGCAAGCGACGAACATAAGCACCCAATTTGCCTGAGATCTCAATCTTTTATCTCGCCGCCAACTGGCATATTATAAGCGAAGCAGAATAACTTGCTCTGTCTGCACCCCAGGGGAATAGTCCATGAAATTACTTGCCATAAACTTTGGGGGACTTGGAGACGAGGTGCTTTTCTTGCCGACTCTGAAGTCTATCAGACAAGCTAAAGCAGACTGGGAAATAACACTTTTAACTGAGCCGCGCTCTAAGGCAATTGCCCAGCTCAGCAAACTTATCGACAAAAATATTCTTTTTGACATCAAGAAAGTACCATTGCAACCCAGCGATTATATTGAATTAGTCTCGCTGATACGCCAGGGCAAATACGACGTGGTCGTTTCCTCAGGCGGATCAACAAAAGTATCTATGTTGCTTGCTTTGAGTGGCATCCCTGTAAGGGTGGGCTATGACTCCGGTGCATTGTCCAAATTTCTTTTGAGCAAAGCAGTCAAGCTAAACAAAGAGCAGTATGCAGCTTATATGTATCACGACCTTGTCAAAGGTCTCGGTATTGAGAAAACTCCCTCTGCGCCTGAAATAGATCTGGCGCCAGAGTCACTTAAATCAATGAAAGAATTTTTGGAGAAAGAACGCAGTCGGGCTACTATCAAAGAAGAACGCAAACTTGTCTTAATTCACCCTGGCACAAGCAGATTGGCTTTGCAAAAAGGCATCATCAAAACATGGGCGCCGGACAACTGGTGCCAATTGATCAAACGCTTGCTGAGCCACAATTGCGAGGTGATGCTATGTGGCGGGCCCGATGACGATGATACCATCAGAGATATCATCGAAAGACTTGGACCAGATGCTGAAAGCAATGCCGGCTTCTTCATAAATGCCTATGGCAAAACGGCTTCTATACAAGATCTCGCTGCTCTAATGGAGCTATCTGATCTTATTGTTTGCGTAGATTCAGCTCCAATGCATATCGCAGCCGCATTACAAAGACGAATGGTGGCATTATTTGGACCTACAGATCCAAAAAAACTTTTGCTTGAAAGCGACAGATCAATTGCAATTTGTGAGCAAACAGCCAGCCAGACGCAAACTAAGCTCCAGCCTGAGCCCTTCGTGCGGATTCAGCTAGATATTGTTTACCAGACTGCATTGGATCAATTGAACCGAGCTTCAGTCCAAGGAAGCTCTCTGGAATTCCATCGGAACTGAGAACTTCGCCATTTTCGCCAACAGCTTTGAGCAGTGCATCGACCATTTCTGGATCGAACTGCCGCCCTGAATATTTGCGCAATTCTTGTCCGGCGCGCTCATAGCCGATTGAAGTACGATAGGGGCGATCGCTTGTCATAGCATCGTAAGCGTCTGCAACCAGAACGGCTCTGGCGCCCAGTGGAATATTTTCTCCCTTGAGTCCATCAGGATAGCCACTGCCGTCTAGATGCTCATGGTGGTGCCTTACCCATTGGCGCACGCGCTCGAATTGCTCAAGGTCTTCGATCATTTCGGCGCTTCTCACAGGATGAATCGCCATAATTTTTTGTTCGTCAGGATCGAGACGACCTGGTTTCCAGAGAATTGATTCAGGCACGCCAATTTTACCGATGTCGTGCAAAATGCCGGTTAGTTCGAGATCTTTCAGTTCATCGTCTGAAAATCCCATTCTCCTTCCAATCGCTAGAGCATATCGACTTACTCGCAAGCTATGTCCAGAAGTGTAATCGCACTTGGCATCAAGCGCATTTGCCAGCACAACAATTGTGCCCAGCGAAACACTTTCAAGTTGAGTCAGCGCTGAGCGCAGCTCAACGATGAGGCGGTCATTATTTTGTTTCAGGTCAAGACTTTCCAGGGCTCGCTTCACAGTAAGCTTCAAATCTTCTGCATCCCAGGGCTTTTGCACATATTTATAAATTTGACCCGCATTTATGGCATCAATCAATGCTTGAATGTCGGTATAACCTGTCAAAAGGATGCGTACAGCCTCGGGCTGAAGGCGCAAAGATTCTTGTAGAACCTGCACTCCGGTCATTCCTGGCATGCGCTGGTCTGTGATTACCAGGCTGACTTTCTCTTCACCGAGGATTTTGACACCTTCAGCGCCGCTTTCGGCAAGCACAGTATCGTAGTCGCTTGAAAGGACGCGGCGCAGTAGACGGAGATTAGCCGGTTCATCATCGATAAGCAGTATTTTGTGCTTAGACATTGAATTAAGCTGTCCTCATTTCGCTCTCGCCTTCCGAATGACCTTCTGTTATGGACAGCTCTTCCAAATCTTTCCCGTCACCTTGAGACGGAGCTTTCATCGGCAGCCTTACCAAAAACTTCGTACCCTTGCCGGGGATGGATTCAAACCAGATACGGCCGCCATGTCTTTCCACAATTGAGTGTGAAATTGATAGCCCCAGTCCGGTACCCTGCCCGACAGGCTTGGTCGTGAAGAATGGTTCAAAAATTTTACTCTGATCTGCACCATTAATACCAGGCCCATTGTCTTCAATTGAGACGAGGAAAGTTTCACCTTCCATTTGAGTTTTCAAAACGACGCGGGGCTCGTCTTTGTCAGACAAAGCTTGAGCTGCATTTGAGAGCAGGTTCATCCAAACCTGGTTTAATTTGCCGGGATAACAAAGAACCGGCGGCAAACCGCAAAACTGCATTTCAACAGGTATCTTATCTCTACCATAGAACTGGTTAAGAATTTTCAGTGTTGACTCGATGCCTTCTTCAATCGAGGCTTCTTTTAGCTCGGCTTCGTCCAGACGGCTAAAACTGCGAAGGTTGCGAATAATTTGTCTGATGCGGTCTGTGCCTTCAAACAGGTCAGCGATGATGTTGTCCAGGTCAGTTACGAGAAAATCGTAATTGATTTTTTTCTTGGCTTCTAAGGACAGCTCTTGATGTTCAGCCGGCAGCGAGTCAAAGCAAGAAATCAGAGTTTTCATTTCTTGCACATATTCTTTCAAATACGGAAGATTGCCGTGGACGAAATTAATTGGGTTATTCAATTCGTGAGCGATGCCGGCAACAATTCTGCCGAGCGATGCCATCTTTTCCTGGTGAATTAGCTGCGACTGAACCTCGCGCAATTCAAGATTTTTGGCATCGAGATTTTCGTTTTTTTGCAAAAGATCTTTATTCGTTTCAGAAAGCTTACCAACCAGCTCAGCGTGCTCGATGGCGACTGCCACTTGCCCGGCGACTGAGTCGATAAGTTCCAATTCCGGTGCGATCCACTGTCTAGATTTGTCGGGCGAAAAAATACTCAAAACACCTTTGAGCGAGTTGCCGTACATAATGGGTCTGACTAAAATTGCCGCAATGTTCAACTCGTTCAAAACATTCTTTATAGGCGCCAATTCAAGATCGTCAAATGGTGCATCACAAATCAAAAACTTTGTAAAAGGGTCATCATCGTTGTCGCTACGAGTCCAGTTGTGCTCGACGAAAAACTGTTTCATGGCTGGAGTGACCAGGCTGCGCCCGGTTTTACCGTTGATTACGGCAGAGTCCCAAATTACAGTCTCATCTTCGCCCGGCCCAGCCAGAGTGAACAGCACGCAGTGCGCAGCATCGAGTGCAACGCTCAGTTCACTACAGGTGGTGCTCAAAATAATATCTGGTTCCAGCGTTCTTCTTAAAGCAAGGCTGATTGAGTTACTTAGCTGCTCACGCTTTGCCTGGGCTTTCAACTCTTCTAAAAGAGTAGTATTTGTTTGCAGTTGTTCTTCCAGCCTGTGAGTGCTTTCTTGCGCAACACCAGACATGCGATAACAAAACGCGGCCCATATCATCGAAACCAGAAACAGTATTGCGCTGCGCGAACCGACTTGCACCCACAACCTTTGTGCGTAAGCAGCAGTCAGACCGGAGTTATCGCCTCGTTCACTCAAATACGGAATAAAGCTGGCATTCTCCAAAACTACAGTTACCAGGTAAGCGCCCGAAGCAGCAAATGCGGTAATGAATATTCCTTCCTTTTGATAAACATAGCTGGCAAGCAAAATTGGCAGCAAGTAAAGGAAAAACAGATCTGATTCTACGCCTTGAGTAAAATGCACGACATAGCTGAGAGCGCCAATATCAGCGGCGATGAGCACTGCGTTTAAAATATCTACGCCTGTAAGTGAGAGGCTTTTTTTGCTTGAAAGTAAAGACAAACCAATCAAATTAAAGACGAACACAACTATGGCGGCGCTAAGCAAACCGACTGGGTTTAGATCTTGCGCGCCGATTCGTTGAAAAATTACAGAGAAAACCAAAACTATAAGAGCAAAGGCTAATCGAAAGTAGGTTAAGTGGCGAGACTTAAGCAGAAGGTCTTTAACTGGAGAGTTTGCGAGCAATCTAAATGTACTCCGCAGCCTTCCTGTATATTTCCGCAGCTTCCTGATAGCGACCTAGAATTTTGAGGGTGGCCCCCCAAGCTTCGTAAGTGTCAGCGTCAAATGGATCAATCTCGTTTGCTTTTTCAAACTTTTCCAGAGCCAATTCGTGCAAGCCTAATAGCCCCAATGTCTTGCCCCATCCGTAATACAAGATAGTGTCGCCCTCATACAATTGAGACGCGACTCTGAATTTTTCATCAGCATCAAGAAGCAAGCCTTGCGACAAATAGAGCTGACCTTGCATCACGTAAGCAGCGCCGAAATTGGGATCTATCTGCAGTAAGGCACTTAAAGCTTGCATTGCTTCTTCAGTTTTTCCTTGTCCTTTGTAGGCTCGCGCGAGTGTGAGATATGATTCGGTGTCTGAAGGCATGAGCTCAAGCAGTTTTATCGACTTGTTCTGCACAAGCTCATATTGATTCATTCTCAAAAGTTCTTCGACAAGTTCTTTTTCTGGCTCGAAACATTTAGGATCTTTGTTTACTGCGCGCTTGTACTCATTTAAAGCATCACCGCTTCGTCCCGAAGCTTCATAACTGCGCGCTAGATGAAGGTGAGCAAGTGCGTAATCTGGTTTCTTTTGCAAGCATGCTTGAAACTTTTGCACTGCCTCAATATGCCTATCCTGAAATGCCAAACTGGCTCCCAATGCGTCAAGAGCTATGGCACTATCAGGAAACTCGCTGAGTATCTTTTGGAAATTTTCTTCGGCTTTCTCAAACTCTCGCAGCGACATATACGAGAAGCCCAGCCAAAGACGTAGATTAGGAACATCAAGCCCCTTGCTCAACGCAGCCTGCAAATGTCCCTGAGCTTCTTTGTAGCGCTTCATCAAGAATGCATTGATCCCCAGCTGCATGCGCGCGTCTATGCACTCAGGGTCGATTTCCAGAATTTTCATAAACTCTTCTTGAGCGTGCTCAAACTCTTTCATGCTTGTTTTTACAAGCCCGAGATTAATACGCCCTTCGACAAAATTCGGGTCAACGCCAACTGCTTGAATAAGCTTCTCAGCTGATTCTTCCAGCTTGCCCTGCTGATATAGATTTACGCCCCAGTCGTTATAAATCAAACTTCTCTCGCGAGCATCCACTAGTTGCGTATTCATATTCAATGCGTCTTGAAACTGCTTAGAAGCCTCGTCATAGCGTCCAACTTTCATCAAGAGTGCTGCCCAACTGCGTTTGGTGGAAGCTTGCGAAGGATCTACTTGCCAGGCTTTATCAAAACTAGCCACAGCGCCATCAATGTCGTTAGCAGCAGCTTGAGCCATAGCAAGTGCCAACCAGGCCTCAGCAAATTCAGGGTCAATCTGAGTAGCCTGTTGGAAAAATTCAACCGATTCATCAAATGACTGCAGTTTGTACGAGGCAACGCCAGCCTGATAGTAAGCAATCAACAACTTGGGATTGATTTTCAATGCTTGCTTAAATTGCCCAAGCGCCCCGCGCCAACTAGACATAGCTGAAAGTGCAATGCCCCAGTGCAAATGCCCAAGCGCATAGCCTTCCTTCGCTTCGCATGCTTCACGGAAGGCGCCAACTGCCTCAGCCGGTCGGTTCAATTTCAACAGAGTCAAGCCCAGCAAATAATTCGATTCAGATGCAAATGGACCGATGCTCGATTGCTTGAGCGTTTTTTCTGCTTCCTGAAAACGTCCAGCTGAATAACAAAACTTGCCAAGTTCAAACAAAGCTTCAGGGTCACCCGGCTGCTGACTCACGTAATTAGCCAACATAGAATAGGCTTCGTCCCAGCGTCCCTGTGACAAAAGCTCATTAACAAGTTGATTGACCTTTGCAGCCACGATCTTATCTTTCTCAAGCCATTGCAAGTATATAACGAAGAGTCCCCAGTGGAAGCCCAGCACATTCTGCCGAGCAACCGACTTCCACTTCCCTGAGTAGTCATTATGTCTTCTTGCCAAAGCTCAACCGATATCGGTTGAACTTTCAAAGTGTTCTCTCTGCTCAACCGATATCGGTTGAACTTACAAAGTGCTTTCTTTGCTCAACCGATATCGGTTGAACTTACAAAGTGCTTTCTTTGCTCAACCGATATC
>CAZJLR010000009.1:7104-33083 GCA_964546815.1 uncultured Candidatus Obscuribacterales bacterium | reverse complement strand
GGTTGAACTTCTAAAGTGCATGATTCATTCAAACACTTGAGACTAGCGTTTGAACAAGTAGAAGCATGCAGAACAAAGTGCAAGTTGAACCAGCCAGAACCACTCAACAACTGTCGTTTCAGGCTTCCCCTTTTCGCCAGCGATAGCTTCAAAATGATGATGTATTGGTGCCATTCTCAACAATCTCTTTCCTTGTCCTGGAAGCTTATGAGTTAGCTTGTAAATTGCCAGTGAAATTGGAGACATGGGTTTATCTGGTGTGTATGGCTTCGTTAGCTTGAAATAGGTTACCTGAGCCATTACAGAAATGGTTTCAGCAATGTAGATCAGCGCCATCGGCACAAACCAAATCAGCAGACCGCCGCAAACAACCAGCCCAGCCATCAATGCGCCGAGGAAAAGACTGCCAGTATCGCCCATAAAAACTTTGGCTGGATACTTGTTGAAAATAAGAAATGCAAGCAGCGCCCCAACTCCAGCAAAAGCCAACCAAGCTAACGCGAGGTGCCCTGCGGTACAGAGCATGATGCCCATGGTTGCTAAGACCATCATGGACGTGCCACCAGCCAAGCCATCCATACCATCATGCAAATTAAGTGCATTGCTGCAGGCTGCCATTAAAAATGGACAGAGAAGCAAGCAATAGACCATTTGCAGGGGCCCGGAAAAAGCAGGCAATAAATTGGTAGTAAATCCCAACGGGTCAATTGTTATTCCAAGTACCAGAGCGGGAGTTAAATCAGTTCCGCAAGGCTGAAAAAACAAAAGCAAAAGTCCTAGAACCATACCAATGGAAAATTCGCTAAACAATCGAAATTTGGCTGATATGCCCGCATTCGACTTACTAGTTACTTTCCCGTAGTCATCAGCAAGACCAAGTAAGCCGCAAGCCACGGCGGCCAGAAGAGTCAATCCTGCACGGAATGTCTCATTCATATCCATGCTGGACACACCGGATATAGCTATCGTAAACACAGATGAGATCAAAATCCCAACTATGAAACAAAGACCACCCATGGTCGGCGTTTTTGCTTTTACGGCGTGACTGGCCGGGCCCTCTTCACGAATGAATTGACCAAGCTGCTTTGAAACCAACCATTTGATGTAAAAAGGATAAGCGATCCTGCAAAGGACGAACGCCGTAAAAACAGCGATCAGCATCGCCAAAAACGGTTGTTCCGTCAAAAGATGATCGGTCAAAACCTTAGTCCAGATAGAAGTTGGTTACTATCTTACGGTGCTCTTTCGCATAAGTCACTGATTCGATTAGCGTATAGCTGGTATGCCAGAGGAAGCAGATAATCTGCTGGCAGCGGTCGACAATCTCGTGATTGCACAACTTACTGGCATCAGCCAGTGTCATTGTCCGTCTGTCTGGATATTCAACTATATTGCGAATTCCGATGAGCAAATCTTGCACTTCAGAGGGCTGCTGCCCGATTGTCTGAGGCAAGATTATTTCCAACCTATCGGGATTGGCTCTCTGTGCTCCTCTAATTGCAGCCATGTTGGTACCGTTAGCACCACCGCTGGTTACAACCTGGTTGCCTGAAAGAACAAGTGCATAAGCAAGCATCTCAACGAGCTGCTGATGCGTCAATGGTAAGTTTCGCGAGCCGATTATGGCTACGCGTCTCGGGCCGGATTGCTGAATAAGAAGCAATTCCTGAGCTAATTCATCTACGGTAGGCACCGTTACTGATACGGATTGTCCTCGATCTGCTGGACTCATCTAGTCACCACCATCTAAACCTGAGGAAGAAGTAAGCCAAAATATTCTTGAGGTCAGAGCCCAAGTGGCTCTGCTATGATTCTGGCGTCTCCCACCGGCAATTGCTATCGCCTCTAAGATTACATTCTGTCGCGTCCGTTAGGAAGCCTTCACAGTCCCAGTTTACAAGTCGTAAAATAGTTTTTCTTCAATCCTAACCAGACACCCAGATTAGTCATAAAGACTCCGAGCCGCATCCAGACCGATTTTGCAGCTCTCCGGCGATACTGAATAGCTGAGCCTGAAGGGGCTTTTAATTGTAAAGCGGATCCACTTGTGGTGGATTCAAAATTTCTGCGGCAAACTTGACTACAGGAAGCTCCATGACTAGCAACACCGGAACTATTGTGAACTCAGACCTATTAGATCGCCTAAATACTGAACAAAAAGAGGCTGTATGCCTCAAATGGGGACCATCACTGATCGTCGCGGGAGCAGGCAGCGGCAAAACGACAGTTTTGACACGCAGAGTCGCCTATTTACTTCGCGAACTCAGACAGGCTCCATACACGATTCTCGGCGTGACATTTACAAATAAAGCTGCCGGCGAAATGCGAGCCAGGCTAGAAGCGCTTGTTGGCGAGCAAACTGCTAAGAAACTGACAATCGGAACATTCCACAGCATATGCGCAAGACTGCTCAGAAACGATATCGACGCATATACAAGCCCCGAAGGGCACAAGTGGTCAAACAATTTTGTTATTTACGATGAAACCGACACATTGAGCCTGGTCAAAGATGTAATCGGCAAACTGAACTTAGACGATAAGATGTACGCACCTCGCGAAATGCGCAACAAAATCTCCTCATTTAAGAATGATGGCATTGATGCGGCAACTTATTCGCAGGGAGCCAAACGATATGCCGACGAAAAATTCGCGAATATATTCAGTGGATATCAAGCCGCATTGGCGCGAAATAACGCCATGGACTTCGATGATTTGATTCTCATTTTCAGCCAACTTCTCGAACAAAATTTGGAAGTCAGACAAAGACTGCAAGAAAGATTCAAACACATCCTTGTAGACGAGTTTCAAGACACAAACCATTCGCAGTTCAAACTAATCAAATATCTAGCGCCGATTGAAAGCAAACTTGCCAGCGATGCAGAAATTGAAGCTCTCTGGAATGAACGCAGCTTGCTTGTGGTCGGTGACGTAGACCAATCGATTTACTCCTGGAGAAAAGCA
This sequence comes from uncultured Candidatus Obscuribacterales bacterium, assembly GCA_964546815.1. Taxonomy (GTDB): domain Bacteria; phylum Cyanobacteriota; class Vampirovibrionia; order Obscuribacterales; family Obscuribacteraceae; genus JAIEPM01. Next base: position 30,122 of record CAZJLR010000009.1, on the reverse strand, counting down.
GATTTCCGCATCATTTTGAATTTCCAAAATGACTATCGCAGCTGCAAAATGATCAAGCTAGAAGAGAATTACAGATCAACTTCAACAATTCTCGATGTCGCAAACAACATCATAAAAAACAACACAGAGCGCATAGAAAAAGAACTGCGCTGCAACCGCGGCAAGGGCGGAAAAGTTAGACTTCATGGTGGCACAGACGAAATCGACGAAGCTTATTTCGTTGCCGAAGAAACCAAACGCCTCCAGGCTCGTGGCATATCACTTTCAGATTGCGCCGTTCTATATAGAACAAACGCAATGAGCCGAGCAATAGAAGAAGTTCTGGTGCGCAGCCACATTCCATACACCATGGTTGGTGGCACTCGATTTTATGACCGCGCTGAAATCAAAGACGTAATTTCGTATTTGAAATTCATCTACAACCCGATGGATACTCAATCATTCCAGCGCTGCGTCAACAATCCAAAACGCGGATTGGGCAAAACAAGCATCGAACACTTGCTTGATTATGCCGAGAAAGCAAAAATCGGACCACTGGAAGCATGCTTGCAAGCGCATAAGATAGCCGATCTCGGAGGCAAAGCCGGCAAGTCATTATCAGAGTTTGGCATCATGGCAGAACGCTGGGTCAATATGGCAGCAGTAATGCCCGTTTCCGAATTGCTCGAATTGGTCTTGAGCCAATCTACTTATTTGCTGAAATTGCAACAAGACGCAGCCGCAGCAAAAGACGAACTTGCAACTGGGCGCGTAGAAAACGTGCAGGAATTGCTTGCAGTAGCCAAAGATTTCGAGTCAATAGCAGACGAACCAACACTCGAAGCATTCCTTACAAGAATCGCGCTCGTTAGCGATCTTGACGCAATCAAAGCAGGCGAAGACGCCATAAAGCTGATGACATTGCACTCGGCAAAAGGACTCGAGTTCCAAAACGTGTTTTTGATTGGGCTTGAAGATGGCTTGTTCCCTCACTCTCGCACATTCGACTCGCCTCCTGGGCTGGAAGAAGAAAGACGCCTCATGTACGTAGGCGTGACAAGAGCTGAAGAACGTCTTTACCTTACATACGCAAGAAAACGCGCATCATTTCAATCTGGCAATTTCGGCCAGAGCAATTACACATTGCCAAGTCGCTTCCTGAATGAAATTTCAGGAGACTTGATGATGGGTCTTGAGGCTCTAGCAGACGTCAAGCAGCGCGATGACTCCAGAAATGGCGGAGCTGGCTACGACGGCGGTGGCTCCTATGGTGGCTACGGAAACAGCGAAAAGCGTTCATTCGGCTCCGGTTCAGGCGAATGGGGCTCCGAACGTTCCTCGCGCGGCGGCAATGACTCATACGGCGGGCGCTCATCGGGCTCATACGGTGGTTCAAACCAATCTTATGGAAGCCGTTCATCAGGCAATCAGTCCTATGGCGGCGGAAATCAGTCATATGGAAGCCGCTCGTCAAACCAGTCATACGGCAACAGACCAGGCGGTCAATCTTATGGCAATCAGCAATCTCCGGCAGCCAGACAGTCTTCGCCACCGGCAAAACCCCGTGTTTTGTCTCGCAGTGGACCCCAAGACGCCCCAAGCGGCGGCAGCGGCATCGCTCCGAAAGCAGACTTTGAAAGGCTCAAAACCGGCGACCAAGTCATGCACACCAAATTCGGCGTTGGGGTTGTGGCAGAGGTCATCGGCGAAGGCGACAAAGAGCTTTACGCAGTCAAGTTTGAAAGCGCCGGCAAGCGCGTTTTAGACCCACGCTTTGCCAAGCTCGTAAAGATGAATTAAGTTCGCCCGGGCGCAGCAGCTGCGGAAAATTTGTTGGTGCAAAGAGCATGAGGTCAGCGAGAGTCAACCTCATACAGTTTGACATGCTAGTATCCAGGGCGTTGCCCATTTGTTTTGAGAACAAAATGGCACCTTTACTAGCATGATGAGCGATGCTCATTGTGCGTTTATGAACTCAGCAGAGGAGATAATCAAAGTGGCGGAACTTCAAAGGACTTTTGTTGCTATCAAGCCAGATGGCGTGCAACGCGGATTGGTCGGCGAGATAATTTCGCGCTTCGAACGAAAAGGGCTCAAAATTGTCGGCATGAAGTTCATGACCGTAAGCCGTGAACTTGCTGAAAACCACTACGGCGAACACAAAGGCAAACCATTCTTCGAAGGACTTGTCGGATTCATTACTTCAGGACCAATCGTTGCTATGTGCCTCGAAGGCAAAGACGCAATTGCGATTTCGCGCAACATTATCGGTGCCACCAACCCTGCCACCGCAGCTCTAGGCACCATTCGTGGTGACCTGGCTCTAGAAATCGGTCGCAATATGGTGCACGGATCAGACAGCCCAGAAAGCGCCAAGCGCGAAGTCGGCATTTTCTTCAATGAAAAAGAGCTCTCAGACTGGACTCGCACAGTCCAATGCTGGGTAACAGAATAAGCACAGCGCTTAAAACCAAGCAGCACGCTTAAAAATAAGCAGCATGCTTAGAAATAAGAATCTCAATACCGTTTGCTAATACTCTTTAGGGAGTCACTGAGCAAACGGTATTCGTTTGAATACCGCTTCAACACTGAGTTCTTTGAGACAGGCAAGAGTCCCCAGGGGACAAATTTTCTTGAAACACGGCTGACAGTCAAGGTTTAGACTTACGGTGGAGCATTGAGCACCATAAGGACCATTGCGACCAACTGGCGTGCTGCCGAAAACAGCTAGCACTTTAGCCCTGCCGACAGCAGCAGCAAGATGAAGAGGCCCGGTGTCGGCACCAATGACGATGCCAGTCTCTTGGAAAATAGTGATGAGCTCACCGATATCAGTCTTGGCGCTGAGGTCTATAGCCCGGTCGCCCAGCGCAGAAGCAATCCTGGCGTTCATTTCCAGCTCTGACGGCCCGCCGAGCAATAGAATGGGACCTTCAACTCTAGCCAGACAAAGTTTGGCCAGCTCAATCCATTTATCGACTTCCCAAATCTTGGTTACCCAAGTGGTGCCTGGTATCAAAGCAAGAAGAGGACTGGCAACAGGCCTGCCATTCGGGCGCAAAAGGCTGTCGAGCTGAGCTTTCCGCTCCGCCGGCGGTGCCGGGAGTGGAAAGCGAACGCCATCATATATATAGGAAGGGGAAGCACCACCGGTAATTGCCGACTCTCCAAGCAGCGTTCGACTGGCAAAGTCCGCCAGGCGGAGGTTTAGCTCGACGACGTGGGTGTCATTGCCGAAATAATCGCCCACATCAAGAGCATTGGTCAAGAGTTTTTCAGCACCTTCCCTGGTGCCTTTGAAACCGAATCTCAGATTAGCGCCAGATAAGGCGCCCAGCACCGAACTTTTTAGCAAGCCTTGAAAGTCAAGCGCAGCATCGAATTGCGGCTCTTTAAGCGATCCTAAAAACGACCTGGCTTCAGCGGCGGTGGCACCCCAAGCTGATACCGACCGTAGTTGCTTGGTCCATTTCTTCTTAGGGAATACTATCACCCGGTCGACGGCGGGATTGCCTTCCAGCAAAGGGATTCCGGCTGGCTCAACCAACCAGCTGAGCTCTAGATTGGGCAATCTGTCCTTTAATAATGCCGCAGCTGGAAGCGTGTGGACAATGTCCCCCATGGCGCTCAGCCTGATAATTAAGACTCTCAATCGGCATTCCTTAGATGAAATAACTAATTTAATGCTAAGTGTCCCCGGCGATACCAGCCACCAAAACCGGTGCGCCCCACAGCTGGTGCCGGTTTCCGAACCCTAGACTGCTTAGGATTTTCGGGAGGCACCAAATACATATTAACGCATATCCAAAAGATCTCCAGGGTATAAGTTTGATAGAATGATCGTGCCACCTAAGGTGGTATTAGGTGGCAAGATTACATAGATTCTTCCAAGGGCTCTCATGAGTGCTCGACGAAGTGGCTTTGTCTTGTAATGGGACAAGTCCTAAGAATAGGCGCCAATCACTCTTCTGGCAAAATCCAGAGAGCCAGGGCAGCAGGTAACCAAAGTAACAAATAGGTTCGGACAAGGAGAAAATCATGGCAACTACCAGAGCAAAAGCAAAGAAGCCCGTAAGCAAAGCTGGAAAAATTAAAAGCCTAGCAAAAAAATCGGTGCCAGCTCGCAAAGCAGCTCCAAAGCACAATGCTAAGACTACAGCACGTGCCCCACGCAGTGACGAGCAGTTCCTCAGCTACAGCGGCAAGTTTACAGTTCGCCTACCCCGCTCGCTACACCAAGCTCTTGTGGACAGAGCCGAAAAGGAAGGCGTCAGCTTGAACCTATTCGTCACCAATGCCCTGTCCAGAACAGTAGCAGTCCCAAGTGGCGGCCGCAGAAAGTAATTTTTGCTATTAAAGATTTCGATGAGCCCCTCAGTATGAGGGGCTCTTTTCTTTTCAAGCCACCATCGGCGAAGCTCAAAATCGCTGTCCACCCTGACAGAAACTGGCACCACCAATAGAGGCAATACCATTTTTGGTGCCCTTTCGGCACCAGACCCGCACCAGAAGGCACCACTACGCGATCTCAGCCTAACATTTCGCAGTCCCAGCGCAGCATTTCGCAGTCCCAGAGCGGCGTTTCGCAATCCCAGCGCAGCATTTCGAAATCCCAGCGCAGCATTTCCCAATCCCTGCGCAGCATTTCCCAATCCCTGCGCAGCATTTCCCAATCCATGCGCAGCATTTCCCAATCCCTGCGCAGCATTTCCCCATCCCTGCGCACCATTTCCCAATCACTGCGCACCATTTCCCAATCACTGCGCAGCATTTCCCAATCCCTGCGCACCAATTCCCAATCCCTGCGCACCATTTCCCAATCCCTGCGCACCATTTCCCAATCACTGCGCACCATTTCGCACCAGAGCGCACCATTTCGCGATCAATGGGCAGCACTTCGCAATATCCTGGGCACCAGTTCTGATGCAACGACAGCATCCGGCACCACCCCGCAGTGTCAGATATATAAAATGAATACGTCGACGAGAAAATGGTCACAATTAATCGACGAAGTAAGCCCCAAAGATTAAACCGAATAAACATCATCACGCAGCATCAAGCCAGTGAGCATTATTTTATGCGTCCGAATAAACGCGACACATGACAACACGAAAATTCTCAAACGACCACCCTTAGATGCGTTCGCCTAATTACCAAGAGATCATCTAAGCAATTGAGCCCCCAAAATGGGCCCAATTGGCGAAACCTTATATGGTCTTCCTTGGAGCATGGCAAGCGGCATACTAAACTTGAACTGCTCTATGGCTCTATCGAGCTTGAGTAAGTCGTTCACAGGCGAGGAGTGATCACCTTGGTAGAAGATAAACAGCCAATACAAATCCTAGATCTGAAAGAACAGTACAAGCAATATGGACCACAGCTCGAAGAAACAATCATCGATATATTGCGCAGCGGCCACTTCATTCTCGGACAGTATGGCGCCAAACTGGAAAAGCAAATCGCTGAATACTGCGGTGTCAAACACGCAGTCGGCGTAGCCAACGGAACCGATGCACTCGAAATAGCACTATGGTGCGCCAACGTCGGCCCAGGCGACGAAGTAATCACACCACCTTTCACATTCGCAGCCACAGCGGAAGCAATTGCTCTGCGCGGCGCCACACCAGTGTTCGTTGACGTAGACCCGAAAACGTTCAATATAAATACAGACCTTCTCGAAAAAGCAATTACGCCAAAGACAAAAGCAATCCTCCCGGTTCATCTATATGGACAACCGGCAAACATGAAACCGATTGTCAAATTGTCTGAGCGCTATGGCATTCGCATAATCGAAGACAATGCGCAAGCAATCGGAGCCACCCAAGACGGTGTCACCACAGGCAACTTCGGCGACATGGCTTGCATAAGCTTCTACCCAACAAAAAATCTTGGCGCCGCCGGCGACGCAGGCATGATTGTCACAAATGATGATGTACTTGCAGAACGCTTGCGCGCAGTGCGCGCTCACGGCATGCGCAAACGTTATTATCACGACGAACTCGGACGCAACAGCCGACTCGACGAAATTCAAGCTGCAGTGCTGGTTGCGAAGCTGCCATTCTTGCGTGAGTGGAATAACAAACGCAATCAGGTTGCCACCTGGTACAACAATGAACTCAAACATTGCCCAGGAGTTGTGCTACCAACTGTGATGGCAGGCAATACACACGTTTGGCACCAATACACCATCCGCGTCACAAGCGGCAGCAGCAACAACGCAGACGACGCCAAGCTCAGAGATGAACTTGCAGCCGAACTGTCAGCACGCGGCATCAGCTCCATGTGCTATTACCCAGTACCATTGCATGTGCAAGAAGCATTCGCATGCTACGGATACAAAGCAGGCGATTTCCCAGTATCGGAAAAGCTTGCAGCACAAGTTCTTTCACTGCCGATGTACCCCGAGTTGAAGCAAGAGCAAGTAAGCCGTGTTGCAAAAGCAATCACTGAAATACTCTCAAGCAAGCTTGGAGCTGTCGTTGCACCAGTCGTGGTAGCAGCACCGCCATTCGTTGCCGGCATCTAAGCCGCCAGCAGAAAGGAAAGTTCAAATGCAAAACTCTCAAGTGGCATCCCCTCGCATTTCAAGCCGAGCGAAGCTTGGCTCGAGCTTGCACTCAACATGCCAGTTTAGCGTCTCTAAAAGCTGGAGAATCCTAAAGCCGTGACTGCAAAGGGCGGGCAAAGGAAGATTCATCGGAGCTGGAAATGCTTGGAGCCCAGCAATTGAAGACTGAAACTGCCAATGAAGCAGCAGCAGTAAGCAGCAAGAATCACAACGATTACTTGCCACAAATTGGGCTGCTCGTGGCGGTATGCGTCATCACAATCATTTGTTATTCGCCCATCCTGTTCAATTTTTTCGCAGGCGATGACTACGTTCATTTGACGTGGTTGCACAGAGTCATTAAAGATCTGTCCACCAAAGTAATTAGCGACCCAGAACTTATCTGGCGCAACTTTCACAGCTCATGGCTGGATGGCACCACAACAAAATTCTATCGTCCACTCATCTCCGTTTTCATGGTGTCTGACTATGAACTCTGGGGTCTAAATGGACTCGGGTTTCACATAACCAATTTGTTGTTTCATTTAGCAAGCACAATTTTCATTTTCTTCACTGCAAAAAATCTGGAAGAAATAGCAGGCGACAAAAACGAAACAGCAAAGCCAAGCACATTTAGAACTTTGCGATGGCCGCTGGCTGCAGCAACCTTGTTCGCGCTATATCCATTGCATCCGGAAGCCGTTTCATGGATAACAGGCCGAGTTGATTCTGTCGTCACCGCATATTGTATGGGCGCACTATATTTTTACATTCGATTTAGCAGAAGCGGCAACCTGGCTTTCATGGCACTTTCACTGGTCTCAAGCGCACTGGGACTGATGTCGAAAGAGATGGCAATTACGTTGCCTGCAGTTTTTATGTTGTATGAGCTTATCTATTCAGTTCCCGAAAAATACAAAACTCTTCTGGCAAAAGCATCGAATTTTATGGCAGGCAGCAGCAGCCAGCCAGGATCACCTTCAAAAACTGAAGAAACTGCATTAAGCGGCGAGCCATCAAATGCAGCAGTTCCAGACCCTATGGCTATCGTTCAACAAGCCAGGCCAATCGCCGCAGCAAGCGCTGGAAATGCTGAGCAGTTCAGTACGCTCATAGCAATAAATTCACTCAGTCCCCTGGTGCAGACCTTTCCATTTTGGATTTTGCTTGCGGTTTACTTCTGGGTTCGAATAATTTCACTGCAAACAATGGTAGGCGGCTACGACAATTCGCTCACATTCATCCCCGACATGAAGGCGTTTATCCACGGCTGGCAGCACGCAATTTACATGTTGCTTGTTCCAATAAACAAAGCACTCATTGGCTCCCATCACATCTTAAGTAAAGTCTGGCCAGCCGGAATAATCATCAGCATTCTGGCCGTCATCGCAAATGCTCTATCCGATCTTCGCAACAGCAAACACATCTTATTCCTTGGCGGTTGGCTTGTTCTCTGCCTCGCGCCAGTATACAAACTCTTCAACATAGCCGACGATCTTCAAGGAAGTCGCCTTGCATATCTAGCCACAGTTCCACTCTGCATGCTTTTAGCATGTGGTCTTTTGCAGTGCCGCAAGCTGGACAAATCAGCATTGTGGATAAATGGCAACAACGTGCTGATGGCAATAATGCTCTCCCTGTCAGCCTTCTTATTATGGACAAACAACATGCCGTGGAAGCATGCGGGAGAGGAAAATAACGCAATCAGAGCCTCACTGCAAAAGCTATACGACAAAATTCCGGGAGACCCCGAAGTATTGTTCCTCGGTCTGCCTGACCAAATCGACGGTGCATACACATGCCGCAACTCTCTCGATGGCATGACTAAGTACCCCCAAATAAGCCGAGATATTCAGCATTGCCTGATGGTAAACGCCTTCGAACCAATCTTGCCCTTCGGTTTTCTCAAAGAATCAATCGCCGAAAACAAAGACAAGATTTTTGTTTATCGCTGGGATGAACAAGCAAAAGACTTCAAGAAAATCGATATCGAATCAAAGGGTGCTCAAACAGCTACTCAAACATGGACTGCTGCTCGACTTAAGGAATGCATTAGCGTGCCCGAGCAAAAGTTCAAACCGACACTCAACTGGTCATCCGATGGTGTTGTGACTATCGCACGCGATGGAAGCAAACCGCAATATGTTGATTTAGATTTGGGGACAGATTCGTGTTGGGACACAGAATTTGTCGAAATGAATGTCACACTAGAGCAGCCGGCTACACCTGGAGCCGCCGCAGACCTGCTTTACAGCAACGACATGTATCCTGATTTTGAACTGAGACGAAGGGCAAGCTCCTACTTCGTCGAGGGGCAAAAAGAGCAGCATTTGCTCTTTGGCATGGGCGGATTGCCCGAGTGGTCTCTGGGTGGACACACGCACAAATTCAGGTTAATGCTGCCTCAATGCGAGAAATTCAGCATAAGCTCAATTTCGATTTTGCCTCGCCGATATGCAATGGCTAAACTCATAATTCCGAACTCCGGCTACTTCGGCACAAAAGGCTATCTCCACCTGGGACCAACCCAGAAAGAACAGAAACTCGAAGCCGACGTCAGCCAGGTAAACGGCGCAGCAAAATTCTCTGTTGAAATAACAAGAACCAACCTACTTTTCGAAGAACAGAACACACAGCGCAGCAGCCGTGTTGCAAAATCATGCGATGTTTATGATGCACCCAAGAAAGAAGTAGTCTTGAAGTATAGCGACTTCCTAAACTCGCCGGGGATTTATGAGATCCGAGTCTTCCCTCTAAGCAAAGACAGCACCATTTGCGGTGCAGCCTCAGATCATTTGGTCATTTCAGTAGACCCATAAAAGCCTCGCAACCAATGCTCTTCATTCCAGACAGGACAATCTGTGGACAAATTTAGCCTGCCCGCTTCATGGCGTTCCGAAGCTCTACGTATTAACACCATTCATCGTATGTGAGCATCAGTTTATCATTCAATTATCTGGCGTTGGGCAATTCCTTCCTTTAAGGTTTTGCTATGCCACCATTTGAATTCAATTCTTCAAATTGCGCCAATTCCAATTTCCGCGAGCTTCGGCCGCAGGAGAAACTGTGCGCCGAAAACCAACTGAATTTGCTGTCTGTAGGCGGACCGCATGAGCGATTTACCCCGCGCGAAGTCTTCGCGGATGCAGGGGCCACATTCAGCGGCTTTGCTGCCCGTGCGGCGCTTACCCGCTTGCCTGGCGTAGTCGGTGCTTGCACTCGTCTTACAGTTCCATTTGTTGCTGCGGGGCTAAGCCGAGATTTAATCGCCACAGGTACAATCGGAGACAGCAAGAATTGGCTGATCGGCGCAGGCTTTTACGGTGCAACCCGCTTGCTGCTAGCGTCCAGCGAGATGTCCCTGAACAAAACTCTGCCGGAAGTTTGGGGAAAACGCGTCCCACTGGCGGAGTCAAAGCAGATGCTGAGCAATCGGCTTGCACAACTTGAAGCCGTAACAAGTAGGTCGGGTGATTCTCCTGCAAGCTTTGCAGTGAAACAAGAAATAGCCTTGTTGAAAGGCACGCCGTCGAGCATTGGTCCGCGTATAGAGCGCCAATTGACTCCAGCGGATGAACTCGCAAAGAAATACGCAACTTTGCCCGATCGCAATATCGATATCTATTTCGGAAAACACAGCGGAGCGGTAGGATTGCACCCACCAATTCATAAACCCGAAATGAGCGCAGAATTGAATGCAGAGCTGCAAGGAATGGAGAGCCTACTGGCTTCAAGATATGCCGGAACTTCAAACATGGCTGTTCTTGAGTTGGGTCCGCACATAAGCACTTCTGTGGCACGGACTTTTAAAGGACGACTAAGTTCTTATACCGCGGTAGAGGCACAGGCGACAGCTCTGGCTGCGCAAAAAGAAGCTTTGGCGCGCGAGGGCATCCATTCTGTTGTGCCATTGAACGCTGATATGTGCCATCTGCCTATCGCTAGTGCCACGCAAGATTTGGTTGTTGCGTCGCGAAACGGTGTTCTTGTATCAGGACACCCAGTGGAAATGGAAAAGGCGTTAGCAGAAATTTCCCGAGTCTTGAAGCCTCAGGGTGAGTTAGTGGTGCAACCATGGCAATTCGTGACACAACCAAGCCGCTACTTGCGCGGCGACAAACTATACATGAGTCCATGGAAGGCTGTTAAGCAAGAATCTAGTGACTTGCTTTTGTCGCGTTTCAAAATAGTTGATTTTCGCCCATTTCAGAGCAGTGCCGAAAAATATTTGTTAGTTTTGAAGAAACGCAGCTAAGCCGATAGATCACCAGCATTCTCATTATCGCCACCATTTGCGGTGCCATCTTGGTTTTCACTTGAACCAGCTTGGGCAGCTTCCTCTTTAGCTTCTCCTTCAGTTGTTTGCGATTCAGGTTTCGATTCTGAATCCGGCGCGGTGGCGCCCGGGTCTAGAATCTGTTTGCTAAACCATGTGTAAACGTATGAGCACCCCACAAAAACGCCACCGGCAACTATGAATGAAATTATTCGCGCAATGGTTGGCGCCGACGCAAGGTCGTAAAACAACAAACGCAAAGTCACCATTGCAAAAACCGAAAGTGCAAAGATTCTAAATGTTCTTTCCAAAAGCCAGAAACCTAGCCCAATCATCACCAGTCCGTGAACACCTAGACCACCTGAAACCCACGTGGCGGGCGCAAAAGACGAAATGGCGTCAAATGCTATCAAGTTTGCGCCAATTGCATAAGCAATTTTCCAAAACTTCTCTAGCTTGCCTGCGCCTTTTTTCAGAAGGTCGCGGCAATAGAAATAGACTCCATAGCAAACGAGGGTGCCAACAACGGCTTGGGTAGGGTCAAGAAGTAAGCTCGTCCCCAAGCCGACAAAGCCGAACAAAATGATTCCAGCTGTGATAATTATGGTCTGCCATCTCAGCATCAGTGACAACACTGTGTTAATGCTCGCCTGCACGACCAGCGCAGAAAATTGCCAGGAACTATGGAAGCAACCAAAAATCATGTGCAAGGCAAAGAGGTTTGACAAAATATAAAACCACGGGGCGAACAAGCGTTTTTCAAATTCCGAAAGTCGCTCTTGATACTCGGGCTTTGTATATAGATGGCAGCAGAGTCCTGAAGCAAAGACGCCGCACAGCATTAAGGCAAGATTGTTTTCCCAGTAGCCGAGGGCTACAAGTGCCCAGAAGGCAGCAAAATAGCGAAACATCGGCACATCAAAATGCAAACCAAATCCTGTGAGCAGAACGATTTCACTGAGGTCGGCTATCAATCCTGAACTTGAGAATCCAGCCATTTTTAACCATCGGCTTGTATTCAACAAAGACAAACCAATTAGATATTGCAAGGACCACAGATCTTTTGATTTTGTGCTCTTAAACAAGCCCGCAGTAAACATGTAAGCAGCGCCAACTAAGCCGTAAACCCAGCCCTGAATAGCGGCGACATCCCAGTTAGGTTGCTGCAGCTGGATGCTTTGAAATAACAATCCCGGAAATGCAAATGCGCTCACCAACAAGGTTCCGAGTACAGCCCATCTCTTCTCGCGGGGCAGCTCCCTCAGCCCCCAGATGGCGGTGTTGAAAATCAGCCAACCGGCAAGCAGACTCAAGTCCAAAATTATATTCGGAGGCGGAAGCTTATTGAATGCATTTGCGGTTGTTAGAGCTTGACTGGAAAAATTGCAGTAAGAGATAGAACCGAAAAAGAGTATGCAACAAATAAATAGCGCCGCACGCCAGTTTTGTTTGATGCTCACAAAAGTAAGTGCGGCCGCAATAAACAGAAATGCCAAATTGAAGAATGACGGATTTACTGATTCAACGCATACGTCGATGGCCAAAAAAGCAAACGAACTGCTAAGTATTGAAGTAGCCTCAGATTCAAATGCCACAGCATCAGCCATGCCGCCAGCCGCAGTCACCAGAAGTAGTGGCAGCTCGAATGCCAGCGAAGGCACAACCTTCATAGGCTCAATAAAATACATGCCGTAGGCTACGAAATATGCAAGAGACCAGCCAAGTGCATTGAGCCCCTCAAAGAAAACTTTGCGCCCCTCAGCAGCGGCTTTGCGACGGTGGCTAAACCAAATAGCAGCCGCAGCAATTGCGGCTCCACACACGACACGCACAGCTGGCCCAAAATATTGGAATGAATATAAAAGCAGAGACACAAAACCAATCAGCAGTGCGGCAACGCCAAGTCGATTTAGCCACAATGTGCCTATGCGAGACTCTAGCCCCTGTTCAGTCTTAGATCCTGATTTGGAACTTGAATCAGCCTTTCCTTTTCTTTCGCCTTTTGGTGGCGGAGTTTGTTTTGATTCTGTTTTCGGCGGAGGAGCTTCAGACTGTGCCGCCTGATATGACTCATTTGAAGCTGACCATGGAGTCTCATTAACACCCGACTGATTTTCACTCTTCGCAGATTGCACGGGGTCTTGTTTGCCGCCCATCGCTCCAGGCTCAAGGCTCTCATCTGTCCCGTGGGCTCCCGCTGGACCAGGTGGAGTTGCGCCGGTTGATGGAACCGGCGACGGAGGCTTGCTTCCCCCGTTGGCTGTCGTCGAAGACGTCGATGGTGGCGGCTGAATCCGAGTCGAAAACCAGCCTGTGGATTTTTCAGGACTACGTGAAGCCTTTTCTTGCGCACTTTGCTGAGCCAATCGCTCCAACTGCTGCGACTGAGCTTCAATACTCTGCTCTATTGCTGTAAATCGCGTTCCTAAAGAGTCGAAATCTTTGCGCAAATCGGCAATCAGGCGAAGAATATCTTCCTGTGTGTACTCAGCCATAAAATCTCCCGATGCACATGGGTCGATTGACCACTCTAGATGTCACTGCATTATGAGCGATGATTTGGCGCTGGAAAATGCTTGACAGACAGTTCATCAATCATGCTGTCACGGTTCTAAAGAATCCAAGCTGAAAGCACCGAAAGCCGAATGGGCGACAGCGCGGGCGTTTCCAAGTGCCAGCACTTCAAATTTCAGTGCATAAGCCCCGCCCGGGCGCTCGTTTAGAGTAAAATGATGGCTCATTTAGGTGAAACCAAGGTTGTAGCAGAGAGGCAGCGATCCATGAATTCGTCCGCACCCGCGCCAGCACCGGCAAAACAAAACGACTTTATCAGAGACATCATCAATGATGACTTGAAAGCCGGGCGGCATAATAAGGTCATAACACGCTTTCCCCCAGAACCTAATGGTTTCCTCCATATTGGTCACGCTAAATCAATCTGTCTCAATTTTGGTCTCGCGCTCGACTACAGAGAAAAGCTGCCAGGCAGTGGCACAAGATGCCACTTACGATTTGACGACACAGACCCAGTCAAAGAAGACACACTATTTGAAGATGGCATACAAGAAGACGTTCGCTGGCTCGGATTCGAGTGGGACGGACTCTATCATGCCAGCGATTATTTTGAAAAAATGTATGAGTATGGCGAACATCTCATCAGCGCGGGCAAAGCATATGTTTGCAGCCTCAGCGATGCTGATATCAAAGCATACAGAGGCAATGTAACGACGCCGGGAAAAGCAAGTCCAAACCGCGATCGCAGCGTTGAAGAAAATCTAGATTTATTCCGTCGTATGCGCAAGGGCGAATTCAAAGACGGCGAACATGTTCTGCGCGCCAAGATTGATATGGCGAATGCAAACATGAAAATGCGCGACCCACTGCTCTATCGCATCCGCCACACATCGCACCACATGACTGGTGACAAATGGGTAATCTACCCGATGTATGACTACGCCCATCCTATTTCAGATGCGATTGAAGGCATCACGCACAGCATCTGCACTCTCGAGTTTGAAAACAACCGAGAGCTGTATGACTGGGTTATCGACAATTTGATTGACTATGCAAAATTCCCCAGCCGCCCAAGGCAATATGAATTTGCACGTCTAAACTTGAATTACACAGTTATGAGCAAACGTCGTTTGCTCGAATTGGTAGAAGGCAAACATGTAAGCGGCTGGGATGATCCTCGCCTACCAACAATTGCCGGAATGCGCCGACGGGGTATTACACCTGAAAGCATTCGCGCGTTTTGCGCAAGCGTTGGTGTAGCAAAAGCAAACAGCACAGTCGACATGGCGCAACTCGAATTTTGCATTCGCGACGACCTCAACCACAAAGCACCACGGGTAATGGCGGTCTTGAAGCCGTTGAAATTGGTTGTCGAAAATTATCCTGAAGAGCAAGTTGAAGAACTCGACGCTTCATACTGGCCGCACGACGTGCCAAAAGAAGGCTCAAGAAAAGTGCCATTCTGCAAAGAGTTGTACATCGAGCAAGACGATTTTATGCTCGACGCGCCGAAAGATTATTTCAGATTGGCGCCAGGCAAAGAGGTTCGTCTGCGTTATGCCTACCTGGTCACTTGCACGGACGTCATCAAAGACGCCAACGGACAAGTTGTGGAAGTGCGCTGCAAATACGACCCAGAAGTCAAACCGGGCGACAATCCTGTTGGCAGAAAGGTGAAAGGAACCATCCACTGGGTGAGCGCTCGCCATGCAGTTAATGCAGAAGTGAGACTATATGACCGCCTGCTTAGCGACGAAGCTCCGCCCGCCGGCAAAGACAGCGAGTTTCTCAATGCTATAAATCCAAATGCATTGCAAGTTTTGAGCAACTGCAAATTGGAAAGAAGTCTTGCTGATGTAAAACCAGAAGAGCGCTTCCAATTTGAACGACAAGGTTATTTTGTGGCTGACGTCAAAGACTGCAAACCGCAATCACTAGTCTTCAACCGCATTGTGACATTGAAAGATTCCTACGCACGCGCGCAGAAAAAGTAATAACTTAACGGCTCTGTTGATGAGCCAATGGAAAGTCGAAAAAGCGAGGCAGAAAATGACTGTTCAGAAAACGGCAGCTTATGGGTCTTGGCTTTCGCCAATAAGCGCAGATATGCTTTGTTCATCTGCAGTGAAAGTCGGGCAGACTTACATTGACGCAGAGCGAGCTTATTGGACTGAAACCAGACCCATGGAAAAAGGTCGCACAGTCATAGTTTCCCGCGATCTCAAAGGCAAGGTCGAAGATCTCACCCCCGCCGACTACAATGTGCGAAATGCCGTGCATGAGTACGGCGGCGGCTCTGCCATCATTCAAGATGGCAAAGTTTATTTCAGCAACTTCAACGACCATCGCGTCTACAAACAAAACATTGGTGAAAAACAAGCAGTCGCCATCAGCAAAGAGTCACCGTCGCGCTATGCTGATTTCAGCCTCGACACGAAAAGAAATCGATTAATTGTCGTCCGGGAAGATCACTCAGCGCCCGGCGAAGAGCCGCTCAATTTTCTTGATGTGGTGAACTTAGACGGCACAAGCGAGCCAGATATTTTGCTAGCCGGAAGCGACTTTTTCTCTTCACCCAGGGTCAGCCCAGACGGCCGCCTGCTTGCCTGGATAACCTGGAACCACCCTAACATGCCATGGGATGAATCAAAATTATGGACAGGCAATCTCGGCAACGACGGGCTGCTATCAAACATGCAGCTGGTTGCTGGCGGTAAAGGCGTTTCAGTTGCACAACCCGAATGGGGACCAGACGGCACACTCTATTTCGTCTCTGATGAAAATGGCTGGTGGAACCTCTATGCTTCCTACAGCGGATTGGTAGAACCATTGCTCGAAATGGAAGCTGAATTCATTTCACCACCGTGGGTATTCGGCTTATCAAATTATGCCGTAAGATCTGCCAACAAACTCGTTTGCTCATACAATCGTGGCGGTGTCTGGAAGCTTGCCGAATTTGACACAGACAAGAGAGAGCTCAGCGATATCGAAACGCCTTACCAGGACATCAGCTATGTGCGGTGCCATGGCGACAAAGTAATATTTAGAGGGGGAGCGCCAGACAGGTTTGCAGAGATTGCCTGTATTGATTTGAATTCAAAAGAGCTCACAGTCTTGAAGAAATCAAATGAATGCACTGTAGACAGCTCATACTTTTCAAATGCAGAAGCAATTGAATTTCCAGCCACAGAAGGTGGTGGAAAAGCATACGCATTTTTCTACCCGGCTAAAAACCCAGATTACACAGCCCCATCTTCGACACTGCCACCGCTGATAGTGCACAGTCATGGGGGACCAACTTCGGCATGCAGCAGCACCCTCGACCTCAGCATTCAATACTGGACAAGCCGAGGCTTCTCGGTTGTTGATGTGAATTACGGTGGCAGCACAGGTTACGGCAGAGCCTATAGAGAACGCCTCAATGACAAATGGGGCATCGTTGATGTTGCCGATTGCGTTGACGCAGTAAAATATCTTGCTCAAGAAGGAAAAATAGACTCAGACAAAGTCGCCATCACAGGCGGCAGCGCAGGCGGTTACACCACTCTTTGCGCCCTTGCCTTCCGCAGCGATAGTTTCGCAGTCGGGGCAAGCTATTACGGAGTAAGCGACCCTGTAGCGTTGGCACAAGACACGCATAAATTCGAGTCTCGCTACCTCGACAGACTCATAGGTCCTTATCCTGCAAGGAAAGACCTTTACGAACAACGGTCGCCACTGGTGCACGCAAACAACATTAACTGCCCAGTAATTTTCTTCCAGGGACTCGAAGACAAAGTAGTCCCTCCAAATCAATCAGAAACAATGGCAAACGCACTCAGAAAGAAAGGTTTGCCGGTTGCTTATTTAACCTTCGAAGGCGAGCAACACGGCTTTAGAAAAGCCGAAACTATTAAAGCTTCAATTGAGGCAGAACTCAGCTTTTGCGCACAGGTTTTTGACATTGAACGCAGCGACCTGGCAAATCCCGTGAAAATAGATAACGCAGACAAGCTGCACAAAGCAGCAGCCAGCGGCGGCAGGCAATAACTGCAAGGAAGCAACCATGAATTTCTGGTTGAAAATCAGAGAACCAGTAGTTTCAGCGTTTATCCTTTTCAACGTAATCTCTATTGCGATAATTCTAGTTCCAGGATTTCCCGGCAAGGAAAGTCTTCTTAGCCAAGATGTCGTGAAGCCGCTAGGCTCAACACCAAACAACGAAAACACAAGAGTAAATTCATCCTGGTGGCCGCCTTTCAAACCATATCTTATGGCAACGGGCTTGTTCCAGGGCAAAGGTGTTTTCGTTCCCCGTCCACACATCTACGAAGTGTGGCTCAGCGCCGATGTCTATTTTCAAGATGGCTCAAAAGTCGAGTGGAACAATCTCCAAATGCAAAATTTGGGCATTCTAGAACGCGCTCAGAAAGAGCGATTTCGCCACTGGGGTCGCATCAATGTTAATACCAATGTGCCATTGCAATGGTGGCCGGAGACTGCTCGATGGATTGCAAGACAACATTTTCACGACGGAAAAATACCAGTTGTGGTTGTCCTGCGAAGACACAGAGTTGATACACCTGCACCGGGCAGCACAACAAGCATTCCTCCGGTCAATGAGCCCATCTTCAAATACCTCGTCACGATAAAAGACCTGCAATTCCCTGGAGCACCAGCGATTGAACCAGGCTCAGCAGCCGAAACGGACAAGCAATCCTCCTCAGCCGAAGATGAAAAGAAACCATCATCGACAAACAACGAGGATAAATCGAAACCGGCAATCGATAACGGAGGCACAAAATGAGCCTCTTTCAAAATCTAATTTCAGCCTGGCGAAACTTTTTCTTCACCCCATGCTCCCCCCTACCAATCTGTGTTTTTCGCATTTTGTTTGGGCTCTTATGCCTTGCTTTTGCCTTCTTGATTGCTCCCGACATTTTGATTTGGTACGGCCCATACGGAGTTATCAGCCTTGACTTGATGAACCAGATTTTGGGATCGTCTTGCTTAGATCTTTTCGCATTTATCCCGCAAACAGACAGGGCAGCAAGCTCATTGTTCTATTTGTTTGTATTCAGCGCAGTTTTGGTCACACTCGGAGTATTCACACGACCAAGCCAGATATTGTTGTATTTTTTGCTTAGTAGTCTGCACTTTCGCAACCCTACCATCATCAACGGTGGAGACGATCTCTTGCGAGTGTACTCATTCTTCCTGATCTTTGCTCCGACTGGGGAGTGCCTCTCGGTTGACAATCTCATTCGAAAGCAGAAGAATCCACAGCACACAGTGCCACTAAAAAGCCCATGGCCGCTTAGATTGATTCAAATTGAAATTACCCTGTTGTATTTGGAGTACACAGTCACAAAACTCTTCGACATGCACTGGCTTAACGGAACAGCAGTTTACTATGTACTTTTGTCTCCAGAGCTACAACGCTTTCCATTATTTTTTGACCGACACAATTTATTGATTGCCCAAGCGCTTACCTGGGGCACCTTAGTAATCGAGTTTTCGCTTTTCACCCTAATTTGGGTTCGCAAATATCGCTATTACGTTTTGATATTTGGATTCCTTTTCCACATGTGCCTTGATTATTGCTTGAACATTCCGCTGTTTCAGTTTGTCATAGTTAGCTCGTATGTTCTATTTATAGATCCCAGTGACTTGCAACTCATTTTGAACAAAATCAAAGCGCCATTTTTGCCGAAAGCAAAGCTATCGCCCTAAGTCCACAGCTTTTCAAAACACATTAATCGAACTGCTATCGTATACTGGTGAAATGGAAACAAGAAAACGAAGCAAATTAATCGCATGCAGCAGCCTGCTCATGCTCACGTCCCTATTTGTATGCTCGTCTGCAAATAGCCAAATGAATACGGGTCAAACGCACTCGACAAAATCGCCAGGCGGCGATTCCGCGCACGAAGAAGACACCGTAAAATCATGGACATCAACGGGCGAACCCGGCAATTACGACAAAGGCTTTCTAAATTCTCTAGTCTGGAAAGACTATACAGTGGGAACTTATGTGATTCGCACTGGCATCATTTTCAAGAAATGGATAGCCGCAGTGCAATTCGTAAAAGACGGAAAGCTTGTGCTCACTGAGTATACTCCGCCATCAGAGTACGTCACTTTCGTTGACCCAATCACTGCCCGCGACGAAAAAGAACCTGTTGCAAAAGACGCAAACAATGATGGCATTCTAGAAATTGTATTTTTGCATCGCAAATTGAGCGATGCGCGTTATCACATGTATGCGGTGTACGCACTTGAAAAAAACGCTCCAAAACTCATCTGGAAATCGGCCGGAAGACTGGGCGATTGGGTCAACCAGTCTAACAAAGGCGTGCGCACGGGTCCGCTCATAAAGATAGACACAAATCAAAAGTTGGACAGATAACTCACAAGTCTCAACTTCGCGACTTCTTGCCTGTGATATCTAGCACAGAGTTTTGCTTATTGCCGAAAATATACAAAATTAGAAGGGCAACTAGCGAGCCCCCAAAAGCATAAGGCAACCACGAGTATGCTCTGTTTATTGCATCGGCTTTTGCTTTTTCTTGCATAACTTGCTTGCTTGTTTTGAGCCCCAGTTTTTCGCACAATTCTTCGTGCCTGTCTTTTGCAGCCTCAATCTCATCAGCTGTTAGAGTGCTGGTATCGAGGTTGGCCAAAACGCGATTGTACATAGCCAGAGCTTCGTTATACTGACCCATTTCATAATGACAGTCAGCAAGGTCGCTTACACGCTGAGTTACATCAGATGGCTCGACTTGTTCTTTCTTTTCGGTTTCAAAAAGAAGTTCTTTCAATAAGGGCAACGCTGCCGAGAAATCGCCTTTCTGGATGTTAACCTTGGCGAGCCCGTCTTTCACGTCAAAAATCAATTCAGCGTCATTGCACTCTTGCGCCCCCACAAGAGCATCTTCAAAAAGCGACTTGCATTCATCTAGATAGTCGGCCTCGTCATTGTAGAACAACGAAAAACCAAGATCTCTTCGCGCCTCTGCGATTTGCTTTACCTTATCGGCGGGCGATGGCATTTCTAGTAAACAATCGAGAGCCTGGCGGAAGAGTTTCTCTGAATTTCTGTAGTCCTTTTTATTGTAGTAAATGTCACCCAGGTCGGTAGAAAACGCAGCGAATTGGGTCCTTCTCGAATTTTTGTCATTCTTCAGTACTTCTAGTGCTTTGGCATATGGTGCGATAGCGAGATCATCATTACGCGCGCTATATCGATAAAAATCACCAAGATCGGCCCAAGCTTCAGCGAGTTCGTCGCTTTTCGCATTTGCACCCAACTTCTTTATCTTGTCCTTGAGCTGCGCCTCAGTTGACTTTCCTCCGGTTTGGAAAACGTTATAGTCAAAAGTAAATTGAATATCAACCAAGTTTGGTGATCCAGAGGGAAGTGCATGAAATGGGGCAGCGTTTTCAACGGCTTGGGCAGCAGCTTTATCACAATCGACATTGCCTGACGAACGGTCGATTCGAATATTAGAGGCGTTTCCGTCGCGATGAACCTTCCAAATTACTACAACCCGTTTTGATTCTTTCCCAGATGGAGGAAACCAGGCTCGCCTAACTCGCCTTTGCAAATCGGCCATGTAGGGTCCAAAATCTACATCTTCTTGAGCAGCGATCGGAGCCGCAGATTTGACGGCTTGTTTTGGGTCAGACGGCAAGCTATCTGCTGCACAGCTTTCGACAGAAGAGCTGCCTACAAGAAAAAAGCTGAGTAAGACAGTTGCTGCTACAGGGAAACCCTTCATTATGTTGCCTCCAAATCTAAATGTATGCGCCTGAATTGCAGGGTCCCCATAGCTTGCAATTTAGCACAGCGAGATTACTAAAATTCTCATTTCATAGTAAAAGTACCGTTAGATGCATGATCAAAGAATGATCAATGGCTTCTAGTTTGGTTGAGCAATTTTCGTGCTTCACTCGACACTAATATGCCTTGTTTAAATTTAGAGATCTACAGTATTTCTCCTGGAATGTCGAAGCGAAAAAAATCAGGAGAAAGTATTATTGATGTTGTGTCCCATCGCAGAATTTAATGAATAGCCCAGACATGACGACAAACGATAAGTCCAAAGAGTCGAGCACGCGGCTGCTAAAGATTCTCGCCATTGGCGTAATCCTTATTGCCATCGCATGCATTTATAAAATGAGATCTCTAATACTGTCTGCAACCCCCTGGCTAAAGAATTCGCAGGTAGTCGAAAAGCTCAGGTCGCGTACCACGGTAGACGAGGCACTGGTTAAATACGGAGACGCGGCGCGGCAGCGATTGAAGGCAACGTTTAATAATTCTGGTGCGGAATACCCACCCAAAGAATTGCTCATGCTCGGCTTAAAGGCCGAAGCAAACCTGCAAATTTACGCACGTGGCGATGACCACAAAATGATTTTGGTGTGCTCATATCCCATTGTTGGAACTAGCGGTGTGCTTGGCCCAAAACTCAAAGAGGGAGACCTCCAAATGCCTGAAGGGTTCTACCGCATTCAAGAATTAGAACCAAACACACCATATCATTTAGCGATGAGAGTCAACTATCCAAATGAATTTGACAAAGCCATGGGACAACTAGACAAACGCACGCAGCTAGGCGGCGACATAATGATTCACGGCAGCAGTGGTTCAATCGGCTGCCTGGCTATGGGCGATCAGGCTGCAGAAGATTTGTTCGTACTGGTAAATGATGTCGGGCTAGAAAATACAACCTTAGTAATGAGCCCATTCGACTTCCGCAACCCTCCAAAGGAAGCATCATTGCCGACATCACCACGTTGGGTTAGATCGCTTTATTCAAACCTTCAAGACAGAGTCATGAAGCTTCCGGCATCATAAAGCTACCAAAGTATTTTTCGACTCTTCAGCAACAATCCAGCTAGCCCTTCATATTTGGAGAAGTCTTGCATCGGCGAGGTGAGACTCATTGACATAACTTTTCCAATCCCTTTTTTCCCTGGGTTGGCAGTATACACAATCACCATGCCATTTTTGTTACCTGAAGCTGTGCGAATATCTCGTATCTCAACTGCAAAACTTCCATCGGGCATATCAAATTGAGTAAACTTTGCCTCTGGCTGGTGCAATTGATTTTCCATTGTTTTAAGCGCAATCCTTTTGAACTCAGCAAACGTTTTTGCTGGGCTTATATCTGCAACGTGTAGAATAAATCGAGTCCTCTCGTCCGGGCTATAAATCGTAGTTTGTTCTCCCTGATCCATCGCATACCAACCCATGGGGACCGTCAAAATCGTCTGGCACGATGCTGCGCTGATTGATACAGCGTTATCCAACTTAGCCGCAATTCGAGGCACCAAACCATCGCCATTCTCTATACGCTTAGCATTGCGAGATTCTTTTGGGTCAAAAGAATTGTAGTCTTTGCTGAAAGCATAGTCTGCGAAAGATCCTTTTATATCCAACGGATGAGCCGCCGCGCTTGCCTGCAACCCCAACACAAGAAGCGCCGCAACAGAATAGACATAAATAAGTCTGGTACCAATCTTCATCCCTTCGACTCCTTACCGCCAACTGTTTTATCTAATGGATCCGCAACTGCCGGATCCGTAACCACCGGATCCGCAACTACAGGATCCGCAACTGCCGGTTCCGCAACTGCCCGATCCGTAACCACCGGATCCGCAACCACCGGATCCGCAACCACCGGATCCGCAACCACCGGATCCGCAACCACCGGA
>CAZJLR010000009.1:0-7004 GCA_964546815.1 uncultured Candidatus Obscuribacterales bacterium | reverse complement strand
TCCGCTTCCGCCGGTGAGGGAATCGGCGGTGTTTGCTGATTTACGGGGTTCTGGACTGAAGCTTTTTTGGCAGCACGCGGGTCATGTTTTGGCGGAAATATAGAATGAATGAGCATCGTCAGGTCACTTGACGGCACAAACAGTACGAACAGTGCAATCATCATCGTTTCAAACAACGGCAAGTTCATCGTGTATTCAATACCCAAATGCAAAACTAGAGCCGAAGCCAGAACTAAATATCGTGTTTCCTTAAACCAGATCAAAGAGAACATTGAAGCCTCAACAGCAAGCGCCCCCCAGGTCAAAAACTGGCACATTCCCAAATCATTCGAAATGAACTCTACAGGAAATCTTAAAAACTCCTGCTGTCGCAAAACATAGTGTAGGGCAGTACCATCAACCCACATGGGGTCTTCCAACTTGGACCAGAATGCTTGAAAATAAACCAGAGCCAGCAATAATCGGAACATTTGCTGCGACCACGCCCTTGGCACTGCAGGTAGTGGCAAGACATCTGTGTTCATTTTTTTTCTATGCAACCATGCATCAACAGACAAGCAATATCCTGCAGGCGCAAACATCAAATAGAAAGCCGACATTTTCAAAAGAATGTCTCCGCCATTTATTATGAGGCTGTTTTGCTGCTGGAACGACGCCATTATTACGTAAACAACAAAGGAACTAATACGCGTGTAAAACCCTGCCGTTAGTGAAATAGAGAAAAGCACCAAAATCCAATACAGGGTCAGAACACTCACATCACTGCGAGGCATCCAAGACAGAATATTGAATCCACCAGGACCTAGCATGGCGAGTATCTGTTTTGATGATTCGGGCGTACACACCGCATTAACACCGAAAAAATTCAACAAATCCGGATAGAGCAGCACACAATATTCCAGCATGATCAACCCAGTAAAAATGCGAAATAAACAAACACCAAGCGGCGACTCCCGGTGAAACCAGAACTTTTTCCAATATTTCCAGAGGTCGAAAATACTCACTTCAGATCCCCTGGTTTGATGTCATAACTATAGAAAGTGTATTGAGACTCCCCTTCCGGACTGGGATCTCCATGTCCTTCTGGCGGCTGGATCCAAGACCAGTGCCGCACCAATTCCACTTTCACGGGCTTAATCCCATCTTTGGCTACCTGCCTGGCAATATAACGACAAGTGTCGGGCCACACCAACTGATATTGCTCTTCGTTGATGTATTCATGCGCCCATTTTCGATAGCGTTCTTTAAAGGCTCTTGTGACAAAATCATATTTTTCCATTCGCGGAAATTCCCAGGTGACTTCATTGTCATCGGCGGTAGTCACGGTGGCCGTCAAATACATGTTCCAGTTTTTTGGATGCGAAAACATTTTCCACTGGTTCCAAAAACCAAAGAAGCAAATATACGGACTAATCAATGGCACCATTTGCCAATACAATGGAAATGGCGAGCAGTTCCACAAAATTAAGGCTGCCATGTTGTACGCAACAAAACAAGAAATTATCGGCAAGCGAATCTTTCGCCAGAAAGACTTAAAAATAGACCCAGATTGTGATTGTGAACTTGGCATTTGTCTGCGAGATATTATCGGTCTTTCAGCTCAGCTATGCCTGATATGGCAATGCTGCCTATCTCTCTTATGCCCAATTAAAGATCTCTGGCGACAGAAAGCTTTGCCGCCAGGACGAAACTGCCGGTTGGCTCGGCGTGCCCTGGTACAGAGACCTTTCCGGCAAAAAGTATTAGCGCCCAGGACCTTTCAAAAGTACGCGCCCTGACTCGAGACGACGTGTTATTTTGGAATCATCAAAGTACTGCAAAAGCGCCATTGCATACTTACGTGTGACTCCAATTTTTTCTTTGAAATCAGTTGGAGCGATTGCACGCTTGGCATTCCATATGTCAGCCAACACCTGATGCGCCGCTGCGATTTTTTCCGAGCTGGCAACGAAGTCATAGCTAACTATGTGCACCGCTTTGGATTTGGTCAAATTTTGAATCAGCACCTTGACCGTTTTCAATTCAACTCCAGACATTTGGGCAAGCTCGTCAAGTTCAAGACACCAATGTTCTTGCAAAATTTTTAGGATTTTAGCTTCGGCTTCGCTGTGCTCGGCTGAGAGTCCCCCCTCTGCTTTGGCACCGGGAAGCATGACTTTATCGCCTTTGCGAATAATTTTTCCAGCGGCAGAATCTTCGTCTAAGAGTGCCTGAAATGCACTACGCTCAAGTTTGGGTTGAAGCTTTAAGCGCAGCGATTCTAACGTAACGCCGTCACTCGATTCTTCTGCCGCCGCTAACAATTCAGTGAGGCGAGAAATTATTTTCTTGCTCAACTCTATTCTAGACTCACTGCTAAGCAAATAGTCGCCCAGTCTTACGATTGTCTTATTAGCAAGCGCATCATTAAGCAAAGCGGCAATGGTTGAAACGGGAAAGATAGAAGACAATTGAGACTCTTTCAGCATTAGCTGAGGAGAATCATTGAGAAAACGCAGCAACGCTTCGCTGTATTTTTCGCTGTTAAGCATTTCTGCCAGGCTGAGAATTTCACCCTTACTTAACCAACGAGGCCTATCACGCAATAAAATGACACCACCATAGATGGTGTCGTCAGTCAGCCTGATGACAAATCGATCTTGCGCTGAGAGCACTGCGTCTTCTTGCAATGCGACAAAGCCAATGCCTTCCTGGCTTAAAGTTGATTCTGCAGAGTTTTCGTCATTTTTGCGGTCTTCCACCCAGCGCAAATAGCCCTGGTATTCGGCGGTTCCGTGATATAGCCTGATTGGTTGATCTGAAAGTCGCTCGCTCAGCTCTTGCGACAAGAGCCTTGGTTTGTCGCACAAACTTACAATTAATGACTTGCTGGGGCTAATTGCTTCGCCTGAAAGAACGAACCCGCGACTGAGTTTTTCTCCATCCTTAACTACGATATTGCAAGCAACACGTTGTCCTGGATGTGCCTCATTAATAGTATGCCCGTGTGTTTCCAATCGACGAACGCGCGCGCTTAAGTCGCCCGGCTCTACAAAAATTTGGTCGCCTACAGCAATTTTGCCGCTTACAAGCGTGCCTGTAATCACTGTACCAAAGCCAGACTTGCTAAACACTCTGTCTACCGGCAGGAATAAAGAGCCCTTTGTATTTCTGGCAGGCATTTTCGACAGAATTTCCGCAAACGTTTGTTTGAGCTGATCGAATCCAGCACCTGTAGTTGAAGACAGCGGGCAAAACGCCAGAGCTTTAATGCCATGTGCTTGCAATAATTTCTCAAGCTCTTCTCGCACTAAATCAACTTGCTCCTCCTCTTCTACAAGGTCTATCTTTGTAATAGCTACGATTGCTTGCGTTACACCAAGCATACTCAAGATACGAACATGCTGATTAGTTTGCGGCATGGGCCCTTCATCGGCAGCCACCACCAGCAGTGCCAGGTCAATTCCGCCAACGCCGGCAAGCATATTTTTCAAAAACTTTCCGTGCCCGGGGACATCGACAAATCCGAGAACTTTGTCAGCAGACAATTGGAGATAGGCAAAGCCCAGGTCGGTGGTCATTTGCCTTTCTTTTTCTTCTTTCAGTCTGTCGGGGTCGATGCCTGTGAGCTTGCGCAACAAACTCGTTTTGCCATGGTCGACATGACCGGCGGTGGCAATCGTGAAAAATCGGGTTGCGGTTGTGAACTGTAATTCTTGAGTTGCGCTCATAACCAATCCTTAGTCATTGCTCAGATTAGAGGCTTTTTGTCCCACTGCTTAGTTTTAGCAGCTCAAGTGGCACTTGAGATCCAGTTTTCTGAACTCGGCTTCCTGTAAACCTTTCAATAAACCGATAAAATTCTGGCATCAATTGTCGACCGAGCAGAGGTTAGCCGTGTTACACCAGTTTATCGATCCCATCCTTCAAGTGATTCGCGATTTAGTGGCTAGCTGGGGCTACCCAGGCATCATCATAATGATGGCGATCGAGTCTGCAAACATTCCTCTGCCCAGTGAAGCAATCATGCCAACCGCCGGATTGCTGGTTCAACAAGGCAAGATGAATATACACCTGGCCGCATTGGCTGGCGCCATCGGATGTGTAATAGGATCCATTCCTTCTTATATGCTCGGCATGTACGGTGGCAGACCATTCGTCGAAAGTCACGGAAAATGGTTTTTGCTCAAAGAAAAGGATCTTGAGCATGCAGACAAATGGGTTGAGCGTTGGGGTGACTGGGCATTTTTCATCTGCAGAATGCTGCCTGTAGTAAGAACATTCATTTCCTTTCCGGCCGGTGTGCTCAAATCTCACTTTTGGAAATTCACTCTATTTACTTTCGTCGGCTCACTCGTTTGGTGCTATTTCCTAACTTGGGTTGGTATCAAATTCGGTGAAAACATGGAAGTCTTCACCAGCTTCTGGCATAAATTCGACATCGCCATAGTCCTCATCGGCGGAGCCGGATTTGGTTATTACGTCTACCACCATTTAAAGCGCGACTAGCCGCGCCAGCTCTCAACCGTAGGGGCGACGCCATGCGTCGCCCGGCCATTATCTAAACGCAAACCGCTGCACGGACAATGTTTTGAAGTTGCGGGCGACGCATGGCGTCGCCCCTACGAAACTGCCAAGAACAAAATAACCGTTTGCCACACTGACAGTCGAAAGTCCACATCCTAATATACGGGCGTTTCGAGACTTTGATTAAGCCGGTTTAATCTTTTGGCGGAATCAATTCCGATCGTCTGGCGTCTCATGAACAGTAAGTTGAAAATCAGAGTGATTGAAACTTCGAACCCTATCTAAGTTTTGCACCAATTGAATTTTTGAAATCAAGGAGGGTCTCATGAAAAGGACTCTGGCACTCACTGCACTTGCAGCAACAATTATCGGCGGAACATTGCTCAGCGCCCCAGCGGCCGAAGCACATGGATGCCACCACGGATGGAGAAACAGCAGCTACAACAATTATGGCTACAACGGCGCATATGCCGGTTACAACGGCGCTTATGGTGCCTATAGCCCATACGCTTATAGCGTAAATAACATGAATTACGCAAATCCTTATCTGAACGCCTACGGTCAAGTGCCAATGTGGCAACGAATCAGAATGGGACTTGGGTTTTAACGGACGCGACTAGTCAATCATACAAATGTTCAAGGAGAACAAATCATGACTCAATCGAAGAAGCAACTGTTCAATATTGTTGTAGCCGCATTACTAATTGGCGCTCCGGCACTGGCAGCTGATTCGGGCAATGCCACCGCCCCTGGTGTTGACGGCAAAATGACTGCGTCCAAGAATTTGGGCGGCGGTGAATGCCAGAAAGGTGGACATTGCGGCGGTGGTCCGCGAATGAATTTGACTGACGCTCAGCTTGAAAAAATGAGTTCGCTGAAAAACAAATATGAAGACAGCACTTCTGCCGAAAAAGCTCAGCTTGGTTCTCTATTCCGTCAAATGAAAGACGTATTCAGCAAGCCGGAAGTTGACAGACAGCAAGCAATAGCTCTGCAAGCCAAAATCAATGCACTGAAAAATGATCTTTCAACTGCAAGACTCAATCTCCACCTCGACGAAATTGCGGTCCTCACACCAGATCAACGTGAACAAATTCGTCACCGTATGCTAGAACGTGAAGCATTCGGCGGAGCCGGCGGTCATCATCATGGTCACTGGGGTCGCGGTGGACACGGCGGTCACGGTGAGCACGGCGGACGTCCAGGACCAGGACCGAGACAAGACAAAGCATAAGCAATAAAGTTTTTCTCCACCCTCCACCAACAACAAGAAGGCAGCATTGAGTAATCATTGCTGCCTTCTTGTTGTGCCGCATCTGCGGGCTGAGTTTATTCTTTTCTGTATTGCCGCCGACGGGTATTTTGCCTGATTTCCAGCAGCTGTCTCAAAAGCACAGCTTTTTCAGGCCCGTCCCAGCGCTTGAGCCATTCGGTAATCGCTTGCTGAATAATTCCGCTTTTGTCTGGTGAATGGGCACCATAAAGACGCTTGAGCTCTAGCCAAATTGACTGCAATGCAGCAAGTTGTTCTGAGGGCAACTTGATTGTGTAAGAGACATATTTGCGGCTGCGGGCCAACGCTTCTTCCGGCGACACTGAAATTCCGAGAATTTTGTTCAAATCAAGCTCGATTTCCTCAGGCGCGGCATCATCGGATACTTCACCGAGTTCGCTTTCGTCATCATCTTGATTGTCGCCAGTCATCACTCAGCACCAAATTGATTCACAGAAGACCGCTCAATTCGCAACGCTTGTCAGTATGTGACAGCGTAATAAGCCTCCAAATTCTACAATCTAGTGCAAATAAATACCCCGTTGAGATCCCAGAATTCGTATTCAGCAGCAAGAATGGGAACTTTACCCTTGATTTTTCTCTGTTTTTTAACACAATAAGAAGATGGATAAAGCCAGCAGTTCCACTTTTCGGAATCAATGCAATGTTTTATGAAATCATCCGGGCTATGGTCCAAAAGATTTTTCAGGACAAGATCCTCTTCGGACTTGTCATCGTAGGCTTTCTTGCAATTTTTGTCGGAGGCTTCGGCGGCGGTTCGCACGAGCGCGTAGCAAGTGGACCGCGCGATGCGCGTAAACAAGTCAGCTCAGAGTCGAAAGAAGACTCTCAAACAAGTTCAGACAAAAGTCCCAAAGCTCAAGAGCCACAGGCAAATCCAGCCGCTCAAAAAATCGAACCGACACTTGCTACTCAGTTTGTAAGCTGGTGGATTGGCAATTCGATGGATTTCAACCCGCAAACAGCGGCTAAAAATCGCCAAGAGGCAATGAAATGGATTACACCTGAAACTGCCCCGTCTTATCAAGCAGCATTTTGGCCACCAGATATCGCAGACGGCGTGGGTACAGGCAGAATCAGAGGCAGTTTTACCCCAAGTGCGGTGAGAGCCATAGCCAGCAACCCAGATGGCAGTGTCGTGGTGAACGTTACAGGCAGCATGGTATTGCAACAGGGT
This sequence comes from uncultured Candidatus Obscuribacterales bacterium, assembly GCA_964546815.1. Taxonomy (GTDB): domain Bacteria; phylum Cyanobacteriota; class Vampirovibrionia; order Obscuribacterales; family Obscuribacteraceae; genus JAIEPM01. The sequence continues at coordinate 27 of CAZJLR010000009.1, read as the reverse complement.
CCGCGACCAGCAATTACACAATTGAGC
>CAZJLR010000008.1:0-152125 GCA_964546815.1 uncultured Candidatus Obscuribacterales bacterium | reverse complement strand
AATTATTCCATTCATTCAATCGACCTCCTGTGTCGATGAGTCAATTTTCTGTTAGTGCCGGAAAGGCTCATCGCATAACCTTTTCGAAAAGGTCATGTGATGAACGAAAATCAAATATCAGAAAACTGGAGAAACAAATTCACGCTTGCAATTCACAAGCCTGGTTCTCCACTCCCAGTCCACAAGCGGCTTTTCATGCTTCACTTTTGTGCGACCGTGTATTCCATAGATCTGGCACAGGAAAAATCCTAGGTCTCAAATACACTACAGCTGACAACCAATATGCAATGTGAAACTAGTTTTTTTCTTCGTAAACGAGAATGCATGAATAATGAACTTCATTGGTATGCTCATGGAAAAGGCAAGATTATGAGGCAGCCCAAGGCCCTATCAAGTAAGATAAAAGAAGTTGACTTGGCAATACTTTCTTGAGAAGCAAGCAATGGCTAGCCAAAACAAAACCAAGAAATCTAGAACTACGGAAATTGGACTGCCTCTTTCTGTATCACATCCCAAACTCGCTCGCGAATTTCATTCGAGTTTGAATGGAAACTTGAACCCGGAGCGAATTACAAAATCATATAACGACAAGGTTTACTGGTGCTGCTGGAAGAATCGAAAACACGTTTGGCAGGCAAGCCCCCATTACCGCATTCACTGGGGTGTCGGTTGCCCTTTCTGTGCAAAATCGGTTGCATCTCTACGACCTGACTTAGCGAAGCAGTGGCATCCGTATAAGAATGGTTCTTTATCACCCGAGACAACGACTATCGCCTCCCAAGAGGAAGTTTTTTGGGTTTGCCCAGAAGATCCTTTGCATGTCTGGCAAACGAAGGTAGCCAGCCGAACTAGAACAACAGCTGGTTGTCCCTATTGCAGCAGACAACGAATATGCAAAAGTAATTCACTTCTCGTCCTTCGTCCGGATGTCGCCGCTCTTTGGCATCCAAAGAAGAATGGAGAATTGACGCCATCTCAGGTGGGTCCTGCTGCGGACAATAAGGTCTGGTGGCAATGTCCAACGAATCGCAAACACGTCTGGGAAGGAAGTGTATACAATGTCGCAAAATCGACAGCCACTGGTTGCCCCTTTTGTGCTGGACAGCGGGTAGATTCTACCAACAGCTTGGCAAAACTTCATCCCGAATTATTGAATGAATGGCATCCAACAAAGAACGAAAGTATTTCACCACATGACGTTACATCAGGTTCAAAGGCACTAGTTTGGTGGCAATGTTCGAAGTCTCCGGCTCATGTGTGGCAGACGATAGTGAGGAATCGAACTCGTGGTGCAGGTTGCCCATATTGTGCTCACCAAAAATTGAGCGATGAAAACCGTCTGACTACGTTATTTCCTAAAATAGCTTCAGAGTGGGATGTGAAGAAAAATAAGAATCTGCAACCGCAAGACTTTAGTTATGGCAGTAAGGAAAAGGTTTGGTGGAAATGCAGCTTGGGGCACAGCTGGCCGGCGAGCATTAAATCTCGCACTGGTCTGGGTTGTGGTTGCCCGTACTGCGCAGGAAAACTTGCAACTCGCGAAACCTGTCTTAAAGCGGTTTATCCACTGGTGGCACAACAATGGCATCCAACTCGCAATGGCAAGCTTACGCCACTAGATGTTTTGCCCAAATCGAATAAGAGGGTCTGGTGGAAATGCATTGCCGGGCATATCTGGGAAGCGAACATTTATGACATTGTCACTGCAAGAGAAGAACGTCTGACAAATGGATGCCCGAAGTGTGCAATTCTTGAAAGAGGAAAGAGAACGAAATATTTGCAGAAAAGGCGTAAAGCGGATATTCGTTTGGCGAAGTTGGAGTGATTGATACAAACTCAAATCAGGTCAGTACGTTTTCGAGGAGCTTCCGCCTCAATCTCAAGCTTCCTTTCTTTAATGAAAGTTCTGCGCGAAGCTTTAGCTCGACCTTTTAGAGTCTTAGCGCTGCTTGCCCCTTTCTCATTCAGGTAACACTTGAGACATCCTGTAGTAAGCCTTTCTATTCTTGCATTACTGACGTTGCTCACACTCGTCCGCCAAACATGCCCCTCATAGCATTTCCACCAAACTTTTCTATTTGATTGTGGTGCAACATCCAGGGGAGTTAGTTTTCCATTTTTTGTAGGATGCCATTGCTGGGCAACCAACGGCAATACAGTTTGCAGGCAATTATCTATTGCAACCTTTTTTCCAACGCAAAACGGGCACCCCTTATTTCCATTAGTTCTGTTATTGATGCTAACTTGCCACACATGGTGAACACTCACATTGCATTGCCACCAGGCTTTGTACTCTGAACCCTTGGTAAAATCCGTCGGTTTCTTGTCTCCATTTTTTGTTGGATGCCACTGCAAAGCATAATCAGGATACAGCGTTGCAAAACTATTGTCCGAGCAAACTTTCTGCCCTGCGCAATAAGGACAACCGCAAGACTTGCTAGCCCTGCTGCTCACGGCAGCTTGCCACTCGTGCCCATGCAAACAAACCCACCAGACGTTTTCATGGGATCCGGCGAGTATGTCAGCCGGTCTCCTTGCTCCATTTTTCTCGTAATTCCAGGATGCAGCTAACCCTGGATTGAGCCCTAACAGCGAGGTAGAATGAGTCAATCTAAATCCTGCACAAAATGGACAGCCTTTATGGGTGGATTGGTTTGCAACCGTTGATTCCCACTCATGATCTTTTGCAACCTCACATTTCCACCAGACTCTCTTCGTAGAGAAAGCAGTAACATCAAAGGGAGTCAATTTGGAGTTTTTGCGAGGATGCCAAAAAGCGGCTATTTCAGGAATGCGTACAGCAAGATTGTTATCTGCTGATACCTTTTTTCCTGCGCAATACGGACAACCGGATCCTACTCGAGTTCTATTGTTGACTGCAGTCTCGTAAACATGGGATGGCGCAATTTTGCATTGCCACCAGACCTTCTTATTTGAATAGGAAGTTATATCGGCAGGTGTGAGATCGCCATTCTTTTCTTTATGCCATTCCTTAGCAATTTTCGGAAAGTTGAATTTCAAACTATTTTCTTTGAAAACTCGCTTTCCAGCACAAAAGGGACATCCGCTCCTGGTCGAGTTATCTACAGAGTTAATTTGTGCTTGCCACGAATGTCCTAATTCGCACAGCCACCATGCTTTTTTGCTTGACCTACAAGTAACATCCTTCGTTGTCACACCCTTGTTCTTTGAAGGATGCCATAACCGCGAAAGCTCAGGAGATGTCTCAGCAAGTGATCGCTCAGTTAAGACTTGTTTTTTTGCAGAATCTTTCATTTCATTACTGATCTTTCATGATCATGTTGTATCTCCAGATTCATTTTGGTTTTGTTATTTTGAATACATCTCTTGAGCAATATAACATCAGCTTCCGGCAAAATTCTTAGCGAATTGTGGAGATAAGATTGAATTACACGTGTGAAATATGACGCAGCCTGTTTCTTGGTCATTTTTCCGAATTCAATAGCTAAATTATCATCCTCATTAGGCTCAATGTTTGAAAAGGTAAAACGTATCTGACTTCCTACAAGCTCTGGTTTAACACTTGATTCATAAAGCACCATGTTGGTAGGCCCCTTACTAAGTGCTGTGCCAAGTGTATCAGACTGGATTAAGACAAAATGTACGGTGATTTCAACCGTACCTTTTTGCTCCTGCGAGAAAGACCTTATATAGCTACCCAATGCTTAGCCTGATCACAGCTTGAAAGTTGATTTAGTATGCCCAAATTGTGTCGTCCATATCCGAGTCTTCAATCATACTTGCAGCTTTTTCATGCTCCTGCTTTGTGACCTTAATCTGCTTCTTCAGTCTTTCGACTCTGTCATGGAGTCTTTTCAAAACTTCACTGCTTTTATCGTGATCCTTTTTCATATCAGCCAATGCGCTTCGAGAGTCTTCCAGAGCCGCTTTCATCTTGTCCGGGTTGTTCGAACTAGACGCAGCAGAGAGCTTATCTATTAAGTTGCCGAGCGCCTGCGAAGTTCTCTGCTCTCTGTCACTACAGCCCTGCAAAATATCCGACATGCACTTCTTCGTTGGAGTCTTTTGTCCCGAATTGTTCGCTTCGTCTGCATACGCGAAAGGAGACAGCGCAAGTGGCCCTACAATTAAGGCCCAAGTGACGCCTGCTTTAATCTCTCTTTTTTCTGCTTGCATGAATATGAATTTCCTCCATCGAATCAAATTGCACTCAAATTATTTCAGCTTTGCTTCCATTTCCTCAAGGGTCTTCAGTCGTTGAGCCAGAATTTGGCCGGCTGCAGTCCCTTTGCTCTTTGCGTTACGTTCACGTAATTCTCCTCGCGCTCTAGCTTGCAGGGTATCGAGGATAGCCGTTGCCGGTCCAGGAATGAATGTGGTAGCGCCCTGAGCAACACGACGGCCAAACAACTGCGCCGGAGTTTTCATAGGACGAATTGGAACCCGGAAGACTGTTTTCCCGAGCTTAACCGGAAGAGTCGGAACCTTGGCCGGAGCAGTATTGCTCCACGCCGAACCAGCAACTATCAACTGGGTCCCCCAGCCAATCTTAGTACCTCCAATGATTGTATTAGAAATTAGTTTCTCGACGAATTCCTTGTTATTGGCATGCGCTTCGGCCTTTGCCATCATAACTTGTTTGTCGAGAAGATCGTTTTGCAATTTGTAGATTTCCAGGCGCTGCTTGACGCCTTCAAGTTCATGAGATATTGCCGATTCCGGAAAAATCGAATCGAGCTTGCTTCGATCTGTGTCGAAATTAGCCGCACTCTGCGGGTTTGTTCCTAGCAGGGCCGCCTCCTTCTTTTTCTCGGCCTTTGCAGAAATGATTGAAAATACTTTTGTTCCTACCGGCGTCAATGCAATAAACGAACCTGACAAAACGAAGCCGATACCAGCCGGCAGGGCAAGCCTTGGCTTGCGATTTGACACGGCTAGCAGGTTGCCCAGAGCTCCCATATAACCACCAGTAGTACCGGCTGCAAAAGTAAACAGGTTCGCAGTATTGCGAGCCGTCTTGATTTTCTTTTCGCGCACGGCAAGCTTGCCAAACTCTTCAACGGCACAGTCTTTGACATCAGATAGGACTTTGCCTTCCACATTCAATACCTCAGCCTGGTTCTGGCTCAAGGAGGCGTTCTGAATTGCTGATTCACGAGAAGCTAGAAGTTGGTTAATATCAGTTTTCAAAGCGATGACTTTCTTTCGACAGGCGTTTGGATCAAAACCATTTTTCTCCAGGCGCCGGTCGCTTATCAGATCAAGAGTGCTTTCAATCAAAACTCCACCAACAATTATTGAATGTCCAATCAACAAACAAATTGGCCCCTTTCGCAAGAAGGGCTTGGTAGCCAGTGCAGGTCGCCGCCAGTATTTCCATCGAGCATATGCAACATGTGAAATTCCTATTTCGCTCATCGTGTTACCGGCAAGCGAATAAACAAATAGGCGCCATGGTTTTTGCCGTCCTACTCTTGTTGACTCTATGCGATAGCGCGTATTGAGCTTGAGAAGTTCAATTTCCTTCAGCAATACTTGTTTGCTTATGGCGTCAAGCTGATTAGTATCGCTGGAAACTGAACCGTCAAAACCTATTCTTTCTGCAAGCAAGTTGTCTGCTTTAACTGTGGATTCATTCAGAAAAGGATTCTGCAGATTCGCTGACGTTGAATTATCTTCTGATGCAGAAATGACGCTTTGAGAAATCCTAATTGGCAGATTCGCTGCTTGATCAGTTTCAGTGCTGGCGACTGCAGGCATCGGGATGCAGATACTTATAGCGACTAGCGCCGAACACATGAATGTCTTCATTTCCATTTCTCTTTCCGGCTTTCAATGCTACCGAGACAATTTTGAGCCATTCTCGCATAAGTAACCACGTCCGAAATGACTAGACTGAAGCCCCTTGTAATCAGCATTGAGGATGAGCGCGTGACTAATACATGTTCAAAGTGACACTTCACAATGATGGTTCAGCTTTTTGAGCAGTCAAGACCTGCTCAAGTAAGGGAGGTTGAAAGAATGTTGCCAACAAGTTGAAAGCAAATATAGCCATAGCAAAAAGTTCAATAATTGCTGAACAAGGCAAAATTGACCAGGAGAATGCAAACGAAAAATCATAAGCAAGAATTTGAGAGCATACACGCAAGAGGCAACCACAAGAGAGTAAACTCAAACTGGCAAACATCAGAGCTTCGCTAAAAATCTTTTTTCTACTAAGAAAAGAAGGTAATACGCGAGGACCTATAGAAAATACCATAGTAGATAAGAACCCAACTGTAATAGCATGCCGAGCAGCTCCAGCCGTGCCTACTGCCGAAGGAAAAATGGCTGAACTTACAAACAGTACGGCAGATGCCAAAAGCCATATATAGGCCACTCGAACGAATTGAGGAAAACTACGATGAACCCCTTGAATCTTTGGATCCTTAGGATCTTGATTCAAGACTCTTAATCCTCCAACAAACATGCAGCATGAACTTAAAATGAGTAACTCCGGAACCAAGTGTACACCCAGATCATAGAGCAGAACTGCGAAAATATTCAATACGGCAGCTAGCTTGAGAAGCTTTGTCTTAGGGCTTGTTAAGCCAAGAAAGATTGGAAGCCATCTGCTTGAAAGTCCCCAGACTATTGGTATTATCCAAGCCCAAACTGCTGAAAATAAAAACTTTCGTCCGATATCGACTGGAACAATAGGGCTGTCTTGGGTCGACAATTGAATCATCATTTGCAGGTTGGAGAGCATAAGAAGCACCCACATTAAGGTACCGCTAATCACCAGAATAGCCCATGCATCTATTCCTTTCTTTTCACTTTTGCTAAGCCGGTTACCAGCCATGGTAACCCAAACAAAAAGAAGAACTGCAGATAGCTCCATCAGTGCCGAAGCCGGCATCAAGATTCGCCATGAATATCCGCTTATCATCGCAAACCAGCGCATAGCAACGCCCAAACTCCAAAGCCCCAGGCAAAACCATCCTTCAATAAAATTCGCTGAACAGACCTTTCTGAGTTTGGGAATTGAATAAAATCCTATTCCAAGAATGAAGGAACCGATCCAGCCAAATACTTGGGCATGACCGTGAGCTTGTATCCAGGGTGAAGCTGCCGCACTCGGATTATGCTGATTGCCAATTTCAATAAGATTCCAAACTCCAAGCAGAGTTCCTGGTATGAACATAAAGAAAATACCGGAAGCCAAAAATGCAGTTAGAAGGTGAATCAAGCTGCGCTCGCGATCGAAATGCGCCGAGCCAAGATTGGACGAACTAGAGATCAGGCATGAGTCTCTGGACACTAAACACCTTTTTGATTTTGACCATAAGGCAGCACAACATATTTATCTTAACTAAGTCGATCTAATCGAACATCGTCCGATAGGATAAGAGGAAAAGAGTTCTTCTCCTTCTTCCGAATGATTTACTCCGTTGTTTGTATAAGCTTGAATAGAAGAGAATAATCTTGGTGTGAAGTATGTCTCTCCCTTACAATTCTGCTTGTCCAATTAATGCATTGCTTGAAATCATCAGTGCAAAATGGACAGTTGAAATTGTGCGGGAACTTGCACTGAAGCCCACCAGAACCAGAAGATTTCTCCTGCACATTCCAGGACTTAGCATGAAAACTCTTTGTAGACGGCTCCAGATCATGGGGGAGGCGGGTTTAGTCAGCCGATATGAATCTCCGGGCAAACCACTGAGAGTTGAATATAGCCTCACCGAGCACGGACAAAAGCTATGTGGAATACTTGAACAAATCAAAAGCTTGAATGAAGAAATGAGCAAGACAAATGACTGCAGTAGCTGTAAATGCTCAATCGAAAAAGCCTATTTTGCTCAACCAGAATTATTGAGTTGCCCACAGAGACGATCACGAAGTTCTAAAGAAAGCGAGTAAGTCGAAGCTAACTCCGTCTAGAGGTGGTTTCTATTTTGTCACCACTTTATGCCCGCATTGCTTGTGATAACTTGGAAGTAACTAGTAAAAACCTGGCATTAACTTGATCAATACATCGTAGTAATCTTGTTTCATGAATTGGCGCGTGCCGGTCCTAGTCCTGCAATTTGAACTTGAACTTGAACTTGAACAGAATCACAAACATTGGCGGAGGGATGAGATCATGACTGGTGCGATACATGATGGCAGCGTACAGAGCTTGATTGAGCAAGCTGCAAAGGCAGCTAATTCAGGTAATTACGCCCTAGCTGAGCAGTTTCTTTTGGAAAGTAGCGGAACACTGCAAACTGACATGCTAGTGAATACTGAACTAAGGGCGAGGGTTTATCACCTATTAGCAAACAGTTACCGAGACCGAGGAAAGCTAGCAGTTTCTCGCGAGTTTTACGACAAAGCAAACCAAGTATTTGAAAGAGAAGGCTATGACTCACGACCGCCGACATTCTTTGACGACTTATACATTCAGGCACTTTGGGAAGAGACCTTCGATCTTGCCTTAGTTGCTCAGCGCGATTTATACAAGGTTTTGCGAGATTGCAGCTACCAACCTTTTAAGGCAATTGCCCGGAACTTGCTAAGACTAACTGCGATTTATTGGATGCAGTCTGATTACCCTGAGGCGAACAAATACTATTCTGAGTATATGCAGACAGCAAAGGATGCAGGTCGGCTCGGCACTAATGAATTCGTGTCCGTCTTATGTTCTCTAGGTTTGATGGCCTTTAGAATGGGCGATTCAGCACAGGCTGAGTCTTTGTACAAAAGAGCTCTTTCAATTGCACAAGACCTGCAAATCACCTCAGAAAAAGAGCAAGCCAGAATCCTCAATCAACTCGGAATGGCTCTATGTGAACAAGACAAACATAGCGAAGGCCAAAAGCAATGCAAAAAAGCATCCGAACTCCGCGAACGTGGAAACAGCTCCGCTTCCGATACAGGCAGTCAATTTCAAGCAATAGCTGACGTGTACTGCTCCAAAGGTTGCCTTGATGAAGCATCTAAATACTGTGGAGCAGCCTTAGAGGTATTCGAAATGGGATGCCAGAAAGGCCGTGAAACCAAAACAGAATCATTGCTTCTAATTTTTCGCCGACTTGGTCTGCTTGACGATGCAGTCATTTTGGAGGGCAAGACAAGCATATATGCAGCCTGAGAAAATCGCTTAGATACTTAGCTCGAAAGCAAGTGGCGACTGATAATGAGACGTTGAATCTGACTGGTTCCCTCGTAAATCTGAAATATTTTGGCGTCTCGCATGAGCTTTTCAACAGGGTATTCACGAGAGAATCCATAGCCCCCAAAGATCTGTACCGCATCGGTAGCAACACGCATAGCAATATCGGCAGAGAATGCCTTTGCTATTGCTGCTTCCCTGGTATTCCTTTGACCGTTATCAATGAGTGATGCAGCCTTCCAGCATAAAAGTCGTGCTGCCTCAATATCTTTGTCCATATCGGCAAGCATAAAACTGATTGCTTGATAGTTGCTTATTGCCTGTCCAAATGTTTTGCGTTCTTTGGAATATCGCACTGCGTGTGTCATTGCTGATTTCGCCAGGCCGACGGCTGCCGACGCCACGAGCGGACGAGTGTGATCAAATGCAGACATGGAGATCTTGAATCCCTGCCCCTCGCTTCCAACAAGATTGCTTGCCGGTATCTTTACGTCCTCAAAACTAATTGAGCGTGTATCGCTAGCTCTTTGTCCCATATTCATTTCTTTCTTGCCGATACTTATTCCTGGACTATCCGCAGACACAACAAATGATGACATCCCTTTGTGTCCCTGGCTTGGATCTGTATAGGCAAGAACGTAAAACCATGTGGCAACTCCAGCATTTGTTATCCACATTTTTTGGCCATTTAGGATATATTCGTCGCCGACTTTCTTTGCCACAGATTTGATTCCAGCTACGTCTGAACCGGCATCCGGTTCAGTAACGCAATACGCCGCAAAAAGTAACTCCTCTGTCATGGGAGTCAAGAAGCGCTTCTTTTGCTCATCAGAGCCGGCTACAATCAATGGCGCTTCTGCCAGATTATTAGCTTCCATGGCTGTGCCAATACCTGTGCAGCCTGCGGCGATCTCTTCTGCCACAAGGCAAGAGTCGAAGACGCCAAGACCAAGTCCGCCGTATTGTTCCGGAATGTGCCCATTCATCAAACCCAGCTCCCAGGCTTTTTTGCAAATTTCTCTGGGAAATTCACCAGTTTGGTCGTGATGCGCAGCTTTAGGAACGATTTCACGCTCAGCAAACTCACGTGCCAGATTCTGTATTTGCACCTGTTCTTCACCCAAGTTAAAACTAACCATGGCAGCCTCCTGCAGTTTTTCATCGCAATGGTATATCTTTTGCAGGGATCTATTCTCCTTCGTAAGAATGAAGTTTGAATTTAGTCTTTCGCATCCAGTTGTTTTTTACTCCTTCAGGCAAAAGCTGAAAAGATCGTGTATCGTTACAAAATGCTTTTTTGAAGCACTCAATTCAGCTACACACAGAGACAATCACAATGATTAAACTTCCAGGGCGCTTTCTTAAATTTAAGGAAAACTATCCAAAGGTTTTTCAAGCATACGAGTCACTAGGTGTTGCAGCATCCGAATCTGGTCCTCTGAACAAAAAGGAAATTGCACTGGTAAAGCTTGGCATCGCTTCTGGTGCCAAAATGGAAGGTGCTGTGCATTCGCATACAAGAAGAGCCCTGGAAGCTGGAGCCAGTCCAGAGGAGATTCGACATGCCGTTTTGCTTGCAGTTACGACTTTGGGCTTTCCTTCGATGATGGCAATACTCTCCTGGGTTGATGAAATTCTGGATGCTGACAAAAACAAGACTTGAGGGACAATTCGTATTGCTATTTGCGTGTCACTTACTTCGAAATCCCTACTAGAGAATTCATCCCAACGGACGATATTTGCCGGAGAGCTATTTTGATAAAGTAGACATAAAGGTCTAAATATCCCATAGGGGAAGGAGGCAGTTATGTCAGGCGCAAAAAGTATTTGCACGGTTTGCAACTATGTCTATGATGAATCGTTGCATGATGCCGGCAAACACTCGAATGTGGCGAAGTTCGAAACATTACCAGATGATTGGAAATGTCCGGAGTGCAAATCAGCAAAAGATGTTTTTCAGCCGTGTTCTTGTGTTAGTTACACAGCAATTGAGGAGTCTTGCGCAGCCCATTCCGGAACATCAGAATTGGCAAAGCAGAGTGAATTCAGGCAAGCATTAGTTGCTGCGTACAAAAGCGGGACAGTAGGACAGCTAGTAGCAGAGCGCCCTTCACTGGCTGTCGTCTTGGAGCAGCTGGGAATTGATTACTGCTGCGGCGGCAAAGTAAGCCTGGAAATATCTTGCAAGAAGAAAGGACTGAATGTCGATGAAGTAGTGGAGAAACTCTTGGCTGTCGAATACAAACAGCTACAGCAAGATGAGCCTGACTGGAACAAAGCAAGCTTGAAAGAGCTCACTGAGCACATTGTCAAAACATATCATCAACCTTTACGAGAAGATTTGCCTCGTGTACAAGAACTTGCCAAAAAAGTAGCGCGAGTTCACGGCGAAAATCATCCGGAGATGCTGACTGTTTTAGAAATATTCCAACGCTTTAAGGCAGAGCTTGAACTTCATATGCAAAAAGAAGAAATGATTTTGTTCCCTGCCATAAATGGTATGGAAAGTGGATCAGGATCGCAATTCGGTTGTGGCGGAGGCATTGAGAATCCTATATCGGTGATGACTCATGAACATGATGCTGCCGGAGAAATGATGACTTCTATGCGTAATCTCACTAACGACTACACTCCGCCTGCAAACGCATGCAACTCATTTCGAGGTCTCCTAAGTTCACTGGCTGAGATTGAATTGCAAATGCACAAGCATGTCCATAAAGAGAACAGCATTCTTTTTCCACGTGCCATTGCACTATCAAAACCGGCCACTGCTAGTTGCCGACATTGATCAGCAAAGTCATTTCTACGGGAGCGCGGGCGTCTCGCCCGCTTCTAAAGAACCCTCCCCTGGGCGTATTTACTGCACAAAAGCGGGCGGGACGCCCGCGCTCCCGGGAATGATACAGAATTTTCATCTTTTAGATTACACGTTCGTACAGGAGTTCGGCAACAGCATCAGAATGCCGACGCTCCCAGAATTTTTGCTCAATGCTGAGTGACCGTCCTAGCAGATACAGGAGCAGCAGTATGATATCTCAAACGGCAGAATATGCATTGCGCGCGATTGTGTATCTGGCCATGAACCCTGACAAATCATTTACAACTCAGCAAATCGCTGTTGCTAGCAAAGTTCCTGCGCCTTATCTTTCAAAGGTCTTGCAATCGCTAGTTAGGGGAGGTCTGGTCCAATCTCAAAGAGGTTTGGGAGGCGGTTTTAACCTTTGCAAATCTGCTGAGCAGATTAATTTGCTGGAAATACTCAATGCAGTAGATCCCATTCCACGCATTAGAACCTGCCCACTCGGTCTGGAATCTCACGGAACTGTCCTATGTGCCTTGCACAAGAGGTTAGATGATGCAAATGCTATAATCGAGCGCACATTCGCTGACACCACAATTGGTGACTTACTGGCGCACCCTACAGCTTCAATTCCACTATGCAAAAATCCTGATCAAGATTCATGTTTTTGTGCTTAACTCATCTACTTTGGCATTAATCAAGCTCATCCATACTCATTCGCAATACTAAACTCATCCTTAGATTCGATCAGCCAGAGAGTGATTCTCTTCCTCAATATGGACGATTACATCGACTATGCCATTGCCGGCCGCGATTAGCTTTTCTTCAACCAAGTAAGATATAGAGTGCGCCTCCTGCACTGAAAGATGCTTGGAGACCTCAACATGAAGGTCGATAAATATATGGTCTTGCATACCGCGACTTCGGATCTTGTGACAGCCCATGACGCCGGGAACCTCAAGAACAAGGCGTTCTAAATAGTTGGGATCAAGCGCTGCTGCGTCAACCAGTATGCCCATGTGCTCAACAATGATTTCAAAACCAGACTTGAAAATTACCAGCACAATGATCAAGGACGCAAGAATATCCAGGGTCGGAAAGCGAAGTTGTATGGCAACAAGTGATACTAGAACAGTCAAGGAGGCGTAGAGATCCGACAAGGTGTGTTTTGCATCTCCACCGAGCAATTTGCTATCCAGTTCTTTTGATTTCCTTTCTTCAAATCGTGCAACCAGCAAATTAAGAGTTACTGTGACAAACATGATTGTATAGCTGAGTAAACCAACCTTCGCAATGTGTACTTCACTTGAAACAATCCTGTGAAGAACCTCAGAGAGGATTTCGAAGCTTGCCAGGAACATGAAAAATGATATGGCTATTGCTGCCATAGCCTCAAATTTTCTATGACCGTAAGGGTGCTCTGGATCTGCCGGCTTTAAAGAGATGCTTAGTGCCATTATCCCAATTATGTTAGATGACGCATCCAATACTGAGTGAAAACCGTCAGCCACCATGCTCAATGCTCCAGTACTAAAACCGCAGATGAGCTTAGCGGAAGCCAAGAGAAGATTAAGTCCAAACACTATCGCAAATACAGTGCGGGCTCTCTTCAGTTTTGAGGTTCTAGATTCCAGTTCAGCTAACATAGATAGATGTTCGCCCCCTGAAAGTAGTATAGAACGACCGGACTCAATTACTCAATCGTCCATCCTGCTTGATTAGCAGTTCTTCGAGCCCAAAGAATCTTGCTAGCTATCAGTGGTGACAAATTTGTTTCCACCTAAAGGCGGATAAATCCAAACGTCGGAATTGAGAGAATAACTGAGTCGAAGGTGATGTTTCTCCAGACTGCACCCGATAAAGGTCGGTCACTTAATGGCCAAGAAAATAGACTCTTGATCGGTCTGGCGAACCATCACCACTGCCACTCAAACTTGATCCCTGCCTGCCTGCTGAAACTCCCAGGTTTCATCAGGCAGGTACGATTACTATAAAATGCTAAAAAGATGATCTGATTACATTTGCAAATTTCCTAAACGGAAATTCTGTGCTGTGGAACGAGCACGTTTTCCATGCTTTCCTGGACATTAAGCACGAGAATCAACCGAGTGAATGATGCATATTGAGCATTTTAGAGACATGATTGTATGCAATAGATCTTGCTGAACACATTTAGAAGGATGTGATCATGATTTCGGTCCCTGATTCAAAACTAGCCCTCACGGCTGAGACACTTATCCCTGAGCTTCTTAAAGTTCATCCTCATTTACGCTTAATTCTTGACCAATATGGTCTAAAAGGTTGCGGAGGAAAAGAAGGACCACATGAAACTCTTCGTTTTTTCTCAAGAGCACATGATGTCGAAGAGGACAAACTGCTAAGTGAACTCCAAGATGCGCTGCAAATTGAGTCCACTTGTTCATCAGTCGAATCTGCCCGCAGCGCAGAGAATAGCAAGCCGGATATTGCCGATACAATTTACAGACGTTTCTTCTCATCTGCAATATTTGTCATACTGACAGTTGGAGCTACATGGGGAGCCTGGCTCTTATGGAGAATCGGATTTGAAGCGTCATTCACAGGAGTTTCGCTAAACGAAATCAACGCGCACGGACAAGCACAAGTGTTCGGTTGGATGGGGCTCTTTATGATGGGATTTGCTTATCAAGCCTTCCCGCGATTTTGGCACACTACTCTAGCAAAGCCGCCACTGGCTGTTCTTTCCTTTGTGCTAATGCTTGTCGGAGTGTTGACAGCATCCATCGGCACTGCATTGGCAGGACACTGGACTTATTCATTATTGAGCGCGGAGACTGGTTCCTTGATGGAACTTGCAGCCGTAGCTATTTTTAGTGGGCAAATTCTGGCGACATGGAGACAAAGCGGCAAAACTCTCGAACCTTATGTGGCCTATATTTTTGTAGCTCTCGCCTGGTTTGTAGCTTCCAGTACTTTTAACGCCTGGCACACATTCAATACCGTCTCCGCAAGTACAAAGGAACAGTTAATCTATTGGGTTACAACTTTTCAGGCGCCGCTCAGAGACATGCAATTTCACGGCTTGGCTATGACAATGATTCTGGGAGTATCACTGCGCACGCTGCCGCACATTTTTGGACTTCCAAAGATTGGCAACAAACGAGCTTGGTCTGCCCTTGCCATTCTAACGCTTGCCGTAGTTTTGGAACTGTTTTTATTCATTGCTTACAAACAGAATAGCGACTACCTTTTTGCGTTATTACTCTTAGTACCCTGGCTGATGCTGAGCGTCGCCGCCGCAATGATTGTTTTACCCTGGCAACTTTGGAAGCCTTTTCCAGAGGCGGATCGATCATCAAAATTCATACGAATCGGCTTTGGCTGGCTCTTTGTTTCTCTACTCATGCTCTTGTTTCAACCGGTCTATGATTTGTTGCATCACTCAGAGTTCAGCCATGCTTACGGGGGCGCGATTCGTCACGCAAGCACAGTCGGTTTCATTTCTATGATGATTATGGGTTATGCACTCAAAATCGTTCCGACATTGAATGGACTGGATGCAAAAAAACTAAGCCCTCTCTGGGGACCATTTGTTCTTGTAAATCTCGGCTGTTTCCTGCGTGTACTTACACAAACTCTTAGCGACTGGAATCATTCAATCTTCCCTTTCATTGGCATAAGCGGAACATTGGAGGTGATTGGTCTTACCTGGTGGGGATATCATCTAATTGAAATCATGCAGCGTGGCAAGCGCGAACTGAAACTTTATCATGCTTCAGACAAGCAGCTCGCTTCTAAACCTAAGTCAATCTTGATTGGGCATATCGTGGCCGACGTACTTGCCTGGTATCCCGAGACGGAGCCCGCTTTCGTTATGTTTGGATTCGAGCATGTGTTGAATCCGATCATGCGCGCTACTCTTGCTCGCCAGGTCACCATAGGGCAAGCTTGCAGGTCGCACGGAGTAAATGCAGAAGAATTCCTGTTTACTCTCAATGTAGCAATTGAGCCTGGAAGCATATGCTCAGGCAAATGTAGCTCCTGCAATGAACACTGATATTCATCGCAACTAATGCATTCCTAATATCTCAATATTTGCAAGAAAATGAGAAGCGGCTGCGCCATCAGCATGTATTACCCATCGAGAGTCATCTCTGGCGCAGCCGTTCTTATTTAACTTATATTGTAATTCTACATACAGACAAAATGTTTGCCATCGTCCTTGGGATGGAGAACTGGGGGTAACCAGTAGCCCGGATTTTACTACCCTGCTACACTCGTGCTCGTCAAACAAATTGTTGCGAGCAGGCCGGAACCCGAGGCGACAATTGAACAATGAAGAGCGAATTTCGAGGTAAAAGCAGTGTCCAATCCAGTTTTGATTCAGGGTGGAATGGGCGTCGGAGTTTCTAACTGGCGTTTAGCAAGAGCCGTTTCTCAGGAAGGACAGCTTGGAGTTGTTTCCGGAACATTTATTGACACAGTGTTTGCACGTCGATTGCAGGATGGTGACCCAGGTGGCCATATGGAAAGAGCCTGTTTGCATTTCCCTGTGAAAAGTATAGCCGATCGAGTCTGGCAGCGTTATTACAGGCAGGGTGGAAAGAGTCCCAGTGACCCATACAAAAGTGTTCCTATGATGAGCATGAAGCCATCAACTGCATTACTTGAACTGATCGTCCTGGCAAATTTTGCAGAAGTGTTTCTTGCCAAAGAAGGGCACAAAGGCTTAGTCGGCATCAACTACCTCACTAAAATCCAGCTTCCGACTCTTCCTTCACTTTATGGAGCAATGCTGGCATCAGTAGATTATGTACTGATGGGTGCAGGCATACCTAAATCAATACCTGGAATTATTGATCGTCTCAGCGAACATCTTGATGTATCGTTAAAACTAGATATTCAAATGGATGAGTCTCAAGAGCCTCCTTACCTGACCTTCAATCCAAACGACATAATCCCTGGCGGAATGGAGCTAAGGCGTCCTCAATTTATTGCGATAGTTTCCTCCCATACACTGGCAGCTAACATTGCCAAGAAATCCTCAGGTAAAGTTGACGGATTTGTCATTGAAAACCACACGGCTGGCGGACATAATGCACCTCCTCGAGGGCAAATGGTTTTGGACGAAAAAGGTGAGCCGGTCTATGGACAAAGAGATGAGGCTGACCTGATTGAGATGAAGAAGCTCAACTTGCCATTTTGGTTAGCAGGTAAATACTGTAGTTCAGACAAGCTTCAGCAAGCACTTTCATCAGGTGCAGCAGGAGTGCAGGTAGGCACACCTTTTGCATTTTGTCAGGAGTCGGGAATAGCACAGGACATTAAGAATCAAACTCTTCAAAAAGTATTGGACGGAAGCGCTGAAATATTTACTGATCCCTGTGCTTCATCCTCTGGTTATCCATTCAAAATTCTGAGTCTCGATGAATCTCTATCTGATGAAAACATTTACGAGAACAGAACACGTGTTTGCGATCTAGGGTATCTTCGTACCGCCTACCTGAGGAATGATAGCTCGGTCGGATTTAGATGCCCAGGCGAGCCTGAAGTCGACTATGTTAAGAAAGGCGGATTGTTGGAAGATACAAAGAATCGCAAGTGTTTGTGCAATGGACTTCTGTCCACGGTCGGTCTCCCCCAGACACGAGCTGATGGATATGTGGAACCACCGCTGGTTACAGCAGGCGATATGCTACCAGAACTAAAAGAGTACTTGGAAGACGGAAGCACAAGCTACACAGCAAAAACTGTTATAGATCGGATTTTGAATCGGGCTGCTGTTTGTAAACGCTGAATTATGCAATCGACTCATTTTTTCACTTCGTTTGTGCAAACGCTAGTACATGCCCGTCAGGGTCAAGACAGTAGGCAACAAAAGCACCCCAGTCCCTGAGCTGATAAGCGCTCAGTTCAACTCCGCCTTTGGCCAGAGCGCGTTCATGAAAGAGACTAGCTTCGCCCACTTGCAAATACAATTCAGCACGTGGTATTCCAGAGGCCAATGAAGGATCCGGCATACTCTCTCCCAGAAGCCTCTTGATACCAGACTCAGGCATCAACCCTAAAACGCAACCTTCGTTTAGGTGGAACTCGGTCATGCCAGGCACATGCAGCGTCGGCTCAGATTCCAGGACGCCGACATAGAAATCTTTGCTAATCTCCTGATCTTGCACGTAAAATATCATGTGTACTTTGTTCATATTTTCGCCTCAACTCTGCGGTTTTTTAGGAGCCGTAATACAAGCGAAAAAGAGACCGCTCTGTTCCGATCTTACGATTCTTGCATTTCTGAGAAATCATGCTTCAAGCAACTCATTATTTATTGGCATCATTGCTCAATCTAGAGATGTACACAGCACACTAATTGTTTCCTGAATAGGCTGAGCTTGATTTACTGAAATGAGCGAGGCAAGCCGACATTTTCAACATTTTTCTTACCAATTCCTTTTCTTGTTTTTCATTACTTTTATAAAGCATCCCCAGAAGAGGATGATATTTCAGCAATGAGGGAATGGAAAGCTCGCAAATAGCTACGGTATTTCCGGTGTTTGCATCATGGCTCACAGCAGAGCAGCGACGAGCCGAGCCATCCTGCCTCTTGCAGGCTTTCAGAACCTGTTCAGAACCGGCTATTATGCATTCCTGCCCTGGACGCAAATACACGCTCTTACCGGAGAACTGAATATTGATATCGTCGCGATGAGAGTCGTAGAGATTGACGACACGTGTAAGCTTGTTCTGGTGCCTCAGTAACACCGTGGATCCGGGGCGAAGATTTACTGTAAGGTCGTCAATTACAATGCTAGTGTCGTTCTTCACACAAAGTATCGACTCCCCATCCGAAATTGCAATTATTCCCGATTCCAGAACTAACGGTGATGAATTGGAATTATGCCAACTGGTACAACCGGGAAGCTGCTCCATGGTGAAATTCGCTGCCGGAAGCAGAGTTCTATATGAAACAGGCTCGAAGTAAGTTGTAGACAACTCCATGGACTCTATCTCAGGCTCAGAGAGCAAGGGCTGATCTGAAGCTTTAAGGTCTTCTACACTTGAGACACGAGTGGAAGGCGCAGGTGTGAGTCCCTCCACCTGTTTCTTTACGGCACGAGCTTTGATCATTCCACATTGGTTCAAAGATATGCATTGATGCCTTATTCCAGCTAAATGAATAAAAGCTGGTGTATTAGTCTGCAGCATTTTAGACACAGCTGCAGTCGGGAAAGATTTTTGGGCAAACTGAACAACTGGAACAGGAGCTGCAAAAGCCGCTTGTTGAAAAGCAATAAAAGCGGCGATGACAGTACAGGCAGTCTTTGATTTTGTGGATAGCATGAGATCACACTCTTGATGCAAGATATTGTACTTAGATTACCCTTGCAAAGGATGCTTGCTATCGCTCTTTCGGGCTATCTTAAACCTTACCCACTTAGACTAGTGACATTATTGTCTCCACCGGGCGAATCCGTGCAAAAGAATTTTTGTGAAATGACAATTATTAGCCTAAGAATTTATTGTGAGGCTAGTAACATGAGACAATGATCTAGCGTTTTATATTTTCTTGCATTGTATGGAGTTGACCATGACACCGAACAGTTCAACGTCGGCCATTGTCATAAAACCGCGAGTTCGAGGTTTTATTTGTTTGACCTCGCATCCGCTTGGTTGCCAGAGGAATGTTCAAGAGCAGATCGAGTATGTTAAAAAGCAGGGTCCAATTTCAAATGCGCCTAAGAAAGTATTGATTATTGGTGCTTCAACCGGATACGGATTGGCGTCGAGAATTGTTGCGGCGTTTGCCGGTGCTGCCAGCACAATTGGTGTGTTTTTTGAAAAAGCCAGTGAAGGTGGGAAACCGGCCACATCCGGCTGGTACAACTCAGCTGCTTTCGAAATTGCGGCTAAGAAAGAAGGGCTTTATGCAGTCAATTTAAATGGAGATGCATTCTCTAACGAATTGAAGGAACAGACCCTCGAGACCATAAAGAAGGATCTCGGGCAGGTAGACCTCGTCATTTACAGTCTTGCCGCACCACGTCGTAAACACCCAGTCACAGGAGTGATACACAATTCGGTGCTCAAGCCGATAGGGCAAGTTTACGTTGCTAAGACTCTCGATACCGATAAAGAAGTCGTCAAAGAGGTAACTGTCGAGCCGGCCAGCCAGGAAGATATTGACGAGACAGCGGCCGTTATGGGTGGCGAAGATTGGGAAATGTGGATCGACCAACTGACTAAGGCCGGAGTTCTGGCCAACGAAGCGATAACTGTGGCGTACTCGTATATCGGTCCCGAAGTTACCTGGCCTGTCTACAAAGATGGCACAATCGGCGTTGCCAAAATCGATGTAGAAAAGGCTGCAGAACGCATCAATGAAAAGCTCGCAACGATTGGCGGGAAAGCTTATGTTTCAGTCAATCAGGCTGTAATCACACAAGCAAGCTCGGCTATCCCCGTGGTGCCACTTTATATTTCGCTTTTGTTCAAGATTCTCAGAGAAAGAAAAATTCTCGAGGGATGTATCGAGCAAATTTACCGCCTCTTCGCGAGCCAGCTCTATGCGGGGCAGGTTCCTTCGCTGGATGAAGCTGGGCGCATCCGTATCGACGATCTTGAGATGCAACCGGAAGTACAGGCCACAATTAAAGAACTCTGGACTCAGGTGACAACAGAGAATCTCAAATCAATGACCGATTTCGAAAAATATAAAGTGGAATTCCTCAAGCTATTTGGATTTGGCTTGCCGGAAGTCGATTACGAAAGAGAAGTTGATCCGGCTTGCCTCTAGTTACTTCAAAACAGATCATCATACGTTCAGAAAGAAACGAATTTCTCTTTCGTTGAACAATGGCTTTAGTCACAAAGACCATGCGGCACACAAAGGCATAACTTCAGTCAAATCCTCCCTTTGGATGAGCTTAGTACCAGTCAAACGGTGGTTACATTTAGGTGCCTATTCTAGCACTTTCCGGATAGTGCTAGGATCCAGCTTATATAACAGGTGTTCCAGGGAATCTATATGTCACTTTTGTTTTCAGTCGCGTATTACTTCTATTTTTTTGCCACTGCAGCTCTACTTTTTCTTGCCCTGGTAATCATGACGCCCTTTGCCATTGTCTTCGACAGACAAAAAAAACTCTTCCATTTTCTGACAAGCCTCTGGGGATATCATTTCGTCAAACTCAATCCTTTTTGGAATTGCAGTATTGAAGGTGCTCATTTCCTTGAGCCAGGCAAAAGTTATGTGATTGTGGCTAACCACCAGTCACTCGCAGACATATTCGTTCTTTCAGGCTTGCGTCACAATTTCAAATGGGTGTCAAAAGAATCACTTCTGCAGATTCCATTTTTCGGTTGGAACATGCGGCTGAATGAATACGTTGCTCTCAAGCGCGGTGACTTAAGAAGCATCAAAGCCATGATTTCGGGCTGCAGGAAATGGCTAAAACAAGGCGTATCGATAATGATGTTTCCTGAGGGAACCCGATCTGAGGACGGAAAAATGGGCAACTTTCGTGATGGCTCCTTCCGTCTGTCTCTTGATTGCAACGTGCCGGTTATTCCCGTTGTCATCAGCGGAACAAGGGATGTGATCGCAAAACACTCATTCAAATTCAATTATTCAGCAAAAATGACTATAAAAGTTCTTGCTCCGGTGGATCCTTCTCAGTTTCAGGGCAGCTCAGCCCTAATGAGAGATTACGTGCATGAACTCATGGAAAGTACCTTAACTGTACTTTCTAGAGAAAGACTAGCAATCACTATCTAAGGACAACGACAAGCGAAGGTATTAATCATGTGTGTATCAGCAGGACTTGTATCTCTGGGTGCATACATTCCCGCCAAGGCGGTTTCCAGAAAACGAGAACTGATTCAGTTTCTCGACTATACCTCTTTGGCAAAAGAATACATTGAGGAAATAGAGCAAAACGACAAACTGCCGGGAAGAATTGAAACCAATTTTGATGGTTGGGAAAAACAAGCGTGGTTTCATACCTGGCTAAATCGTCTACCTCAAAGCAAGCAGAAGGAGCCATTTCAGGGAAGCAAAGAGCGACGGCGAGTTCCACTCGATCCGGAGTCATTGGCTAATTCAATCGTCCCCCACCCCATGCTCCCTTCCGATGCAGAAACCCTGGCAGCTTCCATTGCCCTGGTTAACGGCAATATCAAGAAAAATGAAATCGACCTCCTAATCACTTCGTCTCAAGTTCCCGATCTAGCCCTTCCTCCAAACGCATCACTGGTGCAGCACAAGCTAGGTTTGGAGAATGCTGGTGCCTTTGAAATAGATAGTTGTTGCTCATCATTTCTCACGATGTTGGAAGTGGCAGAGGCTCTGGTCAGATCAGGCTTCAGGAAAAAGGTTTTGATTGTGGCAAGTTATATTGATTCAATGGTAACTGACAAGTCCGACTATTTTTCGGTCAACACCGGTGACGCAGCAGTTGCAGCGGTGGTCTCCCAAGTAGAGGAAGGATTTGGTTTTCAAAGCTCTCATTCCACAAGTCACGGCAGCAGGCACAATGCAATCATTCTCCAGAGGAGAGCGCCACAACTAATTAACGAAAGTGCTAAAACTTCTCGTTATGAGCAAGAGTTCGTAACTTTCTACAACCCATTAGCAACAAAGGAGATTGCTGCCAATTCCACCAGAGACATGATTGAAGTGACAGCAAAAGCTCTATCCAAAGCTGGGCTAAGAAGCGAAGATCTAGATTTTCTACTTACACACCAACCTGTGCATTGGGCAGCAAATGCCTGGCGCGAAGCTTTGGAATTTCCAAAAGAAAAATTCTATGAGTCCTTTGAAAAATATGGAAACATTGCCAACTGCAGCGCCGCAGTGAACCTATTGGAAGCAATTGAACATGATCTGATCCAGGCAGGCAATCGAGTTCTTCTAGCTTCATCCGGCGCCGGCGAAAACCACGTTGCCGTAGTTGAGAAAATCACACCCGAGCTGATTTGCTCGGTTCAAGGCAAACAAGGTAACAGAGTATCATTTTCAGAGGGCGAAAGCCGTTGATCGTTGACTACTTCAATGAAGGTTAGGTTTAGGCTCACCCTCTCTTTGCAGCCAATAAAGAGGACTGCTGAACTTTTGTGCAGTGGACTTCTGAAAATGACAGATCCGGAGCTAATTCCCATGTATTCTAAGGACGTGGTTTAACACGCCGGTTACAACGAGGTGGTGCCGTGTCCTGGAAATGGAAGCTGAGTGTGCTGTTTGTTTTGATTGCGGGTTTCTCAACGCTAATTTTCATGGGGCATGAAACCAGTACTCAAGCACCCCCAGTACCAGACAGGGTATTAGACTCCGCTGGCAAGACTTTGTTCTCTGGCAGCGACATAATGGCGGGACAGAGCGTCTTCCAAAAGTACGGATTGATGGATGTAGGTTCCTTTTTTGGTCACGGCGCTTACAACGGTCCCGATTTTTCTGCTGACTATCTGCATCGCGAGGGAATGATATCGCTTGATCGGATGGCCCAGAGTCGATTCAAAAAACCGTATGCTCAATTAGAGAACGGAGCGCAAGGAGACCTGAGCAACAATCTCCAGAAAGAGTTGAAAGAAAATAGATACGATGCACTAAATAAAACACTGACTTGGACGGACAATCAGTCCGAAGCCTATCGTCAGCTTGTACCTTATTACGATACCGAATTTGGTGTCGGTCGCCAACTGCCGCTACCTGTGGACTACATCAAAGATCCGGCTGAACGCCTACAACTCAGTCGCTTTTTCGCGTGGGGAGCATGGGTTTGTTCGACCAATCGCCCGGGCAAAGACTACACTTACACAAACAACTGGCCACCCGATCAAGCAGTGGGCAACGGACCTAACTGGCAAATCTTTTTCTGGAGTGCAATGAGCCTGATTATGCTCGTTGGTGGAATTGGATTAACACAGTTTCTACTAAGCGCATTCCCTGGCTTGGGTTGGTTGCCTGATGGTGCGGGAATGACTGACAACGTCAAATCATTCAAGCCGTATCGATCACAGACATCGCTATATCCATACTTTTTAGTGGTTGTATTACTCTTTCTATTTCAGACGATTTTTGGTGTCGTAACCGCGCACTACATCGTTGAACAGGGTTTTTATGGTTTTGACATTCGCAATATATTTCCTTACAGCATTACGCGCAGCTGGCACTTGCAGCTTTCCATATTCTGGATAGCCACCGCCTGGCTTGCAGCCGGAATGTTCATGGCACCAATGCTTTCTAAGCACGAGCCTAAAGGACAGCACTGGCTAGTAAAAATCTTATTCGTTGCGATCTTGATTGTTGCTGTCGGCAGCATCGGTGGCGAGTGGCTCGGAATCAAGAACATGCTCGGTAACCTCTGGTTCTGGTTCGGGCATCAGGGCTGGGAGTATCTTGAGTTAGGACGCTTCTGGCAGGCGCTTCTAACCATCGGGATGGTGTTGTGGGCCTTCATAGTATTTCGTAGCATCAGCCCGTTGTTGAAAGGGAAGGATCATGGGAGCCTGCCATACATGCTGCTTTATGGTGTCATGGCGATACCTTTGTTCTTCAGTTTTGGCATGATGTACCACCCGGGCACCAATTTCGCCGTTGCGGATTTCTGGCGCTGGTGGGTGGTTCATTTGTGGGTGGAAGGCATATTTGAGCTGTACACAACGATTATCGTTGCTTATTTCTTCTGCAGCCTGGGCATGGTTTCCGAAAAATCGGCCCTCTCTGTCATCTACGTTGACATCATTCTCTATCTCGGCAGCGGCATCGTCGGCATAGGTCACCATTATTACTGGACAGCACAACCAGCTATCAATATGGCGCTTGGTTCGATGATATCAGCCTTAGAAGTAGTTCCGTTAACACTGCTGACTATGGAAGCGTGGAAATTTATTGAATTGGCCAAGGTGGAAGGATCGATCAAAAATTTCTCCCATTACTGGGCAATGATGTTCCTGATAGCAGTTGGGTTTTGGAATTTTTTCGGAGCAGGTGTTTTTGGATTTTTGATCAATACTCCCATCGTCAGTTATTACGAACATGCCACGTACCTGACATCGAATCATGGACACGCAGCTCTCATGGGGGTCTACGGCATGCTCGCTGTAGCCGCAATCCTTTTTTGTACCAGGTATCTGATGGAACCAGATGCGTGGAGCAATCGGCTTGCAGGTATATCATTTTGGGGTTTGAACGCTGGGCTGCTGCTCATGATCGTGCTGAATATATTTCCAGCCGGCGTCATTCAGATGATTGCAAGTTACGAGCATGGCTTTTGGTATGCACGCAGCCCTGAATTTATGCACTCGCATTTATTCCAGGTATTTACTTGGCTTCGCGTCCTGGGTGATCTGACGTTTGTAGTAGTTGGCGTTCTGCCACTTGTATTTCTGGTTGTGCGTGGCATTTTTCACCTGCGCAAGGCCTCAGCTGAACCTAATGTCGGGCCTATTCAAACGTAGTTGCGAGTTCAAGAAAATAGGAGTAGGCAACCGGTCCGTTCTGAAGAGGACCTGTCGACATTTATACGTGCCAGTCCTTGATGAAGTAGGAACCAACTCCAGGATACGCCGTCACAATCATCCTTAAGAATGACCAAAAATGAGGGGATCTGGGATATTGTGGATATAAAGGTCCAGATATCCAAAGATTGTGGAGGAAGTATATATGTCAAACGGAAAAACCATCTGCACCGTGTGCAATTACATCTACGACGAGGCTTCTCAGTCGCTGAAATTCGAGGGGTTATCCGATGAATGGAAGTGTCCGGAGTGTCTCTCAGATAAAGATATGTTCCAGCCATGCTCATGCGTAAGCCTGCCTGCTTCCGAACAGGCATGTGTGGTCCACCGCGGGAAAGGCAATTCCGGCAATGTCCTGGTTAACAATGCGGAAGGTGCTTTGAACAAAGGCACGCCGGTTGGTCAGCTCGTAGCACAGAACCCATTGCGCGCCTGCGTACTTGAGCAGTATGAGATCGATTATTGCTGCGGTGGTAAAGCCACCCTGGAAGATGCCTGCCGGAAGAAAGGTGTAAAAGTTGAGGAAGTCTTGGAAAAACTTCGTGTCGCCGATCAAGAAGGTGTGCAAT
Source organism: uncultured Candidatus Obscuribacterales bacterium (assembly GCA_964546815.1). GTDB lineage: Bacteria > Cyanobacteriota > Vampirovibrionia > Obscuribacterales > Obscuribacteraceae > JAIEPM01. The sequence goes on along the minus strand of CAZJLR010000008.1, from coordinate 126,150 downwards.
CCAGTGGTCCAGACTGGACGATAAGCAGTCTGAAAGATCTGATAGATCACATCCTAACCACATACCATCAGCCCTTACGCCAGGAGTTATCGCGCATTGCGCAACTTGCGGAAAAGGTTGCCCGCGTTCACGGTGACAATCACCCTGAAATGGTTGAGGTCTTGAATATCTTCACGCGCTTTAAAGCTCAGTTAGAGCTGCACATGCAGAAAGAGGAGATGGTCTTGTTCCCAGGTATCGCAAGCATGGAAGCTACCGGTAGTACGCAAATTTTTGGCTGCGGTGGTGGAATCGAACATCCCATTGAGGTTATGAGCCACGAGCATGACGATGCTGGAGAGGCGCTCTGTGCAATGCGCAAGCTAACGCACGACTATGCACCACCAGCTGACGCATGCAGCTCTTTCAAGGTTCTGCTTTTTTCACTTGCGCAAATTGAATCGGACATGCACCAGCATGTCCACAAAGAAAACAACATCTTGTTTCCGCGCGCTCTTGAACTTCGCAAACCCGCAACAATAGCTGGATAAAGCAATAGGACTTTCAGAGCATAAGGAGTGCACTAAATGATATCTCAAACGGCCGAGTATGCTTTACGAGCGATCGTTTATCTTGCCATGAACTCAGGCAACGCTTTCACAACCCAGCAAATTGCTATAACCACGAAAGTACCAGCCGCGTACCTTTCCAAGATTCTGCAATCCCTGGTAAGGGCGCAACTGGTCCACTCACAGAGGGGACTCGGAGGTGGCTTTGTTTTGACAAAGCCGGCAGGAGAAATAAGCATTTTGGAAGTGTTGGATGCAGTTGATCCAATTCAGCGCATTCGAACTTGCCCGCTTGGACTCAAGGCCCATGGCACCGTCCTTTGCGCGCTCCATAAAAGACTCGATGATGCAACTGCGATTATCGAGAAGGCATTTGCCGATACAACAATCGCAGAGATACTCGCTCGTCCAACAGCGTCAACTCCGTTGTACGAGTTCCCTTCTCCTGAAGATCGCACAGCTTATGCGTGTGAATAATTCACAGTGTTACTGGAGCGACAAGATTACATTAGTGAATGCACTGGCACTAAAACAGTACCTGGATTCAATAAACTAGACGCCCGAGCCAAAACACAAATAATGGAAACAGAACCAACCAAGCCTGCCGTGCCTATAAGCATTGCGCGGGAACAGCACCTGATAAAGCTTCTCATGACGTACCTGGTCACAGGGATTCTGTTTATGGTACTTCCTGGAACTTTCCTGGGAGTCTGGAATCTGTTCGCCATCAGTAACGCTCAATCAGCGACTTCCGTGCCGGCCGCGTGGATTCAAGCGCACGGCCACGCGCAGCTCTTCGGATGGATTGGCAGCTTCATATTGGGCATCGGCTTCTACTCTATTCCAAATCTACGCCGAGTCTCAGCCTGGTCCTTCTGGGACGGTTGGCTGGTCTGGGCTCTCTGGACGGTCGGAGTGGCATTGCGCTGGCTGACCGACGTTTATCTGTGGCAGTGGAGAATTTTACTTCCTACATCATCGTTGCTTGAGCTTCTAGCAGTGGTGCTCTTCTTTATGCGATCGATTCAGGGACATCGCATGCAGAACAAGCTCAAAAGCAGGATAGAACCATGGGCTTTATTGGTGGTAGCCGGAACGGTTGGACTGATTCTTACTATGCTTTTTAACGCATATGAGAGCTTCATCCTTGCTGCCGGAACTTCGCCAGCTTTTCCGACTGAGTTTAACGGCAGGTTTCTCATCTTGTCGATCTGGTCTTTTCCCGTGCCGATTGCATGGGGCTTTACGGCTCGCTGGATGCCTGTCTTTTTAGGATTGAAGCCGTTGAGATCGAAATTTATTCTTGCCGCTCTTGCAGTCAACATCATGGGAATCATTGCGGCATTAGCCAAGGCTTCGCTCGCGGGCTCTATTCTTCTTTTAGTTGGTACCATCATTATGGTGAGTGCCCTGCGAATTTTCGAACACATCAAGAGTCCGGCCAAAACTCAAGGTGTGCACAAGACCTTTCCGCTGTTCATGCGAATCGCATATGCTTGGTTGCTGATTGCCAGTCTATTTGCTGTTTGGGCGGCCATGGAGCCAAGCGCTGCCGGTGTAGCTGGGGCAGGCCGGCACGCTCTTACAGTTGGTTACCTTATGACCATGGTATTTTCTGTGGGATCGCGGATGCTACCAGCATTTTTGGGTAGGAAAAAGCTCTATAGCAAGCGTCTTATGTTTCTCGCCCTGCTTCTGACAAACACTGGCTGCCTAATGCGAGTCTCATCGGAGACGCTTGCATATCAGCATTATGCCTCATGGGCCTGGGCGTTGTTGCCATTTTCGGCGACACTGGAATTAGTAGGCGTAGTTGTGTTCACAACAAATATGGTCGGAACGTTCTTTCAGCCACCACTGCTGGCGCCGATAGCCAACAAGGCAGCCAAAGAAGGATACGGAAATGACTAAGAAGCAATATATTAAAGGCGAGGCTGTAATCATGACAATTGGTCACTCCACACGCTCGTTTGAGGAACTTGTTGAGCTGCTACACGCCAACGGAATCACAATGCTGGTTGATATTCGCAGCATTCCGAAATCAAGGTTTAATCCGCAATTCAACAGTGACACGCTTGCTGAAACGTTACCAAAGAAAGGCATCAAATATAAGCTTTTGTCTGATCTCGGCGGCTTGCGCCATGCCAAAGCAAACTCTCAAAATACGGTGTGGCAGAACGCTTCATTCCGAGGTTATGCGGACTATATGGAAACTGAACCGTTCCGAAAGGGCATAGATAAACTTTTGCAGTTAGCCCGCAAGAACAGCATAGTAATTATGTGTTCAGAAGCAGTCTGGTGGCGGTGTCACAGATCAATGGTGGCGGATGAGCTGGTCGCAGAAGGTGTCCCTGTCGAACACATCATGGGTGGCAAACATCGTCAACCCCATACGCTACGTTCATTCGCTCATGTAGAAGCTGGTCACGCCTCATATAGGTAAGGAGCGAGATGAAACAACTTACGGTAAAGAGGAAAAACTGAACATGAATGGAACCGAAGAAGTTTATTTAATAACCGGGAGTAGTGCACTCCTTGGTCACTCGTTATGCCACCATTTCGGTTCGAAGAACCATTTAATTGTAGGCTTTGACAGTGCCGAACCACCGTTTCCGCCGCCTAACACTGACTGTCTGTTTTGTGATCTGACCGACGACCTATCGACGTGGTGGCCTTGGCGATACTGTTGTGAAAAGCCGATTGCTTGAGGTACTGCTTGCCATACTTGATCCGATCAGGGCGCACCGTCGTGAATTCGCGAAGGACCCAGGCGAGGTTATGCGGAGCCTCAAGGAAGGCACGGCAGAAGCTCGGGAAGTCGTAGCTAACACAATTCAGGCGGTGCGCGAAAGCTTTGGTATCGACTACTTTCCGAATTAGTTCGTCATTAACTGGAACTTTCGTGTCTTTACTTAGTCGTAACCAAGCGGAATGTAAATAGCAGGCATGGAGAGAATTTAGCAATGAACAACACAAAGACAATACGTCATCCCAGCCTGCAACCACTTTCCAGAGATCACGGTATAGGACTGCTTTGCGCTCAACATGGACAAAAGGCAGTGCGCGCGTCAAAGCATGATCGATTGCGACTAGCCGAGCAAATACGTGCCGCTAGTCGCGGTGTAATCCTGTCCTACTTAGAAGATGAGCAGCGTGTCTTATCACCGGTAATTGCATGCGAGAAACTGCGCACAGAGTTTCAACAACATCACAACAGCGTTCGTAAGCTCATTAATGAACTAGACAGCTTGGAACCGACTATTGATCCCGGGCTGGGCTTAATGGCAAGTGTTGCAGCTTCACTGATCGCTTATGTGCGCTGGGAAGAGAATTCGCTATTTCCTGCCTTAGAACAAGCACTGGACCATGACGATTTAAGCAAGTTATCTGGACTCACAGCGTCCATCGAGTCGGGACGATCGCGGCCGACTCAATTGCTGCATCGCTCCATCGCTTTGGAGATCCCCTCGGGATTGCCTGCAACGCAAATTGAGAGAAATTCGTGATTGAAGCTGGGCAGGAAGGCGTCTTGGCTGACCGTGCCTGGTGCTAGGAGAAAATATGAAAACTGTTATTATGGAAGAACCGCTTCTTCTGCCCTTAGAAATGGCAGCGTTCTTTGAGCGTCAAGCGGATCTTATGTGTCGAAAAAAAGAATGGTCGCAAGCTGGAGACCTGCTGCAACAGTCAGTCCAGCTGAGAAAGCAAGCTGTTGGCGACAAAGATGCAACAATCGCTTTCATGTTGGATAAATTAGGGATGACTCTCTTGCAGAGGCATCTCCCGGCACAAGCGGGCATTGCCTTGGCGGAGGCCGAAAGAATATTGGAATCAACTTACTATGCTGGACATGGCTACTTAGCCCCAGTGCTCGAACACCACGCCGACTGCCTGACAGAAGAAGGCAAGCTGGCCAATGCAGAGAAATTACTGGAACGCGCTCAGGAAATATATGCGAAGACTGTTACGATGCAAAATCAGGCTACTCTGCGCTGCATCTACAAGCTCGCTCGGTTGTATCTTCAGGAAGGGAAGCCAGCGGAGGCTGAAGAGATTCTGGAAAAAGCAATGAAATATGTGGATACGCCGCTTGGTCCATGCGCAGAGTTTCGTTATCAGCTTGCGCGTGCTTACGCCTCGGAAGCAAAATCTGATGAAGCATCGAAATTGCTTGAATTATCGATTGCCGAATTCAAGCAACGCCATAATCATCGGCGTGTCGCTGATTGCCACCACGCATATGCAATGCTTCATGGAAAGCCAGACAAAGACCGAAAGACATTCAATGATGAAATTGATTCGGAGGACATTTTTCTTGAGACATTAATTCGGGCATAGTCGAATGCTTTTTAGTGCTCTGGGTAATCGATAAAGTATGAGTCACGAGCATGACGATGCCGGAGAGATTCACTTGCGCAAATCAAATCTAACTTGCACCAGCACGGTCACAAAGAGAGCAAGATCTTGCCTTCCCAGCGCTCTTGACCAGCATACTGTTTTTTCCTACCTTCAGCTTATTGAAAGATGATGTGGAACCTAGATTGGCTTATCACTTTTGCTGCTCAAATGGAACGCTCTAATCAGGTGAGCAAAGCCCCAATCAAGGAAGAATACGGCAAGGGCAGCCAATGCTAAATGGTACTTGTAGCGATCAAAATTCACGCAGAAAAGTTTCCACGACTCACCATGAAATTTGTTCAGAGGATCAGTTCCATCGAGATACTCTACCGAATCCGGTATACCATCTTCGTCCAAGTCGCTCTTCTTTCCGAGTGCCTCTGCCAGCTTCTCAGGTTCCTTACGAAGCTCTAAAAATTTCTTCTTACCTATTGTTTTGATTATGCTATTGCCGAAGCGATTCAATATTGGACTATCAACCTTCAACATTTCAGGATCAATTGCCACTCTGGCAGCATTTAGCGACTCAAATTGTTTAGGACTGAGAGAACCAATTTGACCGGGTTCTTTCCCTATGGGTCCATTGCTGTTCAAATGACACATGGCACAGTCAACCGACTTATGAGAGTGCTTTTCCACAAAGCTCTGATACTCAGGATAAGCTAATGCAGCTGAACCACAGAAACCGACCAAGAGGGAGATAGTCAAGCCCAGCCTTTTACTTATTGAACTAATCCGACACCACATAAAGTCATTTCTCCAAGTTAGTGTTTCACCATGTGGTAAATCTGCTCTCCGAAAACTGTCATGATAAACAAGTAAGCGCTCGCTACCACTGTGATCAGGCGCAATGTTTTTCTGCTTGTACCCTTGAATATCCAGGGGGTAAAAATCAGTGCCAGCACAGCCAGGTTTGTGGCGAGCAATATGAGCCAAAATGGAAGCATTTCCAAAGGATAATAGAGAAAAAAGAAATACCATTCAGGCTTGATACCCGGAGGAGTTGATCCTAACGGGTTGTATGGTGCAAGCAATGGATATGGCAGAAACGAATCAAATGGAACACACCAGGCAAGTGTTAATAAAGCCAGGAATATTGCAGCCCAGAGTGACAAATCCTTAAAAATGAAAAGTGGAAAAAACTTTTCACTTTTACGCGCTGGCTCATCAACACCTCGACTCATTCCATGTAATTGCACTGAAAGAAGATGGATTCCCATTAATCCAAAGAATGCCAATGGCAAAAGCACTACATGCATTGCATAAAATCGTCCAAGTGTAGACTGACCAACACTAGCCTCACCTTGAAACGTTTCCCGCAATATATGAGGAACCTGAGAAAGAACACCAGGTAAATATTCACCAACGGCCTCAACAGACTGAAGACCAACTTTTGTGGCGTTAACTGCGATCTGATTCCAAGGCAGTAAGTATCCGGTGAACCCGAACACGAATGTAATAAACAAAAGCAGAACACCGACAATCCAAGTGATTTCGCGCGGCTTCTCAAAAGCTTTCATGGCAAAAGCGGTTAGTAAGTGAACCATCATAAAGAAAATCATGCATGACGCAGACCATGTGTGCATGTTTCTAATTAACGCGCCACCGGCGACATGCTTACTAATGAATTCAACCGAAAGATGAGCATCGCTTACAGTTGGCTGGTAATAAAACAAAAGAAATAAACCAGTTACCACTTGAATTATCAAAAAGAAAAGAGTGAGTCCACCCGTGTAGTAACCCCAGCTCATTTTGTGGATCGGCACATCTTTCTTTTCCACCATGTGGTGGAAGTTCATGTTTTCGACAGGAAAGCGCTCGCCGAGAAAACTTGTGATACTGGCAAATACGCTTGAGAGGGCGCTCATACGTTCACCTCATCAATCTTGCTTATATAGAGATTGCAATCTTTGATGGACGCGGGGCTGGTATCACCGCTTATTTCACCTTTGACATTTCGAGAAGCGATCATTTTGCCCTGTTGGTTCATTATCGCCCAACCCAGAAATGGAAGGGGGGTTTTAGCCGGCGCATCGGCGTTAGGTTGCCCTGTTTTGATGTCGAAAAATGAAACGTGGCAAGGACAAAGAATTTTTCCTTCTTTGTTCACTTCGTTACCAACGGTACAGCCAAGGTGTGTACACTTTGCTGAAATTACAATAGGCAGCCCATCCTCACCGCGGAATGCCATTGCTGGAGACATCTGGTAATCGATGAAATATTTGCCTTCTGATGGACTGAGTTCGTTCATTGCCGAAACCAGAATGAACTTGTTTGACTGTCTTTCAAGCTCAAGTTTGCGTTGCGCTGTGGTAGCTTCTAGGCGTGCAAGCCTTGTTTCCATAATTTCACCTTCTTCCTTCGCCGATAAACGAGGACCGAAGAAGAAAGCAAATACTTTGTCGACAGCTCCGGCAGTGAGCAGCAAAGTGCCTGCAATAATGCCCACACTACCTTTCAAAAATTCGCGGCGTGCGTCTGCACTTTGATATTCTTCAGCAGCAGCTTCCCTGTGCCTGGAGTTATTCCAAACGACATTTTGCGGCGGACGTGTCAAATAATGAAGCGGTACGGAAAACATGTGAATGAGACGTGAAAATGGTACAGCCAAAATGAGGAGCCACGCCGATAAGATATGAGCTTTCACAAGCAATGGAAGGTCTGCAACATAGCCTATGTCAGGCTGTAGTCGGAAGAGCCCCCAGATATATGGAACTACCGTTCCGGTAGCCCAGGCTGCGCCCCATCTATGAAACATTGCAATGCAAATTCCGAAAACTACTTGCGCAAATAGCAAGGCTAGAACCAGAAGATCCATAGGACTGGTTACGGCTTGAACCCTATCCGATCTTACTCTTCGCACAATAAGAACCACAAGACCGAACAGGCAAGCCATTCCAAGTGCAAGTCCAATTCCTTCTGTGGCATAAAGGACGGTTTTATGTGCCATGAGCATTTGCCAGAATCCCGGAAAGAGGAAGGCGACAAAATGCGCAAGGATAATCAAAATTATCCCGATGTGCCAGGGTACGGATCCCCAAACTAGCGTTTTGCTCTCCAAGAATTGTGATGAAAGCGAGGAGTAAGTCATCGGCATATTGCGCATTCTGTATATACTGCCAAACACACAAACAAGAATGGCTAGATAGGGCAGAGCTATGAACAGAACTGAATCCATCATGACAGCTACTCCTTTCGCCCTGCTTCGATAATTTCCTGCGCGGTTTTCAGCACCAGGTAATATAGGTTTTCGTTTTCTTTGAGAGAATCAGTCATTGTGGCCAAGGCCTTAGCCAGACAAAACTCAATGAGTTCATCAAGTTCAGATTCTTCACAGTGTGGTGCAAAACTCAAAATGAGAGCAATGTGGTCAGGCAGCTCACCTTGCATATCAAAATTGCACTCTTGATAGCGTTCGGATAAGCGACTCATCAGCGTCCCGCGTTCATAGTTCTCATCACCGTAGATATAACTGCTCAGGTAAGGAATACACAATGGTGCCAGATCAAATGTGCGCGTATAAATTTCTTCCAGTTCTTCCGGACTTAAATCAATTACTTTGCACTTAAATTCAATTAGTGGCCGGCTAGCTTGCGGATAAAGTAATTTCAATTCTGCAATAGCAGCATTGAGACTGACAATAAAATCCTCGCGAGGATACTGTAGCAATGGTGCCACTGAAGCTAGAGCGCTGCTCAAGGGTCGTAAAGTTTTTGTGCTCATAGTCCTCTCTCCAGTTTTACACTAACACCTAGCCCGCAAGAGCCTTTGCACATCTCCGGATCGCAGGTTCCTGAAATTGCTTCCTCTCGCTGAATAGGTGGAAGCACAAAACGCTCATCTAAAGTCGGCAATGCCGTCAAGCGATAAATTTCTTCAGCCTCGGCGGGAGTCAAATTAGCCTCGCGCATCAGTTTATTTACTGTGACGATATCCATGTCACCCATATCAAGTGAGCGTTTGTAATGCCTGACTGCCATTATTTTCTTCATAACATCTTCAATTAGCTTGGTGTTGCCGGCACTGAATAATCTGGCCAGGTATTTGATCGGCAAGCGAGATTGCTCAAGACTGCTGAAGAATCCATCAACTACATTGCCATAATGTCCGTTATCCAACTTGCCCATAACAGGTAGAAGCGGTGGAACGTAGAACAACATCGGCATAGTGCGATATTCAATGTGCAAAGGAAGTGCCAGTTTCCATTTCATTACATATTTGTAGACCGGTGACTTTTGCGCGGCTTCGATAAACTCTTCGCTGATACCACTGCGGCGTGCCAGTTCAATAATTTTCGGATCGTAAGGATCACATAATACGCTGCGCTGCGACTCGACCAGAGCCTCATCGGGCACTGTCATAGCTGAAGCGACCCGATCGGCATCGTAAAGAAGAACGCCTAAATATCGAATTCTGCCTACACATGACTGAAAGCAATTTGGTATCTGTCCCGTTTCAAGTTTTGGATAGCAAAGAATGCACTTTTCGGCCTTACCTGTTTTCCAGTTGTAATAGACTTTCTTGTATGGGCAAGCACTGATGCAGGCTCGCCAACCTTTGCAAACATCTTGATTTACAAGAACGATACCGTCTTCGCCGCGCTTGTATAGAGCTCCCGACGGACACGCCGCAACACAGCTGGGATTTGCGCAGTGGTTACACATACGTGGAAGATACATCATCGAGACTCTTTCGATCTCGAACATCTGCTCACGCTCTTCCTCGGTCAATTCATCCAGATTGATATCATTTTCGGCATAAAGTGTTGAACCGGACAAATCGTCATCCCAGTTTGGACCAGCCTCAATGTCCATCGGCTCACCAGTTATCAGGGATACTGGAATTGCCGTTGGTTGATCGTCACCTTCTGGAGCGTCAAAGAGATCGTTGTACTTGTATGTCCAGGGTTCGTAATAGTCATCCAAGCCTGGTTGATTTGGATTGTAAAAGAGTTTCAGCAAAGCATCGAGCTTACCTTGTGAGCGAAGCTCAAGATGCTTATCGCCATTTTTGCCGTTTACTTTCCAACCACCCTTATAATGCTTCTGGTCTTCCCATTGCGTAGGGAAGCCGGTGCCGGGCTTGGTCTCAACATTATTCCACCACATGTATTCAGCGCCGGGACGATCGGTCCAAACGTTTTTGCATGAGACGCTGCAAGTGTGGCAACCAATACACTTGTCCAGATGAAAGACCATTGCTACTTGAGCTCGGATGTCCATTTTTCTCTTCCTTTGGTCTAATACTGAACTTTATTCAGTTTCTTAACTACGACAAAAGTATCGCGATTCACTCCGACTGGTCCCCAGTAATTAAATGCGTAAGTGAATTGTGCATAGCCACCAATCATGAATAGCGGCTTCAGACGAGTTCTGGTCAAACTGTTATGTCCACCGGCTCTTCGTCCCTCCCTTTCCGGCGACTTTGGAGTTGTTGTTGTACGTTCCGGTGAGTGGTAAATCATGCTGATTCCACGTGGAATGCGTGCGCTTACACATGCACGAGTGCATACTACACCATGGTCATTGAATACTTCGACCCAGTCGTTGTCTTCGATGCCTACCATGTCGGCATCTTTATCATTGAGCCAGATAGGTTCGATGCCGCGAGACAAAGTCTTCATACGCAACGTATCGCCGAAAGTAGAGTGAATATGCCATTTTCCATGTGGCGTCAAATAATTGAGAGTCAGTGTGCCACTCTCTTGCGGAGACTTCTTCAAATCCCAGGTTGCATGCACATCGGCTCGCGGTTTAAAAGTTGGCAGATTCTCGCCGTAAGCGATATATGCCTCGTGATCCAGATAAATTTCCTGTCGTCCTGTCAAAGTTCTCCAGGGAATCAATTCTTCGATATTTTGACAATATGCAGAATAGGTGCGTCCGCCTGAGGTTATACCAGTCCAATAAGGACTTGTCAGCACACGTCTGGGTTGGGCACGCAAATCATCAAAAGTCATTCTGACTGCGCGAGTGTCTAATGCCAGGTGACTATGATCTATGCCCGTCTTTATAGACTCGGATGCATATGCTCTTACTGCAAGTTCGCCATTTGTTTCTGCAGCGAATGCAAGGATCGCATTGCAAGTATCATAGGCATCTTTCAAAGATGGATATTTCTTTCCGTCCCACTCTTGAGTTGGGTGGTCGAGCAAGTACTGATCATAAATATCGTCCACATCATAATGCGTGCCATGTACGGCCAATCCATTGTTTCTAAAATTCGGACCAAGAGAGATAAACTTCTGATAGATCTTTCGATAGTCTCGCTCAACAATTTTGATGCTCGGCATTGTTTTGCCGGGGACAGCTTCGCACTCACCAGCCATCCAATCTTGAATTTTTGGTTGGGCAATTTCTGCCGGAGTATCATGCATCAAAGGTGACAGCACAATGTCTTTTCGAGGTTCCGGCATATATTTCTCAGCTAAACAAGAAGTTGCCTCAGAAATAGATTTGAAAATATCCCAATCAGACTTCGACTCCCAGCAAGGTGGCACAGCCGGTTGCAACGGATGTATGAAAGTGTGCATGTCTGTGGTATTTAGATCATGCTTTTCGTAATACGTTGCAGCAGGCAGAACAATGTCCGAATAAAGCGCAGATGTATCCATGCGGAAGTTAAGATCGACAATCAGATCCATTTTGCCTAACTCAACCTTGTCATGCCAAACAACTTCTTTGACAAATTCTTTGGCCTGCTCTTCGGCAATGGCATTATTGTGAGTTCCGAGGTAGTGCTTTAAAAAGTACTCGTGACCCTTTGCTGATGACATGATGGCGTTACCGCGCCAGATGTACCAGAGCCTGGGGAAGCTTTCCGGATTGTCAGGATCCTCCATGGAAAACTTGAGAGAACGGGACTTCAATGACTTAACAACGTGCTTAGCTATGTCCTCGTCATTCTTAGCACCAGCATTGGTAGCATCTGTGATCACATCAAAATTGCTACGATTGAACTGCGGATAGCAGGGCAACCAACCGTTTCGCACGGCCGTAATTTGCTTGTCGATTGTGTGACCGGAAGCCATCGAATGACCGGGGTCTGCAACATTACACATTTCACTGAATGAGCGATCATAACGCCACTGATCCGAATGAACATAATGGAAAGAAGGGGCATTCTGTAATCTCGGCGGAGCAGTCCAGTCCGTAGCAAAAGCTATTGGGCCCCAGGAAGCCTGAGGAACCAGCTTCTCTTGTCCCACATAATGATTGAGTCCTCCTCCGCTTACACCCACACAGCCGCATAGCACCAGGGATGTTATTACAGATCTGTAAATCAAATTATTGTGATACCAGTGATTGACTCCGGCACCAATAATGACACTGCATTTTCCTTTGCTAAGTTCTGCCGTGCGAGCCCATTCTCTGGCAAAGCTAACTACTGTGTCTGCTTTGACACCTGTAAACTTCTCTTGCCAGGCTGGAGTATAAGGACGATTCTCGTCCTCATAACCAGTCGGGTACTCACCTTTCAGTCCACGATTGACGCCGAATTGTGTGAGCAAAACCTCAAAAGCCGTTGTCACAAGAACTGGTCCGTCTACTGTTTCAAGTTCCATAACCGGAACCTGACGACGAAGTATCTGTTCGTTGCTTCCTTCTGAAAAATCGGACAATTCAATTTCAACAAACTGGCTAGTATGTGCTCCCAACTGCAGGATCGGATCTATATGCTTACCGCTGGCCTCACTTTCGAGCTTAAGGTTCCATTCACCTTTCTGTTTTTGCCAGCGATGCCCGATTGTTCCTTTTAATAGAGTTGGTTTTCCTGTTTCACTATCAAGAACAAATGTTTTCCACGCGGCATTTTCCTCACCCACACTTTCCTTTAGCTGACTGGCTCGAAGCAAGGGTCCGGCTTCGTAGCCTCCATCCTCGGTTTTCTTCAATGTCACAAGGAAAGGTAGATTACTATATTGCTTGACATAGTTGACGAAATAGTCGACTTTGCGATCCATATAAAATTCTTTGAGTATGACGTGGTTAACAGCCATCCAGAAGGCTCCGTCCTGACCCTGGTGAATGGGCACCCACTCATCAGCAATCTTGGACACCTGCGCAAAGTCGGGCGAGAACACGACGACTTTGCAGCCTTTGTGTCTTGCTTCTACAAGGAAGTGCGCATCCGGCGTTCTGGTCATCAATACGTTGGACCCGACTGTTGCCACAAATTTCGAATGAAACCAATCGGCACTTTCAGCCACGTCCGTTTGTTCTCCCCAAACCTCAGGAGAAGCAGGCGGCAGGTCACAATACCAGTCATAGAATGAGAGATTGACACCTCCCATCAGCTGCAAGAATCGCGCACCGGAAGCGTAACTAACCATGGACATGGCCGGAATTGGGGAGAATCCAACGATACGATCAGGACCATGCTTTTTGACAGTATGAATATTGGCCGCTGCAATGAGATCCAACGCTTCATCCCAGCTTACTCTTCTAAAACCACCTTTTCCGCGGGCTTTATGAAAGCGCGTGCGGGAAGTTTCGTCTTCAATGATTGATTTCCAGGCAGCAATGGGATCGTCGGGGAATTGACGTTTTGCTTTGCGCCACAAGTCAATTAGCGCACCGCGCATATAAGGATATTTCACACGCAGCGGACTGTACAAATACCATGAACAGGATATACCGCGCTGGCAACCTCTCGGTTCGTGGGAAGGAATTTCTTTGTTGAAGATTGGATAGTCAGTAGCTTGAAGCTCCCAGGTGACAATACCACTCTTCACATAAACGTTCCAACTGCATGAGCCCGTACAGTTGACACCATGTGTGCTGCGCACAATTTTGTCATACTGCCAGCGGTTTCTATACATGTCTTCCCACTGACGCTGCTTCGGTGCGAACATATCTTTTATCCAGGCCATCTCAGCTTATCTCCTGTGAAGTTTCTTTCGCACGTCAGTGTTGCGATTTCTGTAACCAAAAGCAACGAGTAAAAGCATCAGAGCAGCGCCGGCCGCACTGCAAACAGTGAGGGGAATCCTTTCGGATCGAGCACGACGCCCCTTTATTGAGTCAAAGAATTTGACCAGACTTGCAGCTTCCGGCTTTGTGACAGGATGCTCTGCATACGCAGCTTTCATGACTTTAAACGGGGTCTGTTGGCAAGCTACCCTGAGAGCAGCATCATTCATCTTTTCGGCGATGTTTCCTAAATCCGGTCCCATGCTGTTACCGTTTCCATTTGCAGTGTGGCAAGCGTTACACGACATTCCACCATTTGCGAAACTACGACTGCCGTCAAACAAATCCGAACCTTCTTTCGCTGACCCCATGTCTTCAGGCGATGGCGCGGACTGGTCTTTCATTTCAGCGGCTGGGCCAGTGCTTTTAGACTCGCCGACTGAGCTAGTGCCACCTGTAGTGGCAGTGTTTGTGGCAGTGCTTGCAGCCGAGCTACCCGAATCTTCACGGGGGTTTTTCAAAAATGAAACGAGACTGGAAACCTCATCTGGACTCAGCGGTCCAACCGTTTTTTCCATTCGTTTTACATTAGATTCCAGATCTGCATCCGCCCAGGTTTTGGTGGCAGCAAGATCGGGGCCGACAAGAGCTCCCTTGCCGATTGTGTGACAACCAGCACATTTCGACTGAAAGAGGCTAGCCCCCTCCTTATTGTCCGCGTATGCCGGCAAATAAGAGCCAAGCAAACAAAGACATATGCAGAAAGATGCAAACGTTATTCGAATCGGTATTCGACGACGTCTAATATCTCGGCCGTCAATAGAGCTGTGTTGTAAGTGGACTTGAAGCATCATTTTTAGTCGACCTATTCTATACAAATGGATGACGATGTCCTTAATACCTGAAGCAATTATGTCACCGCCCATAGCGCTCCCGTATCATCCCAAATAGCCAAAGCGATCCACCAAAAGGATGAGAAAGTTTTATTGACTCAAGCAAATACTTGAGTCAATAATCGTCGACGAAATTCTTCTTTGGTAGGGTTGCGCCATGCGCGACCTTTTGGGCAGACTTACTTAACGGTCCGCGATGCGCCGACCCTCTACCATATACAATTTAGTGCCATTGGGGTTGTGCCCAATCAAAGCAGTGGCTTCAAAAATGCGGACGGCGGATGCGCCGTCCCTACCAAAGAAGGCAATAAAACTTGTAAGAGAAAGCTCACGGGATATCATCCGATCGACTGATCCGAAAGCAAGTAGCTGATTACATCTAATGCTGAATATGAACTTTCACCATCTTTCACAAAACGAGCAATCTGCACTACGTCATTTCCTGAAGTAACAAGCACCGGCTCGGCGAAGCCACCTTTCCTAATTTGCGGAAAACCGATATTGGCAATCAAGCCATTGCAAAGACACTTCCGCCCTAGAGTGTTTTCGATTTTACCGCCTTTTCGAAGATATGTATCGACAGGCTCTCCCGGACAACGGAAACCGAGAGAACCATCTTCCTTCTTATAAGCACTGCGCAAATAGCCAAGGTCACACAAGCGTGGGCGACTTTCATAAGTATCTTCTTCAGACATCGAATCTTCTAATTCAACAATTTTGAATGGAAAACCAGTCGGTGATGCCAAAGGATCTGTAAATACTTCGAGCTTGCCAGCAAGCGCCTTCTCAACGACACGCTCTTTTAGCTCATCGCTGAGTCCTGATTCGCGGCAAAAAGCAAAAAACGTGCCGACTTGGATACCACTTGCACCCTGCTCAAGAGCATATTTCAATTTCCGTGGGTTTGCAAAAGAACCAGCCAACCAGAACGGCAGCCCAAGTTTTTTTACTTCACCAAGATCAACTATGTCGCGAGGGCCGTAAATCGGTTCGCCATTATCATCTAACTTGAGTGCACCACGAGGTGGTGCATTGTGTCCACCTGCAGTGGGAGTTTCAATAACGAAACCATCAACCTTTCCATTAGACTTTCTGCTTAAAGTGACTGCCAGAACTGCTGAAGAAACGATTGCCAGAAACTTAGGACGCATCAATAAGCCTTTAGCATGCGGGTTTATCGACTTAGGGTCAAAAACAATATCATAGTTGTCTTCGTTAGTTGCACCCTCAACATTTATTTTCAACGAAGCCGGCTTGTGCATAACAAAGCTATCGAGAATACCAGGGATTGTTCTAGGTATACCGGCACCCATTAGTAAATAGTCAACTCCAGCCAACATTGCTCCGTATATAGATGGTAGTGTTGGTAACTGAATTTTTTCCAGATAATTGATCCCAACCAGTCCATCATGTCCTTCCTTTGCCAGGTAGACTTCTACAAAATTTGCAGCAACTGTAAGCTGCAACAGAAATTGATCAGGATTTATCTTGAACATGGGGATAGCCCGAAATGGCTCATTATGCTTCTTTCCACCGGGAATGTAATAGCGTGACAAAATTTCCGCTGCTATTTCGGGAATTGGAAAGTGTTCAAGGGCCCGACGCATATGTCCTCCCGGGTCACCACTTTGGAGGCGCAGGGCCAAGACTCCTTCAATAGCTGTGCCCGATACGACACCAAGATGCCCTTTCTTTGATACAGCACTAGCTAATCGCCAGTTTGATACTGCGACGCCCATGCCACCTTGAATGATGATCGGTTCGCTCACTTCACTATCCCCTTGCTTCACTTAAATGCAATGTGACCTGCATAAGTGCATTATAGCGACACAACTACAAAATGTAATCACGCAACTACTAACCTTCAACATTGATTCATGGAAGCTAATTTGAAAACTCAATTTGTAGTTTCTGATTTGTACGCTTTGAGTTTATCAAAGAGAATTTGCCATCATCCCTTAGACTGATATTTTTATATGCATAGATGTTTGGAAATAAATTAAGCAAGCTCAGAGCTCCTGAAGCAACATCATCAGCTAATCGCAGTTAGATGCTGAAGGTTTGACTTTGCTTTACGAGACGGCAACATTGCAAATTTTGCGTTAAAGTGACGCAGATGCGGTGCTTCCCATTCAATGCGCAGCCCCCGCACTTCATGCCTGCGCTCAAAAACGATCCTGAGCGCTTCAATTACGTAATCATAATGGCTTTGCGAATAAACTCTTCTAGGAAGAGCCAATCTTACCAGGTCTTGCCGTGCAGCTTCTTGTGAGCCGTTTGCATTTGTTTTCCCAAACATGACCGTACCAATTTCACACGATCTAATTCCTGCCTCCAAATAGAGCTCAGTAACAAGGGCTTGTCCCGGTAGATCTGCCGGATCTAAATCTGGAAACATTCGACGTGCATCAATGTAGATTGCATGCATACCTGCCGGATTGACTACTGGAATGTCATTAGCAATGAGGCCATTTGCCAGATAAGCAGCTGAAGCAAACCTGTATTTCAGATAATCCTCATCAGTTGCTTCCCACAAACCGAGCGCGATTGTCTCGAGGTCACGGCCTGCTAGGCCACCATATGTAGGGAAACCCTCAGTTACAAGAAGATTGTTTTTCAATTGTGCTGCCAGTTTTTCATCGCGCAGAGCAATGAATCCGCCAATGTTGGAAAGTCCATCTTTCTTTGCCGACATAAGACAACCATCAGCAAATGTAAAAAACTGCCTGGCAATTGACCTGACAGCGCGGTCGCCCAGGTTTTCTTCCCGTCGTTTAACAAGGTATGAGTTTTCTGCAAATCTGGCCGCGTCAATAAATAGTCGTTTTCCAAATCGGCTGGCAATGCGACTCACGTCGACCATATTAGATAAAGATACAGGTTGGCCACCGACAGCATTGTTTGTAATTGTCATCATCAAAAATGGCACAAGGTCACCTTTGCTTTCGAGCAACTGTGTAAGCCCTTCAATATCAATATTTCCCTTGAAAGCTTCGTCAGAGGCCGAATCAAATGACTGCAAGCAAGGAAGGTCGAGTGCTTGGGCACCAAGAACTTCTATGTTGGCTCGTGTCGTGTCAAAGTGAGTGTTGCTTGGAACGATGTCACCACGTTTTACAGTCTCTGCAAAGAAAAGCCTCTCGGCAGCTCTTCCTTGATGTACAGGAATAACAATCTCAAAGCCAAATAAATCCTGGACCGACTTTTCAAAGCGGTAGAAACTTGAGCAACCTGCGTATGATTCGTCGGCTTTCATGAGGGCAGCCCATTGATCGCTCGACATGGCTGAAGTACCACTGTCTGTCAGCAAGTCAATAATGGTGTCATCTGCACGCACCTGAAACAAGTTATATTTTGCCTGCTTGAGAATCTTCTGGCGCTGCTCCTTACTCGTGAATCGGATCGGCTCCACTACTTTGGTCCTAAACGGCTCAATTATTGTTTTCATGTTTATACAGCCCTTTGGCAGCTACCATTGCAATATAGTCTCATGTTATTGAATAGCAGATTGTCATCATTCCAAAGGTGGATTCTTCAAAGTAACCAGCTTAGCTCTGGAAATTTGAAGTGCAATTTTGCCTATCATCCATTTGAGAGCGTACCCCAGCAAAGACTGGATCTTTAGCTAAGATACATATTTAGAACGATGCAAGAATGTCAGCAAGGCTCTAACTTGGTATTGACTTGTTGTTGATATCAGGAAATGAAATTATTCAAAGCGCAGTTTTTTTCTACCTTGCCACCCCACAGGGTGGTTCTGCTTGCCTTGATTTTCAGCTTCCTCACATTCTTTTGTCTCGACCAAATCGAACAAATTATGATAAGCAAAGGTGTGCTTTTTGACTTGAGATTCTGCCATTTTGTCAGAGGCTTCCTGGCAACTTTTTCAGGAATGACACTCGTCTGGAGGATAATGAACAGGAAGGAGCTTGAGCTTATTAGGTGGCGTGATCATTTCGCCAGCAATTTGGAAGCTCGCACTGCAGAACTTGGTTCAAGCATGGATGCCAGAATTGAAGACAGTTCTCGTCTGGCGGCAATATTGGACTCAGTAGCGCAAGGCATCATTGAAATCAATGATATAGGCTTGATTCGCAGCTTGAATCGCACCGCGCATGAAATACTGGGTTACAGCTCAGAAGACCTGGTCGGTAAACACATAGATGTGCTAAGTTCGCAATTCTCGATCTTTGACTCTTTGTCGGGAATCGATATATGCGCAGACAGCAGTATCTTGCTGAATCAACGCTCAGGTCTCGATCTCAAATATATTTCCAAAACAGGTGAAGAAAAACTTCTTGTATGGAATGCCGCAAAAATAAGGTCGGCCCACAAATCATTTGGAGTTGTTATTGCGATCACGGATCTAAGCGAAAGGAGGCGATTGCAAGCGGCTTTACTTCAGCAAAGAGACGATTTTGTCGCTGTAATAAAGCATCGGTTGCAGATTAACATATTTGCTCTGCAGCGGGTCGTAAATCTCATTCTGGACAATGCCTTCGGTGCTCTCACAACGGAGCAACACAAGACAGTATCAGTCTTAGCCGAAACAATTGACGATACGGAGAATGTACTCGATATGCTTGTGGACATTTACCTCTACAAGAATTCCCAAAAGCAGCTACAATTCAGCAATGTAACCATTGCTGAATTAGTGTCTCAAGCTGCCAATTCAGTGCCTGTCAATAAAGGAAAGCGCCTTGTTATTGACAGCCCTTTTGGAGAATTGCAAGTCTCCGGTGACCGTGATGAACTGCAAAAATTGGTCAAGCATCTGCTGCTCAATGGCATGAGGTTTGCTTCAAAGAAGGTCGAAATCCGTTTTGTTAATGATGACAGTGGCTCTCAAATCATAATTACTGACGACGGCCCTGGAATATCGGAACTGGATATTCCTCATCTATTCGATCGCTTCTTTCAGGAGTCTGCCGCAGGTAAGCACACACCTGTTACAGGTATAGGTCTTTGTCTTTGCTTTGAGATTGCCCGGGCTCACAACGGCAAGATCGAATGCCAAAGCAAATCGGGTAAAGGCACCAAGTTTGTGCTTACTTTGCCTGAAGCAACTACGGTCAATAGCTTCGCAATGTGAAACTTGGAAACATAGACCTGAGTTTATCGATCAAGTTGAGATTTTGCTGAACAAGAACGCTGTTAAGCTCCTCATCCTGGCAGCCACGTTTTCTAAATACCTGCATTGCATATTTTTTCACACCCATTGACTGTAGTTTCTCAGCCAGCATAAGCAAGTCTGAATCGTCCATTAGTAGAGAATGAACAGTAGTTCTCACCTCATGATCAATACCTGCATCCAGTAGAAGCTCCAGAGCATCAAAGGGTGCCAAACCACTGCCCGACACACCGGTCACTTTAGAATAGTCATCAGGAAGAGCCTTGATGTCCAAGCCCACCCAATCAAGGTACGGCAGAAGTCTATTCAAGACCTCTAAGCTCGGTGCCGCTGTGTGCATGCCGATCTTGAAATCAAGCTCATGCACTTTCTTCATCGCAGCAAGAATCCCTTCCTGGTATGTAGGCTCACCACCGCTGAACACTACCGCATCCAGAAAACCTCTCCTTTGCCGCAAAAAATTCAACACATCGCTGAACTGAATTTCAGTGTTAATACGCGGCTGTAGATGAGGATTGTGACAATAGCGACATCTCCAGGGGCAGCCCTGGCAAAAAAGCACAGCCGAAAGACATGCAGGGTAGTCACTGGTGCTAAGAGGAACAAGCCCACCCAGCACCAGCTGATTACAGTTACTTTCGCTTTCTGTCAATTCAACTTTCATTTCAGTCGACAGCGTTTTTCTTCGAAGTGCAAACGCTCATTGTGCTCACTTTTCTTTCCTATATTGAAAGACGAAACCGGACGATGATAGCCCATCACTCTTGTCCATACTTCGCATAGTTGACGCTCAGAATCGCACAGTTCATTTATCTTGATTGTAGTTTTCGTATCCATACCAATTCCTCCAGATTCACTTTGTAAGAAGTTTTGCCTTCTTTAACAACAACAACTCCTGATCACATGTCGGACAAAATTTGTGCTCACCAGCCAGATATCCGTGCTTTGGACAAATCGAAAACGTTGGAGTCAGCGTAATATACGGAAGATGAAATCGCTCCAGAGTCCTGCGCACCAGATTCTTGCAAGCTTCAGTACTCGAGATTCTTTCACTCATGTACAGATGCAAAACAGTGCCACCGGTATACTTGCATTGCAGCTCATCTTGCCTGCTCAGCGCCTCGAAAGGATCGTCGGTAAAACCAACTGGTAATTGCGAAGAATTCGTATAATAGGGAGACTCAAGCGTACCGGCTTGCAGGATGTTCGGAAATCGCTTGCGGTCCTCCCTTGCGAAACGGTAGGTGGCACCTTCTGCAGGTGTTGCTTCAAGATTATACATATGCCCCGTTTCCTCCTGAAAAGAAACAATGCGGCCGCGAACATGGTCAAGTAACTGCAATGCAAAACTTTCTCCCCAGGCACTACAGATATCTTCCTGGTCGTTCGTAAAATTGCGAATCAGTTCATTGATACCATTCACTCCGATTGTGGAGAAATGGTTTCTCAAAGTGCCAAGATAACGTCTGGTATATGGAAAAAGTCCATTGTCCATAAGGCGTTGAATTACCTTACGCTTGATCTCCAGACTGTTTTTAGCTTGATCTAGCAGCCAATCAAGTCGAGAGAATAAAGCATCGGCATCGCCCCTGCACACATAGCCAAGGCGAGCGCAGTTTATTGTGACTACGCCCAGTGAGCCGGTTTGTTCTGCAGACCCGAACAAACCGTTTCCGCGCTTGAGCAATTCACGCAAATCGAGCTGCAAGCGACAGCACATTGAGCGAATCATGCTGGGGTTGAGTTCTGAATTGATAAAATTTTGGAAGTATGGAAGTCCATATTTTGCAGTCATTGCAAAAAGCAATTCAGCATTTTTGCTATCCCAGGGAAAGTCCTTAGTTATGTTGTAGGTTGGTATCGGAAACGTGAACACTCGCCCCTTCTCGTCCCCCTCAGTCATAACTTCTATATAAGCGCGATTTATCATGTCCATTTCGATCTGCAATTCACCGTAAGTGAAAGGTGCTTCTTTTCCTCCAACTACAGGCACCTGTTGCCTGAGGTCCTCCGGGCAAACCCAATCGAATGTCAGGTTGGTGAATGGTGTTTGTGTTCCCCAGCGCGAAGGAACATTTAGATTGTAGATCAGCTCCTGAATATTTTGCTTTACTTCCGGATAACTCATTGAATCAAGTCGAATGAAAGGCGCCATGTAAGTATCAAACGAGCTGAAAGCTTGAGCCCCAGCCCACTCATTTTGTAAGGTTCCCAGGAAATTGACAATTTGACCAACGGCGCTGGACATATGCATGGGAGGACGGGCTTCTACCTTTCCTGGTATACCGTTCAATCCTTCCATAAGCAAAGTTCGCAACGACCAACCGGCACAATAGCCGGATAGCATGTCGAGATCGTGAATATGAAAGTCGGCATCACGATGTGCCTTTCCGATCTCGACAGGGTATACATGACTCAGCCAGTAATTGGCTGTCACTTTACCACTTACATTTAAGATCATTCCTCCCAAGGAATAACCCTGATTAGCATTTGCATTAACACGCCAATCTTGTTGATTTAAATATTCATCTATTGAACCAACAACATCAATTACGGTTTTCTTTTCTTCCCGTAATAAACGATGTTGCTCTCTATATATGATAAACGCACGTGCTGTCTTGAAATATTTTGATGTTACCAGAGCGCGTTCGACCTCATCTTGTATTTGCTCTATCTGTGGTGCTGTTTTACCTGCGCTTTCCTTTGAAAGTGAATTAAGCACCCATGCTGTTAGTATATCCGCCACTGCAGAATCAAATTCTCCAGTGGCTTGCCCGGCACGATTTATTGATGAGCGAATTTTCCTTAAGTCAAAAGCTGCCACTTCACCGTCACGCTTGATCACCTGTGCTGGAGTATTCGGTGACAGAACAAAGCTTGTTGATGATGTAATAACGCTGGTCATGGAATGCTCTCCTGAAAATGCACCACTGGCAGTGCTTTGTGTTGTCGACGGCTGTCTAGTAAAATAGCATCGAGTAGCAACGGAAGCAAGACGGATTTTGGTCGATCAGGATCCAACAAACGGATACTTGCAGCTGTAGCTGGTTTCGCCAGAATTGTCCTGGAGGGAACGGTGGTATCATATAAGCACCATGACCGGCATAAGAACAATTCTGCATATAGTCTAAGCTTAGTTACAAAAGTGTCACCACTGTGTCAAGATGCTAAATTAGAAAAATCATCCTAAAGGATGATCAAGCTCATATTGATTCAATTGCTGTAATTGTTTGGGCCGTCTCCGGATTCCAAATCTTCTACCTTCATGCCTTTGCGTGCAGCATCGTCTTTGTGACTAAAGTCATTGTTCTAGGAAAGAGAAATTCGTTTTCTTTCTGAACGTGCTCCTGCATTTCCGAATGAATATGTTCTATTGAGTGCGCGAGTAGGGAGAATGAATCAGATAATCCCAAGGTGTTATACAAGGACTTGCATAGTTCTTGTATTTTGAGAAGATCGTCTTCAGATTTTTCGTGGTCTCGCATCATAACGCTAATAGGCATGTCAATGCCGGCTCCGCATCCAAAGGCGCCTTGTCCATTGTTCCTTTCGATATTAACAATTGCAGGAAAAAGAACCATCTCTTCCATGTGCATATGTAGTTCCAATTCATAGCTGAATCTTCTAAATATTTGCAAAAGCTCACCCACTTCGGGAATCTTGTTCTCATACAAATCAGCAAGATCTTCTGCCATTGTGATGACACGAGGCAGCTGGGACTGCAAAGGGCGATGGTAGAAACAAATAATATGGTCTATTAGTTCTGCCAGGCTACTCGTTGTCCAAGCCTGCTTTGAAGAATCTTGCTCAGAGTACATGTCCTCACACATAAGAAATTTCCTTTACCGATCGAGGGTCATAAAGACTTTTATGTTATCCACGAAATCAAAGACTTCATGCACAGTCATAATCGATAGTTCGAAATAGATCTGGTTTTAAGTATCTCTACAAGTTTTGCTCTCTTGTAACTTAATTGTGAAAAAGTTCCATGACGTTAAGTCGCCGTCCATACTCATCATCGACTCCAAATGGGCCGAAAACTGAACACAATAGAATTTTCATTTATCTCGGCAAATCCTTTCTCTTCTATCAAAGAGAGCAACAAATTCGGGAGTCTAACAGCTGCATTACTGCCTGTCATCAGGGCTCCATAAAGAAACCGGTTACCTCATCGACACCATCATAATTTTAGGAAGCAGCTTGCAATTGCGCAGCTACAGCCGCAGATATTCGCTGGGCTGCAGTCTTGGCTGTCCTGATACAATCCGGTAAACCGACTCCTGTGTATGAATTGCCAATCAGCTCAATCCCTGGACTTGAGCTGAGAGCTTTGTTTATCTCTTCAACAAGTATTGAGTGCCCGACGAGATATTGAGGTATTGCTTCATCGTGCCTGCTAATAAATTGCCGCAATGGCGTATCTTCAACACCAAGGAGAGATTGCACCTCCAAATGACACTGCCTGAGAAGTTGAGTGTCGGACAATTCCATCGCTTCAGGCTTGAGCACACCACCGGTGAATAATCGCAGCAGCAATGTGTTATCAGCGCAGCGACCATCGAATTTGATACTGCTTAAGCTGCAAGCTGATATGAGCATGCCCTCCTCCCTTGGCACAACAAAACCAAAACCATCAAGAGCATGCCGTACTCTTGAACGATCATAAAGTAGATTGACGATGACAGCCGAGGATCTTTGGATTCTTTGTAGTTTTGAAGCCAATAAGAAATTGATTTCTGTCAGCAGTGCAGCGCTTTTCTCTGCCGGTGTGCCAAGTACAACATAATCTGCATCAAACGAACTGTTATCAGCACATAAAACTGTCCAACGCGAACCATTGCGCCCCGGCATGATGTGCGTAACACTCTTGCCAGTGATCAAACAAGATTCCGGCAGCTTGTTCAAAATGCTTTCCACCAAGAAAGAAATGCCCCTGTCATAACTTGCTAGTGAGCCATATCTAGGCCCCGCAGAATTTACTGAACAGGGATGCTTCTGGCGTGCTTTCATTAATCCCTTAATTATGCTGCCATGCGAGCGCTCCATTTCAAAAAGCTGTGGCACCGTCGATTTAGCGCTAAGCAGGGATGGATCGCCTCCGTAAATGCCTCCGATCATTGGTTCTGCAAGCCTATCCAGAGCTTCTCCCCCAAGTCGCCTCCTTACGAAATTGGCCAGACTTTCATCCGTATCAGTGTTTGATTTGGGAATTACAAGATCAAGCGACATTCTCAGCTTGCCACTTAACGTAAAAATGTCTGTTAGAACAAATGAGCACATATTAGTAGGAGCAAACATCATCAAGCCCTCAGGAAGAGGACGCAGCTTATGACCGAGGCTCACGAAGCTGCGACGATTGCTTGGCTTTGTCTGGATGATGTTCTTGCAAATATCTAGACTTGATGACAATTCCAGGACTTCTGGTTTCAATGTGCTAAATGATTCAGGACCACACTCTATAAGTAGATTATCGCTTTCAAGACTTTGAATGACCCCACCCGCTCGCAACTCTTTCTCGATCAGCTTGACTTGCAGTCGAGGACACAAACGAGACAATTCATAGGCACAGGCCAACCCGGAGATTCCTGCACCAATTATGACAGCGGTCGGAGGACGATATCCGGAATTGAAAGTCACTTCCACTTTCTCAACCCTATTCTTCTTATTCAATTAAAGTATATGGCTTTGTTGAACACAGTCTCTCATCCTTTTGGATGATCAAACAAAAATACATGGACACATTCTCATACAATTACTAACTAAGGATGATACGGCAGAGTTGATGCGATGCCATAATTATCATCGATGCAAGCAGTGTTGAAGGCTAAATTAAACCGGTAAAGATTTTTCTTGAAAAACGAAGCACGCAGACGTGTAGCAGTAGTGGGTGCAGGCATTTCCGGTCTAAGTGCAGCTTATGAGCTTAGCATGGTGGACGAGCCTTTGGAGCTCATTGTTCTGGATTCATCAAGCGAAGCTGGCGGGGTCATACGAACAGTTGTAGATGACGGGCGATTCATAGAACAAGGGCCGGAGTCTTTTGTTACTTGCAATTCGGCTGTAATTGAATTAGCCCAACGCCTAGGGATATCAGGGCGTCTTGTTTCTAATAATCCAAGCGCCAGACACTCTTACATAGCTCACGAGGGAAACTTGCATGAGCTTCCGGAAAGCTTTTTTATGTTTAGTCCCAATCGCCTTAATTCGCTATTGTTTTCTGGACTTTTAAGCCCAATCGGGAAACTAAGAATCTTGCTCGACCTCATTATTCCCATGCGCGAAGAGCATTTTGATGAAAGTATCGCTAGTTTCATAAGGAGGCGCCTTGGCTCGGAGGCGCTAAGACGACTAGCAGATCCACTCATTGCCGGAATATACGGAGCTGACCCGGAGAAAATTAGTGCTCAATCTGTTTTTGCCTCTTTTGTCGAATTTGAAGAACAACATGGCAGCATAATTAAGGGGCTTTGGCAGAAGAATGCCTTGTCCACAAGGATGCAAACAGAAGCTCTTGCTGAACCAAAATACGGCGTCCTTGCAACGTTTGATTCTGGTCTAAAAGTATTGATTGAAGCCTTGCTGTCTGCTTTACCTGAAGACTCAGTCCAACTCGGAAGCAAAGTCTATTCAATCGTGCCGGGAAGCAGTGGGCGCCGCTATGATATGGTTTGCAAAGGTCATAAAATCATTTCAGCGGATGCTGTAATTTTGGCAATGCCCACAAAACACGCAGCTACCATTTTGAAAGATCTAAACAAGCCTCTTTCTTGCGTCTTGAATAAGATAGAATATCGAAGTGTCGGTATGTTCAATTTTGTTTTTCACAGGAAAGAGCTCCAACATATTCCGGCAGGATTTGGGTTTCTTGTACCGAATTCAGAAAGAAAAATGTTAAGGGCATTGAGCATAAGTAGCCATAAATTTTCGAGGAGGGTCCCTCCTGATCAAATTTTATTGCGTGCATTTGTTGAAGATGAGCAGGTCTCCTCTCAGCGAACAATTGACAAGTTATTACAAGAACTAAACGTTTATTTTGGAATGCGCAATGATCCTTTGTTGATTATGGGGACCCATTATAAAGATGCTTTGCCAAAATATCAGGTTGGACACCGAGAATCAGTTGCTGCTATAAGAAACCTTCTTACTGAGCTTCCTGGGATTTCGCTTGCCGGAAATGCTTATGAAGGCATTAGCATTTCCGACTGCATTCAAAACGGTAAGAGGGCTGGACAACAAGCACGCGAGTTTTTGAAAATGACAACAACGCATCAGTAATGGGAGGCTGCTGTGAATGAAAGATTAACTCATCTTCCAACCTAGATAATGCCAGGAATGAAGCGATATTTGTCATTCTTCTTTTGGACTATGCCATCGTAGAATCTAAGGTATTTATACTTGGCACAAATAGCAATTACGAATGATATGCTGGCTTTCATGCACTGCGATAATAATGCTTGTGCAACTTTCTCTCGAATGAAATGAGAAGTGTG
Organism: uncultured Candidatus Obscuribacterales bacterium; assembly: GCA_964546815.1. Taxonomy (GTDB): domain Bacteria; phylum Cyanobacteriota; class Vampirovibrionia; order Obscuribacterales; family Obscuribacteraceae; genus JAIEPM01. Next base: position 98,778 of record CAZJLR010000008.1, on the reverse strand, counting down.
AGAGCTTTTGCCTAGCTCAATGACCTATGGGTCCGTGGCATCAACTAGCTGTTGGGTTTGGAGGGTAATGTGGTGACGAATTCTGCAGGCACCCATGAGAACCATATTGATACATCGCCGCTCACAAGTTCTAATGCAGCGATTGGCACTGTTTTTTTGCTGGTGTCTGTGTTGCTTTCAGCCCTTTTCATTACTTGGGCCGGCACTGCAAATCAGCCATCTCTCTTAAAAGCTATTTTTGAACAGCGAGCACCATTGTGTGTTGTAATAATCACAAGTTGTGCAATTCTTATAGAATTAATTGTGCTGCGATCATACAGAGAATCATTTGATTTTGCACAATGCGCAAGGCTTAATCGATTTGCCTTCGTTCGGGTGCTTCAAAGATACCTGGCTTTACTTCTGTGCCTGACGGTTTCTGCACCATTCCTAGCCTTCCAGCTGCAGAGTCCGACAGCTTACGCTTTAGTAAGCATAATTTTGTTTTTTGCCATAGTTTCTCCGTTTTACTTCATTCTTTTCGAGTGTTATGGAAAGCGTCCGATTGAGGATGATGAATTGCTTATTTTGGGACGTTTCGCAAGCAGGTTCAAAAGTACTCTCCTTGAATTACGAAGCAATACCATCAATCGCTCACAACTATCTCAACTGATGAATCTTGGGCGGAATATTTTACTCAAGTATTTTTTTCTGCCCAAGCTAATTGCCAGCGCTATTCACTTCTGGTCTGAGTGGGAACATTATGCGCTGATTGCTTACCCATATTTAAACCGAGTAACACTGTTAAGTGCGCCAGAAACGATTACATTTGTCACGCTAGTCCAGATTTGCCTTATTCAGTTATGTTCCGCCGCTGGCACAACAGTAGCGTTCATTGGATACCTTCTTTCAATGCGTCTTCTGGGCAACCAGGTCCGCAGTACCGACAAGACCTTGAGTGGCTGGTTTTTCATGCTCATCTGTTACCAGCCTTTTTGCATTTTGCAAAATGTTTTTTTTGCACGCATAGTAATCACGTGGCCGGACCAACTTTGGCACGAGAACTTTGCAGCGACCTTTGTGCTATCTTCGAGTGTGGCTTGTTTCGTCATGTTGAACACGTATGCAGACATAAGTCTTGGTACTAGATTTTCTAATGTTTCCTACCGAGGCGTGGTTCAACATGGACTCTATCGGATTGTGAGACACCCTGCATATACAATGAAATTGCTCGGTTGGGCAATAGCTCTTGTGCCCAGCATGATGTCACCAATTGGTTTAATTCAAGGAATTTTCGGCTGGTTGGCACTGAGCGCACTATATGTTATGCGCGCACTTACTGAAGAACGACATCTCCAAGATTTTTCCAGCTATAGAACCTACAGCATTAAAGTCAAATACCGTTTCATACCAGGTATAGTCTGACTATATAACGCCAGGAATGAAGCGATATTTGAAATCTCTACAATGCTATGGTAGTCCGCATTATGCTTACCGCCGCTGTGATCTGAATCATGCAGATCCCCAGTAAGCACAAGGTTGCGAAAGAGATTCATCAAAGCCGTTTGCCGGGAAGGCTCTATCATCAATTTCTCTGTGCCGAAAAATGATTTTATGGTTCTTGATTGCAAGCTAATTAGCAAGACAAAGACTATTGTCCGGAGATCCATCGCTAGCCAAAATAATCTCACAGGTATTTCAAATCTCAGGTATCTGAGACAAAGCCAAATCAACCTGCTCACAAAACTTTTGGATATAAGGATAAGACCGATAATGAGAAAACTACTGATAAATTCATGCAAATAACCACACGAAATAATCAACCACTTCACGAGGCTTCCGGCTGTAACCTGGTTTCTGAAGGGTTGCTTACTCTAATAACCGCTAAGTAGAGAATAAGAAGACATGAGGCCGCAAACATTGCAAGGAAATAGAATCCAGGACTATAGCTTCCCATGTGATCTTTGCAATACCCCAGCACAATGGGAGGAAAGAATCCTCCCATGCCACCGGCAGCTCCAACGAGTCCAGTAATCGCACCGACATCTTTCGGAAAGTAATTTGGAACAAGCTTAAAAACACCTCCATTTCCAAGTCCTGCCAAAACTGCAGCTCCGAGTGCTCCAACGGTAAAATAGCCGAAATCACGGGAAGTCATCAACAGTGCAAATGGAATCAGACCTGCGAAAGTGCAAATGAGAACGTTTTGACTCCCGATTTTATCCGAAAGCCAGCCCCCCAAAGGTCGGGCCGCGGTTGCCAGAACGACGAACATAGCAGTGCGGAAACCGGCGTCTTGCGGAGTCAGCGAGAAAAGCTCTTTAAGAAGCATTGGTGTGTAAATTGAAAGAGCCACGAAAGCCCCGAATGTTTGAAAATAAAATGCACTCAGCATCCAACATTTCGGCTGTCCGAACAATTTCATGATTTGCCCAAAGTTCTTGGGCGGTGAGTTCCACTCTGCGTCCTTTGCTTTTGACACAAAAATGATTGCATAAATAAGTGCCACAGCCGCAAATGTCCATGTAGCTGTTGGAATGCCAAATTGCGCGGCAAGAACCGGTGTAGCAAAAACAGCTATAGATTGGCCAATATTGCCGGCTCCATAAATCCCCAGAGCTGTGCCTTGGCGTTCAGGCGGAAACCATCTCGAAACAAGCAGGATACCAACAGGGAAGGAGGCTCCAGCCATGCCCAAGAAAATCGCTGTTGCAAGATAAGCATTGTATCCACTGACGCAACCAAGCACTATCGCCGGTATTACAGAAAGAAAGAGCAAAGCAGAAAAGACCTTCTTGCCCCCGAACCTGTCTGCAAGAATCCCCAGAGGTAATCGTCCAAGCGAACCGATCAGGACAGGGGCAGCCACAAGCAAGCTGGCTTCACTGGCAGTAAGGCCAAGCTCCTTTTTCAAAATTGGCATAAGACCAGCCAATAAACCCCAGATGGCAAAAGTTACACCAAATCCAAGGGTAGACATTATCAAAGCAAATCTACGATCACTTTCATTAATAGTAGTCATAAATACCTACAGGAACGAAACACCAAAGAAGTCAATCAAAATGACTTTCCAATTTTCATTCATTGAATTCTTTTAGTCATCGTCCTTTTGGACTATTCAGCGGCAATGCAAAAAAGATTTAGCCTCATATAATCCTTCGAACGGACGAGGCGCGAAAATATGCCTTGGAAGCATAATCCTAAATGAATTTAGGAAAGCTAGCTCGAAGAAAGCTCCATGGCATTCAACAATTTGAACTTTGACAATTCACCATATTTGGTGCTCTGGGAATTGACCAGGGCCTGTTCTCTCGCCTGCCAACATTGCCGGGCCCGAGCCATCAAGAGCAGAAACCCTCTTGAGCTAGGTGATCGCGAGCTGGGAATGGTATTTGATCAACTAGGAGAATTCGGTCAACCACTCGTTGTTTTGACCGGGGGAGATCCATTCGCACGCCCGGACCTGATTGAGATTGTTCGCGAAGCCAGGCGCAGACGCATCAAGGTAGCTATTACACCAAGCGCCACTGAGCTTGTCAGCGAACAAGCGATCAATGCTCTGGCAGAAGCAGGAGTCGAAAGACTGGCAATAAGCTTGGATGGTGCTGACGCAAAAAGCCATGACGACTTCCGACGAGTTGCTGGCAGCTATGAACACACAGTGCGCATTATCAAATGGGCAAGCGCAGCTGGCATTCCTATTCAAATCAATACAAGTATTTGCAAATACAATGTAGCAAAGTTTGAGGAAATATACTCACAGGTAAAGCAGCTAGCTGCAGTACTCTGGAGCATATTTTTCATAGTACCTACAGGCCGAGCCAATCGCGAAATGCAAATCTCAGCCCTGGAAGCTGAAGAGATTTTGACGAAGATGTCTTTCTTAGCTGCATCCACAGAATTCGATATCAAAGCAACAGCTGCTCCGCACTTTAGGAGAGTTCTTTTGGAAACCTGCTTTTCAAAGGATCAAGACTACAGACCCGGTGAGCTTTCTTCGATCAGTCCTCATCTAAGACTTGGGACTTTGCGATCTTACCAATCGGTGAATGATGGAAAAGGAGTCGCATTCATTTCTCACACTGGTGACATATATCCCAGTGGTTTTCTCCCATTGTCTGCGGGAAATATCAGAGAAAACAAGTTGGCAGATATTTACAGAGAGTCTCCGCTTTTTCGCCAGTTGCGTAATGCCGAACTAATAAAAGGCAAGTGCGGCCGCTGCACTTACAGAAACATCTGTGGTGGTTCGCGAGCAAGAGCCTATGCAGAAACAGGTGATTACCTGGCCGAAGACAGCTTATGCATCTATGATGAAGCTCATTGAGCCTACCTGGATCCCTGTCTTAAGAGACCAAATCAGGCATGAGGATGATGCAAATAGTTCCTTGCCTGGGGATGTCGACACGAAGCTATCATGAGATGATCATGCTTAGCCCCGTATACGCAGTCGCAGAGCTTGGAGTTGTTAACGGCGACCTAAAAGCGCGGGAATCCGGCGAGCTGGCGATGGATTCGAGGGGAAGTCATTGCAAATACTTACAGAATCAACACAACAGGAACTACATGTTCGTCACGAAGGAGCGCAATAAATAGGTGAAGGGCTTTCCGAGTGTTTGGTGGATTCTCTGTGAGCCCATTGACAAGCCTATCGAACAATTGAGCCGGGACTTATTTCGTCTCGCTTATAGACGCAAAAAATTGACACCACGGATCCAAGCAAAGAGGAAATTGGACTTCGATCTACACATCACAAAATTGCAGAATTGTCTTTCCCAAAGTTCCGATTATCTTCATTCTGTTTTTTTTGGGAGTTGCAGGCTAGTTGCATGTTGCATCTGCCCGATCCCCGAAAAGCTTGGGCGGTGAGAGACTCGAACTCCCAACCCCCTCGGTGTAAACGAGGGGGTTGGGAGTTTTCCTACGTTAACTCATAAAAACAGATATAATCGCAGCAAGCGTTTTGGGTGATTCGGTATTAACGTTGATACACTCAAATTAACCGATATTATTGCCAAGGGGTATCAACGCTGTATCAACGCTGAGCAATTCGTTATTTCCGAGGGGGTCGAAAAATGGTCGAAAAGATAAAGCTGACCAAGGGGGATGTCGAGCGAGCACAGGCACCTACAGATAGAAAACTCACCTACTACTACTTCGAAGGCAAACCTGGCTTGGTGCTGCAAGTTACAAAGGCTGGTACTAAATCATTTCAGGTTTATAAACGGATCAATAAAGAGTCAGCACCCTACAGGAAGACGCTTGGACAATATCCTGGGATGCATCCTGATAAAGCATGGTCGGCAGCACTTGCTGAATTGAGCGCGTTGGCAAATGAAGGCGATCCTAGACCAGCCCAAAAAGAACAGGAACAAATTGAACTGACCTTTGGCGAATTGTTCAATGAATACTTGAACAAATATGCAAAAGAGCACACAAAAACCGCCGGCGAACTTGAAAAAAGTTATGACAGATATTTTCGTGAGCGCTGGCACTGGGTAAAAGTCTCTTCGATAAAACGTATGGATATTCAGAACTGGATAACAAACGTAAAGGAAGGAGTTGTTGAACGAGGGCAAAGAAAGACTGGTGATGGGCGCCACACGGCAAAACGCAATTTCGAATCCTTCAGAGCAATTTTGAATTGGGGAAGAACAAAGGAATTAGTCAAAATTGAGGGCGACCCGTGCAAAGGCATCGATCTTTACAAGACAAAAGCAAGGGAACGATTCTTGCAGCCAGGCGATGAGTACAACAGATTTATTGCTGCGGTTGAGTCAGAGACCAATCCAGTGATTAAGCACTTTGTGAAACTATGCCTTTTCACCGGAATGCGCTGTTCTAATGTGATGGCAATGCGATGGGATGAGATTAGTTGGGATCTCGCCACATGGACCATTGCTGATAGTAAAAACAACGATTCTCAAACTGTAAATTTGACTATTGATGCCATGGCTTTACTACAAGACATATATAACAATTTTCGCACAAGTGATGTTTGGGTGCTACCTGGAACAGGAAGAACTGGTCATATAGTCGAACCAAAAAAGGCTTGGGCGCTAATCATCAAAAGAGCAAACATTTCCGATTTAAGAATTCACGATTTACGGCGCACCGTAGGCAGTTATATGGCGATCCAGGGCGTGGATAGCAAAATCATAGGCAAAGCTCTTGGTCATCGATCAATCCAAGCCACAGCAGTTTACGCAAGACTAACGCAAGATCCGGTTCGCCTTGCAATGGAAAATGCACAAGCTGCATTTGGCGATCCATCCAAGTTGCTAAAACAGAATAATACCAATGACGACAACGATAAAAGAAAAGGCTTGAACAGAGAAAGTTAAAGGGAATTGCGAAACGCATAGTCAATTGTGCATTCACAAGTTTGACGATTGTGAATTCGGTACAACAATTGAACACGTCAAAAAGTATTGCCCAGAGCCAATGCAATCAGCTACTCTTCTCGTCAAGTTAATACGAGATAGCGTGGGTTAAGCATGAGCATAGAGAAAGAGATTCCAGACCCTAATTCAGATCCCTTACGAGGTCTTGCATTTGCTGCATCATATTTGCAATACGCATCTGCATCATCTCTCAGCGTAGTTTTGTGTAGGAAGACATATCCCATGCTGAATGCAGGAGTTATAAGAATTGGAAGACGCCCATTCTTTCGCCAATCAACACTAGAAAAATTCATTCAAAGCAGAACTGGAGTTTCCTAACAATTTTTCTGGCAGAAATTTTTCCGGTCATTATTGCATCTCGCAGGATCATGCAAGAAAGAGGGCGCTAGATGGTGAATGAAGACAACGACAGGTGGGTGAAAGAAGGTGAGGCTTCCCAAATTATTGGTGTGTCACCTAGTACTCTTCAGAAATGGAGATGCAAAAAAGGAGTCGGTCCTGATTATTCAAAAACTGGTAGATCCGTCTACTACCGTGTTAGAGATCTGCACAAATGGATGGAATCGCACCAACAAACAAAGGCTATCTAGACATGGTTGATTTCCAACGCCTTCAAGAATATGAGCGCGATGAGCTGCTTAGAATAAAGCTGGCAATTGTGAATTGCACACGCAGTTTTACTCATCACACTCGAAAACCTTTGACCACTTCCGAGATATTGCTCATCAGAGAATACGTGCACGATGTTTTAGCCGAAATCCATGTCGAAAGGAAGCGCGAAGAATCAAAGGAAGCGCAAGCAGCAACACCAAAAGTCAAATCAGATCTATTTTGGTGGCATCCGTGAGACCTGCAAAAAAAATAGAGCCCCGGCTGATGATTCCGAAGCTCTAATTCACCAATATAAACCCGCTGCCAAACGGTGTACGTTTACAAAACCAGGAGAAGGATTTGAGTACGTTAGTCAATAATATCACTAAACCAGATCGGCAAATATTTTTTCAGCTCATCGAGCACCCAGAAATATTTGCATTCATCGACCTGAACGCATTGTTATCCGAAAACGTTCCGTCTAAATACGAATGGCACAACCAAGACGTTCTGCAACACTTAAGACGACAAGGTACTGCCTTACCAGAACTTGATGCTCTTGCAAATCAAAATGTAGTTTTTCTTGGCGTAGATGTTGACGACAGTATCGCTTGCCTAGTGATCCTATTCTTTGATGGTCAGAGTCTTCCTGAAAAAGCTCGAATATATCGATTCTATCGAGGACGACTTCTGCCGGTTGCAGTTTATGACCCGTCGGAGGCAGCATAAGTGCAGACCACAGCGGCAGAGCTCTCGGAACGTTATGGCGGCAAAGTATCAGGCAGTGGATATATGATGCTCTGTCCAGCGCATGAAGATAGTGATGCATCGCTGTGGGTTACAGACGAGATCAACAGCAAAAATCCAAAAGGAAAGCTTCGATTCGATTGCAAAGCCGGATGTTCATATGAGCGAGTTCGTGCAGCTTTTGGAATTAGTGCAACTCCCTCGTCTTATATAGCCTCTCAAAGAATTCAAATAATCAAATCAGCAACAGAACCAAAAGACGAAAAGCAAGGTCTAAAACGCAAACCAAAAGACTTAATAGAAGCAGAAAATCAAAAGAAGAATTCAAAGAAACAGCAAGATATCTGGGACAGCTCAATAGAAATAACCCAAGGATCGCCGCCCTGGATCTACCTGGTCAAGACGAGGAAGGTCCTAGCAGCCGATCAAATTATTCCGAGTTGCTTGCGTTATTGTCCGGCTCTTGTTTATTGGGACAATAATTCAAATTCATCGCTAGGCGAGTTTCCTGCTCTGATCGCTCGCATGGATAACGCGGAGGGTGAGCTTGTAAATATCCATCGGACGTATTTAACCGCGGACGGAAAAAAGGCTGATTTACCTTCCCCAAAGAAGGTTATGTCTGGAACGGCTCAATCTGCAGCAATTCAACTATTTGATCCAGCCGATGGCAAGTTAGGTCTAGCTGAAGGAATTGAAACCTCTCTGGCAGCATCACAGATGTTCAACTTACCTGTCTGGGCAGCCTACTCAAGCGGGAATTTGGCTGAATTTAAAATCCCCGCTGGTATCACGAAGCTATTTGTTTTTGTCGACGATGATAAAGCAGGACGAAAAGCAGCTTTAGACCTTTCACTCAGGATGCCTGGTGAAGTTATCTTAGAGGCATATTTGCCGAAAGATGGCTTTAACGATTTCGCGGATGAATGGTTGCAAGACATCTCGGATCCCGTGCGTCGAATCAATTGCAGCCCGAAAGACGAATTGGATCAAAGAACTAAGATGGTTCTAGAGTCTTTGGATTGTGATTCGAAATCCCATTATCCCCCAATGCCTATTCAACTGTCGCAGCGCTGGTCTTACAAATCCGGATATCTCAATAAAGTAGAAAAAGACCCAAAAGATGAGTTGAATACCTATGAGATTCCAGTCGCTGGCATTTGCTGGGTTGAAACTGTGAACCGTGATTCAAACGCTCAATCTTGGGGATTTACCTTTTGCTGGATAGATCAAGACAGCAACATCCATAGAAGAGCCTTACCATGTCGTCGGTTACACGAACCAGCAACTGTATTGGGATGCGAGCTTGCTGAGGGGGGGCTGGTCATTCAACACTCTATGAGCAAAAACGTTCTGGCGTTCGCTAACGAGTACAGCCAGGTTGTTACCGCGCGCTTAAGGTGTGTGGATAGTCTCGGTTGGGATGACACCAGTGAAAAACTTGTATTCGTCACGAACAATGGACCGATATTTCAGCAGGAGTAATTGAAGTGGAAGGCATAATTTTTCAGCCAGAGGCAAATAGTCCTTCGGCGAGAACAATGACGAGCAAAGGCACGCTTGAAGAATGGAAAGAGAATCTGATTCCCCTCGTTAAAGGTCGCCCATATTTAATTACATTTCTATGCGCTGCTTTCGCAGGACCACTTTTGAAACCTACTCTACATGACAGCTTTGGATTGCATCTGTTTGGTAGATCAACTTCTGGAAAAACTACTGCTATCCAAGTCGCAGCATCAGTATGGGGAAATGCTACTGATCCACAAGCAGCACCTAGAGCTTCTTTTGTGCAAACCTGGCACACAACGACCAATGCACTGGAAGCTATTTGCGCCGCCCACAACGACACGCTTTTGTGTCTTGATGAAATCGGTAAGTGCGAAGACAAGAATTTCAAGAATACAATCTATAACGTATTTGGTGGCACTGGTAAACAAGCTATGAACACAGACCGCAACTTAAAAGCAATGCGAACATGGCGGATTGTTGCTGTTTCCAGCGGAGAAATTTCAAGCAAATCAAAACTTGAAGAAAGCGGCGCTACGGTGAGGGCTGGGCAACAAATTCGATTAATGGACATTCCAATAATCGGAAGCATCGTTGATAATGCTTCCGAAGCCACAAAATTAAAGCATGCTTGCAGCAACTTTCACGGCACCGCCGGCACAGAATTTATTAAAAGGCTCATTGTCAAATATCCAACGTTCGACGCCTTAACCATTTTGTTCCGCGAAGCGCTCGATCACGAAGCAAAAAAAATGCCTAAAGGCGATTCGCAAGAAAAAGAGCGTGCAATGAAACACTTCGCCCTTTTAAAAGTAGCAGGTGTGTCCGCAAAAACACTTCTAGGACTCGACATTGAATATGAGGAAATTTCATCCGCTGTTGATACTGTGGCGACAGCATGGCTAAACAATTCAGGCGATTTGACCGAAGACGAACGGGCAGTTAACCAAGTTCTGGCTTTCATTTCTCAACACAAACATCAGCGCTTTAAGTGGATAAATACAGATAAATCTAACAACCCTGTCAACATGTGCGGCTATTGGCAAAAATCAACGAACAGATATTTCTTCACCGAGTCAGGTTTTGAAGAAGCATGCAAAGGTTTTGAAAAGAGAGATGTACTAAGGGCTCTAAAGAGTCGAGGGATACTCGTCTGTAGAGACAAAGATCATTACGATTACCAGTTTCCTGCAGCGGCATTACACGACACTGGCGGTAAAGCATTCTGCGTTCAAGGGCTAACGCAGGATGACAATGAAGTTTCGGCAAGTGACTAACCTTCTTTAATTGAATTTTTCCCGTTTTTCCCGTGCCAGGATGAAACTACGGGAAACCGGAAAAACATACTGTGATTACGTTTACCCGTGTTTCCCGTTTTTCCCGCTCCAAAACGGATAAAAGAAGAAAATACGTTTTTCCCAAGAAAAAACAGAAAACAAAAGCTCCTTTTTTAGAGATGTATATACATTACATATAAAGGCATTTAGTGTGCTTCGATTTATATTGTTTTCCTTCTCCTTATGAGCGGGAAAAACGGGAAACACGGGTAAACGTATGACTGTAAAGCGTTTCCGGTTTCCCGTCGATGAAACGGGGAACGGGAAAAACGGGAAAAGGTTAAACGAAATTTTCAGCAACTCATATTCAAGATCACTCCTCTGTGTCTTGGCATCTTTGAAAATCCAATGTGGCTACAATCAGTTATGAAGTCTTTGGAGAAAAAGAAGTCATGCGAATTGAAAAAGAAAACTCTACATGTGGAAAGCTTTGCGGAATTCTCAGGATCATGGTCCGAATAGATGATGCTTTGAAAGTCGTCTGCTTGTTATGCCAACGGTTAATCAAGGACTAGAAGCACTCGATAAATGGTGAAAAGTCTAACGCCACCCGTCTATTCATCCTTCCTTCTAACCTGCCCGCCTGCTCGCGCTCGCCCGCGTATGCGCACACCCCACCGCCCACGGTGCCAAGGCGCGGGGCGTCACCGCCAGGCGCTGGAATTAGACTCTTCCGCCGATTTTCTTGCCGATGCCAACGAATGCGTCAGCGCTCAAAGCCGTGTAGCGCTCAGTGTGCTTGATGTTTTTGTGACCTAGAAAGGCTTGCATGACTCTTGTGGAAACGCCGTTATTGACCATCTGGTAACCAGCGCCATGGCGGAGCATGTGAGGGTGAACGTTGAATGTGAAACCAGCTTCTTTGCCGAGACGCTTGCAGAGTTTCAAGAAATTGTCTGCGGTCATTGGCGTGCCGCGTTCGCTGACGAAAACGAAAGCAGTATCTTCTGAGTTCTTTTTGAGAGATGAGAGCAAGCGAACTTCGTCAGCCTCTAAGACGTGTACAGAGTCGTCAGAGCCTTTCAATCTTGTTACCTGGATACGTGCAGCCTTGAGATCGATTTGGTTCCATGTGAGGCTCACAGCTTCAGACGCGCGAAGACCATGGCGGAAAGTAAGTAATATCAATGCTGTATCTCTGATACCATAGCGAGTTGATTTGGCTGCATCGATCAGCTTGCTTACTTCTTGAGCTGATAGGTAGGTGCGTTTTTCAACTTTCCGGTTTTTGGCAGTTTGTATGGTATTTGGTTGCATCTGGAAATCCTCGGTTTGATTCAACCAAATTATCACAACTTTCCGATTTGTGCATCAGAAACCGGAAAGTTTAATGCATGAGTTTTGCATAACACTCTGGCTATTTATGCGGTTTCTCGTGGTTTTCTCAACCATCCCCCTGCCAGCCGCCACGCCCCACCCCCGTGGGGCACCCCCCCCGGTTCTTAGGTGCGGGGCAGCGCGCACCCCGGGCGGAGCACCACATTTACGACAAAGCTTTTTCCCGAAAAATTTTTTGCCGTGAAAAGCCGACCAATAGAGAAGTCGAGCGAAAAAAAATTTTTGCAGGAATTACCAAAAGTTCGTTGGCAAAGCACCCGAAATCAACGATGTCTAATAAACTAGACCAGTACTTGGTATATCCTTGTCCAACAAGGATTTCAGCAGATGGCAAATGGTGATGATCAGGAAAATAAACCAAAGGTCCCAAAATGGGAGCGGTTCTTCTCTTGTTGTCTCTTCTTCGCCTTTGAGTGTTTGCTTCCACTTCTCCCATTTTTCTTGCTTATTTGTAAAGAAAAGAAGGTTAGCAAAGAAGTTTTGATGATTACCGGCATAATGTCAGTAGCCGGAATGGTTAATTCTTTAAAAAATGGCGGTGGTCTCTTATTCGCATTTATAAGCTTCTTGGGGATCTTCGGGTGCTTGTTTCTCCAGGGCGCTGATCTCCCGGGAACAGTCTCCTTGGCAACTTTGGGGGATTTTTTCCATGTGGCTTTGGACTTCTCGAATCCTGTTCCTGCAGGGAGTTTATGGCTCATAGGAATAGTGGTATGCTTTACTGTACTCATAGCTATTAGATTTCATGGGTACGGGTCTTCCAGTCGACACTGGGCACTTCCGATTTTTATTGAACTTTTTAAGAGCAAAACTCAGGAAGAGGAGGAGAAATAATGAATATGTTTGAAATTAGTAAGATTCTCCTTTTGGTGGGGCTCGCCTTAGGGATCGTACTGGTGTTGCAAGAGTTTTTTCAGTCTGTCATGGATTATCTTGTTAAGCGGAGAGCTCGCGAAATCTTCGAAAGAATTGAAAAGAAAGCAGAATTTTTGGAACTTGTTAAAAGGCTTCAGGAGACTAATACAGAGAAATCTGTCGTTTTTCAAGAAATCGCCAAGCTAGTCAAGAACGAGCACGAAGAACTGACTAAGGAAGAATACATTGAGTTCCAAAAGGTTCTGAATCAAAAAGTTGATCGAAAAAACCGTCCTCGCTATGCGACTTCTTAAAGTAGCATTTGCTGATTTTGACTTTCAACTTGTCGCCAGAACGCAGAGCCGATTCGAAGTGTGTTGCTAGTTTCCATTTTTCAAAAATAGCACTAATAATTTTTGTGGTCATAATCACGAAGAATTATTAGTGCCAGAGGAACGTTATGTCCGCTTCAGTGCCGCAAATAGTGGTGAGTAAAACGCCGATGCCAGATGGTGGCTATGGTCAAACAGTTCATATGCTTAGCAATGCATCAACAGATGCTTCTGCCGGCTCCTTAATAGGTCAATGGGTCGATGTTTCAACGTTAAATGCTGCTTCGCTTTACACCGCTGGCTCATTTACAGGAACGGTGAATATCGAGGGATGCAGCTGCGACAATCCGAAGGACAGCACAATCGGCTATCCCCTAGTTGCGGCTCCTACGGCAGCCGGATTAGTTCAGCTTACAATGCCAATTAGGTATGCTCGAATTCGGATGAGCGGGTTTAGCGCTGGAACAGTTGACTGTTGGCTCCATGGTTCAGCTTAGTATTTTGGAGAAATTGGCGAGGGGAAAGATGCAGAGGGAATAGGTTCTAAACCTCGTCATTAATCTCTGTATCTTGACTTTGAATCAACCAAGCAATTGCATTTCTTGCCATTTGTTCGGTTGTTCCAATAATCTTGCCGTTATTGCTCTTGCCATCAGTCTCATACCAAACTATGGTTAAGTCCTGATTAGCATTTAAAGGCGGGATTCGGTCTTGCCTTCTCGGTCTAAAAGAATGAGTAATTTGATCTTCCGCATCAGATCGCAAAGCTAACCGTAGCAATCCTCCTCCAAATTCATAGACGAGAGTTCCTTTTACATAATAAACCGAACCAGCATACTCTTTGGACCGTTCGTGCTTGAGTTTGGTATGAAGTTCCTTGGTTGTTTGTTGTACCAACTCAGCTATGGTGTTTTGAAACAGTGACATTATCGACTGAAATTGCGATTCGACGTACTGTTTATCTGCGTTTAGGACTTGAATCTCAGCATCCTTTTTCTTTGCCATAGCAGTCAGGTCATCAGTTGAATAATTTTTGCCTGTTGGAAAAAACATTTTTACCTCATTGTTCTTAATGCAGATCTTACCAGCAAGCAAAACTGGGTGCCTTACTTTTGGGTATATTGGGTACAAAGTAAGGTTTGAAATGGCTAGAAAGTCGCATGTCATCCAGCAAAGAAATTGAAATCAACAAGCCAGACAACCAATCAGACCGCGCAGAAAAGCGCGCAGAAACGTCGTTTCGCAGCGACATTAGACCGACCGACCTAGAGAACCATATTGAAGCGGGCGTGAAAGAAGCGCGGGCAAAGAAGGAATTTCGAGAGAAGGGCGGCAGAACTGACACACATAACGAGTTCGGGACACCGACGATTGAAGGTTTCATTCAAGGTGGACCGCCTGGTAAGTCTGAACTGCTTAAGCCGAACGAGATTATTGCCCAAGCCGCTGGCGCTGATAAATTACTGCAGCGAGTCTTAAGTCCTGAGCCAATTGGACGAGTCAGTAAAGAATTCACCAACCTTATTCAGTCTGAGTTGAGAAGCCTTAGACCGATTCTGCAGGAAGCCTTGGAGCCATTCAAGATTTCGACTAGCCAAACGCCGGCTGACTATATAAACGAGATGCGAAACCATCCAGGCGCAGCCACAGATCCTGGCACAAGAACAGAAATGAGCATGCACTCTGCGATGACCGATGCTGATCATCACTTGCAGAATTTCAGCGAGATTTTCAGGATACCTGATGCGAATAGAACCTTCAGATTCGATGAATTATTCAACCTAAGAGGCACAGTTGCACATGAAGCGGAGCATGCCTTAGACGGCAAGATAGGTTATCCATCGCAAAACGATCCTGAATTTGACCGACTTTACAGAATTGGGGCAGAACGCATTACAGCCATGCGGGGCAAGGATAATCTTGAATCTATGGCGCCTTACATTGTTTATGATGAGAAGGGCGATCTTGTGCCCGGACCAGGAAAGTCGGAGTTATTTGCTGATTTGGCAGCAATCGATACAGTTGGCGAGCCAGCCAACAAACTCGTGAATGTCCCCTTGCTAAAAGAGGGGTTCAAGGAGTTGAATGAGTATATAAAGACCAAGATCGAGAATGATGAATGGTAAATGCAAGGTTATTGCTTGTCGGTATATTGCTGGGTGGTTGCCTAGCCAATCCGGTTTTGGCGAAATTTACTGATTGTCCGGTTGTTTGGAAATCAAAAGACGGAAAAATCCACACAACCAGAGAGCATGGTGGCAAGACAAAACCCATTGACTCCAAAGCTGGCAGGAAAAACAACAAGTCTGTGAAGAATGGCAAGTAAGTACTTGCATGGCGATATTTAGCCAGCCTTATTCATTTCTTGTAGGGAAAATTTTTCTGAGACAATGAGCAAGTTAGCTTGCCCAAGGTCGCTGCCATGTCAAACGTATTCGAAACCGGCGTTGTAATTCATCTCGTTGATCGCGTTTCTGCTGCATTAGGCACAATCGCGCGAAGCATGGCTACAACGAATACAGCATGCGCTGCGCTCAATGCTAGGTTGCAGTTAATTAACACGAGATTCACTCGTGGATTGGTTCTTGCTGGCGGTGGTATGGCATTGGCTGCCCCTTTGATTTCGGCGACAAAAGAAGCAGAGAAGTACCAGCACCAATTAAATCAGATGCGATCCGCCGGCATGGGTGTTGCTGAAATGTCATCCGCTATTGGAGCTGCATGGAGTACTAGTAGCAAGGTTATCACGTCAGGTGTTACTGAGAATCTGAAGGTCATTTCTGACCTGCGCACGATTACGGGGAACACGAAAGATGCAATAACATTCACGCCAAAATTTGCGAAGATGCAGGGTGCATATGCGTCAGTTTTGGATGGTAAGTTATCAAAACGATCAGAAGAATTGTCTTTTGGAGCAATGAAGGCGCTAGATCAAATTGGTCAAATTGAAAATCTGCCGCAGATCAGTAACGGCTTAGACAAGATGATGAAAGCTACTGTGGCTAGCCTAGGACGAGTGGTCCCTACAGACTTTCAAAACGCATGGCGATTCGCGAGACAAGCTAGATTTGGTTATACCGATGACTTTAGGTATAAAGTTCTACCGGAACTGATCTTGGAAAATAAAACAATCGGAGGCGGATCAGGATCGGGTGGCGTTGGTCCAATGCTTAATGCGGGCTACAAAGCTGTAGTTCAAGGAGTTTTGAACAGGGTATCTGCTGGCAAATTGGCGAGTCTTGGATTGGTTCCTCTAGGTTCCATATTGAAGACTTCCACAACAGGTACTACACTTCAAGGCGGTTTACTCAATAAAGAACTCTTTGCGCGCAACCCCTTAGAGTGGGTGAAACAAGAATTCATTCCACGCTTGGCTAAGGCGAATCATATCGATCCTAACGATAGAGATAAATTGGTTCAAGCCTCAAACCAAGTGTTCAAAGGAAATGGAATGCTTGGTTCGTTTATTGGTGAACTAATAAAGAAGCAACTTCAGTTTGAACGTTTCGGACACCTTTATGACAAGGCAGACGGAATAGACGCGGCATATGATCGCGGTCAGAAGAATGATCCAATGGCTAATTGGAAGGCTTTGCACGCATCGTTCGAAAATTTGAAAGTTTCAATTGGCGAGCATATTCTGCCCGTGCTCATTCCAATGGTGAACAAATTAGCAACTGGAATTCAAAAAGCGGCAAGCTACTTGCATGATCATCCTGGCATAACAAAGGCGATTGCAGGTGTCACTGCACTGGCATCAGGTTTGCTAGTTCTCGGTGGAGTTGCTTCAATGGTTAGTGCCGGAGTTGCTGGACTGCAATTTGTTGGAGCAGCTATCGGTGCTGCTTTAGCGCCTGAGATATTCATAACTGTTGCCGTCGCTGCTACTGCATTGGCAACCGTGATAAAAAATTGGGACAAGATAATGGAATATGTTCGTTCGCATCAAAAGCAGTTGATTGTGGTTGCAGCTGCTTTGGCTGTGTCACTGAATGCGCTAGGAACTGCCTTAACCTGGTTGAAGGATATCTGCGTGGGAGTAGTTTCTGGCATCGTCAACTCTATTACAGGGCTAGTCAATTTTGCAGCAAAGATGCCGGGCACAAGCGTATGGATGTATTCAGAATTAGGTAAAATGTTCGATAAATGGAATGTTGGCGACAGCCTGTACAATGCCTCAAAGAGCTATTTAAGCCAATCTGGGCTGGGACAAGTTACAAATGCTATTGAAGCGCCTGCACATTGGAAGAAAGTAACCGATCAGGTATTCAGTCCTGGGCTGCGACCTGCTTATGCGGGCACGATGACAATCAATAATACTTTCAACGTACCAGCCGGCACTGACACCAAAGAAGTATCTAAGCACGTAACGAAGGAACTCGGCAAGCAATTAGGAAAGACCTTTGGCAATCTAAATACCTCGCAACGCGCATCGGGCGGTGGCAGCACTGGTACATCATTCAATGGTGGTGGCAGAGTCAGACCGTAAGCTAACCATCGCACCATGGCTCTTGATCAATTTCAGCGTACAAGTAAGATTGCCGATCGAGGTTTTAGCTTCAGTACTATTCAAATCATCGATTTCTATTTGGGCGTTAGCTCGTCTAAACAGGTCTGTGATGTCATCCATGTGTAGAGTGGTGCCAAGAAACTTGGCTGACTCAACCATAGCTTCGCATACACACTCCAACGCATGCTTGCCTGCCTCCGTTGGTTCAAGTCTAATAGCTCTGTCAATGCCAATTGCGATAATTACTGGATAATCAGCGTTCTTCCAATAGACCAAACCATTTTTCCTATGAGATTTCTTCCACTTGGATTTAAGTCCAGCGGTTTCACGTAAATTCTCCAGCAACTCATATGCTGACATGTTCATACCTCACGCTTATCAATGTTGTGAATCTGAGCGATCCGCATGTTCGGTAGAGCCTCGCTTTTTAGAATCTGCGGATGATTGTATTAGAGGAACAATTTGTGCGTGCCCCACGATCCTTAGCCGGGGATGAGACCGATCAGCTCTTTTGACTCTAATAAGGAGTCTCACCACAAGCGCTTCTAAGCTTACAATACGCGAATTAAGAGTATGAAATCGGCTATCGATTTCCATGTTAGTTTCCTCCTGATTTAGAAGATTAATACTGCTCTGAATTAGTTGCAGCTTGATCCAAGTGCTAAAATTTTGTTCGCATGTTCATCTAGCGCCTTTCTGATGTGTTCTTTGTCATGGTGGGCATAACGAGCTGTTACTGATTGCTGCGTTTGATTTAGCACTTCGCCTACGAGCCTCAAGTCTCCGGTTTGCTCGACCAAGCATGATGCTGTTGTCCTGCGAATATCGTGAATCCTCAAGTCATTAATTCCTGCCGATTTGCAAACTTTTTTCCAGGCTTTGTGGATACTCACAAGCGGTCGATCTCTGTGGATATGTGATTGAAAAACCCAAGGACTAACCCCTTTGGAGGGAAGTTGAATCAACAACTCAACGGCAGCGGCAGGTAATGGTTGCCAGTGAGGCTTCCCGCTTTTGGTGTCCGGAATAAAAATCATTGCGCTATCAAGGTCAACATGTTCCCATCGAAGCATTAATAGCTCACTAACTCTGAAGCCAACAATCAAATCGAGCAAGAATGCTACGCGGTATGACACACGCTCAAGCTTGTGTATTTCTCTAACGATCAACGGCAACTCTGCGGATGTTATTCGTCTATGCCTTGAGCGTTTTTTGAACTTCTTGATGCCCTCGGCAGGATTACTGAAATTTTCGGGAAGATATCCGAGGTATCTGGCTTGGTTAAACATCACATGGAGCAATTCAACGACATGATTAGCAGCACATTGCCGGTCCTTGCCAATTTGTTTATGCAATTTATCTATATCCGCTCGTTTGATATTTGCAAGTTCTTTGTCGCTCCATATAGGCAGCAAGTAATAGCTAATCATCTGCTGATCTTTCAACCAGGATTTTTTCCAGACTTTGGCGTGATCTCGAATGTAAGCAATAGAAAATTCACCAAAGGAAACAGTTTTATTTCGCACGATACCGGAGACCTTGTCCAGTTCGAATTGTACAAGTGCTGAAGGATCAGTGCCTTTGGCTGCGAGCATCTTCATTCGCATTACTAGATTTCTGACCTGATCAAGTTGTATTAGACTTACGGCGCAAATTGTGTACCAGTGCGCCCTGCCTTTCATAGAGATTTTGGCTATGTAATTCGTGGTACCATTACGGTTCGCTCTAATTCCAAGCCCTGCCACTTCAACATCCCACTCTATTTCAGCCTTCTCTAACTTTCGAGGAAGTTGAAAAAGTCCGTGTCCCTTTCTAGTCATCGATTCTGTTCTCCCTATAATTCTTCATTAGAATTTTTAGTGCGCTGCTACGTGCCTCACTTTCGCGGATTATCGAAGAAGGTCCAATGGTTTTGATCACCTGGGGCTTTTCTCCTGATTTGCACCATAGCCTCACTACGTATGTAATTCGTCCGGATGGATATACGCGAACACCAAACCCGGTAAGCTCTGTGTCCCATGCGAAATATTCAACCTCTCCAGCTTTAAGTTGCCGGACAGACTTTTTAGTCAGTCTTATTCTCATAATTAACTCAATCGACATCCGTAGCGCCGGCACCACAAATGGTATCAACGCTGTATAACGAATCTATATCGGTATCTTTGCACCACAATATCAATCGCGCAAGAGCAAAATATGATTTCGGTATACAAAAACGCCCAAACACGGCCATAATGGCCATGTTTCAGATATATTAAATGTATGTTTTGGGGTATTTGCAATAGAAAACCCCCGCAGACTAGCTGTAATCTGCGGGGGAGTTTTCGACAGTGCATCAGGAAAAACTAGTCATCTGTAAACATTGAATATCGCGCCTCGAGGCGCTTGCAAAAATCGTTGGAATCAGGATTGCTATAAAGCGGGTCAAGGTGAGGCTTTCGATTTGATGCGGCTGTGTGCACCGAACCAGTTCCTGTATCAGTAATTGCTGGCATGTAAGATTCAGCAACTTCATTCATTTTGACTATCTCACTTGCAGGCAAACAAATATCTCGAACCAAGTGGGGCTCATAGCATTTCGGGCACTCGACCCAGTCCCTTCCGGATACCGCAGGTAGCGCACATCCTTGGTCAATGGCTGCTTTAGCGTTTGGGTAGCTGCCTTCTAAGCGACCGGCTTTATATTCAACAGCTTGCGAACCCATAAAAATTCGCCTGTCTAAAGGAAAATATGCCACCAAGCGGGTTGATTCGAATGCGGGATCAATCTCAAAAACGTGGCTGCAGATTGCACATGCAGTAGTTTTACTATCACTTACCGGCACCACTGGGCACTGAGTGTCGAGCATCGATCTAATCAAAACTTCATCAGTCACTATTTGACCTTTTTGAAAACGTGTTAGACCAACCATGCAATCTGTAAGCACTCTTACAGGCTCCAAGCTTTGGATAGGCTTTGGTGCAAGTAATTGTTCCACGATCATTTTCTCCATCTCAAGCTCAGACCCTTCTTCGAAAACGAATGTTGGTGATACCAAAATACTTGCGGGACTCTGACCTTTCTTATAGCTTCTGTAGGGTCCATAACTAGTCAGAACACCAGATACATAGCCCAAGGTTGAAAGCAGCTTTATGCCTTCAAGAATTTGCTCCTTGGTCAGGTTGCGAAACGCCTTGGTCAGGTCGTAAATTCGAACAAATCCACAGTCTAAATGCACGCAACTCTCATTAGGGGGAACGCCTGGCGCGACGAATGTTATTTCATTTGGATGGTGTTCTCTCCTGCGTTTGCCAAAATCAATAACATCCTTGGGCGGCAATTCACTTTTATCCCATTGCAAATGTTCGACATTCTTTCTCTTGGAGGCATAGGCAGCAACGCATAGCGCAGCACTTATAACAGTAAATCTTTGATCGTCAACGTGTGCCAGTCTCTGGCAGATGGCAGTTGATGGTTTATAGCGCATAGTGTTTTTAACCCCTCAGTGAGTTCACGTAATTCCGCCTAACCTTCTCAAATTCAGCATCGCTAAGGTTACGATAGGGATTCTTCAAGCGGTCGTAATTTGCTTTCTCTTCTGGCGACAGATTATTGAAGTCAGATTGAGCTTTTAACTTGTCGTTATTTTCAACTTGAGCAACATACTGCAAATATTGAGCACGCTTTTGATCCCATTGGCTATTAGTCAACGTTTTGAGATCGACATCTCTCATCGGATCTTCCATTATTGACCTGCTTCTTTGGCAAGTTGCGCATGCCTACGTTCGGCTTCGCAAAAGTGGTTGACCAGGCGGGAAGCTAAACGTTCGTCAAGCTCAGATGCCGGTGTGTGTGGTGTGGCGTTCCATCTACTGTCAATCAAGAATTCCACACCGATTTCGCGGCTGTCTTGCAACAGCTTGATTGATCTTCTGACGAGTTCTTCGTTCTCTGGCTTCAACCTTGAAGAGCTAATCATAAATTCAATGTTTGTGCTGAACTGTGGTTGAGGCGATGGTTCAGTGTGCATCGGTTCGGGTTGCGACGACGGTGCAGTCACCGTTGGTTCTGTGAGCACTGGTTGAGCTTGTTCGGTCCCATACTCTGAGTCATTCGTCAGTTGGTTTGCCATCATCTATTCCTTGTAAGTATTCCCATGCATCAGTCATGGCTTGAAATGAGTCTCGTACAAATTGGTCCGATGCGCCTTTTCTTTGTTCTGCAGCTAAGAACAACCAAAAATCTTGAAACGCTTTTTCGTAAGCTTTGTCTTTCAGAATTTCAATCGCTGCATCAAAGCAAACTGCATCTTGGTAGTACGGATTGACAATACAACCGATTTTTCCTTGTCCGGAATTTTTTTTCTGCAAAATTCGCAGCATGGACATAAGAGAAATTCCTGGATATGACGGTTACTTTGCCACTAGCTTTGGTGACATATTAAGCGCTAGAAGCAACCATGGTAGCGATTTTAAGAGAACAGGAGTCCTGCGCTTAAAGAGCAAACGCATACAAAATAGTGGGTACTACTATGTTTCTATGTCTGGTTGCAAGCGATCTGTGCACAGGCTAGTGTGTTTGGCATTTCACGGCGAACCGCCGGCGCACTACCACTGTAGGCACATCAATGGAAATAAGCTCGACAACAGAGCCGAGAATTTGAAATGGGGCAGCGTCGAACAAAACATTATTGATGACAAGATAACTGCCGGCGAATTCAAACTGAATAAATGGAAAGTCTCGCAGATACGAAGGCTGCTAATCACCGGCTGGCGACTTTCGGCAATTGCCGAAGCCTATGAAGTCTCTTATCACACGATCTATTACATCGCTATTGGCAAGACATGGAAGGGCGCACAGTGTGGGATGAATGATGAATTCAGGGCTTGGCATCAAAGAGTTAGGAATTAGCTTGAATCAACTTCTTGAATGCTGCTTCAGGCGCATCCACTTCTTCTAGTCAAACTGAGCAAGGATCAACGCTTGTTGTTCAGCTTTTTCATGTGACCGAATATCAAGGCGCGCTCAGTTTTTGGCGTCGACGGCTTATTCACAACAGCCAACCATTCTTGCATTGCCTCAAAGCTTGTTTTCATTTCTTGCGGAGCTTCTGAGTGGTGCTCAATTTCTCTTGCAAGAATTTCAATTGCATATATTAATGCGTACTGTTTATGCTCTGGTGGCATTTGCAGCTGAGCACGGAACTCATTCAAATATTCGTTCACTTTACTCTGGATATGTTTTTCATCGTCAGGACTGAGCATGACTGTTTCTCCCGTAAGAGTACAGCACACTTTTCCGGTACATAGTCTTGCTGTATCAACTATGTATCAACGAAATTTCATCGATCCCGTAAAAGCTTGGGCGGTGAGAGACTCGAACTCCCAACCCCCTCGGTGTAAACGAGGTGCTCCACCATTGAGCTAACCGCCCGGACGTCTTGAAGCATAACACAGAGTGCTTTCTTGCTCAAACACAATACCAGTACTTGTTTAAGGTATGTGTATTAGGCGCACAGTGCTTGTGTCTACTGGGTTTTTGCTTCCTTGGCATCTTCTTTCACCCATCCAAAGTCCCTCCCCTCTGACGATTAATGGGGGCCAGCCGAGGTAAAAAGCTAAAAGACTTCCTCAAATCTATGCAGACTTCATCCTAAATCGAGAAGCCAAGCAGTAATCAGGTGAAAGAGAAGTCCAAAACGCGCAGATTAGTATATTAGTGACCGGAGCCCCAAGTTAATGAGCCACGACGAAGAGAACCCGCATGAGTTTCGCGAATCTCACCACAAATCTGCCGAAGAAAAATCAGCACTCGAGGCAATTAAAGACAAGAAGCAGCTGGCTGACAGCGTAAAGACAGAACTCAAAGAATTGAAAGCCGGGCGCTCAAGCGGCATCACAAAGGACTTCGGGCGCCCCATTTTGCTAGACGACTCAAAAAATGCTTCCGGCAAGAAAATTACTGAAGGACTGCGCAAGGCGGGCAACGCCAAAAGCACAGCAGAAACCCGTAAAAGCAAAACAACATCAGGCATTGAAAAACGGAAGGTTCGAAAAACCATCGAGCAAGCTGCGCGAGAAGCAAAAGATGGCGCACAACCAGGAAACACGCACAGAGAATCCCCCTCCTCAAACCTTCATGGCGATCAATCAAAGCAATCAGACAACAACAACAACAACAACAACAACAACAGAACTGCCGAAATAGTAGAAACAGCCGCCAAAGACATTCGCAAAGCAACAAAGCGCGATGCATTTATTGATACCGGCACTGATGAAAAAACAATCTACGCAGTGCTCGATTCCCTAAACAAAGACCAAAGAGCATTGCTGGAAGCCGAATACAAGAAGCGCTTCGGCATCAAACTTGGCGAAGAACTAAAAGGCGAGATGAGCGGCGCCGAATTAGATAAAGCACTCAACTTACTGTCACGCCCCGACGGCAAAGCAGACGACGCAGGTCGCATTCATACCGACCTCATCGAACGCGCTCAAATCATTTCAGGGCGCAACAACAATTTAATAGAGGCAGATCTTCGCACGACGATTTCAACAATGAACTCCGCCCAACTCGATGCTCTCAAAAGTGCATACAAACAGCGCTATGGGCAAGAATTACAAGACACAATTGCGAAAGACCCAAAACTAAGTGCAGAGTCAAAGCAATTTATAGAAGTATATCTCAAGGGCACTGAAAAACGAACCAGCGATGACACCATGCGATTGGCAGACATTGCGCTTAAGAGTCACAATTTGGAGCTATTTGCTGAAGCATTTCGCAACGCTACTCCGGCAGACAGAGAGCGCTTTGCCAAAGAAGGCGGCATCAAAAGAATCGAAACAACTTTCGTCAACCAGCATGATGCAGAATGCGCCAAACAATATTTGACATTGGGGAAACTCAGCAAATCTCAGCAAGTGAAAGACAACAGCAGCATTTTAGGTGACAATGAAAAAGCCATCGAAAATACTCTGGCACATATGAGTGCAAAAGACAGAGAATCTTATCTTTGGGGTAAATTCTTGAGCTCCCAAAAGGAAGGTGCTCAACCCCAAAACGAATACGACAAGCAGGCACTTGCAGCTTACAAAGACCTCAACAGCGCGCTGCGCTCAGCCGCCAACGACACCGAGTTAGCCCGATGGGAAGATATGATTGCCCAAAAAGGCGGTAGTCTCATTAGCAAGTTGGCAGAACAACGCGGCATTCTCGGACATCACAACCGCGACGAAGTAATGTCTGTAATCGAAAATATGAACCAACAAGATTGGCAAAGACTCAAGCAAGATGCTGACTACAGGAAAGACCTAAACCAGGTAATGCAAAGCTTCTTGAATAAAGAGGAATTGCAAACTGCCAACAAAATCATCGAAACTAAATTGCAAGCTACATCATTCGAACAAGCATCATCGGCAAAGCGTCAATTAATAGAAGTAATAGGCGATGCCAATCACTGGTATCACACAGACAAAAGTCGCATAATCACTGCCATTGCCCAAATGAGCAGCACAGAACGTGCAATGTACCAGAGCAGCATTCACTACAGACAACATCTAGATAAAGCACTAGACGAAAGTATGGGCAATGGACCGCTGCGCGAATCTGCACGCTATATGCTAGACCAAATCAAGCAAGGAAAGCCTGCCGCAGAAGACATAGTCACAAGCATTTATGAAAAAGCATCAGCACTAGATGTTGATGAAAGCGCAGTCATTACCGATCTCCAACGCGCATTAAGAGAGCACCCTGAAATGCGCGAACGAATTCTTCACCCCAAATCAGCAGAAGATTTGGCATTCACGCACAGCTTGCAAAAAGCCCTTAAAATGGCGTTGAACAAAGAAGAGTTCGACCGCTATGTCGCTCCACTCTTTCTCACCGGAGACATTCCTGTTTCTATCCAAATCGATTTGCATAAAGGCGTATTTAGCGACAACAAAGAACGCATCTTCGACAGTTTTGTATCAGCGCCACCTTACGAAAGAGCCATGCTGCTAAGTCGAGATCCAAACAACAAAGCAGCGATAAAATTGCAAAACGAAGTTTTCTCTTCTCTCAGTGCGGACGAGCGCCAACTGGCAGAAATGCTTCTACGCCAGAAAGATTTCAGACCTGAAGACAAATTGAGAATGCTAGTACTCGGCGCAAGCAACAGCGTCGAAGAAATAAAATCAATATTGTCGTCTCACTCAGAGGAAGAACGTCGCCAAATCGTCGCTACATACGAGCGAAAATTTGCAGCGAACCTAAACGCCAATCTTGCAGAATTGAAAGCAGAAATACAAGCTGAACTGGCACCACTGCTAAGATCAACACCTCTTGATGCACGACAAGAATTCAACCTCGCGAGAGATCGCTACAACGAATCTCGAACAGGACTACTTGGACGAGCGCTCGTAGACGGCATTTGGGACGGCACTGGTCTACAGTTAGATGAAGCTATCAGTGGGTATGCCAGAGCAATGGCGAAAACCTCAAGCAAAATTGCAGAGCTCAGCCGCGAAAGAAGAGAAGAGCTTGCTTCGCAGGTAGCTGATGCTGTCTGCATGTACAGGCAGTCGAAAGAAGCAGCTGCCGATATGGCGGTCGATACGGTTATAACTGCAGCAGCACTTATAGCTGCTCCAGAGACTGGGGGAGTGAGCTTAGCTTATCTGCTTGCCGCAAGTGGAATGATTGGTAGCGTGACAAATCTTTCTATTCACGCAGCTGCCATGGGCGAGAATTATGATTGGAGTGCAGGCGCAGTCGGCAAAGACGTCTTACGTGGTTTTGTGAGTGGTGCAAGCAGCATCTTCGGCCCGGCTGAAGTCGCAAAAATGTTCAAAGTAGGAGAACAAGCCGCAGCTGGTGCTTTGAGAGAAACTATGAGCCATGCAGCCGCAGAGGGGCTGCATAAAGTCATGAAGCCTGGCGCAGAAAAAATTCTTTCAAAAGAGATAAATCATTTGATACACGGTGCAATTGCCGAAGGCAAAAACCAAATGGATAATGCGTCTCTCTGGAAAGTAGCAGAAAAGGCACTTGCAAAAGACCTCGACGAAGAAACAAGAGCAATCGCCACTCAAAACTTGAGCCGCGCTCTGCGCCATAATCTTAATGCAGAGCTAAGGAAAGAAAGCGAGGCAGAGCTAGGTCGAGCCCTCAAAGCCATCGCTTACAATACAGCCGCCGCCACTGCCAGCGGTGCACTCGGTGGCATCACAGAATCGGCAATGAGACTCGATGGCAATAGAACCATCGGCGACAATGTCGCAGCTGTGCTTGAGTCAGCGGCAACAGGTGCCGCACTCGGCGCAGCCATGGCAGGCGGCATATCTACAGGACGTGCACTCGGCTCAGCATTGATCTCAAAAATGTCAACAGAGGCAGGGAAAGAGGCTGCTGCACTTAGTGGCGACTGGTATTTGACAGACCGTTGGTCTGCAATGCTCGACTACAAAATGAAACGTGAATACAAAATCGACGGACGCAACTACGACCTGTTTCAGCGAGTAGAAAATAGCCCCTGGTTTTACGGCAAAATTCATGCAGGCGACGCGCTTAGCCACATTAAAGTCGAAGTCACCGCACATTCTGCAACAGAGCTCGGTGAAATTCAAAAGGTATTACTTCCAGCCCTTGCTCAAGAACATTCACCCATCAACAAACTGGCAGGCGACTTCAAAACACTTGACCCACTTTTCGGCAGCGGTGACTGGAATTCAAATGAATGGAAAAGATTGCCTGATGGCAAAAGATATGACGGTGTAGCCTCCAGCATTTCAGCAAAGAGCCCGGAAGACGCTGCAGCATTGCAGAAAGAAATTGATAGCCTTCTCACTCAAAAGGGGCTAAAGACGCCAGAATCAGGACTCAGCGTAAGGCTCAATACGATTAAAGAACATTTCCAGCCAGCATTCGATGAATATGACAATCTTATCGGCGCCAAGCTAGACGCAGACCTCGAAGAAGGTTTGCACCACAATTTGGGCATCGACAGTCGGCAAAAACTATCAACGGCAGCTCTGCGAGAAATAGAAAAACGCGCAGGACTAGAACCAGGATTGCTTTGCTACGACAAATCAGGGCATCTTGCGCTAAAAGATTTGAACCAATCGGGCAAGCCACAAGGAGCGCTGCGCTTACTCATGCCTCAGCAAAGCTATTACACTCTGGACGAACACCCGTTTGAATACTACTTGCCTGACGAGCATGAAAATCCCTCTACCGCACATGGATTAAGATCGCAAGCAGCTTTAAGAAGCCTACTGAGACTCGCAAATCTCGCTCACTAGCTTAGTTTGTAAGGGTCTCAGCCTTTTCATTTATGCCCATGACCAAGGTCACCTGGCAAAGTGTCCTATTGCACTAGCGAGCGTATTAACTGTCGTGGTTTTATGTAGATAGCTTCCCACTATATCTAAACCACCCCTTCGACTGGAGAACAGTAAATGCCTGGTCATTATGCTCTAACGCCTTCTCAAGCAAAACAGCAAAGCGTAAATGCTTGGTTTAACGACGCAGACCCAGACGACTACGGCATTTCTTTCAGCGAAATTTTCTCGCACAAGTCTCCTATGGCGATGCTGCCCATAATGCTTGCAGTATTTACTATAATTGCCCAAATTTATATCTGGACACGCCCTGCATTGATGTAGGCTAATTGTTCAATTTTGCCAACTCATTTCGCGCCAAATCATAATCAAGAAAACTCTTATTGCCATTTTCTACAACCCAGTTCAGATGTTTTCTGGCATCTTCTATACGCGAATCATAGAGCAATTTAGCTCCGATAAACCAGTGAGCCTCAGTGAGATCATCGTTTCCAGATGCAGCAGACAAAATCTTCTCGGCACTTTCTTTGCCTAGCAAATATTGAATAACAACCGAAGGCCAACTGCTATCGGTAAATTTCTGGCTGGCTGTTGATATCAACGCTTGAGCATCGAGGTGTTTTCCAGCCTTACGGAAAGCCACATAGCCTAGCAATACTGCATATGGTGCTGTTTTATCTTGCCACTTGTCGCTGTCCAGAAAATACTTGAAGTCACAAGCTGATTTAAGAGAATTCCCAAGTGACAAATTAGACACCGCACGAGAATAATACACATCAGGATTCCAACTGGGATTGCTTTCAATCACAAAGTTGAAATCAGAAAGAGCTTTCTCTGATTCCTTTCGGTTGTTATAAATCCGCCCACGATAATAATATGCTGGAATATACTGCGGCTTAAGCTCTATCGTTTTTGAGAAATCTGCCAGAGCCTGGGTCTCTTTGCCTAATGTGTTATAGGCAAGAGCCCGCCCTTCATACCACATATACGCTAATTGGTTTGATTCGCCCAATTCCAAAGCCTTGCTGTAATCAGCAATTGCAGCATCATACAACTTAGCTTGCTTGAGATATGACGCTCTTGTCGCATAAAGCAGAGGATTATTCGGTTGAGCATCAATAAATCCACTAGTGCGCAAAATAGACGACTGCACAGCCTCATCGAGCGAAGGCGCTTTGCCCAAATTGAACAAATCAAGCAAGGAGCCAAAAATTTGCTTGCGCGCGTTTGCGCTTTCGCTGGTCGATTTCTTTGTACTCTGAAACTCTTGCAGCTGCGCGTTTTGAGCAATGTCAGCCCCGCTGACCATGCGCGTCTGCCCCGACGGGAGCGCTGGTGCTAGCATCGCACCGGTCGCGTTTTGTCCTGAAATTGCAAACTTCGGGTCGACCATGCGCCATGGCTCATCGCCTTTCCGTACAAATCGGCAAGGTTTAAGTTCTGCATATTGCAAAAATGTTTGCAAGGCAAAAACCATTTCACCATGGAGTTTGTCAAAACGCCTTATCTGGTCGCTACTAAACAAGGGGCGCCCCTCGCTGTCCCTGTTAAACGGCACGCCGAGAATGTTTGCCATATCAATGTAATAGTAGGTCATGTCACCATAGGGACGTTTTGGATCTACACAAGATGCAGTCCAGGAAACTTGCTTAAGTAGGCGGAGATGATCGGCAGTCAACACAAATGGCATAGTTCTAGATTTTGGAATGTCTATGGCTATTGCACTGTCTGAGTTAAGCAGGAATTTTCCCTCAGGAAAATCATCAATCATCGTGTTTTTGATTGTATAAAGCCCCGGCGAAATAGTGGCATGTTGCAAAAACAATACCAATACATCGCCCAGAATAGCCTCGTCTAGCTTTTGCAAAATACGCAACCAATCGGAGTTGAGTCTTTCCGGACTTTTCCACCCGAGAATTCTTGCCATGTCTTCGTGAATTTTCGGGCTGCCATAGCGCCGATTCATATCAATTGCGGGCGCACCAGCCTCGATAGCCACCCAGCTAACACGCAAATTGCGAATTAGCTTTAGATGTTCGCCTTTGATGTCACACTTTCTAATTTTGTCCAGCGTTTGCGCCATCGTAGCCTCGCATTTATTCTCAGGATTTGCAGAAAGAAATAAAGTAGGGGTGGCAGGTCCAGCTTTTGTGTTGAGAGCAATCGATAGCGCCGCTGCCGAGGCGAAAGCCGCCCAAAAGGCGACGTGACAGTTTCGCTGAAAAATCATCCCAATTACCCACAAATACCTTTTCAGGCACACCCCAGATCTGCTTTACAGCTGGGGTTTTAAATTTAGGGGGAAAAAATCATTTTTCCAGAAAGTTTTTTGTCGGGGCGATATAATCCACTCTTTGGTCCATTCCCCCCGGCAGCTAACGGACGTGCATTATGGGTTATAACTACGCAATTTTCGGTTCTGGAAGACAGGGAACCGCCACGGCTTACGATTTGGCTTTATTTGGCGATAGCGACATGATTTTGCTGGCAGACCAAGACCTGGCTACAGCGCAAAGTGCAGCCGCCAGGGTCAATAAATTGGTAGGCAAAGAAATTTGCCAGGCCGCCGCACTCAACGCTAAAGACCAGGATGCTTGCCTTCAGTTACTCAAAAAGCACAAAATTTCAGCGTTAGTATCAGGGGTGCCCTATTTTTTCAATGTCGAACTCACAAAAACAGCCATCAAAGCCGGAGCCAGCTTTTGCGACTATGGCGGCAACACCGACGTCGCAAACAAGCAACTTGCACTATCGGACGAAGCAACTGCCGCAGGCGTGACAGTCATACCAGATTGCGGCATGGCGCCAGGATTGGCAAACTCACTTAATGCTTACGCATACAGCCTTTTAGACAAAACAGAGTCTCTCATCACCTATGACTGCGGACTGCCACAAAATCCACTTCCACCATGGAATTACTCTTTGTCTTTCAGCATTGAGGGGCTAACAAACGAATATCACGGAAAAACGAACTGTTTGCGCAACGGCAAATTGCACCATACCAATTGCTTTGAAGAATACGAAGTTCTCGATTTTCCTGAACCATTTGGACAGATGGAAGCATTCACCACCGCAGGTGGTGTCAGCACACTTCCATGGACTTATGAAGGCAAAGTCCAGACTTTGCAAAATAAAACACTTAGATATCTCGGGCACTATGCCCAATGGAAAGTCTTTCAGCAAGCCGGACTTTTTGAGCTAGACCCCATCGAGGTAAATGGCGAAAAGGTCATTCCACGACATGTTTTGCACAAACTAATCGAGCCCCAAATTCGCGCGAAAGAATCAACTCGCGACCTGGTCATCATTCGCGTAATAGCGAAAGGACAAAAAGCGGGAGAAGATACATCAATAACTCTCGATGTATTTGATTATTATGACGAGGCAACTGGTTTTTCAGCGATGGAACGCTGCACAGGTTTCCACGCAGGAATCATGGCTATATTTGCTGCCAGGGGACAGACTCCTCGCAAGGCGGTTACTGTGGAACAATCGATAGATCCACTGCTGTTCCTGGAAGAACTGAAAAAGAGAGACATAAAGTTGACTCAGTCAATTAAAACTGCAGCTCTGCAAAATGCAGTAAGCTAGTTGAGCTAGAGGTATTCGCCCAACAATCCATTCTGAAGGAACGATGCCTTTATGCTCTACATTCCATTAGTGCTGCCACTGGGTCCCTTAGTTGCCTTTTTGAACGGCATCTTAGAGTCTGCTCGCAAGCGAATTGGAAAGGTGCACAAAAGTCCCTTCGAAACACCCGACTCAAAGCATTTTGGCTTTGAAGAGGCGAAAAACTTGCCGCTGCCTGAAAACGAAGCTTATCAGGCAGCGCTGAAGCAAATCGCGGCGGCAGACTTTGAAGGCGCCAAGCAAACTCTAGTCGACGCCTGGCAGCAACTGCCCAGCGATGAATCAAGCGAAATGGCATATCTGCGGCTAAGAGAAGGTTTCGTGAAACTCTATGCAGCTAAAGGCGAAGCAGGCCGCGCGGCACATATATCAACATTACCAAGCATGATATTGGGACGCGAAGTGCAATGGATTGTTACACACCCTGACGCACAAATAGGCGGTTGCGGCACTTTTACCGAATCAGAGCAAATTGAGTCTGCCGATTAAGCACTATCTTCCGGTAGAATAGTCGGTCTAGATTATTTGTCCGGTGCACCTAGTTGATTGACTCTAAGCCTATTCATGCTTCCTCAATTACTCTGGCTGTTTGCCTGTCGCTGATTAGTATTTGTCCATCATTTGCCGAGACACCAAAACTGCTATTCACCCCTGAGGGTTCTAGTACTGCTATTGGTGGCAAACTACCCAACAGCAAGAATACATCGCTCTTGAAAGTCTTTCGCTCAAGTTTGCCAAACCCAAGCCAGGACTCAATTGATGACCTTATGCGTGTGGCAGATCACGTAAAAGTTTATAGCGGCGGAGAATTCAACGGCAAGCCTCTTACAGACAAAGTCTTGTTTGACTCTAGTGACCCAAAAGTAATCGAAGCATTGAAACAGGCACTGGCGATCGAGGAAAACGCAGGCAGCATCGGGCACGACGCCTGTTACGGTGACCCAACAATTGAAATTTTGGAAGGGCGCAAAAGACTGGCAGTTTTCGGATTTCATCACGGGGAGAACATCCGCTGGGACAAAGGTTGGCGTTTAGACGCCAATTTGAAAGACGGTCCTAAGCTTGTAGACTGGTTTTCTGCAAATGGTGTTACAGGTCCTCAAGCGGCGCTCGATGCGGCTCTGAAGGACAAACGTCGCAGCGCAGCCGATTTGCAAAAGTGGTCACTGTCAATGCCATCATGCTTGCGCTCATACTGGGGTTCAATCCTGGGTACACGCAACCCTGACATCCTGATTTTTGCTCCAGACCCAAGCCCATCCGATCATCTCAGAACGCCTGAGCCAAACATGACGCACACAACGGCTGAAGAAAAAGAGATGATGTCGCTTCTCGATGGGAATTTTGAAAATAAAGAATTCGAGGCACTGGCGGTGCTGCAGTGGTATGCCTCAGGCGTAGGCTCATGGACCGGTTATCCTAGCTATGAAGACCTTCCGGCTGATTTATTGCTAATGATGCCAACTGAAACCATCATCAAAGCCCTCGATGCAAAGGATGTCTCAGAGCCTGAGCTGGAAGGAGCCGCACGATTTTTCGCCTCACGCAATTTCAGAAGCAGCAAACCTCAGGACATATCATTGCTCTCAGAATCGCTCAGGCAGCGACTCTATGAACATTGCATGAAATCGGAAGACAACGATAAGCGCACCAGAGCAACGCGCGCCTATGCAGACTCACAGACGGTCAAGTCTGCTGACAACCACAACAAATGAGACTATGCCCAAAGTGGCAGCCTGTTTTACTGTGATACAATCGCCTCGGTTCTGGCACTAAAACAGGGAGGCTCGTAAGTTTCGGCATGGCAGTGCATGATCATCACCAGGCTAAAAAAATGCTGAAGCGAAGCGGGCTGACAAAAGGCGCCAAATTTGTTCTTGATGCATTAGAGCAGGCACAAGATCTCGCCAGCGCACAAGACATTTACGGACGCCTGCGGAACACCGGCGACAAGGCTCCTGGTCTTACGACAGTTTATAGAGCGCTCGACTCACTGGTAGAGAAAGGCTATGTACAGGCCGTTGACCTGGGCGATGGCGAAAAGCGCTATGAAGTGGTCGCTCCCGGCGAACACCATCATCATCTCGTTTGTGAGGAGTGTGGGCACAGCGGTCACCTGGACCAGTGCGTGGTCGAAGAAATCGAAGGCACGTTGCGTAGTAAATATGGATTTATAGTCAAATCGCATGTGCTTGAGATATTCGGCGTATGTTCAAACTGCCACCAGAAAGCCGGCAACTAAAAGAAAAGACCAGATTTTGAATTTGCTCAAAACCTGGTCTTTCGATTGTCTTCTTTCGCTGGGGCTAGTTTCCGCTAAACACGTTGTAGTCGAAAGTAAATTCGATGTCCACGTTTTCCGGCGAATAAGCAGGAAGATGATGGAATGGTGCCGCCGCTTCTACCGCCTTTAGCGCCGCCTGGTCTGCGGTTGCGTAACCTGAGCTTTCTGAAATTCGCAAATTACTCATATCACCTGCTGTGTGCACCTTGAACATGACTTTGACTCTGCGTTTTTGCATGTCTTTTGGTGGGAACCATGAGCGTTTGATTCGGCGCTGAATTTCTTGCATATACTGGGTGAAATCAGGATTGTGTTGCGAATCTGGTCTGTCGATACCTTTCTTGCCGTCGAGGTTTAGTGGATTATCGCCAGTGCCTGTTACCGGTTCTCCCGCTGAGGGGACAATTCGAATTGGACCATCACCTCTTTGACCTCGACCGGCTTTGATTGGAGTTGGTACATCGGAATCGCCCGATGGTCCAGCATGCTTACCGGGTCCACTTCTTCCGCTGGCAATCACTTCAGGTTGAGGTCCACTGCCGGGAGTTGTGGAATGAGCTATGTTTAGAGGTCCAGGTGCGCCGGTGTTGTTGACTCCTGCTGGTCCTGTTGATGGTCCGATGGGACCAACTGTTCTAGAACTTGATGGTCCTCCGCCCGTTAGAGCACTTTTGATGCCAGGCAACTGAAAGCCGCTTGATGCGCCACTTGACGGACTAGTCATTGCAGGCATTGCAGGAGAGCCATTGCCACGGGGCAAGCTTCCAACCGGTATTTGCGACGGCAAAGGCAATGCTGTATTAGCAGTCATTCCTGTTGTAGGGGTCATAGGCAAAGGAAGCGCAGTGCCTGGAGTACTCATTGTTTTGGGCAATAAAGAGGGAGTTGCACTTGCTGCAGCCGGCATTACCTTTTGCAGAGCGGGCAACTGAGAAGCTGATGCTACAGCAGATGGTTGATGTGGCAGCGGCATAAAAGTTGGCTGGTGAATCGTCTGGGCAATCAAAGTAGGTTTCGCCGCTTCTGAATTAGATGAACTCTGTTTTGGCTGCACAGGTCTTGGTTGATTTTGCGCTTCAGATGAAGAGCTCGTCGCGGCTGCACTTGCTGAAGTCTTTTGGGCAGCAGTCACTGGCTTTTCGCTTGGAGTTTGCTTGCTCAACTCTGCTTTGGGCGGCATTTTGTTTATTGGCTTTGTTGTGTCGAGCTTGCTGCTTTTAGCTTCGTTATTAGTGGTTGATTGCATGTGACTTTTTACCGGTGGTGTCACATGCTTTTCTACAGTTGTAAAAAACTCAATTTCTGTAACTTGGGGAACCAGAGGTTTTGGTATGAAGAAAAATAAGGCCATCACAGCCAACGAAACAATCAGCGACGCATGAAAGATATAAGCACCACTGGTAGCCTCATTTAATTCGATAATCGAATCAGAGTAAAGAGCCCTGCGGCGCTTAATCATTGCATGATCGTATGCATCACGCACAGCGTATGCAACGAATGCCAACACCATGCCTAGCACCACAATTGATACCGGACTGCCAATATGCAATTGCAAGAGTGCCTCCATGACACCCTTGTTTATTTTCATTCCATACTGAAGCCCCAATCCCTTCAGGGCACTCACTATGGTTGGTGCCAGGATAATCATGCTCATAAGAGCATAGTTAATGAGAGCTACATCAAGGAAAAGAATTCCCTTGCGTGACTCACCATTGTAAAACTGCCCCAGACCAGGCACCATCGAAAGCATGGCTGCTGTCATCGGGTCTCTTGCTTGCTGCGCATATGCGTATGAGTTTTGTGCCATAGCCCTTTGCCCTGAAATTAGAAAGTAATACGCCAGAGTCATTTACTCTTGCTACAAATCTAATTGAAAGCACGATGCGGATATAGGGCACTATGTAGCTCATGACCTCAGGGTTTTTCCCAGAGCCCACCAAGGTAATTCAATAATCACTGAACAAAGATAGAGGGTGAAGGCATTGCACCGGCACCTAGATTGATCTGATCTGCCGAGTTATTTGAGGGCGCTGCACTTCTCCGTTTGCTGAATGAATGATCGCTTGGCTTGGGAGGATCCTCGTGCCTCTCATTTGTGTTTAAATTCAAGCACTTCCGGAATTCCTGCCCGTCCTTTTTGCCGGGCTCACTCTCAGGTGTTCGTGAAATATCAAAAATATTTTTACGAGGCGCCAACCAGCCATTACTGCGATGATCAATATGAACAGTATCTTTGCCGTTAACGTGAGTGTAAGCCTCAAAAAACAGACGCGGCAAATTAGCTCCATCGGGCTCTTTATGAGCATTATTATTTTCACGTGCAACTAGATCCATCAGACTCGCTACATAATCAAATGGTAAGTCATGCACCTTATCTTTTATGCGACAGCCATTACCCTCCTCGGCATCTTTACGCAGTTCTTTAACGTCTATTTCAGGCATGTGATAAATTCCTCGTAAATGTTTATGCTATATCTTCTCTGCTTTGCAAAGGGACAAGCACATCATTTCATCAAGCACAAAGAGCAGCTATGTGTGAAAACGCTCCATTTAACTGGGCAAGCAACATCACGACGGACATACGAAGCTCCCCTTTCAGCGTGACGGCGACATGCAAAGGCTCCCATACTGCGCTTCCAAAGACTGAATGCACGGGTAGGTCGCTCGATTTTATTTTGCCAATATTACGGGACCAGTAGCAGCATTTGCGCCCTGCTGCTTCAATTCGGCATCACAGTTTTTGCATTTTTGAATTACCATGCACACATCAAGATCTTCTGCAGTGCCCGCAGGAGGTTGCACCCATTGAGATACGCTAAGCGCAGCATGCAATGCAGCAGCATCAGCTTTGGGGTCGCCAGAGGATTCAACCACGTGTTGTTTGGTCAATTTGCCATCAGTCGTAACAGTAAATCCAACCATCACAGGTTTGACACCTTCTTTAACAGGCGGCTTCCATGAACTGTAAATTTCTTTTTTGATTCCTTTTAAGTACGCTTGCAAGGTTGTTTGATATTTAAATGAGCTTAGAGATTCTTCTGAAATCTCGGAAGCCTGACTGCTAATCTCAAGAGATACAAACGTAGCACTGCCATCGTTTGACGCTTTTACATCAAAAAACATTTTGCCAAGTTGCTTTGCCGGCGGTTGCAAGCGCGGCATTTTATTGAGCGACTGGGCTAATGATGCGGCAAACTCATTGTTAGCCGGTAAGCTCTGCATGTTGGTAATTCGACCATCTTTTGCCAATGTGAAAGAACACACCGCCGTTCCACTGCCCTGCAAGGGGTTATCAGCGATGTAATGACTGATTGTGCTGGACATCTCAGACCACAATAAACGCATATCTGCATCGCTCGATAGTGTTGAATCCATA
Organism: uncultured Candidatus Obscuribacterales bacterium; assembly: GCA_964546815.1. Lineage (GTDB taxonomy): Bacteria > Cyanobacteriota > Vampirovibrionia > Obscuribacterales > Obscuribacteraceae > JAIEPM01. Next base: position 61,593 of record CAZJLR010000008.1, on the reverse strand, counting down.
AAACCAAGCATCGATGGTGAGTTTTGCTTAGTTGGCAGAGTTTGTGTTTCGATTGAACTTTGCGACACAGTGGAGACACTGCTAGCGCTGCTTTCTTCCACTTGAATTTGCGACGTACTCATCGTTGAAGCAACGGTGTTATTCAGCGGAAGCTGAGCAATCAACTTGGGCTTTAGCGTGCTTGGCTGCTCGCTTTCAACTAGCTCAGAGTTGTTGCTGTTGAATTTAATTTCCGCAGATGTTGCTGAAATGTTTGAGGAGGTCTGAGTTTCTTGACTCGGAGTTTTGGTAGTTTTTGATTTTCCTAGCGCAGAACCAAGACTAAAAGTCTCTTTCGGAGTCTGCTTTTCGGCAGGGGTATCAATTTGCTTGCTGGCGACCGTATTAGACTCGTCTGTGGAAGGCTTAATGCGAGAATCAGCCTGTTTACTTGCCGACATCTCTGCGCTTCGATCCGATAGCTTCACTTCATCTTTAACAGCGTCTTTCGAATGAGCCGCCGCATCTTCGCTAGACTCTATTCCTGTTGCACCTTGATTTGCTAGCCTATTTGCCGGCTCTTCCAGCTCAAAACTTAGCTCTATTTGCGGCATCTCCGCAGGCGTGCACTGATGACTGATGTTTAGCAAGACGCAAAAACAGATAGCGAATATGCTGCTCAAATGCAAAACATAAGACGCACAGGTCATCTGGGAAAGCCCCAAATCAGGCGAGGCTTTAACATCGACTGAAGCAGCAGCGTCAATGTAGGCATCGCACTGCGAATAAAATACATAGCAAATCATCAAGAATTGAATTAGAACAAACGGCGCAGACCCGATACGCCACAAATGCAAATGAAAAATCACGGTATCTGGATGGATATTAGTAAAAGGTATTTGATAGCCGCATAGAACAGAAATTAATGCCAGATTTGCGACATCTACTATAAAGAAGGCAATTGCCTTATCGTAGCGCCGATTGAACCATTGTCCCAAACCAGGCAGGGTAGAGAGTAAAGCAGCCTTAAATGCACGCTTGTTAAACTTGCCGCCAGTCGGCACCTTAAAGATTGGAGGATTAAGGCTGCTCATTGAACATTGCTCACAGCTTAGACTTACAGACTTGAGGCTTCAAACCGGGCAAATCAGAGTCAAAATGGGGACATAAATACAGGTTAGTAGACTTCATAAATCTGAGCAACAGTAAAACCCCTGATATCAGCCTGCCCCTCCGCAGCACGATAGTAGGCTGTGGGACCATCTATAATATGCATACAAGGAACAAGAGCAGACCGAAAGCCTGCTCTTGTGTCATTTAATTCTCCGAGAGATGGGTTCGAACCACCATTCCAACGTTCAAAGCGTCGTGTCCTACCATTAGACGATCTCGGAATGTTCAGCGCCAGGCAATTAACTTTGTTCTGGCTTCGCTGCTTTTGCTGATTCATGACTGACTCCCTGTAAAAACTCTGCTGTTGCGACCTTCATATCTGAAAAAATGGGGGAAAGAACGGGGATCGAACCCGCGTTCACAATCTCACAAACTGTTGTCCTACCACTGGACGATCTTTCCCATGGCGGTGCTGAGGGGATTTGAACCCCCGATCTTTGCGCTGACAACGCAATGTCTTTGGCCGCTAGACGACAGCACCATATTCTCAGCCGAAAGCTGAGGAGCAGATTTGCAATAAAAGCAATTGTCCAACTTTCCAACTACTGGCTCAAAATGCGCTTTAGCAAAAGAAGGGTTAGCAAAAGGAACCTTAGCAAAAGGAGCTTTAGCAAAAGGAGCTTTAGCAAAGGGAGCTTTAGCAAAGGGAGCTTTAGCAAAAGGAGCCAAACCAGATGGACAATTAGCAAATGCTGAATCAGCAAGAGCTTTAGCATCACGAGGCGCTGAAGCTGGGCAAATGCAAAGCATCAGCAGCGCAAATAATGCAAAACTGAAAAGGGTTAACGGGGTTCGAACCCGTATTCTCAAGTTGAAAGCCTGATGTCCTGACCGCTTAGACGACAACCCCACGAAGTCGGAGTTGCACGCAAATCCGCCTGGTGAATTAAGTCTCGATATGTTCGTAGTGTTCATTTTCCTCAAATCCAATCAAAGAGTGTGCGACAACAAGCAGGCTATCTTCAGCCTGTTGATCTTGCACATCTTGATGGAAACGAGCGAACATGAGACTACTCCCTAGCAGACTTTCCTGATTGACGGAAAGCGATTTTAGATGTTCCCTGAATTGAAGAGCGAAATTTGCGCGCTCAAATTCAAAGCGACTATTTTTCGATAATAATTCACGTTTATGATTTGCGCAAGTAGTTTGTTACATTTTCGCTATCGAAAAATTTCTACCTGTCCAGCCGTACTCGTGGGCGCCACGCTCCAGCTCTGCCTGGAACTGGGGGTGCGCTATCTCTATCAGCGCCCGCACTCGGTCTTTCATGTTTTTTCCATGCAGCTGGGCGATACCATATTCGGTGACGACGTAGTGCAGGTCAGCGCGAGAGGTAACAACACCTGCGCCTGGTGCCAACGTTGGCACCAGCCTGGAAATTTTGCCGCCACGAGCCGTAGATTCAAGCGCAATAATGGCTTTGCCACCTTCAGACTTGCTTGCTCCACGAACAAAGTCAACCTGACCGCCACATCCGCTATACATGTGAGTGCCCAGAGAGTCGGCACAAACCTGTCCAGTCAAATCAATTTGCAACGCAGAGTTTATGGCGGTCATCTTGTAGTTTTCAGCGATAACCTGGCTATTGTTTATCCAATCAGAGCCGCGAAATTCTACATCAGGATTTTTATCGACAAAATTATAGAGCTTTTCAGAACCCATGGCGAAGCTGACTGCAATTTTGCCTTTTGCCACCGTTTTGCGTGAGTTGTTGATGACACCAGACTGGACAAGATTAACGACAGCATCTGAGAACATTTCAGTATGCACACCCAAATCACGTTTGTCATGCAAACTTTGCAGAACTGCATTTGGTATCACACCAATGCCCATCTGCAACGTTGAGCCATCATCGACAAGCGAAGAAACATTTCGACCAATAGCCAGAGCTACTTCGTCAGGCGTTTCATTGTGAAGTTTGGGAAGGGCATAATCTGTTTCTACAATTTTAGATATTTGACTCACATGTATTTTGGTATCGCCGTTAGTGCGAGGCATTTGCTTGTTTACTTCAGCTAATACATATTTGCAATTACTGAGAGCTGCCCAGGTGCTATCAACAGAAACACCAAGAGTCATGTATCCATCATCATCTGGAGTAGAAAGTGAAAGCAGGCAAACATCAACTTTCAATGCCTTAGACTTGAACAAGGCAGGAAGTTCGCTAAAGAAAATCGGGGTGTAATCTGCCCGCCCTTCGTTAACAGCCTTTCTTACGTTAGGACCGATAAACATAGAGTGCACATAAAACGAGCCCTCACAGTCTGGCTCTGCATATGGTGCCGGACCGAGTGTGATCAACTTGTATATTTTGACTCCACGCAACTCGCTTTTTCGCGCTGTCATCGACGCAATCAATTGTTGAGGCGCCGCTGCGTTGGAATGAATGTATACACCGTCGTTCGAGCTTATGCTCTGCACAGCTTCATCGGCAGTGCAAAGCTTGGCTTTGTACTCGTCAAACCATTTATTCACTTAGCCTGAGCGCTGGAGGTGAGTTCTTCTTTAATGCGCTCTGAAGCTTGTTCTTCCATCCAGAACAAAACGGCAGAATGATTTAGATAGCGAACAACGGTATCAGGATTGGTGCCGAATGATGTCTTACGAACTCCGGCTATTTCTGTCACCGGCACCACCAGCAGTGAATCAAGATCTTCTTCTGCATCCAACTGCCAATAGCGACTGAGATTACCTGTGCGACGCACATCAACCGCGACGCCTGCTACTGATGGCACAAGCTTGCTCAAATCATCGATCAGTTGTTTGGCATCGGGACAATTTTCCAATGTGTCTGACTCAACTTCAGAGCTATTGCTTTCAGTCACCAGCACCAAACGAATGCGCGGTTCTACATTTATTTGTTTGGCAAATGCAAGCAAAGACTCAAGCAATGATGATGGAATGCGCAGCGATGAAAGCACAATCTTCATGCTCTTCCATGGCTCACAGCGGTCTTGCACGACAAGGAGAGGACGTGGGCAATAATAAGTGAGACTCTCAGCCACAGAGCGACGCGGTATGCGACGTTTGTCTTCTTCAGGCGAGCCCATACCGGTGCTGCGCTGTCCGATGGCTACCAGCGAATGGTCTTTAGCTCTCCAGCAGATTTCGCGAATCGTGGTGCCTTCATCAAGATGTGTTTTGCCAGGAATTTCGTGACCAGCAGCTTGCCCTTCGTATGCGGCTGTCAGCGACTCACCGATTGAAGTCAAACAGTTGAGCATTGTTTCATGTGCCTCGAAATAAGGCTCACTTCCGATGAAACCAGCGATATCAAAATTGAGGAAGTCCCAGGCTGCCAGCGAATCGACTACATGCTGGGCGTCAACTGTCATTGAATTAGCTTTAGCAATTGACCAGCAAACTTCGGCTGCATATCTAGATTGAGCCGAACCATCCAGCGATAAAAGAATAGACTGACCTGACATTCTAACCTCACAGTTGCGAGCCCCAAGGGCTTCCCTAAGCGCATTGATCTTACTAAGCTTAGCAACTATTTGCCATCCTATGTCTTTGAATATCTACATCAAATCGCCCATCCCAAATCAACACGAAAAACATTCAAATTGCTTGGAAAACAAAAGAAAAGGGCGACGCATGGCGCCGCCCCTGGAATTATTGGATTGATTTTCTAGCCTTCGTCAGCTTGCAAATGAGCTTCCAAGAACCAGAGTCGCTTGTCAGCAAGACGCGAAATTTCAGTGTAAAGGTCGGCTGTGTCAGCATCGCCGAGCTCTGTTGCTTTTTCAATATTTGCTCTAACCGATTGACAATAAATGCCAAAACGCTCAGAAAGCGCAGCTATGTGGTCTAGCCCTTCGAGAATATCTGAAGGATATTCAGGCAACTTGCTAGATTCAGACGCCATGCGAACTGTGCCCATGGCTGTGCCGCCGAGAGATGTTATGCGCTCAGCTTGCTCGTCGACAAATTCAAGAATTTCGCCGGCAATTTCATCAAACAATAGATGCAATTGATAGAACTGATGACCCTTCACATTCCAATGAGCTTGTTTGATTTGCGAATAGAGGTCAAAAGTATCGGCAACGCTTTCGTTGAGCAAATCAACGAGTTGGGCGCGATTTTTCGCTGAAATGTCGTTTCGGGTGTGATGTAACTCACTCTTATTGGACTTCTTGCTAATCGTCTTAGTCATTGATTTTTCCTGTTGATAAACTTAGGGGGCTTGCTTCTTGACGTCGTTCCAGAGCGCATCTTCATCAAAATCAGATTTCGGCGGCTCTACGCCGTGAGCACCATCCGGCCCCGATTGGCTCTTAGCAGCCTTGAGACCAGGATCGATTTCATAAAGATTATAGAGAGGATCAATCGAAGTCTTCAGCCCCGCAAGCATCGAGGTGACTTCAGTACCAATGAGCCCCATGGCTGACTTAGCCTGAGGTGTCGTAGCATGCTGATTGATGTCATCAGCAAGTCTGATCAAACGTTCTGTCTCAACCACAAGGCGGGTGAGCAATTGCAGGACGCTAATGTCCCTAGTTCGGCTGACGCTGTCCGTGCTCATGAGAATTATGCCCTCCGCGTGGGCTTGACTATGACCGATTGACTTCCTCGGCGTGAGAAAGAATTATGCCCTAGTTATGCCCATTTTGGCTAGATGTCTAAAGTCAAGTCCATATTGACCGCGGGGCTTGTTACAATCCACATGGCGGGCAGGCACAGCTCTCGCCGTCAATTTCCAAGGTGGATTAAATCGTGAAGCTCCTCGACGTTCAGAATCTCTCAGTAATCTTCGAATCTGAGTCTGGAACGGCAAAAGCAGTAGATCAACTGAGTTTTTCTCTTGAGAAAGGCAAGGTTCTTGGAATTGTCGGGGAGTCTGGGTGCGGGAAGTCAGTTACCACGCTGTCAGTTTTGCAACTCATTTCAAAACCGGGAAAAGTAGCCGGCGGCAAAATATTTTTTGACGGGGTTGACCTTCTGGGGCTTAGCGAGAGCCAGATGAGGCAAATTCGAGGCAATAAAATTGCCCTGGTACCCCAGGATCCCATGACATCGTTAAATCCTGTTTACACTGTCGGGCGCCAAATAGTTGAAGCTATTTCGCTACACCAGAAAGTTGGCAAGGACGAAGCAAAGAAGCGGGCAATCGAAGTCCTGGAGAAAGTCCGAATTCCCACCGCAAAGACTAGAGTCGACAATTACCCCCATGAATTCTCTGGCGGCATGAGACAGAGGGTGATGATCGCAATGGCTTTGTCATGCGAGCCACAATTACTAATTGCCGATGAACCAACAACTGCTCTGGACGTAACAGTTCAAGCGCAGATATTGGACTTGATGCGAGACATTCAAAAATCGCAAGGAATGTCGATCATGATGATTACTCACGATTTGGGCGTTGTCGCAGAAATGTGCGACGACGTTGTCGTGATGTATGCGGGCTCGGCAGTTGAGACCGCAAGCGTACAAGATTTGTTCAAGCACCCAAAGCATCCATATACTGCAGGATTGATGGAATCAATTCCCAGAAAAGAGTCAAGCAGATTGAAACCAATCGACGGGCAACCGCCAAGTTTGATCAATCTGCCTGATGCCTGCCGCTTTGCACCGCGCTGCCCTCTGGTGGAAGAGCGCTGCATGAAAGGTTTTCCGCCGCTTGAGGAAAAAGAAAAAAGTCATTTTGCAAGATGTGTATTAGTGGAGGCCCGTACATGAACACCATGAGGATTCTTACAACCGCTCAAATTAGAGCGTTGGAAAGTGCCTGGATAAAAAACTGTCATGCAGATTGGGGCATGGTGCTGATGGAAATTGCCGGACTCGGCGCCAGCAAAATGCTTTTAGAACTCATGGAAGGAATGCCCGCTGCAGTGACAGTCATATGCGGTCGGGGCAATAATGGTGGCGACGGACTCGTTGTTGCACGTCATTTGCATCGAGCAGGAGTCGATGTCGTTGTTTTTATGGTTGGTCCTGCTACCGGTGGCAACGGCTTATCAAATGAATGCACGACAAACAGAGAAATTCTTGAAGGCCTGGGAATTGAAATCAACTACATTTCAGACAATGACCTTGAGCCAGTAAAAACATCTATATGGGAAACAAGCGCTATTGTCGATGCTCTGCTGGGCACCGGCTTAGATAGACCTGTCGAAGGCATTTACGCACAGCTGGTCGAACTTATAAATGAAAGTGCCAGACCAATTTTGAGCATCGACATTCCTTCAGGCATCAATTCAGACACCGGACAAATAATGGGTGTAGCTGTGCGAGCAGCAGCCACAGCAACTTTCGGTAGCATCAAACCAGGCATGCTTTGCCACCCCGGTGCGGCACATGCCGGCGATATTCGCATCATTGATATCGGTTTGCCTATGCCAGAAACCTTACCGGAAGAATTGCTTGATTCGCTTCCACAACTGGAAATACCAAGATGGTGGCTTGCCACCGCATTTGATGTACAAGACAAATTACCAGTGCGTCCCGCCGATTCTCATAAAGGCAGTTTCGGCAACATCTTGCTTGTAGCCGGAAGCTTAGGAATGAGCGGTGCATCTTTGATGGCAGCAAAATCTTGCTTGAGAAGCGGCGCAGGCATGGCAATTTTAGCCACACCAAAATCATTACTTAGAGGATTGCCCAGCGAAGAAATCATCTATCGTGGTTTGAGTGAAACCGATGCCGGCACAGTATCAATAGACGCTATCAGCGATCTCGAACATGAGATGGAGCGAGCCGAAGTAATGATTATCGGGCCAGGTTTATCATCAAACGTAGAGACCATAAAATTTGTGCACGAACTTGTAAAACGTGTGCGGGTTCCCTGCGTCATAGATGCAGACGGACTAAATGCACTTTCGCAAAATCCAAAAGTATTAACCGAAACCGAAGGCGGATTTGTTTTCACACCACACCCCAAAGAGCTTTCACGCTTGATGGGAAAAACAGTGAAAGAAATTCAAACAGACAGAATTCGCTCGGCTCAAGAAGCGGCAAAACGTTTTGGTGCAACCATTGTGTTGAAAGGCGCCCACTCAGTGGTTGCTACACCAGACGACGATGTGTATATCATTCCAACTGGAAATTCCGGAATGGCAACCGCCGGTAGTGGCGATGTATTGTCGGGCATCATCGCTGGCTTATTAGCTCAGGGACTTAATCGCACCTGGGCAGCAGTCACCGGCACTTACATTCATGGCGCCGCCGGAGACCTGGCAGCTTCAGAATTAGGTGAAGATGGTATGGTAGCAGGCGACATAATGGACTACGTGCCCATCGCCATGAAAGCTCTGCGCGATGGAACATTCACTGGCAGCTTACTAGAGCAAAGTCTTTCTGGCATTGCTCCGGCAGAAGCTTAATTCATCGCTGTGGTCATGACTGAATAATGCAAAACATCATATTTCTAATGCTCGCAATCGTTCTGTCTTGTCCTGCATTTGCAGCCGATGACAGTGATTATGCGTTTAAAATGCCGGAGAACAGAGACTACCCTGTGCCCGTAAAATCAGGCAAAAAAGTGGCAGACCTTGTGCCAGCGCATTGGCAGATTATGGACCAGGCCAAAGGTGATTTGAACGGCGATAAAGTCGATGACCTCGCTTTAGTAGTAAAAGGCAACCTGGCGAAATTCAAACAGAAAAATACAGGTCTTGGGACTGACATGTTTGATACAAATCCAAGAATGCTTCTCGTTTATTTCAAGAATCCACAATCAAACGAATTTAAACTTGTAGAAAGTAGCAACACATTTATCCAAATTCCCGATGCACCAACGATGGATGAACCCTTCGATGGAGTCGGCATAAATAAAGGGCTTCTGAATTGCGTATTTAAAGTCTTCTACAGCGCAGGAAGCTGGGGAACTTCAAACACATGCTACAAATTTCGTTATCAAAACAACCATTTCGTACTTGTCGGGGCTGATTCTACTGACGCGATGCGAAACACAGGTGAGACAAATACTTACAGCTTCAATTTCTTGACCGGCAAAATGAGTAGGCAAACCGGCAACCTGTTTAACGACCAGAAGTCAAAAACCATTTGGAAAAGAATTCCACACAACCAGTTGAAACCATTGAGCAGTTTCAAAAGGATATATGAATGGAAAATCGATAGAGACTTATATTTGTAATGCTAATTGCTAAGTGCAGGTTCTAGAAATTCTAAAATTCCTGAGCCACAATCAAGCTTTGCCTTGATGCCGATTGGCAATACATTGTCGCTGCTGGCAAGACCGAATTTGAATCCAAAACAAGCTGATGTACCGAGTTCTTTAATGCGATCGCCAAAAGTATCTTCGATTGATAGCATGTTGTCGGCACCTCGGGGGCCGCAAGCAGGGAAGCCACCGAATGCAATACCAGCTACTTTATTCAAAGTACCGGCAAGGTAAAGCGTGGTAAACCAGCGGTCGAGTATGCTGTTTCGCTCGCTGAAATCATCGAGGCACAAAATTTTGCCATCAAGGTTTGGCTGATATCTTGTTCCAAACAGTGAGCTCAGCACCGTTAAATTGCCGCCGCATACAACACCCTCATGCACTTGGTCTGACAGTGAGTAAACAACAGAGTCAAATGAGGAATCATCATCATCCCGGCATTTAATTACATAATCGTGATTGCTTCCGCTTAAGGCGGCTTTCACAGAATTGAAGCTGTGTTTGTCTCCGATATCGTCCAGATTAGAACCGTGAAACACCACCAATCCAGTCAACTCATTTATAGCGAGCAGCAACGAATCGTTGTCTCCCGATCCCAAAAAGACTTTTGGATTTTTGCGAATTTCGCCAAAATCAAACATTGGCAAAAGATGTAAGGCGCCATAGCCGCCGCTTGTGCAGAGAATGGCTTCAATTGATGGATCACGCAAAAACATGTAGAGATCGTCGAGTCTTTCAGCGTCAGTCCCCGCGGTAAATCCGTCGTTCCGCAACACTGCATTGCCGACCACGGGCTTAAAGCCCATTTCTTCAACAACCTGAACACATTTTTTCAACGCCATCGGACTTTCAGGCCGGCCGCTTGGTGCTATCAAGCCGACTTTGGAACCGGGTCTGAGCGCAGGAGCCTTCAATTGATCTTTAGGCAAGAACAATTCATGCTCGTTATCATCAACAGGGTCCATATCTATAATTATCGACTGATCAACCACAAGACCACCTAAACCGTTAGCTACCTATAACGTTGCAGATTCTTCGATTCTGAATTTCACTTTGCCCCGGGCAACTTCCAAACTAGCATTCACTCCAACCGGCAAAGTAAGTTGATCTTTGCCGTGCCCAAAGCGCATGCCATATACAACTGGAATACCCAGTCCAGAAAGCCGCTCTCTCAAAACACTCTCAACACTTTTGTTGAGTGACAGCCTTCTTCTTCCGCTATCACCCGGCTCGCAGGTATAGCACTCGCCAATGAGTATGCCTTTTGCTTTGTGCAAACAACCAGATAAAAGTAACTGGGTAATGTACCTATCTATGCTGTGCGGCTCTTCACCGACATCTTCCAGAAAAATGATTTTGCCTTCTGTCTCTAATTCATAGGGAGTGCCCATCAATTGTTTAACCAGAGTGAGACAGCCGCCGGCCAGAGGTCCCCGCGCGACGCCTTCGCTAATCACCAGCCGTGGTGGCGGATATTTTGGCTTCCACAATTCATCAGTCGGCGGAGGATCTACAACAAAGCCCAGGGGTTTGTTGGTCATCAAAGCTCGCTGGAAATAATGGTACGTATACAAAGAACGATAGAAAGAACCGCCCATGGGTCCGTGAAAAGTGACAAGCCCACACTCTTGAAAAATCGGGTTGATCAGCCCGGTTAAGTCACTATAGCCAATCAAAATTTTGGGATTTTTCCTGATTAGTTCAAAATCGATTTTTGGCAGCAATCGGCAAACACCGTTGCCACCACGGATGGGCAACACGGCAGAAATGTCGCGGTCTTCCCACATGGCATGAAAGTCTTCAAGGCGCTCTTCATCAGTACCGGCAAGGTCGCTATAGCTTTTGAAAATGTGATTGCCGATTTTGTATTTCAATCCAAGCTTGCTTAGCCATTCAAGGGTAAACTCAAGATCTCCCGGGTTGAATGGTGGGCTTGCCGGAGCAATGATGCCGACAGTATCCCCTTTCTTGAGGTGCTTCGGCTTTATCAAGCTCGGAGTTGCCATTTTGTTGAATATCTCTTGGTAAGCGGAAAAATTACGTTCATATATTATTGATCATCGCAGCCTGGATAATTCGTTTCCCAACCTCCGCCTCCGCCTAAAAAAGGCGCCAGCCCCTGGTAGCGCAGGCTTCTAGATGCTGTTGGCGAATTCCGTATATTCAATTGTAGGGGCGTCGCCCCTACCAAGGAAGCTGCCGTGTCTTGAGGGGCGGATCGGAGGAGGAAAGGGGCACGGGCAATTACCGGGTGATCAACGCGTATAATATAGATGCGAATAAGGCGCAACTTATAAGGTTGCTAAGTGAGCGAAGAAAAAATGGTAAGCGCAATAACAACAAAAGACGCAAACGATAGACGTCTTGCATTCCTCAACGACAAACAAAAAGGATGGCTGCGAAAGGCTCAAGAATTCGCCGCGAAGATTCCGCTTGAAGATGCAATCGAGTCAGACTCGAGCAACGTATTCAGACGCGACCTCTTCGAAGCCGCCTGCAAAGAAGGTTTGGGAGCGCTGCCATTCCCTACTACTTATGGCGGTTCTGCCGGCGACTATCTTAGCTTTGTCTTAGTTAACGAAGAATTTGCCAGAACTTGCGTTCCGATTATGAGCTCACTTGGCGTGCATGTTCTTTGCCAAGAACCAGTCTATCGCTTCGGCACAGACGCTCAGAAAGCCAAATATTTGCCTCCTTCATCAAGCGGAAAATATCTTGCGGCTTTCGGTTTGACAGAACCGGGCGCAGGCTCGGACACAGCAGCACTTGCATGCACAGCCAAATTAGTCGGCGACGAATATATACTCAACGGGACAAAAGTATTCATCACCAGTGGTGCTTCATCTGATTACTTCATTGTCATGGCAAGACTGCTAGACCCTGCCAGCGGGCAGAGCAACGAAAAAACAATCACAGCATTCATAGTCGAGAAAGACTTTCCTGGCTTCAAAATCGGGCAAAAATTCGACATGCTTGGAATGAGAGGATACTCAACTTGTGAATTAGTTTTCGACGATTGCCGCGTGCCAAAAGCAAACCTTCTGGGCGAACATGGTCAAGGCAGAACAGTGGCTCTTTCCAGCCTGGCAAAGGGGCGCATCACAATTGCAGCCCAATGCACCGGCTGGGCGCAAGGCGCTTTAGACACTATGCTTAGCTTGATAAACGAAAAGAAAAATGCAAAATCAAACTCGCAGTCAGAGCGACTTTTGTCAACAATCGGTGAAATGGCAGTGCAAGTCGAGTCAGCCCGGGTGCTCACTTACCAGGCAGCAGCTGCAATAGATAGAGGCGCCCCAGACGTGGTGCTTGCTTCGATGGCAAAAATGCACGCCTCAGACGTTGCAATGAAAATTTCAACTGACGCAATGACATTCATGGGTCTTGAATCATCCAAACCAAATTATTTGCTAGAACGAATTTTCCGTGACGCCAAAGCAGGTCAAATCTACGAAGGCGCAAACCAAATTCAACGCATGCTCATCGCTCGCGAACTGCTCAAATAGGCGGAATTGTGCAAGGTATTCTCCACAGCATTTTCTGGGTTTTGCTGGCAAAAGTATTGCTGGCGATATTCATGTTTGTGACAGCCTTACTATTCTTGCTTATACTGCGCCGCTCAGGCGAATGGCACCAGATGTTGATTGCTGTCGAAGCCGAATGCGATTTCGCCCGAGACAATGCAATGCTTCAAGCAACTATGGCCCGCAGTCAACTTGCTGAATTGCAAGAACGATTGAGAAAGAAACCAGAAAAAGCAGAATTTGAAGTAGTCACAGGCATTTTGAAAAAAGCCGGTCCAGTGCTCAGTTTGCTTATGGCAAGAGAAACGAATTTACTCAAATGGGGTTTTGCCGGAGCCAATCTTGCCAAGTCTGTGTTCGAATATTTTTCCCGAAAACAGAACAATTAGTTTAGACTTGTTCTATGCGCGCCGGTCTTGCATTCGATTTTGAAACCTATCACACCGCTCGGCGAAGCCTAGTAGAACATCGTCTGGCAGCATTTTTGCGCGAGCAAGATCCCGCAGAGCTTTGGGATTCGATGCGCTATTCAGTTCTTTCAGGCGGCAAAAGAATCAGAGCGATTCTTGCCATTTCATCCGCAGAGGCAATAGTCGGCGCTGACGGCAACAAACAAAGAAGTGAAGAAGCACTCGCTGAAGCCGCTCAACTTGCGCTTCCCTGTGCCTGCGCCATCGAAATGATTCACGCCATGAGTCTTATTCATGACGACTTACCTTGCATGGACGACGACGACTTCAGACGGGGCAGACCAAGCAACCATAAAGTTTTCGGCGAAGCGATGGCTTTGCTTGCAGGTGATGCGCTACTCATATATGCGATGGAAATCCTATTAAAGGAAAGCAGTGAAAGCATCGATGGTCGAAGACTAATCAGAGTTGCCAATGCACTGGCTTCAGCCACCGGAGCCTCTGGAATGGTCGGTGGTCAAGTATCAGATATGGCATTCACAGGAAAGTCTGGCGAACTCTCCGAGCAGGAAAAAGCAAATACTGCTTCAATCTTAAACAAGATTCATGAACGAAAAACAGGGGCACTGCTGCGCTTTTCGGTGTGGTCGGGTGCATGTTTGATGGGCGCTTCAGACAAAGTTTTGGATGCACTTGGCGAGTTTGGAGAGATTTTAGGGCTATCCTTTCAGATTGCAGATGACTTGCTCGATGTCACAGGCGACATCAAAACTCTTGGCAAAACTCCAGGAAAAGACCAGGCGTCAGGAAAGCTCACATGGGTTTCATTGTATGGAATCGAAGGGGCGCGTCAGAAACTTTCAGAGTTAGAGGAAAATGGAAAACAAGCGCTTGCAAAGACCGGACTGAGCGATGAAGCCCTGGCGCCACTGGCAGCCTTGCTCGGGTATGCAATTCACCGTAGTCATTGATTAGAATTAGAACTTTGAAGGAATCATGTATCAGAATCTCATTTCATTATTGAACGCAGTTTGTTTGCAAGCTGACGTACCGGCAGCAACTGCAAATGCGCATGCCGCCGGAGAAGGTCGCGGTTGGCAAGTTATCTGCGTTACTTTTCTGGCAAGTTTCCTTGCCCAGTTTGTCAAAGTTGTGACCAAACTAATCCGCACCGGCAAAATCGATTTGCGCATGATATCTAAAACAGGTGGGATGCCATCAAGTCACAGCTGCTGCACGATGGCCATGGCGGTATCTGTTGGGCTCATAGAAGGATATAACACCGTCTCCTTTGCAATTGCTCTCTGTCTTGCTGCAATCGTCATGTATGACGCTGCAGGAGTGCGTAGAACGGTTGGTTTGCAGGCTCAAGTGCTCAACAAAATGATCGAAGAAATCTTTTCTGAGCATCCGCACATCTCGCCAACGCGCATTAAAGAATTCCTAGGCCACACTCCAAAAGAGGTTTTAGTTGGTGCAGCTTTTGGTGTACTAATCGCGTATACCTTCAACTACTGCGTGGTTGGACGATTTGGCTCATGACATTTTGTGTCGAGCAAAAGCCTGCAAACCCCACTAAATAATAGAACTGTAATACATGACTACTGCTAATTTGGTCTCTTCTGCTTTATAATCAAGAGCTTGAAAAGGGTTGTCAGGGCAGCTCCTCATACACAACCACATAAGTGGGGAATTTACGGGGAGAACGGTTGGGGGATGAAAATCTCTACTACTGTAGCCGCGGCGTGCAAAAACACACCAAAGCATCCAACAACCGGCAACATGAAAAATTGCCACTTGGCAGTTCACATGGAGACAGAGTAATCTGACTCACGCAAAACACAAATCTGTCACGCACCGTTTCCCGTCCCGTTTAATAGTTCGCAGGTTCATGTTCTCGGAAGAAAAGGAGGAAAGGCAGGGTCAAAGTAGAAAGCTAAATAGCAATCACTTAGGGTCAGCCGAAAACTAGATGAACACAACGGTCACCACTACTAACGCAACAACCGCGAAGACAACTTCGCCACGACGTTCCAGATTCCCCGGCAAGGAATCAGGTTCCGTATCTTTCAACCTCACGGCTCTCGGCCGTCAGCTTTTGAAAGAACAAGCTGCCGCGGCAAGCGTCTCCAACGGCGACTACGTTGAAATGCTTATTCGCGAACGCGCTGGCCAATCACCACTGAGACTACCATCTACTTCCAAGCAGACTGGTCCTAAGGGTGGAGCCAAATCGTTCTTCTTCGGAAAGAACAGAGGTACAACCACAGCAGTATGTGTAACTCCGCTTGCACACCGCTTGTTGGACGAACAAGTAGCCGCTTCTCGCATGAGCCGCGGAGACTATATAGAGTATCTCTTGCGCGAAAAAGCTGGCTTGCTCGATGAGTCACTCAAGCTTGCAGCAGCCGCTCAACCAGAAGGCAACGCGCCAACAATCAACTTCCAACCAGATGCAGAGCCAGTTCAAGTTGAACAAGTAGTTGTTCAGCAAGCTCCAGCTCCAGCCCCAATCAGCTTCAACACTGACTGGTCATTCAACGGCTAAATTTTAGTCCTTTGTTCTGGATCGGAAAATTAAGTAATCACGATGCATCGGCTTGCCGGTGCATCGTTTTTTTGTTCTGATAAATCTTTGATTTCAATCTAAAACGCTGTCGACTATTTGGTTAGCAATATTTTTGGGAATCATATAGCTATCCAAATGGGGGTAAAACCATGAAACGCGCATTCTCGGTATTGCTGGGCGGCTTCCTTCTGACAACATCAATTACCGCTGCAAGAGCCGACTACATGGACGACGTAGCCAGGAAAATGCGCAATTGGAATCCGCATGTTGGTAACATCCAAGACACCAAGGCAATCCAGCAAGCCGGACCAATTCAACAACTGGCTGCACCCAAGCCAAAAGAAGCCGTAACTGAGAAAAAACTTCCCTGTAGTCACCGCATTTCAGTTTGCTCAGACACTCTATTTGAATTCGACAAAGCAACTTTGACCCCCGATGCAGAAGCTGCGCTCAGCATTGTGGGTCCTGAAATAAAGGCTCAACTTATCCATCCAATATTAATTGAAGGACATACTGATGGCTTAGGCAGCGACGACTACAACCAGAAGCTCAGCGAAAAACGTGCAGAGCGAGTGAGAAATTGGATGATGGAAAATCATTATCTAGACCGTTCAGTTCCAATAGTTGGTTTTGGCAAAAAACATCCTGCAGTGCCAAATACAAATCCGGACGGCACAGATAACCCGAAAAACAGACAGCTCAACCGTCGTGTGGTCATTGTTGTAGACACATGCAAAACTTTCGACGCAGCGGCACCGACCACAAGTACGCCGACCACACCGGGGGTGGTGTCGCCAGGCTCAAACCAAATGTCGGGAAGCATGATTATTGATGACGCACCGGCAAGCACGCCAAAACCCGCAGACAGCGCCCCTTCAGTGGCAAAAAACAACGAAATAATGCCCTTCGATAATTTAGTGAGCGATGCTCAAATTAAAGAAGGATTTTTTAATATGCGCATCACTCCACTCGATGACCCCAAACTTTATTTGGAAGTTCTCACACCGAAAGACTGGGAGTCGCGTCCACTCACAGTAAGTAAGTCTCAAATAGCAAATGATGACCAGGCGCAAGTTCCTCTTGCTGATTTGGGTCCGCCGAATGCGCCAGAAATAAGCACTCAAATCAAATATATGAGAGTGCAGCCCGGCGTGAGTCCAGAAGATTTCCTACTTTCTTTCGCAAAAATGACTGGAGCTGAAATTGTGCTCAGACAGCACGCAGACTACAACGGCAGAAAAGCCGAAGATGCTCTAATCAAAAAAATATCAGCAGATACAAAGAAAGAAATGTACTCTCGCATCACCACATCAAAACGCGGAGATTACATGTTTGTGATTTCCAGCACAGTGCCCCAAGCCGATTACGAAAAATGGAAAAGAATTTTCGGCATCGCCGCCGTCTCATTCAACCCCTGCGGCAAATAAAACGAATTTGTAGGGGCGACGCATGGCGTCGCCCCTACAAACGAATATAGGGATTTCGCCAACAGCATCACCTGAGTTGCCCGAATTTTGGCTGCTCTCTGCTTAGAAAATGCTCAGTATAACGAGTGGCTTAGGAGAATCCGCATTGACCGGGTGCTATCTGAGAGATAGGCTTGCTGTGGGTATAGCTAATTCGTTTGCATTCGAGAACTTTGTTCAGGAGCAAACTAATGGCAAACAACGCATTGGATCAAGTTGGGGCAGAGGCGAAGCAATCTGATAGTTGCAATTCGGCGCTTGCAGCATTAGCCAAAGATTCTACTAATCAGGAATTAGTAAAATCGGTGCTGCAAACATGCAATAACAACGCTCGTGTTCCAGACGGCTTTCCGTCAGGCAAAGACTTGATTCAGTCTCAACCGGCACCTGAAAAAGCTATTGATAAAGCCCATGTCCAATCCCTGGTCAATACATTAGACAAAGCTATTAATAGTCGCTTTTTCGGCACAGCGACTCCCGACGGCAAGACGATTGAAAGAACTTTGAACTCGGCATCAAAAGCTGAAAGGGATGAAATACAAAAAATCTATCAGGAGCAAAAACATAAGCCATTGCTGGAATCGTTAGGCAATGTGTATGGCACGGCATCTTCTGATTATCACAAGTTCAAAGGACTGGTTTTGAAAGATGATTCAAAAGCATCTGCTGATGCCATAGCAATTCATATGAAACTGATGGAAATCGATAAACAGTCATTTGAAATAGCAAAGAACAACAAAGGCGTTGATACGGGTTTCTTCAATAATGCCATCGACAATGACGAATTCTCAGCCGGCACAGGTGGCGCAATAGATGCCCTGAGTTCCCTTGCTGGCTCGGCAGCTCGAAACTCGTTGAATAAAGAGCTAAGCAATATGATCAACAAATTAGATCCCAACGAAATAAGAGAACTGAGACAAGAACACTTACGCATTTATAGAAGAGACATCGCCGACATGGCAGAAAATACGCATGGCATTAGCGATCAAGCCAAGAAAGCCTTCGGAAAAGCCGGCATTCAATAACACAGTTAAGACGAATTACAGTTACCTTTCCAAACCTATTTGCACTGCGCAAGCATGAGTTTGGATACTAACTCATCATCGATTTTTGCGGAAAGAAGTGGAAAGCCCTGGCGGCTGAGTTCAAAAGCGCTCTGGCAGCATTGCCTGGCGTCAGTCATTTTTCCACGGCGGCGAAACTCATCTGCAAGAGCTAAATAGGCTGAAATTCTTCCTTCAAGATAACCCCATCCTGACTGAAGCAATTGACGAACAGCTTTGAGACGCCCAGCACCGATCATCGCATCGCAATAATCTACAACTTCAACTTGAGAAGCAGGGATTTGCGTCATTTTGTCCGCAAACGACCACATGTTTTCGGCATTCATACCTTGCAATTGTTGTGCATACGAGCACCAGGCAAGTACGGCAAGTGACTTAAACTCTGGCTTGGCAGTAAGCATAGCCAGAGCATCGTCGTAATATTTTTTTCCTGAGGGAAGTTTTTTTCCTAAGTGCAAACAAGCGAATTTGAATTTTTCGCGCATCAGAATATTGGGATTAAAACTCTTCTGTTGAGAGAATGATTCGCAAGATTTATCGAAGAACTGGTCAGCATCTTGAACCTTATCAAAATAAAGTAGCGCATCGGCTAATTTACAGCGCTTTTGAAATTGGTTGGGAAAGAAGTCTCTATCTCCAGCCGCTCCTTTATCGAAAGCGGCAATTTCAGATTTAAGACATAGCAATGTCTCATCAGCTAGATTCATTTTGAGCGCATAAGTACCCATAGTCTTCCAGTCGCGACTATCTAATTCTGTTTGATGGGGCAAATCTTGCTCAGTAAGTTCTATGGCGGTTTTCAAAAGCGGTGGAGCTTGTTTTGGATCAAAGTAATAGATCCTCTCTGCAATTGAGCTCAGTAACTGACCATTGTATGGCGCCAGTTGGCTAGCATCATCTTTTTGTGGTGCCAACGGTTTGGCTATGAGATTGTTGGTAAAACGTCGAGTTATAAACGGGTCTACAGGCTCAGTCCTGACCAGCTCTGCCAATGAATCCCTATAAAAGCCCCACGCTTTTTCAACCTTATTGTCGCAAACAGAGGCATCACCAGCCAATAGAAACAACCCTGCCACATCTGAATGAACTCTGCTGCTTTCCCATTTTGGCACCAAATTCATAGCTGATTTAACTACAAGGTCATATTCACCGTGTTTGATCAAAGTATGCAGGCAGTTTTCTACAACGATTCCGTCGGCTGTTCCGAGTTGACAGTTCAATATTAAGTGGAGTTCTTTCTTCAATATCGCAAGACTTTCAGCACGCTTGCCACGGCCTAACAATATTTCGGCCCTGCTCTCTAATGCCGCTATAACAGCCTGCCGACTCTCCATATTATCCAAATCGACACTATCGCATAATGCGACCGCTTGCTCAGAATACTTAGCAGCCTCTTCAAAATTGAACATCCGACTTTCAGCACCGGCTAGTACTCTCAAGACTTGGATTTTCTCTACAGTTGTAGCATCATGCTTTCCATAACGAGAAAGCCAACTTTTTAGTACTCTTGCGGAAGCAGCAGGGTTTGCAAGGATCGTGCGATCTGCTAGTTCAACTACGGCTTGCCCACGTCGAGGTAATAAGTCTGAAGACTTCGCTTTAGAGTTGCTAAATTTGGGTGGGTTTGAGTGAGCATCAAATTTTTTCCATACTACTAACGAAACAATCAAAACAATGACGGCAGACAAAACTATTACGCCCTTAAACGGCTTGACTATTTTCTTCGAGGAAGAAGACCACTCAGTGCCAGAAAGCAGATCTGACGAAGAAAGAAGCGAATCAAAAACAGGCAACAAGTCTGCCATAGATGCAGGTCGATCATCAGGTGATTTGGATAGCATTTTCTCAAGCAAATCTATTAATGCAGCTGGAGCCAGAGGTTTTATTTTAGCCAGTCGCTCAGCAGGGTCTTCCAGAGCATGTTGTTGCACAATTCCCAAAGTACTTTGTGCATCAAAAAGTTTTTCGCCAGAAATTAGCTCATACAAAACGCATGCCAGGGCATAAATGTCGCTTCGCCCATCGACAGTCTTGTTCATGACTAGCTCAGGGCTCATATAATGCGGAGTTCCAAGCAACTGACCGGTGCGAGTCAACTTTTGCTCATTTGCAAATTCATTGATTCGGGCAAGTCCAAAATCAATCAACTTGACTGTATCTGGTTCTGGCTTATCTAAAATCATGATGTTAGAAGGCTTCAAATCACGATGAATAACACCCATGTTGTGTGCAAATTGGAGACCACGTGCAATTTGCATAGCTATAGCCAGAGCACGTCGCCACGGCAGGCGTCCCTCTGTTTCTAAAATAGAACTGAGATTGAGCCCTTCCAAATATTCGCAGACGGCGTAAGGTGCCCCCTCAGGTGTAAGAGAAAGGGCATAGAAAGCCATTATGTTGTCGCAATTGAGTTTTGAAAGGATTTTGAATTCTCGGATAAAACGCTGACGGTCTTTCTCATTAGTAATAACGTCTATTTTTAGCAGCTTCAGCGCAACGTCTCTGTTTACATCAATTTGAATTGCATGATAAACGACACCCATTCCTCCAGAGCCTATCTCGTTAACAATGCGGTAGCGCTCATGAAAGAGATCTCCCGATGAAAGTTTTTGCATAGACGGGGAGGTGCTCCAAAATCTGTACTGATCTTAGCCTGATCACCTGGTTTGCGCTACGCCTGAAATTTCCAGCCTTAGCCAGGTATTCGCAAGCATTATCCGTGGAGTCGCTCCCAGGAGATCATTTACAACCTTGCTGCTGGAGTTTTGACAGCAACTCCCTTTCTATCGGCAAGGTGAGAGCTGGGAATGTTACCCTGCTCAAGTCGAAAGCCTTGGAACAATACAATCTGGACTCGCTGCAGTTCCCCCTTTCTTTAGCATATTGTGCCAGCAATAAATAGCTCATTATTCGTCCATCAAGGCTCCCCCAGCCAGTATTGAGTAATTTCAGTGCATCACTGCTATGTCCGGTGGCAATTAAGGTTCTGCAATAGTCTTCGAGGTCCGAATGAAATGAGTTGTTCTTTGTCGACTCACTAGCCATAGTCATCATTTCGTCAGGGTTTATTCCCTGAACTTGTTGCGCATACGAACACCAGGCCAGAACAGAAAGCGTCTTGGATTCAGGATGCTTACTCAACTCGCTAAAGGCTTCGTCATAGTATTTTTTTCCAATGCTTTCCTTTTTTGCTAAAGCAGAACAGGCAAACTTGAACTTTTCACGCAATAAAAGCGAATAACTGAACGTCTTGCTCTTTCTAAAGGACGCACACGCGTTATCGAATACCTTTACAGATTCGTCTGCTTCGTCGAAAGAGAGCAATGCAGAAGCACGCTTGCATTGTGATTCAAAAATGACAGCACCGAGATTACGCTCAGCCTTCTCAGACTTTTTATACGCGTGAATCCCGTTCTTAAGGCAAAGAAGAGTCTCGTCCTTTAGATTCAATTTCTGAGCATAATTACCCATATCGAGCCAGGATGTTGCGTCTACCTTGCCTCCCTCGTTTATACACTTTTCGCTCAAAACGATGGCTCGTTTCAAATGAGTTTTTGCCAAATGCTGGTCAAAGAAATAGAGTCTCTCCGCAATTTGGGACAACAAAGGACCAAGCGAGGGAGACAGCTCGGTCGAATTTTCTTGGAAATCAGAAACGGGAGCAACGATTCTGCCACCCTGAATACGGCGTGTGGCAAGTTCATGTATAACCTCAACATTGTCTAGATTCGATAATGCTTGTTTGTACTGCTCAAGAGCTTTATCGGGGTGATCAGCGCAGAGATATGAATCGCCGGCAAGCATTAAAATTCCTGCTGTACCGGAAAATGACATATTGTTTGCCAGTTTCGGCACCAATTCCAATGCTGATTTTGCAACCATATCAAATTTGCCGTGTTTACTGAGTGTCCGTAAACAAACATCTATATCCTCTGTGTCAGCCGAAGTTGGCTCACCAGTCAAATACAGCTGCAACTCCTTATTCACAGCTTTTAGGCTTTCGCTGTTATTTTCAAGTTCTGAGAGAATCTCGGCTTCAGTCTCAAGGGCACAAATTACTAAATGGCGATTTTCGCGAGAATCCAACTGTATGTCTTTAGCAAGCTCCACGGCTTTTCTAATGTGTTTTTCGGCTTCAATTTTATTTCCTAAGCGATCTTCAGCTCGGGCAAGCCAAGTTAAAACATCAACTCTATCCTGAAGGCTCGCACCGTGCTTTTCATTTTTGTATAGCCAGGCATTCAAAAGATTGACCGCCGAACTGGGGTCTTTCTCCATCTGCTTAGAAGCTCGTACTGCTAAAGCCTTTCCACTTCGAGGAATCTTATCGGTAGGGTCAGAGTTGATTTTTTCCGAACTGGAAGGAGTCGGATTGGAACTAAAACGTATTCCTATAACGACAGAGAAAGCAAGTACAATCGCACAAGGAATTAGGATAATCCACCTGGAACTATTGCCCCGCCTCATATTTGAATCGCCGAAAGCAACTCCAGTATCATCAGAATTCTTCAGTAGCGACTCAAAACAAGGAATAAGCTGAGACATTGAAGCAGGGCGCTGGTCTGGAGATTTTGCCAGCATTTTCTCAAGTATAGAAATAAACGCTGCCGGTACAGTTTTCCTCAGCACTGAAAGACGATCCTTCGGATCTGCCTGAGTGTGCAGATGTGCTATCGAGAGCGCGTTTTCCGCGTCAAAGAGCTTTTCACCGGACATGCATTCAAACAATACACAAGCTAATGAATAAATGTCACTGCGCCCGTCGAGCGCCTGGTTTGTGATTTGTTCTGGACTCATGTAGTGGAGGGTGCCAATTACTAATCCAGTACCAGTGAGCTTCTGCTCCGCCCCAGATTCAATGGCTCTGGCAAGTCCGAAGTCGATCAGTTTAACGTTCTCAGAATCATCCTTGTGCAAAACCATGATGTTAGATGGTTTGAGGTCTCTATGTACCACCCCAATACTGTGCGCGAATCCTAAGCCGCGTGCAATTTGAATCGCCAGATTGAGTGTGCGCCGCCAGGACAAAACCCCTTCAGCCTTCATTATCTCGCTCAAATTTCGCCCGTCTATGTATTCGCAAACTGCGTAAGGAATTCCATCGGGCGTAATTGAGAGAGCATAGAATGCCATGATATTTTCTTGAGATAGCTTTGAGAGAATTTTGAATTCCCTCAAAAATCTTTGCTGAGAAATTTCAGTGTTGAACTTGTCTAGCCTGAGCAGTTTTAGTGCTACATCGCGCGAAACATCAGTTTGCATCGCATGGTAAACAACCCCCATGCCACCAACACCAAGTTCTTTTACAATGCGAAAACGATTATGGAAAATATCTCCCGGTGAAAGTTTTTGCATAGCCTGGAAGACGCTCCGAAACTTTTCGCAGACCTCAAATGGGCAATTTGCTTTGTGCTACTCCGGGAGCGTGGGTCGCAGCCTTGTGCTCAGCGTAAGTCAAAATCGACTCGATTTGACCAAGATAGCTAATGATGTACTGTGCTCTAAATCCACGCTGGGCGAAAGCATCAATTCGCAACCAGTCTTTTATCAGCCCATGCAAATGCAAAACTTGCTGTTTTACTTTTTCGATGTCTGCGGGCGAGGCCTGCTCGCCCAGGGCATGAGCGTCCTTTTGAGTTTTGTTTATTTCCTGCACAACCTCATTCGTGCTGGCAGTGTCCGAAATAACTCGTTTTGAAGGGTCATTCATATATCGATTAACTGTGGCAACGAAATCGTCAACCAATAAAGTGGTGGCACGAATAGGATCAGACTGTGGCGTCATAATTGCCTGGCGTCTATACGGGCCGATTTTCAGCAACTCAAGCTTTTTCTCATCGAGCTGAGCCACAGCAAACAAAGTGCTGCCTAAAGATCCCACAGCTCTGGCTGAATCTAACTGCTCTACAAAGCCGGCAGTGTCTAATTGACGAATTGATATTCCAGGAAAAACGAGTGCCTTATCTTCTGAATATTCGCGGCAATTATTTGCCAGCGTTTGAAACTCTTTGTTGTCTTCTTTGTAGGTCATCGGGTTAACTGTGTCGAGCCAGCCACTTTGAACCCATGTTTCCCAGTCTTGTTGGATATTGCCGCAACGCAGGCGACGAGGAAAGCCGTAAACGGCTGCCGACATTCTAATACCAGGGCGCAGTTTGCGGAGAATAGCGGTTGTTTCCTGCACGAAGCTATTCACTTGCGCCACACGCCATGCTTGCCAAACTTCACGTGCAGTTTGATCGAGGTTGTCTAGAGAAAGTCCTGTTTCGCGCTCAAAGCGCAAGCGTCCACTCCAGTCCCAACCCATTTCGTTAGGTGTCATGTTGAACGGATAGCGAATGTAATCGTACTGAAATCCGTCGATGGCAAAGTTGGTCGCAACTTCAGTTGCAAGGTCTTTTATATACTGGCGGGTATCAGTCAACGAGGGGTCTAACCAGTATTCATGTTGATTGTGAGCGAGGAATGAACCATCCTTAGCAGCCAGCGCCCAGCTAAATCGATGGTCGCTCAATACAGGTCCGGGAAAGTTTTCCACTTTTCCGATAATTGGATTGTGCCGTTCATTTCCAACGTTGAAAATCCACAGCCAGGCATGAAATTCCATACCTCGCTTATGAGCTTGTTCTAGCGCACAAGCCATGACGTTAAAACCGTCTTTGAGCTGCGGATTTTGCTGGGCAAGACGAGAAGGATACATTGTGTACCCGGCATTGTTTGTCTCGAAATAAACTGCATTTATTCCCGAAGCTTTGAGCTTATCGAACAAAGCAGACATAGCTTCAGGTGTTTGATTTGCAATAATTGTGCCGCGGTCTAACCAGACAGAGCGCTGCTCAACTGGACGCACCGGCATTGCTTTAGCAAACGCAAGCGCAAGGTCGTGACGGGCACTTTGTATTTGCTGGTCGGCTTCAAGAAAACGTCTTTCACCGTAAGCCTTTTCAAATTCGGCTACGTGCTTTAAGGCAGAATCATAGTTTTCTTGTATTGCGGAAAACGGCACAGCTATATCTGCTTGTTTTGCAGTTTTTACTACTTCGTCTGTTCTTTTCTCAAGGTATTGAATTTCTTGTTTTATGTTTTGATATTCAGCGTAGCTGATTTGCACAGCAGCTTTTTGCGTAATGCCGGGGACTGATTCTTCCAGAAGCATCGAAATGATTTGCGCATTGCTAACCAGCTCACCTTGCATACCAGGCGCCCAACCAAGGAAATAGCAACCAGCATGACTGGCAATTGCAGTGCCTTGATCGCCCGTGCCCGAGGCTGCCCACTTAGCGATAGAGTCGGCTGGATTTTGAAAGGATAAATCGGCAAACATTGTGCCGACTGCGAAATCTTGCTCTAACGGAAATGGTGTGCGCGGCCAGGTAAGCTTTGCCACTGATTGAGTTGTCTTATGCCCAAGCAAATTCACACCGCAAAGTGCAATCAATTCAGATGCATTTTGACTGGGCTTACCACATGAGTCTGTAATCAGCAGCTTGCCGCCCTGTTTGACGTAGTCTTTGAGCACAGCTACTTCATCAGAGCTCAAATCAAGCAACAATGGCAACACGATGACTTGATAGCCCTTCAGTTTTTCAACGCCACCTCGAGTAACATCGGCATCGCGGAGTTGGTCATAACGAACATTGGCCGTTTCAAAAGTATGTTTGAAGTGATTCCAGTCATCATCGTATTCGCCGATATGCTGGTCTGAATATGCTGCCTGGTTTCGCTCGCTGCATAGTACCGCCAGCGGTGAATCGGCCAGAGCTGCGCTTGCAGCAAACGTAATTAGCCCCAGACAGCAAGCCAGTCCGAGCAGGACACGCTTAGCCACTCTTTCAGCCGCCGGAATGGGATTTTTGCCGAGTGCAAAAACGGTGTCGGCAAGAAATCCAGAATTTGTCATCGCTAAACACTCCGTTTCAGCAATAAATTTGTAGCCATCATATTTGCAGGCAATTTTAATCGCGCATTCTGACCTGTTTGGCCATTCTGTCTAATTGCCGTTTGCTGTCTCGCTTGACTGTGCTTTCGCGTTTGTCATAGAGTTGTTTACCTCTTGCGAGCGCAAGGTCTACTTTAACCCAATTCCGCTTGAAATACATTTTCAAAGGAACCAAAGTAAGACCTTTTTCTTTAATTCGCTGATTTAGTCTGAAAATCTCCCGAGAATGAAGCAGCAACTTGCGTTTGCGTGTTGGCTCGTGGTTAAAACGGTTGCCAAACTCATACGGAGAGATATTGCAGTTATATAGCCATACTTCATTGTCTTCAACGCGCGCAAATGCGTCTTGCAAGTTGCAACGCCCGGCTCTCAAGGCTTTTACCTCTGTGCCGGTTAGAGTGATACCACATTGAACAGTATCGATAATTTCGTACTCATGCCGCGCTTTGCGGTTGTCCGAAATCGTCTTGTAAACAGGCTGCTCTTCAGCCGCTTTTCCTGAGCCGGCTGCTTTGTTTGTGGTTGGGGTAGGTTTAGTAGCCATCGGAGCTTTTGCTCAGTTGGGAAGAATAGACGATGTTACAATATTAAAGGATTCTCGACTAGACTGTATGAAGCTGTCCTCTCCATCGCAAGCTCGGCAGTTTGGAGCAAATTCAGGAGCAAGGGGTCATTCTGATGATCAAAATCGGACCACTAGCAACTAACGAATTCAAGCAAGCCGCTCAACTCTTGCAATTACAGGCAGAGGTTGTGCACCAGAGCAATGATGTCAAAGAAGGCGAGCTTGTTTTGCAGAGCCTTGCTTTCTGGCAACACTGGCTGCCTTGTCAAATGCATATGACCCCTTCTATGTATGTAGCGCGCGAAGATGGAAATTTGCTTGGGGTTATCTCTTTACACCACACCAGCCGCTCTCGCTTTTGCTGGGAGGTAGACAAGCTGGTTGTGCACCCCGACCACCGCGGGCGGGGCATAGCGCAAGAACTACTTCGCTATGTGTTTGCACAATTTGGAAGTCAGGGTGTCATGCACTTTCTGGCTGAAGTGCCCGCGCAAAACGAAGCTGCGCTTACATTATTTGCCAATTGCGGATTTTGCCGCTCGTCTCGAATTACTTTCTATAAATTCAACCCGCCCAATCAATTGATGAAAGCACCATCGGCAGGCTCAACTGAATTCAAAATCGCGCTGCCGCACGTCAAGCCTGCTCTATACCAGTTGCATTCAGACGTA
Source organism: uncultured Candidatus Obscuribacterales bacterium (assembly GCA_964546815.1). GTDB lineage: Bacteria > Cyanobacteriota > Vampirovibrionia > Obscuribacterales > Obscuribacteraceae > JAIEPM01. The sequence continues at coordinate 34,107 of CAZJLR010000008.1, read as the reverse complement.
CTGCCACCAGCTCTGAGACAGGCAATGCTGCTGGCACCAGATGACTTTGAGGTGAAAGATTTCACAGCATTCACTTCAGTTGAGAAGTCAAAACAAAAGTTGATGCGCACAAGAGTTTGGTATTGGGTAGCCGAAGACTCCGAGCGAATGGTGCTCACTTCATCGGTGAAAGTTACTGCAGAACCAGAAACGGGCTACAAATTGGAATTTGCAGTGCACCCTGGCTGGAAACATCAAGAAGAAGATTTGATTCGCTTTACTCTTTCAAAGCTTCTGAGCGAGGCACCAAAGGCTGCCATATGGGCAAAAGTCTATGATTTCCAGGGTGACATTCACGATCTTATGCAATCGTGCGGATTCGAACGCAGCGGCGAAGCATTCCTTCTTATGAGAGAACACTGGCAACGATCTCGAAAAAACAAACGAGCCTCAATACCTGCCCTGGGCAATCCGGTGATCACATTCCCCTTAGCAGCAGACCGTAGATCAGATTAAGGGCCGGGCGACGCATGGCGTCGTCCCTACAATTTTCTAGTGCTTGACTTGATTGTCGAGCTTCCACTTGAAATGGGAACTGATTCAAGGTTCGAAACATTCTTCAAATTGATTCTTTTCCGGGCAAGCTGCACTTTGCTCAGCAGACCTCATGGCTCAGAGTCATTCCTTAAATCTAAGATGAGAAGGACATTCCCAACGCCTGGCAAGATCATTTCTATAGTTTTGACAGCCAGCAAATATGACTTAGATACACAGCAAAAGATGCCCAGAATTAAGTCTTCTTTATTCAAAAATGCTCAAGATAATTGGAAATTCGCGTTACAAACGGCAGAAAAGTTGACACACGCCGTCTTTACTCGGTATTATTCGGATTCGCTTTTGTATTGGTCCCCCACAGTCAGGAGACTGGATTTTTCGTGCCTACTATCAATCAGTTGATTCGCCATGAAAGAAAGATCGCGACCGTGAAAACGAAGTCGCCGGCTCTCAAATCATGCCCGCAAAGACGCGGTGTCTGCACACAGGTGAAGACAACTACACCTAAAAAGCCGAATTCGGCACTCAGAAAAATTGCCCGTGTCAGATTGACTAACGGCATAGAAATTACCGCCTACATCCCAGGCGTCGGCCACAACCTGCAAGAACACTCTGTAGTGTTGGTACGCGGCGGACGTGTAAAAGACCTTCCAGGCGTGCGCTATCACATCGTCCGCGGTGCATTAGACACTGCTGGTGTCAAAGATCGCATGCAAAGCCGTTCTAAATATGGTGCCAAGCGACCCAAAGCTGGCGCTAAGGGTGCTCCAGCCGGTAAGGCCGCACCTGGTAAGAAAAAGTAGTTTGAGAGATCGATAAGGTCAATTTTTCATGTCAAGAAGAAACGCAGCAGAAAAACGTATTCCCCCGCCGGATGGTGTGCATAACAGCCAACTGGTATCGCGATTCGTCCATAAAATGATGGAACGCGGCAAGAAGAGCGTAGCCCAACGTACTTTCTACGATGCTCTTGCTCTGGTTAAAGAACGCAGCAAAACAGACCCGCTTGAGCTATTCAATAAAGCAGTGAAGAATGTCACCCCGCTTGTTGAAGTTAAGGCTCGCCGCGTCGGCGGTTCTACATATCAGGTTCCTGTTGAAGTGAAGATGCACAGAGGAACGGCTCTGGCCACTCAGTGGATCATCGCCAACAGCCGCAAGAGAGCAGGTCGCTCATTTGCAGAAAGACTTTCAGCTGAACTCATTGACGCCTCAAACGGCTCAGGTGCATCAGTCAAGAAGCGCGACGAAACACACAAAATGGCTGAAGCCAACAAAGCTTTCGCACATTACAGATACTAATTCCAGCAATTAAATAGAATTCGAAAGAGTGATGCCAGTCATCACTCTTTTCTTTTGGAAATTGTCCAGGAAATAAAGCTGAATCCATCTGCTCAACTGGCTTTGATGAAGGCAGAGCTCAAGCATTGCTCAAAATTAAGTATTATCATGAATTCAAAGGTCATCAGGTAAGCAGTTTATGTCAGTTTCAAAAGAGCAATTACGCGCCAGAGCTAAGGCAGACTTAGATTTAGCTAGAGACAGATTCATAGGCAGCTCGACTGAAATCTTATGGTCAAGCTCTTCGGATCAAGTTTCATTCATTCGAAAACCTCACCTACTGCCAGCCGTGCTCCTTATGCTCTTTATGCTCTACGGCATAGTGCATAACCTGATCTACTTTCCGCAGGCACAGAAAGAAACTTTGAGCCTTGTTTTTGGAATTGCACTGATCTTCTTTGTTCAATATGTCGTGTCGAAAAGCAGGCAATTCGTTTTTCTGAGCAAGACTAAGCTCACGCTTGTAATTAATACGAGCAAGGACAATCCCGAGCTTTTCATCATTCCACTTGAAAATATTCAGCAGGTGCAAAAACCAATCAGCTCAGATGAATTGATTTTGAAATATTCGGATGATACCGGAAAGACGAGAAGAGTCTCTATTCCAGCTGCCGCTGGACGCGACCAGGCTTTCAAACTTATTCAAAGCCTTTGCAAAGTTTAAGGGAAACGAGTCAAAGCTTGTCTTGGTCTACATTTATGTCTAGTCAAAATTAAGAGATAGCAAACTTTACAGATAAGCCTGGCTCTACCGGTTGTAATAGAGAATGAATGGCCATATGTAGAATCAGTTCTGTTCTGCACTGGGCAAATGGTTTGTGACGTTAAGGCGTAGTCAAACAAGCTCAGCTGAGATAAATACTCTAAGCAGACGGACATACTCAAAAAAGGATCTGGAACGGTGACTACTACTCCGACAAAGTTCGCACTCAGCGACTTGCGAAACATGGGTATCGCAGCCCACATCGATGCTGGCAAAACCACTACCACGGAAAGAATTTTGTTCTATTCCGGACTCATCCACCGTATCGGTGAAGTGCATGATGGCACCACAGTCACCGACTGGATGGAACAAGAGAAAGAGCGCGGCATCACAATCACAGCAGCTGCTATCACAAGTTTTTGGAAAGATAAGCGCATCAACCTTATCGACACACCAGGACACGTTGACTTCACAGTAGAAGTAGAGCGCTCAATGCGCGTACTCGACGGTGTTGTAATCGTTCTTTGCGCGGTTGCCGGTGTGCAACCACAAACAAACACAGTTTGGAAGCAAGCCAACCGCTACGAAGTACCGCGCATGGTTTTCGTAAACAAGATGGACCGCTCTGGAGCTGACTACTACCGTGTAGTAAATCAAATCAAGGGCCAATTGCCAGGCATGCACACAACCTGGACAAACGGACATCCAATTCAAATGCCAATCGGCGCTGAAGACCGCTTCATCGGTTTTGTTGATGTTCTTCAAGGAAAAGCATTCCACTTTGACGACACCGACAAATTGGGACGCAATCTTATTGAAGTGCCAATTCCGGAAGATCTCCAAGAGCTCTATGCCAAGTACTCACACGAACTTACAGAAGCAATCGTCGAAACAGACGATGAGCTCATGAACAAGTACCTCGAAGAAAAGCCAATAAGCTACGAAGAAAAGAAAGCAGCATTGCGCAAAGCAGTTTGCAAAAACCAAATTGTGCCAATTCTCGTCGGCTCTGCATTCAAGAACAAAGGCGTTCAACCTTTGCTCGATTGCATCGTAGACCTTCTTCCTTCACCAGTAGACGTAGCAGCTATCAAAGGCTTCTTGCCTGATGGTCAAGAAGGCTTCCGCAAGTGCGACGAAAACGAACCGTTTGCTGCATTGGCGTTCAAAGTTATGAACGACCCATTCGTAGGTAAGCTCACATTCTTGCGCGTTTATAGCGGCAAGCTTGTTGCAGGTTCTTACGTAATGAACAGCACCAAGGGCAAGCGCGAACGTATCAGCCGCATCATCCAGTTGCAAGCTGACCAACGCAAAGACATCCAAGAAGCAACTTGCGGCGACATCTGCGCAGCAGTCGGTTTGAAAGACACCACCACTGGTGACACACTTTGCGCAGACAACGCATTGATCATTCTCGAATCAATGAAGTTCCCAGAGCCTGTTATCTCGGTTGCTATCGAACCGAAAACCAAAGCAGACTCCGACAAATTGGGCATCTCACTTGGCCGCCTGGCAGAAGAAGACCCAACCTTCCGCGTACACGTCGACCACGAAACCGGACAAACAATCATCTCCGGTATGGGCGAATTGCACTTGGAAATCATTGTAGACCGCTTGCTTCGTGAATTCAAAGTCGAAGCCAACGTCGGTAAACCTCAAGTTGCTTACCGCGAAACTTTCAAATCGAAAGTCAAGCAAGAAGGCAAGTTCATCCGTCAGTCGGGTGGTAAAGGTCAATACGGACATTGCGTTATCGAACTCGAACCACAAGAACCAGGCAAGGGATACGAATTCGTCAACAAAATCGTTGGCGGTGTGATTCCGAAAGAATACATCCCCGCAATTGACGCTGGTATCAAAGAAGCAGCCGCTGGCGGCGTTCTTGCCGGATACCCGGTAATCGACTTCAAAGTTGTACTGACATTCGGTTCATACCACGAAGTAGACTCATCTGAAATGGCGTTCAAAATTGCCGGATCAATGGCGTTCAAAGAGGGCTTCATGAAAGCCAAGCCAATCTTGCTTGAGCCAGTAATGAAAGTCGAAGTTGAAGTACCGGAAGAGTTCATGGGCGATGTCATCGGTGACATTTCCAGCCGACGTGGACGCGTAGAAGGTATGGACACAATCGATAAATTCTCGAAAGTACGCGCTCAAGTGCCGCTATCCGAAATGTTCGGATATGCCACAGATATCCGCAACCGCACACGCGGTCAAGGAACATTCACAATGGAATTCAGCCATTACGAAGAAGTTCCAAACAACATCGCTGAAGCAGTTATTGCCGGTCGCAAAACAGGCAAATAAGGCTTAATCGATAAAAAATCAAAAGCAGACCTGCCAAAAACGGGTCTGCTTTTCTTTTGCCTTTATTTATCACTAATTTTAGCTACTACGATCCTCAACAAACCGTTGCAGGCCGGGCAAAAGCTGGTATAAATGCTTTAGACTGTTTTTTGAATATTTGTCTCTGAAGTGAGGTCAGCTGGATGAAATATCTGCATAGCGGTTACATTCTCCTTTGTGAACGCGCCGATCATGCAGAAGATGGGCGAATAAATGCACATGGCTTATTCGATCTCTTCGTGGTGGACAAATTCCCATCAGATCTCAAATGCCAGTTCGTGGTTGGTTTCGGCACTCCTTACGAGCGTCGCCAATATCGCGGGCACATGGAAATTGAAGATCCAAACGGACTTTCAGTATTTACGGCCGACTTCCCAGCCAACGATCCGTCAGACCTCTTGCGCGGGCATTGTATTTTCCCAGCCGAAATTCCAGTTAAATTGGAAGGTTGTTTTACCATCCGTTGTTCACTAAACAACTGGAAAAACGAGACAGTCTGGGAAATCACAAGACAACTCTGGGCAATGCGCCGCGAAGACATGAGCGCCAACGCCGCAGCCGAAAGCCAGAGCAGCTCAAGCACATAATTCACTCGCTTGTTTGTATAGACGCCCCTTCATTTGTAGGGGACGAACCTTCATTTGTTGGGGAAGAACCTTCATTTGTAGGGGCGACGCATGGCGTCGCCCCTACAAGCGAACATACGGAATCAGGATTTCGTCGACAGCATCCCATGCGTCGCCCGGCATAAGATCAAAGTAGTCCCCACACGATACAGCAGACGATCCACCAGAAAGCAGCCGCTGCCACCACGGGCAGTGCAGCAACAATTGCATCAGTTATCCAAAGTCTTAGGCTACGTCAGCTTTGGTGCGGCGTTCTAAAAGTGGCACACCGTTAGCTTCGTATTTTTTGCAATTGAAATCGAATTCGTGATTGCTCATTGCATATCCCATTGAAGGGTCTCGTCTGATTTGCGCTTCGCGACTTGGGTCTGGCGAATGCAATGCGAATGTAATATAACGCTCGTGCAAACCGGCAGGTTGAGTGGGTGGGTAGAAAGCGTACAAAGTTTCGGCTTTCATTTGCCCATCTCTGCCTGGGTTGAATGACTGTATGCCAAAAGCCACTCTGAATGGCAAAGCAGCATATGAGTCGTTCATATTTGCATTGAGAACTTCAATCATTTTCTGCATGTACTTGGCGAGCTCGCCCTTATCAGCGTTTTCGCCGCCATTCATCTCTTCGAGTTTATTCTTGTTATATCTACTTTTGATTGATTGGTCTGCCATTTCAACAGTGCGCGCAGTGTCTTTCAAACAATCGCGCAAAAGCCCAAACTGTTCTGGACTAAGCTTGTTGAGGTCTGTGGCACAAATAACTGGCTTGTCTGGCGACAATGCTTGCAGCTTTGATTCGAGCTTATTTTCTGCGCTTTCGCTGGTCTTAAAGGACTCCTGGCGAAGTGCATTCTCTGCGTTTTCACGTTGATTAGCATGCTCGACATCATGTCGTGAGTTATTTAAGAATCCGCCATGTTCGCCCATAAATCCCCCGGCTCAGTAAAAGTCGAGCCCGCCAACGCTTTCTGCTCCATCAGTATACCCGGCGGATAAAGTTGCTAATCAGCCCTCATGGGGGTTATTGCGAAACGAGCCCCAAAACCCTTTCAGGGTAGCGACTATGGGCAGCTTAAACATTGTCAAGGTAGCAGATCAAAAAGTGACATGCAGCATGGATGAAACATAGTTAGGTTTGGGAATATGTTTCAACTAAAATCACTCATTGGCGACCCACAGGGTAAAAATGAAAGCTCGAACTGGCGCAAGAATACTCCTGCTAACGTGCAGCCTGATTCTCACTTCTCTTTCGGCAAAGGCCGAGGACAGCGGCAACCTTGAATCCTTATATAGCAAAGCTATTCCGGCGGGCAAGCCAGGCAAAAATGCGCTTAGCTATCACGACATTCCAATAAATCTCAAAGACAAAAGAAACAGTGAAGCGCTTCTCGACCTGGGCAAGAACGGCATCGCCGGAGAAGCATTCTATGGCAGGAAAGACAAACTAAACGCGCCTTACTTTGAATGCGTTTGCAGCGACGATGCTGTGCTCAAAGCCAGAAAGTCAGTGATTGAAAGACTCAAGATGGCAAATAAAAAGCTAGAGCCACTGGGTGTCGAGCTTTACGTTTTCGATGCTTATCGCCCTGTGTCATGCCAGAAAGAACTGTGGAAGTATTTTATCAATGAGGCAAAACGCATTTTGGGCGCCAATGCCAGCGAAGAAGATTGCATAAATTATGCGGGCGATTATTGTTCAAACCCGAGCAACTATGACCCGGAGAACTACAAAACATGGTCGACCCATTTTACGGGAGGGGCTATAGACCTTACTTTGAGACGAAAAAAAACCGGCGAGCTTTTGTATATGGGCGGAATTTTCGATGATGCGTCAGAGCTTAGCCATAGCGACTATTTTGAAAATGCAAAAAATGCCCAATCATCTGCAAGCGTAAACGAGGCATTGAGAAACAGAAGGCTTCTTTACTGGGTGATGAACGATGCTGGTTTTGCCAATTACTGGGCCGAGTGGTGGCACTTTGATTATGGCACCCAAATGTGGGTGCAAAGCCGGCAGGCAAACAAAGCTGAAAGCGCTTTCTACGGTGCGGTTAAGCCCTAAGCCTTGCGTCTTGTGGTTGACGTCCAGCCCAGCTCTTTCAACGCTTCATCCATACTCACATTGCCTAGCTTGCAATGGTGCAACGCCATGATTGCGTCTTCTTGAATCAAGTACTTGTTATCAATCAAATAGATTGCCCGCAAAAGTGCATAGAGCAAGCCTTCGTTGATCATGCCCGAGAGCAGCAGTTCTTTTTCAATATCGACTGAAGCTCCAGAACCCGGACCCAAAATCAATTCAAGGTCTTTCGGGTCTGCCAGCCCTGACAGTGAAAGCATTTCTTGCATTAACGCACGCTGTGCCGGTTCAACCCGCGGAACACCAACTTGTGCGATGGCTTTAACTGCAGAACAGCCTTCGGAAAAGATTTGACGAAGGGCTTGCGAAGCAAGCTGTGAAGTCAAAGTTCCGTTATCAACCATTTCTTGCACTTTAATTGCCGCTTTCAAAAGCGAGCGCGAAAGCAATTTTTCTTCGATGAACACTTCGCCAATGGGCTTTTCATTGGTGAGTGCAAGCTCCATACAGGTCATGAGCTGTGCCTGGTCTAGCAAACCAGCTTCAACAAGGATGTACCCCAGCGGGGTCGAACGCCTTTTCGGCGGTTTGTAAAATCCGCTTTGAGCCAGCGACTCTTCAAAACCAATCTGCCGCTGACGAACAGCTTTAAGACCCTGCACAGCCTGGTCTCTATTAATGACGCCTTCGCGAATCAGTTTTTGAGCAGTGAGGCAAGCCAGCAAGACTTCGTTTGCCACATATTTTCGGAAAACAAGCACTCTGCCAACCGGCAGCCCGGTTTCAGTACTTGTTTTCAGTGCTTCATCCAGTTGTTCCCAGGTGACAGCCTCAGCCTCTACCAACAACTCGCCGAGTCTGTTGGAAGTGCCTGTTTTGATTTTTTTCCAACCAAGCTGCCCCAGAGCATCTGGCAACTTGATGTCATCTTTAGACACAATAGTCAGGGCACTTGCAGCCAGGTCTAATGACAACATGCCATCGTTTATCAGCGATTGGGCTTCAACAGCGGCTTTGAGATCCTTTTGCTTAATGTATCCCAACATGACAAGGACTTTGCCTAGCGGCAGAGCACGTTCGCGCGCCTTATCGAGCGCGTCATTAAGCGTCTCGATGGTTAAAACACCAGCTTTTGTCAGCAATTCTCCGATTGGAATGAGTGCTGCTTCTTGGGACATCAGTTAACTCCGCCTTTCCTGCGATATGTCGGCAGTCGCTATAATCTTAGACTCTCTATGGGTTTTCTTTCCACGTATCATGCTAAATCATTCTATTAATTGAGCTATCAATCAGCGGAAGTCAAAAAAAAGATGCAAAAGACAGTTGTAATAACCGGAGCTGGGCGAGACAGGGTTGGAATAGTGGCCGAATTGGCTGATTTCCTCTTCAAACTTGGTTGCAATCTGCTCGATTCAAGCATGACGTTGCTAAGAGGAGAGTTTGCTCTGATTTTGATGACAACGTTGCCAGATGAAATGAGTGTTGCCGATCTTCAAAAAGGACTGGGCGAACTTCAGAAAAAGCTGGCTTTGAATTTTTCAGTGCGCGAATTAGCGCCAGAAGAGATGACAGAACAAGATGCAAACCTTTTCCATTACATCATGTCAGTATATGGAGCAGACAAGCCCGGTATCGTGGCTGGTGTCACCAAAGAATTGGCATCGCTAAAACTAAATATTACAGACGTACAAACAAAATCTGTAAGGCAAGAAAAGGGCGAGATTTTTGTCATGATGCTAGAACTAAGTTCTGCCGGCGAAATGAAAGCCAAAGACCTTCAAGATAAACTTGCAGCGTTCGCTTCTACATTAGGTGTAGATATAAGCGTGCGCGAGCTGGACATAATGGAGTTGTAAGAATGGCTGTCCAGCAAATTCTTTTGTATCCAGACCCCTTACTCAAAAGAGTATCGGAACCCGTTGTTGAATTAAACGACGAAATTCAAACCATGATAGACAATCTGCAAGACACACTTGATGATTCGCCAGGTTGTGTTGGTATTGCCGCACCGCAAGTAGCCTATCTGCACCGAATTGTTTTGATCGATGCCTCGCGCAATCGTAAACCTGTGCCTAACCAGGGGCGCCTCTTCCTCATAAACCCAGTTATTGTGAGCAAAGAAGGTGAAGTACTGGGTCGAGAAGGCTGCCTAAGCCTGCCCCATCTAACTGCAAATGTTGTGCGCGCTGAAAAAATTCAAGTTCAATATATGGATAGGCAAGGCGAAACAAAATTGATCGAGAGCATCGAGTTTGAAGCAAGGGTGATTCAACATGAAATGGATCATCTCGACGGTCTTCTGTTTTTAGATCGCGTAAGTTCTCTAAAAACCGATGTATTTAGGCGTAAGCGCTATTAGTGAGCAGCTTCAAGTTTTGAACTTTGCGACAATCTGCTCCAAATTGACCGCTTCTTTTTCACGTTTTTGCGCTTTCAATAATTCAATATATTCAGGTATAGCGTCTTGCAAGAACTTTCTAGACTGAAGCACTGATAAATCAGATTTTGATTTTAAGGCTTTATCAAAAAACGCTGTCGCTTCCGTAGATTGTCCTTGTTTGTAATGCAGACGACCCAGCATAATAAAAGCTCGCTCTTTTGCGTCTCCCAGGGGATTTACAGTATTTACCACTTCGATAAAATTGTTTTCTGCCAATTGATTTCTGTTTTGCAAGAAATTGCATACTCCATTGGCAAACTTAGCTTCAGCAATGACTGGAAAACCCGCACTTAATTCGCGACCAGAATCTTCCGCGTTCTCCAGTAATTTCTGGCATGCACCAAAATCACCACGATCATTTTCGAAACCGCAGCCTTCTTTGAGCAATACCGCAACCGGACCTGCAGACTTCTGCCCCATGGTGTAGCCTCCCAAAGTTCTTTTGAACTCAGTGCTTGCAGACCTATAGCAAATGCTTGCTTGTGCCGGATCTATAGTTTCAAAATACTTTGCGCATTTGGTAGTAACTTCGACGGCATAGTCATACTCTTCAGGCGTGCCTATTGGAGCTGAAATCAATTCATTGTAAGCCGATTTGTATCCTCGATTAATTGAACTCTTGTTACCTGTGGCCCTAGCCAGGCCAATTATCATTTCTGCATAGCATGCCGGACTAGTTTTAAAATTCATAGCTGCATAAACATCAAGACCTCTCTGAAAATATTTTCTGGCTGCTGTTAAATCGTTTTCCTGCAAACATATGTCACCCATCGTTTTTAGATTGCAGGCCTCTTGCAAAAAGAAAACATCTTGAGTTTTAGCATTTTTTCGAGCAGCGTCTTTTTCTTCTCTTTCAAATTCAGGTTGCAGTGCTTCTAAAGTCTTGATACCTTCGGAGGCCTTGCCCTTTGTTGCTAAAATCAAGGCAAGCTCTCGCGCTGGCTGTGAAATAAGGTCAAGGTTGTGAGGCGAATGCTCGATTACTAACTTTAAGAACTTGCATTCATTATCTATGTCCCCCTCCATTTTATACATGGCAGCAAGTTGGAATTCGGCATTATGAATTGCATTGTGCTCATTTTTCATCGACTCCGACAATTTTTCACACTGTTGACCAGCTCTACGAACGAATTCTTTCTCAAGCTCTTTGTGTTTAATGCTGCCTACTTCTATTGTCCGGCGGTAATAAGACTTCGCTTGTTCCCAGAGTTTTCGGCTTCCCTCGTTATCATTAGCGCGCAGCCTACTGAGAGCTTTCTTCTGAGCATTGGTAGCTAATTGCAGCAATGTAGCAGTTTTTTCCGATTTGTAATCAGTAAGTACATCGGCCTTCAGTTGTGAAACACTCTTAGATTTCTGATGCTGAGCAAACAAAAACGTTGAAGCAATAATTATCAGGCTCAATGCGGCAATTACGCGGAGTAAACCATTTACTTTCCTTCGTCCTTCCATCGAGGGCAGGTCTAGCAAATTTTTCGTAGCTGATTCTATTGAGACTTTAAGTTCGGAAGCAGATTGAAATCTATCAGCTGGATTTTTTTCGAGGCATTTGAGAATGCATGCGTTCAAGTCTTTATAGCTAGACTCAGCCGGCAATTTATTGGGGTCAACCTTTTCGTTACTGTGCTTATACATAAGCTCTAGAGCCGATTCAGCATGAAAAGGAATCTTCCCGGTAAGAGCCTCAAACATTACAATGCCAAATGAATAAATATCAGAACGACAATCCAAGTCTGCATTTCTAGATTGCTCCGGGCTCATATATGTGGGAGTGCCAAGCATGTGCCCCGTTCTAGTAAGTTTTTGAGTTGAAGATTCTTCGGAGTTCAAAATTCTGGCGATACCAAAGTCGAGCAGCTTTACGACACGAGGCTCGTCTTCAGCTTGCTCTACTAGAAAAATGTTGCCTGGTTTCAAATCGCGGTGAATTATATTTTTAGCATGCGCATATTCAATAGCATCTGCAACCTGAATAAAAATGCGGCGAAATTCTTCTATGCCAATTCGTCGATTATCCAGAGTTTTGTCTAGCGATTGTCCTTTCAGCAGTTCCATCGCAATGTAAGGACGCTGCAAATTATCAAATCCGACTGAAAAAACTTTGACAATATTGGGATGGTCTAAAGAACAGACTAAGCGAGCCTCTTTAAGAAAACGCTTCCTTTCGGTGTCAGAGCTTTCTGCGGCACTCAATATTTTGACTGCACAGGGACGCTGCAATGACATTTGCATTGCTTGATATATAGAGCCCATTCCACCCGAACCGATTTTTTCGCCGAGTCGAAAATCGGCAAAGTATTCACCCTTGCTGTCCAAGTCATCCATACCAGACAGCATACCCGGCTCAGCTCGTCATCAAGCGGCGACCTTCAACAATTACGGGCAATCCTCTCAAAACACAAAAGGCGGCCGAAACGTATACCAGCGAAATTGCCACAGTAGGAATGGCTGAAGCTTTAAGGTAGGAAACCTGGGCAAGAATGACAAAACAAAATGCCAGCGCCTTGCAAATCGCATAGGTAAAGCGGCTGAAATTTGAAGCAACCAGGAACTTGCCCAGCGGGCTTTGCATCATTGTTTTCTCACCGAAAGCAGTCATGCCTTGCTCGCTGGCTTGAGCTCTAATTGCATCGACAAAGGTGCCACGTACAAGATATAAAATCGGCACCCAAACAGGAATCCAATGCAACGAAGCAAACACGATCCAATACATCATTTCGACGACTCTATCGCTGGCAATATCGAGCACCGCACCAAGCTTGGTACACTGGTTTAGCTTTCTGGCAAAATAGCCGTCGAGTCCGTCACCCCAAATTACCAGAGCGCTCAACACCGTAGTGGTAATCAGCATTTGATCGCCTGGTATCCAGAGCAGCGCCACAGTTATCAGACCGATCACAACACGTACAAGAGTAATGGTGTTTGGCACATTCATTTCAATTACCAGCCTCGCTTGGCGCATCGGCTCTGGTCAATGCAGCTAATGAGACAATTTCAAGACGACGACCAAGCTCTAGCAACAACTCGTCGATTTCAGCAATCGATGAAGCTACAAGTGCCTCGTCGTCTTCGTTAATTTCGTTCAAGCGCTGAAATAAAGACCTGCTTGGTTTGCGCAAACTGGAGCAAAATTCACCGTCGACACATTCGTAGCAAAGTTCGTTTGAAAGACGATCGTAATAGTCTGGCTGCAAAATAACGCGAGTAGTTTCAACGCGATATCTGAGTGCCTTAACACCGCCATTTCTCACGTAAGTGGAAAGCTCCATTACCAGTGAGAGATTAGAAATCTCAATATCAGGTGCAAGCTTTTTCTCTTTGAGAAAATCAGCAAAACCGTGCACAAATGATTTCCCGTCTAGGTGAACTTGCTCACCGGCAACGTGACTTTCTCCGATCTTTATGACCGCCGCAGGCGAAGAAATATATTCGCGCAAACGGTTAAGTAAACCGCTTAGCTCCGGAGCTGTTAGCTTCCTAGCTTCCCGCTCGGTCATAATTTATTTTCTCCGGATGTTAAATGTCGAGAGGGCCGACTTTGTCTGCGTTTTCTTCGATGAATTCTCGACGTGGAGCAACCGCTTCTCCCATTAGCAACCCGAACAAGTGATTTGCTTCGGCGGCATTGCCGATAGTTACTTGTTTGAGTGTTCTGGTGGCAGGGTCCATAGTGGTGTCCCACAATTCTTTGGACATCATTTCGCCAAGACCTTTGAAGCGTTGAATATTGGCATTGTCGCCCATTGAAGCAAGCACAGCTTGCAGCTTATGGTCGTTAAAGCAATATTCTACTTTTTTGCCTTTGGTGACTTTGTAGAGTGGTGGCTGAGCGATGTACACATAGCCATTATCTACAAGTGGTCTGGCATAACGGAAGAAGAATGTTAGAAGCAAAGTACGAATGTGACTTCCATCTACGTCGGCGTCAGTCATGATTACTACTTTGTGATATCGCAACTTAGACAAATCTAGATTGGTAGCATTCGGACGCAACAAACCTGCGGCTTTACTTGCCGCTTTAGATTGCGGAGCATCTTCATCGTCCTCGTCCTTAGTTTGTTTGACACTAAGACCGAGAGCTTGAATCATCGCCTGCACTTCTGCATTTTCATAAATGCGGCCGGGCTGAACGCGTTCGACGTTGAGAATTTTTCCTCTGAGTGGCAATATCGCCTGGAAGTGGCGATCGCGGCCTTGCTTGGCGCTACCACCGGCTGAGTCACCTTCCACCAAATAGATTTCGCATTTCGATGGGTCTTTATCAGAGCAATCAGCTAGCTTGTCGGGCAAGCTTGAATTTTCGAGTGCCGATTGTCTTCTCACCAGGTCTTTGGCTTTGTGAGCCATTTCGCGAGCAAGTTTAGACTGCTGAATTCTGGCAATAATTGCTTTTGCTTCTTTGGGATTGCGGTCGAGGAAATCTTTCATTTTCTCTTTCACAACACCATGAACGCAGCTTTGAACTTCTCTGTTTCCAAGTTTGCCTTTTGTTTGACCTTCAAACTGAGGGTCGGCAACTTTGATTGAAACAATTGCAGTCAAACCTTCCATGACGTCTTCACGGTTGAAAGTGCCGTCTTTTTCTTTGAGAATTTCTTCTTCTTTGGCATAACTGTTCAAAATAGCAGTCAATGCAATTCTGAAACCGTTAAGGTGAGTGCCACCATCGCCAGTATTGATGTTATTGACGAAACTGTAGCTCGCTTCAGCATAGTCTTCTGTCCACTGAAGTGCGCATTCGATAACGATTTTTTCGCGCTCTTCGGATGGCTTATCTCTTTCAGCTTCGGGGAAGCGGTCTACAACGTCTTCAATGTAGATTGGCGGTTTGTGCATAGCAGTTTTTGTTTCATTCAAATATGAAACGTACTCAGCGATGCCGCCTTCGTAGTGATAGACTTCTTCGTTTTTGCCGTTTTCGCGCTTGTCTGCGAAAGTAATGCGCAAGCCTTTATTCAAGAAAGCCATTTCACGTAAACGTGATGCCAGAGTTTTCCATTCCATGAAGATTGAAACGCGTTCTTGGTCTTCATTTATGTCGTGGAAAATTTGATCGTCAGGCCAGAAAGTAACTGTTGTTCCGCGCTTTGTGGTTGGCCCCAATGTTTGCAAATCGCCATCGGGAATTCCGCGTCTGTAGACTTGCTTGTATAGAGTGCCATTGCGAGCTACGTTAACTTCGAGCTTCTCGGACAAAGCGTTGACAACAGAAGCTCCTACGCCGTGCAAGCCACCCGAAACTTTGTATCCACCGCCACCGAATTTTCCACCGGCGTGCAGCACTGTGAATACAGTTTCAACGGCGCTCTTTCCGGTTTTTTCAACGATGTCTGTCGGAATGCCACGCCCGTTATCTTCGACTGTGACTGAATTGTCTTCATTTATGGTCACACTGATGGCATTGCAATGACCAGCCAGAGCTTCGTCAACTGAATTGTCAACTATTTCATAAACCAGGTGATGCAAACCTCGCGGCCCTGTACTTCCGATGTACATGCCTGGGCGGACTCGCACTGCCTCTAGACCTTCTAATACTTCGATATTCTTAGCTGAATAGTCGACACTAGTCTCGTCTTGCGGTTGTTCTTCTGAATTCGACATTCCTTATTCACCCTGAATTGGTTCCCCGTCTTGCTTTTCGGGAAGTGAATTAGTAAAGGGAGGAGTTAAAAAACTCGCTCTTCAACAGCAGTTATTTTAACATGATTGATTGATGATAAGCCTCTCACGAAGGGCATTCTGCATCGATTTGTCAAAACATTTACGACAGCAAACAGGCTCAAAACAGAACAGAGAAAGCTGCTGAACAGTGCTAGACAAGCTGAAAGAAACTAACTGTCAGAAAAGAAATGTGAGCGAAATTTACAGAGAAAGAAACGGCGCAGATGTCTGAGATATAGACATAATCACCCTTCTGCATAGCCTCGCAAATTTTTGCGCCTGAGCTAATCGCTTGAAAGTCTTGCCTCATGACTGTCGGATCTAAAGCTGTGAATCGATTAGAAGGGTGAAGAAGCACAGTTGTCTTTGAGCCAAATTGGACCTGATGCCCGCATTGGGTCGATTTCGAAAGAAAATACCAACAGCGTGAAGCTCTTTAACCACTGAAACGTATACTTTCGAAGCAATATGAGTATAAATCAGGTAAGATAAATGCCCCCAGCTGTCAATAGACAGCCAACCGGTCGAGTCACTTGAAAACGTTTTACGAAATCAAGCCTGGTTTATTGAAAAAATCGTCGCTCGCGCTCGGATTTTTCGATGGCGTTCATCCTGGTCACCAGGCAGTCATTAAGAAGGCTGTAGATGAAGCTCGGGTGCATAACGCAATCCCAGCCGTAATAACCTTCAAAGAGCACCCACGCGCGCTCACATTGGGCAAATCGCCACCGCTGCTGACAATGCCCGATCAACGTTTGCAAATTTGCGAAGAATTGGGAATCGAAGCTGCACTTTTGCTTTCATTTACCGAAGAGCTCTGCCGACTGGCACCGGAAGATTATGTACAACAGGTGCTGGTGGAAAGCATGGGCGCTTGTTCACTTTCAGTTGGCTACAACCACAGATTCGGACGCAATCGCATCGGCACACCCGAACTTTTAGGCGAATTGGGTCAAAGCAAAGGATTTCACGTACATTCATCAGCCGAAGTACTCATCGACGGCATTGCGGTTTCAAGCTCACGCATTCGTGATGCGCTTGCACAGTGTGATGTCGAACTGGCTAAAAGGCTGCTTGGTCGCCCATATTCAGTCAAAGGCGTTGTATCGCGCGGCGACGGCAGAGGGCGCACTATCGGCTTCCCCACAGCCAACACAAGCACTCCGGAAGAACTTATTCTTCCAGGATTGGGCGTTTATTCAGGCATTTGCAAACTCGAAGACGGCAAAAACTACCCCTGCATAATCAACATCGGACTGCGTCCAACATTTGCCGGTGACAACAAAACACCACGAGTTGAAGTCCATATATTTGACTTTAACGCAGATATTTATGGACAAGAATTGAGTGTGCGTTTCTTGCACTTCATTCGTCCTGAGCAACGATTTGAAAGTGTTGATGCACTCAAAAGCCAGATACTAAAAGACTGCGCTCTTGCTCGCCAACAACTTGCAATCAACGGACAAACAGCAACTCCTCATTAAGCGAAATAGTTTCTGCCCGGGAAAATCATGCAGGTCAAAAGCATAAAGGTACGCAACTTTCGCAATTACAAAGACTCGTATATCGAGTTTCAGCCAGGCAAAAACATAGTCATTGGTGACAACGCACAGGGCAAAACAAATTTGCTTGAGGCAGTAGATATACTCAGCACAGGCAAATCTGGGCGCGCCTCCGATGATAAAGAACTTGTACGCTGGGGCGCGCAGCAAGGCAGTGTAGAGCTGATATACAAAGCTCGCAGCTATGACGAAACTTTGTATATGGAATGGGCATTGAAAGAACCTTCAGCACCAGGTGTAGGTGGTCGCTGCCAGAAAACAATCAAGGTAAACGGAGTGACGCAGCAGTCTGTAAAAGGCTTGCTCGGGCGCCTCATCACAGTGAGTTTTTCCAGCAGCGATATGAAAATTCTCAGAGGTGGACCAAAATTCAGACGCGATTGGTTAGACAACATTTCAGTGCGATTGAAACCGACCTTTCATGATGTGCTATCAAGTTACGCAAAAT
Organism: uncultured Candidatus Obscuribacterales bacterium; assembly: GCA_964546815.1. Classification (GTDB taxonomy): domain Bacteria; phylum Cyanobacteriota; class Vampirovibrionia; order Obscuribacterales; family Obscuribacteraceae; genus JAIEPM01. Next base: position 16,369 of record CAZJLR010000008.1, on the reverse strand, counting down.
CATTGATGCAGCGAAACAAGCTGCTCAAGACACTTTCAGAGAAAGGCAAGCTCACTGTGGCAGACCAGGATGAGCTTTTAGTTTGGGATAAACAGGTCGCCAGGTTTGGCACTCAAATTATCAAAATGCGACTCAAAGTTTTATCAGAGCTATTGCCGATTGCAGAAAGCCACCAATCATCTCTTTCAAACTCAAGTGAAAAGCTGAGTATAGATTACGCTTTTCGCGCGCAGGAAGAAGTCACTGATTCAAACTTGCAAGAAGACGACGGTGCCGAAGCTGCCGTTGATACGCCTGTGAAATCGATGGAAGAACTACAGTCAATTGACGATAGTGAATTGGAAAAGATTTTGTTGAAGCTGATGAAAGAGCGGCGCTGGCTAGAACTTCGCAGACGACAAACAATGGTTGGACCGCACCGCGACAATTTGATCTTCAAATTAAACGGCGCAAGCGCTCTTGCATTTGCGAGCCAGGGGCAGCAGCGCAGCATAGTTCTTGCATTGAAATTGGCAGAACTAAAACGCGTTGGCGACCACATTGATGAAGCGCCGGTTCTCTTGCTTGATGATGTACTTTCAGAACTCGATGAAAAAAGAGCTGCACTGCTATTGTCTGTGGTTACTGAAGATATGCAAACGGTTATGAGCACCACGCACCTCACTTCAATTGAGCAGTCGTGGTTGCATGACGCACTCATAATGACCGTCCATGGCGGCGCCACCATCTGATAAAAGGAAGCGAATCTCCATTAAATGCTCGATTTTGTTGCGACTAACCGTTGCGGGCGTGGTACATTAACATTAGTTAAAGTGATTTAAGGTTACCAGGGAGGTCCATCAGGACACTTTTTGTTGACATCGGTAGCTGGAGTGGGTTGAGAGCTATAAGCCGTGTCTATTGAAGACTTAACCGGGACGATCGTGCGAAAAATATGCATGGCATGCAGTCGGGAATTTCCCGGCACGGGTGCCACATGTCCGCACGACGGAAATATGCTTGTTGCATTGCCTCAAGATCCATACGTAGGCAAGCGTATTGCTGATAAATATCACGTGCTCTCAGTTCTGGGAACAGGCGGCATGGGCGTTGTTTATCTTGCGCGCCATGAGACTATGCAATGCAATGTGGCATTGAAAATGCTTCGCGCACAATTCGTAGGCGACCAAACCAGCGTAAAAAGATTTGCCCAGGAAGCAATTGCCGCAAGACGTTTGCAGCACCCGAATGTAATCACAACATACGACCATGGTTTTACGCCTCAAGGACAACCATTTATAGTAATGGATTGTTTGCAGGGCAAAAGTCTTGCAGACGAAATCAAACGATTAAAGCAGCTCAGTGTAGAGCGCACCATTCACATTTTCACCCAAGCTTGCGATGCGCTAGATCACGCTCACAAGCAAGGTGTTATACATAGAGACCTTAAGCCCGGCAATATCATGTTGATCAATCACGAAGACGACCCTGATTTCGTCAAAGTGGTAGATTTCGGCGTTGCAAAAATCATGCCAATCAACAACGAAGAATCACAATCACTTACACAAGCGGGCGAAGTTTGCGGCAGCCCCGTTTATATGAGTCCCGAGCAGTGCCTGGGACAAGACCTCGACAGACGCGCCGACGTTTATTCAATGGGCGTAGTCCTCTACGAAACACTTACAGGCAAACTGCCTTTGATGGGAAGAAACATGGTTGAGACCATGTCAAAACACATCAACGAAAACCCACCGGCATTCAAAGACGTCAGACCAGACCTCTACATTCCTGAGCGGGTTGAACAAGTTGTGATGAGAGCCTTAAGCAAGCGACCCGAGGGTCGCCAGCAAAACATGGCAATATTGAAACAGGAATTGTTTTTCTCCATTCCTCGACCTGGCCAAAGTCAAAAGATGCGCGCGGTGGCAGAGCCACCACTTACCGGCGCAGACTCACAACGTTCGTGGCTTGTACCTGCAATTGCAGCTGGAACAGCAACACTTGTGGTGGCAGCAGGAGTAGGCTTCTTCTTCATGTCTCAAAAGCACGAAGCCAGCACGGCAGTAGCACCACCGCCGGTGACAAGCAGCAGTCCGGGCACAGTGACAAAAACACCAGTGACGACTACACCTGCTACCACAACTCCAACAGCAGTCACTACAACTCCAGCAAATAACGTTCCAACTACAACCCAAAGCACTCAGCCGGCAACTGCTACTTCGAGCAGCGGGACAGTTCCAAAAACAACTCTAATGCTGCAGCAAAAACCAGTAGTCACTCAGCCAAAGCCTGTACCTGTAGCGTCGACAACTCTCTCTACCCCAGTTGTTACGCACACAGCTGTTGTTAAACCTAAGCCGCTTGCCGCAGTGCCGAAGAAGGTTCATCCGCACAAAGAAAAACCAAAAGCAACAATGACAGATTTGTACGAATCGCCCGAAGTAATCGCACGATTTAAGCACTTGAAGAAAAGCCTGAGCACGCATCAAAACTAAGCTGATTAGCGAGACAATCTGGCTTCCATTTGCCTTGAGCTTTCCATGAAAGTTTTGATACGCTCGAGGTCTAAAGGGTTGTTCCATTTTCCGTCTATTTTCAATGACGAGCCGATAATAATGGCATCAGACCAGGGCTGATATTTATGTACATTTTCTGCCGACACACCAGACCCAACAAGCACGTGGCAATCAACATTTCTGCGCACAGCCTCTAAGTCTTCTGGACAGGGTGGGTCGCCGGTGTGCATGCCCGTAACAATTACACCATCCGCCTTGAATAACTCAGCAGCTTTCGCAGTATCAACAAGTGAAATGTCGCTCGTAATTGCATGCGCGGAATGCTTTTTCTTTATATCAGCAAAAATTTTGATGCGCTCAGATTTCAATTGCCAGCGGCGGCGAATAAGCTCAGCGGCGCATGACTCCTGATAGCCTTCATCGCCCACGTGAGCAAAAACAAAGCCTTCAACACGAATAAAATCGAGGCTGGCTGCTACCGCAGCACCAAGTGCTTCCAGGTTGGCGCCAGCCAAGATTTGAATACCCAGCGGCATTTGTGTTTCGTACTTTACAGCAGCAGCAATAATTGCCATTGAAGCTGTAGTCTCTGGCTCGACATGACCTTTAAGAAATGGAATATCATGCATATTTTCAAGCAATACAGCATCGAAACCATTTTCTTTGTAAGTCATCGCTTCATCAAGCGCAGTTGCCATTACACGATCTATATTTCCATCGTAGCCCGCAGCACCAGGGAGTGGAAGTAAGTGCACCATACCAATCATCGAGCATTTACGGTTGAACATTTTTTCCTTCTACTCCTTCGTCTTTACTGCTTAAATCAGCGCTGCGAACTTAAAATTCCAATAGCACTGCCCTTACGGGAGCCGCTTCCAATTCCATAAATTTGACTGGGAAAGCAATCAAATAATACTCACCCTCTTTTACTTGAGTAAGATCTAGATTTTCCAACCAGGTCATGCCGTGGCTGTCCAGCTCATGATGTGCATCAAGCGTTTTTGATCTGATGTGATCTGCCGACGGAGTGTCTATGCCTACCAGCCGCACTCCACGAGAGTACAACTCGCGGGCAAGCTCGGGAGTAAAAAAAGAATACTCATCTTCGAATACATCATAACGAATCTTCTCTTGTGTGCGAAACAACATTCGCTCTGGAAGATTTGGATATTTTTCAAAAACAGAGCTCAAATGATTGATCGTAATTCCATCTTTTAGAGGCGCAAGGTTTACTACCAGCACCTTACCAATAAACGGCTCTAGCGGCATGCTTCCGACATGCTGCGCATCAGCACTCATGTCACCTTTGATGTGTGACGGGGCATCAACATGTGTCCCCACATGTGGACTCATGCTAAACGAAGTTAGGTTTACGATTTTGCTTTGCTCATAGGTCAAAACAATTTCGCGTTTGTAGGGCGTGTCGCCAGGAAAAACAGCGCTATCGTTTTTAACCGGCTGCGAAATATCAATCAATCGCTTGTATTGCAGCATGCTTACCTACTAGCCAGAGCAGGTGCTTCAAAATGATAAATGAAATTCAAATGCTTTAGCTTATTTTCAGGGCGTTGACCCGGACGCAGCAAATGCAATTTATCGAGCAACTCAAGCGCAATAAGCTTGAAATAGCGAGGATCGTCTCCAGAAGATGATTTGATTACAATACCAAGACCGCTTGGGTACATCTTGCATGGTGCCACACCGATGGTGAGCATACCGTCTGCACCTTCTTTCGCCAGCAACATTGCTTCTTTAGTGTCTGTGTATTTGCCTTGCATCAGCTCAGTATCAAATCGTTCATCGCCACCAACATATTCGGGAAAACGACCCATAAACTCTTTGAGTCTATCGAATTGTGCAACTTCCTCGCGCAATTCTTCGGGCGCCTCAGGCAGATTGAGAGAACTAAACGGTCTGACTAACTGGTTGTAGAGCCTCGCAATTTGAGGAGCCTTAAACGCATAGTTAGGCAAACGGCAACCATCTGTTGTTTGCGGAATACTTGCAGCATCTGACTGCGTCAAATAAGCAAGCAATTTTTTCATGCGCACAAAATGCTCGCCTTCTGGCAGCAAATACTTTGTATAGTCTTTTCCTTCAGCCATCAACGCTAAAACAAAGCCGAGATGCTTTCCGCTGCAAGAGCCCCAACGAGAACAAGGTGACTGTTTTTTCTCACGAAAAGCAAATCTTTGAGCCGGGTTTATAGGATAAAGCGGTGTGTTTTGTAGGACTGCATCGGTGACACCACCTATTGCCTCGATTTCGTCGAGAGCTTTAAGATGATAATCTTGCGCGCTGTGTGATGAAAGCATCAAGGCATAATGCTTATCTTCAATTGCTGGATAATGCTTGCTTAGAATGTGCAGATGATTTAGAAGCTGCCACGGCTTAAGACATGAGCGAGTCCACATAAGGGCATCTTGATCGCCGAGCGAAATTAAAGTTCGCCCTTCACCATCTTGAACATTTATCACACCAAAAATCGTCACCTCTAATACGGATGACCTTTCGATACTTAGTAGGGGTTGAAAGGGAATAGACATTGTGACTCCTAGTGCGAGGCAGCGGTTGCAAATTGTCCCTGGTAAGGAGCAAGCAACGGCTTTAGTTTAGCGTCAATCAAAAGTTCGGCTTTTTTGAGGTCTACCTGTTCTGCGTCTTCTATATCTCGGCAGAGCTCGGCTAAAATTTCGTTGTCGACTATGCCAACATCAAGCGCAACTTTGTAGGGTATGTTGCAAAAAGTCACCAGCCCATAGCGCGACACATAACGACCAGGAAATTCGCGTTGCAAGACCTTCTCTACTGCCTTTTCGAGAAGGAAATGTTTGTCACCAACCTTGTCTCGCATTTCAACGAAATTTTCCACTGCCATATCAGCAATTGCATCTGTGTTTACTTTGCGAGCCCGATAGAGATCTGAGAACAAGGCGTCCCACTTAACTTCAGCGTTATCATATTTGCTGATTAACTCGTCAAAAATTGTGCAGTCTTCAAAGCCACAATTCATTCCTTGTCCAAAAAACGGCACAATTCCATGAGCCGCGTCACCAACAAGAAGTACCTTACCGTCAATATTCCATGGCGCAGTTTTGACAGTCACCATATGCCCAGTGGGATTGCTCTTAAATGTCTCACCGAGGTCATCAATTAAAGGCACAGCATCTGGAAAGTATTTGTTGAAAAATGAGAGAATCTGGCTGTTGTTATTCAGTTTTTCAAAGCTAACTGCACCTTCGAATGGCAAGAAAAGCGTGCAAGTGAAACTGCCCTCGAAATTAGGCAGCGCTATAAGCATGAAGTTTCCACGGGGCCAAATGTGCAAAGCATTCTTTTCCAGCTTAAATGAGCCATCAGCATGCGGTGAAATAAGCAATTCTTTGTAGCCATACTCAAGCGCAACTTCGTTGCAAGAATAATTTTGCATGCCCAGCATTTCATGACGAATAGCTGAAGCAGAACCGTCTGTGCCGATTAAACGATCATATTTTTTGGCAATAACATCCTTCGAGTTTTCGTCTAAAAGATGTACTTCATTCTTACTAAAATCAACAGCAACTGCCTTGTGATTAAAGTGAATCTTCACTGCAGGATTTTTCTCTGCCTCTGTCATCAAGGCTTTATTCAAAGTTGCCCGAGAAATGGAGTTGATGCACTCGCTGTCATCCATACCGTAGGGTTGAAAGCTGAGCTCACCAGTAATTGAGTGAATCATGCGTCCACGCATCGGCACAGCTTGTGCCAATATCTGGTCTTCAATTCCAAGACGCTCTAGTGCATTTATTCCACGAGTTGAAATCGCCAGATTTATAGAACGTCCGGCGCTGATTTCTTCAACACGCATGTCCGGGCGACGCTCAAAAACATCTACCGAAAATCCACGCCGCGAAAGATAAATAGCCAGCAATGACCCCACAAGTCCGGCTCCTACCAGAGCTATTTTTTCATTGCTTCTATTTTCGTTTGTCACTTTATTCACCTCTATTTCGCGAATTCTGAAATTTGATTAGCAAAGCGGTATACATCGAGAAATGTATTGTACAGAGGCGCCGGGGCAGCTCTCACAATATCGGGTTCTCTAAAATCGCAAATGATACCCGCCGCTTTCAATTTCTTGACCATATCTTTGGGACGACCACTTACCTTTATCGAAAGCTGCGACCCCCTCTCTTTAATATTGCGAGGCGTAATTATCGAACAAAAATCGTCTGGTATAGAACGCAGCAAAAATTCCAAATATCCTGTGAGCAAATCACCTTTCTTTCTGATAGCAGGCATACCGGCTTTGTCAAAAATCTCCATTGAAGCCCTTAGCGCAGCCAGCTGAAGAATTGGTGGATTACTCAGCTGCCAACCTTCTGCTCCTGTAATTGGCTGAAAAGATCTGCCCATCAAAAATCGTGTTTCTTTATCGTGCCCCCACCATCCGGCAAAACGCGGCAAATCGAATTCCATGGCATATCTATCATGCACGAAACATCCTGCAATACCGCCCGGCCCAGCATTTAGATATTTGTAGCTGCACCATACGGCGAAGTCGACGTCCCATTCATGCAAATGAAGTTCTAAATTTCCTGCGCCATGGGCCAGGTTGAAACCGACTTTGCACCCCTTACTTTGAGCAGCTTTTGTAATGGCTGGAATATCAAAAGCTTGCCCACTAAGATAATTACAAGTACCAAGCATTACCAGCGCAATGCTGTCGCCTTCTTTTTCAATGAGGGCGAGAATGTCTTCGGTGCGCAAAATATGCTCGTTTTCACGAGGAAACATTTCAATTACGGCTTCAGACGGTTTGTAACCATGAAACTGAACTTGCGAGTCAACACCATACTGATCCGAGGGAAACGAATTACCCTCAATCAAAATTTTAAATCGCTTTTTGTCTGGTTGATAAAATGACACCATCATCAAATGCAAATTCACAGTAAGCGAATTCATCACCACAACTTCATGAGGCAAGGCGCCCACCAGCCGAGCCGAAGCATGAGTCAAATTCTCGTGATAAGCAATCCACGGAAATTTCGCGTGGAGATGCCCTTCCACTCCAAGGTTTTCCCAGTCGGCAAGTTCTTGCTCAACATATCGTCGCGTTTTCTTCGGCTGCAAGCCCAGCGAGTTGCCTGCCAAATAAATTAGATTCTCACCATTGTCATGTTTGGGAATGAGGAATTCATCACGAAAATGAGCAAGCGGGTCGCGCTTGTCCATCAGTTTTGCATAGCGCTCGCTATTGTCAAAGCTTGCCAGTGATTCGTAGCCGATGACTTCAGAGCCAGACATTATGCATCCACCTTCGCGTCACAATCACACAAACAGCTGCGCGAGGCAGCCGATTTACCCAACCAATCGATAGCATTTTTGTACAGTAGTTTTTCCTTGCAAGCAAGACTCAACAAATCGCATTCTTCTATCAATTTTCCCGGCGCTTCTTCACCAAGTGGGAAGGGATAATCTGTGCCGAGAGCCACTTTAGTCTCACCAAACAGTTTTACGATAAAAGCCAGAGTATCACTGTCATGAACCAGTGTATCTACCCAAAACTTTCCGAGATATTCTCGGGGACTTTTCTTGTTGTCTATGGCGCAAAGATCGGGTCGAGCATGAAAACCATGTTCGAGCCTGCCAAATGTACCGGGGAAACTTCCGCCACCATGTGCAAATGCCACACGCAAGTTAGGCAAGCGTTCTAATACACCGCCGAATATAAGTGAGACCATTGCGATAGTTGTTTCGGCAGGCATGCCGACAAGCCATGGCATCCAATATTTCGCCATGCGTTCTTGCCCCAGCATGTCCCACGGATGTACAAATACACAGGCTCCAAGCGACTGCGCTGCTTCAAAAACAGGAAAGAATGATGGGTCATCTAAATTCATTTGATTTACGTGCGAGCCGATTTGAATTCCAGCCAAACCCAGCTCATTGACACATCGTTCCATTTCCTTAATTGCAAGCTCTGGGCTTTGCATTGGAATTGTGCCAAGTCCGATGAGACGTTTAGGGTTTGTGGCCACCTCTTTGGCCAGGTCATCATTTAGAAAGCGGCAAATTTCAAGACAATCATCTGCCTTAGCCCAATAGCTAAACATGACAGGCACGGTGGACACCACCTGCACATCAACTTTGCGCTGATCCATTTCGGCGATGCGAGTATCGGTATGAAAGCAATTGCGTTCGATTGTGCGGAAAAACTTGCCGTCATCGCGCATCATTTTGACTGTGCCGTCTTTTTGTTCATCTAAAACGATGAACCCGCCATAACCAAACTTCTCTTTGAATCCTGGGATTTTTGACGGCAAAATATGCGCGTGAATGTCAGCCTTCAATTTGCAGCCTCCACAACAGGGCGAAGCTGCCTCGTTTTGCAGTTTTTGCAGGTACAATTTTCAGCATTGTCGTAAAAGCGATCAAACACTGGTGGAAACTGAGTTTCAATATTTTCCAGGAAGAAACTCTCCTCATACAGCTTATCGCCACAATTCTCGCAATACCAGGAAAGACCGTCGTTCTCTCCCGGGCGGCGCTGCCTTTCGATAACCAGACCAATTGTGCCGGCTGGGCGACGCGGTGAATGTGGCGTGTTAGGGGGCAAAAGCAAAATTTCGCCTTCCTTTATGGGCACATCAACGGGCTTGCCGTCTTCAATGACTTTGAGAACCATGTCACCTTCTATCTGATGAAAGAACTCTTCGCCACCGTTTGTGTGGTAGTCGGTGCGACGATTTGGTCCGCCAATCACCATGACAATGAATTCAGTGTCTTTCCAAATCAACTTATTGCCAACAGGTGGCTTTAATAAGTGACGATTTTCGTCAATCCATTTTTTGAAATTGATTGTGGCAAATTTGCTCATGGCAAGCCTCGGTATTTCCTAATTCTTCCGCCGGTCAAGACCTTTAGTAATCCATGACAGCTCGTCACGGCTGTTTTTACGGAAATTCGGAATCTAATTATCCCAGTAAGCAATCAATATTTGCAGTCTATTTTGATAGTATTTCAATTCTCTGAATGATCTGGAGCGGGCAAAGTCAAGAGCCCGGGGAAAAACCTGTGCTTTTGGGAGATCAAAATTGAGCGAGCAAACAAGCAATATTGCAAACGACAAATCACAAACGCTGCGTCAAGCCATTCACGTAGATGATCCAGCACCATCGCCGCTCGGTTCTTATTCGCACGCCATGCGTGCCGGCAATTTGCTATTCCTTTCAGGACAAGGCTGCAGAGACCCGCACACCGGCATCGAAGATGGTATCACCATGGACGAATCAGGCAAGGTCACATCATACGATATCGAAGCCCAGACGCGCGGGTGCATCCGCAATATGAAAGCAGTATTGAAAGCCGCCGGGCTAGAACTAAAAGACTTAGTCGACGTTAGCGTTTTTCTTGCCGACATGAAAGACTTTGCCCGTTACAACAAAGTTTACGCAGAATACTTCACCTTTCCAGAACCGCCGGCACGCACGACAATTCAAGCCGCAGCCTTGCCGGGTCGCAATTTCATAGAAATCAAAGCTATCGCAATGTACAAATAAAAGTTGGAATAGTCGGTCGCAACCTAAGCAAAGAAGGACAAGAATATGAGCCCCGCCATCGCCACAGATACCAAAACTATCGACAATTTCATCAATGGGCACTTCGTTGCCGCACAAAAAGGCGACTACTTCGAAAACATCAACCCTGCCACCGGCGAAGTCTTTGCCAAAGTTGCCGCAGGCTTAAAAGAAGACGTTGACGCTGCAGCAAAAGCAGCGAAGAAAGCTTTCAACGAGGGTCCATGGCCGCGAATGTCACTGCAAGAGCGCTGTGCCATTTTGCGAAAAGTGGGCGACCTCATTTTGGAAAACCGTGAGGCACTGGCAATTGCAGAAACCACCGACACAGGCAAGCCAATCAACGAAAGCATGGAAGGCGATATTCCGCGTTCTGCGCAAAACTTTCACTTCTTTGCAGATTATGCACAATCGCTGCACGAAGATTGTTTCACTATAGGACCCAACGAGCGCCATTTTGCACTTAGAGAACCTCTAGGTGTCGCAGGCTTAATCACTCCCTGGAATTTGCCGTTATATCTGGCAACATGGAAAATCGCTCCATGCCTGGCGATGGGCAACACCTGTGTGCTCAAGCCCGCCGAATCAACTCCTTATACAGCCTTCTTGCTCTGCCAGATTATGCAACAAGCAGGCGTACCCGAGGGCGTTTTCAATGTAGTCAACGGTTTTGGTGCCGATGCTGCCGGTGAGGCTCTCACGCGCCATCCAGACATTCGCTGCATTTCATTTACTGGTGAAACAGGAACAGGCAAAGCAATCATGTCAGCTGCGGCTGACACACTGAAGAAACTAAGCTTCGAACTTGGCGGCAAGGGTGCCAACATAATCTTCGACGACGCCAACCTTGATGAAGCGATACCAACTGCGGTGCGCGCTGCTTATCGCAACCAGGGGCAAATTTGCCTGGCTGGTTCGCGACTTTTTGTGCACGAATCGGTTTACAAGAAAGTAGCCGACGAGATGCTAAGTCGCGTTAAAGAAATAAAAGTCGGCAATCCGCTTGAAACAAGCACCCAAATGGGAGCACTAATCAGCGCCGAACACATGGGCAAAGTTCAATCATATATAGATATTGGCAAGAAAGACGGCAAACTTATTTATGGCGGCGAACGCATCAAAGAATTAGGCGAGGGCAATTTCTTGCGACCAGCCCTCATCACAGAAATCGACAACTCGTCGCGAGTATGCCAGGAAGAAATTTTTGGACCAGTCCTCCCGCTCATTCCTTTTAAAACAGAAGCCGAACTCGTTGAAATGGTAAATTCAACAGCATACGGACTTTCATGCAGCGTCTGGAGCAATGACGCCAACAGATTGCATCGTATGTCTCGCGACATAAAAACCGGCATAGTGTGGATTAACTGCTGGTTTGCACGCGACTTGCGCACACCATTTGGCGGACAAAAGGCCAGCGGCATAGGACGCGAAGGCGGGCGATATGCACTTGAGTTTTTCTCAGAACTAAAAACTGTTTGCTACAAATACAAAGCATAAAGCGCTGGAGATAAAATATGGACCTTGGATTAAAAGGGAAGAAAGCACTTGTTTGCGGCGGCTCGAAAGGACTCGGCTTTGCAAGCGCGGAGGCTCTTGCAAATGAAGGTTGCGACCTTTTCATAATAGGTCGAGACGAAGCGTCTTTGAAATTAGCAGCCGACGCAATCACAGCTAAGACTGGCATTTATGTGCACTATGCTGTTTGCGACTTAATGTCGGCTAACGATCGCAAAGTATTGGTTGAAGAAGTCCATGCCACCATGGGGCAATTAGACATTTTAATCCACAACGTGGGCGGTCCAAAAGCCAGTTCAGTAGAAGACACCAGTCACGAAGCATGGCAAGACGGGTTTGATAGATTGTTCATGCCGGTTGTCGATTTGAATGCTGCGTTCTTAGGGGGAATGAAAGAACGCAAATGGGGGCGCATCGTAACTGTCACATCACTCAGCGTTGTAGAGCCAATCACAATGCTTGCAGTATCAAACGCATTGAGATCCGCCTCCACTTCGCTTAGCAAAACGCTATCGGATGAAGTAGCAAAATTTGGCGTCACAGTAAACTGTGTAGCGCCTGGAATGATTCAAACAGGGCGCATTGAAGAACTCATGCAGGCACGAATTGCAAAATCCGGGCAATCAAGAGAAGAACATATCGAAGGAGTCAACAAAAGCATCCCTATGGGACGCATGGGACAGCCAAATGAGTACGGTGCGGTCGTAGCATTCATCTGTTCTGAGCAAGCCTCATACATTACAGGCTCAACAATATACGTCGATGGCGGAAAACGTCGCTCTACGTATTAGAGAGGAACAAGCATGCGATTTCTAGTTCTGGGTGCGGGCAAGTTAGGTCGCGCAGTGATTTTTGATCTCTGCAAATTTTGCCCAGAAGCCCAGATAATTCTGGTAGATTCTTCGCGCAATCGGCTAAATGCTATGGTGCAAGAGTTTCCGGACGGGCGTATTTCAGTAATTAAGGCAGACCTTACAGATCTAGATGAATTAAGCTATCTTCTTTCTGGTGCAGACGTCGTAATTAGCTGCATCGCAAACCGATATAACTACAGCCTGGCAAAAGCGAGCATCGAATCTGGCGCAAGCTTTTGCGACGTAGGAAGCAACGAAGATGTAGTTCGCAAGCAATTTCTGTTGCATGAATTAGCTGTAGAAAAAGGCTTAGTTGTTATTCCATCTTGTGGTATGGCACCGGGCCTTGTCACCATAATGGCAGCAAAAATCGCTGAGGGGCTCGATTCGATTAGCGAACTCAAACTCAGAGCAGGCGGACTTCCACTAGAGCCGCGACCGCCATTCAATTATGCGCAATCGCTGCCAGTCGAGGAAATGATACACGAATACGCCGAAGATGCCACCATTATTCGCGATGGAAAGTTAATCAGAATCACTTCTCTTACCGAAGCGGAAGAAATAGAATTTCAAGCACCTTTCGGCAAGCTAGAAGCTTTCCACACATCTGGTGGCATATCTACCCTACCTGAAAGTCTCGGCGCGAAGGCAAAAAACATTGACTTTAAAACGCTGAGATATCCTGGTCATTGCGAAAAAATGAAACTCTTGAAAGAACTGGGATTGATGGAATCAACACCACTTGAATCTCTGCATTCCGCAATTGCACCCCGAACATTGTTGACACAACTACTAGATCAAAGATTCCCAAAAGACGAACCAGACGTGGTTCTAATTAGAGTCGACGTAGCCGGCACAAAGGATGGCGTCGCCCAGAAGCGAAGAATAGAAGCCATCGATTATATGGACGAAGAAAATAACCTATCAGCCGTAATCAGAACCACAGCATTCCCTGTCTCGATCGTGGCTCAAATGATTGCTAGCGAGCAAATCAAAGGAAAAGGCACTCTGCACCTCGAACAAAGCATTCCGGTAGATGCCTTTTTTGCCGAAGTAAAAAAACGGGGCATCACGTTAAGCGAGAGGGATTGAATTTGAATTTCAAAAAATTCAACGCTTATTGCAAATCACTGCCTGCCACCACTTTTGTCGAACAGTGGGGTGGCTGCCAGGTTTGGAAGGTTGCCGACAAAGTATTTGCAATCGGAACGTGGGCAGATGATGAAGAAGCATACACTTTCAAAGTAAGTCCCTGGGCATTCGAAGTTCTCAAAGAACAAGATGGACTGCGTCCAGCTCCTTATCTAGCCTCCCGCGGAATGAGCTGGATTCAACATTACGCCAAACCTGGACTCAACGATGAGCTACTAAAAAAATACCTCAAAGAATCATACAATCTGGTTCTACAAGGAGTCTCCAAGAAAAAACGCGCCGCTCTCGGTTTACTCGATGAGCAGCCCACAAAGATTCAAAAGCCTTAGCTGCGACACCAGCGAAACGCCAGCAGCACGTATACAAAAAATATGCTTGCAAACAAGGGACTTTCGAATTTTCCTAGATGAATCTGTAACCAGAACACCAGCGCTGCTACTAATACCGAGGGCGTCGATGCTACAACAACCAGGCGCGTTGAGGTGGCGAAGGAATGCGAGGTTTTGAATAGTTTGGCAAACAATGCAACCAGAAGTGAACGTGACAAAACCCAAAGAAAGTTGTAGCAGTAAACTACCAAAAACAGTGGTATCAAAACAGCGTTCGCAAGACTTTTGAGTTGCTCAAGCAGCCCAATGCCAGTTAATTCCTTATCGCGGAAAAACAGCGGATAGCGAAGGATCATCGGTTTGCGCCCAGAGAGATTTACAATAAAACTTTTCGATTGCAACACGACGGGGGCGCTTGAATTAGGAGCAACTGAAGCAGGAGCAGCTGGAGCATGAGCGGAAGGATCTGCCGCTGGAATGGTATCTTTTGGGTCAAGTACAATTAGCACATTATTTGAACTTGCAAGTTTGAACTCACGAACACTACCGTCTTCAGTACTAAAAACTCCGTTTCTTACTTTCAGAACAGGCATAGATTTAAACATCGCTTCTGTTTCGGGCGATGCGAGAACCGTCATTACTTTAACGTATTCAGCGGTTACGAACACCGTGCTGAACACAACCGACAAAATGAATAGGTAACGCAGCCCCAAACCATGCCAATCTCTAACGACGCTTTTATAGAAAGCCGGGTTCGCAAAGCTCGAACTCAGCCCTTCCAAAAGCAAATATTTTCTTGAATTTGTGTCGTTCATCCCAAAAGACTTTAGCAGTCAGGCACAGTTTACTACAAGCGGACTTGTCAACCATTGAAATATCTACTATTAAGATGGAAGATAGTCAACTTGTATAGGAAAGCTGCCTTCTGCTGGGGGCAAACGACATAGTGCCGGAGAAAAAAACGATGACGGTAAACGTAAAAGGTACAGACTTAAACACCTACGTTCTTGAGAGCAGAAAGCAGTACGAAAGCAATCTCAAAGAGTTGGTTGACATACCAAGCGTTTCGGCAGACCCAGCGCACAAAGAAGACATGATTCGCTGCGGCAAACGCGCCGCTGAGCTAATCAAAGAAATGGGCGGCAGCGCCGAACTTATCGAGACCAAAGGCAACCCTGTAGTCATCGGTGAATTCGTCTCCGGCAAAGACCACCCGACAGTTACAATCTACAATCACATCGACGTTCAACCGGCAGATCCATCCGAATGGAAGTCGCCACCCTTTGATATGGCAATTCAAGGTGACAAATACTTGGGTCGCGGCAGCACAGACGACAAAGGCCCAGCACTTACAGTTCTATACGCTGCAAAATACGCTAAAGAAAATGGCGTGCCACTAAACATCAAATTCATTTGGGAATTGGAAGAAGAAATTGGCAGCCCAAGCTTTGAACAATTTTTGAAAGACAACAAAGAAAAACTAAGAACAGATTTCATTGCAGTATCAGATACCGTTTGGATTTCGAGAGAGCGTCCAGCAATTGGCTATGGTCTACGCGGATTGCAAGGAATGTTGGTGCGATTGAAAACTGGCACTAAAGATGTTCACTCTGGCTTGACTGGGGGCTTGGCCCGCAATCCTATCGGCGAGCTCGCACAGCTAATTTCGAAATGCTATGACGCAAGCACTGGCGAAGTAAAAATTCCAGGATTTTACGACGACGTAAATCCTTTTTCGGAAGCCGAAGGAAATGATTTCGTCAAATCTGGCTTTACAGTAGACGGTTTCAAGAAAGCGCACGAACTGCTCAAATTGCGGACAGACGATGCTCTCGAAGGCGCAAAGCGCATTTGGGCTATGCCAACATTTGAAGTGCACGGTATCACCGGTGGTTATAGCGGCCCGGGCGTAAAAACTATAGTTCCACATGCAGCCGAAGCAAAAATCAGCATGCGACTTGTTCCAAGCCAAAACCCAGAAAAAATCGCCAAGCTGTTCGAAGACTTCGTAAAGAAAGAATTGCCAGATGCAGAAATCGTAAGAGAAGGCTCTTTATTCCCTTATGTCGGCGACAAAGACAGCGCGGAAGCAGCAGCCGCCGCAACCGCTATGAAAGAAGCCTTCGGCATCGAACCAGCCTTCGTCCGCGAAGGCGGATCAATCGGCGCCATCGTCAGCATGAAAAACGTGCTCGGCAAAGACTCAATGTTCCTTGGTCTATCACTGCCAGAACACGGCTATCACGCCATCAACGAAAACTTCGACTGGCAACAAGCCTCCGGCGGCATAAAAATGTTCGTCGCATACTTCAAAGCTCTTTCAACTCTAAAGAAATAGAGCGTTCAATCCCTTCGCTGAAACGACCAAGTCATCTTTGTCCGGCCCAAGGCGTGCCCTGTAGGGGCGACGCCATGGATACTGCTGGCGAACTCGAATGTTTAGCGAATCCGGCACAATATGGACT
>CAZJLR010000007.1:0-154588 GCA_964546815.1 uncultured Candidatus Obscuribacterales bacterium | reverse complement strand
GCACGCTCAGCGACATAAAAATCGGCCCTTCGCCAGCGCTCATCAGTCGCAGACTTGAAGCAGTCGGAGTCAAATCAATCAACAACGTGGTTGATATCACAAACTATGTTTTGCATGAACTTGGACAACCACTTCACGCTTATGACATGAAGCATATTAGTGGAGATAAGCTATGGGCGAGGCGCGCCAGGGCAGAAGAAAAACTTACCACTATCGACCAGAAAGAACGCCAGCTGAATCCTGATGCACTGGTAATCGCAGACCAGGCTGCCGTGCTCGGCGTAGCCGGCGTAATGGGCGGCAAGATGAGCGAAGTAAGCGATGCAACAGAGATTGTTGCACTTGAAGCTGCCTCATTTGCCAGCGGCAGAGTAAGGCGTTCAAGCCGCGTACTTGGACTATCTAGCGACAGTTCGCTTCGTTTTGAAAGAGGCGTCGACACAGCGCAAGTGCGCGCTGCATCAGACCGTGCCAGCTATTTAATGGTAAAACATTGTGGCGCAAAATTAGGCAGAATGGCTACAGCAGGCTCAGGCGACGTGCCAGCCAAAGAAGTAAAAATGCGCATGTCTGAATTGAAACGCATTTGTGAAATCGACATGATTACAGATGCAGCTGCCGAACTCTTAGAACCGCTGGGTTTCAAGAGTAAGCTTTCAGCCGACGACTACAACGCAGGCGTTCTCACTGTACTCGTGCCAAGTTTCCGCCAGCGTGACGTGTACCGAGAAATAGATCTGATCGAAGAAGTTTGCAGACTTTATGGATTTGATCGCCTACCTGTTTCAATGCCGGCCAGCACGATTGCGGCGCAAACTCCGGACCCTTTGCCGGGCAAAGTTCGCTCTGCTTTATCAGCCGCAGGAATTAGCGAAGCATGGATAAGCAGCCTGACAAGTTATGAAGAACTGGCCGGACGTAAGTCGTTCCAGCATAATGCTCAAAATGCAAATTGCCAGTGCGAAGATTGCCAGCAAACAAACGGCAATGCAGTAGCTGTGATGAATCCGCTCTCGCCCGAGCACCAGGTTTTGCGCCAGAGTTTGCTGCCAGGTCTCATCAAAGCAGCTTCTTACAATCAAGATAGAGGCAACTCAAATCCTTGTTTATTTGAACTTGGAAAAATATATCGGAAAGACCCACGTCGCATAAACAAGCAAGCACCGGCTCACAAACAAACCGGCACGCATGAAGAAATGATGGTTTCTGCTGTTGTTTGCGGCGAGTCAAAAATTTCGCAATGGCGCGACAGCGACAAACAAGATGACAATGGGCGCTCGTATTACCTTATAAAAGGAATCTTTGAAAACTTACTTACGAGCCTCAAAATTCCTGCAGAAGCAGTCAAGTATCAAAATACAGACGAGCTACCCGGCTGGCTTCATCCTCATCGCGCCGCCGCTTGTGTTGTTGATACAAGCATTCTGGAAGGTTCGTCAGATAATAACGGCAACAAAAAGAAAAAAAGCGGCAATAAAAAAGGCGAATTTTTGCTTGGCTATATCGGCGAAATTCATCCGGCGATTGCAAACGCATATCGCCTGAGCGGCAGAGCAGCCCTGCTCGAACTCTCGATGGCAGCTCTTGCAGACGCAAGAGTCAATGCCTCTTTTGCCGAAATCTACAACACACAGGCAATGCAAAGAGATCTCACAGTAGATATAGACCATGCTGTAAACCATCAACAAATTGAAAGCGGCATCAAAGCCGGCGCAGGCGAGATGCTTAAAAAGGTGGAGCTGGTATCCGTTTTCCGTTTATCAGAAACGCAAAAGAGTCTTTCTTACAGGCTGACATTCCAACATGCCAGCGAAACGCTTAAGGCTGAAGCGGTTGACGCAATCATTGCTAAAGTTCGAGATGAACTTAGCAAGCGATTGAACGCGAGCTTCAGGATTTAGGTTTGCAGCAAGTTTTTAAGAAGCATTCTTTTGACCCTAAAGTGGTTTAATAAGAACCAGCATCAATTAAGGCAATTACGTCAGGCTGACGTTTAAGCCAAGTTGTCGAGTGGAAATTATTCGGCAAAACGACCCGAAAAGCAGTCAGAGTCGTACCGAATAAATTTAATGTGGTGAGGCGATTAACGGTCTTACCCGGGTATATTGGTCCTAAGTTCACTTTTCCCGCAGAAGGGTAGCAAATTCAATGTATAAAGTAGTAAGACGCAGCAATCTTATCCCATTCCTGCTGATCCTGGCTGTCGGGGTCGCCGCGTCAATGTACGTGCCGAATGTTTTTCATGAGACCAAAGGCGAGATTCCCGCATTCGCACTCTTTCCCGGCGAAATAGCCATCGCGCTTATTTTGAGCGTGTTGCTATTTGAAAACGCATCACCAGCCGAGCTAATTAAGATTGCCGGGTTTATGTTGTTTATCGCCTTTATCGATGGTGCTTTGTGCAACCTCGTCGGAGGCACTACAACCTGGATGCCTGAAGCGACGCTTCAGTTGAATTGGGTTCAGCTCATCGCCTTCAACGTTACTGGCATGGGCGGCATCATGGGCTTGTATGCGACAGTTTCCGAGCAATCTGCATATGGTTCGCAGTCTTCAGCAACCAGAGAAGCTCCAGCTCCAAAAATTGATTTCAGACCTGAAGAAGCGCCGAAGCAAGATGCTCAAGAAATCCTTGGACAGCTTGACGTAGACCGCCTCGACAAACTCGAACAGAACATTGCACCAACAACCGAACATGTTTCACTCGAATCTCTGTTTGCAGAAGAAACACAAGCGGCAGCAGTTAGTGCAGCCAAACCAAAAATGGAACCTGAACAGCTCAAGAGAAGCTATGAAGAGCCAACTCCAGAGCCTGTTGCAGACGTAAAACCAGAACCAGTAGCAGAATCTGCTAAAGAAGATGTTCTCAATTTGTTTGACGACCTTGCTCCAGCAAAAACTGAAGCAGCAGTTGAACAAGCTCCAGCAGCACCGGTAGCTCAAAAGACTGAAGGCGATGCTGCAGCAGGAAGATTGTTCGGCGATGTAAGCGGTGATATCGAAGATATTTTCGGCAACCTCGTCGGCAGCGAAGCACAAAAAGAATTCACACCAGCTGAAAAAGCAGCTCAAGCCGCAGAGGCTAAAGCAGCTGAAGATAAGGCTGCTGCCGAGAAAGAAGCAGAAGAGAAAGCCGCTGCTGAAAAAGCTGCTGCTGAAAAGGCCGCTGCTGAGAAAGCTGAAGAAGAAAAGAAAGCAGCCGAAGCCGCTGCAGCAGCAGCTGCTGCTGTCGAAGCTCCGGCACCAGCCGCCGACCCGGCATTCGGACCCAAAATGGGCGACGCCGGTACAAGCGCTAAAGCCGCTGTCAAAGAATTTGGAAAGTTGGCTTCATCAGCCAGCGCCAAGCCAGACCAACCAGCAGGTACACTCAAAACAATCGGTCAAATGTTACTTGACACCGCCGCTGTTGAAAAAATCATCAAAGGTGGAGAAGTTCGAGACGCTGGTTCTAAATGGCGCGTTCTCACCGTAGACCGCGGCGCAAACTTGCAAATCTTGATGGACAAAATTGGTTCATACGAAGGTGTAGAAAGCGCTCTCTTGATGGGCAAAGACGGTCTCTTGCTCAGCAACACCGAATCGCTCGCTGCTCTCAAGTATGTATTTGGACCTCTGTCGCTTGCCATGCACAGCACCACAAACCTGGGCACTGGCAAACTGCACATGGGCGAATTGCAACAAGTAGTTCTGAAATCAGGCGACAACATCAACATCATGGTTGACGCAGGTTCAGCAATTCTTGCAGTGTTCGGCAAGTGGGACCTGGACAAAATTGACGGACTGATGGCTCACATTATTGATTCGATGGCCGGCTCTGATGCAATCTCAGGCGACCTGCCAATGAGCGCAGGTGGACTGGGCGACCTTTCAGCCCCACCACAACTGGCTGCTCCCGAAGCTCCAAAAGCAGAAGCAGCACCAGCAGCGCCACCGCCGCCAGCTCCAGCCCCAGCGCCAGCCGCTGCGGCAGCTCCAGCAGACGCAGGTTTGCTCAAAGTGTCTGATGGCGAGATGACTGATTTGTTCGACAACTTGCTTGCCGAAGACTCAGCCGACAAGAAAAAAGCCGATGCAGAAGCTGCTGCAGCTAAAGCAGCAGAAGCAGCCAAAGCTGCTGAAAGCGGCGGACTTTTGAAAGTTTCAGATGCAGAAGTTGGCGACCTCTTCGACAACTTGCTTGCAGATGACTCCGGCGACAAGAAAAAGCAAGAAGCAGATGCCGCTGCAGCTAAAGCAGCAGAAGAAGCTAAAGCAGCCAAACCGGCAGCACCAAGTGGCGGACTATTGAATGTAAGCGACTCGGAAGTTGGCGAACTGTTCGACAACTTACTTGGCGGCGAACCAGAAAAGAAATCGATGGATTTCAGCCCGGCAGACAAGGCAGCAGCCGAAGCTGCAGCCGCCACCGCAGCAGCTCCAGCAGCAGAAGCTCCAGCAGCAGCAGAAGCTCCGGTTGCCGAAGTTAAGCCTGAGCCAGAAAAGAAGAAAGCCGACAGCAAACCACCAGAAAAAATCAAAGAGTTCGGCAAACTCTCAATGCAAGCATCCAAACAGGATGTCGGCGGCGAGTCTGGTGCAATGAAAGCTATCGGTAGACAGCTCATTGACGTGCAAGCAGTAGAAAACATCATCAAAGCAGGCGAAAAGCGCGAGAAAATCGGCTCTGGTCTAACCACAGCCCGCGTTATCAGCGCAGCTCGCGGCGAAGGCATCAAAACATTGCTCAGCAAGATTGATACTTACGATGGTGTCATCGGCAGCTTGATCGTAGGACATGACGGCTTGGTAATCGCTTCAACATTACAAGGCGGCATCGACAAAGACATGATGGGCGCCATGTGCACGGCTATCCACAGCCACCTCGACGTAGCCACCAAGAAGATGGAAAAGGGCAAATTGCAACAAGCTGTATTTGTTGGACACAACGATAAGCTCACAGTGCTCACAACAGTTGCAGTAGGCATCCTGGCTGTCTTCATTGACGAAGCAGGACTAAACAGAGTTGACGGATTGCTTCAAGCGATTGAAACCACAGTCAGAGGCTAAATCGTTCAATCTAAATATCGAGAAGGGCAGCATAAAAATGCTGCCCTTTTCATTTCTACTTATCCATTCGCGGATAAGGAATGCTTTGAATAACCCTGCCGGATTTCGAGTCTTTGTTTGACCAGAACGATTCCCAGCTTGCGCCGTTTTGTTTATCTCTGGCAATTTCAGCATTCAGCATAGATTTGCTTGGTGGATGAAAATATCTATCCATGCCAACGATCAATCCCAACTGTAACTTAGCCAACTCGCGAGGATTCATGAGTTTGGCGCGGTCTTGGGGAGCAGTGGTGAGTATTTCGTTTAGCACACCAAGTCCACGCAAATGACTTTGCACACCACGACTTTGCTCTTTCAATGGCTTAGTAGGCTCGACACCGATGCTACCTTTTGCCTGATTGATAAGCGCACCCAAACGATGACTTTGCGAATTGACCAGGGTTAAAGTGCCAGGTCTTATTCCATTGTCGTCATCCATATGATTTGAAATCATGACGTCAGCTTTGGGAGCCTCCATCGCCGCAGCCAGAGCGCCCATTGATTGAGTGCGCGGATTTGATTTGTAGAGCTCATCTTGATGCACGTATATCGGAACACCACCTGAATATTCGATCAAAGATCCCAAAATAGCACTGCTTTCTTTATTGAAGTCGTATTCGGTCATTCCTTTGGGGTTGTCTTTGCTTTTCGACCATTCGTAGGCACCAAAGCCAGGTGTTCGCGAACCGTGATATGGATCATGACCGCCGTTAACTACAACTCGAAGTCCCTGCAAGGCACCAGATTTGCCACCACCAGCAGCCAAATCAGGATTTGCAGCCAGCATTTCAGCTGCGACGGCTTTCATAGCAAACCTGTGCTGTAATAACTCTTGCGCACGCTTAGGGTCTGAGGCGTCTGCAATGATGCGGTCTTGCAAAACTTTCTTGTCACTGGACAATAAAACAAGATGTGCAGCATTTTTCAGTGCGCGCTCTTCTTGAGTTTTCACATAACTCATGGCTAGCTTCGCAGCGTTTTCAAATTTTGTTTTCTGGGCGACATCCAGCCCAAAGCCAGTCTGAAAAGGGTTCTTAGCCGAGTCTGTATTTTTCTGTGCCACATCGCGATTGTATTTTGCTTTAGCAAGGTCGCGTCCAATTACAGGGGGCAGCTTACTGATGAATTCGTCAGACAGTTGGCTGGCATCTGTGCCGCTTTTCAAAAGAGCATGCAACTGCATATAGCCTGTTTTCTCACGCTCTAACCTGCTCTTTTCCGCCTGGGCTTCTTTGAGCACAGCTTGCACAATAGCGGGCGCATCTTTTGAACCTGGTTTAAGACCTTCGGCTAGCTCATGGTTTTTTGCAGCCTCAGCTTGAAACTTTTCTCCGATGCGAGACAACTCTTCGGCTGTTCTTTCAGTCCGTCTATAACCAAATTCAGCGTCTGGTTTGGGTATGTAGGCAGACTCAGGTATTTCTTTGCCAGCTAGATTTTTCTCAGCTTTCTCCAGAACATCTGGCTTAGATGCGATTTCTTTGAGTCGATCAGAAACTGTGTTGTTCAATGTTTGAAGATCTTTAGGCAATTGCGCAGAATCTGCTTTGAGCATAATGATTTCGATTTGATTGGAGCTTTTTGCGTGCTGTGCGCCGTTGATTCCCAGCTCTCTGGCAGCAACATCGTTCAGCAAAACAGCCTTCTTTGCGTACTGAGCATCGCTAGAAGAGCCGGCAACAAATGGAACAAGATGCTCCTGCCCTTTGTCATCAACATGAGTCAACAAACCAAGCGAACCAGCTTTCATGCCCGGAACAACTGCGACAGGCAAGTCTTTGTTCAACCCAGCCGGCTCTGAAATCTTGTTGCTTCTTTGCGCATTGGTTGCGGATGAAACAAGCGCTCCATCAAGCGCAGAACCGCCGGCAATCGCAATAATCTGAGCATTCAAACTCAAGTCACCAGCATGCAATTTTACGTTGGAATCAGGCTCCAGGTCGCTAAGCGGTGCAAGTGGTGTGGACAGTTTTTCTTTGGCTGAGCTCAGTGGCTCAGTTTTTTTGGCTGCTTCTTCCTGAATGCGCGTCAACGGTTCCACCTTTTTGGGTGCTTCTTCGGCAGGGCGCTCGGTGCTTTTTCTCGGTTCTACACTTATCTGAGGCAAAGGTTCTTTTGTCTCACGCTTGGGCTCTACGTTTTTCTGCGCCGGCTCTGGAGCTTTTACAGCCTGTAGAGGTCTTTCGACTGGTGAGAACTTCTCGTTAATTTCGAGCTTGAATTTCTCGATGTTTTCTTTGCTCATTACCTGATGGCCGAATTTGCCGTTTCCAATGTTTCGCACAAACATTTCAGCTGATTCTTTGTTGGTTGGCAAAAGCATATCGTTTTTGTTCAAACGATTCATCGGTGCACCATTTTCATGCCGCAGTGCCCTTGCAGCCGCGATGGCTGCTCGAGTTTCACCTTCACTCATCTTTCTGCCAAGAAGCTCTTGAATAGAGGCTTTTATCGGTTGATAATAGCCCTGCCCTTCGCCAGTATGAGCCTTGGCACTTACAGAGTCTGGCAATTTAAACACCCGGTCATTAGCAGAGATTTCAACAGTTTTGCTTTTATCTATTGCCGCTGCCTCGACAATTTTGCTCTTCTCTTTTTCTGCGACCTTAACTGGTTCTACAACTTGTTTTGCTGGCTCAACCTTTTGAGGCTCGGCGTTAGCCATTCTTTCGGCTCTGGTCGCCTTGTCCCACATGTTGACTTTGTCTACCATAAATTTGGTATACGCTTTTCCGTTGTTTTCAGAATCTGGTGCATAGTGACAAATGAGTTCGCGAGGACTTTTGACATCAACTCCGCCTTCTTCGCGAGACTTGCCGTACATTTCTTTTACATGCAACGCCAGTGCAAGCACGCCGTCGGCGCGAGTTCCAGCTTTGCCATCAGGGCGAGTGATATCAAATTTTTTGTCGATTTCGCCGCCATGCGCAGCCATTGCAATATGGTCTTTCTGATTGCCAAAATTAAAATGCTTCAGGTTGTTTGCGGTTCGCTCTGAATGATTTGGATTTTTTCCCCAGCTCGATTCATATGCAAATTTAGCGTAGATATAGGCAGCATTCACGCCACTTAGTTTGGCTGCGTCAATAAACTCTTTTCCCATACCTTTGTTTGCATAGGGTGAGCCAACAGCTATCAAATCCTTTTCGATAAAGTCGGCTGTAATAGTGGATGGACCCATCAAAGCTGGGGTATCAGCAGCGCCAAATTTAGGGCTGTCTTTTGCAATTTGTTCGCATTTTTCTACTGAGCTTTTGACGAAATCAATTGGTTTTGCATCATGAGGAAGTCTTGGCTGAAGAAACTTAATTCTCATAGCATCTTCTGGTGAAACTAAATTATTTTCGACAGCCTTGCTGGGAGCGCTCCCTTCCAGGGCTTTCACTTGAGGCTCTGTCCTTTGAGCAGCGACATTGACTTTAAGGTCGCTTGTTTCTGTTGAAGATTTTTCTGTTCTATTTGAAGCTTTATTCTGAAGTCTGGCGATAGGCTCAGGCAAAAGCGAGGTCAAATCAGAGCTCTTGAATGAATGATTGTTTGCCAGAGGGAAATCAACTACGTGAGTTTGTTTTTCATCTTTGTCATTGCCGATAAGAATATTGTTTTTGGCATAACTATCACGAGCGCCACCGGGACGAGCTTCATCGCCACCACGTCCAAGCCAGACATAATGACTGTCTTTAACAATGTTGCCAGTGACTTCGGCGTTAGATGAAGAGAGACCTTTGTGTTCGCTACCGATTTCAATGCCAAAATCTGCATTTGAAATGAAGTTATTGCGTATAGAAAGGTTTTTAGCGCCATCGCTATAGATAGCAGCTGCAGCAAAAGAGTTATAAGAAGGGTTGTGTCGCGAGCTAATATCTTTGGCATAGTTGAATTCAATCGTGCCATTGCGAGCTTGATCCAACGATTTATCGCGCGAACTTCCTTCACCTCCGATTGCGTCAATAAAAATATTGTCGAGATTGCGTCCTGAATTGCCGACAACTCTAAAGCCGTCAACATTGCCGTTTACCGGAATTGCTTCCAACTCTTTTAGCTTGAGGTCATGAACATCATTTGAAAGTATATTGATTTGACTCAGCTTTGATTTCTCATCAGCGCCTTTGCCGTAAATGCCGATAGCTTCGGCACCTTTGGCTGAGTGTATATTGTTGCCGACTATATTTATTTTGCTGATATTTTCTCCTTCAACTCTAATGGCACTGGAATCGCCTGAAAAATTGCGAATTTCAAAATTTTTGATATCGACATCATGCACACCGCTTTTAACTTCGATGGCAGCCTTGTGACCAGCTTGACCTTTGTTTTCCAAGTCAATAACAGCAGGATTCTTAGGGTCGGTGCTGAGCACCAGGTCAGAGCGTGTGATTGAAAGATGTTCGTTGTATGGTTTTGGACCAGCGTGAACGTTAATCACGCTGCCCTCAGGAGCACGGTCGAGAGCCGATTGGATAGTAAGGTAAGGGTTCTTCTCAGAACCAAGCGGAAAAGCGCTATCGCCAGCCTTCTGCGACACATGCACCTGTGGCTTACGTGCATCATTTGCTTCTTTTTCTTTTAGCTCATTTCTGCCAACCTGCATGAAGTCTTTAGCAATTGGCGGTAAGCCTTTGTCTCCTTTTCCTCCTTCCAAATAGTGTTTAACATCAGTTGGATTTGCCCGTTCAAGCGGCACGGGGCCGCTTCCGAGACCTGATTTTTCAGACTGCAATCCATCTAATGATAGTCCGGGCAATTTTCGCTCAGCCTGCAACTGTGTGCTATAAACAGCCCTTTCAACAGCTTGCGATTGGCCCAGTCCGGCAGTAGCTGTTTCTTTCAGGATTGCCTCAAATGGGTCTGGCTGGCTTTTGCCGGCATTGTTATCCGATACTTTGCTTTCAACGGAATCAACAGACTTTGTCATTTGCAACTCCCGAAATTTATAAACTTGCAATCAAGCAACCACAGCCAGAGCCTGCCAGGCTCAGAACATTCATTCCAAAGCCTCAATTACGCAAGCGGAATTTATCGACCAGGCAATCAGCCCGGTCATTTTTGCTATTGCTCAAGTCCCAGAGGACTCTAGTAAGCTGGTCTAATTCGCTATCAACCCCGATAAGTTGTTAGCAGTCCCAACGAAAATGAATTTAACAAAACTAACGTGTGAAATGCGTGCAAAGCTAATTGCTAGCAGATCCCACTAAACTCTTAGCTCATTTTATTGATGAATTCGAGCAATTCATCATTTTTCGGCATACCATCAAGAATATGCCTGATCGTTCCGGCCTTGTCGATGATAAACAGTTTGCGGTTTGCCATGCGTTGCCCTTCTTTGAGAGAACCATAAAGCTGCCCCACATGCCCTTCAGAATCCGAAATCAGAGGAACGCTTAGATTGTGCTTTTGAGCAAATTTTTCGTGACTGGCCATGTTGTCGCAAGAGACTCCAAATACGGCAGTTTCAGCCGTTTCAAATTTTGAAAGGTCTTCACTAAAAGCGCACATCTCTTTTGTGCAGCCAGGCGTGCTGTCTTTTGGATAAAATGCCAAAATCACATTTTTCTTGCCGCGGAAATCAGCCAGCTTAACCTTGCCGGAAGGATGAAGATCTGCGGTAAATTCTGGCGCCTTCTGTCCAACTTCAAGCACAACTACATTTCCGGCCGGCGATGTCATATCAATTCTCCATAATAAGGTTCAGACTTTTATTTGCTTGGTCCTGCTTTATCTAGACTTTCAAGAACAATAGGCTGAGTTAGTGCCTCGGGCAAAACCATCGGCTCGTCAGGGTGCCCAGCGGGGAAGATCACATAAACAGGAACGCCCGAACGACCAAATTTTTTCAACAAATCGCTGATATCTGCATCTTGAGCTGTCCAATCAGCCTTCAAAGGCACCACATTCAATGCTTTGAATTTTTCAATTACAGGTGGAGTGTTGATGATAGTGCCTTCGTTTACTTTGCATGTTAAGCACCATTTTGCAGTGAAATCAATGAAAACAGTTTTGTTCGCTTTCAGCTCAGTATCGAGCTTTTGCAAACTGAAATCTTGCCACTGAATTCCATCTGCAGCATTTCGTGTTTGCGAAAGACCGATAGTCGCTTTGGTGCCGAGAAGCTCAGGAAAAGGTTGCAGGAAGAAGAAATACCCCGCAGCCACGACTCCCAGAGAAAGCCCCCAAACAACCAATTGGCGCTGTCCTGAAGAACTCAAATTGATGAAACCACCAACCATCCACGCCGCAACAGAAATACAAACCAGAAATGAAATCGCAGCTATAACCGCGTCAGGATCTACCAATCCGCTGAGCACAGAAATCAGCCAGACAACAGTTGCAAGCAGAAGAAAGCCCATCGACTCTTTGAATTTTTCCATCCAGTCGCCTGGCTTGGGAAGAAATTTCATGAAATCAGGACGAACCGCAAGCACCAGATATGGAGAACTCATGCCCAGTGCAATGACTAGAAATATAGATAAAATCTCCCACCACGGTTGAACGAATGCAAATCCGAGTGCAGTGCCGAGAAATGGTGCAGTACAAGGCGTAGACAAAACTGTTGCCAGAACACCTTTGAAGAACGTCCCTGTGAGTCCTTCAGAACTTGCCAGCTCGTCAATTTGCTTTTGACCTGCGGTCAAACTGAAATAGAAAACGCCGAACATTGACAGTGCAAATAGAGTCACGACAGCCGACATGCACAAAATAAAAACAGGATATTGAAATTGAAAGCCCCAACCAATTTTCTGCCCGGCGCTTTGAATTG
This sequence comes from uncultured Candidatus Obscuribacterales bacterium, assembly GCA_964546815.1. Classification (GTDB taxonomy): domain Bacteria; phylum Cyanobacteriota; class Vampirovibrionia; order Obscuribacterales; family Obscuribacteraceae; genus JAIEPM01. The sequence continues at coordinate 142,746 of CAZJLR010000007.1, read as the reverse complement.
CAATAACAAGCGCGCCCAGAGCCAGGAATGACAAAATGATGCCCGTCGCAAAAGTGACACCATGCTGAAGCACTCGTTTGGGGTCTTCGCCTGCCTGCTGAATCAAGCTAAAAACCTTGATTGAAATCACAGGCAAAACGCATGGCATAAAATTGAGAATAAAGCCGCCTATGAATGCGAATCCGAGGTATGCCCAGATACCGCCCTCTAGTGGTTGTCCAGCACCCGTGACTTTGAATTTGGCATCCAGAACATTACTGGAGCCTTGAGATTTTTTTACGGTGGACTCTGCCGAACCTCCGTCCTCAGTTATTTCGGATGACGGTCCATTGAAATTTACTTTCTTAAATTCATCAAGATGATCTGGCGCTGCAGCCGCGCCATCTGCTGCAACAGGCAAAGTCAAAGTTACATCTGCTTTACCGGGCACACAGGCATCTTTGCAAGACAACCATTTTACTTTGGCTGAAAATTTGAGAGGCGAGCCGGCTTTAAGCCCTGCAGGAACTTCGATTACCGACGACATCATAGTATGGTCGTTGTAACCGTAGGTTGTAATGCCGGAGTCAACCATTTTGTGCGGCCGTTCCCACATGAGTTCGGACGCCTTAAATCCCGGCGGCAACTCCCATTCCACCTTCGACCCTTGCCCGGCTTCGCCGGCCTCGCGGTAATAAGTGTGCCAACCTGGTTCCATTTTTAGCAAAATACCAAGCCTGAATTTTTTGCCTGGCGTAACAGCTTTGCAATCAGCCAGCATGGAGGCGTGCACATAAACCGGAATTGCATCATCGGCAGCCAAAACAGCTTGAACCGGATTAATTGAAACTTTTCCGTTTGTATATGAAACGCATGATAGAGCTAGCAACGTGCTCAGGCAAAACAAACGAAGCGTGAGCAAAAAGCCGGATTTTGGCATGAGAACACCAGATAGGATCACAAGCCCTATTTTATATCAATTCCATGCTTGCGCCCTAAGCCCCTGCTCGCTTGGCAAGCAAAACTATTCAAAAAACTCGCTCTTAGGGCTTTATCCTGACAGTTGATGACGCAAGCGCATTGAGCTGAGCAATCTTCTTATAGATATGCGCGCTCTTACGGAAAGTGCGCTTTAACGTCGGATAAGTCACTCGCACAAGACCAAAACGCGCTCGAAGCCCCTCAGCCCACTCAAAATTGTCGAGCAATGACCAGTGCAAATAACCTTTAACATTAGCGCCATCAGTTATAGCTCTGTATAGCGACATCAAATGCGATACCAGATAGCGGACTCTGCCGCTGTCTTCTAGCGACCAATCGCCTTCTGCTAGCTCGGCTTCAAACATGTTTGCATGGCCGTTTTCGGTAATATAAATGTCGCGCAATTTGCCGTTTTGATCGAAACGGTATGGTTTTAGCTCATGCACCAGAAGATTATAGAGCCCTTGCGGATAGACTTCCCATCCTAATCCTGATGTTTCATTCTCTGTGACTTCTGATTTCTTGCCAAAGAGATCGGGCGGCCATTTCATGTCAAATTCGCAGAACTGCCTGGTGTAATAATTGATGCCAATGTAGTCCATTGTGCCGGCAAGTCCCTCAATTTCACCATTTAGATTGCGCAGGCGCGGGTCTAGCTGGCTGGGGAAGGGAAACTGCAAACGCCCTGTGTGCATGGCATTCATAAAGCAATGATTGAACACAGAATCGCGCATATAACGCACTAAATGATCTAACGGATTGAATTTGTTGCGTGCTGAAAAACTCATCCAGTGATGTGTGATACCAACACGAGCATTTGGAAGAATCTCATGGATAGCCTTATATCCCAGCGCATGTCCACGCAATAAATTGCGAACACACTCAAAGCCTTTGAAATAATCATGCAAATATCCTGGAGGCCAGAGTCCAGCAATATAACCCTGATAAACATAGGCTAGCGGCTCGTTGATGGTAAGCCAGAAATCGACGTCTTCACCTAGCTCGGCTGCCACAAAACGTGCGAATCTCTCGAATTCGGTAATTGTAAGCTCGTTATTCCAGCCACCTATCTCTGCCAACCAACTTGGAAGGCAAAAATGAAAGAGGGTCACAAAGGTCTTAAAGCCTTTTGCTTTGAGAAGCTTGAGCATCTCTTTGTATACAAGCAAAGTCTCATCATCAGACTTATATTCATGATTTGGTCCGGGGCACATGGCAGGCCAATTCAAGCTCAACCTGAAACTGTTTAAGTTTAGTTGCTCGCAAAGCTCAATATCAGATTCGTATCGCGAGAAAAATTCACATGCCTTGTCAGCGCTAGACCTATCGAGAATGCGCCCCTCTTCCTCCGTCCATTTAGCCCAGTCGGACATGCGATTTTCAATTTCGTCAGGGTGCCCTTCAACTTGAAAATGTGATGTGGCCACGCCCCAGAGAAAACCCTCAGGGAAATGGAAAAAATTGGTGGTGGAATCATTTGTTCCAGCTTCCTGGCGCAGCTCGTCGCCAACTAAGTCTGAGCCTTCGTTCTCTTCGAAGGGGTCTTCTGCTGCATAGATTTTTGGATTTTCTTTTTCCGGCATTTTCAGCGCCCATTTAAATCTACTGAATAAGATCGCCCTTATCTTGCCCGTCGGGCGAAAGACTATAATTTGGAAACTTGAACGATTGTCCAGCGCATGAACTTTGGCTAAGAATTCAAGCATTCCCTATTGTCATCTTACTACTGATTCTTCCAATTTATCAATTTACCTTGGTTTAAGAGCAAAATCGGGAAGGTGACGGAGTCCAATTTGGAGTCTCCTCGTAAAGGTAGACATTCTTTGACAGAAGATGCAAATCAGCCAGAAAGCCTTGTGCGCAAGCCATTCGGAGCGCCGATTCAGCTTCTTGCGTTTGCGGCCATAATAATCGTTAACCTGCTCTGTTACTGGCGAACACTAAACGGCTACTTCCTGGCAGACGATTTCGTTCACGTTGCTTATTTGGCAGACGTATTCAACGGCCATCAGCTCAAACTACTGGAAAACTTCACCGGCAACTGGATGCACGCCTGGGGAACGCAGTTTTACAGACCTTTCATCTCACTGACTCTGGCATGGGACTACATGCTCGGCGGCGGCAGCGCCCTTGCTTTTCATATAAGCAACACAATTTTTCAAATAGTAAGCAGCTTGTTTCTTTATCTCATCTCAATCAAATTGATGCCTGATTTTGCGGCAAAGCAGCGGTTTATATGCGCTCTTACAGCAGGAATATTTTTTGCAGCCTGCCCTTTTCACACAGAAGTTGTGAGTTGGATAATCGGTAGAGTCGACAGCGTTTGTCTTAGTTTTTTCCTGGCAGCGTTTTATTTGCACCTTTGCTATGAAGAAAGCAAAAAGCGCAAACTCTTCATTGCAAGCCTGTTCTGCTTCATAATCAGCCTTATATCCAAAGAGATGGCTGTTACCTTGCCACCATTAATAGTGCTGAGCAGCCTTTTTCTGTCAAAAGAAAGCGCTGTAAAAGCAAAAATTGCATCATGCGTAAAAGCATCGCTTCCCTATTGGATCATCTTTTTGGGATATATGTGCGTCAGGACTCTTGCACTGGGAACAGTGGCCGGAGGTTATAGCGGGTCTATCGGCGAAGGTCTTTCAGGCTCAGCTTTAGAAAGATTCAAAAGTGCAATTAAGATGATATTTCCCTTCAACAACGAAGTAATTGCCCCTTTCGACAAGCTAAGAAAACACTTGCTCAACTTGTACAAGATTACAGCTTTTTTTCTGTCATTATCACTAGTCTTATTTAGAATAGCGGGCCAACAACTAAAACTTGCAGGGTTCTGCCTGGTCTGGATTTTGCTTTCACTTGTACCCACCTATCAGGTCTTTAACATCACAGACAGCCTCATGTGCAGCCGCTTTGCTTATTTTGCTAGCGCGCCATTTTGCTTACTGCTTGCAGTACTTCTGTCACCACTTTGGGCAGAGCAGAAAAATGCCAGACTGAAATCAATCAGCCTGTGGATGGAACGTCTATCAATAGTTTTAATTGCACTTTTTGTGTTTGTTTTTTGCAGCATTACTATAAAAAACAACAACGCATGGGCTCATGCAGGCAGCCAGGTGAGAGAGTTTCGAGCAGCTCTTGCCGACGCTTGCAGCAAACTAAATTCGAAAAACAAGATCATTTTGTTAAACGTGCCACAACGATTGGAAGGCGCGCACATGATATACAACGGAGCCATGCTTAGTGTTCTGCTTTCAGAACCGCTGTCTAAGCCTCCCATTGCCAGCCGGGTGGCAAGCTTTGAGCCGCCGACATATGGCGATGCCGAGCTAATAAATATTAGTCGTCTGCGCGAAATGATTAAGTCAAATCCCGCCGACCTTGTTTGCTTTTGGGATATGAACAGCAAGAGACTTGTTACGCTGAAGCCAGAAAAGCACCTGTATGACTTGAGCGCTGAGCCAAGCAACAAACTTCTAGAAGAAGAAAACGAGAGCGGAAAAACTTTCACATACCCGGGCTTAGACATTGACGCTAGCTCTGCCGACTTTATAGTTTGTTCGCTAGGGTTAAGTGCAGACAAGCAAAAGGAAGTACCCATCACGCTCTACTGGTCTTCTAGCAATTTCCCAGACCTAAGCTTTGCGCATAGCATTACCCTAAATGCTCAAAGCGATGGAAAAATTCATGAGTACTATTTCCCTGTGTCAGAGCACAAATCGTGGATAGAAAGCGGGCGGATAACGCACGTGCAGGTCAAAATACCAAAAGAATTTGCCGGAAGTTCAATCCAAACAAACAAAGAACAGGTAAGAATAAAAATCATATCTGCGCAAGACATAATGCCGGTTTTTACAGCTTCTAAAGGGCAGCTTGCCGAGGGACTTGATGGCATTGACAGAATGGCGGGCGATAGTTTTTCATTGCATTGCGATGCCAGCAAAATCCCCAACTGTAAAAAAATAGCGGTAGAACTGTCTCGCCCTAGTTGTTGGTATGAGCATTATGCGGGAACCTTTAGAGAAAAGAATTTTTCAAAAGAGACTCTGAAGAAATTCGAGAAGCCAGGCAATCAAGCAGATTTTGAATTTACTAAAAAGGATTTTCCTCAAGCAGCTTACTATGAGCTTAGAGCATTTGCCCTTGACGAAAACGGGAAGATCATTGGCTTTTGCTCCGATCCCATTAATCTTCAAATTGACTAAAGCCGACTAATTGGCAGGTGCAGGTGTGCTTACCCTTAGCAGACAGGGGAATAAGTACTAAGGTAGTGGCCAAGCTCCCAATTATCAGAAGAACATAAAGATGACTGAAGAGGCAGACTCCAAACAAATCGCCACAGCAGATTTGCAAAAGCTCTTTTCAGGATTGCCTTCCAGGTATGAATTTCGCAGCATACTCGGTACTGGAGGCATGGGAGTAGTATTTCGAGCGCGTGATTTGCATTTGGACAGAGATGTTGCCATCAAAGTCCTTTTCCTTGAAGAAACGCAAAACGACAGTGCCAGGAAACGCTTTATTCAAGAAGCAAAAACTCTTGCAACTCTAAATCATCCAAACATCGTCAAGCTGCTCGCATATGGCGAAAGCGAGCAGGGTGCACTGTACGAAGTTATGGAGTTTATCGATGGAAAAACACTTGCAGCTGAATTAAAAGAAGAAGGACGCCTGCCCTCTGCACGTTTTTTCGAAGTTTTCATTCAAGTTGTGACTGGGCTTCAAGATGCGCACGAAAAGAAATTGATTCACAGAGATCTAAAACCAGGCAATATCATAATCTGCAAAGCAGATACCGAGACAGGTTTCATTGCCAAAATAATCGACTTTGGTTTGGCAAAAAACTATGAAGCGAATTCGGCAGCAGACAATCTAACAAAGACTAATACTCCGCTGGGCACACCTTTGTACATGAGCCCCGAGCAATGTATCGGGCAACAGTTAGACCAGCGCTCAGACATTTACTCGCTGGGCTGCATGATGTACGAGGCACTCACAGGCAAGCCACCATTTGATGGCAACAGCGCGATGGAGCTAGCCTACAAACACGTAAATTCTGATTGGGAACACCTTGAGCAAATTGCTTCAATGAAAGAATCTAAGCTGTTGGGAAAACTAGTCGATGATTGCTTAGCAAAAAAACCTGAAGCGAGACCTAAAAGTGCGCACGAGGTTTTACAAACCCTTAGAACAATAGGCAGCAAGCGCGATGACTCCTTAAAGCTATTCGGCGTCACAGAAAAGACGAAAAAGAAAAGCTCGAAGATTGTTATTTTAGCTTTGCTATCAACAACACTTGCATTAGGCTTCGTTGTAATACAAATATTGGACTTCAGAAACAAACAAAAAGAACTTACACTCATCCAGGAAAGTAAAAGAATTGAAACAGCAAACAAAATAAAGCGGAAAAGATCCAATTACTCAGATGATTTAGGTAAAAAAGATGTCCCGCGATTGAGCACCCAGTTTCAAGAACTCGAACGGCAAATGAAAGCTGCAAAAACTAGAGACGAAAAAACCTCTTGTGCAGCAAAGCTTGTCAAATGTGGAAAATCACTGCATACGTGCTTATTAGATGCAGGTGATTTTGACAAAGATTCTGAGGTCGCAAATAAACTGGTTAAATATGCAAAAGAAACAGAAGCACCAGACACGATTTTGCCTGAAATCTACGAAATACTGGCAAACAATTGTTTGAATGCTAAGAAGTGCCAGGAGGCGATACATTTTGTCCAGCTAGCTCAAGCTGCAATCAAACGCGATAACATGCTAAACACTTACGAAGACGCGAATGCCTGGATAACGTTCGCACACGTACACGTTTACGCACATGAATTTGCTAAAGCAGAAGCCGACTACATAAAGGCTGAAAACATCTGGCTCAATGGCGATCAGGGTATAGGAGAATATTTGCGCAAAGATTTTGTCGAAATAAGCAACAATTCCAAACTCGATTCCAAAATAGGCGCAGCGAGTGGTTTATTCGTTATGATGTTGGACAGCAAGGGAAACAACGATCAAGACACAGCAACCATGATTCGGCTCGCAAATAGAACTCTTCGATATGTCGTGGGTAGGCGCCCGGTGTACGCAAAAAAGTTTAGCCAGGGACTTATATTGAATCTAAACAAATTACCAAAGAACTCTAAGGAGTATCCTAAAGCGGCAAAAGACACATACGAAACTCTCTCCTTTCTGGAGAAGGCGATGAAAAACGAAATTGAAGCAAACAAATATTCGATGATGGCAAAATCAATTAAGCAAGAAAAATAAAACAACATTCGCGCCCTAAAGAATTCTCGTCAAACGCTCTCACAGGAACGCTTACAAATGCCAGGAGAAGAAGAAGACTCATTGCAAATCGAAAAGCAAGAGCTTTCTGCCCTGGCGGCTTTATTTCCTGGTCGCTATGAAAGCCGCTCTGTGCTCGGTCAAGGAGGAATGGGGGTTGTTTATCTTGCCCACGACAAGCAGCTCGGGCGCGAAGTTGCCATCAAAGTAGTTGATGCAAGCAACATGCAGAACGCTCAAGAACGATTTATACGTGAAGCTAAAATGCTGGCTTCTCTCGACCATCCCAACATTGTTAAGCTGCTTGGTTGGGGAGTCAACGACGAAGACAAAATGTTTCTTGTAATGGAATATTTGCTGGGCCATGTGTTGTCAGACGAAATTGGCGCAGGAAAGAGACTCAGCTCCAGTCGCTTTCAATCGATATTTTTTCCGATTTTGTCAGCACTTTCTTATGCTCACAGCAAAGGAATTATGCATAGAGACATAAAGCCAAGCAACATTTTTCTATGCAATCGAGAAACTTTTTGCCCAATTCTTATTGATTTTGGCATTGCTCGGCAAGAAGAAAGCGATTCGGCACAATCAACTGCGCTAACAAAAACAGGGCAGTTATTGGGCAGCCCTGCGTACATGAGCCCCGAACAATGCAAGGGACAGAAGACTGATTTTAGCTCAGACATTTATTCGATTGCATGCGTAATGTATGAGGCACTAATCGGCAACACTCCTATTCAGGGCGACAGCGCTCTCGACGTGATGTACAAACAATCTAATGTCGAGCATGCCCGCCTTGAACTAATAGCAGATACGGCAGCATCAAAACGGCTGGGCAAGATAATTGATAATTGTTTGGCGAAAGATCCCAAAGAGAGACCACAAAGTGCAGGAGAGTTACTAGCACAGCTCAAGGCTGTTTTCAAAGACCCAATCGACACTGACAAACTATTTGTCCAAAATAAAAAGGCTGCAAGGGCAAATTCTGCCTTAGCAAAACTAGCAATTGGTTCAACTATTATAATTCTGGCATTAACAGCCCTTGCAAACGGCATTAAAGGCAACAAAAGCAACCTGAAGTCTGACGAGCTGCTCGCCACAGAAGTAAATTCACATTACTTGCAGATGTCTAAAGAGCTTAAATCGCTAGAGAAGGATTTCGAAGAAAAGAAGCACTCGGTCGACAGCGGAAAACTAGCGCACAAACTGAGAGATAAATACATTTCCTTTAGCGACCTTCAGCGAAAGCTCTCCTTATTCGAAGAGGCCCAGAAGTCTTTAGATAAAGGACAATCATTTACCCCTCAAAGCGATCTTCCAGATGACTGGAAAAAACTTTGCACGGCTGACATAAATCAAAGGAAAGCTGAGATTTACATGGATATGGGAAATCTTGCTCTAGCCCATCAATACCTTGCTGAGGCCTGCATACTCCAGACTCGTCCCTCGAAGTTTCAAGCAGGCTTGCGCTTGTCCAGATGCCGATATTGCTTAATTACCCGTGATTTCAAATCTGCACGAGAAGAGTTTAAGAAATACAAATTGATTGTTAAAGCAGTGCACAGCGATCAACAAAAAGATGCTGCGTTAAGCAACATAAAGGAAAGGATTTCCGCTGTCTACAACCAAAATTTTATTGCAGAGCGAACAATGATATTTTGGAAACTGATTGCAAAAGAACCAGCAAAGGGCAGCCCCGACGAAGCAGAACTAGCTGCGCTAATGTTAGATGTTTGCCAGGCTATGCTTGATGCAATGCTGCAAAACTGCGGTGAAATGCTGCCCACTATATATTCAACTCTGGAGAAATTGCCGCCTCAAACTCCCGGACTGGCAGAACAAAGAAAGCGGGCAGCCCAGCTTGAATCAGCCTACAAGAAAGCTATCTCAATAAACTAAACCAGTTGAGCCGGGCGTCCCCAAACAGATTGAAGTGAAGCCATTTTTTTCTGCAACTCGTTTCTCAGACGGCGATCGGGACAGCCGTTAGCTTCCCAATACAATTGCCACCATTTACGGTGCGCCTTCTTTTTGCCCTCTTCGGCCTCTTCCTCGCAAATTTCGTACATGCGGTCTAGAAAAGCTAGCGCCTCATCGCGCCCTGCCTCGGGCTCAAGCTCTGTTTCACCATTGAATAGACTTGGAGTAATGTTGCGTTTGTCTTGCGAAAAGCTCCAGCGCAAAACGTTTAGGGTTTGTGCATCTATACGACTGAAATCTGATGTATAGGTCTCAAAGCGACGAAGAATTTTCTCGGGATAGAATTCAATAAAGCCTTTTTCCGGCCATTGCGCCCCTTCTTCCAGAGATTCAGTTTTGCCCTCTTCGTAAACCAGGAAATAGCCAGAAAAATTTGTCAAAAGTATTTTGAATAATTGATCGCGTATTCTCGACCATGCTTCAGCAGATATATGGGCAGACACAATAGATGACTCGGTGTCACTTCCGTCAGGTGACAACGCCAGGTCAACCGTCCGAATAGCATTGCAAACCTTAAACAGAGCAGGTCGCTCTAGCTTAAGTTCGAGTCTCCTGCAGTAAAAATAGGCTTCGTCGAGCGCCATGCCTCGGCGTCTTTCATTTCTACTCATGATGCAGCCCTGCCAATAAGGAACGAGCCTTTTATACCCAGAGTTGCCAAGATTTCATCGCCCAGGCAAAAATTTCTCAGCCAATCTCCGACAAAGCTCATGAAAAGCGCCACAAGCCAGGTACAGCGGGCAGCCATGACCTGTAAGCTAAGCCTGGCCAGCTTCACGGCACTAAGGAATGTTCAGGGAAGGGAGTTTCAAACCATATATAATTGATGCGATGTCAGTAAGGTGTTTCAAAACCTTGAACGAAGTTGAAGTCCCAAAAGACAGAGCAGTCAGCGAGCTCACCCTAAAGCCTGCATACATCGACATTTTCTCGCCCAGAATTCAGATGCTGATTTGCAGCTTTGCGCTGCTGGCGGTCTGCCTGGTCTCGATGTGGCCGTCATTTCAGGTAGGATTTCTGCTAGACGACTTACTCCACCTCGATTACGTTCATCGAGCGGTGCATGGAGACTGGGGCAAATTTCTCGAGAATTTCTACAGCAACTGGGCGGGCTCGCCCGTTATGAAAAGCTACAGGCCGCTGGTGTCGTTGAGCCTGCTCATCGACCACATTCTCTATGCCGGTAATGCCTGGGGCTATCATCTGAGCAACATAATCTTGCTCTGGGGTTGCTCATTGACAGTGGGGCTGACAGGGCTTGAGCTAAGTGGCTTAAAAGGTAATCGCCTCGGCGCAAGCGCAGCCATCTGGGCGGCGTTGATGTTTGCGATATATCCTTTGCACCTTGAGGCGAGCGCCTGGATAATCGGCAGAGTCGATTTACTCTGCACCTTCTTCTATCTAACTAGCGTGTTTTGTTATTTGCGCTTTCGGCTACTGAGAGAGCGCAGTTATTTCAATTTTTCACTTCTATCATTTGCAGCCGCTCTGGCAAGCAAAGAAATGGCAGTTACATTGCCCCTGGTTATTAGCGCCGCAGAATTATTGCTCTACCCACTTTGGGATGAACGCATTAAAGACGCAGATAAGCCAAACGCCACACGCACCAGGCTATTTGACGTAGCTAAATACTGGGTTTTGCTCGGCGTTTTCGCCGCAGCAAGATATCTGTTTTTGCACTCGATGGTTGGCGGCTATGGTTCAAGCTCACTTTCCTCACTGAAAAATTTCCTGGATACAAAAACAATACAGAGAATTATTTTCCCCGCCAATAGAGACCTTTTGAGTCGCGTCGGAATGGACGGATGGAATTTGGAGAAGAATCTGAATTTTGCGCTAAGTGCCGCATACGCAGCCATTCTCGGATGCGGAGTGGTCAGGATAATAATGCGCTCGGCAAACTTTCGCATATTGGCATTTTTGCTTTTCTGGATGATTGTCGCACTTTTGCCCACATTCCAAATTTGGTTTATTAGCCCCAATCTGGTTGGTAGCCGACTATTCTTTTTGAGCTCAGCACCGATGACTTTGCTATTGGCATTTCTGGCTCTGCCTGCAATTGATGCTCTAAACTCAAAAGCAGTTAAAGCAATTTCTTGCATCGGCTCTATAGCACTGCTAGTTATTGTTTCTATCTGGTCTTACTGGCTGAATTTCGATTTGCAATCATGGACAGGTGCCGCGCGCTCGCTCAAAAGCTTCAAAGAGCAAGTCTTAAATCGCTTAGAGAAGGCAGATTCAAATTCGAAATTCATGCTGCTAAATTTGCCCAGCGACTACTCTGGTGCAGGCATGTTAGCCTGCCAGAATTATCTCAAGCTTATGCTCAAGCCACCGCTAACAAAGTCTGATTACTCAAGCCGTATATCTGCACTAGAGCCACCACCGCTCAGCCAAAATTATGATTATGCAGCAGCATTGCAGAAAGAATTGGAAGCAAATCCCCAACTTCAGGCGCTACGCTGGGAGCCGGCAGCTGGTCTTTCAGACTCGGGCAAAATCAGCAACTGGCACCCCGCTGAAGTAGAAAATCCCATTTGGAATTTCGATCCCAAACAAGAAAAATGGAAATATATCGAAATCAGCAAAGATAAAGAAAGCGCATACAACTCGGCATTAATCAGCGACGCAAAAGAAATCACCAATAGCAGCCCCACAGAGACGGCAAAGCAATCACAGGCCGAGGAGCCCAGCGCAGGCGGCAATAACGCGGCTCTTCTTAAAATCGAGGATTCTGGAATAAGAATAAAGCCAATAAATGCCGGAGCAATTTTGATTTTTCAAAAGGAAAAAATTTCTCCATTGAAAGAACGCCAGGCAGAAATAAAAGCAAAAGTCATTTCAGGCAAAGCACCGCCTCTAGCCTTACTCTGGCTTGCAGCAGAAGAGAGTGACAGCAATTCCAAAGCAGAAAGCAGCTCAAGCACAGAAACGAATTCAGCAAACAAGAACAGCACATTCCATGAAATTCGCTTCGATGCAAACACAAGCAAGATCGAAATAGAACTCGGTCGTTACCCCGACTGGGCGCTAGCTCAAGACGTCCGCACGATTGCCTTGTACATCCCCAAAGGCGATTACGAAATCGAGCTCGACAAAATCACCATTCGCTAAACAGCTTTATACAGTACTTACAAAATTGGCCTGCAACTGCTGCAAACTAATTCCCTTACTCTTGAATATAGCCGACAGCTCTTCGCATATTTGCTTTACCGCAAATGGACCGCGGTAAACAAAACCGGTATAGATCTGTACGCAGTGGGCGCCAGCAACCAAATAATCGTAAGCATCATGGCCTGTCTGCACGCCACCAACGCCAATAATAATTTGGGAAGGATCTTTGAGACGAGCAACCTTGCGAGTCAATTCCAAGTTCAGTCGCTTTAATGGTTTGCCGCTGAGTCCGCCATTGCCGATCTGATCCAATCGCTCTTTCCCTGTGGTCAAGCCAGCTCTACTCAGTGAAGTGTTGCCACAGACAAAGCCGCTCAATTTTCGGCTAATTGATATTTTCACAAGCTCTTCAATAAAAGCGTCACTGCTATCGGGAGACAATTTCAAAAGCAGAGGAAGCGCTTTGTTGTTTACTGCGTTGATTTCATCAAGCACTTGTTCCAAAATTTTGCTTTCTTTCAAGCAACCTTCATCGGTGTTTGGGCAACTTGTGTTTATGGTGACATAACGCAGAGGCAAGTCTTTTATTCGATCAAAACTGAAAACCATATCGGCGACTGCATCGGCACCCTGCAATCGCGCGTCGTTGGTCTTGGCAATATTGACTCCAATCGGAAGTGGATAATCATTCATTCGACTTAGCCTGCTGGCGACAAAATCAGCGCCAAAGCCATTGAGTCCTAAACGATTTATCAAAGCGTTATCTTCAGGCAAGCGAAAAACGCGCGGACGAGTGTTGCCTCCGTGCGGTCTGGCGCAAACCGAACCTATTTCTGCAAAGCCAAAGCCAAGCTGGCCAAGATGCGGCAGCAAGAGGGCATTTTTGTCGAATCCGGCAGCCAAACCGATAGGATTTGAAATGGGCTCACCGAAAAGATCGCACCTCAAGTCATCTTTCGTATACAAAGAGCCGAGCGCAGGCAAGACGAAAGCGCCGGCCCCAAGCACCGATTGAGCAAAATAATGCACGTTTTCGGGGTCAAGCGAAAACAAGATTGGTCTTATTAGTTTTTCGTATAGAAGGTCGCGACTCATCTACTCACCTACTGTCATGACAATCATAACGGCACTTATTTAGAAAACGCAGAAATTCGACATTGTGTTTAATTTGTCTTCGTAGGTTGTAAACTTTCAATCTACAGACTCGCGCGATGTCAACAGCCCCTCGAATATGAAGCGTGCTTATTCAATTTCATTCAGACCTTCGCCTGGCCCCTGCAGGGAGCCAGTGACGAAGTTTGGCGGGCAACCGGTGTGGATGCAGCAGCCGCAATGGCCATTGAGCGCCTCAACAGGCGAACAAATGAAATTCATATGCCAGATATTTCTATATCCAGAATTGTTCGGGAATGTCACAGGCAAAATGGCTTACGTTTTCATGACCGATCTTGAAAAACAAGTGGTGCCCGCTTGGGACCCTGACCTTGGCGAAAATGCAGTCATAATTCAACCGGGCAGACCGCCTCGGGTACAGACACAGCCAGCAAGCATCGGACCTACACTTTATGAATATATCGAAGTGCCTGGTGATGAATTTTTGCACCCACGTCCATGCGAATTTCTGGTTGACGTTTTCAAAAGAAACGACCCTGATTTTATCGATGAAGTACACCGCAGCGCTATGGATGATCGCACTTTCGAATCTTATTCCAGAGACGTTGAAGGTAATAAGTTTGGCGGCACACCTGCATTTTTGCAGGAAGATGCGATGCCCTCCAGCGGTCATTTGTTGATGCAATTAGACTCGGCAAAAATTCCGTTCTATCTCAACTTTGGTGATTGCGGCGTCGGTTATGTTTTCATTTCGCCAGATGGCACAGCAGGAAAATTCCTTTTTCAAAGTTATTAGCAGCCTCATTTCTTCGGCGGATAGCCCACCTTGAAATTGTTGTCGACGCTTTTGAAATTGGCTGCATAAATCTCGCCATGAGCAGCAATAAATTTTTTCTTGAATGCCTCGGCGCGTTCTGGCAAACCATGAGTTAGAAGAGTTGTGTATATATCGTTTGGGCGCTTGAGCTCTATCGCTGCCTTTTCGGCGCAATCGAGATAAACTTCTTTGTCTTTCTTTCTCAACTCAATTCCAGAAAGATCCTCCAGGTATTTAAACATCATGCTGACACAAAGCCCAAAAGAATCAGTGGCAAGTCCGTTGTGAAAGAAAAGGCATTTGCCACTGGCGCCCTGAGCAGGCTTGTTAGCGTTAATCGTTTTAAGCAAAAGATCTCTATGCGCGGCAGGATCTATCGAAGCCACACGTGCTACAAATGCGAGCCCGAATTCAGGATCTGAAAAATGTGCCTTGAGAATTGTTTTTGCACGGTCTGCAGGCAGGCACAAAAGGCTCAACGCGGCTGCACCTTGAACGAGCGACGATTTATCATGCAGCATTGATTCTAATTTGGACATTAAAGACTCATTTTGCAAAATACCAATAGCAAGAGCTGCATTTGCACGCACTTTTTCAGATGGATCATCTAAGAGCTTAAGCAGTTGTTCGCGACTCAAACAATCGGGATAATCGGTAGCTAAGAACACCGCACTCGCCTTTATTTCAGGCACCGGTGAAGCCAACCACAGTGGAACTTGACCCTTAATACGCTTTGCTAAATCTGGTCGATTTTGGCATTGCCCCATAGACCCAACTGCAAGTGCTCTTAACTCGGCGCTTGCATTTCCATTTGCGGTTTCAATCAAAAAATTCAGTGAATTCTCATCCAAGGTGTTGCTTTTCTTTTCCCAGGAAGACCACATTTCTTGAGGATTTTTGGCTTTAGACCAAAAATAGCGCATTATGTAGTCTTCGTTTGCAAATGGGCTCGCGCTGCCGACAAGTTCCAATAACTCCTTAAGGTCTTTATCATCAAACTTGCTTGAGCCTGACGAAGCAAAAATGGATTTCAAAACTTTTGCTCTGGCAAAATCTTCTGTACCTACCGTACTGGAGTCTTGCCCACTCGAAAGCTCTAACATCATGTTTCTGGCATAGGTAGCATCGCTCTTACTAGATTTCAACAATGTCGTAAGATCAGACCAAATCGCGTCTGCAGCCTTCACATTTTTGCCCAACGCAGCATCGTCAGCTGAGCGGAAGAATCCATCCCATTCTCGCATGGTGTAGTTTGTACTTAGCTGGCGCAAGTTAGAGTCCTTGCCTATTTTGGCAAACAAAATGTACGTTGCACCTGGGCGTAAATTGAAATGGGCAAAGTTGCCGGCGCCAACATTTATCCACATCTTCGGTGTGTTTTTCGGTGCCACGTCACTTCGATATAAGAAGGTAACCTCTTTACCGGCTTGAAGCCCGTTTGTTGCCTTGAGCACAGATATGACCTTGAGCCTGGCAGAATTTACTACCCACCAATCATTGTCCAATTCAGTTTTGGATTTTACCGGCTCTGTCGATATTACTTTTGCCTTCACCACAACATCGCTTGATTCGGTCATCTCAGCGATGTTTTTCGGGTAGGCAATTATTGTAGAAAAACTCATTGGTGGAAAAATAGAAATCAAACTAACAGAAGTAATCAACGCCAAAGACAAACGCATCAAATGCTGGTTTGGCAACAGCAGTTTTCGAATGCTTCGTTTAAAACCGGCGCTGAAAAACAATTTTGACTTTTGCCAGTGCAAAGAAACTTCCCCACATAAAGATCTAATTCAATTCATTATACTGAAACTACAAAAACAAGCTTACCTTTGGAAGGAAGGACTTGGAAATGGAATTAAAGGGCATAATCATGTTTGGAAAGGTAAACTGAATGAGTTTCGAAAAGGTGCAAATCACAGTGCGCCTAGCAAAATCGACTGACGCAGAGTCAATTATCAAAATTCATTATGATGCTGTGCATATGACAGCATCATAATATTATGACGAAGACGTGCTTGCTGACTGGTCAAGTACAAATCCAGAAAGAGCTAAAGAGAGTGAAAAGCGCATCGCAGAAAACCCAGAAAACGCGGATTTGTTTGTCGCTGAAATAGATGGAGAGCTCGTTGGTTTTGGTGAAATAGTTGCAGGCAATAATGAATTGCGTGCGGTATATGTTTCACCAACGGCGGGGCGCAAAGGCGTGGGGAAAGCGCTGTTGGCAAAGCTTGAAGCAACTGCTAGAGAACGTGGCGTGGAGCAACTCTGGTTGCATTCATCTTTAAGCGCCGAAGCGTTTTACATAGCAAACGGCTACATCGATGACGGTAAAGGCAGTCACACGCTTCGATCTGGAAAGCAAATGGCGTGCATAAAAATGCATAAAAAACTCTAGTGCAAAAACCAGCAACCCTCTTTGCAACCAGAGATGGTGCAGCCCCTAAAGCTTAGAACTGATTAACAAGCAGTTTTGTCCGACACAGCGACAAGACTCCAATCACAAGCAGAGCAAGCCTCACCAGTCACAGGAATATCTCCATTTGGCGTTTTTGCAAGCCAAGGTACTAAGTGTTTTTCCCACAAACGAAAATCCAGTTTTGGCAAAGCCGGCATACATACAAAATCCAAGCAGGTTGAACCGGGGGGTCCGCTGCTTAGAGAGGATTAAGGCGCACGGCTGTCACTTGGAGGACGTTTCTTATGGAAGGAGATAAAGGTGTTTCGAAAGATTTGCCAGATTTGAAATTAGGCTCAAAAGACGAAACAAGCAGAAAATTTCACGATGAAATAGAAGGAATCATTCCTGATTACATATTGAAGGAACTGCAAAAAAGAAATCCGGCAAACACTAGTTATTCACACACCATGGAAGAAATGGAAAAACTGAATAAGCAGCCGGTTGTGCGCCCGCGCGCTAGCATCGACGAACACGGAGTTAGAGAAGTTTACGACGCGCAAGGCGAGAAATTGGCGCGTGGTGAAACCGGAGAGAAAGCGCGCTTTGAAGGCGAGGCACCAACAGGCAACAAAGAAGTAGATAACGTCTATGACTACACAGGCAACGTAAGAGAATTCTACAAAGAAGTTTTCGGTCGAAATTCAATCGATGATAACGGAATGAAATTTGTTTCTCGGGTCAACTATGGTCAAAATTTCCAAAATGCATATTGGGACGGCGTAGAAATGACCTACGGTAAGCCAAACGCAGACAGTCCATTCCGCACATTCATCTTGGAAGACGTGACAGGGCATGAAATTACCCACGGCATTTCGCAGTACGAATCAAACATTGGTTATCAGGGTCAAGCCGGCGCACTCAACGAGAGCCTATCAGACGTGTTTGGCACACTGGTGCAACAATGGTCGCACCACACAAAAGCGCGTGATGCACACTGGATAATCGGCGAAGGCATCTGGAAGTCTAACATCAATGGTAAAGGACTTCGCGACATGTTGCATCCCGGAGAAGCCTTTGACGATCCAAAACTCGGCAAAGACCCACAGCCGGCAAACATGAAAGACTACGTGCAAACAACAAGAGACCACGGTGGTGTCCACATCAACTCGGGCATTCCAAACCGCGCCTTTGCTGAATTTGCAGTTGCAGTCGGCGGATATGCCTGGGAAGAACCTGCAAAAATCTGGTATGCAGCCCGCGCGGCAGCAGGCTCAGACCCTAGCTTTGCACAATTTGCCTATCAAACAATAGAAGCTGCAAAATCTCTGGGATTTGAAAAGGACGTAGCCAAGCTTCAAAAGGCATGGAGCAACGTCGGCGTTACTCCATCGGCAACTGAAGTTGATGAGCTCACACCAAAAGAAGAGCCTCAAGACCTCGAAGCAGCAAGATTGGCATCTGCAAAGAAGAAAAGCGCAGCCTGATTTAGCTCTGCTATCAAAACTAAAGCGCAACCCTGCATGCAAGGTTGCGCTTTTCGTTTTTACCAGCAATCAATGCGCCCAAAAGACTTTCAACATTTCTGGTTGTGCATCTGGCATCTGAGCACGAGAAGGAAGAGCTGAATGCATCAAAGAAGAACCATCATTAGCACTTGAAGATGACTGATGCGTCATTTCAGCTGGTGCCGATATTGCGTGCCTGGACATATGAGTAAACACGGGGCGCGAAAGCAATAATGGCGTAGGCGCTGACAGTTCAGCACTAATTACTCGCTCTACAGCCAGATTAGACCAGAGTTGATTAAACTCACAATCGCATTCTGGTGGACACCAGTTGCCGTTTTCATTAATTTTGATGTTATCAATCCAGGTGCGCCCGATCGAAACACATTTCAAATACAAGAGAGAATGAGGACTGTTTGCTTTGCTATTTAACTCTAGCGTTGAACTATTTTGAGAACAGCTATTTACCATCGAACAATTCCTTCCCAACCTGCCACAGTTACGATGGATAGATAATAGAATTTAGAGCGTGCAAATTGCGTGCAAACTACACCAAAACGTGTACTAAATTTTCTCGGCAAAACTGACGGTAAATGCGGCGCTTTGATTGATTAATCCATAAGGTCAAGCTTATAACCCAATCCATGCAGATTTCTAATTGCTGGTTTTTCCGATATTGCCAGCATTTTTTTCTTGAGGGTTTTTATATACCCTCGGACAGTCTCAATAGAAGCCTCTGAGTCGGCGGGCCAAACTCGTTCAAGTATGGTTTCTACAGTAAAAACTTTGCCCACGTTGCGCATCAAAAATTCTAGCAGCAAAAACTCAAGTCGTTGAAGTTTTAAGTCCGCGCCCGCAAACTCGGCTGAGTGCGCGTCTATATCAATTGACAAATCACCTACAGTCAGGCGATTCGTAGTCAAAACTGGCGCTCTGCGTAAAAGTGCCTTTAACCTCACATACAATTCCCGAGAATTAAACGGCTTAGTCAGGTAGTCATCAACTCCAGCCTCGAAGCACTCTTCCTTATTATTGATGTCACCCTGACCGGTAAGCATAATAATTGGCGTGCTGCCACCTTGCGCCCGAAAACTTCTCACCACTTCCGGTCCTTCCATCAGTGGCATGTTCCAATCCATTACAACGGCATCGTATTTATATTGTTCGAGCATTGCCAAGCCGCCAATGCCGTCGTTTGCGGTGTCTACAATGTATGTTTCAGCCTCAAGGAGCTTTTGCAGTTGTCGGCAAAGTTCGCGATCGTCTTCAACTATTAGAATTCTGGGCAAGCCATACACCCCTTCATAGACTAGGGTAGAGTATAACAATTGTTCTGCTGACGACAGGTTGACAACATTGGCAAAATTAGAAATTATATTTTGCGCTGCCGGACTGGCACTGTTGTTGCTTCTAAAATTCGCAATACTCGACAGCGCCGAAAGACATCAGCGCGTTTGGCAAGAATGCCAACTTATGGCTGTAATGAATGAGCGGCAGCGCCATTACAATTCAGCAGAACCGCTTTATAGAATTGCACTTAAAGAAGCAGAGGCATTGGGACAAAGCAACCCCAGAACAGCTTTTACCCTTGCCGATTTGGGCCTGCTCGACTGCCACTTGAAGAAATACAATGAAGCTATGAACTCGCTTAACGCTGCATCTGCAATCATTCAGCCATTGCTAAAGAACGGCTCTGCAGATTGCGACAAAAGACTTTTAGCAAGTGAATCTGTACGCATAGAACTTCAAAAAGCAATTTGTTTTGAACGCTTAAACCAGAAAGAGCAAGCAAAAGAAGCTTATTTGCAAACGCTTCGGACTTTCAATCTACGCTGCCTATATGCTTCCCAGACAGATCTGGCGAGTCTTGTTCGCATGAAAGAAGCATTTTGCGCGTATTGCAAATTGACATCTCCGCCAGAATCATTTGCAGCAGCTAGCACTCTTTTGAAAGAAGTGTCATGGTCTGAAGTTTCCAAAAGAATTACTCCTCAAATTGCTGATGTGATGATAAGCGCATTTCGAGAAATGATTGACTGCGCGCCTGGCACGCAAGATGAAAAAGCAAGCTTATGTCATCAGCTTGAAAGCACATTGCAATCAAGCATGTCCTCGCCCACTAATTTGAACAAGTACGATTGATTGGAGACAAGAATGAAGTTTCTGAACAGCATCCAGCAATGGTCAAACTCGCTAACAGTGCGGCAGAAGGGAATTCTTGTAGTAAGCATCCCGCTTGCTTTTCAATTGCTTTTCACACTTTCACTGGGTCTACTTTACGCCCAAGCAGAACGCGAAGCGATGAAGGAAGCACATGCCAGACTCTTCTCCGTGAGGATGAACACAATAGTAAAAGACATCTGGAATGCCGGAGAACTACTCTTCGCCTATTCACTGCTTAGAGACAAAGCAATTTTAGACAAATGGACAGAGAAAAAATCGTTGATTCTGGAAGAGCTTGATTCTCTAAAGCGATTATCGATGGATAGTGCTTCGTCAAAAGATTACGGAACCATGGTGAATGTTAGCAACAAAGGCATCGCACTGATGGAACGAGCCGTGCAAAAGATGGTGGAATCGAGCAACGCTAACACTGAAGTTTTTACCGAAATCAGCCCATTTCTCGAATCTCTTTCGAAAGAGCTTGAATCGTCCTCTTCTAAAGAAGTGAAGTATGGCGCAAAGGTTTTAGTCAAAGAAAACAATTCAAGAAAAATTATTGCCGGCATTCTTTATTTAAGTGTTATCGCCGACGTGACTATTGCAATTGCCCTATCAGTATTTTTTGCCGCGAGCATCGCCCAGAGATTGCGCGTCATCTCCGATAACACCCGCAGAATAAGGGAAAATCAGCCCTTAAATCCACTTCTACAGGGTAATGATGAAATTGCCAGCCTTGATCATCAATTTCACGATTTGGTTAACGCTTTGCGAAGTTCTGAGCTACTGCGCCGTGAATTTTTGGCTATGACCAGTCACGACTTGAAGACACCATTGATGTCAGTGGAATTGTCTTTAGATTTAATCGGCAGGCAACTTCCGAAAGACGCAAACAGTGACGTGGAAGAAGAGTTGAACAACGCTAAGAGCAATATGCAGCGAATTCTCTCATTGATCAACGATCTATTAGATCTAGAACGCGGGGCTTCCGGTAAATTGCACCTTGAACTGGAAGACCTCAGCCTGGAGAACCTGCTAAAGAGATCCTGCCAATCAGTAAAGCCGCTTGCAGATCGCAAGAATATTTCGTTAGAGATAAACAGCGCTGATTTTGAACTGCTTGGAGACCGCCGGCGCCTCGAGCAAGTTTTGGTCAATCTCATTGCCAATGCGGTAAAGTTTTCAGCCAAAGATTCTACTGTTTCCATAAGCTGCAAGGATTTAGGCGCACAAGTTGAAATTAGAATTCGCGATAATGGCATCGGCATTGAAGAATGCAATCGCGAGAGAATTTTTGAGCGCTTCGAACAAGCGGGCCCTGGCGCGCTGGAAAAAGACTTCGGCAGCGGTCTGGGTCTAGCTATTTGTAAAACCATTGTGCAAGCCCATGGCGGACAAATTGGGGTTGAAGCTAACCCCGAGGGCGGTAGCGAATTCTGGTTTCGAATTGCCAAAGCAGAATAGCGATTTTACTTTGCTCCCCAACATTTCCCCTAGTTGCAACCGTAAAGTGATTGAGTCCTGAAACAAGGGCTGTCGGGCAAATCAGTGAGGCAATGAAAATGCAAGAGCAATTACTAGACCAAGTTAAAGTTCAAAGCAATGAAGACCGCGTCACAGCTTCTCTCATGCCGTTACCAAAAGACTTTGAATCGTTTTCGAAATTGTCGCAGTCGCAAAAGCCCTCGTTTTCAAATCCTAACTTAGGAGCTCTAGAGCTGTTGGGTTCAATTGGACGGGAAGATCGTTGCCACGACTTCGCAACAAAACAGCCAGACCATAATCGCGACCGCTCAGCTGTTCCACCTAAGGCAAGCGAAAAGTGCACTGAAAATAACGGTTTCGACCGCTCTTTGCCACGCAGCGTCGAAGCTCAAAAAACACCGCAAGACAAGTCCGACAAAGACAAGCAGGAAACGAAACCCGGACTAAGTGATAAAGAGCGAATGAAGATTGTCGAAGAATTGCTGCAAGATATGGCATCGCCAAGACTAGAAAAAAACGGAACTCAACTTCAAGGACAAAGAGCCCCAGAAAGACAAGCGGCTCCTACTGAAAGGCAAGATTTAGACTCAAAGCCAGACCCTAACGAGAAAGTAAACAATCTGGCAGAAAAAGCGGCTGAACGAATAGCGGAAAAAGGCGATATCAGCCTTTTGTCCAACATGATTGCCATGGGAGCCAACCCAAAGACAACCGTTGAGGAAGTTAATAAGGCTCTCGAAAAGGCTGGCTCGCCACTTCGAGTGAAGACTTCTGAAGGCGAAACTAAAGTTTGTTTTGGTCCTGAGCAAGGGTCCTATCGCATGGTTTCTCTCTCTCTGCATGGAAAAGATGGCAATGTAATCCAATCTACAACGCCTGTGGACGAGTGGGCAAACCGCAAACAATCGAGCGGGCGCACACGCTAGAAGCAAAGCTTCTGGCACATAATGACCGCAAAAATCAGAAAGACCAGGCTGATTAATCCTGTTCTTTCTGATTTTGCGGTACCTGTTCGCTTAATGTTCTGCCTGCTTCGGTAGGCTAAACCAGAATGTTGTGCCCTGACCTACCTTGCTTGTCACGCCGATTTGACCACCGTGCTCTTCGACGATTGACTTGCAAATTGCCAGTCCAAGTCCTGTGCCGCCTTTTTTCTTTCCGTCTTCTATTTCGACTTGTTCAAATTGATCAAATATTTTGTCCAACTTTTCTTCGGGTATTCCTCTGCCGGTGTCGCTCACCGAAATTTTTATGAATTGATCATCCAGCTCTTCAATATTCAATTTTATGACGTCACCATCATTTGAATACTTGATTGCATTAGAAATCAAATTTACCATTACTTGAACAAGACGGTCTTCATCAGCCCAGCAACAAAGTTCTGATTGCGGCAATTCAATGCTGATTTTACGCTCGTCAGCCAGGGCGGTAGTGGTGTCATATGATGCTTCCATTGCATATCGTACTGAAACTTGCTTACAATCTAGGGCAAATTTGCCGGCCTGCATTTTTTCTAGATCCAACAAATCGGTTATGAGCCCTATAACTCGCTTGCAGGTAGCCTTCACACCGCGAGTCAAGTCTTTGCCGCGTTCTGTCATTTCACCAAGTGCGCCAACTTCAAGCAATGCAAGAATTCCATAAACAGAACTGATAGGAGTTCTGATTTCATGTGTCACCATTGCCATAAACTCGCGCTTGACTCTCTCGAGTTCCTTTTCAGCAGTCTTGTCGATGAAAACTACGATGGTCTTCTGTTCTTCGCCCAGCTCGATTATGCCCTCAGACACATCAACTGGAAAACTAGAGCCATCTTTACGAATGCAATTTGAAATAAAGCGCTTCAATTGCTGTTCGCTTGAAGCATCTTGGGGGTCATTTTGAATGCGCTCTTCTTTATCTGCGGCACTAATGAATGTGTCTATTGACGCACCCACTATTTCCTTACTGGCGTAATGCAACATGCGTGATGCTTCTGAGTTTGCAAATTCTACAATTCCCTGGCTGTCCAAAAGCAAG
Source organism: uncultured Candidatus Obscuribacterales bacterium (assembly GCA_964546815.1). GTDB lineage: Bacteria > Cyanobacteriota > Vampirovibrionia > Obscuribacterales > Obscuribacteraceae > JAIEPM01. The sequence goes on along the minus strand of CAZJLR010000007.1, from coordinate 118,916 downwards.
ACACCAACGGGCATACCTTTAAGCGTTCGCCTTAGCCTGTTTTCGCTATTCTTTAATAAACGCTCTGCATATTTGCGTTCTGAAATATCGTGCACTATGCAAAACAAGCCACCATCGGAGGCAGACCAATGCGCAGTCCACACAACATCAATAAGCCGTCCATCTTTGCGGCGTAATTTGCATTCAAAAATTATTTTGTCAATGCTATTTGCAGACCCCAAAATAGAATCCAAAACAGAATTGCTATTGTCGCCAACTAAAATGTCCTTCAACGAAGTCTTTTCCAATTCCTGGGGATTATACCCCCAGGCGTTTAGACTAGCCTTGCTGACCGTGAGAAATCTAGAGTGAATATCCAAAACACAAATAACATCAACTGCTTTTTCGATGATTGAGCGCTCACGCTTTTTTCCTTCAACTAAGTCGAGCCTTAGCTGGCTTAAGGTCGTTTGGAGTGTTTGCAGCGGGTTACTGTCTACGTTTTCTATGCCGCAGTCTCGCAACACTTTCGCAATGTCCTGGCTTGAGTCAGCGGAAGATGTTGGATTTAGTTGCAAAACAAGAATAAGCATCAGCAAACTTCCAATGCCGATAAAAGCACCGGTTACTAATAATGAAAAGCTGATTTGCCCAAAAGCTTCTTGAAAATGACTGCTGGACGCAGTGCCATATTCATATATTTTGCCGTTTAGATGCTGACCAAGAAAACATACCGCAAGCCCAGATAGAAGTCCGGCAACGGCAAGCAGCAAAAGGATATTGTTTGTTTTTGACTTGTTCTGCATCGAAGTTAAATTTTAGCAGGTACTATAGCCACGCGCATTTGAACGCCAGGCTTTTATTATTTATCGCCCATAAATCGCTTAAAAACCGGGTGGCGCCCTGGTCCCCAGGGTGTTTCATCGTTAAATTTCTCGACCTTGCCCACACCCAATTTCTGCCTCAGCTCATTGCGATTGCCTGTTTCGGCACCTGACAAAACCAGCTCTTTCGACGCACGTTCTAGCTCGGCAAGCTCAAATCGAGCCTTGTCCAACTGATTTGTCTCAATATAATAGTGACAAAGCTCAGAGTGTAGAAAATGCTCGACATAAGGCAAGTCATGGGCTTTTGTTAGCTCTATACCTTTGTTAGCCATGGCAAACATCAAATCTTTTTCCTTAGCAGAGTGAGCAACCCTTGTGGCAAAGAGATAATTTTCTGCCAGCAGAGTGCGCGCATCAGGCGTTTGGATGGCTCCAGCTGAGACTTGAGCTTTACAGCGGAGAACGCCGGGCCAAAGTAAGATTGGCACAATGTGATGTTTGGTCATCGCATCAGATCTGGTATCAAAAACTTTGCTTATTCGAGCCCATTGCTTTCTAGATAGTTTTTGGTCGTACATTTCTCGAGTCAGCTTGCCGAGGTCTGCGGCTTCTTCCGCAGGCGGATCACCACGCAAAAATTCGTGCCTGACTGAGTCTAAAGTGCTTTCCAAAAAGTGAACCGAGCTCTCAAACTGTTCGTCTTTTAGACCGGCATCTTTGTATGACTCAACATAACCCAAGAGTAAATGTGATTTCGCCGATGAAGGCCAGTTATGAAAAATGTTGGCATTCAAACTATTCTCAACAAGCTTTTTTGCCAGCTCAACCTTGTGTTCTTTCAAAAATTTTCTGTGCATTTCAAGAAGGGCTCTGCTTGCGCTTGCCGCACTCTGACTTTCTTGTATTTGCCCTGCCTGGATCAATTTACCTTCGTCGGTAGCAAACAAAAAGAACGCGGCGGCAGCTATAACACTAAGCAGAACCGACACAGCTGCTATTATTATTCGCCTGTTCAAACCCAGAGGCGCTGCCGGTTTAAGCTTAAAGACTCCAGGGCAATTCATCTGGTCGATTGCCAGCAAATCTTTAGACAAATCAACAAAGCTCTGATATCGGTCTTTCTTATTTTTTGCAGTGCACTTAAGAATAACTTCTTGCAAAAGCGGTGGAAAGCCGCTATCGGGTGCCAGAGTCAAAATTTTCGGTGTCGGCTCACTCATGTGTTTAAGCAATATCGCGCCCGGAGCGTCACCAGGAAATGGTGGAGAACCTGTAATCATTTCAAATAACACGCAACCGAATGAATAAATATCCGACCTGTAGTCCGCAGGTTCACCCATGCCCTGTTCAGGGCTCATATATGCGGCAGTGCCAATGAGTAATCCTGTTTCTGTAAGCGTAAATCCCATTGTTGCTTCAGAGTCAACAATCAAATCTGCGACTTGTTCTGCGTCTGAAACAAATTTGCAAAGCCCAAAATCAAGCACTTTGATAGTGGTATCATATGCGCTCTCCACGACCATAACATTTTCAGGCTTGAGGTCACGATGTACCATTTGCGCAGAGTGTGCATATTCAAGAGCGGCGCAAATCTGCAAGGCAATGCCCATCGCTTCGCTACAGCTCAGCACTTTCTTACGTTCTAAATAAGCACGCAGCGTTTCACCTTGCGTGTATTCCATAACAAGAAATGCCTCATTGTTATCGAGCACACCAAAGCGAAAGACGCGAATAATATTAGGGTGAAGCAACTGGCTAAGCGATTGCGCCTCGCGCTCAAAGCGCATAAGCGGAATCTGAGAGCCGGAATGCGTAGACCACTGATGCAAAAATTTTATAGCAACCTGTCGATTTAAAATCTGGTCGAAAACAAGATAAACAGCACTGCTGCCCCCAACCCCGAGGAGCTTATCGACCAGATAGCGGTCTAGCAGAATGGAGCCATTTTTGATTTCAGGCATTACATTTTTCGCAGACTTTCAGACCGGATGACTCTGCCATCTTAATACCCAAAGCGCAGATTAATCATCGCTTTGCGGCTTTGAACTAACAAGATAGCCCTGGCTTTGAATGGTGCGAATAGCGCAATCTCCCGCGTCGGATGAAATTTTCTTGCGCAATGTTCGCATGCAAGACCTCACCGTATCTTCGGACAACGCAGACTCGAGGGGCCAGACAGCATCAAGAAGAGCCTTTGAACCATAAGCCTTATCAGGGTGCCGCATGAGAAACTCAAGCAGGCCAAATTCCCGCGGCGTCAGAAGCACGCTTTTGCCGTTAACGTGTGCGGTTTTCGAATTAACATCAAGGCTCAAGCCAGGCACAGTCAGCACAGAATCGAGCAAAGCAGCTGGTCGTCTCAGCAAACTTTTGAGACGCGCGCCCAATTCTCTGTATTCAAAAGGCTTGCACAAATAATCATCGGCGCCGGTTTCTAAGCCTTCCACCTTATTGGACACATCAGACTTGCCGGTGAGAAAGAGAATAGGCGTGGTGCCGCCCTTAGCCCGAAATGCCTTGCAAACGCCAAGCCCAGAAATACCAGGCACATCCCAATCTAAAACTAAAACATCGTACTGAAAACTGGACAGAATCTGCAAAGCATCTTCGCCATTGTGAACCATGTCTACAACGTAATTTTGAGATTCCAGCCAGGTAAGCATGACATTTGCTAGGGGCAGGTCGTCTTCAAGTAAAAGAATTTTGGCCATTCATCTAACTTTCGGAATACAGCAGCCTTATCCTAATGGCAATTTTCAACTTATTCAACATACCCCTATACGCCTCTTGCCTTCCCCTCAGACTTAAAACTCGCCAGGCATACGCAGAGCTGCGACTTGTGGAGTCAAAAATATCCCCAATTGCCTCCGGGTTAGTTGCGCCACGTCGATTCAACTAATTTTCAAAATAGCAAGCTAAATTCATGGAAATGCGGTTCAGATCTTGCCTCAGAGCTCGTGCTACGATGGGGCGGAGAGGTGCTTCCCGATGCAGATATCCAAAGTCGCCACAGACAGCGAGCTAAAAGATATACTTGTTAAGTATTGGGGCATCCACGAGCTGCGCCCGCTGCAACTGCCTGCAATAAATGCAGTTTTGCAAGGTCGAGACTCGCTGGTTGTCATGCCGACCGGCGGCGGAAAGTCACTTTGCTACCAGGCACCAGCCATTTTAATGGGCGGAACCACAGTCGTTGTGTCGCCGCTAATTTCATTGATGAAAGACCAAGTAGACGGTTTGCAAGCATCAGGCGTCAACGCCGTGCAACTTGACTCATCACAAAGCGCATCAGACAGAACCAGCAAACTCAAAGACTTATTCAACGGCAAAGTCAATTTGCTTTTCATATCGCCCGAGCGACTTGCAATGCAGTCATTCAGAAATGACCTGCAAGAACTGGACATTCGCACTTTTGCAATTGACGAGGCGCATTGCATCAGCCACTGGGGACACGATTTTCGCCCAGATTACAGACTGCTTTCGCTTCTCAAAGACGAGTTTCCAAAAGCTTCAATTCACGCTTACACAGCCACAGCAACCGAGCAGGTAAGACAAGACATTATTGAGCAACTGGGCTTGAAAAACCCAGAAGTTCTGGTCGGCAATTTTGACCGCCCTAATTTGCTTTATCGAGTAATGTCGCGTCAAGACAGTATGAAACAAATAATGGAAGTCATCGATCGCCACAAAGGCGAAGGCGGCATCATTTATTGCATCAGTCGCAAAGACGTAGACAAACTCACAGAAAAATTGAAAAAAGTCGGCATGAAAGTCGAGCGTTACCATGCCGGTATGACACCGCTGCAACGCTCAGCCACACAAGAGGCATTCGCAGAAGAACGCTGCGATGTGGTGGTAGCAACCGTTGCATTCGGCATGGGTATCGACCGGTCTAACGTTCGATATGTTCTTCACACCGCAATGCCAAAATCAATCGAAGCTTATCAGCAAGAAACAGGGCGCGCCGGGCGCGATGGACTAGAAGCAGAATGCGTCTTGCTTCATTCGGGAAGCGACTTTTTCACCTGGAAATCACTGTTAGAACGTTCTGCCGGCGAAGGCGACGCCGACCCGTCTGTTATCGAATCTGGCATTTTGCATTTGCGAGAAATGAACAGGTTTTGCCGATCTGTGTTATGCAGACACAAAGTACTTGTTAATTACTTCGGTCAAGATTACAACGCAACAGATTGCACCGCATGTGACATGTGTCTGGGTGAAACAATCATCGTTGAAGATGCAGACATCATTGCCAAGAAAATTCTTTCCTGCGTAGCAAGAGTCAAAGGCAGCTTTGGTGTAGGACACATCATTGCCGTTTTGCGCGGCGAGAAAAGCGATAACATCGAGCGCTACAAACACCACGAACTTAGCACTTACGGCTTGATGAAAGAATACGGCGAACATGCACTTCGCGATTGGATTTACCAACTGATAGAGCAAGGTTTTCTAAATCAAGACAGCGTGCAAGGCTGGGGCGGTCAGAGCTTTCCTGTTTTGAAATTAAATAAGGCTTCGCTGGAAGTTATGCAAGACCAACAACGCGTGCGTTTGACGCAGCCAGTTCAACGCAAACGCGGCGAAAAAACAAAAACATCAAAGGCAGACAAAACTTCCTGGGAAGGTGTCAACCGCGATATTTTCGAAGAGCTTCGTAATTTGCGACGAGAACTTGCAACAGAGCGCCGTGTGCCACCATATGTTATTTTCAGCGACGCCACATTACGCGAATTGGCACGCATTCGTCCTCGCACACTAAGCGAAATGAGACAAATTCACGGCATTGGCGATGTGAAGTTGAAAGACTTCGGAGACAAGTTTTTACAGCTTGTGCTTTAAGCAGGACATTTAACGTAAAGTTTAATTCCATCTTGTTTCTTGCAGATTCTTGATTGGCTCAAGCAGAATACTCATGATTGTTCTATAACGAGTAATTATCTCTGCTGTTACTCCCATTCCAGCTTCAAATTGAATGCGCCTGGAGCGAGCTTTTACATAGGTTCTTTCTGGCACGATGCTGACGCGATAATATCCATTAAGCTTATCGTTTTCGCGTGGTGCCAACTCTACGTCTTTGACCTTCCCTTTGACGATACCGTAATCTTGAAACGGGAAAGAAGAAAGTTTCAGTTTAACATCTTGTCCAACGCTCACAAATCCTCTGTCTGCATTTGGCAATCTAGCCTCAATGATCAATTCAGAGTCGGAAGGCACCACAGTCATTAGAACTTCCTTCTGACTGACGACATCACCTTTGCCATGCTTAATTGAAGTTACAACCCCGGCAACGGGCGCACACATTTCGGCGCGGTCATATTTGTATTGTGCCAATTGCAATGCTGATTGGGCTTGTTTGATTTGCGCCTCCTGATGCAACACTTCATCAGATTCTTTTGCCATTAATGCCTTGGCTTTAGCCAGCGCAGCATAATAAGATGACCCTGATAGGGACATATTTCGCTGACGCTCTCTGATTCGCATCGTCACCTCAGCGATTTCTCCAGATAATTTATTTACCTCTGATTCAAGTTGACTCAAATCAGCGGTCGCTTTGCTTTCAAATTCAGCTTGATTGGACTTTGTCTCTCTCAGGAGATGTTCTGTTTTGACTATGTCATTAGAGCATGACAGCACAGCCAGCTCTTGCGACTCGACTGCCTTCTCGGCGTTCAAATAATCAAGCATTGAAAGTGCACCTGCATCCCTTGCTTCTTTCATTCTTTTCGCTTGCTCTTTGGTTTGCAGCAGCATCTTGTCGTTGGTTTTCTTTTGTTCTTTGTACACAAGTAATTGCTCAGACAAAGAGGCAGCTTGAACGGCCAATCCCTTCTTCTTATTTGCGAATTCTAGCTTTCGTTTTGCAAGCGTATTTTTTGATGACTCTTTTTGTGCCATGACATTCGTCAGGCGCGCTGACAGCATCGACATATCTGAATCGTGCGGCAAAAGATCAGCAGGTTTGGAAGCAGTCGCAGTGCCAGACTTGGCAATAGCAGCGTCTGTTTCTGCCTCAAGCCATGTTGAATGGGTTTGATAGACTTCACTAATCGCCTGACTGACATTGTTGATATCGACTTTTACATTAGGCAAAGTACCAGGGTCTTTTATGATAGAGGCAAGTGCCTCTGTGGCTTTCTGGTGCTCTGTTAGCTCGAACTGAGCAATCTCAAGGTCATGCTTGGCTTTGTCCAACTCGGCAAGGTAGGGCACACGGTCGAGTGATACCAGTTTATCGCCGCTTGCAACAAGGTCTCCCTCTTTGACGAAGACCTGCATCACAGCTCCATCGGCAACAGGCTGTATTGGTTTCAAATTTCCGGACGGAATTACTTGTCCCGGCGCTACAGCGATTTCAGGTACTTTTGTGAGCAGCGCCCAAAGTATTATCAGTGCCAGAAAAATTCCGGTGGCGTACAAGAGCAAGCAGGCGAGTCTGACGGGAGTGTCGTGCCGATCAAGCGCGTGCGCTGCTGCACTACGCTCTGGCATATGTTCTAAATCCACAAAGTCGGACGGCGATCTTTGTTGAATGTCAGGCATTCAGAGTCCCCTAGACGAGGCGAACATTCTGATAGTGTAAACACCTCGGTCGCCTTGTTTAATATTACCCGTTTTTCTTCGATACAAACGCGTCGAAAAGTAAGCAGACGGCGCCCTAAGGAACGCTGCGTTCCTTCCTCTCATTTCCCTCACGACGGGTATGATATTATCGAGGTATCCGAATCCCCAGGTAATACAGAAATGGCAGAAATCACGGGCAAGCAAAAACGGCTGAGACGGGCTTTCAGTAAGCTGAAAGAGTTAAATACCACTCAGGCAATGAAAAAAAACGTGGGTGGTTTTAATCCGTATTACAACAGCAATCCCACAACTGTACAAGGTAAAATCTCAAGCCCCTGGGACAATTTGAGTGAAGAAATTTCTACATCGGCAAATAATTTCAGCACAACCGTCCAAGGTCTTCAAGATTCATGGCAAGGTCCCGCTGCCCTCAAGCAGCAGTGATTCGTGAGTAACAGTCGCAGTTTACAGCACTGGCTCTTTCAACTCAAAGCTGGTGTTTAGATGCTGAGCTGTTGGGAGCACAAGTAGTAGTAAAGTCCGCGAGCCTTGATGAGCGATTCGTGTGTTCCTGACTCGATTATCTGGCCGCGATCGACGACGAAGATCAGATCTGCGTCTTTGACTGTTGAAAGACGGTGTGCCACAACAATCATGGTTCTGTCTTTTCTAATCCGTTCCATACTTTCCTGGACTTGGCGCTCAGATTCGGTATCGAGTGCACTCGTAGCTTCATCGAATAACAAAATTGAGGGTTGATGAAGAATTGCTCTGGCGATAGCCAGGCGCTGTCTTTGTCCACCCGAAAGATTGAAACCGCCCTCGCTCAAAAGACTTTCATAGCCCATGGGCATAGTCATAATCGTATCGTGAATACCGGCTATGGTTGCCGCTTCTACTATTTCCTGGGTGGAAGCAGACGGTTTATTGAAGGTCAAATTCTCGCGCACTGTTCCACGAAACAGATATTCGTTTTGTGAGACCACTCCTGTTTGAGGGCGAAATCTGGACAGGGACATTTGCGCAAGGTCGATACCATCGATCAACACCCGGCCACTGCTAGGAACATAAAGCGCCTGCATAAGCTTGAGAATCGTAGTTTTACCGCAACCACTGCGTCCCACAAAAGCGGCCATTTTGCCGGCAGGAATTTCAAAACTAACATTATCCAGAGCGTTGCTAGTAGCATTGGAACCATATCTGAAAGTTACTTTCTCGAATTTTACATGTCCATTAACCCTTTCGATGACAATCTTGTTAGCCCCGGAAGCTTCTTCCGAATCGTGATCGAGCACATCGCAAAGGCGCTCAACAGCTACCTTTACTTCCTGCAGGTTGCTCCACAATTCAACAATGCGCATCACCGGTTGTGCCACCATCCCTAGCATCATGTTCAAAGCCATAAGTTGTCCAACGGTCAATTGCCCTTTCACTACAAGGCTGGCGCCAAGATAAAGCAAAGCAATTTGTCCCGATATTTGCACAATCTTAGATATGGACTGAACAGTGTTGTTAGCCAGTAGTTCCTTAAAACGAGCCTCCAGCTGCTCTGAAAGCAGAAGCTCCCACTTCCAGCGAATTCTGTGCTCGCCTGCAGATCCTTTGATGAGCTGTATGGCTCGTAAAGACTCAATCTGGCAAGACTGGCTTTCGGAATATCGATTGAAAACTGTGCGACCTAACTGCATTAGAATCGGTGTATAGATTACCACCAGAGCTGTAAATACAGCTAAGTAGAGAATCATTGCCAGAGCGAATGAAACGTTGTATGAAAAAATCACAACAAGATAAATGACTACCACCACGGCATCAAGAATTACTGTTATTCCTGAGTTAGCCAGGAAATCTCTAATTTTCTGGTTCTCGCCAAAACGAGCCATGATATCGCCGATAGTTCTATCTTCAAAAAACTGGTAGGGTAAACTCAACAAATGTCTAGAGAATTGAATGATCAAATTCTGGTCTAGCCTGATTGCGAGATACGCTTGCACATAACCACGTATGAATGTGACAATAGCCTCAAAACAAGCGAATATAACCATTCCCAAAGTCATGGTATTAAGCAGAGAAATGCTTTGATGAACGACGACTTTATCCACAATTGCTTGAGTGAAAAGTGGAATGATCAACATCAATGTTTGGTACAAAAGAGTTGCAACAAAAACGTTAAGCAACGACCATTTGTACGGAAGCACAAACGGAATAATCCTCTTTAACAGGTCTTGCTGTTTAGCCGCAGTGCCAAACTTTTGCGTTGGTGTAAGTTCAAGTACGTAGCCTGAAAAATCTCGTGTAAAATCGGCAGCAGTTAATCTTCGTATTCCTTCCGCAGGATCCGCAATGACTGCATGCGCCTTATGTATTTCGTATAAAACCACAAAGTGTTCGTTCTTCCAGAAGCAAATGAGCGGCAGTCGCAATTGACATAAGCCCTCATATGTAGCTGCCATGCCGCGAGACATGAAGCCCAGATTCTCAGCAGCTTCCGCTAAGGAATACAAACTTGTGCCCTGCGAGCCGACATTTGCCAGCGCACGCACCTTGTTTAAATCAACACGCTCTCCATAATAAAGAGAGATCATAGCCAGACAAGTGGCACCGCAATCCATTGCATTTTGCTGGTTCAGAACAGGATAATATCCCAGTTTCTTTCGCATCTTAGTTAGCAAATTGCCATCCTTAAGCTGCGGGGACGAAGCCTCTGGCTGCTGGAATGTCGGCAAACTTTCTATCATTTGCATGCGACTAGTTTGCCGCGCAAGATTAGCGTCTCTTTTTTTGGCAATGCGTTTTTTGTAGAGGGTCACCTCGCTTTCCATGGCAACGAAATCATGAAAGAGTGAGCGCAGCCTGGTGCTATCGATCAACAGCAGCTCGCAATCTGTTTTGGCTAACGGCAGCTGCCGCTCTGAAGCGCTGCGCTGCTGAGCATGCGACTCGAAAAGATATTGTCCCGCAATGATGTCTTCGTGATCTCGACATGCAAGAGAGCCAGAAAGCACTATGCTCAGAACATCTACTCCGACCCATTCGTTTCTAGTTTTTTCTCCTTTTGGCAGACTGATGAACTCGGCACGATTTAGAAGCGACCTCAAATTTTCTGGTGATATATCCTGAAACTGGTCTGTCATCTTCAGCATTTGCTGCCAGTTAATTAGGTTCAAGTCATGCTCAACAAGATCACTAAATTTTGCATTTTCTGATTTCAGGCTGCGTAAATCTTGGGAAGGAATTCGCAGTATTTGCGAATCAGAAGAAGCTCGCACACTGTATGGTGCTTTAGCAGCCGCAGTGATAGTACCGAAAATTTCACCAGAGCGACTTAAGAAAAGAATGGTCTCATCCTTGCCTTGAATCTTGTGGGTCAATCTAACTTTTCCTGCAACCATGACATAAACGTGATCAAGGGAATCTTCTTCGTGAAATGCTGCTGTTCCAAATTTGAGCTCGAGCAATTCAGCGCGCGCTACCAGAGAAGCAAATTCGTCATCACTGAGAACTTGAAAAAGTCGACCAAGTTGAGTACGAGTGTCTATGTTCGGTCTTACCTTATCAGTCATGATTCAAGCACCAGATATTGTGTCTGGCTTTTCCTCAGCTTATCTTGCAGAAATGAGGCAAATAACTCATCTAAAATCTCTGCCCGGGTGTCTTCATCAAGCTGAGCCGGCAGAATCTCATCGACTAGATAAAGATGATATCCACGCGTGCCCTTGAACGGACCAACAATCTCTCCTTCTTTGGCTCCAAAAACAGCTGCTTCAATTTCTGCTCTAAGGTCAGATCTTCGGACCCGACCCATGTATCCGCACGCTTTTCTGGTGGCTTCTTCAGTGCTGAACTTCTTTGCCATGGCATAGAAATCAGCACCTTCTTTAACGAGTGCCAGAATTTCTTCAGTAAGATCTTGAGTTGGAGTGACAAGATGATAAAGCTCTACAGCATCGATTTCGAGCTTCTTGCCGGCAAAAATCTCGGCAATTTTATCAGCTGAAAACATCTTGTTCTTAAGCACTGCGAGCTTAACGTCATAGCTGCAAAGATCATAAAATTCATCATCGCTAAGCTGCTTTTCGTCTAGCCAGGCACTGATTTCCGCTTCGCTAAAAAGCCCACGGTCTTCCCTGAATCTGTCAATATATTCAATTACATCATCCTCATCAATCTCAATTTTGTACTCGTCAAACAGAGACATGAGCACCATTCGTTTTAAGGCATCTTGCAACAAATGCCACGAGTCTTGAAATTTCAGTTCTTGGAGGAGCTCTTTCAGCGTCACTTCATGCTGATCATTTGAGATAATCCGAACTAAAGAGTAATCGCTATTCAAAGCCAAGCCTTCTCACCTCCATTCCAGATCTTACCCAGCCCCAGCGAGATTTATGCTTGCGGGGCTTGCATTTCCGGCTTGAGAAGGTCACCGTCAGATATGTAATGGACCATCCAGTTTGCGCGAAAGACTTTTCGGTCGTTAGGTATTCACACGGCGTCTTTGAAACAACTTAGCGATTAAAACAACACCGGAAAGAAGTCCAACTGAAACGGCTGCGGCAAGCAGGGCCAATGTAGGAGCTGCGGTCTTAAGGTACTCGGCTAGCTCGTCTATTCTGGCAATCTTGCTACGATCTTCATTCCCCGCTACGCCTTCGGGATGCCAGTACCAGATGCGAGCATTCAGCGGTTCTGACTCTATGAAATATTGACAGGCCTGATAGACAGTAAAAAAGGATATGACACCCACAACAAGAATCGCTATGGCGACCTTCGAACGCTGCGAGCATTGCGAAACACAAAAGTAAATCAGCACTACCGACACCAGTAATATCCCGATGACGACAAAACCTGAAAGTCCTTCAAACCCAGGCATTTAAGGGCCCCCAAAAACTGATAAATCGAAGGTAAAGCAACTGAGCCATTACTCCATGAAATCGACCAATAAGGTGCCCCTAGTTTTATAAACAGTCGAGATTCTATGAAGCTGACTTGATTGACCAGTACTAGTTGTGCCCAGGCATACGAGGGTATGAAACCCTAATATGTCGTGAACTTATCCCTATGTGCAAAATTACAATGTGTTCAAAACTGCAGGTCAACATTATTGAACTTCTTTTGCACGACAAATCCACCTGCAGGGTGTCGCTAAATGCTGGCACTTCAAGAATGCATGAGTTTAATTACAATCATGCACTTCCTGTAGTTTTGCGATATCCAACTTTTTCATTTGCATCAAAGCTTCCATAACACGCTTTGATTTCTCAGGGTCTTCATTGCTAACGAGTTTGCCCAGCTGAGTGGGGACAAGCTGCCAGGAAACACCATACTTGTCTGTGTGCCAGCCACATTGTCCTTCACCAACAGCACTCAGTTTATGCCACCACTCATCCAACTCGGTTTGAGTGTCGCAATTAACCATGAACGAAACTCCGGGAGTAAAATTGAAAGCATGAGGCAATGTGCTGTCAAATGCGATAAATTTCTGCCCGCACAAAGTGAAGAAAGAGTGCTTGATCAAGCCCTCCTTGTCCATATCGCCTGCTTCATATCTACTAATTTCGTCAACTTTCGAATTTGGAAAAACAGTTGCGTAAAAGTTGATAGCTTCTTCAGCTTTGCCAGCGTTTTCTTTCACAAAAAACAAAGAAGGCACAATTTTTTGTGTGTAATTAGTTAGATTCAAGCGCCATGAAACGCCATACTTATCATCAAACCAGGCAAATTTTTCGCTGAAAGGATATTTGCTTAAAGGCATCAAAACCTTGCCACCATCAGACAATTTTTTGAATAGTTCGTCGATTTCGTTTTCTGTTTTGCATCCAACGTAAAATGAAATTGCAGGCGAAGGTTTATAAACCGGCCCACCGTTTAGCAACAGAAAATCTTGACCTGCAAGGCTAAGGCTTATTGTCATCACAGAGCCTTTCGGCTGACCAGAAGCAGCAGCCGAAGCGTCATTGTAGTGAGCAACTTTTGAAATCTGGGAATCTTCGAATAGCGAGGTGTAGAGTGCAGCAGCCTCTTCTGCATTTTTGTCAAACCAAATACAGGTACTGATTTTTTGCATTCTATTTTCCTCTGTTATGCCAAAAGTCTGAAAAGGTTGCCTTGGCAAAGTCTGCGAATTTTGCCACATTCAAAATTATTTTGCGACCCCGAATTGAGTCATGCAACTTAGAAGCGAAGCTAAGTAGAAAAACGGCAAGCCCAATAGCAATTAGCGATAGCGCGCTAGCCAAGAGGAAAATCATTCCTTCGGCCAATTGAAATTTGATTCTCGATCTATTCTTGCGAACAGTATGCGCGAATGATGATTATGAGCCGGGTTGAGCTGCAACATTGCTTTGCTTAGCAAGACTGAATATGTTTTATAGCATGCAGGCAAAAGGCGCACAGCAAGCCAATTTCGACCGCTTGCAAAGCGAGTCTTCCAAAAGGATTAATATCGTAAGTGAAACAAAACAGCCAATCTCTTAGTAGGATTCCAACAGATATTCTCTTTAGGAGCAGAAAAAATGACTACTACGGAGTCGCCCAAGATAAAAACCCTCCCAGTCGAGGCAAGTTATGAGATTAAGCACAAGAGACTCCAGGAATGGGTCAACAAAGCTGCTGAACTCTGTAACCCAGACCGCATTTACTGGTGCGACGGTTCTGAAGGCGAGTACAACAGATTTTGCGATTCGATGGTCGAATCTGGAACATTGGTCAGACTCAACCCCGAAAAGCGCCCGGGTAGTTTTCTTGCACGCTCCGAGCCATCAGATGTTGCTCGCGTAGAAGATAGAACTTTCGTCTGCACAACGCGCAAAGAAGATTGCGGTCCTAACAACAACTGGATGGAACCAGAAACCGCAAAAATCATACTTAAGGATTTCTTCAAGAACTCGATGCGCGGTCGCACGATGTACGTCATCCCATTCAGCATGGGGCCACTTGGTTCACCGTTGTCCTACATCGGAGTCGAAATCACAGACTCACCATATGTGGTGATCAACATGAAGCACATGACACGCATGGGCAAACCAGTAATGGATGTGCTGGGTGAAGACGGTCGCTTCGTTCCATGCTTCCACTCAGTTGGACACCCGCTCTCAGCCGGTGAAAAAGACGTTCCGTGGCCATGCGACGCCGAACACAAATACATCTGCCATTTCCCAGAAACCAAAGAAATCTGGTCATATGGTTCAGGCTATGGCGGCAACGCGTTGCTCGGAAAGAAATGTCTTGCACTACGCATAGCTTCCACAATCGGCAGAGAAGAAGGCTGGTTGGCTGAGCACATGCTCATCTTGGGCGTTGAGTCGCCAAAGGGTGAAAAATCATATGTCGCCGCAGCCTTCCCAAGCGCATGCGGAAAAACAAACTTCGCCATGTTGATTCCACCCAAAGGACTCAACGGATGGAAGGTAACCACAGTTGGTGACGACATCGCCTGGATTCGCCCTGGCAAAGACGGCAAACTGCACGCCATCAACCCTGAAGCCGGGTATTTTGGAGTAGCTCCAGGAACCTCAGCCAAAACCAATCCAAATGCAATTGCAACTCTGAGCAAAAATTGCATTTTCACAAACGTAGCTTTGACACCCGATGGAGATGTCTGGTGGGAAGGACTCACAGACGAACCACCAGCCGAGCTCATCGACTGGCAGGGCAGAAAGTGGACTCCAGACTGCGGAAGAAAAGCAGCCCATCCAAACAGCCGTTTCACAGTTTCATCTGTGCAATGCCCATCTATAGATTCAGAATGGGACAATCCTGACGGTGTGCCAATCGATGCTTTCGTATTCGGTGGACGCCGCGCAACAGCCATTCCGCTGGTGTTTGAAGCATTCAACTGGAATTTCGGCGTTTACATGGCAGCAACCCTGGGCTCAGAAACCACTGCAGCCGCCGAAGGAAAAGTCGGACAAGTACGCCGCGACCCGATGGCAATGTTGCCGTTCTGCGGATATCACATGGGTGATTACTTCAATCACTGGTTGCAAATCGGGCATATGATCGTCAATCCGCCACGCATATTCTGCGTAAACTGGTTCCGCTTGAACAAAGACGGCAAAATTTCATGGCCAGGATTCGGCGAAAACATGCGCGTTCTGAAATGGTTCTCAGACAGAATCCACGGACATGCAAGCGCTGGACAAACAGCACTCGGCTGGATGCCTCGTTATGAAGACATCGATTGGACCGGGCTCGAAGATGAAGTCTCACCAGAGAAATTCGAAGAGCTCATGCACGTCGACACAAATCTCTGGCAGAAAGAACTCGACTCACACTCTGAGTTGTTCGACAAACTGCAAGAACGCTTGCCGAAAGAATTGGTTCTCACAAGAGAAATGCTGCGCCTCAGCTTCGGCCGCAACCACGCAAATGGTCGCAATGGCACAAGCCCAGCGACCAAGCCCTCATCGGGAATCATAATGTAAGCCGTTTTCACGACTTCAGATCAACTTAAGGGGCTCGGATTGCTAACTGCAATCCGAGCCTTCAATTGTAGGGGCGTCGCCATGCGTCGCCCGGAACTTAAGTAGCGGTGCTCGCTTAGACAGGTTCGCTCCATAAAATTGCGGGCGACGCATGGCGTCGCCCCTACAAAAAACGGGGAAGAGATAAGCAGGGGTTAAGTTTTGGGTGCTTCGTAAAGAACTTTTGCGAGGAGCACTTGGCAATTATTCAGAAATTCTTGAGGTCTCTGTCAAGCGATCTCGAGGCTGAAATCCGTTGCCACACAATGGATTTTCATTAGCGGGCAGGTGCCCGGCTCAAGTTATGTCATCCCGGCACACCGTGAAACCACGTAGTGCCCCAAAAGTCTTTTACTGTTATGGTCTGAGACATAAGCGCAAGGCAATGGCGCAAAAACGGACCCCGGCATATTCCCGCCCGAGTCCAGCGCATCTCACTTGGCGAGATTTCCATCCTTGCGGGAAGTTTTGAGCTATGCGACTCACTTCTACTTATTCACAGCAAAAACGAGGTCACTAAAAATGTACAACCGAGCTATGAGCCGACGCGAGTGTCAACCATTCAAACAAAGAAGCAATGCCGCAAGAGCTATTAGAGAGCTGGCGCTGGTGAATGGACAAGGAGATACCTACCGTCAAAACAAGCTGGGTCAAGTCATTGATTTTACCTACAGACAAAACGACAAATCATATTGTTTTGAATACAGTGCTAACGGCGAGGTTTCGAGCATCAGTAGTTCTGATGGTTGGAGCTGGACACGTATTCGCGACGGCTGGGCCGTACGAAACTATTTTGACTCCTGGACTGTATCTTCAGCAGAGTGCGAAGCTGTGAAAGTCACTCTGGATGGAATTCATGCCATGGGTAAAGACCCATCACTGATGGGACTTCCGATGCGCAAGCACTAAATAATTAGCTATATCGAAAGCGCCGACATTTAAACTATGTCGGCGCTTTTATTTTGCTTCGAGAATTGTTTTGAAATCTGCACCAGTACAAAATGACGAAGACCGGCGAGATAGGCTTAAATGGGGCTGCGACGTTCTTCCGTGACAGATGCAGCCCTTTGAGGTATGCCGACTTTGAAAAAATAAAGCGCCTCTTCATCATTGTTCAATCGCAAAATTTTTGCAGAAAGTGATTCAGAAACGGCAGGCGTCATCCAGGTTCCCAGCCCATTTGCATAAACTGCATTCACAAGAGCCTGACCTGCTTCACCAAGAAGCATAATCATTTCAGTGTAATTTGCAGGGCTACTTTCTTGCTGCTTAGCCAATTCAGCAATATTTACTACAAAAAACCAGCAAACACCTCCACCGTTTAACCACCATTGTCCGTGCAAACATTCAAGCAAATCTTTGCGTGTAAAATGTTCAACACAGCTTTTGAATTTGCCCGTTTCATTCTCAAATTTGTATATGCCTGGTTCTGCACCATCAACAGACTGCACCAAGACTCGAAAAGAAAGCCATTTGTTATCAGCTATCGCTTCGCTAAGCTCAGCAGCAATTTTTTCGAGCTTGCTCAGTGGTATCGCTTCATCAGTAAAGAATCTCTCTGTACGTCTCTTTAATAGCGAAGAAAATGATGCTGCGATATTATTCTTGCTTGCACACAAGTGAGTTCTAAATTTGGCTTGCTCTCCGTTGAGCGGCGCAGAAAGACTTTCAAACATATAGAATGCTGCGCGCTGCAGATTGTATGCCTCCCATGTGCCGCCTCTGCAAAATCCGTTTTCCTCATATGCCACCAGCAAACCCTGGTCTAAAGCTCTTTCGATGTACTCTTTTTCAAATCCGTTTTCGATGGCTCGCTCGGGGCTTGACGGCTCTGCGAAGAATGAAAGCAACTCAATTTCTTTGAGGCTCAGACTAGTTTGCAAAGGACGTCCTTCAATCGTAGACTGCCCGCCCGGACGCAAAAACAATAAAGGGGATGTATGCAATTTATTCATGACTGTTTGCCTATCTATTTCTCTCTAAAGCAGCGACTGACAAAAGAGGCTGCCTGAACTGATCTAAACCCAAGAATGCGGCACCACCGGCGGCATCAAATTTATGGCATGCAGATAAAGAATAATCGAGCGATGCGCAAACTTGACGGCACATATATTCAGCATGGCCAACATCGATGATGAAAGCCCGCCAAGAACGAGGGTCTCTATATCTCCACATGGCGCGTTCGCACAGCGAAGTGAAAAGCAAAATTGCCTGAGGACGCTCACTACCGTTTGTCTTCAACGGCACTCCAAGTGACGACTGCAAATCAACGAAATGATCACCGCGGCGAAGCAAATCTAAGGCATTGTTTTGAACATTGTAGTGATAAAGTCCCTGACTTAGCCCAAGCGATTCATCAAAAACAACAAAGAAAAGCTCGGTAGGATGCCGTCCGCCACCCGAAGGAATTGCTTTGCGCAAGCTTTCAAGTTGCAAAAAGTTTTGCTCATCGTAAGCATGGTCTAAGCGAAATCGTTCACCAAAACAAAAGTCGAAAATTAAACTCAAGTCTTTCATTGCATCATGCGCTGATCTCTCAGCCAAATAACCGGCGAATTCTTCAGTCACTTTCTGCAGTGGTATTGACTCGATTGACTTGAATGATTGATAAACCTTCGGAGCAGGCCAGGCATCCTCGTACTCTTTCATCCTTTTGTTGTCGGAAAGAAAAGCATCTTTTCTGTTCATATCGACAAATGGATAATCGCGGGTTCCTTCATGATAAACAACAGCATCGTCCCAACTGTCTTTGCTCCACGATTTATATCTGTCTTGTAAATGTTGTAGCTCATCTACCGGAACAACAAGCCCCTCGGCAGTGACGAAATCCCAGATTTCATCGACATTCTCTCTTACTCTTTCTTCGCGAGTCCAGACCGCGACTGCCTCTTCCCTGAGGAATTCTTTTGGCAGCGCGGTCAAGGCCCAGACTAGAAGTGGATCTTCCACGATAAAAGAAGGCTCTGTAGAACGCACATCAATTACAAATGTTCTCTCTGATTCTATTTTCCTCGGGCAAATGAGCATTAACGGATTACTAGTGTACTTTGTCACATTCATACTCTCAGCGCCGGAGTGGTCTTTCTTTGAATCGATTATATCGAATGATGGTACTACAGCCATTGTCCTTTTACCTTTCTACTATTTCTTTTGCAACTCTTTCTTAGCACGCAATATATCAGCACCACCTGGTTGCGGCAAAGCAAGAACTACAGAAGAATTGTTAGCGCGACGAGCTAATCGTAAGTTAGTAGTTTTAACCTCGTTGCTCTTTTGTACTTGTTCAATCATAGTTTTCATAATCTTCGTACCTCCTAAGTTCCAATACTCAGATCTTAGGCTTGCATTGTGTGGAATGCGTGAGCAACGGCAGGGGCTGCGAAAGACGCGCAAGCGCCAGCCTGTATTAGGTTTCGAGCATCACGAGCAGTCAAGTGGACGGAATTTAAACTACCGTTCGTGCCATAAACCGTCTGAATATATAGCATCATGCGCCTTACCGCGCTTCAGGCTGAGCATTATATTCTTAAGGTGCAAGCTAACTGCCTTTCGCGACTTGTCGTCTATGTTGGCAAGATTGGCGACTCTAACAGTGTTATATGCACTCAACTGAGAAAGGATTGCGTCGTCATAAGCTTCATTTGAAAGGGCGCCACTATTATGCTGATTTTCTAAAGCTATCAAAGTATTTTGAATGTTCTCAAAATACTTGTGACCACCGTCAGCGGTGGCAGGGAATTCGTTTTTGTACAACAAGCTCTTATACAAGTCATATGGTGACTCTTTGTTTATATCTTGCTCTTTTGTCCAGTTATTGTCCAGGTTAAACAAAGGAAGCGCATTTGATCCTGCTGCCTTGTAATATGAATCTACAGTTAAATCATGGGGCGATGTTGCGCCTGGTCCCATAAATACGTTAAGTACAAGCGGGCCTTTTCCTTCATCGAGTGCCGCCGCCATTTTCTTTGCCATATCTTCTGGGCTATTACATGACTCGACAAATTCTTTGTATTTAGTCGGCCCTGCAAATATCCAGCCGGTTTGCGGCTTCTCGCCAGGCTTTGAACAAATCTCCGCGTCGATTTTATAGAGGTCTTCATTTGCTAAATTCGGATTAGACCCAAAGTGACGGCTACTCTCATTACCAATGTACATGGCCCTTCCATTTTGATCGCGCAATTGATTTTGATCGTAGCTCAAACCTTTCGGCTTAAGTGCAATATTTGCAGCGGTTTCAATAAAGATATGGTCGGCAAAGCAGCGCTCTCCATCTTTTGGATAAGTATTTTTGTCTCCATCTCCTTGAATATGCTGCGGGTCAATTTTGATTTTTGTCTGGCTATGAGTGCTTTGATATTCGCCTTTCAATGCAACCTCGCTTATGAGCCTGGCTGCCTCTGCTGGTGTTCGCGCAAAAGCACGACGTTCCATACAGGTTATTTGGCAAGTGTCAAAGTCGCCTTGAGCAATAAGTTCAGGATGAGCGGCTCGCTGTGTTATCTGTTCGCACAAATCTTGCCTTTGCTTTTGACTTAGATGTTCAGGAGATTTACCCGTGCCCTTGAGCAACTCAGAAAGATGCTTGTAAGTCTCAGCCATTTGAGTCTCAGCCTGCACATGTGCATCTTTAGAAGCCTCAGCATTTCTTTGCTCAGGACTTAGATTTTTGTGGTCGCGCAACCATTGTTCATCGTGTAGAAATTGTTTCTTGTATGTATCAGTGAGATCATTCTCGCGCTTCTCGAAATCTGCTACGTTTTTTTCAATACGCTTTTCCTGCGCAGCATCAATTTTGGAATCCTTCCCCTGCGCAGCTTTCTCCGCCGCATGGTCTTTTAGCAGGTGAAGAAAATTTGCTTTCTCGCGAGCATGTGAATCTTCGGCTTCCTTTGGCGTAGGACGCGCTTTATCATTTATCTCTTTTCGCGCTTCTACTTTATTTTTACCAGCATCATCACCATGTTGCTGACCACGAGCTTGAGCCGAATGATCTTGACCAAGATGTGTCACATTCTCGGTAAAAGCCGCCACATTTTGAACAATCTGCCCCCACTGGTCGTTCTTAGATTCAACTTTTGGTATTTTCAAATGAGTGTTAGCATCACCAAGCACATTTTTGAGGGCAGCCGCTGCAGCATCTGTAATTTGCTTTTCACCTTTTGCCGGCGAGAATTTGCCTCCTTCACCTATCAGAAGTCCACTATCAGCAGCAGTTTTCAATTTTTCCATCTCTGCCCTGGCTCTGCTAACCTCTTCTGTTGAACGCCCCTTAACTACAGTCTTGTCGCCTTCCTTCAGCTCAATGCTGCAGCCAAATTGCTTTGTGATGATGCCTATTTTAGCCTTTCCGTTTTTCTTTAAGTGACTATCAAGACTCTGATCGCGATCACTTCTTTCTTTGTCTAAGCTTGCCTTTTGCTTTTGGGTGTGACCTTCCAATCCATCCAAGCTCTCGCCGCTTGCCTTTCCGACAGAGTGTTTAGCCCCAGAATCGAGCTTCTCAGCGTTTTTATCTTCATGTTCTAGTGGCTGGCCTGGTCGCATCGGATCCTCCGCGTCTTGTCCTTAACCAATTATGCCCAACGTCGGTTCAAATTTCGTCGAATTTTCACCGACAGACCAAAGACATCGCCAGGTCGAGCATTAATGGGTCTCTCTAGTAATGCAAGCGCAAGACTAACCCATACTTCTGAAATAGATTTGAAACGCCTGGCTTAAGTAGAATTGAGCTTTTTACTTATTTGCTTAAGGGCAAATTGATATTCGTAATCAATCGACCTGAAGTGAGATTGTCCGTGCTGATCAATCCAATATCATGCAGCAGTTTAGCCTGTGCAATATTGAAATCAGAAATCGCTTGAGCCTTGTTCAAGTTAGCCTGAGTAAGATCGCGTTGTGCATTTAGAACGTCAATGTTGATTCCCAATCCTGTGTCCAAACGAATGCGGGACAAACGCAACTCTTCTTGCGCTGCTGATATTTCAGCAATAGCTTGATAGATCTTTTCTTCTGCACTCAAGCTATCGTTATACGCAGTGCGTACTTGCTCAACAATGTCTTGAAACTGTTTATTTGCTTCAACGAGCGCCTGGCGTTCTTTCCATTTTGCACTGCGAATGTTGTTGATATCGGTAAAACCAAGCCCGCCGATGTTCCATTTCACACTCAAATTAATCAGGTAAGCCGGACCGAGATTACCCAGGTTTGTACCAACACCATAAATGTTGCCACCGAGAGTAGCGTTTGGCTGGAGTGATGCACTTGCCGCATAAACACCAGCTTTTGCCGCCTGTCGCAATTCATCGAATTGTTTCAACTCTGGGCGGTGTGCAAGCGCAAGCTTGATGAGATCAGGAACAGTTAAGTCTTTAGATATAACTCTCACTTTGCGCAATAACTCATCGGCAGGCGCAAGGTCTTGCCCCATGTTTGCGTTCAATAGGTGAGCAAGTGAGATAGCAGAATTACGCCGAACCTTTTGCTGATCGATCAAATTTTGTCTGTCTCTAGCCAACTGCGCGCGCGATTGCAGTACATCCAAGTTTGTCGCAAGACCAGACGCAAGAAGAGTAGTATTGCGTCTTTCCTGCTCTTCTGAAATCTCAACTGCTTGCGTGCGAATG
The DNA here is from genome assembly GCA_964546815.1 of uncultured Candidatus Obscuribacterales bacterium. Lineage (GTDB taxonomy): Bacteria > Cyanobacteriota > Vampirovibrionia > Obscuribacterales > Obscuribacteraceae > JAIEPM01. Next base: position 96,467 of record CAZJLR010000007.1, on the reverse strand, counting down.
ACCAGCAAAGCTTGATTTAAGACAAGACGGTAGTAGTTTGTCGCAACATCGAGCAGAGTGTCATTAGTAGTTTTGTGGTACCCGGCCTTTGACGCCCGAAAATTATGTCGCTGCTGCAAGGTTCCTGTCCATACGGTGCCATCGAATACTCTAAATGTAAAACCGGAAGACATCGTTGTAATGCCAGTTTTGATAATTGTAGCCGTGGTCTTCGACGATGCAGTAATTGCGCCAGTTCCATTACCTGCTTGCACTTTTGCAGAAATTGGGATGGGGATATTTGCATTAATGCCTTGCTCCCCGATAGTGCTATTAATGTCTGGGAGGAAACGTGAAGCTGCAGCGAAGTAACTATATTTTTGCGCCAACATTCCATACCGAGAGCCGGTAATATCAAGGTTTTCGTTTTGAGAATATGCTAGTACATCTTTCAAACTTACTTCTTGGAATATATCAGACTCCAGATCATACGGATTCAAGCGGTTGCCAGAACGAATCAACGCTTTCAATGTTGGTCTGGTAATCTGGACAGTATTTTCTATAGCATTATCAGGAAAAACGGGCACAGTCGGAACATCAGGAGTATCAAGCAGAGGAATAGCTTGCACTTTGTTTGGACCGATCGGAGTTGGCTTTGTTTGCAATTCCATTTCTTGACCGTATGAACGAAGCATTCTTCGCTTATCGTCCAATTTACTGGCAGTAGAAGGAGCCACTTTCTTCGGCATGCTGCTCACAGGTGTAATAGCCGGTTTAAGCGCAGGCGCAGTGTTGTTTGAATTGCTTTGCGCATAAACAGCAGGCATATGCACTATCAAAGAAGACAGCGCAATGAAAGCGGTGAGCACTTTGTTTGCAGCAATAGATGTCGACCTTAAAACGTGATCAGTGTAATTCAACGCTGCCTCCTTGGACACGCTTACCGGAAGACAACAAAAGACACAAAGGAAGGCTCGCTATCAAGAGCGCCCCCAAAGTCCATGCCAAATCTTCAAATGAAAGCACAGTCGCTTGTTGAACCACAAGCTCATTCATGAGCGCTGTGGCTTTGTAAGTTGCATCTTTGCCGGACTGACCGGCTTGTTCGAATACTCCCGAAAGAGCGTGAATTTTGTTCATCGCCTCCTGGCTGAAGGGAGTTACTTTCTCGATAAGTATGACTCTGTGAAAATCGACCCGTCTGATTAACTCAGTGTTTAACATCGCAATTCCTATGCTGCCGCCAAGCATACGGGCGAGGTTTACAAACGCCGTCGCCGCAGGAATGTCTTGCAGTGGTGCACCGCCGATGGTTGCTAGCGTCAAAGGCATATACATCAAAACAACAGCCATACCTCTGAAAAGCAGCGGGAGGAAAAATTGGTTCCAACCTGTATTGAGCGTTAAATGACTCAGGTCAAACATAATGAAGGCAAGCAGCGTTGTGCCACAAGCCACAAGAATCCGAGCATCAAATTTCGGCGCAAAAGCACCTACTAATGGCATCAAAAATCCAGACAAAATGGAGCCCGGTACCTGCAAGACACCAGCCTGAAATGCTGTATAACCCAGCATTACTTGCGCAAAATTCGGAATTACATATCCAATTCCGTAAAGTGACATTCCCAAGATCAACGAGAAAAATACGCCGCTGGCCACAGGAGGATGACGCAATACCCTGAGGTCTACCACTGGCTTGTCGACACTCAATTCTTGCGCCAAGAAGAGGATGAAAGTCACAATTGCTGTAACAGTCAAAGTCAATATTGTTTTTGAAGAAAACCAGTCTTCGTCCTGTCCTTTTTCCAATACATATTGCAATGAACTAAGCCACGCCGTGAGAAAAACGATTCCCCACCAATCGACTTTCGATTTAATCGCCTCTTTAATATCTGTGGGCATAGACGCCGCGCAGAGCAAAACAGCCACAATACCGAAAGGAATATTGATGAAAAATATCCATCGCCAATCAAGATTGTCTGTGAGATAGCCACCTAAAGTCGGTCCGAGAATTGGTCCGACAATTACGCAGACACCAAATACACCCTGCACCATGCCCTGTTTTTCACGGGGAAATGTTTCAAACAAAATTGCCTGCGCTTTGGCAAGCAAGCCTCCGCCGAAAAGCCCTTGAATCACGCGAGAGATAACAAGAAAGACTAAATTAGCAGCCATGCCGCACATGATTGAGGACAAGGTAAAGCCGATAAGCGAAAAAATAAAATAGCTTTTGCGACCAAAGCGATCGCCCAACCAGGCAGCTAACGGCAGTATCACAGCATTTGCAATTGCGTATGCTGTAATAACCCAGGCGGCTTCGCTGGTAGTGGCACCAAGATTGCCTTGAATATGCGGCAAGGCAACGTTAACAATACTTGAATCGATAACTTCAAGCAAAGCACCAATTGAAACACCAAGCGTGATTATCCAGCGAATAATTTCGCCGTTTTCTGCCACGCTTTGCGCTAGCTGCTGTTGGTAGCCTGCCGCTGCCATAGTCAATTGGTCTCCAGCTTATCGATGCTTTTACTTGAAAAATACGGTAACCACGCAAGACATACCTGGCGCAAGTCTGTCGCTAAATGCAGCAGCTTCTTTTTGATCAAAAACAATTTTCACAGGAATGCGCTGAACAACTTTAGTAAAATTGCCAGAAGCATTATCTGGTGGCAATATGCTGAACTTCGCACCAGAAGCCGGTGAAAAGCTGTCCACATAACCTTTGAACGCCACATCAGGAAACGCGTCTATTTTCACTTCAGCGCGCTGCCCCTTTTTCATCTTGCTCATTTGGGTTTCTTTGAAGTTGGCGCTAACCCACATATCTGGTTGAACAATCGACATCAACGCCTGACCAGGCTCGATGCGTTGACCTATCTCAACTGATTTTTTGCCTACACGTCCGGCAACTGGCGCAACAATTTGGCAATATGAAAGATTCAACTTAGCTTTGTCGAGCATTGCTTGCTGGCGCAGCAATTCACTTTGCGCACTGGCAAATTCTTCTTTGTCAATCAAAGACTGCTTGCCAGCTGCAACAGCAGTGGTTACAGTGCCGTGCGATTTTTGCAATTTTCCTTCGGCTTGGAGAATGCTCGACTTAGCCTGAGCTTCTTGCTTTAGTGATTGAAGCAATGAGTCATGACCCTGCTGAAGTTGAGCTTCAGCCATATCAATGTTCTGCTGGGCGCGATCATACTGCTGCTTAGTAACAGCCTTATTTTGATAGGCAAACTCATATCTACTAAAGTCAGACTTGGCAAACTGAACTGCAGCTTCTAATTCTTTGATTTTCGAACGAGACTGCTTCACTTGCGCCATCGCTTGAAACAATGCGGCTCTGGCGGTTTCAACATCAGCTTTGGTGGCATTCACATCACCCTCAGCCTGTGCGCTCTGTCCCACAGCAGAAAGAGAACTCTGTCCAATTTTTGCCTGTGCAGCTGCAGCTGAATGTCGCTTACTTTCAAGCGAGTGTTCTAACTGTTGAACTTCAATATTGTAATCGCGAGGATCGAGTGTTACCAACACTTGATTTGCCGCAACATTTTGATTGTCTTCGACTAAAACCTTAGTTACATTGCCTGAAATGCGGCTGCTAACGACAGACAAGTGCCCATCGACATAGGCATCATCAGTCTCTTCATGCCCCTGTGCGTTAATCCAAAACCAGGCACCAACGCCGGCCATAATTAGAAAACCAACAAACAGAGTTCCAAAAAGGCGAAGCCTCGAACCTTTCTTCGGCTGGGGCGGCAGAACCTGCGTCACAGCCATGTCTTTATTAACTTTAGTGCTGTTCATTTCTGGCTCACTTTCCATCTCGGAGTTCTCTATTTGAATTGCTCTCACGCGGGGTAAATCCGCGCAGCATTTGTTCTACTGTAGATTGGACATAAGCAGCAATGTCCTGATCTTCCGGCTTAAGTAAAATCATGAAAAGCAACGCGCCGTGCATGATATCGAAAAATTTGTTTGTGTCTATGCCTGGCTCAAGTTCACCACGGGCGATGGCACGGTCAAAAACACGTTGCAGTGAATTACGCCTCGGCGTTATGTAGTTGTCCCAATATGCCCGCGACAATTCTTTGCTTGCCGAAATCGCGCTTACTGTTAAAGCGCAAGTCTGGCGGTCAAAAGCGCAGGGGTCTTGGTCTAGCTTGTTGGCAATAATCAAGGCAAGGTCTTTGCTCAAACTGCCTGTATCAGGCACTTCTATTTCATGGCAAGACTTAGACAGTACTTCCAAAATAATCTCGTCTTTCGACTGCCACCACCGATATATGGTTGTTTTGCCGACTCCAGCTCTGGAGGCAATCGCTTCAATACTCATGCGCTCATAGCCGAGCTCCCGCAAGAGTTCAAATGCAGACTTCAGGATGGCTGCTTTCGAAAGTTCACTTCTGGGGCGCCCAATGGCTTGTTTTTGCATGAGAATTCACTGTGTCGAAAATAGAATACGCAACGGTTGCGTTTCATATTAACACCGCAAATGAGCAGTGAATATTAATCCCCGCTCAGATTTGCCAAGCGATTGCCAAGTGCCCGGCGATATTATGAACTCACTGAGCAAATGCACAGTAGGCGAGGGTGATATTACAGGGGTTGATTTGCATGAGTAACAAAGAAGGCGAACTTGCTAACAACGTTCAAACACTTCGCGACACCTGCCAATGGAAACCAGAAGGACCTGAATGCAGCAAAGCATTCAGTGAAATAATGAAAACCATGCAAGAAGATGGCCCGCTTCAAACACAATTGAGAGACCGCAATTTGATCAGTAGCGACGGCAAGAGCCTCATCATCAACCCTAACATTTATCCATCGGACAAATCTGAAAAGTAGCGGACAATATTCAACCGCTTGATCAACGCTTAGAACAACTAATTTGATTATGCAAAACGATTTACTAGTTGCATGCCGCGAATGATTTCTTCGGTGCCTAGTTCGACTCTCACTCTGACAAGAGTGCCGTTTTCGTCTTCATCTAAATAGACGGGGAAGAAGCCGTCGCCCCAGCTGGTCATGAAGCCGCAGCAGCTCGTTCCACCGAGCTCGATTACGGCAGATTCGGTTTCGCTGCCGGCTATTGTTTTCAGCATTCTCCAGTGGTCTGAATGTGGACGAAAATCTGTGGCGGCAACTAAGTGATGATGTGAAATATGCTTTTGGGCTTGAATCGATAATTCGATTATTTCTTCGATTGGCTTGTCGACCCATCCGTACATGGCACCTTCCACATGTGGTGCCTGGAATTTTTTCGCCAGACGCAAAGCATCTTTGCCCCAAAAAACAAAATCAGCCAGTCCATCGGTGCTCTCTTGATGCAACCATTTTCCAGCCGCGTCGAGGTCGCAGAACATCAGTCTTGCCATATCAACCGCTACATTGCCTATTTTTCGACTCGAAGCAATCTCCAGATGTGGCGACGCCAGCAAAGAAATGTTGCGCCAATGATGAGCGTATTCACCTTCACCCATCATTTCGCCTTCCACTCGCAAAGGTCTGTCGATTGGAAGACTGTCTACAACGATGATATGCACACCATGCAGAAAAACTTCGCCGGCACCACAAAAGTGAGAAAGACAATGCTCTGCTCTTTGCCGCGGCGCCATGCGCTCAGGCAGCTGTACCAGTTGGGCGTGAAAACCAGACTGCTCGATTACCGATGCGAAGTCTTCGCGCACTTCGGGTATGCCGTGGCGAGGAATGTCGTAAATAAATAAAGGATGCGGCTGACGCTCAAACACGCGTCCAGCTTGCACAGCATCGTCGCCTTCGATACGGAAATCAGCACCGCAATTGGCAGACTCAACGGCGTCATCATCTAAAATTCCGGGCAACAAAAATGGCGGGTCATCATGAGTCCACAAATCCATCAAACCAAAATCAACCAGCATCACTTTTCCTGAGGGAATCGTGACCTGTCCAAGACTCTTCTTTAATCCATTTGAAAGTGGCATTTATTTCCTAAGCTTGAGGCGACGCGTTTTGCGTCGCCCCGTCACTTTTCAAACACTAATTGCGTCACTTCAGACCCTAATGTCGTTGACAATTTTAGCCCACATCATTAGTTCCACTTGGTCCTACTTTCAAATTACCCAGCTTTGCAAAGTCAAATCAAACTAAGACTCGAGATTAGCTAAGTTAATCTTGGTTCTAGATTCGGCTAACAGAGGAGGAATCTGTGGGGGAAGGATTCTGGGGTTTTAGGAAGGGCGACGCATGGCGTCGCCCCTACAAATTCCGATCAGTTGGAGAAGGACTAGTGGATGTGAATGTTCGCTTCTTTGCGATATTCTTCCATTTTGTCCCAGTTGAGCACTTCGGGGCGCTTTGTGGTGAGCTGGTTCCAGGTGATGTGCGGGCGTCCGGTGTCGACAGGCACCATGGTGATGCAGTCATCTACTGGACATACCTTTGAGCACAAATCGCATCCTACACAATCTTCTTCACGGACTACGGGCTGCAGCGATGCAGCAACGCTGCCGTCAAGCTTCATGGTCTTCATGTCGATGCACTGGTGGGCAGCGTCATTACAAACGATGTAGCACAAGTTGCAGTGAATGCACTTGTCTGGATTGATGCGGGCAACAGTCTGGAAGCCCAGGTCGAAGTCGCCGAAATTGGAAATGCGTGGCAATGACTTACCGATGAAGTCTGTGCATTTTTCAAATCCTTTGTCATCCATCCAGTTGGACATACCTTCAATCATGTCTTCCACAATGCGGAAGCCCCATTTCATAACGGCAGTACAAACTTGAACAGAAGTAGAACCTAAAAGCATAAACTCAACGGCATCACGCCATGTTTCAATGCCACCAATTCCTGAAATCGGCAAGCCATGACGCTGCACTTCTTCGTCGCTAGCAACAGCTGAAAGCAGGTGCAACGCGATTGGTTTTACAGCATAACCGGCATAACCACCGTGACCACCTTTGCCGCCGACGTTTGGCTTGATTTCGAATGAATCGAGGTCAACGCCCATAATACTATTAATAGTATTGATCAACGACAAAGCAGAAGCACGTCCGCGCACCGCTGCACGGGCAGGTTCTACAATGTTGGTGACGTTTGGTGTGAGTTTGACGATGACTGGTTTTGTTGCCACATCCATTACCCATTCGGTAACCATGCATGTGTATTCAGGAACCTGTCCCATAGCAGCTCCCATGCCGCGTTCGGACATGCCGTGTGGGCAGCCGAAGTTGAGTTCGAAGCCATCGGCTCCGGTTTCTTCAACACGCTTGATGAGTTCTTGCCATGATTCTTTCTTCGACTCAACCATCACAGAAACGATAACTGCATGGTTGGGGAAGTTTTTCTTTGTCTCGGCAATTTCGCGAAGGTTCAATTCAATTGGGCGGTCGCTAATGAGTTCAACGTTGTTGAGCCCGATAATTTTCTGCCCTTTGTAATCGATGGTGCCATAGCGATTGCAAACGTTTAGAACCGGAGCTCCAACCGTTTTCCAAACAGCTCCACCCCAGCCCTGCTCAAATGCTTTCTGCACCTGGTATGCAGAATTAGCCGGAGGCGCTGACGCTAACCAGAATGGATTTGGCGACTTGATACCACAAAAGTCGATTTCGAGATTGGCCATCTCTATAAGCTCCTCTTCTTTATTTTACGGGTGATAGAACTGGCTCAATATGTTTTTCGTTGGGTGAAGCAGCGCCAACCAACTGCTTGTAGATAGCAGCTGCAGCGACTTTACCGTCTTGCACGGCAGCCACTGTAGAAGCTTCGCCCTTGTTACGGATGCAATCGCCACCGGCAAATATTTTGGGATTGTCGGTGCGTTTTGTAGTGTGATCTACAGCGATATATCCGTTGTCTGTGGCTTTAACACCGAAATCAGCAAGCTTTTTCATTACTTCAGTTTGCTTCTTCTGGCCGATAGCCATGATGAGCTGGTCACATGGAATGACAAACTCTGAATTTTTAGCCGGAACAGGAATGCGGCGGCCAGATTGATCTGGTTCGCCAAGATCCATGCGGATGCACTTCAGTCCTTCGACTTTGCCATCTTTGCCGATTACTTCGACTGGCTGAGTCAAGAACATAAAGCTAACACCTTCGCCCAGAGCAAAGAGATACTCAAAGTGATATGCAGGCATTTCAGCTTCAGAACGACGATAAATAATGGTTACGCGTTCTGCGCCCAGGCGTTTGGCAATGGTGGCACAGTCTATGCCAGTATTGCCTGCGCCGAGTACGCATATACGATTGCCGAATTTAATCGTGTCGAGCTTCTGAATTTTGGTTGCTTCGATGAAATCAAGCCCATCGTCCACACCTTTGAGGTCTTCCCCAGGAACACCAAGCGATGGTACAGCGCCCAGTCCGATGCCGAAGAAAACAGCGTCATAGCCGTCAACGAGTTCTTTGAAGTCGATGTCTTCGCCCACGGTGCATTCGGTTTTGATTTTGACACCAAGGTCTTCAACCAATTTCACTTCGGAAAGACTAACTTCAACAGGCTCGCGGAAAACAACGATGCCGTAGGTATCTAGCCCGCCGGCCATCTTCTTTTTCTCGAAACAAGTTACGTCAAAGCCAAGCTTTGCCAGCTCTCCGGCGCAACTCAAACCTGCTGGTCCGGTGCCGACAACGGCAACCTTAAAGCCATTTGGCTTGCCTTGTTGGAAGAACTTCAGTTTCTTTTCTTGAGCGTAATCCATCGCATAACGTTGCAAGCGACCGATTGTTATTGGCTTGTGATCATGGCGCATGACGCAAGCACCTTCGCAGAGTTCTTCCACGGGGCACACGCGAGAGCAAGTCGCACCTAGAAGATTTGCTTCCAAAATAGTGCGGGCTGAACCTTTCACATTACCAGTTCCGATTTTTCTGATGAATGTCGGAATGTCGATATGGGTAGGACATGCCACCATGCACGGTGCATCGTGGCAATAGAGACAGCGGTTTGCTTCAAGAACAGCCTCACGCTCTGTAAGCGGCGGATGATACTCTTGAAAGCGCTCTTCTAGCGTCATTTCCCAAGCTTTATTTTTTACGGGCTTGTAGTGCTCGGCCATAAAAGTATTTTTCCTTCTAATAGATTAGAGCTTAACCAATTCGTTATAGGTCTCTGGTCTTCTGTCTCTATAGAATTGCCATGTATTGCGCACTTCTTCGATTTGGTCGAGGTCAAGGTCTGCAACTAGAAGTTCTTCTTTATCGCGTGAAGCTTGTTTTACGATTTCGCCGCGTGGGTTGGCAAAATAGCTTGAGCCATAGAATTCACCGATGCCCCATGGAGCTTCTGTGCCTATGCGATTGATTGCGCCGATGAAATAGCCGTTTGCTGCAGCATGAGCTGGCTGCTCAAGCTTCCAGAGATATTCAGAAAGTCCGGCAACAGTTGCGGAAGGATTGAACACAACTTCGGCACCATTGAGTCCAAGTGCGCGTGCGCCTTCTGGGAAGTGTCTGTCGTAGCAGATGTATACGCCGACTTTGGCATAGCGTGTTTCAAAAACAGGGTAGCCGAGGTTGCCTGGACGGAAGTAGAACTTTTCCCAGAAGCCGGGGTTAACTTGCGGAATGTGGCTCTTGCGATATTTGCCGAGATAAGTTCCGTCAGCATCAATTACAGCTGCGGTGTTGTAATAAACGCCAGTTTGCTCTTTCTCATACATAGGTACAACAAGAACGATGTTATTTTTCTTGGCGGCTTCTTGCATGGCTTTAACGGTTGGTCCGTTCGGAATTTCTTCAGCCAGGTCATACCAGCATGGATGCTGTTCAGCGCAGAAATAAGGTCCGTTAAAAAGTTCTTGGAAGCACAAAATTTGAACGCCCTGTTTGCCGGCTTCATCAACCAGCTTGAGGTGCTTGTCCATCATTGCTTTTGCAATTTTGGCGATGGTTGCTTTGTCTGACCCACCTTCGGGAGAGACCACATCATTTTTCACTTGAGTCAATCCGCAACGTACAGTGCGTGGCATCTTCTAAGTTCTCCTTCTATATCAACGGTAATATCAGTAAAAAAGCTATCTAATTAAGCGTGAGCGCCCACTTTGGAAACAGCTTCCAAGCCTTTGCGCATCGCTCCCAAACATCTGTCTGCGTCTGCCTTTGTCACCGTCATTGGTGGCTTCAGACGAATTGTGTTGCCCCAGAGTCCACCTTTTCCGATGACTACGTGATTGTCTTTTGCAATTTCGACAATCTTGGCACATTCAGCAGTCATTTGCTCCTTCGTTTCCGGAGCAGCGATTTCGATGCCCAGCATCAAGCCCTTGCCGCGAATGTCGCCTATAATCGGGAATGATTTTTGTAGTTCTTTCAAACCTTCAATCAAATAGTTGCCGACGACTTTGCTATTTTCCTGCAGCTTCTCTTCAATAACAGTATCGATTACTGCAAGTGCAGTTGCACCAGCGACAGGGTTGCCGCCGAATGTGTTGATTACAGCCTTGCCTTGTTTTTCAGCGATGCCCGGAGTAGTTATGCAAGCACCAATCGGGTAGCCATTGCCCAGCCCCTTCGCCATGGTCATCATGTCTGGTTGTACATCCCAGTTGCTGATGCCAAACATGTGTTCGCCTGTTCTGCCGAAACCTGTCTGCACTTCATCTGAAATAAACAGCACGCCATACTTATCGAGTATCTTCTTAACTTCCTGGAAATAACCATCAGGAGGAGTAATCGCGCCGCCGACGCCTTGGATTGGCTCGGCGATCATTACAGCCGGTGCGCCGCTTGTTTGAGTTTGAATTACGCGCTCCACATCTTTAGCGCACTCGAAGCTGCAGCTGTCTGGTGTTTTCTTGAACGGACAGCGATAGCAATATGCGTTTTCTACTGCGACGATGCCGGCAGCAGGCATTGTTGCCTGGCGATAATTGTGGTTTGAAGTCATGGAAGACGTAAGGTGCGACATTCCATGATATGAGTGCTTGAGCACCAGTACTTCGTGTCGACCGCTTGCAATGCGCGCCATGCTGATTGCAGCTTCGTTGGCTTCAGTACCAGAGTTGGTGATGAAACTCTTGCTCAAATCGCCAGGGGTGATTTCGGCAAGTTTTTCAGCCAAATCAACCATGGGCTGAGTCATAAAGATGGTTGAGGTGTGCTGCAAGGTTTGCATCTGATTGATGGTTGCTTGCGTCACCTTTGGATGGCAATGTCCGACTGAAACAGTGACGATGCCGGCGAACATATCAAGGTATTCGTCGCCTTTTTCATCGTACAAAAACTGCCCACTACCTTTGACGAAATTCGGTGGGTCGGAATAGAGATGCTTCAGACCAGGAACCATGTACTTGTCGCGCTTTTTCTTCAGCTCTTCGCGTCCCATTCCTTTGCTCACGATTTCCTCCGGAAAATTTTGACTAGAAAGCAGGCGAGCCGTGCCAAAAAAGAACCAAGTCAAGTGGCGCATTACCACTGACGCATACACTGGCTACCTTTACCTAAAGTTACAAATAGTACTCATATAGATATATAGCGTCAAGGAAGGCAGGTTAATGCTTGTTCATAAACCCCTGCTTACAAGCGCCCGCACCACCAATGGTGGCATCGAGAGGCGCCACACGATTCATCCGCCCCGGCGCCGCCACGCGGTTAAATTGTGGGGCGACGCCATGCGTCGACCGTGACTTGAAAACGATGAGGACCGTAGGTCTTTTTAATGGCCGGGCGACGCATGGCGTCGCCCCTACAATCGATCAGGTTGCAAGATATAGGGCCACAGCAGGTAGTTTGGGTTTAAGTTCACTAGAAAGCCACACTCATGAAAGAGTTGATCAACAAGCAACGCAACAGTTCCTTGACACTCGAAGATGATGATTGATAGGATGGGAAATCGTATCGCTGCGCGCCCGTAGCTCAGTGGTAGAGCATTCGGCTTTTAACCGACTGGTCGTGCGTTCGAGTCGCACCGGGCGCAAATATTGAAACCGGAGATGCAGTTGCGTCTCCGGTTTTTTATTAGCAAGCATTCAGAATATTTACGCGGCCGAAAAATAATTGGTTTCAAAATAAGTTGAACGCTTCGGTATAAGTTGAATGCTTCAATATAAGTTGAACGCTTCGTAATCAATGTCTTCGAAATAATATAAGCGGAAGGGCGACGCATGGCGTCGCCCCTGCAATTGATGAAGATCTTGAGGCGTGCTTACGCTTTTACCAGGGGAAATTGACGCGGACGAACAGGGGCACACCCTGGCTGCTCAATCCACCGGCGAAATCTACAACGCCGACTTGCACACCGCGCTCTTCCACAGATTGCGGATAGAGGTAAAGTGCAGCGCTGAAATGGCGCAGACGCGCATGGTTTGTCAATCCGGCGCCGAGCCAGAATACGGCTTCGAGCCCACGTGGCGACTTGACTGGATGATCAAGCTCAAAATATTTTTCCAAGAGCCCATCATCCGTGTACGGCGGCGGCTCATCTTGATCAATAACTGTGTGACTGGACCAACTCCAGAGCACTTGGTCAGACCCTGACTTTTTCAGCGTTACTTTCAACTGGGGAAACCAGTCGTCATGTGTAAGCGCTTCACGGAAAACAGCCAGCCGGCCACGCGTCAAAAGCGGACGGTCGATCAACATTTGGCGTCCGACTGAATCTATTTCGTCCATTGAAAACCTCCCAGGCTATGAAAAGCATATCACTTTGCCGGCACATCTCTCCTGGCCGTGAGCTAAGATGAAGAGTAAACTTAGTGTCGGTATTGGCAAACATCGATGATCTCAAGTCAAAAAATTCGCAACATTGCTGCGCTCAGCCTGCTTTTGACCCTTTTGCCTTTTCAAGGTACAGGGGCTCAGCCGGACATTGATGACGAGCACAAAGCCAAAAATCTTTCGGTGCTCAACTATGTAACAGGGTGGAGTCTGGATGCAGCCGGTTATCATCCTGCTGTTTACATGCTGCTGGAGAACATAAGCGGAAGAGACTTGAGCGGTGTCACCATCAAGATGCAAGGCAAGTTCACCGATGTCCATACTCTCGAACCTTCGACTGCAAAACTCGAAGTAAGACGAAGTTTAAAACCACATCAGCAATTTCCAGTGGCACTAGTTGCTCCAAAAGAATTTGAATTACCACGCGACACACAATTCTGGCCCGTGATGGAATGCAAGGCCATGATGCGCGTGGGCGATGTAAGTGATGAAGGCACCGAATATTTGATAGTGACCAAAATCGATTCAAACACAGCCACGCAAGACGAAGCATTCCAAAAATTGAACGAGCTAACCAGTTACAACCGCTCAAATCAGACCGCAGCTTCTGGGCACAGAGATCCACGCGCTATCGCAATGAACAATGCGCAAGCAGCATCACGCACGCAACCTCTAATTGCTAAAGCCGATCGCATCAAGCCATTAACAGCAACTCCAAAAGCTCTAAGCACAACAGCGCCAAAAGCAAGCAACGAGCACAAACATTTGCCCAGCCTCGGCGAAGACTTCTACAATTTTGAAAAAGAATACGGACTGCCAGTGGCAACCGACGCCAAAAGAAAAGACTTCACCTGGGCTAAATACAGGCAAGCAGGTGCTGAAATAATTGTTGCTTCGAAAGAACGCAGCGGAAAAGCAGACTTAATTGCATTTGTTCTGCCTGGAAAATCTGCAAAATCAGATCAAACTTTGTTTGAAGAACTCAATACTCGCAACGGTTTGGGACGCACAGAAAAGCTCTCTCCGGTGACCAAGTCTGTACGTTATTTACCAAGCGGACGCCTTGAAATAAGCACAAGCAAAGCCGGCAGCCTGAAGTTTGTAAGTATACCGATGGCAGAAACGCCAGAGCATTCCGCAGCGCAGATGGTTGTTATCTCGCGCCTCCCACAAGAGCCAGAAGATTTCTTGCGTTCGCACCAGCCTGACAATGATGTTCTCAAAGGACTGTCATTGGGCAATGCGCCTGGATAGATAGTCACGCAGAACAACTAAATTCAAATCGGACGGTTTTCAATGACTCCTTGTTACTTTCGTACTCGGTAGAAATTCCTATTAACTAAGATTGCGAAAGCCAAGCACTTTCTATCGCCCAGAGCGTGAGCATTCTGCGCGTTACTAAGTGTTTCCCCTTGTGAAACTGCCCAGATAAGAAAAATAGAAGCTCCACAACAATCGGTTTCCATAGAGAATTTTCAAGCAGTAGCCTTCATATAATAGGTGCAAGTCAAATGACCGTTGCAACTCCAGTAAAAGAACAGAAAGCCCAGACAAACGCAGTGCATTCATTAGCCCCCAGCCAACCATCACTTCTCGACACGCTTCCATCGAAGCTGATAATGATGCTTGCTGCGCCATATTTGGCTGGGCAAACCGCACAAAACGCCCTGGATAGAGCACACAAGTTATACAAGACGAGCAGATTTGCCTCTACCATAGACATTCTCGGCGAAGATGCGCGGGTTGATGCAGATTGCGATGCATCTGTACGTAATTACAAACAGCTTATTGACCTCGTTGCAGGCAATAAAATTGCTTGTTCAAATCCGTTGCAACAAATGACTGTTTCGTTCAAGCCTTCGATGTTTAGCGTTGTCTCGCCGGCTTCTGATGCAGCAGACAAACAAAAACATCTGGACAAAGCATACGATCGTATTCAAGAAATCGTAAGCCACGCGAAAGCACAAGATATCAGAGTAACTTTGGAAGCTGAAGACCACACATGGACAGACTTCCACCTCGAAACTTATTTTGCATTGATCAACGCCGGTTATTTGAATTGCGGAACAGTAATTCAATCAAGATTGTTCAGAACGAAAAACGACATCAAACGTTTTGACCAACGCATGCGCACCCGCATGGTAATTGGCATTTACAATGAACCAGCGGAAATCTCAATGCAGCAAAAGCCAGAAATGAAAACTGCTGCAGTTGAGTATGCCAGAGAGCTGCTTGCTCGCGGTGTTTATGTAGAGCTTGCATCGCATGACGAAGACTGCATGAAAAACTTCATTCAAGAAGCAGTCTTGCCGACGCGCTCGCCTGCAAGTCAATTCGAAGTTCAACACTTGCTCGGCGTACCGCGCAAAGAAATTCAAGAAGCATTTGCAAGCGGCAAATTCTTCGCCACCATGGCAGAAACAGCTCGCAGTGAGCATCAACAACAGCTTGTTGAACTTGCACGCTCTGGAGTGCTAATGCGAATGTATCTTCCATACGGAACAGACAAAGTTGCTGGACCATACTGCAAACGCAGACTAAAAGCCAATCCAAACATGATCGGCTACGGCATCAAAAACTTCTTCGGCATTAAATAGAGACCGCCTTTAAATTGCGCAGCCCTGGGAGCGCAGGCTTCCAGCCTGCTTCTAAAAATAAGATCCAGACCGTAAGGCGATCTGGATCTGGCATTTTTCATTTTGTAGATCCGCACCCGCAAGAACAATCATGAGCAGGCTGGAAGCCTGCGCCCCCAGGGCTCCGCTGTTTTAGTAGGACTTTCCTAGCGACGAGCGCGGCGGCGGTGTTTGCCGGCTGGGAAGGCGCTGCGTTTTTCGCAGACGATCTCAGCGAGACGGCGCGTTAGCGGCGTTGATTCAACGATGATCTTATCGGGTGGATCATGAACAGCTGCAAGCGAAATTGTTTTTCGCCGCAAAGCCTGTTTTCTTTTACCCAATCTTCTTGCCAGAATCGCCGCGTCGATACTGATGCAGAGCGGCTTTCGCCAGCCTGCATCGTGCCCTATATTTACAACCATGATAGAACTCCCCTGCCCAAACACCCTGATTTTCTATATTTCTATTTGGTCTGTTATTTGAACAGAAACAATTTTTTGTTCCTGTTTTGCTTTTACTTTCGCATCCAACCTGCTGAGAGCCGTGCGCCTTACGAACAAATCGCTATCTTTAGTGAGAACTTCAAGAGTGCAACCCAACACCCAGGGAGTCCGCGCCACAAGTGTGCGAATGTACGCATCTTTATCACGAGCCAGGGCAGACAAAGCTGCAAATGGCGCATGAAGATTGCTCACGATTGACACTTTCACGTCCGTGTTTTCATCTCCACACATCAGATGCAAGGTTGCCGGATGCGTTGAGCAATTCGCGGCAACCCGCATTCTGACTTCTGGAGACTCATCGGAGGAAAGCTTTTTGAGTAGATCTGCCGGAGCGTCCGGACAAGATGCTACATAGCCGCGCACAAAACAGCTCTCGCTTGCTGCAAACATACGGAGAGTTTCTTCATCGATGGTTTCGGTAGTCACAGGCTCGCAGTTGCGAACCAAAACTTCCGAGTCACGAATCAGAATCTCTTTTACAGAGTCCGTTGTTATGCGATTGTCCGCGACAGATTGTCGTACTTTCAATTCTGTGTCATGCGACAACATCATTAATAAGTCCGGCAATATTTTGTCGTTGCGTGCCAGCCATGTTCTCACTTCGACTGATTCGTCTAAAGCCAGTTTCATAGCCGTGTCTGTGCCGATGTTGCCGCTGCGAGCAAGGGCAACGCGAACACATTCATCTGGATCGTTGGCCAGCGCAAAGGCAACTTCGCGTGGACAACTCGGGTTCACTGCCACCATAAAGCGCGTGAACATATCTTCATCTTGGGCAAGCTTCAGCAAAGCTCCGAGCCCAGAGCTCGAATTGCTGGCCACTTCCCTTCTCACATAAACATCTTCATCAGCAGCGAGTCTGCGCAAAATTGCCTCGGGCGCATCAACATGCGAAGCAACTATTCGGCGCACAGAAGCTTCCTGGTCTTCAGAGAGTCGCACCAAAACCGCAGCCGATACAGAACCGTTGCGTGCCACCGATTGCCGCACCATTAATGAATCGTCTTGCGCAAGTTTCATCAAAGATGATTCTGGACAGCGCGGGTGCGAAGCAGCATGAAAGCGCGCTTCGACTTCAGCATCATCAGCAAGCAAAGTTAGAGTCTCCGCCGCAGAATCAGGGTTGGCTGCAACTGCCATCCGGACTGCCGGGTCTAACTCAGTACTCAATTTATGAAGCAGATCTGATGAAGTGTTCGCGTTGGCAGCAGCGCTGCGTCTCACTAACAAATTGTCATCGCTAGCTAATTTGTCGCATGCCCGCGCTGGGCAATTGAAGTTTGCAGCCACCGTTTGACGCACCATCGGATCGCTGTCACGCGAAAGGAAATCGAGACAGTCAGCGGGAGTGCCGCGATGACCAGCGACAAATTGCCGCACACTACTGTTTGCATGTAATGCAAGATACCAGAGACCTTCTCCGGTGATTTCAGAATCGCTTTCATGGTCTTTCGGCGCTGCATCATGTTCGATGACGCAAGCTAAGCCCTGAAACGATTCGTTTGTATTGACCCAATGGACTTCTTCGTCATACCGCCACTCCGTTGGAGTGCGATGTCTGTCGACAAAGTCGAAAATAGACGCAAAAAACTGTGTAGAAACGCTCACAAGAGAAACCCCACCAACAAGCCACTATTGGATAACCCGCCATGTTCATGTCAAGAACAATTGCATAATGCGGCATGGCGGCCCAGCAGTCTATAAAGAATTTGCTCATCTCTTTTTGCTAGATTAAATCTGAGAAGCAAGTAAGCAAGGCGCTTTCGCGGTTGTGCCCTCAGTTTCAAGGCGAGTATATCGACCAGACACCTGCATAGTCATGCAAGTAAATCTTGACTTGCCTCCAGTTGCATACGTAATGCCCGCAAAAACTATTGAAGAATTGGGCGACGCCATGCGTCGCCCGTCAGTTTAATAGCGGTAGCTGCAACATGAGAAAATCTCCAGAAGAAACGGACGACGCATGGCGTCGCCCCAGTTGAATGAGAATCCGGTCCCATCCGAATCCGGTCCCATACAAATTTGGTCGCATACGAATCCGGTCGCGTCGGAATTTTGCGATTAGACTCCGGCGCCTACTTTTTGCGCTTGTTCGCCGGCGTGGTAGCTGCTTCTTACTAGAGGACCCGAGAACACGTTGGTGAAGCCCATGGCCATGCCGATTTTTTGATAGCTATCGAAAGTATCAGGGTGAACCCATCTTTCTACTGGCAAATGATCCAACGTCGGTTGCATGTACTGACCGATAGTGACCAGGTCTACATTAGCTTTGCGCAAGTCTTCCAAAAGCTTCGGCACTTCATTGTCTTCTTCGCCGAGGCCGACCATAAAACCAGACTTGGTGACAAAGCCTGCTTCCTTGGCTCTAGCTAATAATTCCAAACTGCGATCATATTTAGCTTGCGGTCTCACTTTCAAATAAAGACGCTCGATTGTTTCCATATTGTGGTTCAACACATCTGGCTTGGCATCAAGCACCGTTTGCAGTGCGTCCCAGTTCCCACAAAAATCTGGAATCAAGACTTCAATTTTTGTCTCAGGGCATCGCTCACGCACTGCGCGAATTGTCTCTGCCCAGACAGATGCTCCACCATCTTTCAATTCATCGCGATTTACAGATGTAATCACGGCATATTTCAAATCCATGATTTCGACTGCTTCAGCAACGCGACGTGGCTCGTCGAGGTCTAACTCGGTTGGGCGACCGGTGATTACATTACAAAATCCACAGCTTCGCGTGCAGACGTTACCCAAAATCATCAAAGTGGCAGTTCGTGACGACCAGCATTCACCGCGGTTTGGACATGCTGCCGATTCGCAAACAGTGTTGAGACGATTGTCTGTGATAAGGCTCTTAATGCGTTTGTAGCCTTCGCCGGTAGGCAAAGAAACTTTCAACCACTCTGGTTTTGGCTTGCGCTCAGGCTTGCTTTCGAGCTTGATTGCTACTACGTTATCGACCGCGTCTTTATTGTTCATTTAGATTTCCGCTCTACAACAGCCTTGTGACTGGATTCTTTCGAGAAAAATTTCGTTTTCCCAACCACTAAATATGACACAATGTGTACCTATAGTTGTTGGTGCTTCGACTGCCCGAAATTGTAGCAGTTACGAGGCTGCCCTCAGCAAATCGCTCGGTAAACCTGACAAAAACTGTCAGGATTTCTTCAGGTAATACACAGGACAATCAGACATGCCAAGAACACCGATTGAGCTTCCATTCACACTAGAGTACCTGTCCATCCTCAATGAAAACGGGGAAGTGGACACAAAACTCGAACCGAAATTGGACGCAAAACTACTTAAAGAGATGTACCGCTGGATGCTCACCGCAAGGCGAACTGATGAGCGCTTGTTAAAGTTGCAACGTCAGGGACGCATCGGTACATTCCCACAATCATCAGGACACGAGGCAATCAGCCTTGGCTCTGTGGTGAACATCGGGAAGAATGACTGGCATGTTCCAGCATACAGAGAGCTAGCCGGCTTCCTCTATCGCGGTTGGACACTTGAGACAGTGCTCACATACTGGATGGGGTTTGAGGAAGGCGCGCAGCCACCAGTTGGCGTAAACGATTTGCCGATTTCAGTGCCGATTGCAAGCCAATTGCTGCACGCAGCAGGCATCGGCATGGCAAACAACATCAAAGGCGACAACAATGTTGTGATGACATACTTCGGCGACGGAGCTTCATCAGAAGGCGATTGCCACGAAGCGCTTAACTTCGCATCTGTGTTCCAAGCACCTGTAGTTTTTGTTTGCCTCAACAATCAATACGCGATTTCGGTGCCATTGCACAAACAAATGCGCAACGAAACAATCGCACAAAGAGCAATTGCATACGGCATGCCAGGCATCAGAGTCGACGGCAACGATGTGCTTGCAGTCTATGTTGCTACAAAAGAAGCTGTTGATCGCGCCCGCCGCGGCGAAGGTCCGACACTTGTTGAAGCAGTTACCTACCGCTACACACCGCACACAACTTCAGATGACCCGACACGTTATCGCTCTGACGAAGAGTGCGCTACCTGGTTGGCGAAGGAACCACTGGTTCGCTTCGAAAAATATTTGAAGACCAAAAAAGTTCTCACCGATGCAGACCTTAAGACTATGGAAGAAGAAATCGAAAATAGACTTAACGAAGCAATCGCCAACGCAGAAGAAGCTTGCAAGCACGAGCCACTATCAAATCCGTTGGTTATGTTTGATCACTTGTACACAACAATGCCAAATCACCTTATCGAACAACGAGAAGAGTTGGCAAAACATTTGGGCATCGACACATCTGAAAAAACAACTGAAAAAAGCGTTGTAGGGAAGGGTGGCTAACAATGGCTGAAATGAACATGGCAAAAGCGATTAACCTCGCTCTAAACGAAGCAATGGAACGCGACAAAAACGTCATCGTCATGGGCGAAGACGTTGGTCAAGACGAAGGTGTGTTTCGTGTCACCGAAGGCTTGCACGCAAAATATGGCGACAAGCGCGTAATCGATACACCACTTGCTGAAGCAGGCATCGTCGGTACAGCAATCGGCATGGCGCTATATGGATTGCGTCCGGTTGCAGAAATGCAATTCAGCGGATTTGAATATTACGCCTACCACCAAATTGAAATGCACGCCGCAAGATTCCGCAATCGCACACGCGGCAGATACACAGTACCAATGGTATTGCGCTGCCCATCAGGCGGTGGCATTCGCGCCATCGAGCACCACAGCGAAAGCCGTGAAGCCATCTATGTACATTCACCAGGATTGAAAGTAGTAATGCCTTCTGGTCCTCGCGTTGCACGCGCCTTGTTGCACGCTGCAATTCAAGATCCAGACCCGGTCATTTTCTATGAGCCGAAATCACTCTACCGCTTATTCCGCGAAGAAGTGCCAGAAGCGATTGAAACCATGCCAATCGGCAGAGCCCAAATTGTGCAAGAAGGAAAAGAAATCACACTCATTTCCTACGGCGCATCGGTTCGTGCCACCATCGACGCAGCTGAAGTACTCGAAGACGAAGACGGCGTAAAGCCGGAAATCATCGACTTGCTCAGTGTTAACCCGATGGACACAGAAGCAATCGTTAACTCGATCAAGAAAACAGGCAAAGCAGTAGTAATCCACGAAGGACCACGCAGCTGCGGCGTCGGCTCTGAAGTCATCGCCCGCATCAACGAGCACGCACTCATGTATCTGGAAGCACCAATCAAGCGTGTCACCGGCTACGACGTGCCGATTCCTTATTTTGCAAGAGAAAGACAATTCCTTCCTGACGCTGACAAAATCGTCAACGCAGCCAGAGAAGTTCTTTCTTACTGATCGCATCTATCAAATTAGGAGTATTCAAGGATGGTGTTCGAATTCAAACTTCCCGACGTAGGTGAAGGAATACACGAAGCTGAAGTGCTGGCAGTAAAAGTCAAAGAAGGCGATGCTGTCAAAGAATATCAGCCTATATTTGATGTAGAAACAGACAAAGCGGTTGTTGAAATTACAGCGCCTTGCACCGGAATTGTCGAAAAGCTTTTTGTGAAAGTCGGAGACAACGCCAAAGTCGGCAACGTAATGATCACTTTCAACACAAGTGGTGCAGCCGCTCCTGCAAAGCAGCCCGAAGCAGCAAGCTCTGCTTCAGCAGCGAAAGCAGCACCTGCAGCAAAAGCAGTTGGTGAAATCGGAATTGGCGGTGGCAACGGACGCAGCTCAGCTGCACTCGCCGATGCCCCGCTAATCAATTTCAGCGGACCAGTTCCAGCAGCACCTGCAACTCGACGCCTTGCCAGAGAAATGGGCGTTGATATAAGGATGATAAAAGGATCAGGCCCAGGCGGTCGCGTTTTGAAAGAAGACATTAGAGGATTCGCCGAAGGCGTTCCTTCCACCCTTCGTTCAAACCAGCAACAAGCTCCAGCCAGCACACCGGCAACTCACCGCCACTCACCAGCCGCTCGGGGAGCGCAAACAAAAGAAGAACAGGGTGAATCGCTAAGCCGCGAACCACTCACAGTTACTCCTGTTGTATTGCCAGACTTCTCCAAATTTGGTCCGGTAGATCGCGTGCCGCTACGTTCACTACGCCGCCGCATCGCAATCAACATGACTCAATCATGGACACACGTGCCACATGTTGCGCACTTCGACCAGATAGACATCACAGACATGGAAGCCTACCGCGCCAAGCACGAAAAAGCTGTCGCGACAAAAGGCGGCAAATTGACTTTGACAGTGCTTGCACTCAAAGCAATCGTAAGTGGATTGAAAAAATTCCCTCAATTCAATTCGAGCCTCGACGAAAGCACAAGCGAAATCGTTATGAAACGCTATTACAACATTGGTGTTGCAGTGGCTACAGAACGCGGGCTCATCGTGCCGGTAATCAAAGATGTAGACAAGAAAAACATCGTTGAACTTTCAGTTGAACTAGCCGACCTGGCACAAAAAACCAGAGACGGAAAAATCGAACTTGAAAGACTTCAAGGCGGCACATTCACCATCACTAACATTGGTGCCATTGGCGGCACCGGAATGATGCCGATGGTTAATTACCCCGAAGTAGGCATTTTTGGCATGGCGAAATCGAAGTTGCAACCAGTAGTGAAAGATGGCGAAATCGTCATCAGAAACATACTGAACGTAACCCTATCATTTGACCATCGCGTCGCTGACGGTGCAGAAGCTGCCATGTTCGTAAGGCACGTTTCAGATTGCTTGGAAGATCCCTTCAAACTTTTATTGGAGTCTTAAACCATGGTTGTTGGAGATATGGTCACAGAAACCACCCTCGTCATCATTGGCGCAGGTCCCGGTGGTTACACTGCAGCACTTCGAGCTGCAGAACTAGGCGTGAAGTGCATCCTTGTAGAAGCTGGTCCAAAGCCAGGCGGCACATGTTTGCATGTCGGTTGCATTCCATCAAAAGCTTTGTTGCACGCGGCCGAAGTTATAGGCGAAGCAAAAGCAGCTGAAAGTTTTGGATTGAATTTTGGTCCTGTAAAAATTGAATTGGACAAACTGCGCGGTTGGAAAGAAAGCATTCTAGACAAACTCTCCGCAGGCATCGCAGGTAAGTGCAAGAGCGCTGGTGTTGAGATTGTACGAGGCAATGCTCGCTTCATCGACAATCGCAATGTACGCGTAGCACCAGACGGCGAATCAGCTGTTCGCATCAAATTCAAACAATGCATAATCGCCACTGGTTCACGTCCAGTTATGCCAAAGATGTTTGATATCGGCTCACCGCGTGTAATGGATTCGTCTGGCGCTCTTGCTCTGCAAGATATTCCAAAGACTCTGCTCATTGTCGGCGGTGGATACATCGGGCTAGAAATGGCGACCGTTTATGCCGCGCTTGGCACTGAAGTAACTGTTGTGGAAATGACAGACGGATTGCTTCCCGGTGTTGATAGAGACCTGGTCAGACCATTGCAAACACATTTGCAATCTACACTGAAAGCAATTTACCTCAGCACCAAAGTCACCAAGATTGAAGACACAGGCAAAGCAGTCAAAGCCTACTTCGAAGGTAAAGACGCCCCTGCTGATGCCACATTCGACCGCGTTCTAGTTTCGGTTGGTCGTAGACCAAACACCGACAATTTAGATTTGGAACAATGTGGTGTCAAAATTGACGATCACGGATTTATCGTAATTGATGAAGAGTGCCGCACATCCGAAAAACGTTTCTTCGCCATCGGCGATGTTTCTGGACAACCAATGTTGGCTCACAGAGCCATTCGCCAGGGCATGGTCGCTGCTGAAGTTATCGCAGGAAAGAAATCGGTATTCGACAATCGCGTAATTCCAGCTGTTGTATTTACACAGCCAGAAATTGCGTATGTCGGACTTACAGATAACGAAGCCAAAGCAAAAGGCATCGAAGTCGGCACAGCAAAACTACCATGGTCAGCCAATGGGCGTGCACACACACTTGCCGAACCAACTGGTCAAACAAAAGTTCTATACGACCCTGCAACAACGCAAGTACTTGGTATTGGACTTGTCGGACCACGCGCCGGCGAACTGGTTTCAGAAGCAGCCGTAGCAATCGAAATGGGCGCCGTGCTGGAAGACCTCGCAGTCTCCATCCACACTCACCCAACCCTTTCCGAAACCATCATGGAAAGCGCCCAAGCAGCCCTCAGCCGCATCGAACGCCAAGCCAAACGCGAAACCACCGCCGTCTAAACCTGGCTCAACAAAGCCGCCTACACCCGGCTCAATAATGCCGTCAAAACCCGGCTCAATGAAACTGTAAGGGCGACGCCATGCGTCGCCCTTAGCTTCAGCACGAAGACAAGTATTCCAGTTCCAAGCGTTGATTTTAGCAAGGTACCTCCTTTCGGAAACCTTTGGACTTGGGCTGTTTCAGTTGGGTGGATTTTACCCACGGTTGAAACTTGTTCGGAGTGGCATCATAATTAGTGAATCTGGAGACGCCAGAGACACGCACAATTGCGCTTGAGAGCGCCTCGTCTTCAGTGCTGAACTCAGAAATTTGAAGATGGAAACAAAATGGAGAGGTTATGAAAAAGATCCTGTGGCTTTTGCTTTTGGTATTGGCTTTCATCGCCGCGCCTTCCTACGCTGAGTACGTCAAAGGTAGTGTCTCTAAAAACTCCAAACACAATGGACCGATAACTAAAGCAGTGAAAGTATCGGCCGGCGCGACAGTTAAGGCTGGAAAAGTGGTTACGGGTGCGACGATCAAGACAGGCAAGGTAGCAACCGGCGCCACCATCAAGGCAGGCAAGCTAGCAACTGGCGCGACGATTAAGACCGGCAAAGTAGCAACCGGCGCCACCATCAAGGCGGGCAAGGTAACAACTGGCGCAACGATCAAGACTGGCAAAGTAGCAACCGGCGCCACTATCAAAGCAGGCAAGGTAGTAACTGGCGCGACGATCAAGACTGGCAAAGTAGCAACTGGTGCTACCATAAAAGCAGCTAAAGTATCAGTAGGAGTCACAGGGAAAGCATTAAAAGTATCGACCAATGGAGTTAAGAAAGGCTTGAGAAGCACAGGCAAGATGCTCAAGAAAGTCTTCTAGCTTTCATATGCATCCTTCGATATGGCAAATTACCCGCATGTCACGCACTCAGTAACACCACAAGGTCGCAAGTTTTCGTAAGTCGAGATAATCACCATGGAACCCATAGAGACCAAGGATATGATTGCCTTGCTTAAAGAAGCAAAAAAGGCCGCACTCAGCGGAGACGAAACTCTCTGGGTGCCACTCAATCTATTTTTTCAGTCTCTCAGATCTTCTGAAAATCAATATCTGGCAAAGGTTGATTTTTACATCGCATCGATATTCGAGCAACTCATTCTCAGAAAGTCCGAAGATGAAGTTACGCGGGTGTTCCAAGCTATCCGCGAAAATGTATTGCTCATCTGTGATTCGCCCAACGAAACAGTTGAATATACGATAAAAGCGTATATCAAGGCGATGATAGGCTTCCGCAAGATTGAGACTGCCGCTAATCAGTTGGACACAATCCTAAAATACCGCATCAGTAATTTTTCCGCGGATAATCTAATCACTCAACAGCTTAGAGCGGTGCTGGAGAATATGGAGCACGGTATCGCGCCGGCTATCACCAAAACTGGACAGTCAGATTACACCAATGAAAATTACAAGAGGTTTTGCACCCTTTTGAAAGAGCTCGAATATGAAATTAAGCGCCGGCCCAGCAAGCCAAAGGTAACCGTAGAAGACCTAGTTACATGTTTACAGTCTGTCCCCAACCATATTGATGCTGAGCTTTTTTCAAGATTCGAGGACTGCGTGAGACGTGGATCCCGGCAGAAACTGGGGGAGTATGCTGTTCAAGCACGGCTTCGGTATGAATGCAAATTTCTCGATATTCCGCATACAGATACACTCCCATTGCTTGTTGAGATCATGACCGACCCTCAGACTGAAGAAAAGTGGGCTACAGACAATCGAAAGACTTTCTTGCAGCATTTCAAACACAGATTGAACGACTCCAATAGAATTGCTTTTCTTATGAGAGCCCAGGAGTTGATCGAAGACGATGCTGACCTATCCTCGCTGTTTTTGGAATTGGTTGATTTTTGGTCGCGCACCAACTCATTTCCACCGCAACCAATGGATCTGGATAAGCTGGTAAATGTAAAATCTGTTGCCCACATAGAGCCAATCAGAGAAGCGCTGACCACGTTGTTAGAACTCGGCGCAAAGCAAAAACAAAGGAATCTCTCGTGGCTGGTCCAATACATGCTTGCAGCAGTGCCAAGCGACTTCCGAAAGCCAGACAAGAGGAGTTTCTACCGCCTCTACCTTGAAAAAGCAATTAGTCTATTGAAGAACAGAAGAGAAATAGAACCAAATTTGCTCGACAACCTTATGGGACTGCTGGTCGACATACGTATGGAAGAAATAACGGAAAAGCAATCCAATCTTGAGCTTAATCATGAATCCCTATTCCAGGCATGGAATGAAATGATTGAAGCTTGCGAACGCCCGTGGCATCGCTACATATGGTCACAAAAAAGACTAATGAAATTCCTGATTAACTCTCCAAAAGCAAAAGCCGCCTTTTCTTTTGATAGATATCCAGGAAGAATTTATGCCGGATCAATCGGCCCAAATCAATTTATTGGAGTTGTACAGCTATGCGGAGCTATCGAACTTTCCCTTGCGGATGCAAATTATTTGATGGTCCTTGGCAAAGATAAGTCACCTGAATCCAATACAGAAAGAGCCTGGCATCACTGGTATCTAAATCTATCGCATGTAATTTGTTCCTGCTTTAGCTCACGTAGCGCTGGCATAACAGAGTTGCACGTGACTATCGACAGAGGCGGCAAAATATCAAAGATTAATACAGAATCATTCCACAGAACAGACGCATTGAATGAATGGGCCAGAGACAAGGAAGCACTGGATCAGTTTAATAACCAAGTCATGCAATTTGCTCGTGGGTTAGACGGACAGAAGTGCTTGTTATATCCAGATCAAGATTTAGTCAGCCGTATAAAGATCAAGATAATCTTTCAAGCGGGGGAAGGAAGCAGATCGATTAGGCCGGATGAATTCATGCTGCCATGTACACTTTGTTGCGAAAGGTCATCGGAACCATACCTAATGTGGCGAGGGTGTTTGCAACTATGCCGAAACTGCGAAAGAGTTTTTTCCTCGCTGAATTTTCATGGGAACGGAGAAAAATGGAACGGCAAACTCCTTGCTCTTAAAGAGAAAACCAAAGAAAACAAAAGCAGGACGCATATTGCGGTGCAAGCAATTCTTGAGCTCCAAACAGGGCTTCCATTTATTGATATCATGAACACAGAAATTGACCCTGCCTGTTTACGATATTTGAGCGAAGCAAAGATCCGAGACCTTGGATTATTACCAGTAACTATTCGAGAGAATTGTGTTCATACGGTTTTATCGTTTCCGAACAGAAACTTGCTTTATTGCCTTACGCTATACGACCTACAAAAATTGGATTTACCAATAAAATATTACTGCTGTCATCGTCCGCAATTTCTAAAGAGGCTTGAGCAACTTTTTTCAGGCCAACACAACCCCAATGTGAATTGATGAATAGCGATGAAGAGAACAGCCCGGTACTTTCATTGTTGCAACAAGCAACGAAAGATCTACGTGCCGGAAAGAACGAACAAGCATGGAACTCTGCCTGCAAGGCAGTTGACCTCCTGGCTAATCCCTCAACACAATATTCACCTCGGACGGATTACTATCTTGCAGTCATCTTCGAAAAGCTTCCGAGTAGACCTAGAGGAATTAGTTCCAACAATCTATTCTCATTGCTGGAGGAGAGGGTTCTACTGGTTCAGGACCTATCGAGCAAGTCTTTTGAGCTCAGTATATTAGCTTATCTGAATTCCCAGCAAGCCAACGACGAAACTTACACAGCCGCTGCCGTTTCTATTTCAGGAATCGCAGACAAGCAAATCAGCAAGTTCGGTTCCCAGAATGGAGCTGGTGAAAACATTTGGTCCTTATTAATATCACAAATGCACGAAACTACCACAGGCAGGAAACTCTGCCAGAGGTTGTTTCCTGATAGACAGCTCTCGATCTCGCCAGTGGAGCAAGCCAAACTGTGCCAGTCCGCAGAAAGCACATTTCACAGATTGATCGCGGAAGTCGAAAAAGACCCTGATCGGGGTTATACGAATGCGAAACTCATGGGTGAAGCAGCAGTTTTACTAAGAGAGGATCCATTGCTGCTTGAAAAAATTCCTCGCCTTAAGGGTCGAGTTTTTGCCTGTGTAATGAAGACTTTGATGTCATCCAAGATAGACAAGTTATTATCCCAACTCTTTTGTTTTGAAGCCAGTTTTGCAGGCAAGGATCATACAGATATGTATCCACTTATCCTCGCCATTCTGTCAACAGGCAACCCCGCGGTTAAGTTCAATTTTTATGATGAGTTCATATCCCGATTTCGAAAGAGAGTAAATTCTTTACAGCATCTGCGTATTCTTGTGCTGGGGTTCGCGAGAAGTTATCGCTACCTAATGGCTGAAGATAGCGCGACTACGCTCGAGACGATCTCTGAAATTTGTCTTAGAGAAAAACAGATTCCTCCATACATTGAACAGCTCTACCCAATTTTAAATCAAGCGGATACTCCGGGGTTCCTTTATTGGACTGATTCACACAGGTTGAAAATAGCCAATGCTCTTATAAATATGATTCCAATTGTGCAGGATCATCCGTTTGGAGAAGTCAGCTTCCTCTACGAAAGTGTTTTGAAAGTGCTGGCATACAAAGGCATGCCCGAAAGGCATGCAAACGAAAGACCTAAATGCAGGGAGCAATTTTTACCTGCTTTCATTAGACTTGTGGATTTAGCAAGAGAAGCAAATCAACTGGACTTCAGATATCTAGACAATTATCTCGGAATTCTGGGCAACACGTATCTTGATTGCCTAAAACAAGACGAAGCTCTTATTGCACTCGACGAAGTCTCTTGCCGATATGATAATCTAGCGAATTGCCCTTCGTCAGTGCAAAAGCTCTGGGACAGACTAAGACATGAAAGAGATCGACCATGGAATCGAAAAAGCCGATCGGCCTCCGTCTTGATCGAAAAAATAAGCACCTATATTCCAAACGAGTCAGACCCGTTTCTTCAGAATGCTGGCAGAACCTTCAGCAATGAAAATGATTTGCAGCCAACAAGATATATAACCATGGGTGGCGCGTTTGAGCTTGAGATAGAAGGCCAAGCAATCTGGCATAGATGGTGTGCAGAAGATCTGATGTCACAATGGTCTCGTAATGCTGACCCCGTCGACGACTGGTGGCACGATTGGTACACTGATCTGGGAAGAGACTTTGGTCAGGTGTTGAGCCCTGAGGATAAGTTTGACGCAACTGCAATAATAACCCTGCGAGTCGGTCTCATAGAGAAAATTGAATTGGTAACACCCGGTAATTCCCAGCAAGAGATCGAACTTTTGCAAATTGTAGTCAACACCATGGCTGGGAAGAGGAGCCTTTATTATCCTGATCCAGAGACAGTAAGCCGAGTGCGCTTTTCTGTAACATTCCAGTCTCGCCAATTTCCAATTGCACATTTTTCAACGCCCACGAATGAGCGATTACCTTGTATCCTTTGTGCCGGACGGATCGAGGACACCAGACTGCTGGCGTCGCCTCTGCGTTTTTGTTTCCCCTGCAGACAAGCTCTTAGTGTTGGAACGTCATTGGAATATTGGGATAGCTTCGTCACCTCGGTAAAGGAGAGTGCTGGTGCACCCTTCTACTATGGCTCCGGACTAACAGTATCCAATTATCGTCTTGAAGAACGAACTGGGCTACCCTACATAGACATTCGCAAAACTAATATCACAGACGAATGTCTCAAGCTCTTGCCAGAAGCAACAATAAGGGATCTACGGTTGTTGCCCATTGCCAGACAATTGAATGAACTCTGGGTTGCAGTTGTTTATCCAAATCCCAAGTTATTGTATTGTTTGTATCTGTATGAGTTGAAGAATACTGGCCGCAACATTCGTTACTGCGTTTGCAGCGAGGAAGGATTTGAGCTCAGGTTATCTCAACTGTTTTGACCAATTGTTGAATATTGCGGTTGTGCTGGCTGAAAATATATCGCTACTTGCAAGCACATGATCACTAACAAGGCACGCATCGAGGATTGGCTCTTCAGCATTAAAGTGAATCCAATTTCTCGAATTCCTTCCCAGAAATTTTGACCAATTATCTTTTCACTTCTTCTTGTGTTCGGTAGATTCGCATAATACCTATCCGTCCTTCGATAACATCTGTTTTTCGCTGTCCGATGCTGATCGCTAAAAGGTTTACCAATCATGCGCATATGCTCTCATTGGTCATCTGGGCAAAATTTAAATTAGTACGTCTTGCTAGCCTTGTCGGTCTTTTTCGGGAAAGTGTCCTAGTCTTGCTCAGTCCCTTCTTTTTTTCCCTTGCGTTGCTTTTGGAAAGTCGCGACGTCTTCAGCCGCTTTCCCGGCAATCTGTTTTTCATCGTCGTACACCTTACTGCGATGAGCTACGCGCAACACCAGCACCGTCACCTCGCCTTTGTCGATGTGGCAGATTACCCGCATATCGCGCACTCGGTAACGCCACAAGGTCGCAAGTTTTCCGGTGAGACATTTTCCGGCCGTCGTCGCATCTTCCAGAACGGCTATCGTTTTGTCTAAATAATCGAGTATCTCTCTGGCAGCGCCCTTATCGAGCTTCTTTAGCTCTTTGAGGGCGCTGTCGGAATACTTAATTTTCCAGGCCAAGCTCTTTTCTCACTGATGCGCTGCTATGGACTGCTTCCTTGCCGGCACGAATGCGTTCAAGAACAGACTCTGCCAGATAGCATTCTTCAACGGCATCGATGCTGCCTTCTACCATCTGTTTGATATAGAAGCTCTTGGCTCGCCCTGTTTCCCTGGCGAGCCTATCAAGTCGTTCTTCAATTTCTGGTGAAAAGCGTACCGAGATGCTCATATCCTTGCCCTGTCTTCTATGTATTAAGTGTATTACAAGTACGACAAGCTGACAAGGACATTTGTTCCATGGCTGGCGGGAGTGCCTTTCTCGGGTTCCGGAATTCTCGTTTTGGGCTTTCTCTCTGCAGCAAGGGTTTCCGGAGATAGCATTTTCTAAATGAATTAGCGACAGCACAAATGCCCCAAAGAAGATACACAGGCAAACCCATAAGGTCTCACATTTCCTGTATTTCGTTTTTGAGCTGCGCTAGCTAGTATTAAGGAGTAGATAGTCTTTCTCGCAAGAAGCACGCAAAGACTATCTCTAAAGTGTCCATCTAAACAGATGGCAGTGTTTTTTGATTTCCTCCGACGGGTCAATAGCCAGCAATATCTGCATTCATTGCAATTCTCTTCCCGGGCGCATTTAAACCCTGCAAGCAAATTCCGCAGGCAGACTGGCAAATCACACACAACAGATTAACTACAAACCCATTTGGAGCGTTCATATGAATTTTCAAAAGTCCCTTAACCTATCGCTGCTTTCAGGCTTCCTGTTAGCCTCAGCCTTCTGCCCGAGCAAAGCCGATACAACTGAAACTACGCAAACGACGACAACAACTGTGACCAATGGCAGACCAGCAGCAATCGTTAATTTGCCGGTCACAGGCACTTACGTTGTGGTCGATCCAATCACAGGCGATATACAGGGACGCTATGACGCAGCAGCCAGACTGGTTGATGGCAACGTACTTAGAAGCGGAGTTGTTATTGTAAATCAAGTCGATGGCGGCCCCGTTGGATACGTTGACGCTTCTGGCAATATCGTCGATATCGCTATTTCTCCAGCCAGCCAGAACTTGCTAGTATCAATAGATACACGCCGACAAGATCTAAATCGTCGCATCGACGATGCTCTAGCCAAAGGTGTACTGACTGCCGCACAAGCGGCTTCATATAGAGCAGAACTCGATCGCATCGCATCTGATGAAGAAAAAGAAAGACAAGCTAACGGTGTTGTAAGCTACAAAAGAGCCCTCATGTTGGGATATGGTCTAAACACACTTTCCGAAAGACTCGTACCAGTCTCGACAACATTTACGTTCCAACCTGTAATCGCGCCACAGTTTGTCACCATAGATGGACGACTTACTTTGCTAGATGCTTTTGATTATCGCAAGCACCATCTGGCAACTAGATGCGATGATGAATACAAAGCTGGGCGCCTTTCAGCGCACCAGGTCAGCAAACTGAAAGAAGAAATGGGAAAAATTTCTACAAGCGAAAGAAAATATACCAAGCATGGCACATTGAGTACATCCAAAGACAAGAAGCTATCTGAACAGCTAAATAGAGTCGAAACATCGATGAATAATGATGTTGCAATAATCAATCAGAAGCGCGCAAGAATCGGCATCCGCGCTGACTAAGTAATAGCGAAAGGCTTATTTCCCAGCCACCAGCAATCGAAACAACTAAAAAAATCGCTACCTCATTTCCACTTGTGCATGAACGCACTCAGGATTTGGAGTAGCGATTTTAAGTTGCTTTCCAAATACGGAAACGAAGCGACCATTTAGGCCTATATGCTGCTGAACAGAATGCACCCAATCACCGGAACAGCGATTGACAATGCAATAGCAAATGAGGCTCTGGCGCTGGATAATTGATGGACGTGCCGGATGCCGAAAGCGTTTAACACGGCACCATAGACTGGCGTAAAAAGATTCACGATTGGAATAACACTCAGCAGCCACGCGGCGCCAGCAAAGGAATAAACTGCCGCCGTGGCACGAAAGCCGCCGGCGCAGCCGAGTAGTCGCGCAAAGCCGTGTGCGATTACGGACTGAATGCAGGTGCTCATCATGATAGTGGCAAAATATCCAAGAAAAATAAATGCTCCAACCCTGGCTGAAATCATAGCTACTTGTAGCTCGCCGTTTCTAGCAATCGATTCGATCGCAGCGGGGACTTTGTCGGGCGAAATATTTGCCGCCACTGCAATTAGCGGAGTCATTAGCACTCCGGCAATAACAGTAAATGCTGAAAGAATAGACGCAAATGACGAAAAAACTACAAAGAAAATTGTAGTGAGGATAAGAGTATTTATTGCAGCGACTATCAAGGCAGTTTTGGTCAAGTAAACCAAACTTTTGCGAAAGTTGAATGGCTCCTGCAACTGCGCAAAGAATGCTCGCGGTGAAAGCAATATGCGCCTTGTTGTTGACCACCAGGAACTAGTTTCGATTTGGGAATCCATGAGTTTATCCGAATCTCCTATGACAACCGTTGGAATAACCAAGCATTCGGAAGTACCAGAGTCAACACCGCATTCCGATTTAGCAGAACAGTTCCACTTTAGTGGAGGCAGTTTACCCTTTTTGCTGATTCCCTGCCCGAAAAAAAATGGCAGTATGTAGAAACCAAATCGGCCTGACTTGCAGGCGCGAAACGAATCTGTGCTGGGGACGGGGTCCCTGCTGCCTTCCCCGTCCCCAGCAGATCGTAATAGCAACGTAATCCCTAAGTGGAGTTCTCGCCCATTTTTAAAGATAAACACAGAACCAGCAAGCTCACTGAAAGGATGACTCACCGTCTTTTGCTTGTATTGCAGTGCATGCTCTCAATTAACTTAACCGCCCCTCATTGTTTTGCTTCTGAGAAGATCGGTTTGCATACCGATGCTTCATCCAAAACCCAGGAGCACGTTAGTGAGGAGCAAGTTCAGCCACGCAAAACACTAGCCGCGTGGGCTCTGAGGCACAACAACGTAGATGAGGCGATAAGCCTTCTGCAGCAATTAATGGAAACCGATGCTGAGGATGATCTTGACTTGCATCTTTTGTACGCAGAAGCGTTAGAACGAAAGTTGCAAAAAACTCAGCTCGAGGAGCCCTCCGTGTATAACAAATGTGTGAACGAATGGCTTATGGTATTGAGAAATTCGTGCGGGGAAGAAAAAGGCTTAAACTTCAAAGGTATCGGAATACCGGGATTATCTGGTAATTTCTTTGACGACGAACGCCAGAACAAGGCTAGAACTCACTTACTCGCGCTAACAGGCTCGCTTCCAAAGGTCTGGGAAACTAATCAACGGTTTCTCAAAAGAGTCCGGCGCTTCGGTGAGAAATCAGTCAGTGCAAAACTTGTCCCACGAGAATAGTTAGTCGATTGCCCAAAACTCTTGTCTTTTATTATGCTTGGCCTGATTGAGCTGATAAGATTAGGCGAAACATCATCGCGCACTCCAAAAGAAGGAGAGGGTTAATCATATGACGATTATCACCGGACTGTCGGGAAACGAGCTCTTTTGCATGAGGGAAAAAGGTTTTGAGCCGGGGAACCTGGTCATTGGAAACAGCGTTTTTTCACTCGGAGTAGTGGGTGGAATAGCCTCTGGATTGCGCACCATTGCTGGTGGAGAAATTCACGAGATTACCAGCATTATCAAAGAGGGGCGGCAGCTAGCTTACTTACGCATGGTCGAAGAAGCCAGAAAGCATTATGGTGAAGGCGTTACAGGTGTTACAAGTCAACTGATTTTTCACGACTCAAACATTGAATATCTAGCGATTGGCTCAACCATACATCGCACAGGTGAAGGCAAACCGCACGCGCCCGATCATGTATTTTCAACGTCGGCTAATGGTCAATCATTGTATTGTCAGCTGGATTGTGGTTTTGAGCCCGTTCAATTCGTCTTTGGAAACGTAGCTTACTCACTCGGACTTGCAGGCGGCATTATGGGTTCGTTGCGCAGCATGAAGAGCGGAGAAGTCATCGAATACTCGCAGATGCTCAACAAAACTCGACATCTTGCGTTGAACCGCATCACGGCAGAAGCCAAAGAAGCGGGAGCAAATGCTGTTCTAGGAATAGAAACACTAATAGCACCTCTTGCCGGCGTCCAAGAAATGTTGATGACGGGAACGGCGTCCCATCATCCAAACTTGCCGCCTGAATATATGGAATCGCCAATCACAAGCGATCTTACGAACGAAGAAATGTGGAATGTCGTTCATGCCGGATACTGCCCTGTTAAGCTGGTTCTTGGAGTATCCGTATTCTCGATTGGCATCGCCGGTGGTATCAAAGCCATGTTCAAAAGTTTTGTGCGGGGTGAAATCAAAGAGCTCACATATTTGATATATCAAGCAAGACTAAAAGCTTTGAATATGATTCAGGAAGATGCGGCGAGCTGCGGTGCCGAGGACGTGGTAGGTGTGAAAACCTATGTCTACGATCTTGGAGGCGGTGTAATCGAACTGATTGCAATCGGCACGGCAATCAAAAAAATGCAGAACGTAGTAAACAAAACGACCAATCTGATACCTCAAGCAATCATCAAAGATACGGAGACTTTTACGAACAAGGTTCCTAGCTGGGGAGAAATAATGCAACGCTTCAGAGAACAACGCGGCTATGCGTAAAACTGGTTAAACAAGTACCTGCGAAAATGAACAGCCTATTGTAATCGAGCTTGCAGATTTTTTTGTATGCACAATTTTCTGCCTACAAAATCCGAACCTCTTTAGTGAATTTACTTGGGGAAACTAAAAGCTATGCTAACTAATAGAGTGACCTCTTCTGGCTTACTTCAATACACCGCTTAGATTGTTCTTTAGGTACTTGTCGCTGTATTTCTTGAGATTCTTTTCGCCTTCTACTGCTGCGCGATGCTTTAATTTGTCTTTTAGAGTTAAAGGCTTTGCACCTGTTGCTGCCGCTGCCGCAGGAGTACCTGCTGCTGCTGCTGCGCTTCCAGTTGCTGTTGGATTGGCTGCAGCTGACGGTGTGGCGGTAACTGCAGCTGACGGTGCGGCGGTGACTGCAGCTGCACCTGGAGTTGCTGGCTTCAATAATTTGGATTTGGCTAAACTCTCCGCTTGCTTTAGTACTCGATTTTTTGCGTTCGAACCTAGAGCTTTGTTCATGAGTTTATCAAAATCGTTTGACTGAGCAGCGGGGACCGCTAGTGTCAACAGAACTATGGATAATGCCAGATGTGATTTCATGACGACCTCAGTTTTACCGTTATGTACATTATGTTCCACACTGCACTCTTTATCATTCAAATTAATGCGCACTATTCAAGCTGTCTTAGGTGCTTCGAAAATGCCCCCCCTATTCACTGCAAGCAATCATAAAAGACACGGAAAGTATTACCCACCCGAAGAATTTCACAAAAGTAAATGACATTCCTCTGCCTGCCCAATCTAACCCTTGGCTGCAAACAGAATGATAAAATAACCCTATGGATCAAGCAGCCGCCAACCACAAACCTGGGCAATGTCTCTGGTGCCGCATTGATGCCCCGGAGCCCGGTGGATATGCCATAACCATTGTAAAAAGCGGAGTCAAGGGATTCTTGCCCTGCACTACGGCTATTGATGTGGGCCGAATCGTACCCAGCACTTTTGTCTGTATGAATGGCAACCGCGCTTTGTTCACGTTTGCTTTTACGTTAGGAACTTCTGCGCGAGTACAAAACAGCACCGCAAGCGATCAAGAAAACGCTTTTGTCGTGTGGTCGGAAGCTCACTCTGATTCTGCCGTATACAGACGTGCTGTAGACATCATAATGCCGTCCATTGGTGCGCCACCAATCATAACTAAGTTGACGGCAAATTCCGCAAAGGAGATCTTTTCGACGGTAGAGGAAACCAAATTTACTGGTTGCATAAAAATATACTGCCAGAGCAGTCTGTCTCGTTCCGCTCTCATCTTCTTAAATGGCAGAGTCGTTGGAACAATCTACACGACGAAAACCTCAAGTGACTCCTGTCCGATTGCCATTGGAATTAAGAAGATGCTAGCTGATGTTTTGGCACCCGATGTGGATGCCGATATGGAAATGTATGAGTTGCCTCAACCAATTGTGCTTTCTTTGTCATCGCTGTTTTTGGGATATGTAGATCAGCCGGAAGCCTATGTCGGTAATCTTGTCTACGCAGAAAAGATTCAATCGCATTTTTCCAGGAGCAGGGGAACTGGCTGTTTGAGTTTACTAAACCCAAAAACCGATTCTCCCGTTGCCCTTGGATTTATTTCCGAAGGGAGATTTAGAGGGATCTATTCACTTGATCAAAAAACATTTGCCGAAGAAGAGGGTTTTCTAAAAAATATGCTTCTCTGTCAAACTCAACTCAAATTGCAAACACACATTCTGCCCACGGCAATGACCACCGACGCTGTCCGCTTTGGCTACAGCCTGAATTCCGGTGAGTTTGGCTCTGAATAATCATATGCCAGTTGAACGACCAAGCGCGCAAATTGATGTAACGCAGCTACGCATAATTTAGGCAATCTTCGTGAAACTCCCATGCTTGTTCACGCTCTTTTCACCCGCGTCAACAGAAGCTTTAACACAAGGGTAAGGCTTTCGCCCACGACATTGATAGCACGAGGAGTTTTAGAATGGCGCCTGAAAATTTTCAAGAGACCCCAAGACGAAACGCATCACAGAACGATGAAACAAGCTCAAGGCTTTTGCAAGGAGCAAATTCTGCAATCGATATGAAAGCCAGCGCCTGCGAGAACACTGCCCACGGTACAGCTGAAACAGCCAATTGCTGGGTAAATGCCGAAGCAGAATGGACTCAAGAATTGCATGGCGCAGAAAAAAGTTTCACCAGGGAGACCCCTCAAGAGAGAGCTGCTCGCATAGATGCGCAAAACAAGTTTTCCAAATTTCAAAATATGGAGAGTGTTTCAATTGACCAGATCTACATGAATGAACCTAATAGAGGCACTCTCTTTCAGCCAGCGGCAGCCGCAGCACGCAGCGAAATGGTGCGAGACCGCACAATAGAACTGCAAAATCTTGCTGGAAACGAGCAAAACGGCTCTATCAAAGACCGCATCAGCGTAGCTTCTGGAGATCAAAACTCCTATCTATCCAATCTTTCCAAAGCCATCCAGCAGGCAGACGGACACCTTAACGCTCGCTTCAAGGGCTTGATGGATCAACTCTCTCCAGAAGGGAAATCGGCAGCTCGTGAATCAGAGCGCGCCTGGATAGCATTTCGTGATGCTGAATTCAAGCATATAGATCAGCATATTACAGGCACTGATACTGCTGCGCGCATCGCACGCTCGGAGGCGAAGCTAGACATTATGCAAAATCGCGCTAACACCATTGGTCACCAGCTAGATATCACGACAGAAGCGAATGAGCAAGAACCTAATTGAGCTTTGGTCTCTCTTCCTTCCCGAATTAAGCCTAGCCGATTATGGTCTTAACAGCGCTGCCTGCGTCTACAGGCAGCGTTGTTGTCCGACCAGGCTGCAGCGTGAATAGATTGCCAGGATCTATGACCAGCATTCAAAATCCACAGACTGAAGCTACGCAATTGCACATATTTTTCCTGCCCTAGCCGGGTTATGCTGCTAGTGGCTATGCCATTGGTTGTTTGATTGGTTGGTTGGGGAGAATTTATAGTGAATAACAACGGTGCTGAATCGTTTGTATCGTCGCGCGTCCGTGACGACAATAAAACCACGCCTGAAACTGAAATTCTCAAACTTACAAACCAACGCTGCATGGACGACATCATGGCTTGCTCTTCGCCAGATTCCAAAAGCCCTATCAAACTAAGTTTGCTAAAAACTGCCGAAAACGAAACTTCAGCAAAACCAGAATCATCCGCAAAGGGAGATGATGCAGAAAAGGCAGAAGCAAAGCCTGAACGTAAAGATATCGAAAAGCAACTTTTCGATGAAAAAGCACCAATTTCTCATTTCAGCAAAGTAGACGAAAGTGTTTTCAGAAGCGGTCGCCCGAGAGGAGCGGAGGGTGTTGACCAGGCGCTTAATAAAATATGGGGCGACAATCAGTTTGACCCAGAGCACGCCAAACACACCACAATCATCGACTTGCGTGGTCCCGCGCCAGCAAAATATTATCAAGCAGATCTCGATGAAAAAAATGCCGAGAGCAAAGCATCTAGCGAGCGTGGAATAACAAGAGAGAATTTCCCGATGCAATCAAAGGAAATTCAAGACCCTCAATATGTACAAAAAATCGTTGACTACATCGACAGCCAGAAAGCTGATGGTGGACGGGTTTTAGTTCACTGCTACCATGGCACCGACAGAACAGGACTTGTTACCGCAGCATATCAATTGACTCACGACCCCGAATTAAAGCAGCTGTTAAAAGATAATCCAGAAGAAGCATTTCAGCGCGGCTTAGATGGAATGATTGAACAAGGTTTCACACCAAAGAATTACAGAGAAATGACCCAGAGTCTCAAAGATTATGTCCAATGGAAGAGCAAGCAATTGCGCCAGGGCTCAGACTTGACCAATGACCTCAATCGAAACAGCCAACAATATATTGAATTCACCCCACTTTGGAATAAAGCAGCCTGACTTTTTCACTGGAATAATTGCCAGCAACTCAATTGAAGAATTGAAATACCCGTGCAAAGGGCATATTCTGATTCTGTAACATTGAGGGAGCAGTTCGGTGCGACTTAGCATCATATGCAATACGAAATTTCAGACAAAGCATTACATGCAATGGCTGCTCACTCTTGCATTGTTACCGCAATTCATTTGCGCTTGCTCAATCACGCCTGCATCGGACGATGATGCTCTAATTGACTGGAAGCGGCAAATCACCAGTGGTCGAGAGGCAATCGCGCGACAAGACTATGACAAGGCGTTCAAAGAATTCAATGACAGCCTGCTAACCGTAAAAAAAGAAGATGGGCTATCTCTTTTCGAAGCTATAAGCAGAAAAGAACTCGGGCAGCTTTACATCAAGCGCGGAGAAGACGCTAAAGCAAGCGACGAGCTTAAGCAAGCTGTCGCGACATTTGAAAAACAGCACGAAAGCAATAGTGAAGAATACCGCTTATACCGAGCGCAGCATTGCGAAACGTTATTCAGCCTGGGCAAATTAGAGAAGAAAGCAGGCAACTTCGACGCAGCAAAAAAGTATTTTCGCGCAGCAATTCACGCCGACGACAAAAACGCAGTAATAGATGAATGCGAAGCAGAACTTGTTTCTCTAGACGGAAAGCAAAATAAAAACAAAACGGAAGAAATCGACTCAGACATGCTGGTGCGCGTGATGAAAGTCGTAAAAGCAGAGAAAGAGCCACTGAAGGCTATCTTTGAAAAGTCTAAGAAAATGTGCGAAGAAAGCGATGTTGACGACGCAGCGAAGTTTCTGATTGCGGCGCGCAGTTACTTTGAAAAGCAAAAAGATAAGCATGCAGTCGGGCTTACAAATCTGGAATTGATTTTGGTCTATTACCAGCTTGGAAAAACAGAAAAAGCAGAATCGCTTTGTCAGAGCACGATTGAAGCAAGCGCAAATGACTCAGACAATCCTGAGATAAGCGCTTCGGCGCTGGCTGCATTATCAATTATCCAATCGCGTCTGAAATTATCAACTGAAAGCGAAAAGTCATTTGAACAGGTCAAACCACTTGCACAAAAAGATAGCAGCAGAATAAAAGTAGCTGAAATTATGGACGCGCTTGCAAACATCGATGAGTCCGATGGGCGCTTAGACCTGGCTAAATCTGATTTAGACCATGCGCTATCAATTACGCAAGCTGTCAAAGCAGAGGACGATTTACTGGACAAACTGCAGATTGATATTGCAAAAG
Organism: uncultured Candidatus Obscuribacterales bacterium; assembly: GCA_964546815.1. Classification (GTDB taxonomy): domain Bacteria; phylum Cyanobacteriota; class Vampirovibrionia; order Obscuribacterales; family Obscuribacteraceae; genus JAIEPM01. The sequence continues at coordinate 56,147 of CAZJLR010000007.1, read as the reverse complement.
TTTTGATCCTTCAAAATAAAGCAGCAGAAGCACTCAAGTTTCTCCCAAAAGCAGACGATTTCAGCAAAGACCCAAAGCTCAAATTTACTCAAAACTATGCTTTAGCCGAAGCCTATTTGCAGCTAGGTAAAACACAAGAGGCGAAAAAATATGCCAGGGCCGCAAGCGAACATTGTTATGACGCAGAGTCGCGCTTAAATGCCTACTCCATTCTTGGCAAACTGGCAGAGGGCAAGAAAAGCGAGTCTAGCACTGCTGATAAATGAACTCTAATCTAAAAGAGCGGCTTAATACAAGAAAGTCTGCAGCGCGGCGTTGTCATTTAGAACCCAACATTATATGCTGTGGGGGCCATTTTGCGACCATTAGGATCGCTGGCAGATATTTACTTGCTTTTGTTTTTCCTGCGGAGGATTTTAGATGGCAGTTACGCAAAGCAGCGCTGTGAAAACTTGCGAACTCTTAGTTGGTGGCAAGTGGGTAGCCTCTAAATCTCAAGACTTCAGCAATGTGTTCAACCCATCGACGGGCGAACTAATTGCCAAAGTCCCAATGTGCAAAGCCGACGAAGTCGACCTGGTTGTTCAAGCCGCCCAGGCTGCTTTTCCAGCCTGGAATGACACTCCGGTAGTTGAAAGAGCCCGCGTAATGTATCGCTTCAAAGGGCTGATGGAAAAAAATTATGATGCCATCACAAAAGCAGTTTCAAGAGAACACGGCAAAACTCTAGCCGAAGCCAAAGCTTCCGTCGCTAGAGGCATGGAAGTTATCGAATTTTCAATGGGCATTCCCAGTTTGATCATGGGCGAATGCATGGAAAATATCGCCACCAATGTAGACTGCGAAACCATGCGTCACCCGCTGGGAGTCTGCGTCGGCATCACTCCGTTTAACTTCCCCGCCATGGTGCCATTGTGGATGTACCCAATTGCACTGACATGCGGCAACACATTTGTCCTCAAGCCATCTGAAAAAGTACCGCTCACAAGTATGCTCATCGCAGATCTTTTGAAAGAAGCCGGTCTTCCAGACGGTGTGTTCAACATAGTTCACGGTGGAAAAGACGCTGTTGATGCCTTGCTGACTCACCCGCTGGTTAAAGCGGTTTCCTTTGTTGGTTCAACCGCAATTGCAAAATACATTTATGAAGTAGGCAGCAAGCATGGCAAGAAAGTGCAAGCAGCAGGTGGTGCAAAAAATCACATCATCATTATGCCAGACGCCGACATGGACAACACAGTTCAAGCCCTTCAATCATCAGCTTTCGGCTGCGCAGGCGAACGCTGCATGGCAGGCAGCCTGGCAATTCCGGTAGGCGATGCTGCAGAAGAATTGATTCCTCGCTTAGTCGAATCAACAGCAAAGATGACGGTAGGACGCACCGATGGCGATACCAGCCCAGATATGGGTCCTGTTATTTCTGCAGATCACCTGAAGAAAGTTCGCTCGCTCATCGACCTAGGCGTTAAGGAAGGCGCAGTAGCAGCCCTCGACGGAAGAGACATCAAAGTAGCCGATGGCGCAAACGGATTCTTCCTCGGGCCAACAATTCTCGACAAAGCAAGCGCTGAAATGAGCGTTGTGAAAGAAGAAATTTTTGGACCAGTGTTGGGTGTTGTGCGCGTCAAAACAATTGAAGATGCAATCGCGCTGGGCAAGAATTGCCCTTACGGCAACGGCGCTGTTATCTACACAAACAGCGGCAAAGCTGCACGCGAGTTCAAGCGCTACTTCAACGCCGGAATGATCGGCATCAACGTCGGAGTGCCGGCGCCAATGGCATGGTTCCCATTCACCGGATGGAACGCATCATTCTTCGGCGACCAACACATACAAGGTAGAGAAGGCATCAATTTCTATACCCAACAAAAAACCACGATGACTCGCTGGTTTGATAATGCAGGCAGCAAGAAATTCCAAGACCCAATTTGGAAAGGCAAAAACTAAGGCTTCGCCTGAAAACGATAGCAAAAAATAGAGAAGGGGTGGCAAACTTGCCACCCCTTCTACTTATAGAGACTCATTTCACCTGGGTGTGTGCAGCCAGATATGAATGTTGTTGTTATGCGGATCTATCCGGAGGTCCTGACTGTCTTTTTTGTCATCGTCTGAATCACGTTTCTTTTTGCCTTCTTCAAGATATTCCTTTAACTGATCGGCACTCGGCGGAGGACGGTGAATAGTACCGTGGATATCGAATGAGATTGTATTTTCCCGATTTTCACGCTCTCGTTCGCGCTCTCTTTGTTGGTCTTCATACCTTGTGTAGAACGTGTGCACAGGAACAATGCCCATCGCCATAGCAGTCGTTGCCAAAGCGGGGCTGAAGATTGGTGGCGTATTTGGCACCACTGGTGGTACTCGCATTATGTTCAGCAAAAGCCCAGCCAGTTGTGGGTTGTTATAACCGACATAGCCAGAAGCCACTGATAGACTGGTGTCAAAAATGTAATTGCCGGCAGTATCGCGCACTGTGTGCATGTTCTTCCAGAAATTAGCATCAGTTTTCCACGTGTCTTCAATCGCCTCACCAAATTTGTGCCAACGACGGTGGTCATGAATAGTGTCTAAAACGAATCGACTGGTGAAATAAGCACCCGCCACCATGGCAGCAGCCGCGCCGAGTTTACCTGTTTTAGTCATGGCGGCAAGCGTGCCACCAATAATGATAGATGTTCCGATTGCGGGCAGATGATCTGGCAAATTTGCCACACCATAGAAAAAGCTCTCGCCAACCCCGCCGCCAATCACAGCACCTTCGCGAATAGTTTTACTTACCCAATTTTCAATATGAGGATCGTGCTTTAGCAATCCACCAGGATCATCTGGAGTTCCAGTTTTCGGTGGAAATTGCGATTTCCAATCTAAAGGTGGTCCTAAAGGAGGTAGTCCAGACGGCTTCCCAGGAAACAAATCAGAGGAGCTGTAGCCACCGACGCCGTGCGCGTGCGAGAGTGAGTCTTTCCTCAAAGCTTCAAGCGCATCATTGCGAAGCTTGTCGTCATCGACAACGACTCCTGAGCCTTGCTTAGGAGCATCTTTCGCATCAACTTGTCTGTCAGCACCACTCATAGACATGTCCTCTATGGAGTCCACTGCGCCTGTATGGCAGATTGTATGGAACCCCGATAGGTTCAGCCTATTTGAAGGCGCGCCCCTTGTCATCTAATATATGCTTAGTATTTCCGATCTACATGTGGGAAACGCGTAGTAAAAGCGGCTTTATGAGCCAGAATTCAGCTTTTCTTGTCTGCAGACAGCGAAGTATGGTCATGCAAAATTTTCCAGCCATCCTTGCCTTTGACCAGCACCAGACTGAAAACACCATCGAGAGTTGTAGTCTTAAGTTCAAGATGCCAGCGACCGATTGCAAGCTCATTCTTGCTTCCAAGGTCAAAGCATTTCAAATCCGAAAAGCTAAGCTTACCCATTGTTTCAGGGCTCTTGCCATACTTATTTTGATAACGATCATGCAGCGCCTTATATCCCCAGACTTCGGTGCCACCAGAAGTGTATGAGGTTTCTTCTGAATCAAGGTAAGCGCTCATAAACTTGTCGAGGTCACCTTTGTTCCAGGCATCGGCTTGCGTTTGCAATACGGCAGTGACATCGTCTTTCGCACTGCTAGACTTCGACTCGGCAGCATTTGGAAAAGCAAATGCAGAGCTTGCAATCAATGCAGCAAGCAAAACGTTTGACAATAAATTACGACAAAGCACCGCTTTTAGTGGCATTTGTACAACCCGTTCAAAGGAGTCTACTTGCCCTTGTGGTGCGCGCCAACGAGCATTGTTTCGTTGTAGTCTTCCATCACTGTGGGCAGGTGTGCCGGTGATTTGGTTGAGTACAAAGCCACGTTATGTGGAACTGGAGTCAAACGCTTGGCTCTAGCTACAGTTGGATTTGGACGAATAACAGCTTTGGCAAGGCCGAGCTTTTCGAAAAGCCAAATCGTAATCCAGGTAATGTCAAACTCAGGTGTTGCCATGCCATGGCGAGCTGATTTCGGCATAGCGTGGTGATTGTTGTGCCAGCCTTCGCCCAGCGCTAGAATTCCCACCCACCAAACATTGCGGCTGTCTTCGCGCGTCGCAAAGGTGCGATAGCCATGGTTTTCCATGTGGCAGAAAGTATTTACGAACTGCGTGCTCCAGAAAACTATTACTGTTGCAAGAACATTGGCTACCATCACCGGCCAACCGAAAAGCAACAAAAGTGCGACACGAGCTGCAATGTTGAGCCACATGCACATGATTGCCGGCCCTGGAGAGTGGCTTGCACCAAGCTTTCTGTAAAGAGGATCTTGCATCAAGTCGTCGCAAACGCGAACGATTTCTTCATCAGTTTGATATTCGGATGTATGGAACATCCACTTGAACAATGCGTGAGTAAAACCATCACGTGGTGAATGCGGGTCACCAGGCTGATCGGACTTCAAGTGGTGCAATCTGTGCACTGCTACCCAAACTATCGGCGATCCCATGAGGCAAAAGTATCCACCTGACACCACGGCATACTCTAGCCACTTCGGCAGAACCAAAGATTTGTGAGTAAGCAATCGGTGGTAGCCCAGGGTGATTCCCAGTCCAACATAGAGATACGACGCGAAAAAGCTGACGATTGCTGATGTCAGCGGTGGCACGTGTATAAGAGCGAAGTCCAAGGTGAGTCTCCCGCGTCATAAACTTGTACTGAATGTTAGCACGTGACAGCCTCCTCTACCTCAGTCCCCAGTATGATCAAATAGATAATCTGAAAGCTCCAAATGATAAGCCGCGTCTAAGCATCAGGGATCTTTTCCACAGAATGCAGAGTTTGGAGTCATTTCAAAGCAAACTTCGTATCCAAGGTGCGGCGAGCGATAAGGGTATTTAATCCGTTTAAGATACATCTCTTATCCTTGTTCGCAAGCTGCATAGGGTTATCATTTAGCAGTCTCATCAAAGCGAGAGGGAGGCAGACTTTGTCACCTTCTAAAATGCAGTTAGCAAAAATCTCATTGAAAAATCTCAAAGTAAAAAGAAGCCGAAATTCGCAAACAAAATCTGCGAGAGCTTTGACCTGGCTCAAAGCGTCACTATTTGCTGGCATTCTTGCTGCACAAATTTTTTCACCCGGCATTGGCTCTACTCAAAGTGACAATGCACAAAATATTCCGCCAGCCAGAAAAAAGGTAGGACTGGCCTTGGGTGGTGGTGGCACAAGAGGCGCTGCCCACATTGGCGTGATTAGAGTTTTGCTTGAGGAAGGCGTTCCTATAGATTGCATTTCAGGCACAAGCATCGGGGCAATCATAGGTGGCTTATATGCGGCCGGTTTAAAGCCGGACGAATTAGAACAGCTTGTCTGCTCAAAAAAGCTGATGCACGCATACGAAACAGTACCAATACCAGTTCGAATGGCAGTCATTCCCATCTTTTTCATTCCACATATGTTTGGCTACCACCCTTATGATGGGCTCTATCGTGGTGGCGTTTTTGCCAATTTCATCCGCAAATCAGCACCGCCGGAAAAACGCGAAATCGAGAACTTCAACATTCCATTTTCAGCGGTGACAACGAACCTTTTAGATGGAAAAGCTTATGCGGTCAAAACCGGTGATATCGGCAGAGCAGTTCAAGCCAGCTCAGCCATTCCCTTCTTGCGCAAGCCTGTAGAGATGGGTGACAGATTGCTGGTTGACGGTGGCTTGGTGGTTAACTTGCCATGCGACCAGACAAGAGAGCTAGGCGCAGATTTTGTCATAGCTGTGGATATCGATGATGACCAGCAGGTTCTCGACAAACAGCACTTTAGAAAAATCGGCAGCAGCTCAGACCGAGCCATAAACATTGGACTCAGTTCGCTTGATTCCACGCAGATAGATAAAGCAGATTTTTTGATTCACCCAGACCTTTCGGGCATCAAATTATTAGATAGCAAACCGAAGGATGCTCTTCGTGCGATTAGAGCGGGCGAAGAAATGACCAGGAAACTTATGCCTGCTCTAAAACAAAAGCTGAAAGAGCGTTCGATAACACTTGCAGAAAAACAAACCACAAATATAGAACATCAATAGCGAGCTGAGCTTTTATGAGCGACATGAGCGAAATTAACGACGAGAAAGCCGCTGAAATCAGCAGCGAACAAAGCGCGCTGTCCTCTGCCGTAAGCGCAAGCACAGCGAAAGACCAGTCGGAAATGAGTTCAGACGAACGACAAATTCACTGGTATAAAAACGTATACCAGGGTGACGACGTACCGCAATTCACCTGGCGCGCTGTTCTCATGGGCGGACTCCTGGGTTCGCTTATGTCTGTGTCCAATCTCTACACCGCAATTAAAGTTGGCTGGCTCTTTGGCGTCGCCATAACCGCCTGTGTTCTGTCTTTCACCATATGGCGCACAATCAGACTTGTTTTTCCAAAATTGACCGACATGACAATATTGGAAAACAATTGCATGCAATCAACTGCATCATCAGCCGGTTATTCTACAGGTTCGACAATTGCAACCGCATTTGGTGCTTACCTTCTCATCACTGGTCATCAAATACCCTTTCATATCACTGCAGTCTGGACATTCATCACCGCATTACTTGGTGTGCTTCTTGCTGTACCTATGAAGAAGCAAATGATCAATAAAGAACAATTGCCATTTCCCAGTGGCATCGCTGCGGCTCAAACGCTGAAAAGCCTGTATGGAGGATCAAAAGATGCACTCAAGCAGGCGTATTCTTTGGTCACCGCAATGGCAATCGGAGTTGGCGTAGGCGTTGCAGGAAAGGGTGACTTTGGCTGGCAAAAGGCGATCGGCTTCAAACTTCCGGAAATTTTGCCCTTCAACATGACCATAAGAAATGTCAATCTAGCAGATTTCCCAGCTTTTGGATTTGAACCGAGCCTGCTGATTATGAGCGCCGGAATGATCATTGGACTGCGAGTATGCGTATCAATGCTGCTCGGCGCCAGCATTCTATATTTCTACGTCGGCCCGTGGGTTATGGAAAATCACATTCTAGAAAACCCTCATCAACTTATTTCGAAATGGGCGCTTTGGACAGGTACATCCATCATGGTAAGTTCTGGACTTACAGCATTTGCAATGCAATGGAAAACCATTGTGCGAGCGATGTCCAGCATCAAGCCCATAGACGAGAATTCAAAGATATTGGCTGAGATGGACCGCATTGAGGTTCCGACAAAATGGTTTGTTATTGGAGTCGTGCCTCTAGCAATCATTTTTTCGATAATTATGTATTTGGCTTTCAATGTAAATCCAATACTTGGACTTATGGCAGTCGTGTTGAGTTTCTTCCTCGCACTTGTTGCCTGCCGTGCGACAGGAGAAACTGATGTGACCCCAATCGGGGCGATGGGGAAAATTTCGCAGTTGATGTTTGCAGTTTTCAGTCCTCACAACATCACGTCAAACTTGATGGCAGCGAGCGTAACTGCAAACTGCGCCAGCGCATCGGCAGACCTCTTAACAGACTTGAAGAGTGGTTATTTGCTCGGTGCAAACGCAAGAAAGCAATTTCTTGCGCAACTATGCGGAGTATTTTTCGGCACAATTACAATCGTGCCCGCCTGGTTTTTGATGATTCCAAATAAGGCTGCTCTAGAAGCCTTTAATCCACCGATGACCATTTTGTATAAAGCGGTAGCCGAGGCCCTGTCCAATGGCATTGGCGGACTGCCTGAGACCGCACGCATGGGGATTGTGGTTGGTGCAATAATCGGACTGGTGATGACGGTTATCGAAACAGTTTATCCAAAAACCAAAAAATTCATGCCATCACCAATGGGGCTGGGTCTTTCATGGATTTTCCCATATCAAAACAGCCTCGGATTTTGCATTGGCGCCATCATCGCATTTATATGGAAGAAGATAAACCCTAAAAATGCCGAAGGCTATACTGTGCCGGTTGCTTCCGGGGCCATCGCCGGCGAATCAATCGCCTGCGCATTCATTGCCATCTTCAACGCCGTCAAAGCCCTTCTCCACATTTAGATTGGCCCCGAGCACACAAGCTCCTCATCAAGAATTGCAGCCCCTCCGCTACTCACTCTTTCAGCCGGATTCGATTGCTTCCCACCTGGGGGCGCAGGCTTCCAGCCTGCTTCGATTTCAGTTAGCCACAGAAACAAGCACTTACCACCACGCAGCTACTGCTATATAATTCAAGAATTGACCTTTTCCTCCAGCCTTGGCGTGAGTTCAAATGGCGATAGCGAAATAATGCTGCAAGAATCCGACAAGAGAAAAATAAGCAAGACAATCAGCGCCCTCGGGCGCCACGTCACTGCAGCTGACGTTTCTGCAAAATCCGGATTACCTGTATTACTAACATCGCAAGCCCTCAACCAGATCGCATCTGAAACCGGTGGGCACCTGCAAGTAAGCAACAACGGAGTTATTGCTTATTCGTTTAAGCCCGGCTTTGCCAACATTTATCTTGCAGAAGGTTTGCGGAAAGCAATCGAAAAATCAGCGCAACAAATTTTCGAAATCGGTTTTTTCATTTTGCGAATTTCGTTTGGAGTGATGCTCGTGCTTTCAACCATAATTGTGGTTGGACTCCTCTTCATTTTGTCTCAGAGCAAAAGAAAACGAACTCGCGGTTTAGACCTTAAATTTGATTGGTTAGATTACATCGTACTTCGCGATTTGAGATATTTTTTCAGAACTTCACCGGCACAAGTAAAATACGACTACAGCCACCCGACGGTTAGACGCCGGCAAAAACCTAATTTCTTGCTTGACTGTTTTTCATTTCTTTTCGGTGACGGCAACCCTAATGAAGGGCTCGACGAAAAGCGCTGGCAACTGATTGCAAAAGTGATAAAGCAACACGACAATGTAATCACAGCAGAACAGTTAGCACCATATACAGGGGCAGACCCCCAAAATGAAACAGCCGTATTGCCGGTGCTCGTGAGATTTAACGGGCAACCTGAAGTCACAGAATCGGGCAATATCGTGTACACATTTCCTTCGCTCGCAGCAACAGCCGGCACAGAGTACAACGAGCCAACGCCTAAATTTCTGCAAGAGTTTCACTGGAAATTCTGCGAGCTCGACAGAGCTGCACTCACTCCAATCTATATGATTGCCGGATTGAATTTTGTCGGCGCATGGATACTCTGGTTTCCTATCCACACCTTTACAGGAAGCTGGACAGCAACATTGCTTGGTGCGCTTGCCGTCTATGGAACTCTTTTTCTCCTGGTCCCCCTACTTCGCAACTTTGCAATCAAAGTTTTGAATAAAAATATTGATAAAAGGAATGCAGCGCGTTCTCAAAATGCGCAAGCACTCATGCATCCAGACGACAAATTGAAAAAGAAGATTGCCGAGTCGCGAGAATACAGACTGAGGAACCAACTCATCGGACAAAATGCAATAGTCTACTCCACAGACAAAGCCAGCCTAGATCAAGAAGACGACTTAGCTCTTAGGTTTCAACCCGGCGACCCCATCGACGCAAGACCTGAGGAAAGCTTTGATGCGCGACCGCTCGACTAAATCTTCGACTTTTGTTTCAAGCGCTGGCTTAATTCCTGGCACATCGAACTGTTGAGCTTTTATAGCTGGCCCCACATCAAATTGAGGGATCGATCTTTTTCCAGGTGCAAGTTCAGCGGTCAGTTTTTCCATATAGTCGGAATACGCTTTAGATGAGCCACCGAAAGCAGCTCGAGCGTGGGGAATTTCATGCGCAAGAGTAAGCAGGTTATCTACATTGTGAAGATCAGATCCTTTACCGATATTGAAATCACCTCGGTAAAATGGTGTCCCGGGGCTCACCCACGATTTAATATGACTGAAGGAAAGGCCGCCTTCATCTGCCTTGCCTGAGCCGTTCTTGATGTCCTCAATAAACTGACGGGCTCTCAAGTCATAAAGCTCTTCCACCTGCCCACCAGTAAGCCGTGGAGTCACTTCAATTCCGTGACCCAATTCATGAACGGCAACTTCACCATTGGACGTCCCGGTGAATCCTCTAAAATCATGCGCAAAAAATGCATTGTCCGAAGAACGTGCAGTATTAACAGGAGAACTTCCGTAATCCATATGAGCACCATCCCACAGCTTTGGTGGATTTGAGGCATTCATTTGATGCCAATCTAAACTTGTGTCCTTCACCGTGCCTGAGGGAGCACCCTTGAAAGTTCCAGGCACGTGGCGATCAGCGTTGCCGAGAAACGGTCTTAAAAACGGACTTTCCTCCGCTCCAGTAAACCTGGCCAGATTTTTTGTTCCATTGTCGAATGCACGAAATAGAGCTTTAGCTCCGATTGAACCGGCTGCCACAACGCCTATAGCGGCGGCTCCGACCAAAACTTCAGTTTTGTGATGCATGATGCCGTCCCATGCTTCCTGCGCAAATTTTGATTGCGAAGACTCCGTCGTTTTCTGAAGAAGCGGTTCAGCTCGTAGTTCGACACGATTTTCCATTTAGCTATATTCCTGAAGTAGGTAAGCAATTCGTGAGACAAAGCAACCCAGTACTTTTTAGCGGTCTCACTTGAATAAGAATAAGCTAAGCGAGTTGGCAAAGGCTTGGCAGACAAAGACTCAAAAACTGCATGAATACACAGTTTTGCTCACATATTAATGCTCACAATATAGTCATCAATTAGGAAGCACATGAGTACAGGACTGGGTATATGATGAACGAATATGCTTTGTGGAGTACCGAAATGAAAAACCGCATCTGCGCCCTCACCGTCACGTTAATGTTGTCGACATTGCCGGTTGTGGCTGGAGAATCAGCGGGGGAAGGCATCAGAGCTTACCGAGCAGGCGACTACGCGAAAGCCGAGCAGCTCTACCGCAAAGCGTTGACAGAAGAAACAGATAATGGGCAGTTAGCCGCCATTTACCGCAATATGGCTATTTTGTATGCAGCCCAGGGTAAAGACGGTGCTGAATTTACGAAAAAAGCAGATGAGTTAAACCCGCCAGACACGCCGAGTTACATTCATAGTAATGCGACTAGTGACACAAGCAAGAATGTCAATCGACAGTCGTTTATCAATAAAAATGAACTCAATAGAGAAATCGGAACACCGGCAGATCCAAACCAATCGAAGCAGGCTTTAAACGGCAAGCAAGACCCTGCAGCATCCAATGGGCTGGCGCCAACGCCATCGATGATGACAGGATTTAGCACGTCCCAAACTTACGAATCAACTTCACTCGGCGGCGGCTTTCGCCTCGGACCTCGCGGGTCTGGACTCAACATAAATGGCGGCTACAGAAGTGACTCAGGTTACAACACATTTCCAGGCGGATTTGGGTATCCCAGTAATCAGTTTTACTCAGTGCAAACGCCAACAAGCAATTTTCAATATAGCGACAATACACCAATGGTCTTGCCAGCAGCAAATGGACCGCCGGTGATAATCAATGCGCCAGGGCCAAACATTTACTCACAGCAACAGGCACCAGACGGCAGCACAACTACAATTATCAAACGCACTGAATAATATCAGAGCTGTCTTTGATACAACGATTCGTAGCGCGGAACTATCACGCTGGAAGAAAACTTTTCTTCCGCCTGCAGCTGCGCTTCATGCCCAAGCCTCAAGCGAAAGTCAGAGTCTTGAATGAGCCTTTCAATCGCATGAGCTAGCTTCACTGTGTCTCCAAACTGGAACAACAAACCCGTGACGCCATCTTTGACGACCTCAGGAATACCGCCAACGTTGTACGCAACACTTGGACACTTGAAAAACATTCCTTCAAGAATGCTCAAACAAAAGCTTTCGGTTTCAGAAGTGAACAAACCGATGTCGGCTGCCTGAAGGTAGTCTTCAACTTCCAAGACATTCTCGCGAACAATTATGTTTTTTTCCAGCCCAAGTCTTTTCACTTCCGCATCAAACTGGGCAAAATTACCACCAGCCAAAATCAGCATCTTAAATGACTCACGAGGGCTGATTCTCGCGGCTGTTTCAAGCAGCATATCAATACGCTTGAGTGGTCTCAAATTTGAAGAATGAAAAATCAAAACCTCGCCATCGACACCTAATTCCTGTCGAACATCTTCACGACTTCGCGAAGGAGTTCCAGGTTGAAAGAAGTTGTGTATAACTTCAATTTCTCCGTCAAATCCGAGCACCCGTCGCGTTTCTATTTTCAAAAACTCAGACACTGTCGTAACAGCATCAGATTGAGTCAACGCATGGTGTATCGCAGGTCCATATCCGGGGTCACTGCCCAGAAGTGTTGTGTCTGTTCCATGTAAGGTAGTTACAACCTTGGGTTGCCGGTCGGGCGGCAGCATACAATGAGCCAGAATTGCGGCTGTTGCATGCGGCACAGCATAATGAACGTGCAAAATATCGAGCTGATGTTTGCAGCTGACTTCTGCCATTTTTACAGAAAGCGGAAGTGTATAGTCAGGATATTTGAACAAACCATAGCTATTAATTGCCACCTGATGAAAATAAATGCGCTCGGCATTTTCAGGAAGTCGAAAGGGGCGTTCATAGCTAATGAAGTGAACTTCATGCCCCCGTTGCGCTAGCTGCACTCCAAGCGTCGTTGCGATCACGCCGCTGCCACCAACAGATGGATAGCAGGTGATACCAATTTTTAAGGGACGCCCAGTGTTCATTTTAGAATTGTCGCGCTCCCCTGCCTGCATATGCAAGCGTTTCAAATACCATTGGATCATTCGGAAATAGAGCCATTGCATACTCGACGCCGGCGCGTGTTCCAAGCAACCTTGCACGAGTCAATTGCAAATCAACATAATGGCGAGTCGGCGCCTGTGAAACATGTAAATCCATCGCTTGAATCCATACTGCCACCACTTCTGGTGATGAAATATCAATCAGAACCGGGGCTTTATCTGTTGGCTCACCATCGGGCGTAATTGCGTAGTAAAACAATTGCTCGATTTCATGTGAGTGATGTTCTAGCAGTTCTTTCAAACCACCATAGCGCGCCAGCCTGGCAGCATCACGCACAAGCTGCCCTAACCTTGCGTGGTCGGGATGTTGATTATCTACACAGCTGGGCGCCAAAATAACAGAGGGACGAATTCGACGAATAGACTCAGCCAGCTTTATCGCGTGTGCTGTGCGAATCTCAAGGTGGGCATCGCCATCTAACTCTGCAAATTCAACTGTCGCACCGAGGACGGCTGCAGACTTCCGCGCTTCTTCCGCACGTTGTTCTGGCGAGCCATTACTGGCTGCTTCACCAAGCGAGCAAACAACAAAGTGCGCTTTACGTCCGGCAAGAGTTTCTTTCGCAACGATAGCGCCACAACCGAACTCAATATCGTCAGGATGTGCACCAAAAACCAAAATCGGCTGGCATTCAGATGGTGTCGGTATAGGCTTCATCGGTTCGTTCCATCGTGTCACGGGTGATGTAATTTATTTCCGGAGCGTCGTCTTTGTTTAGATAGGCTTGCTCGCCGGCACCAGAAACATAATGAGTGCATTGTACTACCGATTGCATCCATCTCAAGCGACTGTCGCGGGTAGGGCTGATTTTCTCTTTTGTATAAGTTGTTAACGGCAAATCAATGAAGAGGTCGCCACCCTCGTGTAATCTCAATTTATCACCGGCAAATCGTGCCCGCACAATTTCATTGTCATAAGGTACATCAACAAAATAATCGGTGATATCACAAGCGGCATTCCGAAAGGATGGATCGCTAGACCTCACAACTTTAATGCCGTCTAGAAGGCCCATGTATGAGTACATTTCAAGACAAAAGTCTGCCACTGTCTCTGCTTTGGTTTTCTTGAAAAGATCAATCAAAGAGTGTTCAACATAATTGGGCAACTGAAGAGTGGTTTTGTCCTGCCAGCCGGCAGGCACACGCTTTAAATATAAGGGTGAGAATTTTCTCTGCGTTTTGTTTTCAAAAGCGAAATTGAGCTGTGCAGCATCATTGGTGCTGCGATGGCGAAGTATTGTTCTGGTTTCGCGTGGGTCATGGTCGCTATCGTGATAAAAGAAAACTATTTCGCCACCGATTTCGCTTTGCAAACGTCGGGCGGTTTGTATTTTAGCCACCAGAAATCTCTTAGGGAAAAATCCGCAAGGTTGCTGTCCAAAACAAATTAGGGGAGAACTCATGACGCATATTCCTTGATTGATTTTTGATTATTGCCCAAGGTTGATTGCAAAATGAGACTGAGGACAATGCAGGCTGCGCAACCAATCAGAGGATACCAGAGATATGAAATTGTAAGGCTGAAATAGAGGTAGAAGATAATTGCCTGTGTCACAAGGGCAGCCCAAAATATCGCCGTGCCACCGACTCGTCGAATAAAAAATCCTACAACAAATAAGCCTAGCATCACACCGTAGAATATTGAGCCAAGAATATTGACAGCTTGAATCAAATTTTCAACAAGGTGAGCGTATAACGCAAATCCAATGGCAACGAGCCCCCAACATGCGGTGAAGCCTCTGGCCGCTTTCAGGCAATTGGCATCGCTTGCATTGGGCTTCATAAGACGGTAGAAGTCGATACTAGTGGTGGCTCCAAGAGCATTCAGTTCTGCGGCTTTTGATGAAAGAGCAGCCGCAAAAAATGCGGCGATGAGCAAGCCGATGACACCATGAGGCAATTGATTCAAAATAAAAGTTATGAATACATAGTCAGCGTCATTTGCTTTTGCATCAGGGGCTTTGGCAGCCAACTCTTTGCCTGCCTCTGCGCGAATTTCATCTGAGTTTTTCTGTGTAGCCAGAGCCGCAGCAAATGCAGCCTTCGCGGAGCTCTCATCGCCCTTGTGCCTGGCAATCAACCACTCTTTAAGTTGAGCTCTCGATTTTTGCCTACTGGAATTAAAACTAGACTGATAGGCCAAGAGCTTTTCATCGTTGGGATGCTGCGCAAGATAATGGCTTGATGCAGAATCGAAAAACAAGGGCGGCGGCTGAAACTGATAAAACAGAAACATCAAGACGCCTATTGATAAAATGCAAAATTGCATCGGTATTTTGCATACAGCATTGAAAAGCAGCCCCAAGCGACTTTCTCTCAAGCCAGAACCAGAAATATACCTTTGCACCTGCGATTGATCGGTTCCAAAATATGAAAGCATCAGGAATGTTCCACCGATCAGTCCTGACCAAAACGTATATCGCTCGTGAGTACTGGTTGAAAAGTTGACAGCGTTGAGCTTATTAAATCCGCCTGCAAGCGTGAGTGCATCGCTCAACCCCAACTCAGGAGGGAGTTTGAGAACCAATAGAATAGTGGCGGTAATCATACCCACAAAAATAACCCCGAGTTGATACTTTTGCGTAACCGTGACGGCATCGCTTCCGCCCATTACAGTGTAAAGCATCACGATCAGTCCGCTGCTAATAATCGTAAGTTGAAGCGGCCAACCGAAAACACTCGTAAGTACGATCGCCGGCGCATATATTGTTAGCCCCGCGCCCAGTCCACGTTGCAAAAGAAAGAGCGCGGCACCAAGCAAACGAGTCTTTTTATCGAATCTTTTTTCGAGAAACTCATAGGCAGTATAAACATTGAGCCGTCGAAAGCTTGGCAGAAAGAAAATCGAAATAATAATCAGTGCCAAAGGTACACCGAAATAAATTTGCACAAAGCTAAGACCGCCTAGATATCCTTGCCCAGGGGTCGATAGAAATGTTATGGCGCTTGCCTGAGTAGCCATGACTGAGAGTCCAATCATAAACCATGGAGTTTGACCGCGACCTCGCAGATAACTACTTAAATCGCTACGATGGCGCGTCATCCACGTGCCATAAATGGCAATTCCCAGCACTGAGCCAATCAACACTACGAAGTCTAGCCAATTCATGCAAAGAACTCCGTCAATGCTATGAGCAATAAAACCCAAATGACGAAGCTAGTAAGAACTAGTAAATATGCTCCGTTCCAACTTTTTGGCCAGGGCAATCCGGTCGACTCATTTTCGGGCTCAACTGGTTCTACTTTATTTTCTTGCGTCATTTGTCGATTGAAATAAGATTAGCCAGCAATCGATAAGCCCCGGGCACACCTGCAGGTAATTGCCTGAAGAACGAAAGACCAGTATATATGTAATTACCTTTGCCATACTTCGCAACAAGCAAGGAGCCTTTCATGGGCGCTTCGCCATCATCATTGCAAGCAATCAATGGCGTAAAATGCTCGTCCCATTTATTTGCAAAATACAACCCACGTTCTTGCACCCAATTATCAAAGTCAGCGCTGCTAATTTTATTTGGCTTGTTCAAAATCACATTATCGGGAGCAAGAAATGTAATCGGAGCCTTTTCATCAGTGCACCGGTCGCTTGAAATATGCAAATCGTATGGTGCAATCATTTCCGCTTTCAATCCGTCAGGACGATTATATTGAGTAATAACAGTGCCACCATTTTTGACATAATCGAAGAGCAAGGGTACGGCAGCGCCAATGTTATTGCGAACATTGAAAGCACGAACACCGATAATTACTGCATCGAGCCCCTGTAATTGCTCTGCAGTCAACTTAGCATCATCAAGCTTTTTGACGGTGTACCCCAATTGTTCTACATTCTCTGCTATCGTGTCACCAGCGCCCGGCAAATATCCAACGACATGCCCACGAGTGGCTATTTCAAAGCTTGACACAGTCATTGTCGCCGGTGGTTGCAACAACTGCGGCGGCAAGTGCGCGTAGTTAATTTCAATGTGTTGGTTGTGGTACGTTTGCCCATGCATTTCTGCGTTGGCTGAAATCTTCGCTAAAGACTGCTCTTTAGGCGAAGTAATAGTGAATTTGAATTGCTGATGCTGTCCAACATTTTTCAAATGGAATGGCAGTTTAGCTGGAGAGATTTTCCACCCGTCCGGCGCTGTCAGACTCAAGGTTCCATCTGAATTAGCTCGCGATGCTTTAATCTCTACCTCAACGCTGCGTGATGCCCCCGGGCTAAACAAGGCAACTTGCGATATGAATCTCAAAGAAACCGGCGGAATAACATCCATGCGGCGGCGAGTCTCAACGCCTTCTGCATTTTTCAAAACTTGCAACGGCTCGCCAAATACAGTAATTTTTTGCCCGGCGACTTCAAACACATTTTCAATTGGGAAAGAAGGACCATTTTCCGCAGAACCAATTAGAGACGGGTCTTCCACTCCAAAAATCCCCGGGCTACCTTCCTTGCGAAGCCACCATGGTTGAGTTAACTGTGTCGACTCCGGCAAGGTTTCAGTGGAAGTCCAGGTGCTCTCCTGATTTGCATGCAGTTCAATATTCTTTGAGGTCTCTTTCTTCAGGCTAGGATAGCGAACTGCCAGCCACTTAACCGGTATATTCGAACGCACGATTGCCGAATGATGCAACTCAATTTTCTCGCCCGGAACCACCTGTGCTTGAGAAATGGTAGTTTCAACGTGAAGCCCAACACAAGCCTCAATGATGCGGTCTAACTGCAACTGCTTTTCTTTTACTACCAAATCGTTAGATTGCAAACCTTCCAGCTTGCTTCGCAGTTGCAGAAGATCTGGCACACTAGCTTGCACATCTTTCTGATTGAATTTGGCAATAATCGAATCTGTCAATTTGCCGACTTCTGCGCCACCAGGTACTCTACTCCAACTGCTGTCAATGCCGTCGAGAATGTCTTTCGAAGCAGGCTCACCATCCAAAAGTTGAAATGACTCAGGACGCGCCCCACCTATTGCACCTTGAATCTTGAATGAATCAAAGCCTTGAGTCTTGTGCATAGCTCTGCTCTTGCTGGCAATATCGACAAACGACTCACCAGAAACAGCATCCTTGCCACCAGCATCAATTTTCAGAGCATCATTGCCGACAACTTTATCCAACTGCCATTTTGAAATATTCCAAAAAATTCGTTTCGGCTGCCAGGGTGGCAGTCCTTGCTCAGGAAATGCTTTTGGATCGCCGGCAAGCTTAAAGGCTTCAAGAGCCAACACAGCTGAGGCAGTGTGATGTCCGTGAGTTCCGCCCGGGGAGGGGGAAAATCTTGTCACTAAGATATCTGGATGAAACTCGCGAATAACGCGAACAATGTCGGACACAACTTCTTTTTTGTCCCAGATTTTCAATGTTTCCAAATAGCTTTTGGAAAAACCAAAATCAACAGCGCGAGAAAAGAATTGTTGTGCACCATCAATTTCTCGTGCCGCCAGCAATTCATGCGTGCGCGCCACTCCAAGCTTTTCACCAATATCAGGTCCCAAGACATTTTGCCCGCCATCACCGCGAGTCAACGAAAGATATGCAGTGCGATAATCACGACCGCGAGCAAGGTATGCTAGCAGTTCGGTATTCTCGTCATCAGGATGGGCGGCGATATACAACACGCTGCCCATTTGCCTGAATCTATCAAGTTCATGCAATATTGCCGATGGCGAATCAAGTTTCATCTCAGCACCCGAAGCCGACAAGGAAAAAGCCGACGCCGCGCAAACCATAAAGGCAAGGAATGCGCGACGCCCAATTTTTGAAAGCGAAGTTAAAAAATCGAATGAATCAAACGTCATTACTTCAAGCTTTTGATGAGATCCGCATTCGATTTTACGTAACCCAAATCATTCGCCTTCTCAGCAAGTTCGCTTGAATGTTTTGCAGCTTCGATCGCAGCAGCTTTATCACCCAACTTAGCTAATATTTGCGCCTTCACGTAGACAATGTAGTGCGCGTCACGCTCGGCAATTGCAGCATCAATCCATTTAAGAGCTTGCTTCAAATCTTTGCCATGGTTGTAATAGAACTGAGCAGCTTGAAAATATGGTTTCTTCTTTTCGTCTGAAGCCATTACTGTTTCTATTTGCTTGGAAAGCTTGTCAACGAAATCTACTTCAAGCTTAACCGGCACTAGAGTTTTATCCCAAGCCAAAGTCAACTCAGATGAATCGTCGCGAATTTGATTGAACTCAATTGTAAAGGTCTCAACTGGCTTTTCAAGTTTTACAGCCTTAACTTTGATTCGAGCTACATCCAGCTTTTCATCATACTTGTAAGCGCCCCATTCTCCAGAACTCTTGTTAATAACAACGGTCCATTCATCTTTTCCAGGAATACTAAAAAGTGCATAAGTACCGGCCGGAATCTCAGTTCCATTCAATTTAACTGCTGTGCTAAATATGATTTTGGTAGCTTGATTAGCACCCGTGCGCCATACCTTATCGTAAGGAACCAAACCACCGAATATTTCGCGGTTTTTGACACTCGGTCGTGAATAGTCGATTTCAATGTCAGTCAATCCGACGTGCTGTTTCAATGTGCAGGCGGGACTGGCTGCAGGAAATTCAAGCTTCGGTTCTTCTGCTAGCGCGCTCGAAGCAAACAGCAAGCCGCTGCCCATTGCGAAAAGGAAAGTGAGTTTTTTGAAGTTCATATGTATGTCCACTTGACCGGGTAAATTAAGCTGTGAAGCCGCCGACAATAGTACTACTTCGGTTAAATGCAGGGTGTGATAGAGCGTGAGTTTTGTAAGCGGAAAGTTACGCGAAAAGCCCGAAATTAATGTGACTTCGGGTTTCGAATGTGCCCTAGTTACATGGATGATACTGACTCCAGGCAGTGTAACATCAGCGAACCGAACAGGCGAATCAACAATGAATGGTACTTCGAATCCGCAATGAACTGTAGGGGCGACGCATGGCGTCGCCCCTACAATAGACAAAAGGCAGGCTAGATGCGGGATCTAGACCTGCCTTTTGATGCTTTGAGGCGCTTACTTAGCGCATGCCATTTGTGCGAAAAATGCATCCTGGCGCTTTTTGATTTCGTCGCCGGTGAGTTCTTCTACATGCGTTGCAAGACTCCATTGATGACCGAATGGATCTTGTACAGAGCTAAATCTATCGCCCCAAAACATGTCAGCCGGTTCCATTTTGGACTCACAGCCTGCTGCAACAGCTTGCTTGAATGCAGCGTCAACATCCTTCACGTAAAGGAATAAAGTACTGGCAACACCACCAAGTGTTTCTGGTGATTTGGTATTGCATTGCGGGCTCTCATCTGAAATACAAATTGTTGAATCGCCAATTTTGATTTGCGAGTGCATAATTGATTTGCCATCTGGTGCAACCATGCGCACGATTTCTTGTGCACCAAATGCCTTCACATAAAAATCGATAGCCTTATCGGCACCGCGCACAATGAGAAACGGGGTAACAGTGTGTCTTCCTTCGGGAATATAATTTGCAGCTTTCATAATTGCTCCTTTTTGTGGTGTTGATTGGCTTGTTCTTGTTCAATTTGCTTTGAATGCAAATGATGAGTTGCGAAAAGTACTAAGAACATTGATTCATTTTCAAAGTCTCTTCACGTAAACGATTTTCTTTTTCTTGCAATTCCGGCAAGTTTGCCAATTCAAAGACTGGACGAATCTCAATCGTGCCCTTTTTGGCCGGAGGAATGCGAGAGGCAATCGCCATTGCTTCGTCGAGATTTTTCACATCAATAAGGTAATAACCGCCTAACTGTTCACGAGTTTCTGCAAACGGTCCATCAGTAATCTGCCGTTTTCCATCGCGAACTCGCAAGCTGGTTGCCATAGCCACAGGATGGAGGGGCGACGCAGCAAGATATTGTCCCTTCGCTTTTAGTTCATGGCAAAGCGCAGTTGATTCTGCCATGCACTCTGCACGTTCGTCATCTGTCCACGCATTTTCTTCGCCGTAGACTAACAACATGTATTTCATGGTCTTCCTTCCTCCTTGATGCATTTAAAGGGTAAATCGAAATAGCAAATTTTGTGTTCTCAACTGTTAGTCGATTGAGAAACAAGAAAATCGACAACGCTTAAATGAGAGTTTTCTCAGGACAATGATTCTAGTCTTTTAGACAGAAAGCGGCGTTCTGGTTCTTGCAAAGTCAACGCCAGCGCCTGTTTATACGCTTCCTTAGCCTCAGAGTCGCGCCCCAAACGACGACAAAGATCTGCCTTGGCAGCATATGCCAGATGATATTGATCTAGCTGCCCGGTTGACAATATAGACTGCAGTAATTCCAATCCGACTTCTGCACCATCGCGCATGGCGACCGCTACAGCCCTGTTCAATGCCACCACCGGTGATGGCTCACAGCGTAAGAGGAGGTCGTACAAAGCAACGATCTGATTCCAATCAGTAGTTTCAGTTGAAGTAGAGCGAGCGTGAACTGCGGAAATAGCAGCCTGAATCGTATATACACCAAACTCCGACGCAGCAAGCGCCTTTTCGACAAGCGAGCGTCCTTCGGCGATTAAAGACTTGTCCCAGAGCGAGCGGTCTTGGTCTTCCAGCAAAATCAAGTCGCCCGCAGCATCTGTGCGAGCGGTGCGCCTTGATTCATGCAACAACATCAAAGCCAAAAGACCTTCTACTTCAGGGTCTGGCAAGAGGCTTAAAAGAACTCGCCCCAAACGAATTGCTTCCGCAGACAAATCTGCGCGTATCGCCTGCGACCCGGAAGAAGCCGAATACCCTTCGTTGAAAACCAGGTAAATTACAGACAGAACCGAGTCCAGACGTTCCGGAATATCGTTTAACGAAGGCACTTCATATGGAATTTTTGCATCGCGAATTTTTGCTTTGGCTCTAACAATACGTTGCGCGATCGTGCTTGGCGAACTCAAAAATGCACTGGCAATTTCTTCTGTAGTAAGCCCACAAGTCTCTCTCAAGGTGAGCGCAATTTGCGCGCTCGGAGATAACGCAGGGTGACAACAGGTAAAAATCAGGCGGAGAAGATCGTCCTGAAATTTGGCACTGTCAAAGTCTTCAATCTCAACTGAAAGTTCTGTAAGCGATTCACTTTGCTCTTCAATTGTTTTTTCAAAACGAACTCGACGGCGAATTGTGTCAATGGCTTTGAAGCGCCCCGTAGAGACGAGCCATGCGCGAGGATTCGCAGGCACACCTTCAATAGTCCACTTTTCTACAGCAGCGGCAAATGAATCTTGTAGAGCTTCCTCTGCAAGATCAAAATCGCCAATCACTCTGATAAGAGTAGCAAAAATGCGGCGAGACTCATTGCGATATAAATCAGCAACAATCTCACTCACACGTTCGGCAGAAGATTTGGCCCCGGTCATAATCACCAGCTCGCAAAGCGCCTATTTTATTTGATCCGGCGAGCGTCGGCAACTTGCTGGGAATGATGGGCCCGCAAACTTGGCTCGGAGCAGGCTGGAAGATGCTGTCGCCGAACTCATATTTAGAGCGAGACCCAGTAGATAGATTTGTAGGGGCGACGCCATGCGTCGCCCGCCATTTTTAAAGCAAAACTGTCTAAGCGAGCACCGCAACTTAACTTTCGGGCGACGCATGGCGTCGCCCCTACTTCTTAGCAGACAGGATCTGATCCTCGGAGAGTTTTTAGGTCTTTAGGTTTTTAGCTTTTTAGCGATTTGGAGTAGCAGAGTGGCTAAGATAGCCGTGGAGGCTAGAACTGAAAAGCTTAGAAATTGTAGACCTCTTACGGTAGAAGCAAGGGTTCCATCAAGGTCTTTCACATCTTTGCCTACATCAGGCAGGGGAGCCGTGGAAGTAACTATTGTCGATTGCAGCTTTTTCAATTCAACATCAAGTGACTCCATCTGAGCGCGCATCGACTCAAAATGGTTTTGCATGGTCGCAAATCTGTTTTCAATCTTCTCAAGACGATTGTTAGTAACAACAATCTTGCTTTGCACTTCGTCGAGCGGACTTACAAGTGCATTAATTGGGGCAGGCAGATTTTGAAGTGGTGTTTTTAAATTGCTGATTTTTTGTTTCAACTCAACAACTTCTTGTCTTAATGTGATTATTTCTCGCAGGTCTTTTCGAACCTCTGAGGCAGCTTTAACGTCCTTGCCCAGCTCAGTCATGTTTTGTTGCGTGCCCGTCAGCTCCTTTCCAACAGAAAGCATACCGCTATTCAACTCTGGCAATTTTGAATTCAACGACGACATACTTTCAACAAGAGCAGCGAGCTTTTGATCCATATTCTTAATTTGAGCATTCAGATCAATAATTGTCGGCTGAAGCTTTTCAACCGGACTTTCAATTGCATCTAACCTATTCTCGATGTCTGCAGTATTTTTCCAAATTGGTCGAACGATGTGAACAAGCGGATGCCAGCCTCGCAGGGGTTTGTTCCATTCTTCAACTTGCGGCTTGCTAGCGCTTTTATTTCGAACAGTTTTATTTACCGTAGCCGTAATTGCAGGCAATTTATTTACAGCAGATTCCTGAGCAAGCGACTCAGCCATCACATATGGTGGCAAAACAATTAGCGTTGAAAAACCAAGACAAGATGTCCAGATAAATTTAGTAAAGGAGAGTGTTCGCATGTTTTAAACCAACCGGTGGCGCAGACTACGAGGTAACACGCTTGCGATTAAATTCCAACGCAGATTGCAGCAGACGTCTTCCCGCCACAATAATATCTGCGAAAATTGATACTCGCATCAGTCGCCCGATTGATAAAACAGTCCTTCTAAATCAGTATATGACTCACTGGCGATTAACTTTGTCTTGTGTGAGCAACCTCGCGGCATATAGCTCAGAAAGCCCTTGATTAACCTCTTCGGCTGTTTTGATATGGCTCAGGGCAAGCGCCGCACCTAAGCCAGCAACAGCAAGTGCAGGGGTGCCCAGACGCCCCAAACCAAGCTTTGTCGCTGTATACACAGATGCAGCCAGTCCAACGCCTCCGAATAATCCGTCTTGTTTTAGGTGGTGAGACAAAGGAACTGAAGTTTCCTTCTTAGCCCAAGAAATAAATTCC
Source organism: uncultured Candidatus Obscuribacterales bacterium (assembly GCA_964546815.1). Classification (GTDB taxonomy): domain Bacteria; phylum Cyanobacteriota; class Vampirovibrionia; order Obscuribacterales; family Obscuribacteraceae; genus JAIEPM01. Next base: position 32,458 of record CAZJLR010000007.1, on the reverse strand, counting down.
TCATTTGTCAGACTCTTTTGCGCAAGAGTTTTACTGAGTGCAAGTTGATCGCGGTCATGCAATTGACTGCCTGAAACATGCTTGTATGCTCCAATTAAAGGAGACACAGTCAAATTCACAAGATCGCGAAAACCTGGCAGTTGATTATCATAATTTGGAGCTTTCAGGTCTAAGACGCCGCCACCAGCAGTGCCTCTAGCATCCTTGTCTTCGCTCAAACGCTTTTCAAATAGCTGCGCCCGGCTGGAGTTTTCCCAATAATTCGCAAGCTCATAAGTGAAGAACCCCGCACCCACGACACCTGCTGCAATTCCGGCGGGAACGCCCAACTTGCCGGCGACACCAATGTCATTTCCTATTTTGCTCAGCACAAATGCCTTAGCAGCGCCTTTTGTTGCAACAGCCACCCCAAAAGTCGACCATTCAGCAACAGGCGAAAGGTGCGTATCAATTTTGACCTGACGAACATAGTCGCTATTATTAAGACTTGCCAGGTCAATGTCTGTTTTCTTGCCATCGTGCTCAGCAGCCAGGGCATTTTTGGATGCTCCAAGCAGCTCACCCAAGAAGTCTGGAGCGTTCAATTCCTTTGGCCCATGGGGCTGCGGAGAAACTTCACTCAATTCTTGAGCCATGAAAACACTAACCTACGGGAAAGAAGAAGACCCGAATTGCCTACAAAAGCAACCCTGAGTCTTACCTTAACGTCAACAGCGTGCAAAATGCGTGACAAAAAGACCCAGGGCGGCAAATTAATAGATTAGATTTCTTCCGCAACGAGCAATTGCTTAGCGAAGAGGCAGTCCCATCTGTGACGGGTCTCTTCCAACGGCTTCCATTCCGTTTTGGGTAACGTTTACAGCTTCACAGTCAGTCTTTGATACAGTCCAGGTGTCAAAATAATTGCGAACAGTCCAAGCATCTTTTCCGCAACTCCAGCTCCAGCCGTCAGAGCTGCTGATGCTTGCTAGAGCACCCGACTCGGTATATTCAAACGAATATGTTTTGTCGCTTTGTCTTTGCATAAAATCTGTGATTTGACCGAGCTTATTTTGCCTATAACTATCGCCTTGCTCATTGACCAGGGCAAGATGTCTCACAGTTCTTTGTTCTGCGTTTGCTCTATGTTTACACGGTTGACACTCGCGTTTGCTCATTGCTCGTTTATACATGATGGCTAACCTCGTAATAGTTTGAAGTGGCTGAAATAATTTGCACTAAAGCTGTTGATCTAGACCAGGGCAGCAGACTTATTGGCACTAATACCAGCAAGAATGTGGTCTGTCATTTTCTGGCAGTCGACGAGAGTGCCGCTGCCTTTTTGATTTGCGCGATAGATATCTTGCGTGCGATATCCGTCTTTTAAAGCCTGTTCAACCGAATGCTCAATTGCACGTGCTTCATTTTCTAATCCGAATGAGAAACGCAGCAAAAGAGCCACGCTCAAAATTTGGGCGATAGGATTTGCGCGTCCAGTGCCTGCAATATCAGGTGCAGAACCGCCTGGTGGTTCATACAAACCAAATCCATCAGAATTGAGACTGGCTGAGGCTAAAAGACCGAGCGAGCCAGGCAGAACTGCGGCAGCGTCTGAAAGAATGTCGCCAAACATATTTGATGTCACCAGTACATCAAATTGAGATGGGTCGCGAACCAATTGCATAGCGCAATTGTCCACGAGCATTTCCTCTAATTGAACATCGGGATATTGCGTTGCCACTTCACGAACGACGGCACGCCACAATTTTGATGTGTCGAGCACATTGGCTTTGTCCACTGAAGTCAATTTTTTCTTGCGCGCAGCGGCTGTTTTGAAAGCAACGTGAGCGACCGATGCAATTTGATCTTCAGTGTAAATAATGAGGTCACTGGCGGCTCTGCGTCCTTCAGTTTCAAATGTTTTCTTTTCACCAAAATAGCAATCACCAAGAAGCTCTCGGATGATTACCATGTCGACGCCTCTTTCAATAATCTCGCTTTTCAGCGGAGACATTTCTTGCACATCAGGATATATTTTGACGGGGCGGAAATTTGCATTAAACTTGAATGTTTTGCGCAGGGTTAATATCGAATTGGCTTCGCAATTTTTCCACTTATCCAGATGCTGATCAGAAACAGGACCACCGACAGAACCAAAAAGTATCGCGTCATTTTCGCGGCAAATTTTCAGCGTTTCTTCCGGCAAATGTTTTCCATAACGATCGTAAGCAGCACCGCCTGCATAAGCATGCTGAGTAATAAATTGATGTCCAAATTGCTCGCCGATCAGTGAAAGAACACGCAGGGCCTGCGCCATTACTTCTTCACCGATTCCGTCACCCGGCACAACTGCAATTCGTTTATTCATATCTATATCTTGCCCCGTTTCGTTGATCTTTATTAGTCTTATTTCGAATTTTATTTTGCTGCTGTTGAAACTGCAACAAGTCCTGAATCCTTCTGCTTTTCTCTAAACGCAGTAATTTCCTGCTTGTGAGAAAGAATGTAATCAATATCGTCAAGTCCATTCAAAATACAATGTTTACGGAACGGGTCATACTCAAATTTGAAAGACTCGCCTGAAGGATGTTGTACAAATTGATCCTCAAGATTGATTGTAAGTTCCAGATCTGACGACTGAGCTTCGCTCAAGAGGCGGTCTACAACTTTTTCGGGAAGAACGATTAGCAGCAGGCCTGTCTTTGCACTATTGTTGTAGAAAATATCAGCAAATGATTTGGCAATGACTACCGAGATGCCCCATCCTGTTAGCGCCCATACGGCATGCTCTCTAGACGAACCACAACCGAAGTTGTGATCTGCCACCAACAAACTGGCACCTTTGAATTTCTCTTGATTGAGTGGAAAATTTGCATCATTGTCTCTTAGCCTGCGAAAGAGATTTTGACCATAGCCTTCGCTGCTTATACTGGTCAAAAATTGGGCAGGAATTATCATGTCTGTGTCGACATCTTTCACCGGCAGCGGTATTGCTTTTGATTTTAATTGCGTAAACTTTTTCATTACAAGTAAGCCTCCGGCGAAGTGATTCTTCCTTCGATTGCGCTTGCCGCTACTGTCGCGGGTGACGCCAGGTGAGTGATGCTTCCTGGTCCCTGGCGTCCCATGAAATTTCGATTTGAAGAACTAATGCAGCGCTTGCCTTCTGGTACTTTGTCGTCATTCATAGCCAAACACATTGAACAACCGGGCATACGGAATTGCGCGCCCGCAGCCTCGATTATCTCAGGGAGATTTTCGCGACGAGCTTGTTCCATCACAGCTTCGGAACCGGGCACAACGTACATCGTAACGCTCTCGTGCACTTTTCGCCCACTAAGAACTTTCGCAACGATTCTCAAGTCTTCAATTCGTCCATTGGTGCAAGAGCCAACGAAAGCCCAATCAACTGGCGTACCTTCGATCGCAGCCCCTGCTTGCAATTTTGTATACTCAAATGCATTGCTGAATGTTCGTTCTTGACCTGCAGGAATTTGCGAAACATCAGGCAACATTTGATTTATCTGTAGACCTTGACCAGGATTCGTCCCCCAGGTGACCATAGGGTGAAGTTCATCAAGATCTATTACGATCTCTCTGTCAAATTTGCAGTCGCTGTCGCTCGCAAAAGTTTTCCATACGGCGACACTTCTTTCCCAGTCAGCACCAGATGGAGCATGTGGCCGACCTTTTAGATAAGCATAGGTGACTTCATCAGGAGCGATGAGTCCGCCACGGGCACCACATTCGATGCTCATATTACAGACGGTCATTCTCTCTTCCATACTCATTTTGCAAATTGCTTCGCCAGCATATTCAATTACATGGCCGTTTGCACCGCCAACGCCAATCTCAGATATAAGCTTGAGAATGGCATCTTTGGCAAAGACTCCTTTTCGGAAGGCACCGCGAAACTCAACGCGCATTGATTTTGGTCGCTCTTGCAAGAGGCAACCGGTTGCAAGTACGTGTCCTACTTCAGATGTACCGATGCCGAAAGCGAGTGCTCCAAAAGCGCCATGCGTGGAAGTATGAGAATCGCCGCAAACGATTGTCATTCCCGGCTGAGTAAGACCAAGCTCTGGACCAACCACATGAACGATGCCTTGACCGGCGTCAAAATCTAAAAATCGAATACCATGAGTTTTGCAATTTTGACGCAAAGCTTCAACTTGAGCTTTTGCTGCTTCATCATAAATTTCCCAACGATTTTTGCGAGTTGGCGTGCTGTGGTCGATTGTGGCAACAAGGCGACTGGCATCAAAAACGGGTAGCTTCTTTGCCTCAAGCGTTTTGAATGCTTGAGCAGATGTAACTTCATGCAGCAGCATCAAATCAATTGCAAAAATAGCAGGATGTCCTTCTCGCTGAGATACGACGTGTGCATCCCAGATTTTTTCAACAATGTTTGCCGGCTTTGAAGACGTGCCGCCATTGGCAGCGTTCTTTGGCAAAGCTTCTTCGCTGGACTTCGTAACCATTTATGCAACAACCTCCTCAGAGACATCGGCTTGCAACTCTGCATGCCTGAGCAAATACAATTCCAAACTATCAGCAAGTGCCTGATAGCTTGCTTCAATAATATTTTGAGAACAGCCAACTGTTGACCAGCGGTCTTCATCACATGCAGCTTCGACAATAACTCGTGTGGTGGCATCTGTCGCGAGATTAGGGTCTAAAATTCTCACCTTATAGTCGGACAAACGCACGTTTTCAACTTGCGGATATGAAGGCAACAATGCTTTTCGCAACGCTTCATCAAGTGCGTTTACCGGGCCACTACCCACTGCGGCAGTATGGAAAGTTTGATTGCCTACTTTCACTTTAACCATCGCTTCTGCAGTCATATCAGACTGGTTGCGGTCTGATACAACAACAAACATATCGATTTTTTGAAATGGTGCGATGTACTCCGGGCGCGAGCGACGCATCATCAACTCTACAGTGCCCTCGGCGTTTTCAAATTGATAGCCCTTGCCCTCAAGTGCTTTGACTTGTTGCAATACAGCTTGCTCATTGCCTCGCACCGATACACCGAGTTCTGACGCAAGCATTCTGATATTGCCGCGACCCGAAAGCTCAGACACAATTACTTGTCTTGAGTTGCCGACCAATTCAGGATTGATATGCTCATAACTCGATGCAAGTTTTTCGACTGCTGCCACATGAAGACCAGCTTTGTGAGCAAATGCTGAGCTTCCAACATAAGGGGCGCACGGGTCTGGATTCAAATTAGCTATTTCACTAACTGCTCGCGACAAGTCTGTTAGTTTCGCCAAATTCTGTTTTGGTACGCAGCTGTAACCCATCTTCAATTGCAAGTTGGGCAGCAGCGAAATCAAATTGGCATTGCCGCATCGTTCGCCATACCCATTAATGGTGCCTTGAATCTGTCTTGCCCCTGCGTCTACTGCAGACATAGAATTTGCCACCGCAAGCTCGCTGTCATTATGTGCATGAATGCCCAGGCAGTCACCCACAACTTCACGTACTTTCGTCACTACCTCATAAACTTGTTGAGGCAACGCTGAGCCATTCGTGTCACAAAGCACAACCCAATCGGCACCGGCATCACGCGCCGCTTTAACAGCCTGAAGCGCGTAATCTGGATTTGCTGCAAAGCCATCAAAAAAATGCTCAGCATCAAAAATAACTTCTTTGCCGTGCTTCTTCATAAATCTAACGCTGTCGGCAATCATTTCTAGATTTTCTTCCAGACTGGTTTGCAAGACTTCAGTCACATGCAAAACCCATGATTTACCAACCAGAGTCACAACGCTGGTGCCTGCCTCAAGCAGGGCACGCAAATTGAAATCATCTTCAGCTTTGATACCAACACGGCGAGTGCTGCCGAAAGCGACAATTTTGGATGTTTTCGGCGGGTGAGCCTTCAGGTGCTTGAAGTATTCCATGTCCTTCGGATTGGAACCAGGCCAGCCACCTTCGATGTACGGTATGCCAAAGCCGTCAAGCAATGCAGTAATTTTGAGCTTATCTGCAAGCGAAAAACTCAGACCTTTTCGTTGACTGCCATCACGCAGCGTGGTGTCATACAGTTGCACGCACTTCTGCAGGTTTTTGTTGCCAGTATCCATGATGCAGTTCTGCCTCCGTGTAATGCACTTTCACTTGAATGACGTCGAATAATTTTGCAATTTGCTTTGCCGCAATATCGATTGGTCGTGAGCTTTCAACTGTAATTTGAGCATCAATAAACGAGTGATCGGAAGAGCGGTCGGCAGACATGCTGCAAATACTGAAACAACGTTGGCGCAAACGTCCGAGAATGCGCTCAAGCGCTCCTTCGGCATTTGCCATCCGTATCTCAAGTGTAACTTTCATAGTTTGCTGGTCTCCATCATCTGGGCATTGGACTTACCCGGGGGAACTAGTGGCCATACGTTTTCTTTGGGGTCAATTGGTACGTGAACAAAAACTGGTCCATCCTCCTTGAGAATGCGTTCGACTGCCCCGGCAATTTCGCTATTGCAATCGACTCTAAAAGCCGGAATACCAAAAGCTTGGGCTACCTGGACAAAATCGGGGTTGTCCGAAAGGTCGACTTCGCTATAGCGTTCTGAGAAAAATAGTTCTTGCCATTGACGCACCATCCCCAGTGCTTGATTATCAAACAGCACAATTTTGATTGGCAACGAATAACGTTTGATTGTTGCCAGCTCTTGAATGTTCATCATGATAGAACCGTCACCGCTGACAACAACGACACGGGCATCAGGATTTGCAAGTTGCGCGCCGATGGCGGCAGGAAGACCATATCCCATAGTGCCCAAACCACCAGAACTAAGATGCGTTTCTGGGCGGCGGAACTGATAATGCTGGGCAACCCACATCTGGTGCTGACCGACATCACATGTGATGAATGTATTTTCGTCGGCTTGTTTGCTCAAATGATTGATGAATTTTGGAGCAAAAACATGAGACGTGGGTGCATCATAGCTAAATGCGTATGACTCTTTATTTGAAAGACATTCGTTTACCCATGGTGAGATTGATTTTTCGACATGCATAAAATTGAGCGCTGTGCATATGTCGCCTAAAACACCACAATCGGCGCTTCTCAATTTACTTATTTCAGCGGGGTCTGCGTCCATGTGGATTACTCTGGCGTGAGGCGCAAACTCAGCTAGCTTGCCGGTGACTCTGTCGTCAAATCTAGCGCCGACACAGATGAGCAAGTCGCAAGATTGGACAGCAAAATTTGCTGCTTTGGTGCCATGCATACCGAGCATGCCCAAATTGAGCGGATGATCGCCAGGCACAGAACCAAGCCCTTGAAGGGTGGTGACTATCGGTATACCGGTGGCTTCAACGAATGCACGAAGCTCTGCCGACGCCTGGGCTATGCGAATGCCACCGCCCGCATAAATCAAGGGTCGCTCGCTTGCAGCTATCAGGTCGCGAGCAATATGCAATTGTCTGGCTTCCGGATGCTGCAAACTGACGAATTCTGGATGAGCAAAAACAGGGCTTTCAACTTCTGCAAGTGCGACGTCTTTCGGCAAGTCGATTAAAACTGGACCCGGACGACCAGATGCAGCAAGGTTGTAGGCTTCATGCACAATTTGCGCAAGGTCTGCAGCGTTACGCACCAGATAGCTATGTTTAACTATTGGCATCGAAATACCAAATATGTCTACTTCCTGGAATGCATCAGTACCCAACATCGCCTGCGGCACTTGCCCTGTGATTGCAAGCATGGGAACAGAATCGAGGAAGGCATTTGCAATGCCGGTGATGAGATTAGTAGCGCCGGGACCCGAAGTAGCAAGGCATACGCCGACTTTTCCGGAAGCTCTGGCATAACCGTCGGCTGCAAGTGCAGCGCCCTGTTCATGCCGAACCAACACATGCTTGAGATTTGAATCATACAGAGCATCATAAACAGGCATGATTGCACCACCCGGATAACCGAAGATGGTATCAACCCCTTCCGCTACTAATGCTCGTATTAGGATCTCGGCGCCTTTCATCTCTTAACTCTTTGCTGTCGCTGTTGTTGCTGGCTCACGTTTGGGGGCTGGGCTATTTTTATCTTTCAGCCATGCCATATTTGCTCGCAGCTCTTTGCCGACTTTCTCGATAGGGTGTTCTAAATCACGCTGTAGCAAGAAGTTGTATTTCAGGCGACCAGATTTGTTTTCAGCAACCCACTCGCGCGCGAATGTACCGTCTTGAACTTCAGTCAGTACTTGCTGCATATTTTTGCGAGTTTGATCATCAACAATGCGTGGACCTCTTGTGAGGTCGCCGAATTTTGCAGTTTCACTGACGAATTCGTGCATGCGTGCAAAGCCGCCTTCGTGAATGAGGTCAACAATCAGTTTCAACTCATGCAGACATTCGAAATAAGCAACTTCTGGTTGATAGCCTGCGGCAACAAGTGTTTCGAATCCTGCAGCGACCAGTTCAGTAACACCGCCGCAAAGCACAGCTTGTTCTCCGAAAAGATCTGTCTCGGTTTCTTCAGCAAAGGTTGTTTGCAAGACACCAGCTCTGGTGCCACCAAGTCCGTGTGCATAGGCTAGTGCGACATCAAAAGCATTGCCGGTTGCGTCTTGTTGGACAGCCACCAGACAGGGCACTCCGCGACCTTCCTGGTATTGAGTCCGCACCAATTGCCCGGGGCTTTTTGGAGCGATCATGACGACGTTATGGTCGGCACTAGGCTCAATTTGTTTATAGTGAACATTGAACCCGTGTGCAAAAACCAGCGTGCCACCCTTTTTCAAATTTGGCGCGACAAATTGATTGAACGTGTCGGGCTGCGCCATGTCTGGCACCAGCATGACTACGACATCAGCAGACTTAACTGCCTCGGCGGGTTCTTGAGGAGTCCAGCCGTCAGACTCTGCTTGCTGCCAGGTTTTTCCGCCCTTGCGCAATCCCAAAACTACATCGACACCACTGTCGCGCAAATTTAGCGCGTGAGCGCGACCCTGACTCCCATAACCAAGCACCGCTACTTTCTTGCCCGCAAGCACTTCTGGTTTGGCATCGCTTTCTCTGTACATCTTAGTCATTAACTATCTCCTTATTTCTAAATCTCTCTTGCTTTTATTGAGTTGCTTTTCTATCAGCTTGCGCCGGCGGAAAGTTTACTTCTAGATTCTGCGGTTTTTGGCGCATTCAAATTGAAGAAACCTGTGACGGCACCTTCCGACGCCGATGAAACTGTTTGAACATATTTGGCAAAAACACCTTTTTTATAAAGCGGTTCTGGAGCTTTCCAGTTTTTTGCTCTGGCGGACAAGTCTGCATTGACATTGAGAGTTCTTGCTTTCACATCAATGGAAATCAAATCGCCTTCTTCGACCAGTGCGATTGGCCCACCTGCGGCAGCTTCTGGTGCAACGTGGCCAACAACGAGACCGTGAGTGGCGCCACTAAAACGACCATCAGTGATTAGTGCTACCGAATCTCCAAGTCCTTCGCCGACAAGTGCAGCGGTGACTGAGAGCATCTCTGGCATTCCAGGCGCGCCCTTGGGTCCAACATTGCGGATGATCACAACGTCGCCTGCTTTAACTTGTCTTTTTTCTATAGCTTGAAATGCATCAGCTTCAGAATTGAAAACCCGAGCCGGACCACTAAACTCGTTGCATTCGTGTCCTGCAAGTTTCATCACGCAGCCTTCCGGTGCAAGCGTTCCGCGTAAAACAGCCAACCCGCCATATGGCTTTATTGGGTTGGCTAGATCTTTTACAACTTGTTGTCCGGGCGTTTCTTGAGCCTGCGAAGCTTCTTCAAACAAGCTACTACATGTAACTGTTTTTCCATCAGCTATGAGCCCTGCGTCCATCATGCGCTTTGCGACGAGTCTCATTCCGCCAGCTTGCTCAAGCTCTGGCGCCACAAACTGGCCGCCAGGTTTGAGGCTTACAAACATTGGGGTGCGTCGTGCAATGAGGTCAAAATCATCAAGCTGGAGATCTATATCCATCTCTCTTGCAATCGCAAGTAAGTGAAGAACTGCGTTTGTAGATCCGCCCGTTGCCATAACAGATGCAATCGCATTTTCTAAGGCTGCTCTTGTGATGATTTGATTTGGGCGCAAATCATTGTTCAAAAGTGTCATAACTAATTCGCCGCATTTTTCGGCTACATCAAGTTTGCGCGGGTCGGTTGCTGGTACGTCATTTGCGCCCATCGGAGAAATGCCGAGGAAGGCTGCAGCAGTAGACATGGTGTTGGCGGTGAACTGTCCACCACAGGCACCAGCTCCGGGGCAGGCTGCGTTTTCCAATTTGCCCAAATCTTCAGCGGTCATAAGGCCAGCGGCGCATGCACCAACGCCCTCGAAAACATCTTGTATGGTGACATCGCGCCCCTGAAATCTGCCCGGCATAATTGAACCGCCATACAACATGAGCGAAGGTAGGTTTAGCCTGCAGAGAGCCATTATGGTGCCGGGAATTGTTTTGTCGCAGCCCGAAAGTGCAACAACCGCATCAAACATATGACCGCGAACTGCAAGCTCTATCGAATCGGCGATGATTTCACGTGAAACAAGCGAAGCCTTCATCGCTTCGGTGCCCATTGAAATTCCATCGGACACAACAATCGTGTTGAATTCCAGCGGGGTGCCACCGGCTTTTCTAATTCCGTCTTTTACTTTTGCAGAAAGAGTGCGCAAATGAAAGTTGCAGGGTCCAGCTTCTGTCCAGGTGTTAGCAATGGCGACAAGCGGTTTATTTAAGTCCTCATCTGTGAGCCCGGTTGCTTTGAGCATTGCCCTTGCGGGTGTACGACTTAGACCTTTTTTTATTTTGTCACTATGCATTCTGCTCTCCAAAAACTAACGCTAAACAAAAGCCCCCGCACCGTTTGTGAGGTGCGGGGGCTTGAAGAAGAATTTCTTTCTATCTACACAAGCGCTCCGCACCTCCCGTGCAGAATGACTACCAGGATAATAATGCTGATGACTTGTGTAAGAACTGATTTCACTTGTTTAGACTCTCTCCAGAGGTGGGCAGTGATAAGCCCGAAGATCATGTTTGGTGCATTTGGAATCAGAGATTCAAAATGCGTTTTGTGATGTACTCAAATGCGAGTTCACAATTTCATTATTATCCCAACCCTAACATTCGTCAATGACTCTGTAACCATTCTTCATGGTGCACTTTACATCACGCGACGGACGCGGCTGATGCTCTGGAAATCATTGACCCAGCTACCATTCGAGACTTATCTTTGAGGTAGTGATGTTGCACATAGGCTCTATTGACTGCATCAATAAATGCCTTTATTGCCGATATTTCAATATCTTGATCTTTGCCGGTGCCCACAAAATTCACATTATATGGATCGCAAATGATGACCTCGGAAATGCTCTCTGCGTCAAAGCCGACGCCAGCTGAGTGGCTTCGATGACTTAAAATTTGAATTGAGACAAAATATTTTTCGGCCAACTTCTTCACAGCTGCAAGCGCCGAATCTTGCCCCTCGTGGCGCTCTTCGATGATGCCCGCTTGACCGAAAAATTTGCCATGCAATTTCACGATAGAACTTTTTCCTGTTTTTGCGTAATCGATTTGCTCAATTTGAATTGGAGCGCGATATCTGAAGTAAGTGTCTATCAGTTCATCGTCTGTAATGCCCTTTCTTCTTTGAGGGAAGCAATCCTTTATGAACTGGGCGATTTCAGCCTTTTCTGCATCGTCGCAAAGGTACCCCGAATCTTCAATTATTGCCTTGGCATGATTGCCACCACTGAGTGGTCCAAACAAGAATGTAATGTTCTTTCCTGTTTCACGAGGATCAAAAGGTTGATAAGCAAGCGGGTTTTTCAACACAGCATTTGTGTGCCCGCCGGAGGTATGCTTGGCGGCGTTGTCTCCACTTACCGGCCAGTGCGGCTGGCGGGGCAACATGTGCTCACTGACGAAATCAGAGATTGATTGTAGTTTGTCCGATTCGACTGTTGTGAAAAATGGATTTGCATTATCCATCTGATTAGCAAAACACTTAATCACCATGATGCACTGCTCTAGTGCAGCGTTTCCGGCTCTTTCACCTATACCGTTTATGCACCCCTCAATTTGTCGAGCCGGACCTTGAAAAACTGCATTAGTTGTATTCTGCACGGCAAGGCCAAGGTCATTGTGGCAATGAACAGACCAGGTGACCTGTTTATCGGGAAACTCTTTTTGAATTATTTGAGCGTGCAAATTCATTTTTTGCACAAAGTACTCAGAGCCTTCATAAATTGAGGCACCACCAATAGTATCAGGACAATTTATAACGCTTGCACCTGCTTGCACAGCAGCGCGAATAAGCTCAGTCGTGAAATCGAAATTCTCTCGCATGCGAGAATAACCTTCAGGGCTGAACTGTACCTCCATTCCCTCATTTACAGCCATCAGAATAAGGCGATAAGTGTCTTTGATGATTTGCTCTTTCTCTTCAGCTCTTTTACCGAGAGATGCTGTCATCAGTTCTGGGTCTACAGGCACATAGGTGTGCAGTCTCGCTTTCTTGTGCGATACAAGCGGCTGTAGAGATTCGATTGTACGAATGATCTGCTCTTCTCTCAATTGGCAGAGGGCAGCAATGACAGGTTTGTATGCTCTTGAGCTAACTTCATCTGAAATAGTCCTGACGATTTCCCAGTCAAGCTTGCTCGAAGAGGGAAATCCTGCCTCCAAAATATCTACACGAAGATCGCAAGCCAGACGAGCGTATTGAAGGTTTTGCTCAAAATTCATGCCGGCGCCAGGGCATTGCTGTCCGTCACGCAGGGTTGTATCAAACACTTTGATATGGCGGTCAGTTGTCCAATCTTGAATTTGGCTTGTGCTTCGCATCGTGATTCCTCAGGTAAACAAAAAGGCTCTGCCGTTTATGCAGAGCCCTTACAAATTCTGTTATGAATTCAGCCCTACATACGATATAGCCCGCCCAGCAGCAGCAGTGCCAGGTTGAGGTTGCTAAATGTAGTTAGTGCCGAGTTACGCATAACACCCTTGTATTACGACGAGGAATGATTGTCAACATAAATCTTGTTTTGTGTAACAGAAGAAAAAGTGATGCCCTGAGAGAGCTGTATAATTTGCAAGTTAAAACATAGGAAATTTATGGGACTCTTCCTTGGCAATGTACACATAAATACCAAAGACGCCGCAGGTCGGAAGAGAGCGATTGAGGCAATACGCCAGTATTTTGAAAAACAAAATTACCAGGAAACGCCAGACGCAAAAGGCAGCGTGCTCTGCGTAGAGCTAACAAGCTCCCCAGATTTTAAATGGACAACTTTGATATCAGAGGAATGGCAATTCGATCCATCCATACTTTCAAGTCTCGCCGCCGCGTTATCCAAAGAAACAAAATCCGCTACATTTACAATTTCAATCCACGACAGCTCTTCGTTTTCCATGAGTCTTTTCGAAAACGGAAAAGCGATAGATGCGTTTAGCACGGAAGATGCACCGGGCGCAGCAAAGAAATCGAAAAGCAACCCAAATAAATGGCAAATACTGCTCGACAGCGAAGCACAGCAAAAAGAACTCCAAACAATTTGGAGCGCTAAATTTACTTTTGCAGAAGAAAAACTATCACCGCTTTCTACACTGTTGAATATTCCTCGAGCGCAACTCAGTTCTGTAGCAGGCGAAACAAACAAGAAAAATGCGGCAGAGCAAATCATTCTTTATTTTAGAAAAGCAAACAATGATACTAACAACGAAATAAAAATCGAAAAAGAAGCAAGCCTTTTTCAATCAGATGAAGCGGCCCAGGTCGACGGAATTATTGGCAAAAACTGCATTTTCGTAAACAGAGGCTTACCATTTGTCGGATACACCATGATTCTCAGCGGCTCTGCTATTAGCGAAGGGCTCGTTTCCCTAAACCGCATAATTGCAAAATATTATGCAACTACAACAAAGTCCGCAATGCGCATTGGACACGAGCAATATTCTCCAACAATCGAAAACGGTGGCGACAGTACTTTAGTTTGCAAGTTTAACGATTTGAAGATTAGCGCGCCGGGTGACCCGGAGGATAGAGGAAGGCAAACGCTCACAATCTTCCTCAAGGGCGACAAAGTAGGCAGCGGCGAATTGCACGTAAAGATTTGCCCAAATCCAAACGAAGCAGCAAGCATCAATTACGACTTCCAAATCACTGTCAATCAAGGATTTAGAAAGCCACTCAAATTTAGTGGCAATCCCTTCGATGGCCATTTCTTGAAAAGGATGTCCACGCAAAAATACTTGTTGGGAATGACAGTAGCTGAAGAACAAAAAGAAAACTGGTTAGATTTGCATTCTGCGTTTGAGCAGCTTGTTTCACTTGCAGAAAACACCGGCGAAACAGTGCTTTTATCAACGCAGAAAGCCAACGACTCTCTCGGTAAAGCATCCAGCATCCGAAAGAAAAAGTTGCCAACTGCAGAACTTTCAAAAAACAAGCAGTGGCTATCGCTTCTTCAGGACTACAAAGAGTACCAAATAATCTCAGCAGAAATTGAAAACCAGTTTGGAGTCTTATACGAAATACCCACCATTTATTCTGCTTCTAAGAGCACCGCATGCGTGCACTCTTGTATATGGACACTGATGCCAACTGGCGAAAGAGTCTCTCAGTTCGAGCGGTTAATAAGTGAAACCATTCGAAAACAAATGCATAGAAATTCACTGCAAGGATTTATGGCAACATGGGACTGGAAGCCAGAAATCAATCGATGGTATTACACGCTTTATGAACAGTCTTGTTTTGGTTCTAACACTAGAGGAACACAGAGCGTTGAATCGATAGAATGGTGCAAACGATTTTTGCGCGCCATGGGCAAATGTGTTTGGGTGGGACAAGAGCTCATCACAAAAACTGGCGGAAAAGCTACGCTAACAGCGTTACCGGGCAGTTCAATTATCGGGGAATATGCCGAATTGACTTTCCAAAACGACGAGGAGCTTAATCTAGCAGAGCAAGTCTTAGAATCGATTTTGCCTTCAGTCACAGATTTATCTTAACCCAAAAGTTCAAGTGGCACTTGGAAGAGTGCAAGATCTCAACACGAGACCAAAACAACTTGCGGGAAAAGGAACAGGAACCTGGTATGAAAGAGAACCGGTGAGTTATGCAAAAGAACTGCCGGGTTATACAAAAGAACCGGTGAGTTATGCAAAAGAACTGCCGAGTTATACAAAAGAAAGAGCGCATTCCGCAACGAAATGCGCTCTACAATTTTTCTAAAACTGGTCCTATTTGGCAGCTGCGCCTGCGTGCTGCTTTTGCATAGCTTCAGCGCGCTTTTGCAATTCATCATGCGGAACATCTTCAATATGTGTGGCGATGTACCACTTATGACCAAACGGATCTACCAGTCCAGCTGTTCTGTCGCCATAGAATTGATTTGCCAACGGGCGCTCTACGATTGCGCCGGCAGCTACAGCCTGGTCAAACAAGGCATCAACATTTTCGACATACAACATAATTGTGATTGGTGATCCACCAAGAGTCGCAGGACTAAAAGCTTTCATGTCAACGTGTTCGTCAGCCAACATAATTGGCGAGGTACCGATTTTGATTTCAGCATGGTGAATTGTTTTGCCGTCGCCCATGCGCATGAGCTCAGTTGCTCCGAATGCTTTTTTGTAGAAATCGATTGCTTCTGCCGCGCCTTTAACAATTAGGTAGGGTGTAGCTGTGTGGTAGCCTTCTGGAATTGGTTTCACTTTGCCTGACATATCTTCTCCTTCTAGTTCTGCATGATTTCGTTCGTCTGGAATAGAATCAGAAAATTCTACAGGCTCATATCGTTTCATTCAGAAAGTGTCTGTTTTTCTTAAGGGCAAACAGAAAAACTCCCTTTCATTCGCATGCTAAGGGATTCAATCTGTACCTAATATGGGCAAAAGCAGTAAGATTCGCAGTTTGACAACGAGGAACCTGGCACCCATTTGCGCAACAGGTAATCGATCCATCTTGCTTGTGTAGAATAATTCCTACGACGCCAGAGGTGAGCCCATGCAAAGTACATGCGAAACGGAAACATCTATAGCCACAGCTCAAATTGTTGACGCTTGCATGAGACTCAAACTTCCATACAGAATTGCCCCAGCAGGAATCAAACCCATAGCAGCCCAGGCAACGATGGTGCAGGGACCTGCAACTCCAGTAAGACACTATGGCAGCGTCGATATATTTTTTGAGGCGTTAGAACTTAGTACATCTTCCGGCATTTTTGTGATCGACAATAACGGAAGAACCGACGAGGCATGTATTGGTGACCTTGCAGTTTTAGAAGTAAAAGCAGCAGGTTATAAGGCAATAATTGTGTGGGGTTTGCATCGAGACACAGCAGATTTGTTGAAGATTGGTTTTCCCGTTTTCTCGTATGGCACGTGCCCTGCGGGACCTAGCAAACTTGACGCAAGAGAAGATGGTTGCATGGACAGTGCACGCTTCGGCGATTTCTTAATCAGCAAATCAGACACCGTTTTCGCCGACCAAGATGGAGTCGTTGTAGTCGAAACAGCTCATGTAAATGAAATCCTTCGCGTCGCATCGGCAATCAAAGAAAACGAAAGACAACAAGCTGAATTGGCTTCAAATGGCACAAGTATGAGAGAACAATTTCAATTCAAGGAATACCTGCAAAAGCGTGCAATCGACGGCAGTTTTACCTTTCGCAAGCACCTGAGCTCAATAACAAAATCAATTGAAGAGTAAAACACTCTGGGAATTTTTGCCGATTTAGCTATATTAGATGATACAGCATATAATCTAGTGAAATGAGTGAGTCAAATCGAGCGAAACAGAGGGCCAGTTAAGATGGCTAACGAAATTCAAGCAAAGCCGTCAAACGCAAAACGAACGCTGGGTTCCCTGATATTAACCGTTGCATTTGTGGCGGCTCCGTTTCTTGCAGCAGGAACAATCAATTATTGGGAAGCATGGCTTTTCATTGCTGTATTTTCAATTTGCACAACCATAACTACACTCTACCTGCTCAAACATGATCGCGCGTTGCTTGAAAGACGCATAAAAGCAGGTCCGACTGCTGAAAAGCGCCCGGCCCAACGAATCATTATGCTGTTCATTTCAATCTCATTTTTTTCGCTGCTCATTGTCTCTGGTATAGATCATCGTGAGTCGTGGTCGCACACTCCCGCAGTCATAGCATTCATCGGAGACGCATTGGTTGCGCTGGGATACTACGTGTTTCACCGTGTGTTTCAAGAAAACAGCTTTGCCTCATCGACAATTGAAATAGCAGAAGGACATAAGGTTATCTCGACAGGCCCCTACAGCATTGTCCGCCACCCCATGTATTTTGGCGCCCTTATTTTTTTACTTGGCATACCGCTGGCGCTTCGCTCTATGTGGGCGGGCGCAATTCTCATACCGTCGCTGCCGTTGCTCATATGGCGAATATTCGACGAAGAAAAAATGCTGCGTCAAGAATTAAATGGCTACGTTGACTACTGCAGCAAAGTAAAATATCGACTGATACCAGGTGTATTTTAAAGTCAATTTCCAGGGCGAATTTTCTTAGGTACCATAAAAGGTATATGAGGAACTGGTGCAGCTCTCAGAGTCATTGAAGACTCAAACAAATCAGCCACAGGAACTCGCCTGAGTGACTCAAAATCGTAAGCGCGACCAAATTGATCATCAATCTGCACATTGCCGTTTGAATCGATATCCCAAATGGTGACATAGTGCCCGCCGTCATCAAGCCCAGCGCGATCTTCTCTGTACTGGTTTAAGAAAGGCCCTTGCTTCAAAATATCAACAGAGAACACAACAGGAAAGGCATTGTTTTGTTTGAGCTGATTCAAAACATCTCGTAGTGAATCAGTGGAATCAAACTGTTTATTTTTTGAATAAACTTCCAGATCATCACCTGAAAGCTGGCGAAGCATTTCAAATACATCAGGGTCTTCTAAACCGTCAAAACTGGTTTGCTCTCCAGTGTCTGTGCGAAGAACATATTCACGCATGTCTTTGGACTCATAAATCTTTGATTGATTACGCGCAGCAAAAATGCTGTCTATTCCGACGCTTTGTACCAGCTGCCCTACATAACTACGAACCCCTTCAGATGCAGCATCGTAGGGGTCAAAGCTGTTTGCTTCGGCATCAGGCTCTAAGCTCTGACTACTGGGTTTTAACAAGAGTCCTTTTGCAGTGCGGTATTCACCGCTATCAGCAATTTGATTCAAGAGATTTACCAGCCGCTCAGGGTATTTAGCACTCAAAACTACTTCAGCTGAAGTTGCGCCACAGGTATTGTGAGAACCCTGATCTGTAGAACGTGGATGTGCCACCGTATGCAGAGCTTGCTCGGCTAGCTTGATGCGCTGCTCAGAAGAGAGATAGGAATTGGTTGAGGGAGTCATCAGAGAATTCAACTCACGCAGAGTGCTCAAAATTTTGCTGCTGCCAATACCACGTGAATGCGCCTCTTGCTTAAACAGATCAACGTCAAGCATAAAATTCCTAAGCCGCTCTTTGTCCGAGATCTGCTCGGATGCAGATTTCAACAAGAGCCGGCTGGCATCCTTTAGGTCTTGAGATTCAGCAACTTGAGAAACTAGTTTTTTCTCCTCACTTTGATCCAATTTGTAAGTGTGCTTATAGCCATCCTGGTCAATAAAAGAATAATCGCCATTTCTAGAGGCAGAGACCACCATGCGTTTTTCCGCAAGCCCAGCGGCTTTCCACATATCTGAGTCCGCTACACGCGTCCATGTAATATCGCGATGCTGCTCAAGCGAATGCTCTATAACTTTGTTGATTTTGCCTTTCGCGTATGAGAATGATCTGTTTGAACCATCGGCGTACTCAATGTGTGTCACATTGCCGCGTACACTGCTTACATAAGATTCCGTACCATTTGAAGAAATCGAGAAATGGTCTCTCCGCTCAAGATTGCCTGGGCTCAACCACTGTCCACCTGGCTGAAGAATCCACTCGCTGCGTTGATTGTTCTGTGTAACAACAAACTTGTTAACTTCGCCGTTTTTATAGGACGCATCAATTGTGCTACCGTCAGCCTTATTGATACGCGTTATTTGCCCTTCGTTATTCTGAGTAACCTTTGAACCGTTGACATTAAATTGCAGTGTCGAGCCGTCTGGCAACTTCTTGATTGTGGCGCCTGGAATATCCTCGTATACGACTTCTCCGTTTTTCTCAACGTGAAGATTGATTAGCATATCGTCGGGAGCTTGAGCGGACGTCCAGCGAATTAGCTTGTCAGCGGCGCCATTCAAATTCGCCTTTTCGCCGGGCGTTTTAATATCAGCATTGCTCTTGGGCTCCCAGATAGTCAACTTCTGGTCAGCGGAGCTTTGTTTATACCTGCGTAGATTGTTCGCATCGTATTCAAACTCGTCCTTGCTACCATCTGGACGCTGAATACTCTGCACGCGTCCTGCACTGTCCACTTCAATAATGGCAGAACTCGATTTTTGAGCACTGACATCCGAATATTTCAATTTTGCCAACTCAACAAGAAGCCCATTTGATTGCTGCTCAAAAGGAGACCACTCGCTTTGCTTTGGAAACAGGTTGTATTCGAATTCGGCCATTTCAATACATTGGTACGACAGCTGTTGCACGCGCCTACAGTTGCCTATACCCAGGGTCATTATGTGGCAGGATCGCCCGGAATTCAGAATAAGAGTGGGGCAACTACGCACTTAATTTGATCTAAGACAAGCGCCTTTAGAATGATTTTTGAAGAGCAAATCATCACTCATTTGGGGGAGTCTAATCGAAAATTTGAAAGGGTACAATTAATTTGAAACTCTTGCTTCTCGGCTGCGAATCGCGCCACCTCAAAGAGCGGCCAAATTAACTAGCGGTCTGATTCAGCAAGGCACTAAAAACATGTGCATGCCTAAGCCTTCGCACGATGTAGATTTCAAAGTTTTATTCGAATCGGCACCTCAAGCGTATCTGATTCTCAGCCCAGAATGGATAATCATCGCGGTTAGCGATGCTTACTTGAAAGTGACTATGACAACTCGCGAGAATATCATAGGTCGACACTTATTTGATGTTTTCCCGGACAATCCGTCTGACCCTGAAGCAACCGGCATTCGCAATTTGAGAGCATCGCTTGAGTCAGTGATGCAAACAAAGCAAGCACATACAATGGCCGTCCAGAAATATGATATTCGACGTCGAGAGGAAGACGGCGGTGAATATGAGGAAAGATTTTGGAGCCCAGTCAACTCGCCGATTTTAGCAGCTGATGGCACACTGCGATATATTGTTCATCGCGCTGAAGACGTAACCGAGTTTATTAGAATGCACCGACAGGGCGTTTTGCAATCGCAAATTGCCGAAGAACTCCGAGAACGCGCCAACAAAATGGAAAGCGAGATTCTTCAAAGGTCTAAAGAAATTCAAGAACGCAATTTTGAAGTAGAGCAAATCAACCGAAAGCTTGAAATAGCCCACAAGCAGGCTTTAATAGCACTGCAAATCAAGTCTGAGTTCCTTGCAAATATGAGCCATGAGATTCGCACACCACTCAACGGCATTCTGGGAATGGCAGAATCAATAATGCGAAGCGAACTTCCGCAGCACCTAAGAGAGAGAGTCGCGATTATCCAAGATGCAGGCACCTCGCTACTTTCAGTAATAAACGATATTCTAGATTTCTCAAAAATAGAAGCAGGAAAGCTATCACTCGAGATTATTGAATTCGACGCAGAAAGACTCGTAGAAGGTGTTGGCGAACTTCTGGCTCAGCAGGCGCACGCCAAAAATTTGACACTTGCGACTTATATTGATCCCAAAATACCATCAGTCATAAAAGGAGACCCAGGCAGACTTCGACAAGTATTGGTCAATCTAACCGGCAACGCAATAAAGTTCTCAAAGTCAGGTGAAATTGTAATTTCAGCCGCAGTTCACAGCGAAACAGACGAATCAGTATGCATCAAATTCTCAGTTTCAGATCAGGGCATAGGTCTTACAGAAGCAGAAAGAGATAGACTCTTCAAACCATTCGTTCAAGGTGATGGTTCCACAACTAGAAAATATGGCGGCACGGGGCTTGGTCTCAGCATTTGTAAGAGACTTGTAGAATTGATGCTGGGTGAGTTTGGTATTGAAAGCACAAAAGGCGAAGGTTCTACATTTTGGTTCAAGGTTGTCCTGAGCAAGGGTGAAAATCAAGAAAAACTCTCTGCTGTCAACGATGAGCTTGCAAAACTGAGAGTTTTGCTCGTGCTAGATGAAGTAAAAACACGAGAAACAATTCACAACTACCTTGCTGCCTGGGGGGCGAAAGTCTCTGTGGCTGACAATCATGATGAAGCCATAAATTTATTGCATTCAGCCAAATCTGCAAATCTCAATTTCAACATAGTAATTTTGGGAGCAAAGTCAGGCAATGCAGAGCTGCTAGGTGTGAGCAAAGCAATAAAGAGAGAGACAAAACTATCTGATACAAGACTGCTGCTTATATCTGCTGAAGACCCGCGCGAATCCGAAAACTGCTCCAAATTGATTTCCAACTTCGATGAATTCTTACTGAAACCTGTAAAAAGATCGCTTCTACTAGAAACTGTAAACGAACTGTCGTGCAAGTCTTTCAAGCGAATTAACAAGAAAGGAAATCTCAAGAAATCAAAAACTGGTCTGAGGAAAGATAGCGTTGACGCGACAAAACGAAATGCGAGCGACAACGACAATGCCATTGCAAAAAATGGCGACAATCATGAACTGAGCGATGAAGAAAACATAACACACAAAGAGCTGATATTAGTTGTTGAAGATCACGAAATAAATCAAAAGGTAGCCATTCTCTTGCTTCACAGGATGGGCTTCGAAGCGCACATGGCGAATAATGGAAAAGAAGCTTTTAAAATTCTGTCCAAATCAACTCACCCGTACTCTCTTGTGCTTATGGATGTACAAATGCCTGTAATGGGCGGGCTCGAAGCTGCAAGACAAATAAGGAAAAGCGAAATCGGCTCAGGAAAACACGTGCCAATTATCGCCATGACCGCACACGTGCTCGAAGGAAGCCAGGAAGCATGCTTTGCTTCGGGAATGGATGACTACATAAGCAAGCCAATAGACCAGACAATATTGCTGGAGACAATCGAAAAATGGTTGCCGGCAGAGAATTCGGATGCGAAAGCAAAAATTGAGCGAATGAAAAAAGAAATCGGAAACCAGAACAAAATCATTGACCTTAATGAGCTTAGAAGCCGCTACGGGCACGCACGTTCAGATGCTCTCTTGAAATTATTCGTCGATGACACAGCGCTGCGACTGGCGGCAATCAAACAACTAACAGAAGAGCGTGACCAGCCGGCACTAATTTTTGCTCTCCATCAACTAAAAGGCGCCGCCGCAAGTCTTCTCGCCCACGGCATGCGTACAAGTTGCATGAGTTTCGAGAACCATCTTTCCAAAAGAGGACTGGACAATACAGAAGATTTATTTGAAAAATTAGCAAACGAATTCGCAAACTTGCAATCATTTCTGCAACGAGCTAACGTAGATCTTTGCGCTTCCATCACAACAGCATCCAAACCAACTAAGCAAAAGAACTAAAACTTGATCGCCTTCGGTACTGCCCCGAAATATCTGGTGCTTCAAACCAGCGCATGAACTTCCACTGCCAGACGATCAAATGGCGGAAATGACAGGATTCGAACCTGCTTCCGACTAGCGGATGACTCGTTAGCAACGAGCTTGCTTCCCATCGCCTCATTTCCATAGTTACGATAATTCATTCTCCTGTAAATCATGTTGAGGGGGCATCGAGTAAAAAAAATGGCGCGCAAACTAGGACTTGAACCTAGAGTCACCGCTTTGGAGGCGATCGGTTTGCCATTAACCAATTTGCGCTTGGTGCCCAGTCTCGGACTCGAACCGAGAGAATGCTGCTTCTAAGGCAGCTGGATTTACCAATTTTCCTAACCGGGCATGGTTAACACGCGCAAATTCAAACGGGAATAGGGACTGAATTAGCGCTTTGGTCAAAAACTCAAGCTGCGTCATTTGCCTGCTCAAAAAGCAGCCTTCGGTCAGAGTCGAACTGACAAATGAGAGCTTACCTGGCTCTTCCTGTACCAATTGAGGCACGAAGGCAAGAAAATGGAGACGGTGAGAATCGAACTCACCACACAGAGTTTGCAAAACTCTATCGCCAACCTTGGTGACATTCATCCCCAGACGCGAGTAAGGCTCTAACGCTTGCTTAGATAAGTTTTTGAAATTTTGAATTTGAATCGACAACATGACCGTGATTTCCATTGGTTTTAAGTACAGTTTCCGTTTGTGCCCACGCGCTGGTCAGCCAACTAAATTGGCTTGTGAGGGTGCTTAGAAACTGTAACGAGGTATTCACGGTAATTGTCCTGAGTTAAATAGGGGCGAAAAAGTGAATCAAATACTATTCTCACGCCCTGCTTTTTCAAATTAGCGCATTGAGATAATTTGGTCAAGTGCAAAAAGTCATTTTGACGAACTTTTATTTCGCACCGTCTGTGGTGCCAACGGCGCGCCTGGTACGGGCGTGTGATGTACCAGCAACACACGCGAGGCGGGGTGCGGCGCCCAGTCCGCACGGGCAAGGAGTGGCACCCAGGCGGTTCACGCAAGGCGTGGTGCCCAGGCAGCGCGGGCAAGGTGCGTAGCCCCGCGGGCGCTGGCAGCATGCCGACATCACCGAAGTCGCGCCAGATTAGCATCTGGACAGAGGTCGATCGACTGACAGTTGTTTACACATGAAAGAGCGAAGCAGGCTGGAAGCCTGCGCCCCCAGGGCTTACGCAGCTGAAGTTGCAGTAAGCGAGGCAGAAGAGGGTTACAGGCCCTGGGCGGTTTTTGACCACGGTGGGGGCGGGGTTGGGCGGTCGGGAGGGAGCTTGTCTACAAGTTCTTCGCTGATGCCGATTTCGTCTACCAGAAACCGCTTGCGTTCTTCAGGGCTCAACGGCGAACGCTGAACAGCTCCATTTGCATCGATTTTTGCCCACTGTCCATCGGCAAAGCCGACGATGGTGTTTTGCTTCATGGACTGCAAGTTCAGTTGAAAATTGAACGGACTCCACAGTCTTGTTTGTTCATGACGCTCATGAAACTCTTGCTGTTCTACCGGAAAGCGGTCTATTCGGCAATTTATGTGCTGTTCACCTCGCAAGGGGCGCCACAACACCTGCCATTGCGACTGCGATTGACTAACATTCTCAATCCAGGGCGGATAATCTGCGCTGTCTTTTTTCAATGCAATGGGAACTTTGTGCAAAATTGACGCATCAACTAAGAATTGTTCTCCGTCAAAATCAACAATCACTGTTCCGTGATTTGGGGGAATGTCGGGCGCAACCAGCATAGTCGCAACACCACGACCAACAGAAAATCCGAGGGCATTTAGAAATGCAAACAGCGCTCCATTAGCGGCCCAGCAAGTGCCACCAGATTTATGCTTTAACCAGCTTTCGAAAAAATCAGTGGCATCATCACCTGGCAAAGTTTGAGGATTATTTTCATGCAAGTGAATCAACTTTCGCATATTGTCGAAAGGCACATTACTGCACCAAGCTTCATACAATGCAGAAAGCCCAGCATGGTTTAACTCTGGCTGGCTAGAAAAACCCAAACGACTCAACACATTTTCGAGCAATTCTTTTGAAAGTTGAGTCGAATTCGAAAACATGAGGTCTTCTCCAAATCAAAAACTGCTTACATCTTATCGCGGGTCAAATAGAAAAGTGCCTTCTTCTCGCCCGGCAACGTAAAATCAAACCCACAAGATTGAAAGAACGAATCTTGAGATGTAATTGCCATTACCTCAAAAACTCCAACATTTTTGGCTTGCTCAAGACAAGCATTTACAAGCAGCTTACCAATGCCTTTACCCTGATGAGCAGGTGACACAGCAAGACTTCTAATCTCGGCAAGCTTAGGGGAGTAGACCTCAAGAACAACGCACCCAACTATAGCCTCACCAATAATGGCTATCGAATAATTTGGCAAAAGACTTTCAAGCTCACCAAGTGCACGCCGCAAAATTTTTCCTTCAGCAACAAACGGATCTAAAAAGCTGCTGATTGCATGCAGATCGCTCGATTCAGCCTGGCGAATCATAATTTTGTCTTGCGTATTCAATTTGCCCCTGCAATTCGTGCGTTGACCGTGCCAGCAAGTTTACATGAAAACAGCGGCAGGGTCAAAATGCAGACTACAATGCCATGTCTCAATGTGTCTGAGTAATTGACTCAGGCTCAGCAACGTTGCGACGAAAAAGCCGCAGAAGCGAACGCTCAAAAAGCGAAAACAAATCTGGATTTTTTCAAAAAAGAACATGGGCGTTATAAGGATTTGGCAATGCAAGGTGCCGTGAGCTTGGAAAGGAGAGATTCGCATCTTCAAGAACTCAATGCAGGTAAAGCCAACCTGGATGCCTTAGTTGCAGCGAAGAATTCTGCTCTGTCAAACATAAACTCAGCCAAAGCAGCAGTGCACGTAGCACAAGCAGCACTTGATACAGCAAAATTCAAACTTAATCAGGTTGAAGCAACGAGATCATTCAAAACTGTTAGAGCACCCTTTGATGGCATAGTGACAAAGCGAAATGTAGACGCCGGTGCCTTAATAACGTCTGGCAGCAACTCAAGCAATACGCTCTTATTTAATGTAGCCAAGACTGATGTTCTGCGAGTTTTCGTGTACGTCCCCGCACAATACATTCCGTATGTAAAAGTAGGCGCAAAAGCCAGGCTTAACTTTCAAGAATATCCGGCAAAAGATTTTACAAGCGTAGTATCAAACGTGTCAGCGGGAGTTGACACCGACTCAAAAACACTTCAAGTGGAAATTCACGTCGCAAACGCCAACAAAAAACTTTTGCCAGGAATGTATGTAAAAGTCGGATTCTTGTCTAATTCAAAATTTCGCTTGCCCGAACTACCTTCACCAACTCTTCAAACGAGGGCTGACGGAATATTTGTATTCACCGTCGACCATGAAAACAAAGTGCATATTCACAAAGTTACCATTGCGCGTGACTTCGGCGGAAAGGTAGAAATTGAACAAGGTATTCAACCTGGAGATCTCGCAATAGTTAACCCACCCGATGATTTGCGTGAAGGGACAGTGGTTAAACCTGTTTTGGAAAAAGTCGCAAGCACGAGTCAAAAGAAATAAGCAGATATAAAAGACGACATTCAGCCCGGTTGCCAACTGTCATTCCGCATCTCGATTCATCTGAGCTGCTCGAATCGAAAAGGCCAAATAAATCGCTAACAGTGCACATGGAAACTCGCAATAGCTATATTGTGGAACATCCGAAAAGACGCCTATCGGAAAAATCAACACTACAATGCTAATTGCGCAGGCTAGCAGCGTAAACTTTTTACCGTGCGGATGACGGTTGTTCGCTATAAACAGTGGAGCAGGGAATTTCGCACCCCTCAGAAGCGAGATCGCTAGTAGGTTGACTACAGGTGCCAAAAGCACCAATAAACAGGCCCATCCCATGATAGGGATGCAGATCGAATCAGAGTTCGGACTGTAATCACCTCGATTAAATGTTATCTCAAAAAATTTGACAATTCCGACCTCTGAGCCAAACCATGCACAGTTTAGAAGCAAAATGAATATGCCTTGATTTGGAGGTGTTTTAATCATCGTCAATTCTTACTGTAGCACAAAGCGAACATCGTTAGAGAGCCTTCTGACTCTATAGGCTTTAGTCAACTCATAGGAAGACTACGACTCCAACACAATTGTGAGTTAAACTTATGTTTGGTCGGCTCCGGTTGTCGTATTTGTTTCAGACATTCTTCTTGCCCGAAAGAAACCGCCCATTCCCGCAAGACTCCCTTTTGCAACAGTCGCCCGCAGGTCATCCAGACCATTCCCAACCGACGAATTTTCGGTAGACCGTTGTAAGTCAAATTGAGTTTGTCGCTAGCGTCTACGAGGTACAGTCAAAGCAGCGGAAACAACTTGATGACAAATTCAGGAATCTCAAAGACACAGCAGTGACTTCACAGACACAATAGAAAATGCATAAACTGAAAACTCATTTTGCGACAACCTTGATGCTCTTTCTTATTTCAGCAACACCAACCACCGCAGACGCGGGGTGGGTAACTGGCAGTGGCAATCCTCGACTTATGAAGGATGAGCACGAGACCATCGCAATGAAGAGCGAGGTCGTCAACATAACAGTCCGCAAGAAGTTGATTTCCGTAGAATGTACATTCAATTTTGAAAACAGCGGACCAGCTTGTTCAGTAAAAATGGGCTTCCCAGATGTACCGCTCGATGCCGGAGACGACAAAATTTATCCAATGTTTTTTTCCTATAAATCATATGTTGACGGACAAGAAGCACCAACAAAATGCGAGGAAGATAAAGAGGACTCCGTTTTTTGGCACACGCAGATTGTGGATTTTCCAGCTCGTTCTACTGTGTCAATAAAAGATATCTACACACTTCCTGCAGGATTCTCTCCAACATCTAAAGAAGGCGCCAGGAGGGCATTCTTTTATTTCCTTTCTACGGGCGCTTCGTGGAAAGGACCAATCGAAAGTGCCGTTATAAATGTTACTTTTGCACCCGATGTCGCTCAAAAGCCGTTAGTGGTGCTAGGGCCGAGAGACAAAGATTCGCAGAATATTGCATCTAATAACAAGGTCAAATACGAAGCCAGCACAGTGCCAACTATCAAGGCCAATAGACTCACATTTACATATACGAACATAGAGCCAATTCACAACGATGATCTAGCTTTTGAATTTGGAAAAGAACTTAGCGAAAAACAAGCAATATCTTTGTACTTGAAAGTAATTGATGACTTCATTCACAACCAACACGGTACTTTTCCTGAATCAGAATTGCAAGAGTTAAGAAGGAATTTTCTTGAAGTTTCCAAACCCGTTAAGTAAAAAACTAAGGCAACCTCTTGATCGCAAAGTTGTACGGCACGTGGAAGAAGCATCGCAAAAGTAGCAGATTATCTTGCCGCATTAATACCTGCGCAAACACAGCAAGTAGAAGTGAAATTGCTACAAGTTCAGTTGCCGCGACCTTAAGTAATTGTTTTCTTTGATTTTTGACTTTCTTGGAGCACCAGAACTGAAACCGTGGATCGGAACGGCGAGCGACCAGACTCTGCGCGGCTGGACACCGCCCATACCGTTATCCAAGTTTTGAGGAAATGCTGTACACGTATTATTTGGGCGCCCGCTACTTCAACCTTCGCGCCTGGAGCAAGGTTGACTTTTGCAGCAGGCACTTTTTTACCGTTTGCCATTCTCTCAAGTCTCGTATCTTTCAACGATATAAGAATTTCCACTGCGGGTCTGTGGTCTGCTGCTACCTGCATTAGAAGGGTGCCTCTTATTGAGCCAGCGCGAACTCTTTGGATAACGCCAACAAGAGAACTATTTTGAATGTTCTGCTTAGGAGTTGTGTGAGATGACTTTGCATACTCGTCAGCAAGAGCTCCTCGTCCGTCAAAAGAAGTGATGATGAGGGCAAATACAAAAGCTTTTCTCACTTAACTACTCCTTACATCATCTTCCGGAATGAGCTCAGGACTCAAGGATATGTCAATTAGTATCGTGAATTTGCTTATGAAGCTGTGGCATAGCGGTTCAGATGCTTAACGTTAATGCACACGGTGTGAAATAGCTTCTAGCTCAATGTGAAATAGTGCATAACACGGCCAAATTACTTCTTGCCGCCGTTGTGAAGAATGACTTCAGAAGCTCAAAGTGCTCATAGACCCATTCAAAGACGGCCTCATTGATCTCGTGAAAGAAACCTTTGGAAGGCAACAAATAGAATTTATCATGCAAGACTTGTTGAGTGATGGTGCTCAAAGCAGATGCAACTAATTTTGCTTCGTGTGCTTCAAGCATTGTAGCCGTGCGATAGCCGTGTTCAAACAAGAGGGGTCTGCCACCTAAGACGCAGAGCTTGAGTGGTGTTTCACCGGCATCGAAATCGAGCTCACAACTATGATCACCGGTGAGGCATCGACGGATTGGCTCCCAGGCTTTGTCCATCTGAACGTGTGA
The DNA here is from genome assembly GCA_964546815.1 of uncultured Candidatus Obscuribacterales bacterium. Lineage (GTDB taxonomy): Bacteria > Cyanobacteriota > Vampirovibrionia > Obscuribacterales > Obscuribacteraceae > JAIEPM01. Next base: position 3,446 of record CAZJLR010000007.1, on the reverse strand, counting down.
TGTGCCAACTGCTCGATGGTCATATGCGCCGAGCAGTTCTCGAACCATCGCCTCCAAGGAATCATCACCTTCTTCCAAAGCGTGCTGAAGCCCGGTCATCTCATCAGTGTTGATTGCAACCCAATCGGCCCAGCGACTCATTTTGATTCACTCCTGTCGATTGACTGTAACCTACCAAAGATATTATGCCCACCTCTAGCCATTCCAATTTTACTGCCACGGCACAACCTCAATTTCACTGTAATCGAAGCGGCGCGAGTTTTACAGAACTCCAGAAATGAGTTGTGTTTACGGAGGGTATGGTGACTGAGCTGCCAGCGTAAACTTTACAGATAGTCAACGTGTTTTCGGCTCTGTTACGGGTTGGGCTTCCTAGTGAATTTGTTTGGCTCATTAAATTCCCAGGCAGCAAGCCGTGAAATCAAGGCTTGCTTCAGCCGCTTTTGCCTACCTCGTTTTGTTTGTTTGACTCCATCAGTAAAAACTCTCGAAAGAATTACTCGTACATTATCTTGATCAGCCCATTTAAGTCGTTCGTCAGCTGAATGACCTTCTATGAGTGAAACTAGCTCAAGCGCGAGCTTGTCGATATCAGCTTTTGTTACAGAATTAGCCACAGGGCTGACCACCCTGAATTTCCCGGTTCGGGAAGATTTGGCTATCAAATTTTCTAAATCAAAGTGCCACTGCTGTAATTCAGCTCTAGTAGAGCCCAGGACAGTCCCTCCATGCCTTTCAATAACGAAAGACAAAACTGGCGGAGCCCATTCAACGCTCTCCATGCGCCCCAGCTTGTGAGCAGCCATAGCACTCTCATAGCTGCCTTCGAAAAGATGCCATACCGATTTGAGAGCAGTTGCAACCGATTCAACATCACTGACTTTACCTGGAGATAGAGCGCTTAGTATCGAAAGCAGCTTCTTCACATTAGCGCGATCATACGTGTTGTGCGGCATATTTGGCATTGTACAAATACCTTGTCCATTCATCATTCATTTTATGACGCAGGAGCGCCGTTGCGCCAACATTCGGGTTTCTACCCTTTGGTTACATCATATTGCAAACGCAGGAACAGTCAACCTCAAGCCCTCCGGGTGGCTACGCCAAGGTTGACAGCTCCTGCTGGTTTGTAATTGATTCCTTCTATCAGGGAGAAAGGAAAACTTTGGAATCTAGGGCTTAGGTACATGATGTTGCACTGCTAATATCGCCAATCTTCATTCCTCAAACATTCGGCAATCAAGCTTCTGAAGGAATCATCGTTCACCATGGCAAAGGTCTGAGGCAGGCGCGCCTGCAGTTGTTCGTAGTACTGTCGCCAATTAGGGCGAGATTTTGTCAGGTTCTTCTTGTGTCTAATTAGTGCAATTGCAATGAGGCGAGCACTCCTGCTTGTTAGATAGATTTGATCGGCAATGAAGTCGTCTATTGTTTGTGCAAACATTCCATGACGCAGTCGGTCTGATGGAAAGTCATCAATATTTTCGGTTACGATCACATTTGCGCCAGCCTTTTCTGCTGCTGCTGCTATGTGCCTGTCGTTAGGATCTGGAAGGTCGAATTCATTTATCAGTGATTCGTATCCGGCAACAAGTGCATTTGGAAACTCAGCGTCCATGCGTTCTTGTTTGCGTACTAGCGCTTCTCGATTTGCTGTCGGGAAACGCCGGAGCCGTGAATCTATCCATTCCCGATGAACATCCTTGCTCCATCGGACTTCAAAAAGTTCGGCCTCACTCATGAACAAAAGCAAATTGCTGATGAAGACCGGAAAGAGGACGGAGGAATCAAGAAACGCAATCCACACGGCTTAGCTCTTAGTCCTGGAGTCCAAATAGTTCATCATCTTCCGCTGTAATCTCAGCGAGCGCTTTCAGGCGACGGTGCTTCGTCTGTTCCTTGTATTTGAGAAGATCCTCAAAAAGAATCCTTCGATGCCTTCCCACCATGCGATAGTCCAGCTCGCCCTGCTCCAGAAGTTTGATTAGATGTGGACGTGAAACATTCAAGAATTCCGCCGCTTCGACCGTGGTAAGTTCAGCACGCATCGGCATGACGACTACAGCGTTACCTTGTGATATCTCACCAAGCAAAGCCACAACTAGCTTAAAGACGCTCTCGGGGATTGCTGCCCGTTGTCCACTATCTGAGCCAAGAATGAAGTGCTTATTGGATCTGTCAGCTTGCAGCTGTTCAAATGTTTTCTTTGCCTGCGCGGATTCGGCCTTGCTTGGTATGAAAGGGTGGTCTAATACTGTTGCCATTTGCGAATTCCTCCTTGGCAATTATATGCAATAAATGCAATAAATGCAACAAATGCAACAAATGATATAGGTTGGTGGCGAAAGAAAAGTCTGGGACTTGCAGCGGCGCGGAGGAGGGACCGACGCGCAACCTTAAATCGGAGTGCTGGAGGCACGGAGCCTTACCGAGGGAGAACCGCAGGTCCGACCATACGGTAAGGCAAGATAAAACGGATGCCTACAACCAACGGATGTCACTACTGATAGTGCTTTTGGGTCCCGATAGTTGTATGTCTCTATCAGAATTCCACTGTAGATATCTGCGAGTAAAGGTGCTCTAAGCATTTTCGGTACCGATAGCAATTGAATTAACTGGGCGGGTATGACATTGACACCAGCTCGTTCATGTAAATCTTGCCACAGCTGTAGCAAAAATCTGATAACTCAAGCGCTGAGTCCAAAAGAAGTATGCGTCATTCAACAAATATAGACAATGTATAATCATCATTTCTGTTGGTAGATTCTATGCATTTTGACCTTTCAAACCACGAATTGATGTTTGCAATTGAAGAATCATTCAATATCACGGGTAGAGGAGTCGTAATTGTGAGTGCTCACAATTGTGAACTCAAGCATGCCATCAGGCAAGGAGAAGAGATAATTCTCAAATGTCCTGACGGAAACATGCTTAAGTGTGTTGCTCAAATTGAAATGCTCTGTCCTAACCCATTCAACGTTGTGTCACTCCTGTTGCCTCAGCTCACAACCAAGGATTGCGTGACTGCAGGGACAGAAGTGTGGTCGCTGAGTACGGTAAACCAAGAGTGAGTAATGATGGAGGAAGCTTCCGAGGTTACGTTGGAGATGAAGACATACATGATGGACAAATTGCAAGCATTGTGCGCGAAGGCAGCAATCTAATTGTATGCATAAAATCTGGCGGTTGGAAAAGAAAGCAGGGTCAATTATTCAAAGTCGTGTTTAGCAACGCCAGCTCTGTCCAAGAATCTAATCCACTGGGACGATTACTTTATGCTCTCTGTGAAAAAAAGAATGCTGGACTCGCTCGGCATTTTCATTTCGCGGCCGAGGACGATGAGTCATGTTTGGATATCTATGCGGAATCATTAGACGTGGACGAAGATTGAGGATTACTACGATCACTTAGGTTCCTCACCGTTTTTTGATTCATCTTGCACACTT
>CAZJLR010000006.1:121997-157615 GCA_964546815.1 uncultured Candidatus Obscuribacterales bacterium | reverse complement strand
TAGAGCCAGCACCAGTGGTCGAAGAGAAGAAGCCGGAGCCGGTTTTAGAGCCAGCGCCAGTGGTCGAAGAGAAGAAGCCGGAGCCGGTTGTAGAGCCAGCACCAGTGGTCGAAGAGAAGAAGCCGGAGCCGGTTGTAGAGCCAGCACCAGTGGTCGAAGAGAAGAAGCCGGAGCCGGTTTTAGAGCCAGCGCCAGTGGTCGAAGAGAAGAAGCCGGAGCCCGTTGTGGAGCCAGCTCCAGTTGTCGAAGAGAAAAAGCCCGAGCCAGTTGCAGAACCGGCGCCCGTGCCTGCTGCGGCTGAAGTGCCGCAGGCAACTCCTGAGCCTGTTGCACCAATTGCTGCAGAGTCGCCCTCAAGCGCAGTCGCTGCCAAAGCCGATATAGCTGCCGAAAACGAAAGCGCCGAAGGGTCTGGTGCTGATGAGCCTTCGAAGAAGCTTTCGTTGCAAGTTATCTTGAAAAGATTGGATGAGCAAGAACAAAAAGCTTATTCCAAATTGGAAGAATTCAGAACTCTGCACGAGTCCGAGTATGCCAGAGGACTTGTGGCTCTGAAGGAAAACAACGCCTCGTTTGAGAAAGAATTCAACGAACGTTTGAAAGAACTGAAAAAATCAGTAATTGGCAAACTGCGAAAGCTTTCAATTGGAACGGATCAAAAGCTTGATGAAATAGCTGATTACGAGAAGGACAAAATCGAAACTCTTTTGAGACCTGCACTTGCAGACCTTCAAAGAATCAAAGACGAAATGCAAACAAGCGACGCCTTTGCGCGATTGCAGGGTGCCGCGGATGCATTCTCTAGAGACTATGCGCAAAGTCTGGCTAAGTTGTTAGAGCGTGACTTGGGCAAGGCTCTTTCTGAAATTACCGATGAAGAAACACATAAATTAGGCGCCTGGCGCGAACGCAATATTGAAGAACAGAGCCGAGTTTGCGATCAAGCTTTGGAGCGCGTCAGGCAACATTGCTCTGCTGCGCAAGTCGAGCTATTCACGCTCGTAAACGGCATGGCTGAAAAGCTGCAACGGCTGAAAGAGCTTGATTTGGAAAAGCTCGCTCTTATGGAAGCCCAAATGAATGAAGCTCTTGAGCGAGCGGAAAAACAAGCTGATATGAATTTGAGCAGGCTCTGTGATAAAGGACTTGCAGAAAAAATTCTTCCTTTCTTGTCCGAGTTGAAAAACTCGCTCAGGCACACTAGCCAGGATATGATTCAAGGCTTTGGCGATCAGCTTGAGAAGCATTCAAAAGACTCTCTGTCTAAGTTTGACAAAGTCTACACCCACAGCCGAGGGGCAATATTGGATGTAGACCAGAACATTGATAGACTGAAATATTCCTTTGATAAAGACAGCAAAATGCAAGTCGATGTCGTTGCAACTGGTCTTTCGAGTTATCTAGACAAACGACTTGAAGAATTCAAAGATTCATTCCGTCGCAATGAGGACGATGGCGATGGTGCTGATACACCTCACAAGCGAATCATGAAACGAGTCAACCAAGTTAGGGCAAATAGCCTTGAAAGCATTCAAGCGGTTGCTGACCATCAAGAGAAAGAAAGCAAGTCTCAAATGGCAGATGTTCTGTCAGCCTGGGAAGCAAAGGCTGGAACGGTTTGTTCTTCCCTGGGTGCAGAGTTGAATGAAGAACTTGAAGCATTCAAGGCTCGCAGAAAAGAGTCAAAACGAAAAATTGAAGAGAAACTAGAAAAGCTAACGCAGAGTGCCGAAGCTATTTCGGCTCAATTCGAATAATTGCGCTATGTGATGCAACTTTGTTAGCTGGGATTCGCTTCTTTTGCCGCGTTAGATTCCTCTTTACTCTGAGTGTTTGCGTCTTCTTCCAGGCTAAACAAGTTGCTTAATAGCTCTCGCACTGCAGCCACAAATTCTTCTTCGGACGCAAGTGATTTTGTAAGATGCTTCGATTTACCGAGAGTAAGTTTTGATCTGTTTGCTGCGTCAATATCTTGCGCTGTGTATACAAGCAACGGCAAATTGACCTGCTTTTCTTGTTTCAAGGTTTCGATAACCTGATCACCGTCCATGCCAGGTAAGCTCAAATCTAGAATTAAGACATCAAACTTTTCTGCTTTTATTAACTCCAGAGCTTCTTCACCAGTTGCAACGGTTTTGCTGTCTATGCCCATGCGGGCCAGCTGCTGTCCTAATACGTTGCGAGTGAACTCATCGTCTTCGGCGATCAAAGCACGTGCAGCTCGCTTTAATTTAGACTTCAGTGCTCGCTGCAATGACTGCAATAAAATAGCCTCTTCAAAAGGTTTCTTGAGAAAGTCTATAGCAAGCGGATTTTCGTATGATTGCGGTTTTGGCTCACTGCCGCTCATTAAAATGACTGGAATGTCGGCTGTTTCTGGGCAAGCCCTGAGGTCTTCCAGGAAATTCAATCCGGTGCCGTCTGGCAAATGTATGTCTAACAAAATTGCTTTGGGGGCGAAGTCTTTCAAAATGACTTTTGTTTCGGCCAGATTTGCAGCTCTTCTGATTTCAAATTGATCTACCAGAGACATGTGTAAAATCGATGAAAGGCTGTCGTCGTCTTCAACAATCAGTAACTCAGTTCTTTTGCCGAAGCCGGTTGGTTTTTCTTCTGGTGCTTTGGCAGGTGTTCCTGCAATGGGCAGTTCAAACCAGAATGTTGCTCCCTCATCTGGTTTGCTATCAACTCCAATTGTGCCACCATGCTGCAAAATTAGAGTTTTGCTGATAGCCAGCCCAAGACCTGTGCCACCTTTTGGACGAGAGTCGCTTGAATCAACTTGCTGGAACATTTTGAATAGTTTGTCCTGATTTGAAATACTGATACCAGGACCATGATCAATAATTGAAAAACGCAGGTTGCCGCCTTTGCGGACTACTTGAATGAGAACTTCAGCATTTTCGGGAGAAAATTTTACTGCGTTAGAAACCAGGTTGGTGAGTACCTGAGTAATACGATCTTTGTCTGCTTGAATTGAGTTTTTAGCTTGAACGTCAGTGCGCAAAGTGACGTTGGCTTCATGCGCAAAACTATTGAGGCTCTCTTTAGTACGGTTTACCAGATCTTCGATGTCTATGTCGGTGATATGCAATTCAAGCATACCTGCTTCAAGTTTGCGGATGTCCAGAATGTCGTTGATTAGTCTGACCAGGCGGTCGCATTCTTTGCTGCCCATAGACACGAGTTGCTGTCCGCGCTCTGAGAGCGCGCCGGCTTTTCCTCCTTCCATCAGTCTGAGTGCGCCTCTGATTGAGGTAAGCGGGGTTCTCAATTCATGAGAAACAGTCGAGTAAAATTCACTAACTCGATTTTCCGCTTCTATCCTTCTGGTCACATCCTGAAATGCCACCACGGCACCGGCAGGTGTTCCGTCAGTGCGAAGCGCAGAACTCACGTATTCGACTGCAAAGAAAGTGCCATCGCTGCGCCTGAACCAATCATCAGATTTGCGAGCTGTGAAGCCGGTCTTAATGACTCCCATTAATGGGCAGGAATCTTCCGACATGACGCTTCCGTCTGGTCGTCGTGCGTGAATCAGGACATGCATATTTGCGCCCATGATGTCGGCGGTTCTATAAAGAAGCATGTTTTCTGCGGCGGCATTCATGAATACCAGATTGCCTTGATTATCCACCTGATATAAGCCTTCAGCCAGGCACGAAAGTATTGATTTGAACTTTAATTCGTTTTCTCGAATATTGTTTTCTACTTTCTTTGCTTCTGTAATATCTCTAGCTTCGGCAATCAGGTAAAGGAGTTTTCCGTCGCTGTCGTAAGCAGGTTTTAGGGAGAAGTCTACGATGCGCTTGTCGCCCTTCCCCGTGATGCGCTCTGTTTCAAAGCGCACCAGATTGCCTTTTGAAGCACTTTCTACTGCAGCCTTGATTTCCTCTTTTGCAGTTTCTGAATGCCCCCACCAGGGTGTTTCCCATACTGGTTGCCCCAGGATTTCTTTTGCGTCTACATTGGCCAGCTCGAGGCCGGTTAAGTTTTCTTCGAGCATTATGCCTTGCGGAGTGAGTAGCCCAATTGATTGAAAAGTTTGGTTGAAAACCGCACGAAATCTCGATTCTGATTCTTTACGCTCTGCCAGATATTTTTTGCCGAAATACATGGCTATGGCAAAAAGAGAAGTCGCCAGTGTGCCAAATAAAATCAAAGCACGTTGTGTTTTTGCATCGGTTTCTTTAAGAAGGTCTTTGCGTTGCTCTAGCAAACTGTTTTCAATCGATTGCATCGATGCAATGCTGCGCTCTAATTTATCGGTAAGATCTGCCCCTGTTTGCACGAACTCGTTGTTTTCTGCAGAGCCGATGTCGTGTTGCTTCTGCTGCAATGCTACGTAGCGCGTAGTGAAAGTCATACGCTCTTTTACGAGTTTTTGAAGAGAATCAAGTGCCGATAATTCATTGTCATTGTCGGCTACGAGTTCTCCAATTTTTCGTAGTGAGACTAGAGCCAACTGATTGGCTTTGTCGCGCATCTTGAGAAATTTTTGGTCATGCGTAATTGCAAAAGCACGTGTGGTGCTTTCTGCTTTTAGCACAGTAGAATAAAGTGTTTGCAGTTCGGTGAGGACTTCGTGTGTGTGCGCTACCCAGCCGGCCTGTCGACTTGAATTTGTGAATTGATCGTATGCGAGTATTCCGGCCGAAACTGTAATTACGACGAGTATGAGCCACGTGCCAAATAGTTTGGTCTTTAGACTAATTGGCCCGTCCCCCGTTGTGAAATTTTATTCCAGCCCGATGTTTTTGCAGATTTTTCGGATGTCGTCTTCGAGTGATAGTGGGTCAAATGGTTTGACAATTACTCCCGCCACCCCTAGCTTTTCATATTGTTCTATTTCTTGAGATTGTACCTTTGCGGTCATGAATATTACGGGAATGTTTTTGGTTGAATCGTTCTGGCGCAATTTTTCTAATGTGGCAATACCGTCCATTTCAGGCATCATCATGTCTAGCAAAATAAAGTAAGGCTGCTCTTTCAGCGCGAGTTCAACACCTGCCGCTCCGTTGCTGGCTTCAGAAAGTTCCCAGTCGGCGGCGTCTTCCAACCCTAGTCTGGCGATTGTCCTAATGTTTTTGTCGTCATCGATTAGAAGAATTTTTTTCATAAAGTCGTGGCTTTTATCCTATTGGCGGGCATTGTAACTTATTTGATTCCCTTTTCCGTAGCAAAACTGAGCAAACTGTTGCGCTATTTCACCTCGGCTTTTGTTTTCAGAACATTGACATTGTGGCTATTTGATTGTCCTGCTTTGTTGTTCCATAAGTGTGGTTACTCGTTTTAACCAGCTTTCTACGTTTTCGTAGTTTTTGGCATAGTCGTAAGCAATATTCGGCTGTGTGCAACGACTAACACATTTTACTCGCCATCTGATTTCTGAGATTTGCTCGAAGCTAATCGCAACTTGCTCACCCGGCGACCTCCAGCTGTTGCCGGTTGAAGCTGTCATTCCTGTTTGTTCGCTGTCTTCAGAAACTGATTTTAAGTTTGGTACTACCAGTAGTGCTTCGCGCGAACAGCGGCGAACGTCTTTCAGGCTTCCTGCAAACTCAACTATTCTGGTTTGTTCTAATTCCCAAATTTCTGCGTACTTTCCCTGGGCAACGAAAAGTCTCATCGTCAGGTCTGTGAGAAGGAATACCAGCGCCATGAAAATTCCAAAACTCAAACCGATAACCAGCGCGGTTTTCAGCCCCACGTCAATTGCCGTAAACTGGTCTGAGCGCAAAACTACAAGGAAAATAAAGGCAAGCAGCCCGACTCCGCCGCCCACTCCAAGGACGGATACAACGACGGCTCTTACGATGCGTGCCAGATAGCGTGCCATTTTTTTGAATCATTCAACATTGAGCTTTCATCGCTGATTGCTTGATGTTGTGTTTTTAGTAAAAAGAGTTTTGGGCTGTTTTTAACATTATTCCCGCAAACTCATCGGGCAAAAATAGGTTCTAAGGACTCTGTTTTGACTTATTCGTCTTCTTCGATTTCAGGCTCGTTTTGCTCTTCGTTTTTACCGCACCAGCGCAGGTATTTCACGACTATGAGAATCGGCGGGAATGCCAGAAGTGCCATTAACAGTTTTCCCAGTAAAGCTCCCATTTCATTACTCCTTCTTCTTAAGCAACCTCATTTTTCAATCAGGCTGTTTGACCTCCCTAGAGATCGTCGTCTTCTTCCTCTTCTTTCTCCGTGTCTGGAGCGGTGTCACCGAGTTCGTCCAACTCAAGTGCCACCACTTCGAGTTCGTCTACCGAAATTGGCGCAGAAGTTTCTTTTTCAACAATGTCATCAATAACCGTTTCTTGTAACTCTGTTGAATCAGCCAGTTCAGCTTCTAAAGATTCCGCTTCTAAAGCCTCAGCGTTTGCAAGTTTTGCACGTGCATCGAGTCTGGCTTGCGCCCTGTCAGCGGCGGTTCGTTTGGGGAATAGCCGCGTTCTGCATTTTGTGCAAAAGCAATAACTACCTTCGCTTAAATGACCAAAATCGGTCATTTTGAACCCTACTGGAAGGTAAGCTTTGGTAGCTACAAGTCGACGTTCCAGACCCTTCAGCTTTCGCTGATAAATGCGGACGAATTCATGTTTGCAAGTGGGACCTGCAGATTCCATGTGACCTTTGCTCTTGCGTCTGAATTAATAGTCTAACATCTAATGCTCTTTGACTACAGGAAGTTCTCTTATCAACTTGCCCTTCCAGTAAATGAGAACCGAGAGCTGGTGCTCGGCTCTGACGATGTTTGGTGAGGAAAAGTAGAGAACTCGTGTCTGTCCGGGCAGCATGGGGTGGCTGCTTCCTGCTGCAGAAACTGTTACAGAACCTGTGCGTTTTTTTGAAGTTTTGTCGTATATCGCCACGGTGAGTGCAAGCTCTGCGACTGGTTCTGTGCCCACATTTTTCAGCTTGATTTCGCCTTCAGGTGTAAAACTTCCCTTTGAAAGCCAGATGCGCGAAGCGGTGAGCGCCACAGATGGATTGCCAAGCAAAGTATCTGGTGTCGCTTGAACGGGCTTTTCTGTCGGTTCTTCCGGGTTTAGTTCTTTTTCAATGGCTTTAATTGTGTCGGCAACACGCTCTGCTCGAACTTTCACAGTAAGCGATTCTTCTTGTTTGCCTTGCTTAACCAGGTCTGCAACCCAGGAGTGCAGCGCTTCTTCCAGGCTGGCCAAAATATCGAGGTCTTTAGGACCAAGAGAGTTGGCTTCTTCAAGGGCTCGCACTGCACCTGCGTAGTTGCCGAGTTTAAGATCGATTCTGGCGAGCATTTGATAATTTTCGACGCAGCGCTCGCGCTCTGAAAGTTCTGTCGCTGCCTCTTGAGCGCCTTTGTAGTCGTCGATTTTTAGTGATGAGTCAATGAGTTTGTGTCTTGCTTCAAGATTGTTTGGATCGCTCTTGCAGACCTGAGCCAGGTGAACTATGGCTCGTTTGAAATCATTATTTTTCACATAAAGATTGGCAAGTGCCATGCGGCTTGCAGGTTCGTCGCTGATTGTCAGGCTCTTTTCCAGCAGCTCGATTGCCTTAGCTTCATTGCCGTTTTGAGTTTCTTCGATTGCTGCTTGTTGCCTGTAAAGTTCAGCAAGCATATGTGTCACTTTTTCCGAATTGGCATTTGTGCCATCAATTGAAGCGAGCATTTCCAAATGAGCGATAGCTTGTGCAATTTGGTTTTTGCTAGCTTCGTCTTCGGCCCACTGCGTGTATATTTCTTTTCGTTCTGCCTGAAATTCGCGAGCTGGGCACAATGCTTGCACTGACATCAAAAGTTTTTCGGCTTCGGCGAAGTCGTTTTTCTGGCGATAATACTTGCTGAAACTCAATACAACCGGAACCACATTTTCGCTGGGCAATTTGATTTTCATTGCTGTATCGAGCGCGGTGCGACCTTCGGCAATGCGGTCTGTGCTCAAATAGCATTGCGCCAGCCAGGGCAAATAAAGGTTATTATCAGGCTGCTTTTGAATCTCTTCGAGAATCGGCAGTGCAGCGGCGGGTTTGTTTGCTTTGATTAGCTTGATTGCTCGCTCAAGTGGCGTCTCAGGCATGCGCACCAGCATGATGCAGGGCACTGCAATTAGCACTACAATCAGTAGATACCACCAGGCAAAGCGCTTGCCCTTTTTCTCTTCGGGTGCCTCGTGCATGCCCGGCTCAGTTTCGCTTTGGCCAGCCATGGTTTCTCCCGACCCGCGTGCTTATGCATCCTATGTTAGCTGAAAAAGAATTGAAACGAGGATGCTTTCTAGACTGTTCTTATTTGAGCATAACTGGGCTAATGCTGTGCTAATGTTGAGAAATGATCAACGATATCCAACTAGATCCCAGTTGTGCATTTGTGGACATCCCTTTGCAAGGAGAGTCCATCAGATTTAGGCAGTGGGGAAGCGTTCAGGGCGCGCGCGCCGTGCTTTTGCTTGTGCATGGGCTTGGTGCTCATGGTGCCTGGTTTGAGGGCGCAGCCCGTGAGCTGATGAAACGTGGATATCTGGTTCTGGCTTACGATCAGCGCGGTTTTGGCGATAGGGCAGCCCTGCCACTCAACTCATATAATGAATGGATAGGCGATTTGGTTTCTATCGTTAAGCACTTTCGCCAGTCTTTCAATCAATTGCCTTTATTTCTGCTCGGCAACAGCATGGGGGCCCTTGTTGTTATGGGGGCAAGTAAGAGTCTTGATGTTGACGGTATAGTCATTTGCTCGCCTGGATTCGATGGTCATCCTCAGGCGTTTTCAACCTCTTACAAGCTAAATGCAATTTTCTCTGCTTTGTTTGCGCCAAAGCGCATCGTTAACTTGCCCTACAACCTTGATAGGGTGACCAGGGTTGAGGCTGTTCGTAGTTTTATTAGCAACGACCCGCTAAAAAAGATGGCTGTGCCAGGCTCTATGCTTTTGCAGCTGCTAAAGCTATCGAAAAGTGTTTTGGCGTCGCTCAAGCAGGTTCATGTGCCTGTTTTGATGATTACCGCCGGGCAAGAAAAAGTGGTTGATAACGTTGTAAATCTCAAGGTTTTTCAGCGCCTGAGCGCGCCTTCGAAAAAGCATATTGAAATCACAGAAGGCTGGCATGACTTGATGTTTGACCCCTTGGTCGACGAAGTTGCCGATGAAATATTGAACTGGCAGGCATCGATGGCTAAAAATCAGTCAATTGCGCTGCCCAAATAAGTTTTGACTTATATTTCGTAGATGAAAAAATGAATAACCTGCCTTTTATTTTGCGCGATTTGGCCAAAATGAAAAAACTCTTTACGAGCTGCAAGTGCGCTATCTTCGGCGTTTCCACGCTGAGCTGCTTGATCATGAAAATGGCAAAATTTGTGACCACTCGATAACTGACTATAATTAAATCTAGTTGTCAAATTCCGCTATGTAAGGTCTTCCCAAACCAAACATTCAACCCGAAAAAGGGGGCAGTTGTGCCACAGTCTCTCGCACACCTTTTGATTGAAAGAGCCCAGAAATCTGGCGCCGATGTCGCTTTGCGTTTCAAAGAAAACAAAGCTCCATATCGCGACATGAGCTGGACAGACCTTGCCGCGCTTGTGAAAGACATGGCGTTCGGCTTGGTTGCACTCGGCTTTCAGGCAGATGAAAAAGCCGCTGTGATGGCGCCCACTTCGCATCATTGGGTTGCTGCCGATATGTCAATCATCACAGCCGGCGGCGTTTCTGTTCCCATATATCCGACAAGCTCAAGCTCAGACATTGAGCACATTTTGAACAACTCCAAAGCAAAAATTGTATTTGTGCACAACGAGAATTTGCTCAAGCGTGTGCTGTCAGTGAAAGCCAAAGTGCCACATCTGGAAAAATTGGTATTGCTAACAGCCCCAAGCAAGGGCAAATCACTTTCAGAGCTTGGTATCGACGATGGTATCGTAATTGGTGTCGAAGAACTGCTTGAGAAAGGACGCAGCTGTAAGGCTGAACAAGCAGATGTAATCGAACAACGGTTAAGCGGACTTACGCGCGAAAAGCTTGCGACAATCATCTACACTTCAGGCACCACTGGAACACCAAAAGGTGTGATGCTGACTCACAACAACATATTGAGTTGCATCGAAGATTTGCCTGATTTGATTCCAATCGGACCTGGCGATACTTTCCTTTCATTCTTGCCTTTGTCGCACGTTTTTGAGCGTGTCTGCGGCGAGTACTATTGGATTTTCAGTGGTGCCACTTGTGCTTATGCTGAAGGCATTGAGCATGTGGCGAAAAACATGGGCGAAGTGCACCCGACTCACATGTTGGTTGTGCCTCGCATTCTCGACAAAATTTACAGCAAGGTAAAAGCCGGCATCGATGGAGCTTCAGGAAGAAGGCGCAAGCTTATTGAATGGTCGGTCAACGTAGGGCGCGAAGTTCAGCAGCACAAAAATAGTGGACGCCAATGTCGTCAACTATTGAATATGAAATTCTGGTTTGCAGAAAAAATGGTGCTGAGCAAACTCAGAGAACGCATAGGTCCTCAGTTGCGTTACATTATCAGCGGCGGCGCGCCGGCTACAGCTGAAGTAATCGAGTTTTTCAACGCAGTTGGAATTACAGTTCTGGAAGGATATGGTCTAACCGAAACATCTGCTCCAACAAACGTAAACCGATACAACAAAAACAAGTTTGGTTCTGTTGGTCCGAAAATTGATTCGGTCGAAATGAAAATTGCAGAGGACGGCGAAGTTTGTTTCCGCGGCCCGACAATTTTCACTGGCTATTATGAAGACCCAGACCTTACAGCCGAAGCAATCGACTCTGAAGGCTGGTTTATGACCGGTGACATTGGTCAGCTTGATGCTGATGGTTACTTGAAGATTACAGACAGAAAGAAAGACATCATAGTCAATTCTGCCGGTAAAAATATTGCTCCGCAAAAAATTGAAAATGCTTTGCGTTCAATTCCACTTATTTCGCAAGCTATTGTTTTTGGCGACAAAAAGAAGACTCTTGTTTCGCTTTTGACTCTCGATGAGCAGGCCACGATTGATCTTGCCAATGAAAAATCATGGACGTTCAAAGATTACGCTGACCTGGTTAGCAATCCTGAGCTGACCAAATATTTGAAAGGCGAAATCAACAAGTGCTGCGCTCCTCTGGCTGACTATGAGCGTGTGCGAAATTTTGCAATTTTGCCGCAAGAGCTTTCGGTTGAAACCGGCGAACTTACTGCCACACTCAAAATTAAGCGCCCTGTGCTAAAAAGCAAGTACAGGGACCTCATTGAGTCCCTGTACAAGGAAGAATCGGTTCTTTCAGCTTCGGCTCGTTAGCTTATCGCTTTCTCTGATGCTGTTCTATCAGCTTTGTCCAGTGCGATGACTCGCAGTACTCTGGAGCGTCCGGCTTCGAGAACGAAGAGCGTGCCGTCTTGGCTGAATGTGATGCCGGTTGGGTTAACCAGGCTGGTTAGGAATGTGTCGACGCGTCCGTCGCGGTTGACTCTGTATACGTTGCCTGCACGTCCGGCTGTTACGTAGATTCTGCCGAGGCTGTCGATTGCAAGGTTGCCGTCGAATCCATCTGCGAAGTTGAATGCTTCCGGCTCAGCTACTTGCACTCGGGCAAGCTCGCGTCCTTCCAGTGTGCGCTTCACTACAGAACCTGTGGAGTGCTCGAGTCCCCAGAGGTGACCGTCCTGGTCAACCAGGAGCCCTTGTGTGCCGTGTCCGGCGCCACCGACTACCACTTCGTACTCACCTGCGCGGTCTACTTTGAAGATGCCGCCGGTGTTGGACGGGAAGTTTGAAACGATGACTTCGTCGCTTGATGTGAGCACGAGGTCTGAGAGGAATGTGCCACCGCCAGTGAGGCTGCCGTCGAGTTGGGCAAGCACTCTGCCGCTCTTGTTGGGGTCAATCTTGTAGACTGTTCCCTGGATTGTGGCTACGTATAGAACACTCTTGCGGTCGAAGCGTAGACCAGAGATTGTTGTGTTGCCGCGGATGCGCGCATACTCTGTCATCTGTCCGCTTGAATCGATGTGCCAGACGCTGCCGTCTACTGCGAAGTAGATGCCGCCCGGTCCTGGGCACATTCTTGAAAAACGATTTGAATAAGAAGAATTGAGTTGAGATAGAACTCTTACCGAGTAGCCTTTTGGCGGTTCCGGCAGGTCTACAACTGTCATTTGCTGGGTGGAGTTGCTTTTGTCGGCGTCAAAGCTGACGGTGATGTCGTCGTCGCTTTCTTCGACTTCTGCGCTTGTGATGTCGATGTGTAGAATCAAATGCACTGGCACCAGTATGCGGCGAATGTGAATTTGACCATCACTTTCGTGAGAGTACGACTCCATATCGATGTGATCATGGTCTACGTTTAGAACCCGTCCCGTGACGGTGTTATGGCAGCCCATGCCGTACCAAATTTGAATCTTCTGGCGATTCTCGACGAATGTTTGCAGTCTAGTTCTGAAGCTCATATCGTACCCCTAATTCCAACAGGCGATAAGCCTTATGTCTCCACGGTCGTTTCGTAATCACTCTCTTGATACCACTCTTTGCGGTCCACGATTAAGGCGTGGTTCCAGAATAGTTCCAGTTTGTAGTAATCACGTTCCTTCTCTTGCAGTATGTGGACGATGAATGTTTCATAGTCCAACAGTACCCAGCGGCCTTCTTTCTTACCTTCCACAGACTTGGGGTTGTAACCAAGTTTTGACAGGCTGTCTTCTATCTCGTTTGCGATAGCTCTTACCTGTGCGGAACTTTGACCACCGGTGATTACGAAATAATCAGCCATGAAGGTCACGGTCTGAACGTCGAGTACAAGAGTTGTGAGTGCTTTTTTCGATTCTGCAGCATTTGCTGCAATGAATGAAAGGCGTCTTGACTCAGGTCGCTTTATTGCTGCCGCTGTCTCAGTCAAGCTTCTCTCCACTCTGTTCTCTACTCTTCCTTTGTTCCCAAAATGTTCGGGTTTTCACACCGATTTCTGGATAAAAATCGGAAAATTCCCTGATCGCAAGCGCAAATCCACCCCAAAATCAGAGTGATTTTTTCATGGATTTGCAAACAGGCAGATACTTGGTAAGGGTTGTAAAGATGCGTTCAATATGCTGATTGTAGCAATAGAAAAAGTTTTGACAAGTCATGATTTTTGGCCCTTGATATCCCGAATATCCAGAAGGGTTATTAAGAGCCATAATTTATGCCCGGCGCTCTTGTTTCAAGCCCGAAGATGCTGTATCGTTGCGGGTTACGTGGTTTACTATGCGTGCCGAGTGGGAGGAATCTCAGTGAACAAAGCCGAACTTGCCGCCGAAATTGCGGCTCGTACGAACAATACTAAGAAGGCAGTCGAAGAAATGCTCGGTGCTCTCACCGATGTAGTTGTTGATGCTGTTGCAAAGGGAGAAAGGGTTACTTTGGTTGGATTTGGAACGTTTGAGCGCCGCGAGCGCCAGGCGAGAGAAACCAACAATCCGCAAAAACCTGGACAAAAGATCCATGTTCCTGCGAAAAGAGTGCCTGCATTCTCTGCTGGTAAAGAATTCAAGGACAAGGTCTCTGCCGTAAAGTAGGCGACCTACTTTACTATTTTAGGATGTTTCAAAAGGGAGGGCTTCGGTCCTCCCTTTTGCTTTTGATAATCGACACGCCAATCTCTTGGAAACCTGCAAGGGATCAACGATTTCACGATACATAATGATGGCCTTTTCTGGGATAGAGTGCTCCCTAATTTTGTAGGGGCGATGCCATGCGTCGCCCGCCATTTAACCGGTTTTCAGAGCAGTCCGACGCATGGCGTTTAAGTGGTCAAAGAAAAGGGCGACGCATGGCGTCGCCCCTAGAGATCTGTACTTGATTCCAGTCAGCTGGGCTTAGAGCCCGCCGTTGGCTTCCATTTTTTCTTTCTCTTCAGGGCTTACACCCTTAATCGTCAGATTTACTCGGCCGCGGTCGTCGATTTCTTTTACTTTTACGATGACTCTTTGTCCGACTGCAACTACATCTTCTACTTTCTCAACCCTGCGGTTTTCCAGTTGTGAGATGTGAACCATTCCTTCCTTGCCTGGCAATACTTCAACGAATGCACCTACAGGAATAATTCTGGTGACGCGTCCGCTATAAAGTTCGCCAACGGTGATTCGCTTTAGCAGTCTAATAATGGTGTCACGAGCGGCTTCTCCGCCACCGGCAACTGCAGATGCAACTCTGACTGTACCGTCGTCTTCGATGTCGATTGTGGCGCCGGTTTCTTCGATGATTTTGCGAATCATCTTGCCGCCTGGTCCAATAACTGTACCGATATCTTCCGGATTGATGTGCAGTGTGATGATGCGTGGCGCCCATTTTGACAATTCAGGACGTGGTCCTGGAATGACTGCTTCCATTTTGTCCATGATATGCAAGCGACCCTTGCGAGCTTGTTCGAGAGCCACTTTCATGATGTCCAGCGAGATGCCTTCAATCTTGATGTCCATTTGCAAGGCTGTAATGCCTTCGCGGGTACCAGTTACCTTAAAGTCCATGTCGCCGAGGAAATCTTCCAGACCTTGAATGTCCGAAAGAATGGCAAAACGATCGCCTTCCAGGATGAGACCCATGGCAATTCCGGCTACAGGAGCTTTAATTGGCACGCCTGCATCCATGAGAGCCAGGCAAGAACCGCATGTTGAAGCCATACTTGTCGAGCCGTTTGATTCAAGAACTTCAGAAACCACACGCAAAACGTATGGGAATTCTTCTTGTGTCGGCAAAACTGCAATCAAAGCACGCTCAGCCAGTGCGCCGTGTCCGATTTCTCTGCGACCTGGTCCGCGGTTTGGACGGACTTCACCAACTGACCAACTTGGGAAGTTGTAGTGGTGCATGTATTTCTTTTCTTTCTGCGGGTCTACCGAGTCTAACTTTTGAGCGTCAGCTTGTGTGCCCAAAGTTGCTACTGAAAGAGCCTGTGTTGTGCCGCGAGTGAAAAGTCCGCTGCCGTGGGTGCGTGCGAGCACTCCAACTTCAACTGTGATTGGGCGGATTTCGTCGCAACGGCGTCCGTCTGCGCGTTTGCCTGTTTCCAAAACCTGAGCGCGCATCAGTTCTGCTTCGTACTCTTCGATTATGGCTCCCAGAGGCAATTTTGCCGCTGTTCTCAATGGGTGGTCTTCCGGAAGCTCTGCAATTGCTGCCACTACAGCTGCCTTAGCTTCTTCTACCAGGTTAGAACGCACTGTTTTGTCAGTTACGTGGTCCATTGAAGCTTTCAATTTGTCTGTGGCGTGCTTGCGGATGATTGCGTCGAGCTCTTCATCTTTAGGTGCGCCTTCAAAAACTTGCTTAACAACGCCGAGCTCTTTGGCAAATCGGGTTTGAGCTTCGCATTGCTTCTTGATGTTCTGGTGAGCGTAATCAATTGCGGCAAGAACATCGCGCTCTGTTACGATCTGGCAGCCAGCTTCAACCATCATGATTGAGTTTTCTGTGCCTGCGACAACAAGGTCGATGTCAGAAACAGCCATTTGTTCATAAGTTGGGTTAGCGATTAGCTGACCATCAACTCTACCGACACGAACTGCGCCGACTGGTCCGTTGAATGGCAATCCAGCGATTTCGACTGCTACAGCTGCGCCGAGCATCGCCAGCACATCTGGTGGATTTTCGCCGTCTGCGCTCATGCAAACTGCCACAACCATTACGTCGTTGCGGTAGTTATAGTTGAACAATGGGCGAAGTGGACGGTCGATAAGACGGCTGATCAAGATTGCTTTGTCCGGCATCTTGCCTTCACGTCTGGGGAAACTTCCAGGAATGCGTCCTACTGCGTAGAGCTTTTCTTCGTAGTCGACTAGAAGTGGGAAATAGTCGATGCCTTCACGAGGAGATTTGCCTGCGGTGCATGTGACCAACAATTGTGTGTCGCCGCAGCGTACTTCTACTGCTCCGGTAGCTTGTTTAGCCATTCTTCCGGTTGTAAATGTGACTGTTTTGCCGTCAATATCGATTGAAAATGTGTGCGTTCTTGCTTGTGTTTCTACTGACATCTTTCACCTTGAATGAAATATATTGTTGAGCTAAAAAGCAGACTGCCTACGGCGGCCTGCAAAAATGACTGGGCGTGAGAAATCTGGGGATGTAAGATCCCAAAAAGCAAAGCAGGCGGGGCAAATGCCCGCCTGCGAATACTTAGCGTCTCAATCCCAGTTTGTCGATCAAAGAACGGTAGCGAGCGTGATCTTCGCGGCTGAGATACTGCAGCAGCCTGCGCCTCTTACCTACCATCATCAAAAGTCCACGTCTGCTGTGGAAGTCCTTCTTGTGTGTGCGAAGGTGTTCTGTTAGTTGGTTAATTCTGTCAGTCAAAATTGCCACTTGCACTTCCGGCGACCCGGTGTCTTTGGCGTGCGTTTTGTGGGCTTCGACGATTGCTTGCTTCTTTTGTGCTTCTAGTGACATTCCTGTAGTTCCACTTTGATATATCTTGTTTCATACTCTTTGGCAGTGGTTAATAATATCACTTTATGCCTCTGCTTGCCTTCTTGGGCAACGCCTGCAGGATTGTCATGTAACATAAAAGTCGATTTATTTACGCCACTTGGCTTGCCGTTCGGTCCATATATTCAGATCTGACGCATTTGAGCGCCGCTCGGAAAGTGCCGTTGCAGCAGGGATGCTTTGCTTTTTTGTGCTTAAATCTCGGTATGGGCAAGAAATTCAAAATGAGGGAATTGCTGAGCCGTTACCCGTGGCTTGATACAGTTCGCATGAACTTTCTTGAATGGGTGTGTACTGACGGCATCGGTTTTTTCGACAGAAGTTATCGCATCGTCAAATTCGTGGCGCCCGGAGCAGCCAAGCTCTTGACTGGGGATGCAACGCGGCAGCCGCTGATTATGGCAATTTATCACGGGCGCATGGTCGGTTTGCTTGCCGTGCAGCCGCGTAAGCGCGTGACAATATTGATTAGCCCCAGCCGTGACGGCGAAATGATTGCTCGCGGCATGTTGGGTATGGGCTATTCGGTTGTGCGGGGCTCGTCAAAACAGGGCGGAGTAAAAGGTGCACTCGAGCTAATCGATGCAGTTGAAGAAGGTCAAGACCTGGCTTTCATGGTTGACGGTCCACGTGGACCCAAATTTGTAGTCAAGCCCGGGATTATTCGCATTGCCGAGATGACTCAGGTGCCCATCGTGCCATATGTGTGCAGTTCGCGCAGCACCTGGTGGATGGGCTCATGGGATCGCTTCATGGCCGCCTGGTGGTCGACTCCAACAATCTGCATGTATGGCGAACCGCTATATGTCCCCAAAGATGCTTCGCCCGAATTACAAGAAGAATTGCGCCTGCAACTTGAGTCACGCATGGAACACATGCGAATGCACACAGATAATTTCTGGGCTATATCCATCTGAAAATGCAGGCGGACAATTTCTAACAAATCGGCTCAAAAAGTAAAGAAGACGCCATCATTGCTGGTGGCATCTTCTTTGAAAGAACGAGTAATGGCTAGGGCTTTTGCAGCTCTGGTTTCCATTCGTCAAGAATGGCTCCCTCGATTGGGCATACTGACAAGCACGCTCCGCAATCGATGCATGTTGCATCATCGATATAGGTGTACTTGGTACCCTTTACGTTTGTTTTTCCTTCTGCCCAGTGGATGCACTCTACTGGACATACTGGAATACAATCTGCGATGCCTTCGCAAAGGTCGGCAACGATTGTGTAGGCCATTTACGTCTCCTTTTGGTTTATCGTCGGTGTAGAACGATGTATAGGCTATCTACCACTTAATCACGAGCAGATCTCGCGAGCGGATCATAGCCCCTAATTCTTAACACATTTCGCAGTTCAGGTGACATAGATTTTGATGTCGGTGAACATCTGAGATAATTTCATTTCCGGCACATTGAAAATCGGACTTGTAATGAGCAAGTTGAAGGGGCGTAGGCTATGAGCGACATTAAAGCTAGGGTCAGTACTACTCTGGGCCAAACGATTGGTTACTTCGTCAATCCGAAGGTTGTATTGCTTTGCGAGAAGGATTTTGAAGTCAGCGGAAAATTTGTTGACGAAACAGGTGCACCTTACGAAAAGGTCGAATTTAATCCTGAAGTTCTTCCATATGTAATTGATTTGACCGAGATTAAATCAGTTGGCTTCGATCAAATAGAAAGAGCATATGTTCAGCGCGGCAGGCAGCCAATCGTTATGACTGGCGTGCGCGGCGGTAAATAATCGCGATTGAGTTTGCGAACTTTGCAATAATGAATTCATGACCTCTGATGATGTCTTGGCAATCTTTGTCGAACGTTTTTTTTAGCACTTGGCTTCGACGATATTGTGAAATGTAAATCTCAGTTTTTTTGCTATTTCGTGTTCTCATTTCGAGTTATTTGGACGGCTTGTTGTCAAAGCTGCGTGCGACTTCTCACTTGTCATTTCTTTTCAAGGTGTCAAGACCTTCTTGAGAAATTCGATAATAGAAAATGGTGCTTTTAGTAATGCCTTTTTTGCGGGCGAATAGTTGATGAAAAACATCGCGATAATTTTTGATTTTGATGACACGCTGATGCCAGATTCAACAACTGAGTTGATGAAAAAATTTGGCGTAGACCCCGATGAATTCTGGGGCAAAACTGTGCGCGAGTTGATTCTTTCAGGGTATGAACCTGCGCTTGCGTATTTAAATCGCATGTTGGAAAACATTGGCGAAGGAAAATTGTTGGGCAAACTTAACAATAATGATTTGCGTGAGTTTGGTAAAACCCTGTCCACAAGCTTTTACCCTGGGGTGCCATCGCTTTTCAAAGACTTGCGAGAAATTACTGCCGGCATTTCTAACGATATAAATTTAGAGTTCTATATTGTGTCTGGAGGATTGCAAGATCTCATCGAAGACATCCCGCTCTTGAAGAAAAATTTTGCCGCAATTTATGGCTGCCAATTTGGAGAACACCCGAAAACAGGCGTTATACATCAAATAAAGAAGTGCGTCACTTTCACTGAAAAAACTAGATATTTATTTGAAATCAATAAAGGAATCAGTGCGCGACAGGTGCAAGAAAATAAGTACGCGGTAAATAAAGACGTACCAATTTCAAAGCGCAGAGTGCCTTTCAAAAACATGATTTATGTTGGTGACGGTTTAACCGACATCCCTTGTTTCTCGCTTGTGAAGCGGCAGGGCGGCATGGCCTTCGGTGTATTCAACCCGGGCGAACAGCACTCTGCAAAAAGAGCTTTAAATGAATTTTTGAGCACAGATAGAGTGATCAGTATGCATGCACCACGCTATCGCAAAACTGACGAACTCGGCGCTCTCTTGCGAGCCGCCGTAGCCAGCATCGCCCAACGAGCCCGCCTAGAAAGCAGCGAAGCCGAACCCAACGATTTCTAACTTAAACAGCGTTAGCCCTGGGGGCGCAGGCTTCCAGCCTGCTCCTAACCCATTTGCTTTGCAACTTCACAAGTTGGAATCCGGTTCAGCTGTCTCAGAAGCAGGCTGGAAGCCTGCGTCCCCAGGGCTGCGCTTCTCAAAGAACTTAGGTGGTGCAGAGTTTTTAGCGGAGTTTGTCTAATGCTACTTGAAGCGGTGGCGTAATTGGAGTTGGTTTTCCGGTGCTTTCGTCCAGGAGGACGATTACAGACTCGGCGGTTGAGCAGCAAAGGCCGTTTAGGAAGATGGCTTGACCGACAACGAATGAGCTTCGTCCTGTTGAAATGATTTTTGTTCCTACTTCAACTACACCTGGGTAGTGCATTTCGTTGAGATAGTCGAGTGCGATGCGGGCGATTACATATGATGTGTTGGGTCCTGCCGCAGATTCTTTTCCGTTAAACAAAAAATCGCAGCGACCAGATTCGTACAATGTGCAATAGACAGCATTGTTTATGTGCCCCTGTCTATCAGTGTCTCCATAGCGAAGAGTTATTGCTGTCCACTGCTTGTATGCGTCGCGATTTGTATCGCAGATGCTTCTTTTCTCTTTCTCTGTCATTCTATTGCTTCTGTGTTTTGTGTGAAATTCGTGGGTGCTATGCGTGATACCATATTTAGTGCCCGCATGCTTTGCAAATATGCAGAGATTTTGCCATCAGTTTGGCAAATGCTCTAACTGCAAGATCCGATGGGTCAAACATTGATACTGCTTTGTCCCAGTCAGGAAGTAGGTCTAAGTCATAAGGGACATCGCTTGCGATTAAGAGTCCGTCTTTGCTTTGCGAAAGCAACTGGTTTGCAAGTTCAACTTGTGTTCTGTTAATGCTCGCCCGAAAAGTTACTAGGATGCACTTTTCTATTTTGTTTTTGCTCAGTTCTTTTATTTCTTCATCGCCAGGATTTAGCGAATATCGGTGTTCTACGAGGCGGCTTGCAATTGCTGGATATTCGCTGCGCAGTGATTCTACAAATTTCAGTGGGTAGCGTTCTATCTTTGGAATGAAAATGTCGATTGGCTCTTCGCCCAAAAATATGTTGCGTGGTACGCCCCGGCTTAGTTCGATTGCCGTAGAAGAGGTCTCTACAAGCAGTTGTTCTGATGCTGCTACTGATTTGGAAAGTGAAGAAAGGCGCCGTGTTTTTTCAAGTTCATCAAATTGAGTGACTTTATTTAGTGCGACTTTTCGCGCGCGCACCGATTGCAGAATGCGTTCTTCGCTTATTCTTCCGGAGTTAACTGCATCCATTAAAGCTTTATGCACTTTTCGTAATTCAGTTGGACCTGCGCAGACCAGGAGAAGATCTAAACCAGCTTCTATCGCACGAACACATGCTTCTTCGAGCCCCCATTTATTGGTGATTGCTTTCATGAGCATGTCGTCGCTGATGAGCAGCTTTTGAAATCCAAGTTCTTCTTTCAACAGCTTTGTAATTACATTGTATGAAAGCGATGCAGGAATCGTTTCTTTATCGAGGCACTCAACCCAGAGATGTGCCACCAATATCGCGGGTGTAATCAGCAAGTTTTCTTTGAATGGGCTGAGCTCAATTTCTTCGAGCCTTTCTCTGGAATGACTCAATCGCGGTAATTCAAGGTGTGAGTCGAGATCTGTGTCGCCATGTCCGGGAAAATGTTTTGCTACCGGCAGCATTCCTGCCTCAAGATAACTGCGCATAACTAGCGCTGAGAGTTTTGCAACAAGCTCAGGTGAACTGCCGAAAGCTCTTGTACCTATAATTGGATTGCGTGCATTTGTGTTTACGTCCAACACCGGGGCAAGTACACAGTTGATGCCGAGTAAACGCATCTGTTTGCCGGCTAGATTGATAATCATCTTAATGCGTTCGAGGTCTTGCAGTTGCGCAAGTGCCATCATAGATGGTATCGGACTGATGATGTCGTCGAGGCGCTGCACTGGTCCGCCTTCCTGGTCTATTGAAATGAAAGCGGCAGAGCGACAACTCTTCCTTACGTCATCACAAAGGTCTAAAACTTGTTCTTGTGATTTGACATTTTCTTTGAAGATAGTGATACCGCTGGCGATGCCACTGCTGAGGCAGTCGCGCATGTCATCGTCAAGGCTTGTGCCAAGCACTTTGCCGGTAATGAGCTCAGCTATTGATTCTGCAAGGGTTTGGCTCACAGTGACAAATCTCCGGTTTTTGACTGACTATTTTATTTTTTCAAAGCGATGAGTCTGTAAAGGTCGACAGGGCGTTGCCTTCCTTTTACAGTTTGAGAGCCCATGCTTTCAAAAATGAAGCGGTCTTTCACCGGCTCGTAGGTTGGGCCATCAACAATAATGTCGCCTGGTCTGTCGGCGCTGATAAGTTTTTCCATGCGGAAGGCCAAATTTGCCGTGTCACCCAGAACTGCCATGCTCGATTTGCCGCCGCCCAAAACACCGGCGGCGACAGGCCCGGTTGCCAGTGCGATGTCGACTTGCAGTGGATAGTTGGGAAATGGCCAATCTTCAGTGTTGTTCACTATATTTGGAACGGCTTCTTTAATTTTGAGCGCAGCGGCGCATGAATAATATGCGCACTGATTGTGGTCTCCACCCGGTTTGTCGTCACCTTGCCAATAAGCCATCACAGCATCGCCGGCAATTTTTTCGACCTGACCGTTTTGTTTGCGTATCTCGTCGTGAAAGCGGCTAAAAACTCTTTGCGCCGCTTGCATCACAATCTGCGGAGAGTCTGTGTAATGCTCAGACAATGTCGTAAATGCTCTGATATCTGCCACGAGAATAGTGGCGGTCATCAATTTAATATGTAGTTGGGTTCGCTCATGCTCATCTTCTTGATGATCTTCTGCGTCATTTCTTTGCGGCGCCGATTCAGGCAAATTGACTATGAGGTCAATTTGGGCAACCTTGATATGGTCACCATTTTTCAGCAAATATTCTTCACCGGCTGTGAGCCAGTTGCCGTTTAATCTTGTGCCGTTGGTCGAGCTCATGTCTCGAATGCGCCAGCCTTCCGTGCCGGGGCGCAGCTCGGCGTGAAGGCTTGAGACTTCAGGTATGGCAAGAACAAGTTTGCGCGGACCCGTTGGCGAACCGGGCTTGCGACCAATTTCTAAAATCTTCCCGTGCTCAAGCTCGAAGAAATATGCGTCTGGCGTGCCAGAGTTGACTACAAGATAACCCGCTAATTCCATCTGTTTTTCTGCGGTCACGGTTTTAGCTCTCCGTTAGGCTCCTTTCGGTGCCTTTCTGTGAGCGTATTGGCGCTGCGTTCTCTCGTACTTGCGGCTGCATTCCCGGTCGCTTCAGCTGGCGATAAGGTATTTGGCTGAGCCGAACTAAGAGCAGCTGATTTCTCTGCTGTGGCCAATCTCTGCTTTGCAGGTATTCCCGGTCTAAGCAATTTTCGAGCCATTTCTTGTCTAAGACTTCACCGAATTGAATTATACCCCCCGGACAAGATTGATTTGTCCGGGGGGTATTCATGAATTTATCCAGTTAGCTTATGTGGCTACTTTTTCAAGGGACTTTTTTAGAGCTTCAACCTTGTCCAGGCGCTCCCATGGGAGGTCCAGGTCTGTGCGGCCGAAGTGTCCGTAGGCAGCGACTCTCTGGAAGAATTTGCCGCCGTTTTGTTTCGGAAGCAAGTTGAGTTCCAGGTTCTTGATAATCGCTGCTGGGCGCAGGTCGAAATTCTTCTTTACAAGCTCTGTGATTTGCTCGTCAGAAATCTTGCCTGTGCCGAATGTTGTTACGAGAACTGACACTGGGTGAGCAACGCCGATTGCATAAGCAATTTGGACTTCTGCTCTAGTTGCCAGGCCGGCTGCAACAATATTCTTAGCTACATAACGTGCTGCGTAAGCTGCACTGCGGTCTACCTTGGTTGGATCCTTTCCGGAGAAAGCGCCACCGCCGTGACGTGCATATCCACCGTATGTATCTACGATGATTTTGCGTCCGGTCAAACCGGCGTCGGCTTGTGGTCCACCCAATACAAATCGACCCGATGGGTTGATTAGATATCGTGTTTCGTCATCAGGCTTGATTGAGAGGTCTGAGAACAAAGGAGTTACTACATACTTCTTCAAGTCTTCGGCGATGCGAGCCTGAATTGCATCATTGTCGACAATGCCGTCAATTGCAGGTTCATGCTGAGTTGAGATAACGATTGAATGAATGCGGACAGGTTTGTCGCCTTCATATTCCACTGTAACCTGGGTCTTGCCATCTGGGCGGAGGTATTTGAGAACGCCCAGTTTGCGTACTTCTGAAAGCCGTTTGGCAATGCGGTGTGAAACCAGAATTGGCATTGGCATGTATTCAGGAGTTTCGGTACAGGCATATCCAAACATCATCCCCTGGTCGCCGGCGCCGATTTGGTCGAAGGAATCAGATTCAGATTTTGAATCGCCGCGCTTTTCAAGAGCTTGGTCGACTCCGCCTGCGATGTCAGGCGATTGTTTGTCCAGGCTTACCAAAACGGCGCAGGTGCGGGCATCAAAGCCGCCGCTGCGATCGCCTTCATATCCTATTTCAGAAACAGTTTTTCTAACTACTTCTGCGACGTCGATTTGTGCTTTGGTGTTGATTTCGCCAACTACAAGCACCAGTCCTGTTGTAACTGTCACTTCGGCGGCTACGCGCCCAGAAGGGTCATCATTGAGTATTTTGTCCAGAATGGCGTCCGAAATCTGGTCGCAGACTTTGTCTGGATGTCCTTCAGTAACCGACTCCGAGGTGAATAAATATCTGTTTGGCACTTGAATTTTCTCCTACTGCCAGTACGCAAGCGCTTTGCATGTAATGTAAGTCTAACAGGAAAGGCTTGGCAGGCTGGTTTAAACTCAGTGAATAAAGTACGTGATCCTTGAGGCGAGGCGATATACGTCCTTTACATGGGAAAATTTCTTCTCATTGCAAATTCATTTACGCGCTTCAATCTGACAGTGTTAACATATAAACCAGAATGCGGCAGGCTTGCGCCCGTGCCATGCTCACCGGTCGTCATTCAGATTTAAGGAGTCACATGGCAACTGCTTACAGTCAAAAGAGCGACCGCGATCTCGTCCTGGCGTGCCAGAAAAGAGATCCTGCTGCTTTCGAAGAGCTAGTAAAGCGGCATCAACGCACTGTGTTTGCCCTGCTCTACCAGTTGGCTCCCGATTGGAGCGACACGTCCGACCTTGCCCAGGAAGTTTTTATTCGCGTCTGGCGTTCTATTAATAACCTGCGCAACCCCAGTTCATTTAGAGGATGGTTAACCCAAATTGTTACCAATCTCTTTTATGACGAATTGCGCCGTCGTCCCCGACGCGTGCCAACCATATCTATGGATGAGGGCTTAGACCCTGATGCTGAAGCTGGCGAGTCAAACGTAACCCGTGACATCCCCGACAATTCAGCCCTCCCGGATGAAAATGTATTAAACCGCGAACTTTCGGACGTAATTAGAGAAGCAATGGCAAAGTTGCCGGAACAGTTTCGAACTGCCATCGTCTTGAGAGAAGTTGAGGGTTTGAGCTATGAGGAAATTGCAATACTCACCAAAACAGAAATGGGTACCGTCAAGTCGCGCATAGCGCGCGCCAGGACGAAGTTGCAAGAATTGCTCCAGCCTTATTTACATCGCACGGGGTCTAGCGAGGTCTCCAGCTGATGCCAGTTTGCACAGATTTTGAAGAAGATCTTTCCGCCTATATCGACGGAGAGCTCGACGCGGGGCGGCAAGCCGAGCTGCTTGAGCATTTTGAAAAATGCGCCGGCTGCACGGCCCAGCATACGCAGCTTCGCCAAACAGTGTCTTTGCTCTCTCAGGGCAAGCTTGCTGCAGTAGCGAAGTGTCCAGACATTTGGTCTGTTGTGTCGGCGAGTTTGCCGCCGATATGTGAAGTGGTCGAAGACGATTTTTCCGCTTATCTCGATGGTGAATTAATAGTTCCGGCTAAAGAGGGCGTAAGCGAGCACTTACAAGCATGCAATCCGTGCCATACCAAGTTTCAAGATTTGTCCAAGGTTAACGGTTTGCTTTCCAGAGGTCTTGAGCTTTCACCAAGCGTAGAAGTCGACATCTGGTCATCGCTCAAAAATCGTCTCGATGAAGATTGCCAACTTATAAAAGATGAGCTTTCGACTTTCTACGATCGTGAAGTCACACCGCAAAGACATCGGACAATCACAAGCCATTTATTAGAATGCAACGACTGCCGCGACCAGTTAACTAGGGTCACCCAAACCGGCGAATTGCTTAGAGAAAAATATCAACCCGATTTTCCTGAAGATTTCGATCTCTGGCCGGACATCAAAGCCAAGATGCAAGTGGTGCAATTTGCACCCAAGGAAAAACGCAAAGCACCAGCTCTCAATCGTCGCATGCTTGCAGTTGCAGCAGCGGTGATGGTAGGCGCTGTGGCAGCCGGTACGATATTTTTGAATTTCAACTTTGGTACTAACGTAAGGCCGGTCACGGCTGAGTCTTACATAATAGAGTCAGCTCTGGGAGAACCTGCCGACATGGCGGAAGCGATGGTGTATGAAAATCAATAGTAGAGTAAATGCATTTACATTGGCTGTAGGCACCACCTTCGTAACCGGCGGATTTGCCGTCGCCGAAGATGACGGGAAGTGTTGTGTAGACTGGAAAAAGTTGAGCCTGTCTCAACCACAGTCACAACAAATCGGCGCTCTTGAGCAAGACTGGAATTCCAAATATTTGAAGATACAGCCAGAAATTTTAGACCAGCAACGCAAGCTGGCAAAACTATTGATGGAACCAAAGGCCGACCCGCTGGATATCATGTCTACAAACCAGCGCATTGCACACTTAAAAGAGCATCTTCGCAATGAAGCCACTGCTAATTACTTGAAGAAAAAAGCCATTCTAAACGCAGATCAACAGCATCAGCTAGAAGGCATGATGCAACAAATGATCGCCACCAAACAACAGTCTGTCACCACTGCGCCTCAAGGTGAGGAGCAAGGTGGATTTATGGACATCATCCATAAAGTACGTTGGGCGATTCAGCAGAAATAGTTGCGAGCAGTTTTGCTTCTATAATTCCGGTTGCACAGAACGTCGCTTGAAAGAGCGTTTCGCTTTCTTTTGCAATATCACCCGTAGCCAGACTAATACAATTACGAAGAGCGAAGCAGCCTGATATGGCATTCGCCAGAACGGATTTGCTTTATATGGAACTGGCGGGTTTGTTTGATTTATCCAGGGGCTTGTAGTTTTTGCCCAGGCAAGAAATTCATCTCCAATTGGAAGCAATCCAAACGCATAGCACTTGCTATTGCCCCAGCTGAATGGCAACCCTGCGGCTTCGCTTGACGGAATCATTTCATTAACCAGCTCGTCGTCGCGGTTGGCTTGTGCTGCGGCAATCGCCACAACTGATGCTGAGCTGCTGACACCAAAAACTAGTGGTCCGGAGTCAACATCGCCTATACCTTCGCTTCCAGCGGGATACTCCAAGGTGCCTGGTAATCCGAGCAAAGGCGAAATAAACAGTTTGCGAAATCGCGAGTATTGTTCTGCGCCCCAAACGGGATCTATTTCGATAAGCAAGCGATTACCCATAGCTTGGGATGAGCCTCTTGTGCCCTGCGTTAGTTGACCGCTTTGTACTTCCACTTTGTGTGGAAGCAGTCCCGTTTTGGGATCTACAAGAGCTTTCGCATGGCTGACCCATGCATCAATTGTGGCGCTGTATTTGGGAGGAAAAAGTTGATCATGCAAACGAAGAGCAGCAATAGCTGTGAGATTGTCTACCGGCCAACATTGATCCGCATAGGTTTCTAAAAATGGTGTTCTTGCGGTATCAAAGCATTTTGCCAATTGGCTACATCGTCTCTCGAAACTATCGATGACGTTGGGTGAACGTTCGTTTTCATTTTGAATCATGAGTAATCCGCCTTCCAGCCAGGCAGTCCACCCCTGATAAAAAATGCCATACTGAGGAGACAGGTCTGGGTTGAAAACTTCAAGTCCTTTGTCTGATTTGATGTGATCTAGCGCGTACTCGATTTCCTTGATTGCTTCATTTCTACGTGCTGCATCAATCGATGGTCGCCGCGCAACTTCGACCCACGTTAAGCCGTAAAGCACTTCTGAAAAGAAATATCCTTCAGGGAAAAGATTTTGCATTTCTTCCGCTGAGCCCCCATCCAAGGATGAGCGTATAAAACGTAATTGAGCGAGAATGTCTGGACCTACATTTGGAAGCGCATAGGCGTTGTAGGATGGACCATGAAGACGTAAATTCAAAAGAAGCAAAAATAATGTTAGCACTACGGGTAGTATCAAATCAAGAAACTTGATTTTGCGTTTTGCCATTTCAACGACATTTTGCATTTGCTGAACTCCAAGCAAAACATGCGGTACTCCTCACTATAGCCTCGGCCTGTTAATTCCGCTATCAGGAGTGTTAAATGCTTGTTCTATAGCCTTGTCAAAACTGTCACTTCGTCATGTCTTTTAGTCTGTGCCCCGAAATTGCCGATGGTGTTAAGGTCAACTGAATGATTTTGTGACCAACTTTTGATTTGTATTTGTGGAGACTTTGTCGACTCCTGCAAGCGGATCCGTTTTTGAGTATGTTGACAACGGTGCATAAAATAGATAGAATGTACATATTGAACAAATTGTATATTTTGCACTTTAATTGCTGAATCCGAAGTGAGAAAGCTAACTTGAATTGAAAGAAATTGAGGCATTGCGCTATGAAGACTATTACTGCAACTGAGCTGAGAACAAAAGCCGGTGAAACGCTCGACGCTGCTCAGAAAGAACCGATCGCCATCGAGAAAAATGGTCGTCTTATTGCCGTTATTGTCCCTCAGGCCGATTATGAGCGGTTGACCAAACTTGAAAATGATTATTGGTTGGCCAGAGTGGAAGCTGCCGAAAACAGTGGTTACATCGGAACTGAGGGTACCACGGCCTTCTTCAAAGAGATGCTAAAAGGTAATGCTGAAACCAGACTTGACTAACGATGCGGTGCGCTTCCTAAAAAAGCGTGACAGCAAGCAATTCTTGCAAATATTTCAAGCTCTAACGAGTCTGTGCGGTGAGCCGCGCCCTGTCGATTCAATCTCAATGGGCAACGGCTCTCACTTTAGAAAAGACGTTGGTGAATTCCGGGTTATTTACCGCTTCAACGATACAACTTTGTACGTGGCTGTAGTGGGGCATCGTAATGACAGTGCCGCGTACCAAGAATTTGATCGAAAAAAGTGACGTGACCTGTTTCTGCCCCATTCAGGCACCTGAAGGTTCTTCTGTTTGTTTATTTATTTGTTCCGGGCGGGCTCAATAAATAAGATGATGCGGATACTTAGCGAGAGATATGAATGTTTCAATGCCTTCCCGATATCGAATACGAGCCGAAATCTCCTGAAGAGGAAACCATTTTTCGGAGAAATGTGGCCAGTGGCACAGGATTACTGTAGTGCAAATGGACGAAGAGGATGTGCAGAAGAAATTCAATCAGAACTTTCCGACGAGCTTCCTTCGTTATGAGCAGTCTTGGTTTCGTGATTGGCATTTGTTAAAGATGATTGACAACTCCATCGCATTATCAGTGAGATTTTTTCAACAGATTATTGTATTGGGTTTATTTTGTTTGTTGCTCAGCGTAGCAATTTCAGCTTGTGCAAAGTGGCCTTTAGAAAATCACTCAAAAGACCTATATGAAATGAAGCTAGTGACGAAATTAGTAAAATGCGGAGCATTGCATTACACATATGAAAACGGCTGTTTCATACCACTGAGGAATGGGACAATTTTAGCCTATGGTGGGCAATTGTGGGATTCTGTTGTACCCATCAGAGCGCAAGACGGCAAAATATATGGTAACGAGCCAGCCAGCATGGTCGAAATCTTTGATCCAAAAGATGGTAGCTCGCGAGTGCTCACAAAACTGCCTTTTCAAATCCCAAACTTGGGCATTTCAAATCCAAGACAAATGAAGGGAATAGAATTACAAAATGGAAAAATTCTCTTCATTGGTTGTTTTATTGACACTCTTCATCCGGTTTCTTTTAGAGGTTTTCGAACAGAGATTGCTCCGGCAGGGAATCCCCGGCTGTTTGGTATTCTTTTCGATCCCCAAACATTTAAGTATCAAGAGATTCACTCACCCGAAGATATTCCGGGAAGGACAATGGTTTGTTTGGATTTATTGGATGATGGCCGCGTACTAATAACTGGCGGGTCAATTTCAGGGCGGAACATCTTTAGCGATTACAAAGAATTACCAGAAACAAGAGTTCTCGTTTTCGATCCAAAAGACAATTCGATAAGAGTGATTGGTCAACTTACGCACACCAGGTATGGTCATTCGGTAGTTCGCGTTTCCAAAACTCAATTCAAGTTATTTGGCGGCATAGGAGTTGGTGAAAAAGAAAAAGACGAAATGGAGCCCTATATGTATAACGCTGATGGCACAGTTCGAGCCGAAATGCACTTCTTTGCCACTCGCGAAGTGGAAATGTTTGATCTAGCGACTGGCAAGTCAAAGGTTGTAGGACACACCTTACGTGGAAGACATGACTTTTCGATATTACCGTTGTCCGAACAAAAATTTCTCATATCCGGAGGAGCAAAAGTCAGTTCTTTAGGACACTGGGCGGCCGAAATATATGACAATTCATCAAACCAATCATTACTTATTGGAATGAAACGGGATGAGGAATCGGTCAAGATCTCGAACAACAAAACACCGCTA
Organism: uncultured Candidatus Obscuribacterales bacterium; assembly: GCA_964546815.1. Lineage (GTDB taxonomy): Bacteria > Cyanobacteriota > Vampirovibrionia > Obscuribacterales > Obscuribacteraceae > JAIEPM01. The sequence goes on along the minus strand of CAZJLR010000006.1, from coordinate 127,538 downwards.
AGCTTTTTAGGTGAAGGTGCCTATTTTCGTTCTGCTATCAATTCAAAGTGTTGCGTGTTCGCAGGCATTCAAGATGCTTATGTTTATCAAAACAAAGACCTCCTTAAGGAACCACCAGTGGTATCAAACTTTGAGAGGCTCCGGCTGTTGGCTCCTAGAACTTACCATAATGTTATATGTTGCAACGATGGTCTCTATATTTTAGGTGGAAACTGCAAGAGCAATGTGGTCGAGAAATTGGAAGTTTCAACAACCCGAGCAGTTGGTAATTAAGCAAACCGACAACGCTTCAGAAAAATGATTGCAACGTTTTGAACTTAATTTCCCGTGTCGTCAATTTTGATGACACGGTGAAGTAAGAGTTTTGATTACACTTCGTTAAAATCGACCGGACCACCCGTCCAATGCGTGAGCACGATGCAACCATTTTTACTCTGATGTGGACCATGAGTGGTTCCGGCTTTCCCAACGAAGTATGCGCCGGGTCCATATTCGACTCCTTCTTCGATAAAATCGCCGCTTATTACGTAAACAGTTTCGTTTGCATGTGTATGTGAGTGGCGGGGAATTGTGGCGCCTGGTCGCATTCTAGTTTCGACCGTCCTGGCATTAGTTGTCTGATCGAAATAGAGAGTTTTACTTTCTACGCCGTCAATGGCAAGTTTCTCCCATTGACACCCCGAACAATCATTCATGTACTGGTACACAGAAAGCTCCTTGTTATTTTAATGAGGCTTGTTACCGTCTATCGCGTTGTTAAGCTCTTTATTGTCTCGCAATCCCAGACTTTTTGTATTCCGTCCAGACGGTTGCGTTTGCCCGCGATGTGCTTTAAGGTGAACACGGACCCACTGTAGCTTTTGTGGTGTTTGCGTGCAATACTGCAGCATGTTGCATTCGCATGCCGATTACTTTCAAGGAGGAGCTGTGGACCAGGCCAACACTGCAGAATGGAGTTTGTCGAGCTGGCGCGAAAAGCCGATAAAGCACGTTCCTCATTATGCTGACGCCGGCGCCTTGGCGCGGGTGGAAGAGCGGCTGGCAAGCTTTCCTCCCCTGGTGATTGCCGAAGAGACGCGCAATTTGCAGGCATCGCTTGCGCAGGTGGCTGAGGGCAAAGCATTCCTTTTACAGGGCGGCGATTGCGCAGAGAGTTTTGCTGAATTGCATCCAGATAACATCCAAGATACATTCCGCGTCATTTTGCAGATGGCTGTTGTGTTGACGTTTGCCGCTGCCATGCCAGTGGTGAAAGTGGGGCGCATCGCTGGCCAATTTGCCAAACCACGCTCAGAAGACACTGAAACGCGAGACGGCAAAACCTTTACCTCATATCGCGGCGACAGTATCAATGGCATTGAATTCGACGAAGCCATTCGCACTCCCGATCCCGATCGACTGCTGCAATCATACTCACAATCGGCTGCTACGCTCAATTTGTTGCGCGCGCTTGCACATGGCGGTTTCGCTAATCTGCAAAACGTACACCAGTGGACCCTTGATTTCATTTCAGACTCGCCTGCGGGCGAGCGTTATGCTGCCCTCGCTGGGCGCATCACAGAAACATTGGAGTTTATGACCGCATGTGGTATCACACCAGATTCCGTGTCGCACTTGCGCAGCGTAGATTTCTACACCAGTCACGAAGCGCTACTTTTGTGGTACGAGCAGGCCTTCACACGCGCCGATAGCAAAGGCAAATGGTTTGACAGTTCTGCTCATATGTTATGGCTGGGCGATCGCACTCGCGGCCTTGGTGACGCCCATGTTGAGTTCGCGCGCGGCATCGAAAATCCGCTCGGTCTGAAATGTGGACCCTCCTTGAAGTCCGATGAATTGCTGGAACTCATTGAAGTGCTCAATCCCAAAAATATTCCAGGGCGCCTAACTCTCATCTGCCGCTTCGGCGCTGATAAGGCTGCGCAAATGTTGCCTGAGTTGGTCCATGCAGTTAAACGCGAAGGACGAAGCGTTGTGTGGTCATGCGATCCCATGCATGGCAACACCGTGAAAGCTGAAAACGGTTATAAAACGCGTCCCTTTGAGCGGGTGCTCAAGGAAGTGCAAACTTTCTTTGACGTACACCAGGCAGAAGGAACGCACGCGGGCGGCATTCATCTTGAATTGACTGGGCAGAACGTAACCGAGTGTCTGGGCGGAGCGCAGGCAATCACGCATGAAGATTTGTCTAGCCGATATCATACGCATTGCGACCCGCGATTGAACGCGAGCCAGGCGCTTGAGCTTGCTTTCGTGATAGCTGAGGGCTTGCGGGCTGAGCGCTTAAAGGCGCCGCTTTTGTGAAGCTCTTGGTCTGGCTCGACCTTTGAATCAGGCTGGCCTAGCCACCCGGAGGTTCTTCTCCCGTGTCTGTGCACCAATCAACTTGATTTGTTTGATCTTCAGTCAACTTTAATTTTGTCCTGAGGTTTGCCGAAATTTTACAACCATGCATTTCCGCTTTGGAAAACTTGCAGCGTTTAAAAGATGAGTGACGGAAATCTACTTTGGTCAAATTAGCGTTGGAGAAGTCACAGCCTACAAATGCGCTTGCCCGCATATCGGATCTAATCAAGACCGAACTCGTGAAGTTAACCGAAATAAAATCATTCCAGCACATGAATGAGTCAGTCAAATCGGTACCAACAAGAGAGACATGCGACAGCTCTGATCTGCAAACTAGGGTTTTATGAAGCGATAGGTTCTCCATATTTAGTTTGGTGCCGTCATCGCCAAGCAATGCCGCTCGGAAGAAACATACTCCTGCTGGAACAGAATCGTGTGGCAATGGCATTTGATCTGGTGTTGGAGGCTCCCGTTCGCCGTCCCAACCGAGCTGGAAGAGATCTTCGCAGCCGCCAATTTCATGCTTAACCAAAAATTGACAGGACTTGAGATACGATAATCGTGCATTCCTATTTTCGTATTCGACAACTTTTGGTCTTGTAAGATAGGAAGGGGAGTTGATCGACTGCACGAGGCGCCACCCTTTATCCAACAAGCTTTCAGCCTCTCTGCCGACATGCGCGTATCCAATCTTGTTAAACCTCTTTTTTATTTCCTTTGCAAATGATTTCCCAAGCAAAAGTGATTCACCGTGGTCCGAATAATTGAAGGTTTCTCCTTGAACTAGGAATTCGTCACCATACTTCCCACTTGGTTGAAACCTCAGTCCGTTCAGGTTGCTGCTGTTGTCGATTACATACCTTAGTCCACCTGACACTATTTTTGGTGTCACTTCGCTGCCAGTTGAGCAGACAAGATAGTAAGGATTGGAGATGCAGTTACCAAAAGGCACCGTTCCGAGATCCGGTATGATGAGGCTATTAAGGGAAATAATTGGTTCATCAATAAGGAAATTGCCCTCAAGCACGTAGAACAGCTCATGCTTTGCTTCAAGGACCCCAAGCAGTTCTAGAAGGTCATTTCGTGTTGCATAAAACCAGATGCGCATAGAATGGATTGCTTTTGATGGTGTAATTCACTTCTTATACCACCCGGATAGAAAAACCTTCGACCTGTTGCAGGATAGTAGTTCACTTCGTAGTTGCCGCTGGAAAGCAATTCATTGACACAGAAACTGAACTGTTTCACTCATTCGCGGTCCAATAAATCCTCTGGTGCAAACGAAAAGTCATTTTGAACATCAGCTAAATATCCACCAGTTCGTGCATTGACGATTTGCAAGGTGGACTTAGCTGCAGCAAGCTTTTGTCTTAAATGAGTTATGTGTACTCTCACCAACTTGGTAGACCCTTCATTATTGCCTCTAATTTTACCGAGGATTTTGTCAGAGGTGAAAGTAGTACCAAAGTTTTCACAGAGCAGCAGTAAGATGGAATATTCGCTGGGAGAGAGACTTACTTGCTTGCCATCTACTAGCACCGCGTGAGAATCGATGTCGATTTTAAGGTTTCCGTGAGTGAGAATCGCTTTGCTCTTTTCGTCGCCCGGATGGCGCCGCAACAAGGCGCGCACTCTGGCTGAGAGTTCTTCTAGAACGCAAGGTTTCACGATGTAGTCATAGGCACCAATGTCTAATGCTTTCACCTTGTCTTTTAGGGAAGCACGAGCTGTTAGCATCAAAATGGGCACATCGCTATTGCTAGATCTGACCGAGACACATATCTCGGCTCCTTGCTTACCCGGAAGATTCCAGTCCAATATGGCCAGGTCATAAGGATAATTGAGCAAACGGTACAAACCTTCGTCACCATCGTGCACCATGTCAACTGTATGCTTTTCATTCTCGAGCCATGTTTTTAAATTCCTGGCAATCACCAAGTCATCTTCAACAATCAAAATTTTGGCCATATCGCAATTCCAGCCGACCAGACAACTTCCACAATATATCATTCTATTCTCTGATTGCGTAGAAGTCGTCTGCTGCAAGTTCCTTTGTGATGCGGTTTTGGTTACTCAAAAATGCGAAAGCGAAACAGTTCGCTTAGCTTCTTAGCTTCTCATATTTTTTCAGCCAACCTTTTGAGATATCGACAGCTTCCATGCCGAATTTTTCACCGCCAAACCTTACGGTTTGATAGCCACCTTTACCAAATCCAACCTTACCGCTAGCGTTGCCTGTGGCTCCATGGGTGGTGTCAGTACCTTCTTTCAGTGCTTTGTTTATGGTTTCTATATAGGAAGGATTGCTGGAACTACCTGGTCTTGAAGTTGGATAATATTTACCGCTCAGTGCTTGCATTAAAGATTGTCCACGGGATGTTGCCCTGTTCATCACTTCCTCGGCAAACGCCAGCTGAGCATCTTTGCCCTGGCTTCCTACTTCACTGTGCATTCTGCCAGCAAAGGCTGCCATTACTTTTGGATCACTCAACTCTTTTTCGAAGCGAGATCTGTCTATCTTCCCAGCTTCTCGAGGCGTCTCCCCTGCGGGCGGTTGCTCTGCAGGTTTTGAAGGCTGCTCTGCTGGTTTTGAAGACCGGTCTGCTGGCTTAGTAGGTTGCTCTGATTCTGGCTTTATTTCTGGTTTTGATTGCTCTTTTGAGTGATCGAGTTTTGCATTTATACTTTCACGTAGGGAATCATTCCCAATCCGTCCGATGACTTCCTTGTAATTTTTTTCAGTTAACAGGCTTTGACCAGCATGCAGATTTTGCATTTTTGGATCCTGACCGTTTGTTTCTTGGTTATATTGCGCTTGGAACGCCATAGCAAGTGCCATCTTTTCCGTATGGCTGGTATCCTTTCCTAGCAATCGAGATGCTACTTGATATGGGCCTTCGCCCTTGCGTACTTGGGCGTCTTTTAGCTGCTGTTCTGTCATATTAGGCGAAGTGCCTGGTTTGACCTCCTCGCCGAATTTCTCATGCGAGTAGCCGCCGGTTTCATTGCGAGTTTGTGTCTCAGTTAGTTTGCCGTTCTGGTAGTATTTTCCTTCATCAAGTTTGCCGTCTGCTCCAAACTTTCCTTCGAATATAGGCTTACCTTCTGCATCTGTGTTTCTAATTTCGCGTCGATTGCCTTGCTCGTCGAATTTCTCTTGAGAGTAGCCACCGCTTTCGCTGCGAGTTTGCGTCT
>CAZJLR010000006.1:47948-121897 GCA_964546815.1 uncultured Candidatus Obscuribacterales bacterium | reverse complement strand
TGGTAGTATTTGCCCTCATCAAGTTTGCCGTCTGCTCCAAATTTTCCTTCGAATACTGGCTTACCTTCTGCATCTGTGTTTCTAATTTCGCGTCGATTGCCCTGCTCGTCGAATTTCTCTTGAGAGTAGCCACCGCTTTCGCTGCGAGTTTGCGTCTCAGTTAGCTTGCCGTTTTGGTAGTATTTGCCCTCATCAAGTTTGCCGTCTGCTCCAAATTTTCCTTCGAATATAGGCTTACCTTCTGCATCTGTGTTTCTTAGCTCGCGTCGATTGCCCTGTTTGTCGAATTTCTCCTCTGTGTGTCCACCGTTTTCATTGCGAGTTAGCTTCTGGGAATCGACATGTGAAGAAGAGTTCTTCTGATCAGTTTCAGATTCTGCTCGCACTGGCTTTATAGACCTATCTTGCTCATTTCCTGGGGCTGTGTTCTTCTTTGTTGAATCCCTATCTTGTGGATTGGCTAGTTCTCTCTTATCTTTGTGCTCGGGGTTGTTCGCAGGCTTATCGCCAGGACCTTCCTCTTTTTTGTTTGTGGAACGCTTATTATCAACTAGTTCGATGTTCGGTAAATGTTGGCTAGCCGTGTCTGTTTTATCGCGTGATGAGTTCTTCGTTGCGTCAGCCTCTTGGCTGTTTGAAGCACCGGGTCTGTTAGTAGAATCTCTTCCTTCCTGGCGGGTCGTCTCAACCTCCCGCTGAAGGCTTTGCCTTGCGTCTCTTGTTTCCGCTGGTGCGGTCTCACGAGAAGAGTCCTTTGGTCTTTCCGCTTCATCTTTTGGCATAATCCAACCTGCCTCTGCTTTACCCAACAGTGCCAGACCATAGTTCACCCAGCCGATTGCGACTGAATGAATAGAGCCGAAACTCTGCTAAATCAAACTTAGTAAAATTACGAACTTAAGTGCGAACGATAAGTCATTCGGTGTTAAGAAATTGTGGCAGAAAGTGATGGCTGTCGGTGCGGGGTCTCTAAACGTCTGTCTGTAAATGCGGTGTTAACAGAATAGTCACGAAATTGTCCTGATTTATTAATGCAGAGAATATTATGCTCATTTTTTATGTACTGAGATTGCGGCTGTTCGGTGGCAGCACAATGAGGCTAATTTATGGATGCAAATTTCGAAAAGGCTCCTACTTCGTCTGGCAACATAAATTTTGAGCATGTACTCAATGATATAACCTCGAGCGAGCCTTTGCGAAAGCCGGTTATTGTGCTCGACCCCGGCCACAGCGGGCAGAACATTTCAAATATTGACCCCGTCACGAAATTACACGATCACGATTATCCAAATTATCCTGAAATCACTGAGGCATGGCGTGTAGCCCAGCAGGTTGGTGATAAATTAAGAGCTGATGGATATGATGTTGTTTTTACAAAACAATCGGAGCTTGATACTGTTTCGCTGCGCCAGAGGGCAACCATTGCGCAGAATGTGCATGCAGATTTGGCAGTGAGTATTCACGACGATCACGGCAGAAATTTCAGCGACTTTGCTCAGGTTTTTGCACAAGAAGTCGGCGAGTATAGAGGTGGTGTCGATCAGCCCAAAGTGGAATTTACTAATCAGAAAATAGCAGATGAAAGTCATGACGCTGCATTGACTTTCGTCTCTGAGCGAGCAAAGGCTGAAGGTCATTCTGTTAAACTTACCAGGTGCGTTTTTGATAACCGCCCCGGCATTGAGCCAGGGAATATTTCGCAAGTTCAACTTTATGCAGGTGATGGTCCCAATGCTGTGCCTTGGGTCTACAATGAAGTTGGTGGCATAGGACTCGGACCGGTGCAGGAAGCTGCTTACGCCAAGGGAATTGCCGAAGCGATTGAGAAGTCGGTGCCTTTAGTGCCGAATCCTTCAGCCTCTTTTGAGTAAAATTAGTTATTGTCTTTGGGCGCAGTCTTAAGCTTGCAAAACATTGAAAAAGAGAAGTTTTCAAATGCTCTCCATATTGAACCTAACCTAATTTCTAGGAAGAATTCCGGACGGATTTGTTTAATTACAGTGAACTACGTAATTTCCGGTGACTATACGGAAAATTTACACAAATTCTTCCGACATTCGTCACTGTTCAAAATTGATAATCGCATAGCTGCCCGGAAAGTGTCAGCGACGAGCATTTTGAAAACAGGAGAATTTCCGTATGCTAGATCAGGTGCAAACAAAGGCCGCTAATTCCGCGATGGAAGATGTCTGCGGACAAAATTTACGCGAAGATGCGTTGTGTTCACCTGGCAAAAATGGAGATTCTACCCGTTCATTGTCGCAAGCGCAATCTTCTGATGCAAGCAAAGCCGCTCTTGTAGATCCTCGGGTTGGTCCTTTCTCTAAATCAGCTGACGATGTGCGACCATTGCCTGATGATCCATTGCCTCACCTTGAGGTTAATCATGGCTCTATAGCAAACTATGATGGTGACCCAAGTCATGAGTCCAAAACTCAGCATGCTGTGGCTGCCACCGCATTTAGTGACCTGGGCAAAGAAATGTGGCACAACTGGACGCCCGGACATTTTCCCGGTGGAGGAGCCACTTACGATTTGGGGTGCGCCGCGTCTGTGAGCCAGATACTCAATGATTGTGGCGCAGCCAAGTTAGTTCGTCCTGAAGATGATAATTGCGATTACTTGCAAGAAGATTTGCTGAAACAAGGTTGGACATACTCGAATGTTCCGCAACCAGGTGATGTCTGGATTGGCAGAGGAGGACAAAGCGAAGCTCACACTGGAATTGTCGGCGAGAACTATAAGCTGGATAACAATCACTACTGGAATGGTAAATTTGGTGAGGACTCTGCTGACCACACTAAAGACTGGACTAACAGTATTTATTTGCAGCCACCAGACAAGACTGCTGTGGCGGGTAATGCGTTGATTAGTGAACCTCCGGTCAATTATGATGATACCACTGGTATCGACCGGCGCCGCTTTTACATTCCACAGCCAAATAATTATTCGTGTGCACCCACCTCGCTAACTGAGGCGCTATTTGATTTCAATGCTTCGGGTGGTGGTACGGGGCTACATTTTGACGGGGCGACTTTTGCGGACCCCAATGCAAGAAAAGCAATGCGTCTGGCTGTAGAACGCGCGGAGGAAGAGCCGCAAAAAGACTTCGGGTCTATAGATGAAGAAGCTATGTACGCCCGCAAATTTGGGCTGAGTACCAAATTGCATTTTGACCCTGACAGTGGCGTGAGTATAACGCCGGCAAACGTAAATCAGGCGATGGGTGAATTGGATGCAGCGCTTGCCGCTGGACATGGTGTTATCGTAAATGTGCCGCATCATTTTGTTTATTGTGCAGGTAAGACAGCTGATGGGCAGTACATTATGGGCGACCCGGCAGACCCAAACACTGCGTTGTGGAACAGCTGGCGAATGACTAACGAGATGGACCATCAATACGACCCGTTCAACCGCAACAGTCAGTGGACGCCTACTGGTTTTGTAGAGGTTTGGAATCCAGATAAACCGGCGCACGACCACATTGTAAGCCTCGGTTATCCTCGATTGCAGTCGCCGCATCAGACTTCTGGCGAATCTCCCGAGGGGCAATATCAATCGCAGCGAAAACCATAGGGTGAATTGCCCGGTTTGACTCGTTCGCAGCCGAAAATTCACAAAAGATGCACAACTCGTTCCAGAAGCGTTTACGCTCGATAGCTTAATATCGAGCCGGGCACAATCTCAGGAAGATTAACTGGTGAACAAAGTCACTCCGATTAACAATACAACTGAGCCGAATCCGGCGTTTCAGCTTTTGCCGCAATTACCTGCTCAATGGCGAAAAACAACGCAAGAATTGGTGCCGGCTGAGGTTTGTCCGTTACCGCCTGGTGATTACAACATTTTTGGGAGCTTTCCTGTTGGTCCTGGGCAAATATCAGTCGGCTTTACGGCGCTTGCTCAGATCTTGTCTGTGAGAGGGCGCGTAGTAATTGACGGTTATGGCGGCGTCTTCTGGTCTAATTTCCGCGCCCAATTGGAAATTGCTTTGAATCGCATTGGCGTAAGAGCATCGTTTGTGGAAGTCAGCCACAAGTTGAAGTCTGAAAGCCAAATTAGTGAATTGATTGCACCCTATATGGGCGGTGACGATCCTTTATTCGGAAAACGCTTCGACGGCAGTCTTGCAGATTTTTTCGAAATTGAACAACTGCAGCATGATCCTCAAGCTGAGCTTAGCATCATCTATGGTACTGGCGCTGCGCTCTTTGCCGAGGAAGGATATTTGGTTTATGTGGACGTGCCGAAAAACGAAATACAGTTTCGTTCGCGGGCCGGTTCAATTTGCAACCTCGGACAACGCAAATCTGCAGACCCGAAGGCAATGTACAAGCAATTTTACTTTGTTGACTGGATTGTTTTAAATCAACACAAAGCGAATTTGCTGCCAAGGATCGATCTGGTTATTGATGAGCAACGCCCGCAAGAACCGATGATGATGGCAGGCAAGAAATTGCGTAGCGCCCTTGAAACTATGTCGCAAAACTATTTCCGAGTACGTCCCTGGTTTGAGCCAGGACCATGGGGAGGGCAATGGATAAAACAGCGCATACCGAAATTGTCTAAAACTTCTCCTAATTATGCCTGGTCTTTTGAGCTGATTTTTCCTGAGAATGGAGTTTTGCTCGAAAGTGATGGACGCTTGTTGGAAATTTCTTCTGATTTCCTTCTCTACCACAACAATGCGGCTGTGCTCGGAAATGCGGCTGAGCGATTTGGGCATGAGTTTCCGATTCGATTTGATTTTTTGGATACATTTGGTGGTGGCAACTTGTCTGTGCAGTGTCATCCTCGCCCTGAGTATATTAAAGAGCAGTTTGGCGAGACATTCACTCAAGACGAATCTTATTACATACTCGATTGCGAGCAAGACTCGCAGGTTTATCTCGGGTTTCGTCAAGATGCTGATCTTGACCTCTTTCGCGCCGAGCTAGAGAAAAGCGTTGAAGAAGGTACTCCCGTTGAAATCGAGAACTTTGTCAATGCCGAGCCTGCAAAAAAGCATGACTTGTTCCTTATTCCTAATGGAACCATCCACTGCTCTGGTCAAAATAATCTCGTTCTTGAAATAAGCTCTACACCGTACATTTTTACTTTCAAGATGTACGACTGGCTGCGGCTAGACTTAGACGGTAAGCCGCGTCCACTTAATATTGCCCGCGCTTTCGATAATCTCTATTTCGATCGAAGGGGCAAACGAATCAAAGATGAATTTATTTCACAGCCAGAGTTAATTGGTGCTGGCGCCGATTGGCAATTATTTCACCTTCCAACGCACGAAGAGCAATTTTACGATGTGCATCGTTTTGAATTTCAATCGAGCGTAAGTTCTAAAACTGATGGTTCTTGCCACGTGCTGAGTCTGGTTGAAGGAGCTGAAATCGAATTGCAGACTGCTGGCGGACTTACCCAGCGTTTTAATTATGCTGAGACTTTTGTGATTCCTGCAGCTGCCGGCAGTTATCGTCTGATTAACAGAAGTGATAAACCCGTGAAAGTAATCAAAGCTTTTATCAAAAAATCACATGAGCAGGCTGCTGGAGGAACGAAATGAAATACGTACTCGGAATTGATGGTGGTGGTACCAAAACATATGCCACCATAATTTCCACTTCAGGGCATGTTCTCGGAAATGGCGTGGCGGGCCCTTCTAATTATCATGATGTTGGGGTTGAGCTTACAAAAGCCAATCTGGCGGAAGCGATAATGATGGCGTCCAATGACGCTCAACTCGGAATAGCACCTCGGTTTGATGCTGCTTTCTTAGGACTTGCAAGTGTAGTTTCTCCTGCTGACCGAGCTGTGGTTCGAAAGATGGCACGAGATTTGGGCTTGCCTGCCAATGAAAGTCTTGGCGTAGATCATGATTGTCGCATTGCGCTTGCTGGCGGATTGTCTGGGCGACCTGGCATTGTCCAAATTGCCGGCACTGGCTCTGCGACATATGGACGAAATGCCGGTGGTGAAGAATGGCGAAGTGGCGGCTGGGGGTATTTGCTCGCAGATGAGGGCGGTAGCTATTGGTTTGGTCTTTCTGCGATGAAAGCTGCGGTGCGGGCGGCGGACGGTCGCTCAAAAGAAACGGTGCTACGTGCCCTTGTTATGGATCGGCTTGGTCTTGTCACAATGAACGACATTATGCATCGTTTGCATGTGACTGGTATGTCTCGCTTAGAGATAGCTAGTTTGTGTCCATTGTTGATCAACGCCGCAAAAGAAGGCGATGAAATTGCGATTCAGATTGTTGCAGAAGGAATGGCACTTCTGGCTGAGTGCTTAGAAACCGTAGCCCAACGCCTGGAGTTAGCTCAAAGTTCCGTCTGTGAGATAGCCCTTGTCGGAGGGTTGTTCAATGCCGGAGATATTGTACTTCGTCCATTGCTCGTCGCTGTTCAAAAAAGGCTGCCTAACAGCAGCGTGCTTTTCGCAGAGTTGCAGCCAGTGCTGGGTGCATGCTTGCTGGCGCTAGATTGTCTTGGAGTTTCGCCGGACAAGAATCTTATTAGCGCACTTATCGACAGTTCTAAGAATAAATCCCGGAGGATTCAACCTGTATGATCACTACCATTCAGAAACCGATGCCAATCACCGTGGCATCAAGCTCTAAATTTGTATACCTGGTGGCGAGCATTGCGGCACTGTCCGGGTTGCTGTTTGGTTATGATACTGGTGTTATATCTGGTGCGCTACTTTTTATGCGCGATCAATTCCATCTTACACCTGAAGGTGAGGGGCTTGTAGTTAGCGCCGTGCTGTTTGGTGCTACTTTCAGTTCGCTTTTGAGCGGTCGTCTTACTGATTTTTTTGGTCGTAAGAAGGTGATTTTTGCTACGGCATTATTGTTTGGCGTAGGGTCAGTGGTTACAGCGATGGCTCCTTCGCTAGAGGCGCTGGTTGCCGGGCGCGTAGTTCTTGGGATTGCGATCGGAGTGGCATCCTTTGCCGCACCTTTATACATTAGTGAAATGTCCTCTGCAGATAATCGCGGCGCCCTGGTTGCTTTGAACCAACTTGCAATTACGATCGGTATCTTGCTTTCCTACATTATTGATTATGTATTCGCAGCGGGGAGCAATTGGCAAGCAATGGTGGCAGTTGGTTTTATTCCTGCTGTGTTATTGGCCGCCGGAGTTTTGATTTTGCCTGAAAGCCCACGTTGGTTAGTTTTGAAGCAAAGCCATGAACAGGCCGCTAATGTGCTCAGGCGCATACGCAAAAACTCAAACGTTGACGCAGAGCTCAAAGAAATTGAGGATTCACTTGCTGAAGAAAAAGGCGATTGGAGAGAGTTCTTCGCGCCTCACTTGAGGGGAGCATTGGTAATTGGCCTTGGTCTCGGCTTGTTTCAGCAGTTCACTGGCATCAATACGGTGATATATTATGCACCTTCCATTTTTAAGTTGGCTGGACTTACATCAAACTCAGTCTCTATTCTTGCAACTGCCGGTGTTGGTCTCATCAATGTGTTAATGACTATCATAGCCGTCGCGCTTATCGATAAGGTAGGTAGGCGTCCACTTTTGCTGGTTGGCAATATAGGCATGATGGTCAGCCTTGCCTGCTTGTCGCTTAGTTTTCTTTTGCACGGCAACAGCGAAGTTCTAAAATGGGTTGGCGTTAGCAGCGTGTTTACTTTTGTTTCCTTCTTTGCCATTAGTCTGGGGCCGATTTTTTGGATCATCATCTCGGAAGTTTATCCTCTGCGTATCCGCGGGTTCGCTATGAGTGTAGCCACTGCTATTGCCTGGGTAAGCAATTTGATTGTAAGCTTCTCTTTTCCTGTGATGTTGGCGAAGTTCGGTATCGGAGCGACCTTTGGAATGTACAGCTTGCTTGCGCTGGCATCTTTGATATTCTGTTGCGTTAAGGTGCCTGAGACAAAAGGATTGTCGCTTGAGCAAATTGAGCGCAAAGAACGTGCCTTGACTCTTAAGTAATGTGCAACAATAAATATATGAGTCAAATCCGCTTTGGAATGATTTTGTCATTAGCTGCTGCCCTGCTTTTCGGCTCACAAAGCCAGGCAGGGCGAGCCGTTCCTGGCTTAGAGTCTCAGTTTCTTCAAAGTAAAATGTGGTCAGGCTCTGACGGCGCATACAGTGTCGACCTGGGCAATGGAAAGGCGATTTGGCTCTTCAGCGATACATTCATTGGCATCATTAGTGGTGGCAAGCGCCGTCACAATGCCATGATAAATAACTCAATTGGCCTTCAAGATATTAAAGCTGGAAAGATGTCTTTTTTCTGGAAGCATTCTAAAAAGCCGGCTAGTTTCTTTCCTGGTGGCAAGGGCTATTGGCTATGGCTCGGCGATGGAGTATTTTACAAAAACAAAGTCTACTGTTTTGCAAAGCGCATAAGTGCCATTCCAGGGCACGAAGGTGAACCGTTCGGCTTTGAATGGAAAAAGGACGAATTGATTGTTATCGATAATCCAAAGGATGATCCTTCAAGTTGGCATTGCCGCCACTTGTTGCTGCCGTTCACAACAAGAAATCTTCATATAGGAACAGCTTGCCTGATAGATGGACAGATGCTTTATGTAACCGGATTGAACGAGCAGAAAAAGCAAACTCTGCTTAGCAGGATTGCGTTGAGTGAACTCGAAGGAACGAACATTAATGCATTCGAGTTTTTGCAGAGTGCCGGGAAGAATACATCACAATGGTCTAAGGATATTTCCAAGTCTGCACCTTTGTTTGATCAGTCGGCGGCTGAGGCCTCGCTTAGCAAATTCGACAACAAGTATGTATGCCTATTTCATAGCGGCGGCGCTGGCGACAGAATTGTTGTGAGAACTGCTCCAGGTGTTAGTGGACCCTGGTCTGCGGAGAAGCTCGTTTACACCGTACCAAGCGAATTATGCAAACGTGGCATGTGCTATGCCGCTAAAGGCCACCCTGAGCAACCCTGCCATGACGGAGCCATGGTCGTTACTTTCCTCATCAATCCAGGCAAGCTCGAAGCGCATGACAAAGACCCATACGCTTATTTCCCTCGTGCCGTAGAGATCAAAGTTCCAAACTAAATCGAAAAATATTTCGCGCGCAAGAATGATTTGTCATCATTGATGAACGTCTGGCGATCTCCTAAGCTTTATGTTCGATCAGCAAAAGGTCAATATTCTTTTGTGCTTAATCGATTCTTCGCATGCTTTGTGCAAGCGCTTGCAAGTGAAGCTTTCTACTCCATATTTCTTCCAACCATCGCCTTCGCCCTGCGTTTCTGCGCCAAGCCACAGTTCTTCATCTTCCTCATCTATTTCGGAAAGTGGTAATCCTAGATGTTTAGCGATAAGTTCGCATTCTTTCATCAGCATCTGCGAAGAACCGAGCATATCGCCGTGCAATTTTCCAAACTGATCTGTATCGCCAAACAATACATCGTTAAAGGCTACGGGAACGTAATATCCTTCGCAATCACTGTGCCAGAGCAAGTGGTCAAACCTGAGCGCCTTGCCAGCTGACGCATAGTCTATTTCTAGATTTGCCTCGTCATATTCTGCAATCAGTGGGTCGTCCATAGAGTCTTCGTCTCCAGGTTCTGGAACCTTACCGTTCTTCCAGAGGTGAACTGCAATTCTCCGCAGATAATGCAGTCCCGAATAACCGTACATTTCGAGCGAACAGATTTCATCCATCAAGAATGGTTCGTTATGCCTTGGAAGTCCGGCTGCTTGAAGAACCTTGTTTATAATTTCAAGCTGTCCGTTTACGTCTGCGATAAATTCTTCATCTTCGGGGGTTAGTGATGCGAACATACCTACCGATATTGAAAGCCCCATTCATGACACCCCGTCAAAATACAAACCAGTTAAATAAGTAGACCATTCTATCTCAAGACCTGCGAAAGTTCTCGTTAATCATGCTTGAAGGGCTTTTACGGGTCTTGGTCCCAATTTTAGGTCTGTTGTCGAGTAAAAAATGAATCGACTCAACGGCTTGATCAAGACCTCGCCGGGTAAAACATTTATTGGTACCATCGTTTCCCAGCCCAGGACGGCTGCTACATGAAAACCGAAGAATACGATGCCATAGTCAAAAAGCTGGAAGTTCAGGCGGCGCAAGACCCAAAGGGTTACGTTTGGCACGTTACGAAGCTTGCACTTCTAGGATATGCCTACATATTTGGGCTAATTGTCTTTCTATTGGCGATGGTAGCCTTTTTCCTCTGGCTCGTTCTCGTTAGTCACTATGTGATCCTAGTTAAGTTCTCGTTCTTGTTTCTAATCGCTGCCTGGCTGGTGGCAAAATCACTTTGGGTGAAATTTAGCGACCCTGTTGGTATTCCACTTCGAAGAGAAGACTCTCCACTGCTATTTGATTTAATCGCCGAGATAACTGCTGCCGCCGGTGGTCCGAAAATTCATTCGGTGATACTTACCGAAGAATTCAATTGTGCCGTTATGCAAACGCCGCGCTTGGGCATTTTTGGCTGGTACAAAAATATTTTGATTTTAGGCTTGCCATTATTGCAGTCAGTCAACCTCCCTCAGTTTAAGGCAATTATGGCTCACGAGATGGGGCATCTTTCAGATCAACACGGCAAGGTTGGTTGCTGGATTTATCATGTACGCAAGTCATGGCAGCAAACTGTGTTGAGCCTCGCTTACCAGAGTTCTATTGGTATAGGATTGATAAAAGTGTTTGCAGAATGGTTTGTGCCATTGTTTGATGCTCACACTTATGTTTTGATGCGCGAGCATGAATACGCCGCCGATAGAATCGCTGCTAATGTAGCCGGTGCCGAATGTGCGTCTCAGGCGCTTATACAAACAGCCTTGAAAGGTTCATTTCTTGCCGATGAATATTGGAAGAACTATTGGAATAAGGTCGAGCATATCCCAGAACCTCCCAACGATACGTTTTCGTCAATGACGACAGCATTGCGAGTTTCAATTGATGATGATAAGGCTCTTGAACTGCTTCAAAAAAACTGGGCAAAGCACGATGGCTCTGACACACATCCGTCTCTGTCTGAACGTGTGCGTGCGCTTCAACCAGACAAAGACTGGAGCAATCCGCAAGTAATTTCGTCTGAGGCTGCTCGCCAGTTCCATGTGGACGCCACTGCAGCTGAGCAACTTTTCGGAAATGCCTTGCCAAACTTGGAAGCGCAGGTGGAAATACACTGGCGCAACGCGATTTTAAATCCGTGGGCTATGCGTCATCTTGCTACAAAGGAGGCCAGGCAGAGGCTTAATAAAATTGAAGACGATGCGAAAGAGCGTGACCTTAAGACTGAAGAAATGTTAGAACTCGCAGGGCTTTCTCTTGAGCTAGACGAGCCCGTAATAGCAATTCAAAAATATCGTTCAATCTTGGAAAAATTGCCTGATGAGGCTGAAATTCATTTTGGACTGGGGCTTTTGCTTCTAGGTGAAAAGGACAATGAGGGAATCGAAAGACTGGAAAATGCAGCCAAGTTAAAACCTGTCTTCGGCCGAGATTCTTATGCTCACATTTCGGCCTTTCTGCGTGAGCGCGGTAAAGAGGAGGAAGCCCAAGTTTACTACAAGAAGTCTATTGCACTAGATGAGGAGATGTACCAGGCTTCACACACGCTAAACAGCGTGAGTAATAAGGATACTTTCGAAGCACACAAACTCACGGAAGATGAGCTGGACAAAATTTGTAATTCACTTGCAAATCAAAATACTTGCGTATCTGCCTATGTTGTGGCTAAGAAAGTTCCGGAGATTGTGGGCGGTCACCAACACATTTTGCTTTTGAATTTAAAGGGGTTGTTTGGCACTCTAAGTAGCGATAGAGCGCAAGAAGTGCTCGATGTCCTTTGCGTTGACCCAGCTTTTGCCGGCTTTTATCTGATGACTTGGCCGGCGGCTCCCAAGTCACTTACAGATGCGGTGGAGAGTTTGCCAACAGCAAAGGTTTTTGATAAATCAAAGTGGGAGAAGCCTGATACTGCCCCTGGTGTCTCGCATTCTGCAAGCTTGGCACAGTCTTACAAGCCGCCGAGCTTTTATAGTCGCCACAAGTCAAAGATTATGACCGGCATCGCCATACTTATTGTTTTGGGACTTGTGAGTGGGTTTGTTTTGTCAATTTTTCGAGAATCTCACAATAGAACTGAAGAACGCTCAACCAGTATAGTTGCACCTCGTTCTGAAAACGCTAACGAAACTCTTGAAAGTAATTCCTCTCAAAGTGCAAGGTTTGGTCATTATATGTCCGCCTTGCAAACCCAAATTAAGCAAAATTGGGTACCACCCCACGCCTCAGAATCCGGCACTGTGGTTGTACGCTTCAAAATCCGCAGGGACGGGACTTTAGCCGCTAAACCAATTGTAAGTAAATCATCCGGAATGAAAGCCGTCGATACGACTGCGCTTTTGGCAGTCAGAAACTCGGCACCGTTTTATCCACTTCCTACTGGCGCACCTCCTGAAGTCGACATTGACTTCACCTTCGATTTCAAAAAGCATTAGTGCCGGTGAAGTCTATTTTTCGAGGAAGAAAGCTGAGTTTAACTTGATATTGTCTTTTTAAGCGTAGAAATTAATGAGTCGTATTCGCATTCTGCAAAATATTTGTCTAGTATCTTCGGGTAGGATTTTCCGAGTACTTCTTTTGTCGGCTTCTTAAATTCCAGGCAGATGGAATTGGCGTTGGGTGTAAGTCTGTGTAGCATTTCAATTCCAAAAATTAGAGTTTTGATTGCTTTATTTTTGTTGCCGTTATGGGAGTACTTTAGAGCTTCTCTTTCAATTACTATATATCGCCACTCCCAATATTCTGCCTGGTGATGTTTGCTGTTATCCGTTTTGATTATTTGCATTGCTCTATCATAGAACTCATCTTCTGCTTTATAGTCCTTTGTCATCGAAGCTATAATGGCTAATTCAATGTAGCATGCGATGTTGTGATTGATATCGGGCTGTTTGTTTTCTGCAATTTGCAACAGCTCATCGTAGTATTGTTTTGTGAGTGGCTTGCGAGATGAGATGTCGAAATACAGCCACTGTTTGAGCCAATTTATTTGCTTTGCACCGCCAATGAAACCATTTTTTGCTTCAGCGAATTTCCTGTATTCCAATAAAGCGTTGCGAGCTTCATTATTCTTCCCATGTTTGAATAGAAATTCAGCAAAGCTAAGAGTTGTCTGGTTTACTATCGCTAAATGTTCAATATTTGCGGGCAGCTTTCCCCGTATGCGCAAATATTGGCTCACGATATCATCTACATCTTCGTTTGACTGCTTTTCGTGCTTCAGGAGCTCAAAATAATCGGTGTAGAGTGAAAGTGCTGTCTCAACTTTAGGTTTCTTACCCAGCATCAAATATGAGATTTCGTTGTTGAAGAAAGTCTTAGCTTCTGTAGCATCATTCAATTGTTGATAGCACTGCAGAATACTTGCTGATGCAGGTTTTAAGCAGTTGTCGTTTTGGAATGGTTCTGATTTCATTGTCGCCAAAATTTGCAAGTAACATTTTTTGCAAGTGCTAACATCTGCTAAATCTATCTTGTTAAGTTCTAATTCTAGGTTCAAAAGTTTAGTAATTTCAGAAAGCTTCAAATAGACGTCGATTAGATCGTATTTCATCAGGTACTGGTTCATTGTCTTTGCAAATTCCAGTGCTTCTTCTTTTTGGTGCGCTAAGATAAGTAGATCGATCATTCCAAGGCTGCCTGCTGTGATGTCAGCTTGTTCTACCGCATTTGCGTTTTTAATTGAGGCTGCGTCTTTCGCTAGAGCTCTAGACAATTGCAGTAGCTCTTGATTTTTTGGCATGTTGTTTTCAGTAGATTCAGTGCAAGTGATGTTTCTAATCAGATGAATGTCCCAATCTGCATTTTCATTTCCCTTGCGCTGACTTTGCAAGGTTGCTTGGGCGCATTGATTGACTTTGATTTTCTCCTGAGCCATAGCGTGATCTGTGAGAAAGGCGCTCATCTCTTGGGAAAGAAAATAGTCTGGTTCTGAAAATTCTGTCTTTTGAGATTTCAAAAGATCTAAGTATGTATTGTATATTTCTTTTGCCAGCAAAGGGTCTACTTGCTTTTCCTTAGTGATTTGGCTGATTGTGCCCATATAAATTTGCGGGAGACTTATTGCACTAAGGTTGATTTGTTCAAGTTTGGTGGAAGGGTAAATCTCTTCTATTATTTCTCTTATAGCTTGTGGTGGCTTTTTATAAACGGCTACTTTCAGGTAGGCAATTTCGTCTACCACGACTAATGAGTCGCTTAGGAATTTTCGCCTGTTTAGATTTAAATTCCTTGTCGCCCAGTGTCTGAGGGAAGAACATAAAAGGTCAATTTGGTTTTTCTGGGGGCGTAACAGTTGCCTGCTGGCAGCTTGCTCAATCAAATGAAAAGTATCAAGGCTTTTGTCGGTGCTTCTTTTGATTAATATTGTTGTGTAGAGTCTGTTTGCCTCATTGATGCGACCCTGCCGAACGAGAATGTCAGTCAAACGTTTTATTGACTTTGGGTCAATGTATTGAGGCAAAATGGCTAGCTTTTCGGCTTTTGCAATTGCCAAATTCATTTCTGTTTCATCATTCTCTTTTTCACTTTTCGATGCTTTCGCTACTTCAATTTCTAAAATGACCGAAGCTTCGTCCGGATTTTTCAAGAGAATTTCCAACCGTTTAAATTCGTCTGAAGTTATTATGGCATTTGCAGCTTGGATATCATTCAAATCAACATTGCATTCGGCTAGACGGGCTAAAGCTAGGCAACGAACAGCCGCTTTGCTCAATTTTGCTGGGATGCCAATCTCTATGTGGTCGATTCGGGTGAGATTCTCTAATTGCTTGGCAATATCCAATGAAATTGTAGGGTCTTGAAACGCATAGAAGTCACTTAGTTTCGTTAGAGCAAGATACTTGCGCTGCAAGAGGTCGGCTCGTAGTTCTGCGTTGTCTATTGCTCTTAGTTCTTCCAAGCCTTTTTCAAGTTCAGAAACTGTAATTTCTTCTACACTATTTGTTCTTACCGTGCTCAAAACCGTTTTTTCGTTTAGCCTACTCAATATTGCGTTATTGAATTTTGTGCGCTTGGTCTGGACCTTTTGCGAGTTTAAGAAAACTATTGTGCTAGCCGCTATAAGAGAAAAGGTTGCCGCTAGCCCAATCGCAAATACGATTCTCTTTCTCGAGCTGTTGCTGGAGATTTTGTTTGTCACTCTGTTTTCATTGTTGAGTAATTGTTGAAGTTCTTTCTTGAATTCCAACATGGTTTGAATTCTTAAGTTCGGGGATTTCTCCAGTGCCTTCATTAGCAATGTCTCAAGTTCAGCCGGAATGCTGCTGTTCTTTTTCGATGATGGCACGGGTGCTTCATTAGCATGTTTATAAATCAATGCAATTGGATTGTCTGCTTCAAATGGTGGCGCACCAACAAGGCATTCATACAGAATGCAACCTACAGAGTATATGTCTGCGCGATGATCGCTTCGCTGTCCCTTGCACTGTTCAGGGCTGACGTAATTTACTGTGCCTAAAAGCATTCCAGTTTTTGTGTGTTTCTGATGTACTTCGTTGATTGACAAAACTTTTGCAAGGCCAAAATCTATTACTTTTACTTTGTCGACAGACTCATTTGAATTCTCCTCCTTCACTAAGAATATGTTCGCAGGTTTTAAATCACGATGAATTACACCAGCGTCGTGTGCGAATTGGATTGCATCACAAACTTGGATGACGATTTTGACTGCGCGTTGCCAGCTCAAGGCGTCTGCGGCTAGAAGCGCTTGCAAACTTTTACCTTCGAGAAATTCCATGACGATATAAGGAAAAGTATCTTGCCAGACGCCATACCCTAGAAAGATCCCCAGGTTCTTGTGCGTGAGCTGTGCAAGAACCTGTGCCTCTCTTTTGAACCTTTCGAGAGCGTCTTCATCAGAAAGCTGTCCAGGATGCAATACTTTAACCGCGACAATGCGGTCTAGACCAAGTTGCCTTGCCTTGAAGACTGTTCCCATGCCGCCCGAGCCTGCAATTTCAAGGAGTTCGTAGTTATCGGCAAAGATACTTCCCAAAAGATTGGTTATTGACACGGCATTCCCCAGGCGAACCTTCCTATGATAACGCAAGTAACTTATATTGCCGCGTGCGCCAATACAATTTTGGGTTACAGAAGTTTCTAGCAAATGGAATTATTTGTTTCTGTCGAAACTGATAGCCTTAGGAACAGAACCGCGGAACAGGATCGTGCTTTCGTCGCCAATTATCTTTGTTTCCCCTGGAGGCGGACAGTGTTGTTCATTGTGAGGGTCTAAACCGTGGATTGGTCATCTGCCTGGGTCGTCGCGCCGTTGGCCAGCGATGCTCTTGTTATCGACCAATCTCAGCAGATTAAGTCCCTGGGTTGTGTCAGTCTGTTCGGAATCGCCTAAATCTAATCGATCTGGTGTCATCGTACACCTATTTTTCACCTTCTACCCTTATAAGTTGTATGTACTGCAAATCAAATGAATAGTCGTGCAGAAATTAGTAGGTAAAGGTAGTTCGGAATTTATAAGGACAATGCTGCGGCGAAGTAATGGAATATGATGATCTAAGCACTCTGGAGGAACTGCGCATGAACTCTAATGCTAGTGCGGAAACTGTCTTTATCACAGGCGACCAGTGCTCATTTAATAACACAGCACTTTCCGCCGCCAACAAAGAGAAAGCTTGCATCTTGATGATTGAGTCAATCGCCAGAGGCAGCCAACTGAAATACCACAAGAAGAAACTTGTTCTTATTTATTCAGTAATGCGCCACTTTGCTGAAGAACTCAGGCAAGATGGTTGGAAGGTAGATTATTACGCAGAAGCTGCCAGCTTCAAAGAGGCTATTGATGAGCATTTTAGCAAACACCCTTCAGGCAAAATTCTGCTCATGGAACAATCAGAGTTTGGTGCAACCGAAAAATTGTTGAGTCTTTTGCCAAAGCAAGCAGTCGAGATTTTCCCTCACTGTAATTTTATTTCCTCTGCTAGTGATTTTGAGGCTCTGCATCGCACGCCTGATGCGCGTGTCACTATGGAGAGCTTCTATCGCATGATGCGGAAAAAGACGGGGCTGTTAATGGATGCTGATTCTCCGTTTGGTGGTTCTTGGAATTTTGATAAGAGCAATCGTCAATCTCCCGATGCCAATTTCCGAGCTGTGCCAATGCGTCAATTTTTGCCAGACAAAATTACACTTGATGTAATCGACATGGTAAACCGGCACTTTCCTGATCACCCGGGTGTCACCGATGGCTGGATTTATGCAGTTAACAGAAGTGACGCTCTTCTGGCCGCCGAAGATTTTTTTGACAATAGGCTAAACGAATTTGGACCTCATCAAGATGCGATGCTATTCGGTGAACCGTTCTTAAATCATTCTGTTCTTTCGCCATATATCAACACTTGCCTGTTGCATCCGCTTGAGCTGTGTCGCGAAGCAGAGCGAAGGTATTTGGATAAGCGAGCACAATTGTCATCCGTGGAGGGGTTCGTCAGGCAATTGATCGGTTGGCGTGAATTTATGTGGCGCGTTTATTGGCGCATGATGCCATCATACAAGACTCGCAATGAGCTGCAAGCAAAAGAGAAATTGCCCGAGTTCTTTTGGTCTGGTGAAACAGAAATGCGATGTATGAGTGATGCGATTGACACGGCGCTTCAGCATGGTTATGCGCACCATATAGTTCGCCTTATGATCTTGGGAAATTTTGCGCTCATCGCGGGGCTCGATCCCCTTGAGACTAACAATTGGTTCGCTTCGATGTTTGTTGATGGTTATGACTGGGTCATGGTGCCCAACGTCATTGGCATGTCCTTGCATGCAGACGGTGGGTATGTCGGTACTAAACCATACGCAGCCTCGGCCAACTATATAAACAAAATGTCCGACTATTGCGGTAAATGTTTTTACGACCCGAAGAAAGCCATTGGTGAAAATGCTTGTCCCTTTAATTCACTTTATTGGGATTTCATGCTGCGTAATGAGGATGCTTTTGCTAAAAACCATCGCATGGCCATCATCATGAAAGGGCTGGCTTCTAAAAGTTCGCAATGGAAGAAAGAGATTGAAGAGCGTGCCGAAGAGTTACGCAGATCTGGATGGCGTTAGAGATTGCGCATTGCACCATACATATTTTTGTATTCTGTTCGATGATTCATATTCCAGATCTTATCTGCGACTGCTTCGGTCGCCGTAGTTGCGGCCTGCGACCCGAAAAATGGACCCCACGCTGCACCAATGACCGCTCCGCCAAAGGCACCCAATGCTGTTAAGCCAACCGTAGTAAAAGCCTTTTCAGTCATCGATGTTTTGCCTGAATCAGTAAGTGATCTGTATGCAGCATATCCACCCAAACCAATTCCGTTTCCAATGGCTCCTGTTGTGACAAAGTAGTTTGCAATAGGTAGACCTACTCCCGCTACAAATGTTGCGGCCTCAGCCACTGTCCCAAGCGCCGCACCGGCGATGGAAGCTCTGTTTAATGTCGTTTCTGAAAGAAGAGGGTTTTTTCCGAGCCATTTTCCTCCGTCTATAAATGATTCGTAGTTTTTCAGCTCTGCTATGTCTGAGCGAGAAATACCCTTATGATTTGCCCATAGGCTATCATCTTCGCTTGAAAGATGCAGTTTGTCGAAGTTTCTTTCTGCAAATTCGAGTGCATTAGCTTTTCGCTCATCGCCTTCTTTTCGCGCTTGAGCTGCGGCAGATTGCAATTCATCGCGACCAATTTCGCGATCATTATTTTGGTCGAAGTTGCTCAATGTATTAGAAAGAGCTCCTTTCAAATACAGAACACCGTCAGCATCTCCTTCTCCTGGTTTTGGTTTTGACAAATGTGCGAGTTCGTCTGATGCTGTTAAAACATCTGCGGGGACTGAACTATCTGCGGGATTTTTGTCCCAATTTTTCCTCAGTTCTCGCTCCTCGGCTGCTTGTTGTTCTGCCTTGTTAAATATAGAATCGTATTTATGGTCTTTGTTAAAGCTGCTCCAGCGTGCCTTGGTTTCCTCGGGATTCATGAGCAAGGCCATTGATAGTTGTTTGCTGGCCCATTTTGCATTTGTATCTGAGTCGTTAATCGCAAATGCGCCCTTTATTGTTGTTTCGGCAGCGTTTTCCACTGCAAGAGCATATGCTTTGTCGTCTCTAACATCGATTGGTTTGTTGTCGTGTACCTGGACAAGTGCACCGGCTATTAGTGCAGAACCCTTTTTTACATTATCGGGCAAAGAATTGAGAATTTCAGCCGCTCTGTCTTTGCTTGCTTGATCGTTGTGTGAAAAGCCATATACGTCCATCATCGTTGCATGATCAAGCTTGAGTAAAATCGCTTGCTCCTCACTCAAGTTGCTATTGTTTTCGGCGCGTGTGTAGGCACCATCAATCTGTTCTTTGGCTTGTTTCGGTGAAATCGATTGGTCATGCAGAAGCATGTGCGCCTCGTTAACCAGCTTATTTTGCACGGTTTCTTCCGGCTTGCTCCCGCTGGGCGCATCAGAAGTCTGGTGGCTCTTTACCATTTCCGCGTCTTTTCCAATCGCTGCCATATATCGAGTCCCCCCAACCATTTCCAACCACAAGGAAACTATAGCTGTGGCTCAGTGAATTCCTCGTGAAAAAATGAGCCCTGCTTAATCTTGCTCTTCTGCCCCGTGCCTGTTTTGGGCACTTGTATTTCCCGATTGGTCTTTATTTCATCCAGTCAGGGAGCCCAGACTGTTTTGGTGTAGTCGATGACTCCGATTGTTTTTCGGGGACGTTATCCGTTTGCGGCACTAATAGGTCTGGACAGCCACTTTGAAGATAGGGGACTTGCTCTAGTTTTGACTCAAGTAGAGTAAGGATGAATTCAGCTCTTTCTCTAATTGCTGATACCGGGTGTTGTTTCAATGTAGCGAAAATTTCTGAGCCGTTTGGCTGCTCCAGATCGCGTCTATGAAAGAGCATGCTTTCACCATCGCCAGAAAATTTTGTCCACAAATCAGGGTCGTGAATTATAGAAAGCAGCGCAGTGTCAATCAAAAAGGCTGAAAAATTGTCCAAGTATGGGCCAAAGTGTCGCGCTTCTCGGCTTGGGTGTTGATAGTTTGGATGTCCACGCTCGTTGCTGAGATAGCCGCTCAATTCGGGTACAAACATGCCGTCGTAATCTACAAGAACAATTTCATCATTTCTAATAATGACATTGCCATGCTGAAGATCTGAGTGAGCAATGCCCGTGTGTTTTAGATCGGTCATCATGGTCAAAAATCGATTTTGCAGTTCATGCATTTTATCCGATTTTTGGTAATTCAAGTCTACATATTCATAGAGTGGCGTTCCCTCAACCCACTCCATTTTGAGTATGGGAAACCATTTTCCTTGAATGCGAATTCCTTCTTTCATATATTGAAGTGGAACTGTGTAAGGCAAATCGTCGCCGCAAACGAATCTGCTGGTTTTCTCGTATCTGTCTTCCTGGTCTTTCACTTGTGCGCTGAAACAGCGAACAGCCCAATCGACTCCCTTGCATCGTACTTTATAGACGCTGGCAAAAGATCCTGTCGAAACTTTTGGCAGACCAAGCGGAGTCAATTCAACTTCACTTTCCTGCAACTCTTCGTCGGCGAAGCATAGATGTGGGTTTTGAATTGTTTCGTTGTAATCTTGGGGCGTGGGCCAAAACTGTTTTGTTGTTTTGATGTTTCGCTGTTGTGATGTCCAATAGTCTTGATCTGGTCTGTCCCACCTGGTGGCTGTTCTTGAACTCGATGCCTGGTAGACGCGAGACTGCAACGAAGACTGCTGGCTTCTTGCACCAGCCAGCGTCAGAGCCGTCTCCGCTCGGTCCATCAGGTGACGAATGATATCACCCGAACTTACCTGAAATGGACCAGACCAGTATGTAGTTAACTCGATTTCTCCGGTCCTAGCATCTTGCGTAAATTGCCAGCGAATTACAAGTTCGTCGGTGAGTGGTCCATTCTCTGCTCCATATTCGGTGAATTTTACAGTTTCTTCTGTCGTGTTTGGCAGCGTTCTGTGTGTGTTTGTACTTGCCTGCCAGCGCAGGTGCATCTGCCCTCCAATTGGGTCAAGTAAGTCACCACCTTTGGTGACTACCTGCTCAATTATTTCGACTGCCTGATCTATTTTTATTTTCGTATATTTTCTTTTGGGCAGCGTCACTGACCCGATTTGCTTTTGAGAAGTTAGTGGCGGTGCTGCAATCGCGACGGTTTGATTTACTTGTGAAATGGCTGAGGTTCCCTGAACTACAACGACGTTTCCATTACCAGTGGTGAACTCTATGCCGCGTTTAGTGATTTCGCTTCGGCATTCAGAGAACAAGTTGCTCAAAACGTCTTGCACTGCTGAGCGGCTCAAATTCTTGGAAGTGCTCGACCATTCTGCAGAAACTCTCGTAGGAAGAATTTTTCCTTGCGCTACCTTGGTGTCGATAATCCAACGGAGCCAAATCACCCATTTATCTTCGCGAGAACTTCCGGTGCCGAGATTGGAGAAACCAAAATTTATTGCCTTGATTATTATTCGTGCTTCTACAATTGATTCGGTTTGGCGGTCTATTTCTCCGTGCCACTTCACTTCGTTCCAGTTGTTTGAATGTGAGCCGTCGGAATATAAAACACCTTTTGCTTTCGAAACTCTAGCCAGTATGGCGCCTACTTCAGAAGTTGAGCACATCGTGTCGATGTTTAAGGGGATTGGGTTGAAGTGCGTTTGTTTCGTCCAGCTTTCCAGGTTTTGGAATCGACGAAGAGCGCTTGATGCGGTAGCCACACCAAAGGCGAGAAATAGAAAAATCATGTTTACATCGGCCAATTAGAGCCTTCCGTGGTAGGAGGAACTGAGTCCGGTTCGTCAAGAGGTAATTCGCTCGCCCTATCATTGAAGTATAATTGAGCCCAATGAATATTGTTGAAGTTGGATGTACGTGAAATCATGTGATCAAATACAGGCTCAAAATATCAATTGAAAATTGTCTTAAAGATGTATGTAGAAGAGCCGACCTTGGCTCTTTTAACGTGCTTGATTTGCCTGTTGTAATTGAGCGTCCCCGTATAGCCGAGCACGGTGACTTTGCTTGCGGCATAGCTCTAAAGCTGGCGAGCAGAGTGAAAATTGCGCCACTAAAAATTGCAGAAGTAATTTGCCAGACATTGCGTGAAAGCCTTAGTGATTTTGCTGAGGTTGAAACTGCTGCGCCGGGCTATATCAATTTCAAAATTAGCACAGACTTTTTGCAAGATACGCTAAAAGAAATACACTTGAAAGGTGCTGATTTCGGGCGCTTGGCTCTTGGTGCTAAGAAGACTGCGTTAATCGAATACGCCTCTGCAAATTCTCCTGGCGATGTATCTCTTGGGCATGCTCGCACTGCTATATACGGCAATTGTCTGGGCAACCTTTTGCGCTTTGCTGGATACAAAGTTGATGAAGGAGCATATGCCAATGCTGCTGATGCTAACAATGAAAAATTTGATGCTGCTTGCTACCTCGATAAATTTCGACGTGCTTATGACCTTCTGATCAATGTTTGGAGCGCAGACCATCGGGGGCAAGTAGCAAGTCTCAAGGCTGCACTAAAGGCGTTAGGAGAGGACTCAGACAAACTCGAAATTATACTCACTCAAAATGTGAATCTCTCAAACGATGAACAGTTTTCGCCCGCGTCAAAACAAATGGGTAGGCTTGTTTATCTTGAAGATCTAATCAACGAACTAGGAAAAGATTCGCTTCGTTATTATTTGATAGAGTCTAGCCCACAAAATTCTATCAATCTTGATCTTAAGCAGGCCAAAGAAGGAGGACGAGAAAATCCTTCATTCTATATTCAATATGCGCACGCAAGGTGTTGTGCTACTTTGCGCCGAGCGCTCGAACCTGTTTTCGATTTCGAGACAAAACTAGAAGAGCTGCCTTTGTTGACGCAAGAGAAATGGGCTGGGTGCCTTGCCGAGTACAAAAACAATGCATCTTTGTTCTCCGCCTTGTTTGATGAGTCTCTAGATGCATATGAGTGCCAGAAAAAGCTTATTATGCAGCTAGCTTCTTTTCCTGAGGAAATTGAAGAGGCTCTTATGACACGCCAGCCTGGGCGCATAGCTCGCTTTGCCTATGAACTTGCAAATGACTTGCAAAACTTCTATGAGCTATGCAGGGTCTTCACTGACGACGACAAATGTACCCGTGCGCGTTTGGGTTTGATTGTCGCAAGCCGACAAGTTTTGGCCAACGCTCTCGGCATTATTGGTGTAACTGCGGTTGAACGAATGTAAATGGAGTGCTCTTAAAATATGCGAATTCTTGTTGCTCCAACCGCTTTCAAAGGTACGTTTTCTCCTGCTCAAGTTGCAGTGGCAATGTCTCGTGGCATCGAAGACTATGCCAGGATTAGTGGACGGACCCTCAGTGTTGATTTACTTCCGATTGCTGATGGTGGTGATGGCACAGTCGAATCGCTGAGTATTTCGGCTAGTGTAAAAATGCAAGAGTATCCTGTGCTTGGATCTTGCAACGAAAAAAGACTTGCGTTTTGGATTGAATTGAAAGACTGTGCTGTAGTTGAACTCGCTTCAGCTTGTGGCATTGCTGGCCTCCTGAAATCAGATTTGAATCCTCTTGCTGCACACACGCGAGGACTTGGGGAGGTTCTTCGCCATGTGTTGGAGACAAGCTCCACAACTGAAATAATTGTCGCTGTGGGCGGTAGTGCCTCTACTGATGGTGGCAGTGGTGTTCTCTTAGAACTAGGTGTGAAATTCTTTGATAGAGACGGATTTGAATTTCGTCCGACTGGCGGCATCGATTTGATGAGGATAGAGAAATGCGATCTTTCTGCTGCAAGTGAGCTGCTTGCTGGAAAATCGATACGTGTGGCAACTGATGTGGAAAACCCGCTTCTCGGTAAGAATGGCGCAGCCTATGTTTTTGCACCTCAAAAAGGAGCAAGCCCTGAGCAAGTTAAGGTTTTAGACGAAGCGCTTGAGAAGTTTGCGGACCTAATTGAAGATGCAAGCCAGCGCAGTGTTCGGAACGCAAGAGGTGCCGGTGCC
Source organism: uncultured Candidatus Obscuribacterales bacterium (assembly GCA_964546815.1). Classification (GTDB taxonomy): domain Bacteria; phylum Cyanobacteriota; class Vampirovibrionia; order Obscuribacterales; family Obscuribacteraceae; genus JAIEPM01. Next base: position 97,875 of record CAZJLR010000006.1, on the reverse strand, counting down.
GCCGGAGGAACTGCATTTGGACTTGCAGCTGCTCTGGGAGCAGAGATCATTTCAGGTTTTGATTGGATTTCACGGAGTCTGTCTTTAGAAGAAAAAATTAGGAGCTGCGACCTTGTAATTACTGGCGAGGGGCGTGTTGATAAAAGCTCGTTGCAAGGAAAAGTCGTAGGGTCTCTGCGCACAGTATGTGCTCGTTACAACAAGCCTTTGTGGATAATGGCCGCCAGTCTTGCCTCTGATATTAGTGCTGAGTCTACTGGAATTGGTTTACTTAAAGGTATCGTGAAGGATAATTTGCTGGCCAATGAGCAAGACATTTCTCGCGTCGTGTGCGAAACTTTGCATGAACACGATTGTACCAATCGGTCCTGAAGATTGCTTCGTTCGAGATTGTCGTAGTCCGGGGAGATTTTGTTTGTGACAAGTAAAACTTCGTTGCTCAGAGTTTCAGACCTCTGGCGCTGGGACGGGACGATCGATAGACTTCCCTACCTCGTTTGGGGAAGTGGTCTTGTTGGCGTGAAATATGGATTAGACACTTTGATAAGTGGCGCTATCTTCCATCGTGCGTGGTCGTGGCTTAACTACATCAGTCCCGGGCAAGTCGTAGATGTTCTTTCTTTGAATGGTGCTGACCAGACTTTTTACGCATTTATGCTTTTGTCTTCGTTGCCTTTCATTTGGGTTGGCATCATCTTAACTATGCGAAGATTGCGTGGCGCGGGGCTTCCGGTCTGGCTTTGTAAGTTGTTTTTCCTGCCGGTTATCAATCTGGTTGTCTTTTCCACGCTCTGTATTTTACCTACTCAATCCGATAAAAACATTTTTGATCAAGACGACAACCTCATCGATGACAAGTCTGTTGTTAAACCGCAAATCACAGAATCAGGCGAAGGCGCAAATCCTGCCGCTGATGTGAAGTCTGTACCAGCTGTTCAGAGCAAGTCGTCTCAAGCGGCGAGACAATCTAGGCAAGGGAATGCTGCGCTCGCGCCGGCTGGCTCTGCTTTGTTGCCATCTTCGGAAGATCTGATTGGCGATGGGTTGTATGCCATCGTTATGACAGTGCCCGCTGCAGCTTTGCTGGGATTTTTTGGGATAGCCGTGCTAAAGGCCTATGGATGGGGACTGTTTGTTGGTTTACCATTTGCTGTTGGAATGTCGTCTGCCTATTTCCTTGGGCGCAATCATTTGCGTTCGCTTAAACAGTGTCTCTTGATTGCATTTCTTGCATTGAGTTTCCTTGGCGCCGCTGTATTCTTCTTCGCCTGGGAAGGCATGATTTGTTTGCTCATGGCTGCGCCTATTGCATATGGGCTGGCTTTGATGGGTGCTTTGCTCGGGCATAGCATGCAGAAAAAGAAAAACTTGCCAGAGCACCATACTCGAATTGCAATCATTGCATTGCTCTTTATTCTGCCTTTATCTATGGGCGCTGATTATGCCGACCAAACTGAGTTTCCAACTTGTTTGGTGCGCACTAGCTGTGAGATAAAGGCGCCGCCTGAGACCGTCTGGAAGTACATCATTGCTTTTCCAAAACTGCCAGAGCCGAAGGAATGGATTTTTCACACTGGAGTTGCGTACCCTATAGGTGCCACCATAGATGGTGAAGGTGCCGGTGCTGTGCGCCATTGTAATTTCTCTACGGGCACTTTTGTAGAGCCCATCACTGTTTGGCAGCCCCCTTCACTTCTTCAGTTTGGAGTGCTAAGCCAACCTGAGCCGATGAAGGAAATGTCGATTGTACATAATATTCAACCAGCACATTTGAATGGATATTTGAATGTGCACAGGGGCGAGTTCCGTTTGTCCCCAATGGAAAATGCAGATGGTACTATTGGTACCCGCATCGTCGGCACCACGTGGTATCAAAACCGCATGTGGCCTGCGTCATATTGGCGCATCTACGCTGATGGTATTATGCACAGCATTCACACACGAGTCTTGACTCACATCAAGTCCATATCCGAAGCCGATCTAGCAAGCTCTCGTCCTTCGCAGACAGCGCCATCTTCCGCGCTGCACTAGAGATCTTCGGCTTGAAAACTCAATTAGTTGCTTTTGCCGTTGCTGTAGAGGAATGACAAATCTGGTGCCAGTGATGCTGAGACTGGTCCGCTTGGTGGGATTTGTGTTGGGTCTAGAGTGGCTGCACCGGCGGCTCCTGGTCCGCTGAGGTAAGACTCTTGAGCTGGCATTTGTGATACTTGCTGAGGCACTGCTGTTTGAGGTGCCATTGCCTGTGGTGCCATTGCGTTTGGATCTACTTGCGGCATCGATTGCATTGAAGCTGGTGTTGCAACTGGCGCTTGAGCCTGGCTGATTACAGCCTGTCCGCCACCTGGCATTTGCAAGTGCTCGCCGGGGAAAATCATGCGTGGGTTGTCGCCAATCACTGCTTTGTTTGCGTCAAACAATTCGTCCCAGCGAGTGCCGTCGCCGAGCTTATCTTTGGCGATGTCCCAGAGGTTGTCGCCTGGTTGCACGGTGTAATCGGCTACACCTGCATCACTGATTTGTGTTGCATCTGCACCTGGCAGTTTCAAATCAATACCTGTGTGAATCAACGAAGGATTAGCGCCGATAACATCGGTATTCATTTTATATATTTCTGTCCAACGAGATCCGTCGCCAAGATTTTTCTTGGCAATGTCCCAGAGATTGTCGCCGCGGTTCACATGGTAGCTGCCGACTTTCTCTGTTCCGGCTTCGTTCATTGCGGTTTGATCTGTAGCAGCTTGTTGCTCAGGAGCTTGTCCTTCTTGCATTTGCTCTGGTGCCTGCGCTGTTTCAGCTTGCTGTTGTTGAACTGGAGCTTTTTCAGCTTGAACTTGTGGTTTTGCATGATGAGCAACGTTGTGCTGTGCTTTTGGTGCTACATGCTCAGCTGCCGTTGGCTTGCTGGCAATGCGCTGGTGGTCGGCACCAGAGTGTCCGCGGTGCGAAACCTGATCGCTTGCACCTTGTGAATGCTGAGCAGTCGAATTGTTTGCGCTTGGTTGAGCTTGATGAATTGCGCCCTTGCTTTGATGACCGATTTGGTCGATAACGCCCTTGTCTGGTGCGTGTCCGATTGAAGCATGTGGTGCTTTCTTCAATAATGATAGTGGCTCTGCTTTGAGTCCTGTCATGCCGGAATCTGTTGGAGCCGGTGTGGATGCGGCGTCTGCGCCTGGCATACCTTGCGGACGGAAGTAGCTGCCGCCCATGCTGGTGTCGCCGCCTGAAGCGATGAGTTCTTTGCCGCCGAGTGTATCTGAAACTGCGCCGGATGGTGAAAGACCAGATGCTCTGTCTATGGCTGCCGGGGCTGAGTCGCTGAGATGGAAGCCAATGTCGTTTGATACGCTTGGTCCGCTCATGACACCGTCGGACAAGCGGTAGTTGGCTGGCATGCCGCCCATTTCTTGACCAGAGAACGAGTTAGAACTGATATTGAGATTTGATCCAGCGGCACCAACTGGTGACTGTGCGTTGGAAACTATGTTGTTAACGCCGGTGCTGCTCGATTGAGACAATAGCGATGTTTGGCGAGAAACTTGATCGCTGAATATGCGCTGAGTCGGTGATAGAGCTGATGAACTGAAGTTTTGGTTCATTTCAGTTCCAGAAAGTTTTCCGTCGATGCGGAATGCGTTTGAGCTAGATTGACCAACTTCGAATTGAGGCTTCTTCAAATCGAGTGGACCAGATACGTTGAATCGATTTTGCAGACTGAGTCCGTTGCTGCTAATGCCGTTGTGAGTCAAGCCGTGACCGAGTGTTCCGCTGATGCGGTGCAAATCGCTCATGCTGTGTCCGGCTTGCATGCCGAGATGTTGCAAGAATGGAGCATTTGAAGGAAGCATCGAAAGCGAAACTTGGAAGTGTTCGCCGCTGATTGCATGTTGTCCGAGGCTTGCCAAACTTGAATGAAGTGAGTTGCCCAGTTCTGCCCAGTGAGATGGGTCAAACACATTCGCCAGATTTTCTGGACTGAACAAAGCAAACAACCACTCAAAGAAATCTTGAGCAACGCCGCTCAAACCTGGCAGGCGCATGATGAGCTGAATCATTGGTGAAATTTCTGCTGCTCCGGCTACTGCAGAGCCGATGCCCGCCATCGCATGGGCGCCCATGGCTGCTGCTTCCGCACCGACACCGGCTACGGCTCCGGCGGCTGCTTTGACAGCGCCGACAACTGCTTGAGCTTCTGTTCCTGATGCTGCGGCAACTGCTTTGCCTGCTACCGCTGATTCTGCGCCTGTTGTAGTAAATGCTGGCATTCCAAGCTCGGCACCTGTGCCGGCTGGTTGAAAAAATTGACGAGCTGATGCAATGTCCGCCGGCGAGCTGAGCTGGGTTTCGGCTGCTAAATGCGCTCCCGCATTAGACGCAGCTACGTGGGAGATGTCTCCCCCTCCCGCCATAATTGATGGATTTGAATCGATGGACATGTAGACGCAAATTCCCTTGGAAAGCTACCTATTAATTTACCTTTGGAAAAACCCCAAGTCAAACCGTTTATGGGAATTCCCCCACGATTAGAGGGGGTTGTCATGGATTAATTCTTAGATTCGGATAATAAGTGTCCAGATTCGGCGAGATCATTAACTGCTGACTGTCTCCATGATTTTTCAATTTAATCTGCCGCGCCCTGATAAATTACTGTTCATTCGTATATATAGTGATGGGCTTTCTGGATGTTTGAATGTCGCCAAAAAAATGAAAATTCGGCTGAAACATCGATCGTGTTGTGCTTGGCATGAGGCATTCGGTTGGGCGAAGTAATATAATTACTCAGGTTGGTGAAGAGGGCGACTGTTCAACTGTCGCATCAAAAGCCAAGCTCCTCCTGATTTGAGCAAATCAGCGGGCTTGAAACACCGATGAATTCCGTACGATAGGCTGGACGATGAAAAAATATTCGACTCAATTGGCTCTAAGTGTTCTGCTAATCGCTGGGGGTTCCTCAGTTCTAGCTGAAGACCATCAGCATTATTTGAGCGTAGTTCCGGGTGGAACTGGCGTGGTTAAGGCTATTTCAAAGCCGAGCGCCACAGCCTCGGCCGCAGCTCCGGCGGCAGCGAAAGCGCCTGCCTCGGCTCAAAAAGCTGCTCCTGCCGATGCGAATTCAAACGGGGCAAACCAGGCCGATCAGTCATCAGACACGCCGCCGCAGTCGCCAACCGATCTCGGCACCGGCGAAACAGCTCCCCCTGCCCGCAATTTCTACTCGGCAGCCCTCGATCAAGCCGTCAAACAATACAAAGCCGCTCCTTCGCCCACTGCTTACAGCCAGATATTGGGTGCTCTAAAGTCATTGCTCGCTGGCAACTTGAGTCTGCGAGTTTCGCCGACGCTTATTGTCAAAGACAACCCGTATTTGAATGATTTTAAGCCGCGAGTGATTGATTCTTATGGTGTGCGCATCTGGAGTTTCCCCAAAGCACCCGAACGCAGTCGCGTTCTTGTGCAATGGTTTGATGTTCATCAACAAGTCGTAGGTGTCGGGCGTCGCAAGAAAGTTGTTTCAAGCAGCACGGTGCGTTTGCAAGAATTGGCTTTTCCAAAACCTATTCTCGTGAAAGACGGCGGTGTCGTGAATAGCAAAGACAGCGGCAGGCACCTGGTGCTGGCTGGCGATGCTGAAGATGGTTCGCTGGCGCTGCAATGCTACAAGATGGGCGAAGCCGGCTGGCAGGACAGCCCCGAATTTCTGGCGCAAATTCCTTCCTTTCTCACTACAAACGTCAGCGGGCGCATTGCTTTCAAGGGCAATGACCTTTTGTTCAACATAGGCAAAATGGTTCAAACGACTGACGCCAGCGGCGCCAAACGCTTGATGCCCGAGGCCGAATCAGCAACTTATAGGTTCTGGCTGAAAACAACTGATGCGGGCTTCGCTGTCGCTTCGACAATACCTGATGAAGATTCATTCTCTGCTGTTTATCAGTTTATGCAAGCAATCCAAGGTGGACGCACAGATGTTGCTAAATCACTTCTGGTCGACCCTCATTTAGTTTGCTTGCCGCGTTATCTTGGTCTGCAAGGAAAGAGCATAGATGCCTCGGCTAAAGTTGTTGAAATGTCTATGCCGCCTGGTCGTGGCATGCGCTTCAGGCTCATAGGCATCGGCAAAGATGACATGATTTTTGACGTTGGCAAATACAAAGGTCAGTGGCAGATAAAGGCAATTTTTATTGCTGCGCCAGATCAATTTTTGTCTGAGACTTCTCGCTATTTCCCCTTATATAGCCGCTTTGGACAGGCAAAAGAAGCTGAACCAAAAGACAGTGATGCTGCTGCCGGTGGTGGTGGTGGGACGTCAAGCGCAATCAAGAAGAAGTAGCCTTCTCGCTTTCTGGGCATATAAAGGCCAGTCACTAGCAAGCAGAAGTTGTAATCGTGTTGAGTCCTGATAATGGAGCCCGAAATCCGGCGCAGGGAGCTGAGGACGTAGCGTCCTCAAACCTCAACTTTTTGACGTATGCATATCGCGAAAATTTATTTGCAGAGTTTGAGCGTCTTTTACGTGAAGAAAAACGTTATGACGGGCTGATAATCGATTTGATGCAAACTGGATTTTCGCTGCCGTTAGATTCCCTTTTGAAATTTCATGGTTATGCCAAAAGACTCTTAAAGTCACAAGGTGTCTTGCTCTTTATCAAGGCTGATGCCGCCTGCACTTTGACAAAAGATGACCCGGCCGGCGGACTGACCTTTAATACCTACGACAGTCCATTTGGAATTTTTGCTCGCTATCCGTTGCTTGCAGATCATGTGTGTGCCACCATATCTGGTATCGATAGGCGCAGGATGCGTGGCGGTGGCAGTACGCTTGCTAATCATATTCTTTACACGTCGACTCCTGTACTTACGGCGCACGGGCAGGAAGCCAAAGATAACTACGAGTTTGTGCCACCCAAAAGTTTGCTATTGCAATTAGTCGATGACTATTTGTCTGTCGAGTCACTCACTGCAGCAATGGAATCAAACTATGCGGTACATCCCGATGAAACGCTGCGCTTGCTGCAAGAAATGGAAACAGAGGGATTGATATTTCCAATTTTTACACGGATTCATTTTCTTGCCAGTTGCTATCACAATCACAAACCTTTTCGACTGGGGCGCTACATGGTGGCATCTGGCATCATTACTGCAGCCCAACTCGAAGAGTTGTTGGAGTTGCAACAAGAGGAAGGCTGGGGACGCAACCAGAAAACGTTCTTGGGTCTCTTGGCTATTCGACGCGGTTTTCTCAATACGCGTCAGTTGGAAATTCTTTTGCATGATCAATATCTCTATGGTGGCTATCACAAAGTAGAAACAACTACAGAGTCATCTTCAAGTCGAAAACGCAGCATCGAAACGATGAAAAATTCGATGATTGGCAGCCTCGGCGCTATCGATGGAGCCGGCTTGTTGCAGTCTATCGCCACAGCCAAAAAGACGGGTACATTGACTGTTGAAGACAGAGATAAAAGTATGATAGTTGCCTTCAGCGAGGGGCGCCCGACAAATGCTCGTCTTGGAAAATTGAAAGGGCACGATGCGGTGACTGAGTTTTTAGTTAGTTGGACTGAAGGCATTTTTGTGTTTCGCGATGGTGTAGCGAATGCCAGTTGGGATGAGGCCTGCGCTCTGCGTTTTCCGCTGGATAAAATGTTGCTTGATGCTGCTTTATTTCAAGACAATTCAAATCACATTATTTCAAAGCAGGCTGAAAACCGGAATGTTATTTTAGAACGTGTCTGGAATTTTGACGCACTCTGGTCTGAGCTTTCAGTTCACCCTCTGCGGTATTTTGATGAAACACCTGTCGTTGAAACAGACAAAGAAAAAATGCCTCGACTTGCGGCACTAATCGACGGACTTAGTACTCTCGATGAAGTGATCAAAACATTTGATGAATGGCCCACTCATATGGTTTTGAAAACGGTGCAGCTTTTTATTGATAATCGTCTTGTGCAAGTTCAGCAAACATCTTTATTCAAGCCACTTACTGTTTTTCAGCGAATGGCCGCTGAGATGCAACAAATTTTGGGACCAGAAGCTAATCGCGCGCTGCTAGAGTCAAGCTTGCGCGGAGTGCATGGCGCCTCAAGCGCTGCTCAGCGTTTTAACATCGATAAAGATTGTCGCGTCAGTGTAAACTTGAGTCAGGTGAAAGCAAGCAATACACCTGTGTCGACTGTGCTTCTTGAGCTACGACGCTGGATGGAAGCTTATCTCGCCTACGCCCGCCGACAAGCCGATCCTCGTGTAGTTGACGCGGCCATTGCACGTGTTGTGCAAACAAGTTAAAGGGCCCCTGCAATTGCCAGACGCAGAGCGTTGTCTTTGCGGAATTATTTGAGTGAGACTATGTAGGCTCGTCCGCTGTGTCTGAGAGTTGACTCATTCATTTTTCGGGAAATAAATCGGCGCTGCGCTGAGTTGTTTTCCCATACCTGCTGTCCAATTCCCAGACCGATATGGCTGCCGGTTTCTTTGTTTACTGCTACAAAGAGCTGACCGCTCTTCATTGCTTGCGATAGGGAGACTTGTTTCCATCCCATTTCTTTCATTTGATGCGCAGTGTTGGTTACAGCAAGCTCGGTCTTTATGTCTGCTCCCATTGCTTTAAGTGCTTTGGTTACGGCAATTGCACAACCCAAATTGCCATGTTGTGTGGCGGCCGGGGCTGCTCTCCAAAATTGCGCGCCAATCATTTTGTCTAAAGCTTTTTGGAGAACTTCTTGTGAATGTTGTGCTGATTTGTCGCGGTTGGCTTGCGCCTCTTTTAGCTTGGTCTCCGCATGCTTTTCTCTGCGTTCTGCTAGCTCAACTGCTTTTTGCGCAGCGTCAAGGTATGGTTGTGAGCCAATGCCCAGGAAAGTTTGCTGGGCCAGTTTGTAATTTTGGTCAGCAACTGAGCGGTCGTATTTTGCAACTTGCAAATCTTTCTTTGCAGCCGACTCTAGCTTTTCTGCATCTTTGATGAGCTTACCAGCTAGTTGCAGTGCTTTTAGATCTTTGGCGTCAGGTGTGACGTCGACATCGGCTGCTTCAGCCTTCTGCTTTGCCAGTTCCTTATCATGCTCGCTTATTGCGTCAACTGAAGTTTTTGCTTCTTCTACCTTTTTAGCAGCTTCTTTCTCGCCTTTGTTGGTGTCGCTGCCTTTGTTGTCGACCGGCAATTCCGGCTTGTTTTGTGAAGGACCTGTGGTGAGGCTGCCTGCCTCGTTTGCAATAGCGCCTGGTATTTTTGTGATGCTATTGCGATCTGCTGCTTGAATGTTTGCATCGACCACAACAGATTTTGCCACAGGACCTTCACGTTCTACATCACTTAATTTGTTTTTGATGATGAGGTTGTTTTTTGCGTCTGAGTTGTCTACTCCTCCTTTGTATCCTAGCTTCAGCCAGGTAACGCTGTTTTCAATTATGTTATTTTGAACATGAACATCACTTGAGTTGAGTTTGCTGTGTTCGCTTCCTATTTCGACTCCGAAATCCGAATTTCGTACATAATTGCCCGAGATGTTTAGTGATTTCGCGCCATCGGAATAGATTGCTGCTGCTGAATAGTCTCCATATTTAGAGTTGTGTTTTGAAGAAATGCCATCTGCAAAATTATTTGCGATGAGCCCGTTGCGTGCCTGGTCTTTATTGCCGCCGATGCCTTCTCCTCCTATGGCATCGATAAACAAGTTGTTGAGGTGATAGCCGGAATTGCCGACAATTTTGAATCCATCTACGTTGCCATTTATAGGCATTGCCTCAAGCGTCCCAAGTTTGAGGTCGTGTACGCGGTTTGCGACGATGCTAATTCGGCTTACAGGTTCTCCGGGGCGACCGTAGACTGCAATTCCTTCTGCGTTGTTTGCATCGTGGACATTGTTTCCTGCAATTGTAATGTCGCGAATATTGCTGCCATCAATACGAATCGCCGAGTCTTTGCCCGAGAAATTCTTGATGTCAAAGTTTCGAATACTAATGTCGTGGCTGTTGCTGCCAATTTGGAAGCTGCCGCCGTTGAGAACTGCAGGATTTTGGCGATCGGTTTGAACTGTTATGTTTGATTGAGCTTCTCCATTGAATTTGATAGTTTCGTTATACTCGCCCGGCAGCACTTGAATGACTGCTCCTGCTTTTGCGTTTTTGATTGCCTCATTTATGCTTCTATAAGAGGTCGCACCGGCCGGTATATTTTTGTCGTTTGCATCTTTGCTAACGAATATATTTGCTTTCTGTTCTGGTCCCAATTGTTTCAAAGCGTTTTGCTCAAAAGCTTCTGCAATTGGTGGTATTTGTTTGTTTGCTTCGTTGTTTAACAGCTTTGCTGCCTGCCCAGCTTGCACATCTGCAAATGTGGCTGTAGCATCTTGCGCTTTTATCGCGTCAAATGATTTGCTTGCATCGCTGCTCTTTTGCTCGGCCTTCTCCTTTGTCTCTTTCTGCTGTGTTTGTTCTATCGCAATCTCAGGTTTTTCCTTTGTTGGTGATTTAGTTTGGTCTGCTCTCTCTCCTGTGTAACTGTATGGATCGCTAAACTCTATAGTTCTGTTTGTGCCATTAGCGTCTTTGTTTGGTTCCTTATTTGGCTCCTTAATAGGATCCTTGTTTGCCTCTTTATTTGGTTCCTTATTTGGCTCTTTGTTTTCCTCCTTATTCTGTTCCTTCTTTCCTTCCTCTTTTGTCTCCTGCGTGTTTAGTTTTTTAGTGATGCCATCTTTGAGTTTTTCAATGCCCTCCTTATCTAGTGTTTGTTTGCCGAATTTGTTGTTGCCGATATTTTCTACAAATGTTTTGAGTTCGGCTGTGTTGCTTGGTAATAGTAAATCTTGTTTGCTGAGGTCGTAGAGAGATTTTCCTTGCTCCTTTCTCATGGCACGTGCGCCCGACACTAGCGCTTTGATCTCGCCACTGCTCAGTTCTTTTCCGAGTAATGCAGTGCCGGCTGCGTCTAGCGGTTGGTAATATCCTTCGCCTTTTTTTGGATGTGCTTTGGCTGAAATTGTCTCTGGCAAACTGAGTTTCAGTGGGTCTTTGCCTGCAGTGTCAGTCAGCGAAATTTGCCCCAGCTTGTTTTCTCGTTCCAGTTTTCTGCTATCAGAAGCACTTTCATCTCTGCGCTGGCGTCCGCTTATCGGGTCTGCACTGTTTAGGAACAACTTTGATGTTGCTTCGTTTTCCTTCCTATCGCCTTTGTCCAGCGTTTTATCGCGCGCGGGTTCGGCATTATCTCTCACAATGTTTCCAGCCACTATGAATTCCTCAAGATGAGAGCAGTCGCAAATGCTCTGTTTGTTATTCAATCAACCCGAAGCGAAACCCAGTCACTGCTCTGTTTGCTCGCGCGTCAGCAGCACTGTTTGGCACGGCAGCAGAGCCCAATCTTTCGCCGTGAACATTTATTTGTATCTGCAAAGAGTTGCCGAATCAATTTGCCCATGGCTGAAATTGATTTTGTCAAACAACTCTTAGTAATTGAACAGCGGGATTTATCCTCCCACGCGTAAATCTGATGCTTAGACTAATCCTGGGGGTGGATATTCTAACCTGTCTCGGATTTGCTCCGAAGCACATCCTAATTTTCTTTTGTGGAACTTATGTGAAACTGCAAGAGCAAAAATTTTGGCTTAGAATAAAATGTTAGGGTCTTGTCCACCATAAGTTGTGCGAACTGTGTCTAGCAGCGCCTGACAGACGCCCTTCAGCTTGTTGATAGTGGTCTTGCTAGAATGCTGCTGCACATCTGTGCAGTTTGCACATGAACAGTTGTGTAGTCGCGAAAAAAAAAGAGGCATGACCGTCTGTCATGCCTCCTCAACTTTGATTGAAGATCGCCTTGTTTTATTAGGAAGGCGTTGATATCAATTTGTCGTTTTCTATTGCATTGATCAAGAAATAGCACAAGGACCTGACACCAAATGCGGTGCCGCCTTTGTTTAGCTCTTCTTTGTCTTTGTCCATCCAGGATGAACCTGCAATGTCCAGGTGTGCCCATGGCACATTGCCGACGAATTCTTTTAAGAACATGGCTGCGCTTGATGAGCCGGCTTCACCGCGAGCACCTGCGTTTTTCAGGTCTGCAATGTCGCTTTTCAATGTTTCTTTGTATTCGTCAAACAGTGGTAGCTGCCAGTATTTTTCGCCTGATTTTTGACCTGCGGAAATGATTTCCTGAATGAGCTTGTCGTCATTTCCCATAATTCCTGCCGCAGCTTTGCCCAGAGCTGTGACTACCGCGCCTGTGAGTGTGGCGATGTCTATAACAGCTTCGGGTTTTTGTTGAGCAACGTAGCATAGACAATCTGCAAGAGCTAATCGTCCTTCAGCGTCGGTGTTGTTTACTTCAATTGTTTTGCCGTTCATTGCCACCAGTACGTCACCTGGTTTGGTGGCGCCACCGCCGGGCATGTTTTCGCATGCTGCAACAACTGCTAGTACATTTATTGGGGCTCGCATGTCCAGCAATGCTCTGATCACTCCAAGCACTGCGGCTGCTCCGCTCATGTCGTATTTCATGGTTTCCATCGGGACAGCGCCTTTGAGTGAGAGTCCGCCCGAGTCAAATGTGATTCCTTTGCCGACCAGTGCAATAAAGCGTTTTGCATCGGGGTGGCTATATTTGATAGCGATGAATTTGGGCGGCTGGTGCGAGCCTTGAGCTACGCCCAGGAATGCTCCCATTCCCAACTTTGCTACGTCTTCTGCTTCTAAAATTTCAACAGTCACTAAATCGCAGCTAAAAGATTCTGCGACGCCAGCAAGCTTTGTCGGTGTCATATTGCATGCCGGCTCTGCGATAAGGTCGCGCGAAAAATTTGTTGCTTCGGCAATCGGGCGGCCCTTTGCGCAGGCATCTAAGAAATCTTGTTCTTTCATCGCTGCGTCAAGGAAGGTCAATCGGCGAGTTTGATCGCCCGGCTCTGGAGCGTTGTCTTTGACAGTCTTGTAAACAGTAAATGTATACGAGCCCAAGAACCATCCTTCGACACAGGCTTGAAGCAATGCGCCTTTTCCGTCAAATCGCAAAAAAAGCGCCGGGTAAGGATAAGCTTCTTTTGAAGCAAACTGTCGCGCCAATGTTGCAGTGGTTTTTCGAACCGCATTTGCATCATATTCATCACGCTTGCCTAATCCTAAAATGATAAGTCTGCGTGCGGCGATGCGCTTTTGAGTAAACAAGCTAATCGACTCTTTTTTCTTGCCTTTAAATTGCTCGGTTTTGCAGAGCTCTTCAAGTTCTGCCAAATAATCGGCAGGAAATTTTGGGTCGTTTGCTCGGACGACATCGCCAAACGATTCGTCCTGAAAAATTCCAATCACAAGTACGTCTGCGGTTTGTCCCGCAAATGAGGGCTTTTCGAGTATTAGTTCCATATGAGCCTTTTACTGTGCAACAAGCTGGGTGATGCTGCGCATCAGTGGTATCAGCTGATCGGACTGCTGGGCATTGCTGAGAGTGATGAGGATACCTCCTCCAAAATCAGCGATGATCAAAAATCCGTTTTGCGTTCTTGCTACCATCTGATGCAGGTGATTATGAGCCATCTTTCGAATGGTGTTTGTTGTGTTGAAGTAAATGCCAAGAGACGTTGCTCCAACAGTCTCAGGATCATACTCCTGCGGCAGATTGTTAGCTATAGGTATACCGTCGTGTCCAACAATACATGAACCGACTACACCGGGCAAAGTCGCAATATGGTTGAGCAGTTTGTAGATTTCGTCGGCGGCTTCGAGTGTCAAAACTCTAACCTTGCTTTCAGCGAGATCTTGCTGAGTGAGCTTGCCAAGCTGCATCTGGTCTTGCTGATCCAATAGGAATTTGCCGATTGAATTTATTTTTCCACTGCCTGAGTCTTGTTCATTTTGAGTAGACGACGAGAGTCGGCCGATGCCGTCAATTTTTGGCGGCTTGGAGATTGTGCCGGTTTCGATGGCGACGTTGCGAACTGTACTTACTGCCTCGCGCACATTTATTTTTGGTTGAGAACCTGATGTGCCCGGCTGCATAGGTTGGGCTGCTTGCTGCGGAATTTGCGCCGCGGCAGAGCCTTCTTTCACTCCTAATTTATCGAATATTTTGTCCACTGCGGCATCGTCAACTTCGCCGAACATTCCACCACTGCCGCCGCGTTTTTGCGCTGGCGCAGGAGGCATGCCAGGCTTAGGTGGAGCTGTTGGTGGCATCGCGCCATGTGCCATCGGTTTTGCGCCTGGTGGCATCGGTGCATTCGTTTTTTGTGGAGGTACTCCACCTGGCATTGCTCCCATTGGTTTAGGCGGCGGAGGCACAGGTTTTGCTCCTGGCATACCGGGCACCTGTCCTGGAATTGGCGGAATTGGTGCGCCTTGTTTTGCACCAGGTACGCCTGGCATTGGTGGTCTGGCTACGCCTGGTATTGGTGGCACCGGTGGTGCGCCTTGTGGACCTGCTGCGCCTGGTATTGGTGGAACAGCTGGAGCACCTGGTATTGGCGGAACTGCCGGGGCACCTGGAATTGGCGGCACTGCACCTGCGGCTCCAGGCAATGGTGGCGGTGGTGGCACTGCTGCGGCCGGCGCTTGAGCCGGATGGTCAATTGCGCCTGATGATAATTCTGATTCTTTGACACCAAGCTTCTTGAATATTTTGTCGATGTCGCCATCGTCAAGTTTTCTCATGCCGTCGCCGACGTTGCCGGCTGGTCCACCTGGTGCGCCCGGACCGCCTGGTCCTGGTGGACGACCTGGCAATGGTGGCTTAACACCTGGTTTTGGTGGCATCGGTCTGCCGCCTGGTCCACCCATTGGTTTTCCTGGCAATGGCATTCCTGGTTTTGAAATTGCAGGACCCATTCCTGCAGCTGGTGCCGCCGGATTAGGCGCTCCACCAAATGCAGGTGCCTGAGGAGGCTGCGCCGGTGCTTGAGCTGGTGCTGGCGGTGGTGCTTGAGTTGGTACCGGCGGTGCGCTTGGTTGCGCTGCTGCTTGTGCTACCATGTCAGCGGCAGGCGTACCTTGAACTCCACGTACAATGGGGCGAATGGTTGGTTGCCCCGGTTGAGCTGCTTCTGCTCCTGGTGGCATTGGTGCTTGTCCCGGTTTAGCGCCTGGTGGTACTGGCGGCGGTGGCATAGCTCCTGGTTTCGCCTGTGGTGGCATTGGTGCGCCACCTTGCGGAGCCTGTCCTTGCATTCCTGGTCTGGCTGCCGATATTTGTGGACCGCCCGGAGGCATGGGTGCGCCCGGCTTTTGTTGAACCGGATAAGAGCCCGATTGTTGTGCCGGCGAAATATTTGGCTTTTGTTGAACCGGATAAGAACCTGACTGCTGTGCTGCCGGAATATTTGGCTGTTGTTGTACAGGATAAGAACCTGATTGCTGAGCTGCCGGAATATTTGGCTGTTGTTGTACTGGATAAGAACCTGATTGCTGAGCTGCTGGAATATTTGGCTTTTGTTGCACTGGGTAAGAACCAGACTGTTGCGCAGCCGGAATTCCAGGAGCTTGAGGTGGCATGCCAGGCTTTTGTGGCGGCGCGCCCAAAGCGTGTGTTCCTGATGAAATTTGCTGTTGTTGCATTCTTTCTTGAATGCTCATTTCATAATCTGCCGGCGACGGTGCCGTAGCTGCTTGTTCTTGCTCGCCAAGAATATTCGACAGTCTGTTCACAATACCTGCATTTCCTTGCGCTGCTTCTGGCATTGCCGGTGCTTGCATTGGTGGTGGCGGCGGTGCTGATTGAGCAGGCGGCGCGGGTGGCAATTGCGGTTTTGGCGCATCGGCCAAGCCACTTTGCTGCATTTCTTGTTGTCTTTGCAGCGCCATTCTTTCTTGAATTGACATTTCATAGACATCGCCCACCGGTGCGGTGGGTTTTGCCATCGGTTTTTTCGCAGCTGGACTGAGTCCTGAATCTTCAAGCGAAAACGCTTTCCACATTCCAGTTTGAATTTGTTCTGCGTCTTCAGACCAGGCGTCTGTGCCATGAGCGGCTGCTGCACCGGGCAGCGGGCCAGGCCCGGGAATATTGAATTCGCTTGAGTTGCCACCTACAAGTGGGCTCGACCAGGCCACATCGGCGCCAGGTTTTTCAGCAGCTGCTGCCCCGGCCCCTTGGTCTCCCGACCATGCATCTTGACCTTCGTTTGCGCCCCATGAATCTGTGTTGCCCTGGTCCCACGGATTTTCGGCTGCTGCTGGTGATGCGTCCCAACTGCCGTCAGCTGCGGCTGGTTCGCCCCATCCGGCTGCTTCCTGGGAATTCCATGAATCTGCTTCGGTTGCGGCTGGAGCCCCCCAGCTATCTTCGCCACCTGGTGCGCCCCATTCGTCTGCAGGAGCTGCATTTTGAGCTGGCGCGCCCCATGCGTCTGCAGGAGCTGCATTTTGAGTTGGTGCGCCCCATTCGTCCGCAGGAGCTGCATTTTGAGCTGGTGCGCCCCATTCGTCCGCAGGAGCTGCATTTTGAGCTGGTGCCCCCCAGGCATCTGCCGGTGCGGCTGCTTGTGCTGGTGCAGGTGCACCCCATTCATCCGCTGCTGCTGCCGGTGGTGCGCCCCATTCATCAACTGGTGCTGCTGTTTGTGCCGGCGCTGCACCCCAGGCATCGTCCGGTGCTGCCGGCTTGGCTGGTGCGCCCCACTCGTCTTGCGCTGCTGCGCCACCCCAGCTGTCGGCTGCAGGTGCAGAGTCAGCTTGAGCTCCCCAGCCGTCATTGGCTGGAGCTGCCTCTGCGCCCCATCCGCCCGCAGCCGGAGCGGCGGATGGACTGTTTGGAGCTGCCCATGAATCTCTTGCTGCCGGTTCAGCACCCCATCCGCCCTCAGCCGGAGCCGCAGCGGGACTGCTTGGTGCGCCCCATGAATCTGTTGCAGGAGCTTCAGCGCCCCATCCGCCCGCAGCCGGAGCGGCGGCAGGAGTACTCGGTGCGCCCCATGAATCTGTTGCAGGAGCTTCAGCGCCCCATCCGCCCGCAGCCGGAGCCGCGGCAGGAGTGCTCGGTGCGCCCCATGAATCTGTTGCCGGAGCTTCAGCGCCCCATCCGCCCGCAGCCGGAGCCGCGGCTGGAGTGCTCGGCGCGCCCCATGAATCTGTCGCTGGCGCAGGGTCGCCCCATCCACCTGCGGCTGCTGGCGCTGCCGGTGTGCCTGGTGCGCCCCAATTATCTACTGGTGCGGCTGCGCCTTCGCCCCAGCCTCCGCCAGCTGCCGCTGGTGGTGATGGTGGCACAGGTTTAGCTGCCGGTTGTCCCCAATTATCTGCCGCTGGGGCTCCCCAGTTATCTTTTGCTGCTGGTGCATCTTGCCCCCAGCCTCCGCCCGCCGTTTGACCGGCTGTGGCAGGACTTCCCCATGAGTCTGCTGCTGGCGCAGGATCGCCCCATCCGCCTGCTGCCGGTGCTGCATCTTGTCCCCATCCGCCGCCTGAAGCAGGCGCAGGCGTTGAAGGTGCGCCCCATTCTGAGCCGGGAGGAGAGCCGCTGCCCCAGTGTGGAGCAGGGTCTGCATGTGTTGATGGTGGTGTCGGTGCTGGCGGGTTGCCCCAGCCGCCTGCCACACTCGGTGGCTGACCGGGAGGCTGAGGTGGAGTCGGTGCGCCCCATCCGCCGGCTGCTGGCGCAGCTCCTGAGCTCATACCTGGAAAAGCTGGATTGTTCTGACCTGAATTCATGCCGCCCATGCCAGGAAATGCAGGGTTGTTCTGGCCTGAATTCATGCCTCCCATGCCTGGAAATGCTGGATTGTTTTGTCCTGAATTCGTTCCCTGCGCATCGTTCCAGCCGCCCGGCGCTGCCGGCTCGTTTGGTTTTTGATCTGCTTGAACTTGTCTGCGTATTGTTTCGGCTAAATTGAGTGGACCCTCATCCTTTTTAGAGTCACGTTCAGGAACGTCGACTCCCATTTTTTTAGCCAGCGAAACACCCTGTGAAGTGCTCAATTCATCGGATGGCGGCTGAATTTTTGCCAGGCTTTTCAGCCTGGTGCTTGTGGCCAACAACTCATCTGCCTGTTCAACTTTTTTATTGCCGCGACCGGGTGGCATCTCGCTTGGATTTTGCTCAGGCGCATTTTGCGGCTTGGCAAAATGTGGAAATGCGCTGCTAGTTTTGCCTGCTGCCGGAGGCTTTGCGGGCATATCCTTTTTCGGCGCACTGATCATATTTTTGATTGTAGTGAGGAAGCCCTGCTTTTCGGCAGGCATTGTTTGCATTATTTTGCCGGCTAGCGCTTCCAGGCTGGCTGGGCAGCATTCTTCAGGCAATGGCACTTCAAGTGCTGCCTGGCAAACTTGTTCTATTTGATGTGAAAAACGTCCGCATGAATCACAAGACTCCACATGTTGGACAACCATGCGTTCGTCTTGTGGTGCTAATGCTAAATCAACACGCTGTTGAAGTAAAAATCGAAATCGGCTGCAATTCATTGTCATGATGACATTACCTGTCCGTAAATGGTTACCCGCGACCGAGACATTTGACTACCTGCACGCGAGCGCGATGCAACCATGCCATGACGTTGTCCTCATTTTCATTGAGAACAACTGCTACCTGGGCGAAACTCAAATTGAGCTGATGACGCAGTATAAACACCTTTTTCTGCTCTTCGGGAAGTTGGTTGATGCAACGCTTTACTCGTTGTGTTCCCAATATGACTGTTGTTTCCCAGTCCATTTGTGAAGAGCCATCCATAGTCGGATCTGTTATCGGACCTGATGGTGCTTGAGAATTTTGTCTGTGCCAATTGGCAACAGATTCAACAATAAAGCCTGACACCCAGTCCCAAACTCCGCCCTGGCTGAATTGCTTTGCATTTATCTGACGCGAGGCAGTCATAACGTTTTTCATCGCTTCGACTGTAATTTCTTCTGCGGCTTCTGTATCTAAGGTTCCGATAAATGCAATGCAGTAAAAGCGGTCTACGTGCTGGTACACGAATTCGCCCATGGCTTCCCTACCGCCTTTTTTCACCTCTAGGAGTGTGCTGGCGGCCGCTGAATCTGAATATGTGCGAGAGGGTAGTCGTGCCATGAATTAGTTTGAAAGTAGTTTGAAATATCCCCTGGCAAGCTCGAAGCCACGCGGACTCGTCAGCTTCGTGCTGCCCCAAAAAAAACAGTTTACCTAATTTCTGCCCACCACGTCAGCTGTCGGACCCAAACTGCCTGGGACTGTTTCAATTTCCTCCAGCTGCTATGCTGTTGTCGTTAGACAGGAGTCCTATACTCCACTACGAGTACATCCCCATTACTTGCCTTATGCCCAAAAGACCAGACTTTACTCTTCGAATTAGCATACGAAACATTGAAGATTTCTCACCTGAGGCAATTGTCAGATCGCCGCGCACTTTTAGACCCGTTGATGTGCAAAACGCATGCAAAAATCTTGCCGTTGATATACCAAAAGGAACACCGTCGGTAGCCAGCGCACTGGCTACTTACATCATTTTTGACTTCTTTGCATTTGCTCATAGCAGCGGCTTGTTCAACCGTCAGATAAAGCTATGGGAAGCGCTTACAAAAACTCAAAGTATTGAAATCAGTCAGAAAGATAAAGGCATGTTTTCGAAAGAAAAATTGCCAGAGTTTGACATCTCGTTTTTAGATCACAAAAAACGCTGCATTGTATTTGCTCATTTTGCAGCACCAGTTGGCACAGGCTTGAATTTTGACTATGCAAAGTCCTGTACAGAATTTTTGCGACGTGCCTCTGCGATGCAGGGTTTGAGCGGCGTTTTTCTTTGCTATCCAAATCCTTTTCCGCAAAAGGTTGTTGATTATGTCAAAAAGGAAACCAATGCCGCTGACGCGATTGCACGATATGAATCAATCATGCCGAAGCTTGGGGTTCCGATAAATCTTTTAGAACTAGAAGGCACGCCAATTTTCAATCCGAGTGAGCAAATTCAAACTCACAAAATTCGGCTGGTGCATCCTGATTTGAACAAGAAAAAGCCCGGTGGCCCAAAAATACCCGGGGCCAACCTTCATATGCTGGACGAAGAAGGCAGTTTGTAGGCAGAGCTTGCCGCACGCAACTCACTGCCTGCTACTTAGATTCTTGTCAGCATTTGGATACAGCTGATTTTCCAGAAAAAAGTCGACAAATGCTTAGAGCGGGCAATTGCCGTGCTTGCGAGCTGGGCGTTCCATGCGCTTGTGTTGCTGAACACTTAGAAACTCAATCAATATTTTGCGAGTTTCGCTTGGCAAAATCACATCATCTATATATCCCAGTTCGGCAGCTAAATATGGAGTCGCAAATCGTTCGCGATAGTCTGCAACAAATTTCTTGGCCAGTTCTTTGCCGCCATCTGCAATTTCGCGCTTGTACAAAATGTTGACTGCGCCATCGGCGCCGATGACAGCAATTTCTGATGTAGGCCACGCTACGTTGAGGTCTCCACCCACATTTTTTGACCCTAATACATCAAATGCACCGCCGTATGCTTTGCGTGTGATGACTGTGAGTTTGGGCACAGTCGCTTCGCAGTATGCGTAGAGCAGTTTGGCTCCGTGTCTGATGATGCCCATGTGTTCTTGATTTTTTCCAGGCAAATATCCTGGTACATCAACTAGTGTCACCACGGGAATATTGAAAGCATCGCAGAACCTGACGAAGCGAGCGCCTTTGACTGAAGCATCGATGTCCAGTACTCCGGCGAGTACTTTTGGTTGATTGGCGACTATGCCGACTACGTGTCCGCCAAGGCGTGCAAAGCCTGTGAGAAGGTTGCGAGCGTATAACTCAGACACCTGGAAAAATTCGCCGTTGTCGAAAATTCTTTTTACGACTTCAAGCATGTCGTAAGGTTTTGACGGGTCGAGTGGCACAATCTTGTCTAACTCGGCTGCATTAGCCGGTTCTGCGTCAATGCCGGTTTCGTCGAACGGTGCGTTTTCGAGATTGTTGAGCGGCAGAAATGACAATAAATTGCGCACCAGCCAGAACGAATCATCTTCGTCTGCTGCAAGAAAATGAGCTACGCCGCTTTTCTCGTTGTGCACAGAAGCGCCGCCGAGCTGCTCAAATGTTACTTCTTCGCCGGTTACTGTTTTCACAATTTCGGGGCCGGTGATAAACATATAGCTTTGTTTTTTCACCATGATTGTGAAATCTGTGACTGCCGGGCTGTAAACTGCGCCTCCGGCGCAGGGTCCGTAGATGACTGAAATTTGTGGTATCACTCCAGAGCATGCAACGTTGCGATAGAAAATATCGGCGTAGCCGGCCAGGCTCTGCACGCCTTCTTGGATGCGTGCTCCACCGCTTTCGTTTAGTCCGATAACAGGGCAACCTGCTTGCTTTGCTAAATCCATTACTTTGCAAACTTTGCGTGCAAAAACTTTGCCCAGCGCACCGCCAAGAAAAGTTGGATCGTGCGCAAAAATGTAAACAGGTCTGCCGTCAATGCGGGCTTGTCCAGTGACTACTCCGTCGCCGAAATTTTTTTTCTCTTCCATGCCGAAGTTTGTGCATTCGTGTGTCGCATAACGATCAAGCTCTATAAATGAGCCCGGGTCAACTAATTTCTCAATGCGTTCACGTGCTAACAAAAGCCCTTTGTCGTGCCGCTTTTGCTCTGTTTCTGGCTTTACTGTTGAAGCTTTCTTTCGACGTTCAAGAAGGTCTGAATTTGGATCCATTTTTGTCGCGTCCATTTGATAGTTATCTAGCTCCCAGTTCGGTCTTTGTATTTATTAGACGATATTCTTCAAGCAAGCGTTTACGATTGATAAGTAGATGGACATTGTACAGACATCAAGCAAACTTGTGATTAATGGTCCGCTGGCGTGCGCCGGTTCTATGCCGATGCGGTCGAAAATTACTGGAATTAGTGTGCCAATCATTACTGCCACAGACATTGTAATTAAAAGCGAGGCTCCTACAACTATGCCAAGCACGGGTCCGCCAGATTGATTGAGGAAAAAGCAAAGTCCATACGCCAGCAATCCGCAAGTAGAGCCAAGCAGCGCACCGACTCTGGCTTCATGCCAGACATTTTTCAGCATGTTTTTCAAGCTGAATGTTTTCTTTTGCGTGCGCAATGTGATGCATGTGCTTTGCATTGCGACTGACCCAGTAAGACTTGTAAGCAGTGGCATGAATGATGCAGCAATCAATGTTTGTTTGATGACGCCGTCAAAATGCGTGATTACCATTGCCGAGCATGACTCGATTGCCAGTGTTACAACCAGCCAGGGAATGCGCGCTCTGAAAGCTTGCCTGACGTTTGTGCCGAGTCCTTCGCTCATTTCAGCGTCGTTGACATCGATACCAGACGATTTGTACATGTCTTCGTCTGCTTCTTCTTCGATAACGTCGATAGCATCATCAGCAGTAATAATGCCGCGCAACTTGCCGTTGTGATCAACAACCGGCAATGAAAGCAAGTCATACTTTTGAATCTTTTCTGCTGCTTCTTCCTGGTCTGTATCAACAGAAACCTGAATCACGTTTGTGTCCATCAGGCTTTCGACAGTGGCTTCCGGTGGCGCCATCAAAAGTTCTTTTACAGAAAGCCAGCCCACGAGCTTATCATCGCGGTCTACAACGAAAAGGTCGTATATTTCTTCTTCGTCTTTCTTGTATGTTTCTCTCAAATAAACCAGGGCTTCATCAGCTTTCATGCTGGCAAGCACAGCCAGATAATCGGTAGACATGATGCCGCCTGCCGAGTCATCTTTGAAAGACAATAGTTCGACCAGTTCTCCGGCAGCTTCGTTATCCGCCATTTGACTGATGATTGAACTTGCTTTGTCTTCATCTAATTCGGCAAGTAAGTCTGCAGCGTCGTCAGGAGACATGGCGCTGATAATGGGGACAACGCCGATATCACCGAGGTCTTTCAGCAAATTGCGTTGGTCTTTTGTGTCAAGTTCAGCAAGAACTGCAGAGGCATTGTCTAAATCGAGAAGGCGAAAGCAAGATAGTCTGCGGTCGGGCTCGAGGTCTTGAAACCACTCGGCAAGATCGGCTGGATGCTGATCGTTGAGCAACATGCGCAAACGCTGCCGCTCTCCAGAGTCGATGAGCGCGCTCAATTGCTCTTGTTTCACTGCCGTGATGTTCGACATGAACTTTCACCAAAATCCAGACAACCGCGCACATAAAGCTGCGGGCTCAAGCCCACGAGCCTATGATAGCTCAGTACATTCCAAAGTCTATTGCTTATTACGAAATGAGCTGGAAATTAGGATGCTTGGCTTATTCTTCCAGGTAACCTGAAAGCTTGCTTGACCATGCTGGTTGTCTTAATTTGCGGAAAGCTTTGTGCTCAATTTGACGCACACGCTCACGGGTGATGTTGAACAGTCTGCCCACTTCTTCTAGTGTGCGCTGTCTGCCGTCTTCCAGCCCATAGCGCAGGTGCATGATGTCCCTTTCGCGCGGTGTGAGCTGACTGAGCATGCGATTTAAATCCTGGCGCATCAACTGTTCTTCAGTATTGGCGTCAGGACGAGAAGATTCGCTGTCTTCGATTAGATCACCAAGATATGTTTCTTCATCGCGGTTGAGAGGCATCTCCATTGAGATTGGCTCTCTATCTGCTTGAATGATTTCTTGAACTTTGCTTACCGGCAGCTCCATGATTTTGGCAAGCTCTGCCTCGGTGGGCTTGCGACCTAAGTCTTGAGCCAGGCGTGCGCTGGTTTTCTTCATCTTGTTGATTGATTCGACCATGTGTACAGGCACGCGGATTGTTCTAGATTTGTCAGCCAGTCCGCGGCTGATAGCCTGTCTTATCCACCAGGTGGCATAAGTACTGAATTTGAAACCTTTAGTGTGATCGAATTTTTCGGCTGCCCGAATCAATCCAAGATTTCCTTCCTGGATTAAGTCTTGAAATGGCAGTCCTCGATTGACATATTTCTTTGCGATTGAAATAACTAAACGCAAATTTGCCTGAATAAGTTTCTTTTTGGCCTCTTCATCGCCTTTGGCGATGCGTCTGGCAAGCTCGATTTCTTCGTCGGGCTTGATCATCTTTACTCGGCCGATTTCGCGCAGGTAAAGGCGCACAGAGTCTTCGGAGAATGAGTCTTCCTTGGTGGCTATTAGCACCGCCGGATCTGCTTCTTCTTCCTCTAGCTGCACTTCTTCAGCGTCTGGCTCGAATGTTTCTTGCCAGTCGTCGGTGTCGTTTTCTGATTTGACTCGCGGACCCAAGATTTACTGCCCTCAGTAATTATAAGAAGCCGATCTTCCTATGGATGGTACTTACCCAGATCC
Source organism: uncultured Candidatus Obscuribacterales bacterium (assembly GCA_964546815.1). Classification (GTDB taxonomy): domain Bacteria; phylum Cyanobacteriota; class Vampirovibrionia; order Obscuribacterales; family Obscuribacteraceae; genus JAIEPM01. The sequence continues at coordinate 73,685 of CAZJLR010000006.1, read as the reverse complement.
CGTTGGAGTCTAGCAGTCAAGAGATAAATTAAGTTTTGTAAAATTGCAGGTGATTAGAGATAAGAATTCGTTTTACCAATGAGGCTCATTGGGGTGTACTGACCTTGATCTGTTATATTCATTGCTTAGCTGTTTAGACCGCTTGTCATGTTGGCGGCGAATCATTGTCCGTCACGAATAGGAGAGCAGATGACCACCAAATATAATGCGCGCATAAAGAGAACACGTCGTAAAGGCAAACTAGACCGCAAGAAAGCCAAAGTGCGCGAAGCCATTGCTAAGTCGCTGAGCGGAAAGAGCTAACCTTGGCTGAAAATCCTGTTAAAAGCAAACGCATTATGTCCGGCATGCGTCCGACTGGGCGTTTGCATATTGGTCATTATTTTGGCGCGCTTACCAATTGGCTGAAGTTTCAAGAGAGTTACGATTCTTACTTCTCAATTGTTGATTGGCACGCTCTTACAACTAAATATCAGTCAGTGTCTGAAATAGACACTAATATCCGCGAAATTGCACTTGATTGGTTGTCTGTGGGCATCGACCCTGAAGTCTCAACCATATATGTGCAATCAGCTATTCCTGAAATTGCTGAGTTGCATTTGTTGCTTTCAATGATCACTCCCCAAAATTGGGTTGAGCGAGAACCTACATTGAAAGACATGGTGAAAATGCTGGCGGCAGATGAAGCCGACGCGAAAGATAAAGTGACTTATGGTCTGCTCGGTTATCCTGTTTTGATGAGTGCTGATATTCTGGCATTCAAGGCAGAACTAGTGCCTGTCGGCAAAGACCAGGAGTCGCATCTTGAGTTTTGCCGTGACGTAGTGCGCCGATTCAATCATCTTTATGGCGTGGAATTTTTCAATGAACCGCAGCCCAAATTTACTACCACTCCTTTATTGAAAGGAATGGATGGTCAAAAGATGGGCAAGTCGTACAACAACGACATCAAGCTTGCTGATACTGATGAAGAAACGCTGAAGAAAGTCAAACAAGCAATTACAGATAGAACTAGAATTGCGCGCAAAGACCCTGGGCACACAGACCTCTGTGAAGTGCCGTGGCCGCTTTACCAGATCTTCGGTCAAGACATAAAAGACCAGGTCAAAGTAGAGTGCGAATCAGCTCAGATTGGCTGCGTTGATTGTAAGCTTCGCCTCGGCGGCATCATCAATGATTTCATGCGACCAATACGCGAAAAACGTGAAGCATTGGCTAAAGACCCCGACGCTGTTCGCAAAATTCTAGACTTCGGAAATAAGAAAGCACGCAAAGTCGCTTGCGAAACTATGGATGGCGTCCGTGAGTTGATGGGCTTGTCTCGCTGGGTTTAGACTTGTCTTGATGACAGCCGAATTTCAAAAGTCAGAGTCGCAGCAAAGTGAAGCTAAAAGCTCTCCGTCTTGGCTTAACTTTGTTGAGCGTGCAGAGCTTTTTCTGGCTGTTGCATATGCTGTTAGTTTGCCACTATCGCAAACTGCAACTTGGGTATTATTAGCACTTGGTGTAGCTTGTTGGGCACTGTCGGCACTAAGTCGAAGACTCTTAGCCCTTGCACCATTGTCGACTGTGCAGGCGCCACTTACTGTTCCTCTTTTGATATTTGTGGTGGCACTCACCATATCTGGTGCATTCAATAGTGGAAGCGGCCCCGGTCAAATTGGGCCTCATTGGCTTAAAGAAGCCGTTGAAACTGTACTTGGATTCAAATCCGTTTTTCCTTATTTCTGGGCGTTTAGAATTTCGCGCATTAGCAGAGTTGCTACTGCAACGGCAATAGTCCTCCTTCTCTGGGTATCTGCTGCGGCGGGCATCTGGGGCGGCATTCAGCAAGTGTTCAATATTCATAGCGGTTTTAAATATCTCCAGGGCACCGGTTTTCTTTTTCATCCCATGGCATATGCTGGGCAAATGCAAATTTTCTCGATGCTATCACTTGGTCTTTTGGTCAGTGGTGCTTATAAGAAATTGGCAGACTCCTGTTTGAATGAGCCATTAAAGGCTGTTTTGACACTGTCTCAACACAACATCGTTTTCGTTTTGATTACTCTGGCAAATTTTGTCGGCTTGCTTTTCGCCGGCGAACGCAGCGCCTGGCTGGGCGGATTTGCCGCTGTGGTGGCAATTGCATTCGTCAGGTCGTGGCGATTTGGCATTTTGTCTACCGTGGCAATGCTAGGTGCTGGCGGGCTCTCCTGGCTCTTTATTCCGCTGGTTAAAACCAGGCTTTCGGCGCTTATGTCCGGCAATGACATTAGCGTGTCTGTCCGCAAGCGCATCTGGGCAGACTGCTTGAATAACTACTTTCCGCAGTCGCCTACTTTTGGAGTCGGTTTACGGAAGTTTCCGCATTTTGATATTCCGGAGGCAATTGTGCCCGGAGTTTCAATCGACATAAATCATGGTCATAGTAACTATGTTCATATGCTGACTGCAACCGGAGTTTTGGGATTCGCCAGCTACATACTATTGATCTTCTGGACATTCGTGGCTGCCATCAAGAAAGTCACTCAATCTTTGAAAGATGAGGACAAGTTTGCGTCAGGAGTGGCGTTGGGCGTTTTTGGAGCCGCTGTGTCTCTGGCAATTGCCGGATTTTTCGAATTCAATTTTGGCACAGCCCAAGTAAGGCTTGCCCAGTGGTTTGTATTCGGATTGCTCTAATTACCAGCCGTAGCCGAAATAACGCAAACCTTCTACGAAGCTGATGTTCTTTGTATTTGCGACCATCAAAGCGTCAGAGGCGAGCGAGTCGATGATTAATCCGCGTTCGACATAGCTCATGGCTGCAGAACATAGTAATGATTGTTGTTCACTAAGGAAAGAAGTGACGATGACCTGGTCGATGCTCTTGTTGAGCGACTCGGCGATTTCCTGCGCGTCGCAATATTGTTCGCGAGAAATGATGCCTGCGCGTTGGAGTATTTTTGCAAGGTGGTCAGAGTGGGCTGCTTCTAGCTTGTTGCGCCAGACAGATGGATCTGCTTTTGGTCCGTTATATGCAGATGCTGCTTGAGCTTGAGAACTTTTGAAGTTGATTGACTGCATGGCTTGCTCACTCCTGACGCATGTTTCTCTAACGGAGACCCACAGATAATTAGGTGGAGGTCACGCCATTTCGAATCCGTTGTTGTCAGTATAAGCGCATTCTCATAAATTGCAAGAGGCCGTCGAGCAAGGATTAATCTTCCCGGTTTTTCGGATGACTTGTAGGGGCGACGCCATGCGTCGCCCGCCCTATAATTACGATCTACATTGCCGGGCGACGCATGGCGTCGCCCCTAGAATTGATGAAGCTAATGGTGGGAGTTTGGGGTTTTGTCTCAACCTGGCAAAATACTTTTCGTTTGCAGCCAAAATAAATGGCGCAGTCTCACTGCTGAAAAAATCTACGAAGGTTTTCCAGGCTATCAGGTTCGCTCAGCAGGCACTGATCCTGGGGCGCGAGTGCGTGTCACTGCTGGGCAACTCGGCTGGGCTGACCAGATTTTTGTGATGGAGAAAAAACATGCGCAAATATTGAAATCAAAATATGCAGATGCGCTGGCAGGCAAAAACATGATTTGTTTGCATATTCCAGATGAATACCATTATATGGATAGTGAATTGGTAGATATTTTGAAGGCACGATTAAGTGAATATATTGATGTTCCAGACTAAAAGGTCATTTGCAAAATCGATGCTGCAAAGAAAGCTGCTTGCTCTTGCGAGTCTTTTATTCTTTGCCTGTGCTTCGCAAGTCTGTCCGTTTCTAATTTTTCAAAGTGCTAGTGCAGCTGAGGCAGCGCCACTAAAGCTCGATTTCATTGTAAGCGAACCTACTGCTCTTGTTTGCTTCGTTGATACACTTGCAGCTCGTCCGCATTCGACGTCATGGTACAAAGACTGGTATCAATCGAAATGTGTTGCTGATTCAAAGGGAAAGAAAATACTTGCAGAAGACAAAGTCTTCCTTGATAAATACAATCGTTTGATGGATGGTGAAAACCATTATCAATTTCTAGATAAGGTTACTCGACACACTTTTGATATTGGGCAGAAAGTCTTGTACTTGTCTGTGTCTTGCAAGACACTACCCGAATTGTTGGACAAAATAAAAGTCGAATTTAGCTCTGCTGATTACGAAACATTGAAACAGACATTCGAGTATTTTGAGCCGACATACAAAAAGATGGTTTGGGAGCCTTGCCAGGAGAGGCTACAAAAACAAGTAGCAGAAATTCGTGAAGCAGCCGTAAAAATGAAAATGGCAGAGCGACTGAATGCGACTCGAGTATTTCTCAAGGCAAACTGGCCCGGTGAGACCCCGTTTTCAGTTGCTTTTGTGCCCTTGCCGATTCAACATAAGCATTCTCATGGCACCAGCATTGGCAATGTGCAAATAGTAGAATTGAAACCAGAAAGCAATTTTGAAAGCTCTGCCGATGTAATATTCCATGAAGACTGTCACGCTTTATGGTTTTCAAAAGAAAATCTTGACAGTGACGAGAAAGAATTTGTGAGCTCAAAATATGGTCCGCTGCCAATTACTGAGTTGTACGAAGGCATCGCGACTGCACTTGGTCAGGGCTGGTTTGCCATTGAAGCTTTTGGTAAAGCTCCTGGCCAATGGTATAACGATAAAACGATAGACCGTTATGCGCATGCAATTTATCCGCTTTGTGCTGAATATCTCAAAGAAGGGCGGACGCTCGATGCTGCGTTTGCGAAAAAAGCAACAGAAATTTATTTCGAGGAGTTTCCTGATGCTGGCAGTCTGGTGAATGAAACATCAAGCCTTTATGTTTTTACTGATCGCGTGTCTGAAATGGCTGCGCTCAAATCAGGCCTCAATCGGTATATGCCGCGCTTGCGCGAACTTTCTATAAGTCAGCAGCTAGGCAATTTTCAGGCAATAAAAGATGCGCCGTCGAAGCATGTTGCGATTCTCGTTAGCAAAGATAAGATTGATCAATTTGCTTCATTTGGGTTAAGCGAGCTGCAACTCAGTGCGCTTAAAAATGCGTCTGGCAAGCCTATAACAATAGAAGTTGCAGGGAAGCAACTTTTATTCTGTGTGGCTGACTCGCCAGACAAACAACAGTCGATGTTATTTGGCGTTCTTAAATCACCAAAGTGGCCAAAACACTCAATTTAGCCCTGCAATGACTACTTCTTTTGTTTTTCGAGCCATGGCGCTAGCTGTCTGGCAAAACTTTTGTATTCTTCCAGATGATTGTAGATAAAAGCAGTGATTAATGTCTGTACCAGTCGATCCAAGAAATAGTAATTTCTCTGTTTGTACCCATAAATGTTTGGCAAGGTATGTCTACTGTGATGTGGTCTTTGTCAACCTTCATATGTATTTCAAGCTCAGATTGCGTTTTTTTCGATTGGTTAAGATTGTTACCGGTAGGAATTTCAATTTTTTGTTTTGAGTTGGAAGCCATTTTGAGAGACGAGTTTATTCTCTTTTGCCCGCAGATAATTCCGAATGACTCAAGGTTGTCGAATTTTTTGAATTTGAGAACGAGTTTCTTTGGCAAGCTGTCTCCATGGAAAGTCAGGTTGCTGCCGCCTATTCCAAACTTACGGGTAATTTCAACTTCAGCTTTGTCTTTGCCGCAAGACCGTACTTCGACTTTGTCCGCGCGTTTTTCATCGCCCATTGAAACGCAATCAAGCTTGCAATCGGCTGCGTAAGCGCTGCAATTTGTGATTGCGGAAAATATAATCGCTAAAGCTATAGAACCAAAAGCTGATTTCATCCTGACTTCGTCCTTCTTTTTTGATTGGCCACTGTTCATTTTGTCATGAACAGCTGAAAAGAAAATGGTCTATCAAGGGTTTTGGGCACAGAGCGAAAACTATAGATGTCAGTTAGCGATTTGGCTATCAGAGATGCTATTGGAAATGAATCCCGAGAGACATCCAATTGCTGCTCGCCATTTAAGCAAATGATTTAGGAGCTTGCTGGCCTCAATTCCTGATAACATTGTGATAGAGAAATTTCACTTTTGCGAATTTAACTCTGAAAGTCTGGGGTGATATTCCTTGGCAAAAATACTACTCGTAGAAGATGAACCTGATTTAGCCAAGCTTGTTCATGACTGGCTCACTGCAGAACTACACCTTGTAGAAATTTCAAATAATGGGCAAGATGCTTTACGTTGCCTTGAAATGAATTCCTACGATCTTATGATACTTGACCTTCTTCTTCCGGGTCTTGACGGTATTAGTGTTTGCCGAACTTACAGGTCTAAGCTAGGAACAATGCCTATTTTGATGTTGACGGCTAAGAGTTCGCTTGACGAAAAAGAGGAAGGTCTTGATGCTGGCGCCGATGATTATTTGACCAAACCATTCCACTTGCGAGAGCTCGCTGCGCGGGTGAGAGTGCTCCTCCGGCGTCCTCCTCTTGTTATATATTCGGAGCTTTCAGTAGGCAATGTAGTTATGAATCTATCGGAGTGCAAGGTAACTAAAGCTGGTCGAGAAGTACATTTATTGCCAAAAGAGTATAGACTTCTAGAATTCTTGCTGCGTCATCCAAGGCAAGTTTTTAGTTCTGAACTGTTGTTCAATAGAGTCTGGGAATCAGATACTTCGGCATGTCTTGATACAGTGCGAGCGCATATCATGAGGCTGCGTAGCAAACTAGACACTGCCGGTAAGCCATCAATTATAGAAACCGTCCCCAGGGTTGGTTATAGGATACATAGTTCAGATGCTTAGTGTGCTTCGTTGGCGACTGACTTTCTGGTTCATAGGATTGTCTATTTTGCTATATGTGGCATTAAGTAGTGCTGTAATTTTTGTTTTTGATACCGGACTGACTTCGCTTATAGACGACGAACTTCGGGTTGTTTCGAGAGAAGTTCGACCGACAATTGATTATTCTGGCTCAACGCCAACTCTTAAGTCGTGGGCCAAAAAGGCAAAGGCTCGTGACATAGAATTGCTTGCAACTGTGCAACTGTATGATTCCAATGGGCAGCTCATTGAAGAACATGGACCACCCGGATTCAGTGAGCTGAGAAATGGCTATTCTACAGTTGTTTCGCCAGGTCTAAAAATTCGACTTCGATCTCGATCTGTTAAATTGGAAAATGCCGGTGGATACCTTCAAGTCCAACTTTCATTGAGAGTAAAAGATACGGCTATGCGAAAACTATTCGAGACAATTTTGTTGTTGGCTCCTCTTCTGCTGGCTGGACTTGGTTTGGTAGGTTATTTTTTTGCAGGTAAAGCTTTGCGACCGACTGAGGAAAGTCTTGGAATTTTGCGGCGTTTTGTTGCTGATGCTGGACATGAATTAGCCACACCTATTTCGGTAATTTTAGGCAGCGCAGAGACATTGGAAAACAATATTGCTAATGGGACTGCCGACATTGAGCTGGTTGCAGTAATAACAAGAGCGGCCGAGCGAATGGATAATCTCGCAAAAGATTTGATTTTGCTTGCAAAAATGGAAAAACCATACACAATTTCACCTTTAACTGCAGTCCGAATCGATGAGGTAATTGTTTCGGCTGCCGAAGAGCTTATGCCTTCGGCGATCAGCAAGAACATAGCGATTGATTTGAGTGAAATTCGAAATATTCAAATGTTGTCGCATGCAGAGTCTCTGAGAACAATGATTTCCAATTTGATAAAAAATGCAATTATGTACACTGACGCGGGAGGAAAAGTGGCTATTTCACTCAAGATGTCCGGTGGTCAGATTCAAATCGCAGTAACTGATACAGGCATAGGAATACCTGATGATTGTTTGCGGCAAATTTTTGGACGCTTCTATCGCGTTGATAAATCGAGATCACGAGGAGCCACTGGTGGTGGTGGTTCCGGCTTAGGGCTTGCAATCGTGAAGGCAATAGTTGAAGCTCATCAAGGCAACATCAGCGTTGAGAGCACGGTGGGCGTGGGTACTAAATTTGTTGTTAACTTGCCGGCAATGGAGCCTGTACAGTCAAACTAACCGCTCTTGTTTTTACACAGTCTACTCCGTCACGAAACCGTCACTTCGCTTTGGTTAAATAACAGAACGAAAGAGGCTGTCGCTGTTGTCAGTTTACCGGCCGCAACTTTTGCCATGCTTGATACATTGAGAAGCCGTAGTGATCTTGCTTTTAATTGTCCGATAGTTTTTCAAAGAGCAGGTAAAAACTCAGGTCGCAGTGACTCGTGGCTTGAGTTTTACTTGCTTATTGCCGATCTTAGCCAAATTCGCTGGCAAATAAGGGCGTTACAGGATAGAGTTAAGGTAAGTGATGCGTTTAAGATTTTAAAAAAGAAAATTGACGGCTCAAGACACACCTACTCAACCGTTGTTGCCTCATGTAGGTGCCGAAAGGCTTTCAGCCTTAGAGAGTCGACTGTCAAGCATGAGTCAGCTCTCATTCGATTTTCTAATTCTACTTATTGGTTCAACGGTAATTGCGACTCTGGGGCTATTTCAAAATAGTCCAGCTGTAATAATCGGTGCCATGATTATCGCACCACTCATGCGTCCCCTGGTTGGACTTTCTCTGGCTGCTCTGACCGCTGATATGATTTTGTTGCGTAGAGCTTTGCTAACTTTGCTGGTGGGTACGATCATCGGCATTTCGATTTCTTACATGCTCGGAATTCTGCTCCACTCTATCTCTTTGACGCCGGAAATCTTGGGTCGGACTCGGCCAACTTTGCTTGATCTGGGTGTGGCCTTTTTTGCAGGGGCCATTGGCGCTTATTGCCAGACTAATCAGAAGCTGGCAGATGGTCTTGCTGGTGTTGCTATTGCGGTGGCTCTTGTTCCACCCCTGAGTGTTGTAGGTATTGGCTTGGCGTTGAATTCTGTGGCTGTTGCGACTGGTGCGGCTCTTCTCTATATTACAAATTTGGTTGGTATTGCATTTGCAGGAACATTGGTGTTTCTCGTCATGGGTTATACCCCTTTGCGTCAAGCACGCAAAGGTCTTCTAGTCTCCACTTCGCTTTTGATTTTGCTAATGGTTCCGCTAGGTTTTAGTATGTATGAGCTGGTTTTGGAAAATGAACTGAGCAGCAAAATCCAGCGTATTCTCAAAGAGAGAACCCACACGTTTAAAGATGTCCACTTACAAAAAGTAGAAGTACGTAGATTTAAGAGTCCGATGAGTGTTCTGGCCACAGTATATGGCTCTGAACAAAAAATATCGGCAGCTCAAGTTAAGCTTGTGCAGGATTTCTTGCTAAAGGAAACCGGAATTCCTATTGATTTCAGGCTGAGAATTGTGCCTTATACCGAAATCAGAGCAATGGAAGTGACGCCGACTGGGCTGTTGCTAACTCCCGTGCCTTTGTCTGAGGAAGCGGAACAATTGTTGCCATCATCAGAGCCGCAAGGTGGAGTTAATATGAAGGCGCCTGGTCCCGAAATCGAATCGCGAACTGTTCCCACTGAAATTGATCCAGGTGCTACTTCAGCAGCTACGCACTAATGTGTTGGCATCTTTGAATCAAAATAAATTGCTAAGACGTTTGCACTTCTTCGTGATTGTTTTCGGTTTTGCTCACACTAATATGATGGGTGTTGATCAAGTCAAGCTCAGAATCTACGTCAACATAAAGGTGGTGAGCTGAGTCAGCTGCTAGCACGCCATCTTTTACCAATTTTGAAATGTAGTCTTTGCGACTTTCAAGCAAGAATATTTTTGCTTGCTGATCTTGCAGTTGGTCAATTGAAGAGTCTGAAAGTTGCAAACTTTCAATGTCTTTGCTGAGACTCAAAATGTTTTCCTGTAGATGTTCTTTCCAAGAATCATGTGCGCTAAGTGAAATCTTGTTCTCGTCTAGCAATTTTGTAACTGAAAGTAGCTCAGCTCTGTATGCCATAAGCATGGCTTTATATTTTTGATACTTGCTCAATTTTTCGTTTTTTGGAGCCATGCCTAAAAAGCGCACCAATGGTTCCATTGTCAGTCCAGGAACCAGAAGTGTAAATAAAACTACTCCAAATGTCATGTTGATAATTGCTTCTCGTTCTGGAAAACTCAGTGGAAGACTTAAAGCTAAAGCCATAACCAAGGCGCCTCTAAGCCCACCCCAAAACATCAAGTGGCGCCATTTGTCTGGAATAGGCAGGCGTTCTGTCGAGATAAAAGGGGAGATGCCGTAAACAACAACCAGTCGGGCAATAAATACAGCCAGTACGCCCAGCCCTATTAGTTGGGAATGTTTTAGTAGAAGTGGAACTTGCACTTGCATCCCAATGAGGAGGAAAAGCAATGAGTTTACTAGAAACGCGGCATATTCCCAGAATGAGTTAACCGCCAATCTTGTCGTCGCTGACATTCCCGTTCGACTTCCATAATTTCCAACAACGATTCCTGCAGCTACGACCGCAATTACAGGAGATACATGAAACTGTTCTGCGGCTAGATATGAGCCGTATGCTGTGACCATTGTCAAAGTTATTTCAAGCAAATGGTCATCAAAGGCGCTTGTTATTCTAGATGCGACATAACCCATCACTGCTCCAAGCAAAGCCCCTCCAAATACGGTTACAAGGAAGTTCGTGCATGTACCAAGTGGTTCAGCTTGTGCGCCTGTTAGTACAAGAGCGAGCATAATCTTGAACGCAACGACAGCAGTACCGTCGTTGAATAAACTTTCGCCTTCTATGATCATTGTCAGGCGCCTGTCGATGCCCATTTGCCTGAACAGTGCAATTACTGATACAGGGTCGGTTGCTGAAACCATAGCTCCAAATAACAGAGCTGTCATTATGTTCATTCTACCGGCAAAGTGAAGAATGACTGCCACGCTAAACATGCAGACACCAACACCGATTGTTGCTAAGACGCTTATAGAAAGCCAATCGCGTTTTAGCGCTTTTATATCGAGGTTCCACGAGGCTTCAAATAGCAACGCCGGTAAGAATATGACCAGAACCAATTCCGGGGTCATAGAGACTTGCGGCAGGATTTTTGAAAGTCCAATTATCAGCCCGGTAATGACTAGAGCCACTGCGTAGGGCATTCGAATCCATTTTATTGTCACCGCTGTTGCTGATGCAACCAAAAGCAGCGCGAGTAGTGTTTCTATATGAATAGATGCGTCTTGTGGATTCATACTGGCGACATTGTCCAAATCAACCTTTCAGTCCCAATTGCTGCCGTTCATCTTAGCTATTGCCAGTAAAATAAGCAAATTGTTCAAGGCTGTCATTTCTTTCGCGAAACCTTCGTGATTTAGGCTATCTTTAGGAGGCTTTCAAGTAATTTATGAAGCTCTTTTGGAGAGCCAAGGCGAACATTTGCTTGAGTATTTGAGCGGTAACCAACATTGAAACTGATGCCACTCCGGTGTTTGACCCAATTAAACATAGGATCATCAGCAACTGAATCGCCAAAGGCAATATGAAATGTATTGTTGCTTTTGTCTTGCATTTCAGCTGCAATTTTATCGAGGGCGAATGATTTATCCCATTTGCATGGCGGCAGAATTTCGTAACTTGTAGGAAGTCTTCTGAAATGCAGCTTTGAATGCATTTGTTCAAGTTTTTCGATGCGTTGATGAAGTGAGTTTCTCTTATTTATAGCCAGTTTGTGAAAATGCATACAGTAGGAGTATTTGTGGTCGTCCAAGAGCAGGCTGCTGTGGTTTGACAATAGTTCTTGAAGGTCATCTCGAATTAGTCTTAAGTTCGGAAGAACAGCCTCTGCTTCTGGATGAATGAATGTTTTCCCTGACGGAAAGCTAATTTCTAGTCCATAATTTCCAGCCAATATTATTCGCTTTGAGTCGAATTCGGACTGCAAGCTGTTCAATCCCCTTGCCGAAACTACAGCAACTCTGTCATTTTTCAATGAAACGAAATTATTCAAAATTTCGATCAACTCTGGTTCTAGAACGGCTAATGCAGGTGAATCAGCAATGGGCACCAGAGTGCCGTCGCGGTCGAAAATCAAGAAAAGCTGCTTGCCGGCGGGAACCATCAATGTGAGTTCTGCAAGACCGCGTGTTCTAGCTGACTTTGACCTAAGCATGTTTTGCTCCTTCGTCATTTATTGAATATAGGCATATTTATCGCCTCTGGCTGGTATCAAGATGCGATACGCAGAGTCTCTTGTACAGAGCCTCGTATTGATCAGCCATACGTTCCTTGCTGAATAGCAATTCGGCTCGGCTCCGACATATAGATCTGTCGATGCTCCTGATTTCTGGAAATCTCTTTACCAGATCGTCAATGGTATCGCATACAATACCGCTTTCGCCGTCTACAATTACCTCGGGTACGGCTCCCCTTGCCAGTGCCATAACAGGGGTTCCGCATGCGATGGATTCAGCTAGTACCAAACCGAATGGTTCTTCGTATTTTACAGGGCAAATGGTGGCAATTGCGGAACTGTATAGTCCGTTTTTTACTTGCGTTGATACTTCACCAACATACTGTACTTCAGGTTTGCTAAGCAAAGGACGAACCAGTTCGTTGAAATACTCTCGATCATCTTTGTCTATTTTTCCAGCAAGGACAATTGGTAGTTCTAGCCTGTTTGCGATCTCTATAGCTTCAACAGGGCCTTTATCAGCGCACATTCGCCCGACAAACAATAGGTAAGCTCCCTGATTGCTTCGCCGGTAGTCGAATGATTGAATGTCTATACCGTTGTGGATTGTTGCGACATAATTGAGTTCATTCGGATAGTTGCGCAGCCTGTAGGCGTTGCTTATTGCAACGAATGGCAGGTCTTTGTATGCAAGAAAAATTTCGCTGCAATATTCTTTAACAGGATTATGCAGGGTTGTTACTGATTTGCGGCTCAAATTGCGCAAGAATGGCAGTGCCAAATATCCAGCGTGATTGTGCACAATGTCGAAGTCATCTTGCATTTTTTCCAATCTAATGAGCGATTTCATTTCATAGGCAGCCCAGCGTCTTTGGGCAATTCCCGATTGGCGAAGTCCTCTCGTTGCCGCCGACACGAGCCGTGCTTCTGTTTGGGAATCACTCGTCGCAAATAATGTGACTTCATGCCCTCGTCTAGAAAGTTCCTCCGTTAAGAGGCTGATTACAAGTTCGGTGCCACCATAACCAACTGGAGGAACTCTTTCTGTAAGAGGAGCAATTTGTGCAATACGCATTTTTGTTTTCCTGTGTGCTGCTAGGTTTCTATAATCACGCGGAGCCGCCCCGCTTTTCTGAGAATCTTGCAATAGGTATTCTCATTTGCGGCTTCAAAGGCTATATCAAGCTCTGATTGTCCAATTTTAAGATTTCGAATCGTTAGACCTCCAAGCCAATCGGGTAAGCACGGTTCTACAATTTTCAGCGTTTTATTTTTTGCATCAGCTTGGAAGTTGATGCATGCTGAGAGCATTTGAAAGATGGTGCCAGCTGACCAGGCCTGGGGAGAACAGGCAGTCGGATAATCAACTGGTTTGTTCCAGTCTGTGCGTTCAAAACCGCAGAATAATTCAGGTAGTCGAAAATCTTGTTGGTGCTGAGAGACGGACAAAAGTGATCTCATAATTTTGTGCCCTTCCTTTATGCGCCCGATGTTTCGCAGACCTTCCAGCAAAATTGCGTTATCGTGTGGCCATACAGAACCGTTGTGATAACTAATTGGGTTATAGTTTGCTGATTGTGTAGATAATGTTCTGATTCCCCAGCCAGAATTCATTTCTTGTTTAAGTAATCGGTCTGCAGTAAGATGCGCTTTTTCGCCATCTAATATGCCAGTCCAAATACAATGGCCGGCATTTGAGCTTATAGAGCGTACCTGTTGAGAATCACCGTCAAGTGCCAGTGCCGGGAAGTTTTCTGTGGGCATCCAGAACTCGCTAATAAATCTGGCTTTCAGCTTTGCTGATTTTTCTTGTAAGGCAGTTGCTAATGCAGGCGTATCTAATAGTTCGGCAACTTTTGCGATAGACAATTGAGCGGCATAGAGATATCCTTGCGCTTCGCTCAATGCGATTGGAGGTTTGGCAAGGCTGCCGTCAACATGGCAAATTGAATCGCCAGAGTCCTTCCAGCCCTGATTTTCTAGTCCTTCAGGACTTTCGCGAATATATGTAATAAATCCGTTTTCGCTGGCACTGTCTAGCCAGCTCAAGGCTGCGAGAACTTGGGGCCAATGTGTGCGCGCAAATTCAAAATCAGCAGTCCAATCAATGTATTTAGCAAACAAGATAAGCCACAACGCTGTAGCATCAACGCTACCGTAATAAGGCGTGTGTGGTATCTGTTCCAGTCGAGCGAGTTCTCCAAGGCGCAATTCGTGCATAATTTTGCCTGGTCTTTCTGCTTTAAACTCATTGACCACGCGTCCCTGGTATGCCGCTAAAAGTTCAATGCATTCTCTGCTCAACTCTGGCATGTATGGCAGGATTTGCAGCCCTGCAATTGCGCTGTCTCGGCCGAAAGCAGCACAATACCAGGGGATGCCTGCTGCCAGCGCAACGCCATTAGGAGTCGCTTGTCGCAATATATAGAAATCTCTCAGTCCTTGCATTATCGAGAAATTCACAAGTTCGTGTTCGCAATTTATTTGAGCGAAACTCTCTTTCCAGAGATTGTATTTGTAATCTGCGTTTGCAAGTAAGTCGGCAAAGCATGTTTCTTCTAAGTTTTGTTTTGAAGAAATGCCATTCATGCAAGTGTCTATTTTTATTTCCAAGTCGACAGGGGTTCGCGGTGGCAAAACTAATTGGAATTTTGCTGCGCCGTCGATAACCGCGTCTGGGCCGCGGTTCAAAAACTCTATTATGGTCTCAAGAAGGCAGTTATCTAAGCCCATGTATGCCAGAAATAGCTTGTTTAATTTGGCATCAAGGCGAGGAAGCATTCGCTGACCCCTTGAGGGTCTGTTTAGTCCCCTGACCTCAAACATGTCTGCAAAGTCCGAACTGAACTTTATTGAAAGCTCAATCGAAATTTCATCGTTTGAAAAATTCTCAATACTCAGCTTTTCGTGCAGACAATCAGACAAGATTAATTGTCTGTTTACCATCAGTTTTTGTTGCGCTATTTTTTGTGTTTGAGGGTTTGTATAAAGGAAATTGCCAGCATAGCCTTTCTCGACGTCAAAGGACAGCAAAGACAACTCAGTTTCATCAACCAAGATTTCCCACTGGCTCAAAAACCTGGTGTCGCCCTGATAGTAGCCCATTCCAAGTGTGCTGCAAGCGGGTATATATGCTTCCCTGTTTAGCACAAGAAACTTATCGCTATATTTGAGAACCAGCCTTGGATGAGCTGCATCAGTCAGGACGAAAGGCATTCCTTGGCACAAAGGTCTAGAATCTACTTCGTATTCGAATTGTGTGCTCGGTTGCATTATTTCTTGACTGCGGTATCAGATTTGCCGCCATTCCCCTCGTGCCTGCGGGACAATTGCAGAAAATCTGCACGCACACCTTTGCCTTGCTATGTTCGCGCATATTGTTAAAATTAGGTGATTCCTTCTAAGCCTCGGTGTCAAGCCTTGAGTGGTTGAAGAGGAGAACGGATACAAGGCACCCTTCAGGAATCACCTATTAGTTAGCTTAACAAGCCAGTATTTCACGAAAATTTCAATCGGGGACATTAGATGGCTTTGGAAAGATTACGCTTACTTTTGTGCCTGTGCCTTTCGCGCCTGGTTCTATCAAGACCTTTGCAAAGTGTGCGTTGGCAATTTCCTTGACAATCGCCAGTCCTAATCCGCTTCCTGAGGCTTCTGTGCCTAGAATTCGATAAAATCTCTCGAAAACTAGTTCTTGCTCTTTTTCCGGAATGCCTGGGCCGTTATCCTCGATTGAGAGTATTACTTCATCAATGTTCGTCACGCGGACATTAACTCGACCCCGCCTTTGTGTATATAAAACTGCGTTTTCGACAAGATTTGCCGTCAGTTCAGTCAAGTCTGAAGAATCGCCTTTTATAAGAGCGTCTGTATTTGTGCCTTCGAATTTCAATTCAATTTCTTTGGCCAGTGCTTCTGTACAGAGTTCGGTAGTGGTTTCAGAAACAATGAAATTTAAATCTACAATTTCAAATTTTCTGGCGGTATTGCCTGGCTCGGCTCTAGCAAGTGCCAGCAGTTTGCTGGTGAGTCTGGAAATTCGCTCACTGCCAGTGTCGATTTTTTCAAGGAGATCGCTAAGTCGCGCTGCGCTTGGAATAAGCTTGGCTGCATAAATATAAGTCTTGAGTCCGGCAACTGGCGTACGCAGTTGATGTGCCGCATTTGCTACAAACCTATGTTGTGCATCGATGTCTCGCTGTAGTCTGCTCAATAAGTCGTTAATTGCCAGTACCAGCGGGTAGATTTCTTTGGGTACATCTTCAATTGAAACCGGGGTCAGGTCATACCGTGAGCGCTTCGCAAGAGCCTTCTCTAGTTTTGCGTGCGGTTCCAGTCCCCGGTCTATGCCAAGTGTGACAGCAAGCGCGCCTAATACAATAAGAAGAATTTGCGGCACAACTATACTTAGAAGTATTTGTTCTGTTAGCAGGCGACGGCTGTTTAATGTTTCTGCAGCTTGCACTAGAACTGTTTGTTCGGGAATGTTAGGTACTTCAACTCTAATTCTTGTTACGCGAACGTCTTGCCCTTCGAGTCTGGCATAGCGGAACACAGGTTCTCGTGATTCTAGTTTTGGAAATGGTCCTGGTAAGACGATGTCGCCTGAGACTCGTGTGCCGTCTTCCCTGATTACTTGATAATAGAATTTTTCTTTGTCGTTGTGTCGAAGAATTGCCTGGGCTGCAGGCGGTAGGTCTACCCAAATCTTTTTGCCGTCAGACCGGAGTCTTGCTGCGACGGAATCGGCGGAATTTAGCAACTCTCGATCATAGGCATCATTTGCAAAACCTGCTGAAAGGTAATATGCCACAACTGTACTGATTAACCAGAGTGCGCAAAGTGGTGATAGTAGCCAACATAAAAGCTGCTTTCGAATGGATTTTTCAGGAATCTTTTTCGAGTCGATAGCCAAGACCTCTCAGTGATTTTATTGTAATACTGGCGCTTTCGAGCTTCTTTCTAAGTCTGTGAACGATTATGCCTACTGCGTTGTATGTAAGCTCTTCGTCCCAGCTAGATAAGAGATCGGCGATTCGTTCTTTGCCAATAGGGGTGTCTGTTCGTTGTAGTAAAATTTCCAATACTGCAAGTTCCCTAGCTGTAAGTTCTGTGGCTTCGCCGTTAATAGTCACCAGGCGGGTTACTGTGTTGAAGCAGAGAGTACCGAATTCAATAATCGAACGATTTGCCCAATGGTCTTTTCTCAAAAGTGCTCGAATGCGTGCTTCTAATTCAGGAATTTGGAATGGTTTGGTCATGTAGTCATTTGCACCGAGATCGAGCCCTTGAACCATATCTTCAAGTCTGTCTCTGGCTGTAAGAACGAGTACCGGTAAATTCTGTCCACGCTTACGCATTCTTTTCAAAATCTCAAGTCCATCCATTTGCGGAAGGCCCAGGTCTAAGATAAGGAGGTCGTACCCGTGCACGGCGACAGCTATGTCAGTTTCGATGCCATTGGCAGCAACATCAACCGTATACCCAGAGTCTCTCAAAATCATGGCAAGCCCATCAGAAAGAAATTGGTCATCTTCCGCAAGTAGAATCTTCATTTGGTTTCCTGTTTGAGATTGCGCGTGGAGTCACATTCTGTTCTTGAAAGATTGGTGAAACATTCATCGCCTAAACTCGGAATTTCAGGGTCTATTCAGGTGCACTGTTTTGTCTTCAAAGGTGTTGGTCGTGGCAAGGCGATCCGTATTTGAATTTTACAAGAATAGCTCGGGAAACATTGTGCTTGGATTTATTGTAAGTGCAGTGCTGGCTGAAATACTAGAAATGCTTATTATACATTTCTCCGACAATATTTTCTTGGCAATTATTGCCGGGCTGACGACTCTCGTTCTAATGCTCTGGATAACCGTCTTCAGGAAATAGCGTTAGCATTTTTACAGTTATGGCTGAGCTAGATGCCGCAGTTAGGGTTTATCGTGGTGCCTCGTCTGTCATGTGTTTTTATGAAACACTCGCGAAATTTTAGAGAGATATAGTAAAAATCGAATGCAAGAGTTTTATCAGAACGGCTTCAGATCGGGAGCCGGAAGGACTTTTATGAACATATTATCGTACAGAGGACCTGATACTGCCGGTGGAGTTTCCGGAACTCTTGCAAAACTCTTGGATGCGTCGAGCAATAGTTATAACCAGTGGTGGTATTTTGGTGATGCTGCTCTTGAAACAAGAGACAATCTAAGAGCTCCATCCAGGCAAGTTAGCCTGTTTTCCGACGAGCTAAGTTCTGCTCATTATAGATATTGCAATAATTTCTTGTGGCCTTTAGTACACGATCTTCCTGGGCATGTTGTTCTAAATCGGGACGACCGTTCAGGATATCATCAGTTCAATATGCGTTTTGCAAGAAATATTTCTCGTTCGTCGCAATTGAGTAAATCTGGGCAGTGTTTTATAAATGACTATCAGCTTGCTTTGTCGGCTGCATTGCTTGGTGGATTTCCGGAGCTTGAAATAATTTTCTTCTGGCACATTCCCTGGCCGACTTCCGTAAGCGCTGTTTTTGCACCGTTTCTTGCAGAATTTGCGGAGGGGATGCTTGGTGCGCACCGTATAGGGTTTCATACCCAGGAATACGCAGATAATTTCTTGCGTTTCGTTTCTTCTCACCTATCCGGTTATCAGGTGGACTTCGTGCGCAAACGTGTCTTTCACTCGTATGAGCCGGGGCGGAGTTCTGAAGTTGTTGCTTTGCCACTGGGAATTGACGGCGATTATTGGCGCGGGTTGGCAATGCAAAGCACCAGTGTTTTGAAGGATCCTAAATTCGCAGATTTTCTTGCTACCCCGTATGTACTATCGGTAGACCGTGCCGACTACACAAAGGGAGTTTCGCCTCGACTTGATGGAATTGATCGGTATTTTGCATCTCACAAAGAACAGCTGGGCAAGCTCACTTTTGTTCAAGTGTGTCAAGCTACTAGAGTTGGTCTATCTGCCTTCGATTCGTATTGGCAAGTGTGTCGGGCTAAAGCGGCTGAAATTAACGCCCGTTGGGGTAATGAGAATTGGTGCCCTGTCAGGCTTGTTGACACCACCATGAGTGCCAAAGAGTTAGCCTGTCTATACAAGCATGCTTCTGCTATGTTAATTACACCGCTAAGAGATGGGTTGAATCTAACGGCAAAGGAATTTGCGGCGTGTTCGGAGGAAGGCGTTCTGCTCTTGTCTCCGGGTGCAGGAGTCTGGCATGAGTTTCGCGACTCTGCGCTGGCTGTTAATGTGGATGATCCAGATGGCATCGTGCGGTCGCTCGATGTGGCTATGGCAATGTCGAGAGCTGAACGTTTGTCGAGATTGAGTGAAATGAAAGCTCGTCTCAATGCAAATGATTTGCAATCGTGGTGGCGTGAACTTTCATTCACTGGTCGTGGAGGTTCGCTTGTGCCGTTCCATGAACCTAAAGACCGCCACAAGATTCGATTGGCCAGATAGTTTTATAGTCGTTCGGATATTGGGCAATCTCTTGCATTTAGATTGCTCGCCCGGCGCTTAGTACCGCCGAGATGACTTGTGCGCGTCCGCTCAATTCTAACTTCTTGAGTATGTTGCGCACGTGAACTTTTATCGTTTCCATTTCTAGTCCTAGTGATTCGCCTATTTTTCGATTGCTCATTCCTTTGACTACCAGACGAAGCACGTCCAGTTCTCGTTGGGTTAGAAATTTTAGTCCTGGTAGCTCTATACTATCAACTGAAGCTCGCTGTAGAACCGGCAGTCCGTCGCGCAAGATGTAATTAGCCACCAGGGGGCCGATCCAGGCACCCCCTGCGATAATGGTTTGGATTGCGGAGTCTATTAAATGTTCGGGGGTTTCCCTCATGATATAGCCGTCCGCACCAGATTCGGTGGCTTTGAAAAAATCGCTTGCCTCAGCTAATAGCATAATTATTTTCACGTCAGGAAGGCGTTTTTTGATCTGCTTGCTTGTTTTGATGCCGTCGAGCAAAGGTAAATCTTCTCGAAGCAGAACGAGGTTTGGATGCAGCGAGAGCGCGCGCACAATCGTAGTTGGACCGTCCATCGTTTCAGCAATTACCTGGCATTCTGGAATTGCACTGATTATGTGCTTTAATCCTTGCCGAAAGACCTCTTTGTCTTCTGCTATAAGCACTTTGATTTTTCTTGTGTTAGGTATTGTAGTGTGCTTCATTGTTGTACCTCTGAAGAGTTAGTATACATGTTTGGGCGCAAAGTCTCTATGCATATTAAGAATCTGCATATGATTCACAGCTCTTCTTTTCTGGGGCTGGTAACTCGAAAGAGGTAGGGGCGGAGGTAGTGGATGTGTAAGAATGAAAATGTGGATGCGTGGAAGCGCGTGAGCAATCAGTCTTAATTTAGGAGGCTTTGAAGGAAATGATTTGTAGTGACTATATTGCGGCAGGCTCAGAAACTGTCCGTCCTGGTGATTTAGAGCTGCTATCGCGCAGCGAGTTTGAAAATGTTCGGAGGAGGGTGGCCGAAAATGAAAAAGCTCCTCAGCGTATTTTGGCTGCTCTGTCCAAAGACGAGTGTGTTGATATTCGAATTGCGGTCGGTTTGAACAGGGCAACATCGGCAGATGTTCTGAATTGTTTGGTCATGGACGAGAGCGTTGATCTTCGTTATGCCCTGGCGGAAACGCATTATCTACCTCTAGGAATTTTGCAAATTCTAACTGAAGACGAAAATTCCTACGTGAGAATGAGGGCTATGCGTACTATCTCGGCATTTAATCGATCTGTGATTCGATTCAATCCGAAGTCTGCTTATGTTAGAGCCATTGGGTAGCTTATCTTGGCTGTAGCTTGTTGGCAGTTGTTTATAGATTAGATTGGATACTGATATTGTAGATGGTGCTAAGGTTTCATGAAAATACTAATTTTGCAAGATGAGCCTGGCGCATTTTTCGCGCTGCGTAAAAGTCTCGAGGGCTATCATGAGCTTTTGGTTGTTCCAAGGGTTGAGTCGGCTCTATCTGTGTTACAGTCGGAGCATGTCGATTTGATAATTTCTAGAGTTCATTTAGAATCTGGAAGTGTATTTGAATTTCTGGAAAACGTTAAAGAAAATCCCCGTTTTTGTCAAATTCCGTTTGTTTGTTTTTGCGGACGGGTGAACAAATACACTTCTAGGCTTGACGCGTTGATGTCCAAGCTCAGTTTAATGAGGGGCGCGGACAAATACATCAGTTTGGAAGACTATTGTTGCGATGGCAAGTGTGACTACGACGCTCTAAGGCTCGTCATTGACGAACTCATGAGTTAGAGCTTTCTTTCAATAATGTCTGCTTTGTGTTTTGCAATTTGCCCGGCTTGCGCTGATAATCTGCTCGTTGAAATACTCATGAAATACCTGTTGGCTAAAATTTAGTGGGGTGCCATATTTTTGCAACTTTGCGAACGCCTCTGCAGCAAGAAGTGTTCGGGCGATTTCAAATTAATGCAGCCTGGCATCTGTAGTGAGAGGACTAGTATGCGTACTGCAAAGAATGCTCGGTTGCAAAAGTCCGTTCTTCTATCCCAAAGTACTGTTAGAAGAAGCTTTCAACTACTTTTGTGCGCCTTTGTTTCAATTGAGCAATTTGCACTTTGTATTCAATCTGCACCTTGTGCCCAATTGAGTGTGGCAAATAGTAACAACTCTGCTGGCAATAACAGCGCTGCAAGCATTAGCAGCAGGGCAAATTCGAGTGTTCGTGGCCTTGTCGGTTCAGTCGATTTATCCTCAAGCTTTGCTTCAATGCAAACTAATATAAATAGTCCGGTAGAGATTCTTATTGGTGGATCATTGAGCTCAAGCGGAGCTGTGCTGGGGGGGCAAAATGCTCTTGTGGTACCAGGTCAGTACTTGACGCCTGCGCAATACATTGCCGTTCAGCAGGTCTTGCATACAGGGCATCAAACTCTGGTCATTTCAGAGCAGGGCCAAGCGATTGCGGGTTTTGCCAACTTGCGCCCATCGTATACGAATACGCTGACTTCGCTTCTTGTGCCGGCAAACGTAGCGGTCAACGCCATCGGTTTCAACAATTCTTCGCCATTAAATGTAACGGGTAACTTGAAAGTTTTGGGTACCGTCAATGGTTTGCAGACATTATCGGGTCTTATGACTGTGCTTAACGTGGGCAGTTTGCTTGTTGCTTCCACTGGTGTACTTAGCACCAATCTGCCTGCGGGAATGAGTTACCCTGCTTCGCTTTTTTCTTCAGCTGGGCTCACCATTAATGCTCAAAACAGTGTTGTGAATATGGGTGCAATTACCAGTTCTGGCACCTTAAATATAAGCGCCGGACAGATTTCCAACCTTAGCACCAACAACGTCCAAGCTGTTATGTCTGCACAAAATATCAATCTAATCACTGAAAACAGTAGCATCACCAATTCGGGTCTGATACAAGCTCTCAATACGATAAACATTGCTGCATTAAGTCAACAAAGTAATTTAGATTTGCTGAATTTCGGCGGAGTTATTCGAGCTTTAGGTGTCGTGGATCCTGTAAGCAAAGTTCTTCAAGGAGGTGTGCTCAACATCGGAAGTGGCTTGCCCGGTAGTGAGGGTGGTAACGTTGATGTCTCAGGTGGTCGCATTGATGTGCACGATTCTGTAAATCTTTTTGGCAAAGACATGTCCGTTAACGTTGAACAAATTGCCGGACCCATTAACATGCGCGGGTCAAGTGCTCACGTCGCTGTGGAATCTGGAGACCTGTTCTTAGGAAATCAAATCTTGACGGGCGATCCAACATATTCAAATGCAAACGGCTCCATCACCATTTCTCAGAGCTTTACGACAAGTGGTGCTAACCCTAATATAGCCATTATTGCTGGTGGAAATATCACAGATACCAACACTGGAAGCACGTTTGGTTTAACATCAAGCAATGGTGGTTCTGTTCTTCTTGCTGCTGGCGTTAGTGGTATCACTGCCAATGTAAGCAACAATACAAGCACGCCCGTTTCATTCACAACAACGGCTAATAGTACAACTGGTGGCGGAAGCATCATATTTAGTGGCCGATTACGAAATGGCATTCGTACTAACAATTCAACTGGCAAGGCAGGTGACATCACCCTAATCGCCCTGGCCGGGAGTGCCCCAGGTACCGGAACGATCAATTTGCGAAATGGCGGTCTGCAAGCTAAAGGAAATAGCGCCTCCAACAACGGCAATATACTTGTAATTGCCAGTGCCGCCACTGGAACAGCCATTCAAAATCTGGGCACCATATCAATGTCAACCGCCGGAACCGGTAGTTCAGCTGCTGGAAACGTGTCTATTTATGCCGCCGATTGTGGTTCGGGTCAAACAGTGCAAGTACTAAACGGCGCCATCATTTCTGGCGACCCAATTCCAGATTTGGTAGGCGGGTTGAAGGCCGGTGCTATTACGTTAGCAAGTACCATAAATTCCAGTTCAAACGTTAGCATTGTTGGTGGTGGCAACATTAGTATTTCGGCTATAAGCACTAGAAATTATGTCAATAATGTTTTGGCACTTCCTCCTCAGGGCACAGCTTTGGGTATTCCGCCAACTCTGCCATCGCTGTCAGCTTCGACTAGTGTGATAGATATTTCTACCCCGGCAACAATCACCTTAAATGGAAACCTTAGCAATAACGCGGCTGCGGCCAATTTTAGTGGTGGAGAAATACGCTTGTCCGGTGGAAACTTGACAGATGGAAGCAATAGAACCATTAGTGCGAACGGTTCAGGCAATGGAGGTGGCGGAGTCTTAAGTCTTTCTGCTCAGTCCTCTGGATTGATTTTGAACACAAGTGGCGCATCGACTTTCCGCCTGAGCGCTCGGAGCGGAACTGGCGGAGGTGATGGTGGTTTTCTTTCGGTTTACAGCGGTGGCGCAAATACAATTTCGTTGTTAAGCACATCTGCTGTGCTAGCTGATGCTCGCGGTGCTAACGGCAACGGTGGTCAGCTGTATCTTACTTCTGCCGCTAATAGTGGTGGCACTATTAGTGTTGCAAACAATCTTACTCTTGCGGAAAATGGAAAAGGCACTGGTAATGGAGGTGTTCTTAGCCTTTCTGGTGACACTTTGCTTTTTTCTGCTTCGACAAATCGAACATGGTCAGCAAATGCGGCGGCATCTGGTACCGGTAGCGGTGGCATCATAAGCATTAGTCAAACGGGGGTTGGTAATGCTTTGAGTTTAGACCCCCAAATTTTCCTGCAGTCGAATGCCAGCACAACAAAATCGACAAATCTCAATGGTGGCACCATTTCGCTCTCTTCAAATGGAAGCTTGAATCTATTAAGTGGACAGATTGCTGCCAAAGCCGGCACGAACGCGACTGCTACAGGAAACGGTGGCAGCGTGTTGCTGAGTTCATCCGGTGGAATGATTGTCGGTAGCGGGGGGATTGCGGTCAACGCTGCTTCGAGTGGGGGACAAGGTGGAAAAATATCGATTGTAAATGATTCAAAGAGCACTGCGGTCACTCAAATCGGAGGCACTCTTTCTGCTCTCGGTGCTGGTTCCGCTAGTGGTGGGACAATCAGTATTAAATATGCAGATTCAAGTTTGTCTGATTTTGTGATAGGTGCAACGCCTTCATCTAGCGGCGTCTCTGGCAACATTATTGCGGATGGTGCAGCTAGTGGTAGCGGAGGAACAATTCAGCTCTGGAACAGTTTGGGTACAGCAACTAATATTACTCTAAACTCGACTTCTGCCAAAATTTCTGCCGCAGGAGGCAGTGTAGGCAGCATTAACCTTAATGTAGCCGGTGCAGGAGGCGCTGCGCTCAATCTAAACTCATCTGTATCCCTTAGTGGCTCCGCTTTGGGGAATGGAACTCTAACAGGGCGAGTAAACGCAAATGGCACTACTGTTAGCCTCAATCCTCGCTCGGCTTCAAACACTTTAGTGGTGAATCAAATTGATAGCAGCAGCGGTGATGTTGATATTTCGAACAATAACGGAGCTTCTTCTGTAGTAATTTTGGACAACGGCAGTACTCCTTCAGTGTTGTCGACCAAAAAAATTGTTGTGAACTCCCCTACCATAATCAACAGTGGCTTATTGCAATCGACGGCTAACGGAGGGGCAATTGTTCTAGAAAATATTTTGGGCGTTTCCAGTTCGCTCAATTTAAGTGGCTCAGGTGTCTACAGGGTGACCTCGAGCGATCCTGCTAACTCCATCCTGGTGCAAGCCGGCTCCGGTGGGAGTGGCGTCTTGAATATCTCAGGTTCGAACGTTTTTGATCTCGGAGGCGCTACGACCTCTTTATCAGCGATAAGGTATGCAGCGAGCCAGCTAAATCTTTCAGCTGGGACTACGCAGGCAATCACCGACAATGCAAATGTTAGTTTTCAGCCCGTAAGTGCCAGTTCGTTTACTTTGAACATTTTGGGTGGAGCTGGAACTGCCGCATTCAGTGGAAGTGGTAAATACACGATTTCCAGTACAGGAGCCACCAATGGTGTAATTTTGAAGGCCGTGAGCTCACCCGCAAATCTTAGCTTCGGCGGCGATGTTTTGGTTGCGGGTAAAGATGTTGTTGTTCAAACTGGCATAAGCAGCACTGACGCGATAGTGGTTAACGCTAGTAACGGTGACGTCACACAGGGTGTCGGTGCTTTGATTTCTGGTAGCAACAGCGTCTCGCTAGTGTCGGCTTCGGGAAGTGTATCTCTGGCGGCACCAGTTCAAACGACAGCAGCTGGCGGAACGGTGTCGATAGTTTCGTCAGCCGGAATAACAGATG
>CAZJLR010000006.1:0-47848 GCA_964546815.1 uncultured Candidatus Obscuribacterales bacterium | reverse complement strand
AATCACTGAATGTAGCCGGAGCGCTCTCGGGAAATGATGTGAGCTTACTAGCCAGTAATGGTGGCATCTCGCAAAGCGCTGGCGCAACGATAAACGCGCAGAACAATGCTTCGCTAACCGCAGGTGCTGGAAACATCACGCAGGGCTCAGGTGCGACAATAACCGGGGCAAACAACGTCTCGCTAACAGCAAGTGCTGGTGCCATATCCCTGGGAGCTGCAACGAGTACGACAGCAGCTGGCGGAACGGTGTCGATAGTTTCGTCAGCCGGAATAACAGATGCCGGACTGAGCAATATCACATCGGACAACATATTGCTGAAGTCGACAGGAAGCAATATTAATTTGAGTAGCGCAGGATTGACAGCGAACGCTTCAATCACATTGGATGGAAGCACCGGAGTGAGCTCAACTGGGGGGACAATAGCTACTCCATCGTTGAATGTAAAAGGTGGAAGCGGTGCGGTCCTGATATCTGATACAAACGCCACGTCAGTGACAGCAACAGCAAATGGAAATGTGCAAATAACAGACAGTGCAACAGGCGGGGCTGGCGTGGTTGCACTGAATGCAAGCAGCTCAAATACAGGAAACCTGCAGATAACATTGAATGGTGCAGGCGAATCACTGAATGTAGCCGGAGCGCTCTCGGGAAATGATGTGAGCTTACTAGCCAGCAATGGTGGCATCTCGCAAAGCGCAGGGGCAACGATAACTGGTGTTAATAACGTTTCGCTGACAGCTGGACAAGGCAGCATTGCTCTGTCAGCTGATACAAAGGCTACCGCGCCAGCGGGAACTGTGCTGGTGGCAACTTCAAGCCTCAATAGTGGTGTCACCCTGACAGCAAACGTTGTTGGACCTGGCGCGGTTGAAATAACCTCGGGCGTGGGTGGTTCAATATCACTTGCAAGTCCTAATACTATCAATGCAACTGATGGCCAAATAACGCTGACAGCCGACCGGCTCTTCATTGACGGTGACATTAACGCAGGACCTGCCAGTGGAACTGTTATCATTCAAACATCAACTTTCAATAAAGACATTGTCATCGGCGGCACTGGTTCTTATCTGCCTGGGCTGGCTAACATCACCGCTGACAATGTAACGATTGGAAATAACAGTACCTACGCAGGAAACATTTCAATCGTCGGCGTTCTTATGGTGAATTCAAATCTGAGTTTGTACAGCAAAACAGGCGGATTTAACAACACTGGAACTGTTCTTGGGGCGGGAAAAAGTGTGGTGATTGATGTTGGTTCATCGATTAGCAATAGCGCTGGGGCAGCAATTACAGCCGACCTGGTAAAGCTCAGCAGCTCTACTGGCTCAATTGGTGCAGTCAATGCATTCAACACAAATACTAGTACTTTGAGTGCAATCGCTTCGACTGGAAATATTGACCTACTAAATGGTGGCAATGTCAACTTCTCTGCTGATGCTCAATTAGGAACTGTATCTCTGGTTGAGACCGGCGCTGGTGATAGTATTACCTTGAATGGTGCAGTGCATGGAGCAAATGGCGTAACTTTGACTACAGGGGCCGGAGGCGTACTTGGTGTTCCGCTTTCGTCTTCGATTAACTCGAATAATGCGAAAATAAATATCACTGCAGATGCGATTGCGTTGGTCGGAACAATTGATGCCGGTAACATAGCTGGAAGCGTGCTTCTTGTTCCCGTAACTAGTAGCAAGAATTTGAGTGTCGGAGGCGCTTCGGCATTTCTGCCTGGATTTGCCAACATTTTTGCTAAGGAGATACAAATTGGAGATGCTGCGAATTTCAGCGGCAATATTTCAATTGCTGCGGGTGTCTATCCAGCCAACTCAAATCTTACATTTCTCACGAGTGCCGGTGGTGGAGGTGTTTTTACTAACAGCGGCATCGTAAACGCTGGTCTTCACGAGGTTGCAGTAAATGTGGATGGTGACATCAAAACTGCTGCTTCAGGCAGTATTAATGCCGGCTCTGTATCATTGCTTAGTAATACCGGCTCAATAGGTGAGCTGGCCTTACCTTTTGTCACTTCTGCCCGCAACATAAATGCTTATGCGACGACAAATAATTCAAACATTATTCTGGCTAATACTAATGCGGGCAGTCCGACTTTCATCAATATAGATGCCGGTGCAAGTGGACTCGGTCAAGTAATGTATTCAGATACAGGCAGTGTCACTCTAAATGGTAATGTTAGTGGTCCTGGAGGTGTTGCTATTACGTTGTCCTCTGGTGGAATTCTCAGTGTTCCAACCGGAAGCGCAATTCGAACAAACATGAACAACAATGTGAACATTACTTCTGATGGTTTGCTTTTAAGTGGCAACAACCCAATAGATGCGGGAGATGGTATGGTTGTTTATCTGCCTTCCACATCAAGCAATACAATCGTGATTGCTGATTCACAAGGTATCGCCCCGAATACAAACTACCTTATCGGGCTTGGCGTTATTAATGCCGCTGCGCTGAAAATTGGCGACGGCAGTAACTCGGGAGATATTGATATTGCCCCGGGAACCTCGCTTACTGTGCCTTTTGCAATCGATTTTCGCAGTTCAAATTCGGCCATGGGAGGATTTTCCAATAGTGGCTCTGTTACGTCCACAGGCGGAGCAATCAATATTAACGTTGGCGGAGACATTACGCTTTCTTCCGGCAGTACCACGAATGCATTCAAGGACCTCATGATAAAGTCCGTCCTGGGTGATGTTGCTATTGGCGGAAACGGCGGATCTGCCACGGTGGTAAATGCAGGGCAGTCTACTGTTGAAAGTTTGGACGTTTTGCCAGAAGGCAGCATTGTTAGCAATGGCACGGTGCAGATTTTTGCCAAGAATATTAGTATCAACGATAATGTTTCTGCCAGTTCACATGGTGGGGCCACAACCGCAAATACAGGCGATCTTAGCTTGAATGCATCGGGCGCTATTAAAGTAGGAGTTGCCGATACCCTTACAGCTTATGGTGGGAACCTTTCACTAAGTAGTGGCTTAGACATCAGCGTCGGCGATAATTCTCAATTAGTATCCGTCGCCAAGCTAAGCGATGGTGGAGGGCATTTTGTAACTACTAGCGGGCAGGTCTTGCCCAATTATTTTGGAGGGGCGTTAGGCGTTTTTGCCGGTGGTATTTCTGGTGGTGCTAACGCTGCGTTGCAGAGTCTTATTGATAGTCGGTCTAATGCTAATCAACTGATTCTTGGACCTGCGGTGCCTTTTGATGGCAATTCACCGAATTTTACCAGTTCTGGTGGCTCAACATTGAAGGCCATAAATACAAGTTCTGCAGTCTTGCCCGAAATAAACCCCGCAAACGGTAACAAATATACTTTGCAGGGTGGAGTTGTTTATTTACAACAAACAGGTACTGCTCATCTCAGCTTTGACCCTCCCTCAATTACAGCGATTGGTCCTACTCTGGCGCCGCCGCCTCCTCCGCTTATATTTACGCCCGAAGGTGAATCTCTGTCCAATGCTACAAGAAATTCTTCTGTCGTCGCCGTTTTGTCTAAACCTTTATTTGTAAACACCGGAGTTCCAACAGATCGCATCGTCCGCTTTGTTCACTTAGGAGGTCAAACCAAGAACAGCGAAGACAGACTCAACTCTTTAGCTCCTGCATTTCGGAGTTTGAGTAACACTGATAATAGAAAAGCCTTGATATCGCTAAGTACATCCACGGCGCTGGTGAAGCACCGCGGTGCGAAATTCATTTCTAGCAATGATTCGATAAGTCTGCTCAATGGTGAAGCTCTTATCTTCGCGAGAAAGCCAACAGTTGTTCGGGTAGCTGGTACTCTTTTGCGCATGGAAAAGGATACGATTGCTTTGATTGAGGTAAATTCGCAAAGAGTAAAAGTGACGAATGTTTGGGAACCCAAACTTTCGTCATTGCGACAGTACTTAGGCCAAGCCCATTTTAATATTGCAGCGGGTGAGGAATGCGTACTGAGTCTTCAACCACATGCAACTATATCGAGAGACAAAATCGGGCGTCGTCAGGTGCGCCAAGCTGAGTTAGAAAACAGAGCCTTGCGCATGTCTGAAATTTCGATCATTACATTGATTCCTAATTCTGCGTTGCTTAGTTCAATGTCCATCAGCAAAAGTAGAGAAGATATGAAAATAATTGATAAAATCTTGAAGATGGCGGCTTGCCTTCAATCTGTAACAAGCGCGCATGGAAGTTACAGTCAATTAAAGCCGCTTTCAAAAGAACTGGGTAACTCTTAAACGGCAAGCAAAGATTGTATTAGTCTTCTGTACTTCTTCCGCTAGTTTTCTTTTGCAATTGTAATTCGCCGATGCCCTGGTCCGCCGCACTGTGTGATGCAGATTTTTCGTGAAGAGCTTCTGAATCCAGCTGTTCGGTTTTCACTCTGAATTCCTCAGCAAACATAGCTTTTAGGATGTCACTTTGCAATATGATACCCTTTGGTTTATCGTGGTCCGTTACGGGCAGCCAGGTGTATTTATATTGGCTAAACAAGAACAGAATTTCTTCAAGTGAATCATGAATGTTTATTGCTACTGGATATGGTGTCATTATTTCTTTGACTGTCATGTGGCTTAAAGGCTCCAGTTTAACCAGGTCTGTCTGCGTCACAACTCCGACCAGCTTCTCACGTTCGATTACCAGGAAACCGTGTTGGGCTGACTCTGAAAATGTGGACAATATTTCACTCACTAAACTTTTGCTTGAGAATGCAAGGAAGCTTGTGTGCATAACATCTAGAGCTTTCAGTTTGCTCAAAGAATTGTCACTAGACGGTCCGCGTAGATTGATGCCGTTCCATCGCATCAGATGCTCATAAAGCCCATCCTTAAAAAGCATCTCGGCTATTGCAGAACTCATTACGCTAGTGAACATCAGAGGCGTCAAAATCGCGAAGTTACCTGTTAGCTCGAATGTAATTACAATTGCAGTCAGAGGCGTTCTAGCCACCGCGCTGAAGAAACACCCCATACCGACTAAGGCAAACGCAGCTGTAGACCCGCTTCCAGTCAGGAGTAGCTCTAAATAACCGAGCAAATATCCAAGTGAAGATCCAATAGCAAGTGACGGCGCAAATAGACCACCGGGAGCACCAGAGCCATACGCAATTAAGGTTAACAAATAGAATTCCAGAAATGCCACCATAACTGTAATCCAGTTTGACTCTCCTGCTGTAATCAAAGCTCGCATTCCAGCGAAATTATGAAAACTCTCGGGTAGCGTAGATATGATAGCTCCGGTAATGAGCCCGGCAAGCGCGACTCTAAGTGCAACTGGAACTTTTAAGATATATCGATTGAATTTCAGTGAAGTTAAAATTGCCTGGTTAAAGACAGCTCCGAAGCAGCCGGCCATCACGCCCAAAAGCAAATAGAACGGCACATCCTTTGGGGCGAATTTTACAGCCGGTGCAAGCGCCGCCGCAGCAGCATGCAAATGCGGCGGCGCATAAGCATTCAAGACAAAACAGGAAACTGAGCATGCGATTACTGTTATAACTAATGTACTGGGTTTTATTTCCTTGAGTAGTTCCTCTGTTACAAAGGTAATACCCGCAAGTGGAGCATTGAATGCTGCTGTCAAGCCGGCGCCTGCTCCTGCTGCGATTAGTTGGCGTTTGTGTTCTGCAGTGGTGGGCAACAATCGTGCCAATGGTGCAGCAAGCGCCGCCCCAAGTTGTACTGTAGGGCCTTCACGTCCCAGGAAGAATCCCGAGCCAAGAACAAGAGTTCCCCCCAGCAGTTTAGCAATTGCTATTCGCAGGTCAAGCGCCATAACTATTCGGTCGAGGCGAGCTCGTACTTGTGGAATTCCGCTTCCAGAAGCTTCTGGCGCCACCCGTTCTACCAGCAAGCCGGCAATGAGTCCACCAGTAAATCCGAAAAGTGGAAGAACATAATGTGATGAATAGAGATTGGAAAAGTGAACGCGCAAGGCCCCAAGCCAGCTAACGCCTGCACTCAGCACAACAGCAGAAAACCCAGCTACGGCGCCGATAATGCAAGACTCTAATAGAGGAACATAATTTTCTCTTTTAAACAGTTTCACTTAACGTGAGTTATCCCTCCATCTAATGTAGAGCTGCTGCACGTTTGAGGTACAAATGGAATTTAGCATTAGCCTCTTCGAGTTCATGCCTAAAGTTCCCCAAAGTTTGCGGTGATCAATGAAAAGCAACTGTCTAGGAATGTTGGACGCAAGTTCACTTCTAGTTAGTTCGTTATTTGGCTATTTAGATTAGGCTAACATTCTTATGTGACGGGTGTGTGACGGTGGCAGCAATCGCAAGGTCACATCATTGCAAGGAGATGGCGCGACCCAATACGTAATTCAAGCTTTTTGGAATGCGGCAAAAGAGAACGCCAACATCCTGTTTATCATTCGTCGAAACAAAGAGTACAACATATTGAAATCATATGGTCAGTACTTAGATGCTAACAATGTGCCGGCTTTAGACATAACCGGAATAGACACTGTGTTGCTGGCTAAGGGCTATGGTTAGATGATCTTGAGCCTGCGATGAAAATCGGCCTTACACATAACGGGCCATACGTCTTACAAATCGAGGTTGACCCCAGCTCTCCGCCATTATTAGGTAAGGATGTCCCGAAAAAACAAGAAAAGGCATAATTACAGATTTATAGCTGCTCGCAATAGCCAAAATATTCTTCTTGCGTTTGTCCGGCGGCAGTTTCTATTGGGTCTTGAAAGGCGTCCAAGCGTTCTTGCGGGGTCGTCAGTGCAAGCGCGGCATCCTTTACCTCTGAGTGAGAAAGAAACTTCGAAATAGCAGCTTTTACTTTCTGATTGCCTTCATCGCTAAACATTCCAAAACTGTCCGGCAAAACATATCCAGGTTCTGCGCTGATAAAGGTTTTGCTTATGGCCTCAAACATTTCTTCCCTTACATCAGTATCTCCTATTTCCTCGTGATCTTGCTCAATAGAGCTGAGTTCATCCACAAGAGATATCAATGCTGTTTTTAGCATAGGGTCAAGAATTCCTCGATGAAGCGTGTTCACTTCAAATATACCCTCAAAGGAGAAGAGATTGGTCTCAGAGGAAACCAATCTCTTCAATTAACATGTTGAGTCTTTAGTGTCTGAAGCAGCGTTGTCCGGTGAAGAGCATTGTAATGCCGGCTGCATTGCAGGCTTTGATTACGTCTTCGTCTTTGATGCTTCCGCCTGGTTGGACAATTACTTTGATGCCGGCTTTAGCAGCTTCTTCGATATTGTCGATTGCTGGGAAGAAAGCGTCGCTGGCTAAGATAGCGCCTTTGGCAGCGGCGCCTGCTTGTGTGAGAGCATGTTTGACTGACTGCACGCGGTTTGTTTGCCCGATGCCGAAGCCTAACGAACAACCATCTTTTACTACGAAGATGGCGTTTGATGTGAGGTGGCGAACCACTCCCCACGCGAATGCGACATCTTTGAGAAGCTTAGGATCTAGTTCCTCATCTTGCGTCACTACGCGGAATGTGTCGGCTGCCACAGGGGCTTCCAATTCTTTCTCAACAACTACACCCATATATCTCAGGTCTTTGATGAAGTGCGCCGAGGTGTGGGTTTCTTCAAGAAGCTTTTTGGGCACTTCCAGTACTCGCAGATTTTTCTTTTTGGCGAAAACTTCCAATGCTTTTGGTGCGTATGCTGGTGCCAAAACTATTTCAACAAAGTTTTCTGTGATTTTGGCGGCGAGCTCTTCGCTTACTTCTGATGTGAAACCATAAATGCCACCGAAGGCTGAAATTGGATCGCAATCGTATGCTTTTTGGAATGCTTTCATCATGTCGCTGCCGATGGCAACACCTGATGGATTGTTGTGTTTGATGATGCAAGCGCCTTCGTTCTTAATGGCTCTGAGCACATTTGTTAACGCATAAATGTCGGTGATATTGTTTGACGAAAGGTCTTTGCCTTGCAATTGTTTGAATGCCGGTACAGGCAAATCGTACTGCGCTGCATTGTCTGGTGAAGCGTACCAGGCGGCCGCATGGTGTGGGTTTTCGCCATAACGTAGGTCTTGAACTTTGTCGAGGCGAAGCAGCATTGTTTCAGGCATATGTCCTTGCAAGCCATCTACAGTGAGCGTTCTTGAAAGGTAAGAAGAGATGCTTGAGTCATACTGAGCTGTGCGCAAAAATGCTGCTTGTGCCAATTCTTTGCGCAAACCTTCAGTGAACTTGCCGCCGCATGCGTCAAGTGATTCGATTACCAGGTCGTACTGTGAAGGGTCTGAAAGAACTGCAACGCGAGCGAAGTTTTTTGCAGCAGCGCGAAGCAATGTTACTCCGCCTACATCAATTTGCTCTACCATTTCTGCTTCGTTTAGTTTTTCTTGCAATTTCTTTTCGAAAGGATAGAGGTTGACGACAACAATGTCGATTTCCTCAATTTCATGCTCGGCCAGGCAATCGCGATCTTCTTTTGACGGACGCGAAAGGATGCCTGCAAGAACCTTGGGGTGTAATGTTTTAACGCGACCCGAAAGGATTTCGGGGAATTTTGTGAGGTCTTCTACCTTGGTGACCTTGAAGCCCTTTTCGCTAAGAAACTTCGCCGTGCTGCTGGTGGCAATCAGACGAATTTCGTCGAAGCGTTCTAAGCGTCTGATGAAATTCTCAAGACCGCTTTTGTCCGATACGCTCACTAACACTGATGGCATTTTAATTCTCCTGTCTAGTACTGGGTTTATGCTGATGGTCAAAAAACTATTTATGAATGCTTATCCTTAAGTTGAAAATCAAATCCTTTTATATTGATCGTTCCTGGCTCTGAATTTGTCTGGCCAACAACTTTGGCTTTGAAACCAGCCGCATGAAATTCGTTGATAACACCCTCGCAACAAGAGTCGTCTACAACCAGTGCCAGGCCCATTCCCATGTTGAATGTTTTGTACATCTCTTCCTGCTCGACAGACTTAGAAATGATGTTGAATATTTCAGGCACGGGCATTGGGTCATTAATGCTAAAACCAACGCTGTCATTCATTCGGAGAAGGTTTCTCCAGCCTCCGCCGGTTATGTGGGCTATGCCTTTTATGCCGTCGCTAAATTTTGTCAACGCAGAAACTGTAGGCAGAACATAGATTGCTGTCGGTTCAATCAGCAGATGCCATCTATCTTTAGGCACTACTTTGCGTGCCAGAGATAGACCATTTGAATGAATACCGCTGGAAGAAACACCAATTAGCTTTTGTCCGGCTTTGATTGCATCACCGGTAATTAAATGTGCTTTGCTCACGCTACCTACAGCAAAACCAGCCAGGTCATAGTGACCTCTTTCGTAGAGACCAGGCATTTCTGCGGTTTCACCACCGGCAAGTATCATTCCGGCGCGGTCGCATCCCTCTACAATGCCACGGATGAGTCCGTCTGAAAGTTCATCTTCAAGATGCCCTACGGCATAGTAGTCGAGAAATAAAGTTGGTGTTGCGCCGACGCAAATAAGATCATTTGCGCACATTGCTACGAGGTCAATTCCAATTGTGTCGTATTTCGCAAGCTCGTTAGCAACGAGAAGCTTTGTGCCCACTCCATCAGTTGTAACAGCTACTCCTAAATTTTCTGTTTGTGGATAAACCGCAGCATAGGACCCACAAGCCTTCCACATTTTTGCATGAGCCGGCCGGCGCGCCACCGTTTTTATGCGTTCGACAAAAGACTCGGCTTTATCGATTTGAACCCCTGATGATGCGTAAGTTTCTTTTTTCATTTCTTTCGCGTTCCCTTAGTTCAACATTGCGGCTGCGTTTTTTAGAATTTGCAAACCGTGTGGTGTTTCATTCAAAACGTCATTGCTTAGTCCCAGGTCTCCGCTTGTAGAGCCATATCTCAACTGTCCCCAGCTTGGGTGCTGGTTCCATCTTACGAATGCTTCGGGGTGGGGCATCAGTCCCATCACATTGTCTGTTGCGTTTGTTAGTGCTGCGATTTTGTCGTAGCTGCCATTTACGTCTTCGGAATAACGAAGAGGCGACTGCTTCTTTATAGTGCTGCCTAAGGCATCTTCAGAGTCGTTTGAAAGCGTTAGTTTGCCTTCGCCATGTCTAATGGGGAGGTGAATCGAGTTCAGCCCTTTGAAGAATCGACTGCCTTCTGCAACATCGAGTTTTACCCATTTGTTGATAAATTTGCCGCCTGAATTATGGCAAAGTGAAACTGAGCGTGCCGCGCCCTTGCTTGAGTCTGGCAATATCTCCAGTTGAACCAAAATTTGAAAACCGTTGCATATGCCAATGACCAAATTGCCTTTGTCTACATATGAATGAAGTGCGTCTTGCAGTTTTTCTCTTAGTTTTATAGCGAGAACTTTTCCACTGGCGATTTCGTCGCCGAATGAAAATCCGCCGGGGAATGCAAGCATTTGTGCATCTTGCAGTTTAGTCGGCGAATTAAGAGCATCGATGCAATGCAGCTTTTCGGTGTTAAACCCGGCAAGCTCTAAAGCGTATGCAGTTTCGTTTTCACAATTGATACCATCGCCATAAATGACCAATGCTTTTGCTTTCATTTTGCTCACTTAGCCTTCCTGATCAAACGGTAGCATGGCTTCCCATGCGGTTAATAACTCGCTAACTTGTACTGAAAATACTTCCTTCTGGTCTACATTCAAGAATTGCAGTTTTGGCTCGCCGATTACTCGTCCAAGTTCTATACAAGAAAAGCCTTTCATCGCTTCTTCAAAAGGTTCACGGTCTTTCGGGTCAATCGAAACTAAAATTCGAGCAGGACCTTCAGCAAATAAGGCGAAATCGAGCCTTGTGAGCATTTCGCGTTTTAACGGGTCTGAGTCCTTTATACAAGCGGCCGCTGCTGATGCCATTCTGTGCGTCAAAATCATTGCGCCAAGTCCGCTGCCAATGCAAGTTTCTGATAGCGCGACACCGAGCCCGCCCTCAGACAGGTCATGCGTTGATTTGACCAGGTTATTTTCAATTGCTTTGTGCAATTCTTTGTACATCTGCGCAGCTTTTATTACGTCGATATTCGGCAGAGAGGCTGCATCCCATTCAAGTATCTCTGCAATGACAGAAGCCGTCATTCCCAGCGAGCCTGCGCTCAACAAGTAAATAAGGTCGCCTTCTGTCTTAAACTCCATGGTCATTGCTTTAGATATATCGTCAACTTTGCCCATGGCCGATACCAATAATGTAGGTGGAATTGAGAGGCGCACGACTCCGTCGTCGAAGTCATTCTTCATGCTGTCTTTGCCTGAAATTAGCGGAGCCCCATATGCTCTAACAGCGTCGGCGAGTGCCTGGCAGCAGAGAACCAGCTGGGCCAGCTTTATTTTTCCTCTGTCATTTCTTTCAGAATAAACTGGGTCAGGCCAGCAGAAGTTGTCTAGTAAAACTAGTGATTCTGGATTTACCCCAACGCACACTGCATTGCGGATGGCCTCATCTACTGCGCATAAAGCCATCAGATAGGGATCATAGTCACTTAGCTGAGGGCAAAGTCCGTTTGAAACTGCCAGTCCTTCTTTTTCACCCAGGATTGGTGTTATGACTGCGGCGTCACAAGCACCTTTTTGAGTTGGACCCATCAGTGGTTTGACTACGCTTGCGCCCTGTACTTCATGGTCGTATTGTCTGATTACTTGTTCTCTGCTGCATATATTAGGATGCCTCAAAATTTGCAAAAGAAGTGCTTTGAGGTCTGTCACTTCTTCGCCGACGTTTTCGTCAACTTCAGGTTCAATCCATTCTGATTCTAATTCAAGCGTGGGAACACCCTTATGCAGAAAGTTGAGGTCGAGTAGAGCTACAACTTTTGATTCTCTTGTTATTTTGAACAAGCCATCAGTTGTGAATTTGCCTACGTCTGTGCAATCAACATTGAATTTGTCTGCGAGTTCTTTTAGTTGGGCGAAATTCTTTGTTGAAATAGTCATGCGCTCTTGCGATTCAGATATGACGATTTCATAGTCACTGAGACCGGGATATTTGAGAGGAATGTGGTCTAGCTCCATCAACGCGCCGCCTGTGATGCGAGCCATCTCACCAACTGAAGATGAAAGACCGCCTGCGCCGTTGTCTGTGATGCCGCTTATCAAATTTGCATCGCGTGCTTCAAGGACGAAGTCGAGAACTCGTTTTTGTGTAAATGGGTCTCCGATTTGCACAGCAGTTACGGGTGAACCTTCGTGCAAAGCTTCTGATGAAAATGTAGCGCCGTGAATACCATCTTTGCCGACTTTGCCGCCAACCATGACGATGGTGTCGCCTGCTTCTGTGTGTTTCTCAATGCCAGAACGCCCGGCTACTTTGGTTGGCAAAATGCCGCCTGTACCGCAGAAGACTAATGGCTTTGCTCTAAACCCATTGTTGAAACAAATGGCGCCATTTACAGTGGGAATACCGCTCTTGTTGCCACCATCTTGAACGCCCTTGCGGACTCCCTGCACTATTGTTTCTGGTGGCAATAGTTTGGGACGTCTGGCAAGCAATGCTGAAGGATATGCAAAGCAGAATACGTCAGTGTTGAAAATTGGTTTTGCGCCAAGTCCTGTTCCCAGTACATCTCTGTTGACGCCGAGAATGCCTGTTAGCGCGCCGCCATAAGGTTCTAGTGCAGAGGGCGAGTTGTGCGTTTCTACTTTGAAGCAAACTGCCCAATCATCGTTCCATCTAACAACGCCTGAGTTGTCTTCGAAAACAGAAAGCAAATCATCGCGCTTTTTCATCAATTCATAAGTCGGGCCTTGAATGTACGTTTTGTACAGGCTCTTAATTTCAGATGTCGGGGCACCCTTTTGACTTCGATCAATGTGTTTGATGTGTGCGTTGAATATTTTGTGTTTGCAGTGCTCTGACCATGTTTGGGCTATGACCTCTAGCTCTACATCAGTAGGCCATTTAGGCAAGCCTTCTTTTGCTCGTGCACTTGTTTGTTTTGCATCCTCAAAATGCTTTTTAATTGCTTGCATCTCTTGCAAATTGAGTGCCAGTAATCTGTCTTTGCTGAGCGACATCAATTCGGTGTCGCTGAGATCGAGAGAAATTTCTGTTGGTGGTGTTACTTCGGGCAAGTGCACCGCAGGAAATTGCAAATAGCGATTGTACAGTCCGCTTATATCGTGCACTTTGAAGCGGTCTGTCAGCGGGTGGTAATAAGTGTAAGTTCCGCGTTCTTCAATTTCTTGTTGGTCAGCTTCGCTCTTATACGCGAAAAGAAAACCAGTACCAGAAGCTACGGTTACGCTTTTGTCTATACCTTTTAGATGGAGCGCTTCTTCTACCGTGCGTGCAAGATTGTCTGTGACTCCCGGCAAGAACTGGCGTTCGGCATACCAGCGAAATCCGTCTTCAGTCCATCGGTCAATCCAACTCTTGCGCTTGCCGCCTAGCGAAAACCAAATTTCTTCCAGTAAAGGGTCTGTCAATATTTCTTGTAGAGCAAGGCAAAGGTGCGATTCGGCAAAGCCTTCATGCGTGATGGCTGAGTGCCCGCTTACCCAATAAATGGGAAACTGCACAATGTCGGCGTCAATTCTAAAACCTGCCTTCGGCACAACTGCAAGACAAATGACCTGATTTGAACCTTCTTGCGATTGTTTGTCTTTGAGCTGATTGCTTGCCAGATTCATTTGACTGTTGCCTCTCTTTTGTCATGGACATTTTTTGTGGCAGGAGAAACGTGTTCACAGCGGCTAATGAAATTTATGCCGTTTTTAGAAATTTCTTGAAGTACTTGAGGAAAAAGTTTGTGTTCTAAGGCAAGTCCACGTGACTTGAAAGTTTCTATGTCGTCGCTTTCATAGCGGGGAAAACTTTCTTGCGCAAGAATCGGACCGTGGTCAACCTTCTCATCGACAAGGTGGACAGTTATGCCTGAAACGCGCACTCCGTAGTCGAATGCTTCCTCATATGCGTGAGCACCTGGGAAGGCTGGCAGCAATGAAGGATGTATATTGATTACTTTGAAAAATCCTCTTTCGTCTTTCATTGCCTGCAAGAAAGTTTCCGAAAGCACACGCATATAACCGGCCAAGACTACATAATCGAATTCGTAGTTTGCCAATAATTCGAGAACTCTTTGCTCGTGTTCCTGGCGTTTCATTCCGCGATGTGAAAGCGATGCGGTTGGTATTCCGCGCGACTTTGCTGTGTCGAGCCCCTGGGCCTCGGGGTTATTTGAAAAAACTACCGCTACTTTCGCGTCAAGCTTTCCCGCTTCGATAGCGTCAATGATTGCAGTCATATTAGAGCCACGTCCAGAGACAAGAATGGCTAGCTTTATGGACATCCCGATAATGCCCTCCTGCCGATGTCTCTTCTGAATGCCATGTCTTTGAATGAGACTGATTTGATGCCTTCGTATGCGTGTTCGATTGCTTGATTTAGGCTGTCGCCGAGCGCAGTCACGCCGATGACTCTGCCGCCTGCGCTGATGAGTTTGTCTTGCTCTAGTTTTGTGCCGGCGTGGAACAAAATTGTGCCGTTATTCACTGTGCCGATTTTTATTTCTTCGCCGTTGGATGAGCCTTCCGGATAAGCTTCGGCGCAAGCAATTACGCAGCAAGCTGATTTCTCAGACCACTCTATTTTTTGCTCAGCCAGACTGCCATCTGTGCATGACCATAAAATTTGAAGCAAGTCGCTTTCTAGCAAAGGCAAAATTACTTGAGTTTCTGGGTCGCCGAAGCGAGCATTAAACTCAAGTACGTACGGTTTGAATTCTGAACGAGAAGGCGTTCTGCTAGCTTCGCTCCATTCGTGACCACGAACAATCAGCAGCCCGGCGTAAAGTATGCCTTTGAATTTTATGCTGCCTGAGTCTAATGCTTTTTGAAGTGGAGCTATGACTTCTTCTTGTATTACGTCTTTGCAGCGGCTGTACAATTCAACCGGGGCGTAAACTCCCATTCCACCGGTGTTGGGTCCTTTGTCTTCTTCATATCTGCGTTTGTGATCTTGCGATGCCGGCATTAGTGCCAGGCTCTTTCCATCGCAGAACATCAGCAGTGAAACTTCTTCGCCCAGTAGACGTTCTTCGATTACAACTTTTCTTCCGGATAAACCAAATCGATTTTGCCTGAAAATTATTTGCAGAGCATCGAGTGTTTCTGTTTCATTGTCGCAAACGAATACACCTTTGCCCAGCGCGAGTCCGTCTACTTTTACGACACGAGCCCATGAGTTGTGTCTGACGAAATCGCAGGCATCTTCATGCGACTCGAATGTGCAATGTCTAGCCGTGGGAATTTGGTGCTGCACCATGAAGTCTTTTGAGAAAGCTTTAGATGACTCAAGCTGTGCGCCTGCTTTTCTTGGTCCAAAAACGCGCAGTCCGGCTGACTCGAGATGGTCTACTATGCCGTCTGCCAGCGGATTGTCCGGCCCAATTACTAGCAGGTCTATCGCATTTTCTTTGGCGAAATGCTCGATGCCTTTAAAGTCGTCGACTTTAATATCGACATTTTCAGTTTTTTCAAGTGTGGCAGTGCCGCCATTTCCCGGCGCGCAGTACATTTTTTCTACAAGAGGGCTCTGGGCCAACTTCCAGCAAATCGCGTGTTCGCGACCTCCACCGCCAATTACCATCACTTTTACTGGTTTGTCCGGCAACATCGAAGCTTCCTCCTTATAGTCCTCGTGCCTTTGCCGTGGCTACGAATTCGTCAAGTTGTGGGTGGTCACTAAACAATTCTTCGTTGCTGACTCTGTTGGCAATGACGCCATAGAGTTTGTTGAGCAATTCACGAATGTCTGCGCTGAATGGCTCTGGTACAGCATTCAATTCTTTGGCACAAATTTCTTTCCAGGCAAGAGTGCAACGTTCTGCCGCGAGCTTTTGTGCTTCTTTCAGCGATTTTTCCCATTTTGAGCCGCGATAGACTTGCCTGATCATTTCTTTGGAAAGATGTGATTCTTTATATAGCAAGCGCAGCTCATCGGGACCTATGCTGTCGGCCAAAATAACTTTGTCGTTGTGTAATACGAATTCAAACTTGCCATCCCAAAGTTGGATGCCACGTTTTGCGAAAGTTTGGAAGAGTGCCAGACTAATTAATTGTGCGCGTTCAACAAGGTCATGAAATTGCTCTTGCTCAAGTCCTGAGATCAAAATCGCTTCCTGTACGCTGAGGAGTCTGTCTCGCGGCTCGAGCTTTGTGTAAAACTCAAGCACTGGTCTGTCGAACAATTCGCCTTCAGCAGGAGTTTTGTTCAATCCGAGTGTTTGAGCGTAAGATGGATTTTTCTGCAGTCTTTCTTTGAGTGAGCTGCCTTGTGGCATTCCAAATCTGAACACTACTTCCAGCGGAATGAGGCGTGTTTTTGCAGATTGATTTACTTGCGGATAGTGGAAAACATTTTGCCCAAGAACGACGAAAGGCTGTGGTCGTTGAACCTCAGCCTTCCGGACTTGCATATATATTGTTTGCGCTGAACTTGCTGCTTTTGCCAGGCTGAGGCGCTCGCCATCTTCGTTTACCAGTCCCTGGTAATGTGATTGCAGTCCATCTGTCTGCAATGACTTCATAGCTGCGCTGTCTTTCAGCTTCTTGAGAAATTCTTTGTCCAGATTTGCAGGGGGCGTTTCTGCTGCTAGCTCTTGCCAAAAAGATGCTTTTTCCAAAAGCTCAAAAAAGTATGCGCCAAAAACAGCCAGAGCTCTGCCTTTGTTTTCGATAGTATCAGGCATCTTGCCCCAATCGAATACAGAGTAATCATCGGTAAATTGAAATAACAGGGAGTCGTTTTCCCAGGGACATTGCCAGACGCGCTTGACTGATCCTTCATAAGCAAGATTCAGCTTCTTTTGTTCGGCCGTGCTCACAACCCTTGTTCTCCGTTTAAACTGTTTCGCTGAGGCTCTTGCCTCTATCTATACTTCTTTGCTCTTCAAACATTGAGCCATGTGAAACGTCGGTCGGGTAGCCTTTGTCGAGGCAGCCCGTGCACAACGAATTTTGACCCAGTGCTTTTTTCAATCCTTCAAGCGATTGATAAACTACGCGATCTGCGCCGAGTTCTTTTGCAATTTGTGCTTCAGTGCGGTCGTAAGCGACTAATTCTGCATTGCTTGGAAAATCGATGCCGTAATAGCAAGGGTTTTGAATCGGTGGGCAGGTTGATACTAGAGTAACTTCCTTTGCTCCAGCCGCCTTTATCAGTTTTACGATCTGCACCGCGGTGTTGCCGCGAACGATACTATCGTCAACTACGATGCATCTTTTGCCCGCAATTTCTGCCGCGATTGGAAATAGTTTGCGTTTGATTGCCTGTTGCCTTGCTGCCTGGTCGTCCAACAAAAATGTACGTTGCACATAGCGATTTTTGATAAGCAATTCTCTAAATGGTAAATCGAGAGCTTCAGCCATAGCGCCTGCTGAAATGCGGCTGGTTTCTGGAATAGGCAAAACAACATCTGCTTCGATTCCACGTCGTTTAACTTCTTCGGCTAAAATCAAACCGAGCTGAAAGCGGGCTTGGTAAACCGATGTGTTGCCCATCATCGATTCGACGCGGGCAAAATAAACCCACTCAAACATACACGGGGAAATAGACTTTTGGAAAAGCATACGTCGCTCGACTTTGCCGGAAAGCGTGATTATTACCGCTTCGCCTGGTTTGACTTCTTCGATTTCGCTATAACCAAGATAATCTAAAGCTACGCTTTCGCTGGCGAAAGCATAAATGTTGTTGTCTCTTTTGCCCATAAATAGAGGGCGAATGCCATTGGGATCGCGAAAGCCGAATATGGTGCAATTTTTCAGCAAGCCTACTACTGCATAACTGCCGACTAACTCAGACATTGAGTAACCGATTGCGGCGAACAATGCGTCATTGTCTTTTGGCGGCTCTCCCTTCAAATAGGTTGAAAGGAGCTGCAATATGACTTCTGAGTCTGATTCGGAAGCAAAGATGATGTTTGGATGTGACTTGTGAAGGTCTTCGCGAAGTTGGTAACAGTTGACAATATTGCCGTTGT
This sequence comes from uncultured Candidatus Obscuribacterales bacterium, assembly GCA_964546815.1. Classification (GTDB taxonomy): domain Bacteria; phylum Cyanobacteriota; class Vampirovibrionia; order Obscuribacterales; family Obscuribacteraceae; genus JAIEPM01. The sequence goes on along the minus strand of CAZJLR010000006.1, from coordinate 29,916 downwards.
GACCGATTGCTATGCCTGAATGGCTGTCCAGGAATGGTTGCAAGAGATTGGGATCTCTGCGACCGATCGTGGCATAGCGCGTATGACCGATGGCTGCGGGGCCGCGCAGAGAGCGGAAACTCCGCTCTGAAAACACATTGTCGACAAGACCGCTGCCTTTTTGAATGTTGAACTGATTGCGCTTAGTATCAACAGTCAAGATACCGGCGCCGTCTTGTCCTCTGTGCTGAAGGTTTAGAAGCCCAGCAAAAGCCTCATACGCCGAGTCGTCTGTCCCGACTACTCCAATGAGACCGCACATAGAAAATTCCCCTTAAAACTGAGAGGCTGGCTCAAATATAGCTGCACAGCATACGCCAAAGTCCTGTTACTAAGGGCATTTTCTCATCTTATGCTAGCAAAAGTTAACAAGGCGCAAAACAAATACATGTGGCTATAGATCGGATATCTCGACCGTCTTCTTTGCCCTTCAATATTCTAAGGGCTAGATTTGTGATTCGCTTTGAGCCTGAAGTGCGTGCTCAGCAATGAAGGGAAGATTTCGTTTTTTTTGATCTGAGATCTTGCTTTTGGGCGGGTGCATGCACCGCGTCGCCCGCACAATAAAGGTTTCGAACTCGACTTACAGATGGGTAATTGATTTGCGCGATTGGTGATTTTGAAATGCAGCGCTTCTTTGCTTGAGTTATAATCGCTTTGTTCCTGCAATTTAAGTGACGGATGTACATGCAGACTAAAAGACATCTTGCTTCTTGTGCTGCATTGCAAGCCATCCTCCTTGCTTTGATGTCAATGCAGTCTGCTACATGCGCAGACATTCCTGGCTGGAAAGTACTCAATCTCGACATAGACAAAAGTGTCTCATCGCAAAATAAACTCACGCCGCTCATCGACGAACGGCGAGATTTAACTTCTTCGGAGAAGTTCATTCGTTTGTGGGCCGGTTCTAAGGGCTTAAGAATTTTGCGTGCTGCTGTTTCGGAAATGCGTGGCAAATATCCCTCGGACAAATGGTTAACATTTGATGGCTCGGGCGATTTGCATATGGTTACTGCGACTCTCATCGAATCGCTTCCTAAATCTGCGCAGCCTGTTTCGATTATTTTGTTTGATAATCATCCTGATTGGTTTAAGGCTCCAGAACATTTCCATTGTGGTGCCTGGGTGGTGCAAGCGCTGCAGCATCCGTGGGTAGAACGCGTCATCATGGTTGGTCAAAATAGTGACGACTTGAGAGGCGATCAATTTCTTTTCGCGCCATTCAAAGAATTGTGCAGTGGCAGAGTAGAGATGTACCCACTTCTGCGAAAGAGCAGTTTTGTGCCATTTAAATGGGTTAGCAAAGTGAATGGTGTTGAGTCATCGCAAAAAGGTTTTTTTGGCACAGAATTGCGATTTAACACAGTTAGAAAGAATGGCGCCGATGCTCTGGGCGATCGTTTGGCTAAAGAGCTCGCCGGAAAAAATGTGTATATAACCATCGATAAAGATGTACTGCAGGAAAATGACGCTATTACAGATTGGGATCAGGGCGATATGAAGCTCAGTGAATTGCTCAGTATTGTAAGTCGAGTTGCAGATTCTGCAAATTTGGTGGGCGTTGATGTTTGTGGCGAGCGTGCTCCACAGGCCATTCAAGGCTTGCTCAAAAGCATTGATTGTGGTCGCGAGTTTAAGCGCCACATCAAAGATTGGGATCACGTCAATACTGTTAACCAGACGACGAATATTGATATTGTTCATTCAATCGAACGTTCCATTTCTGGCACCAAAAATGTTAAGGCTACAATTGAGCCTAAGCCGACTCGGAAGTAGGCAGATTGTGCGGTCGCCTTCGCATTGTTTGAATTCTGTGCCATTGTTTCTATGGTTATCAGAATCAACATGCTATACAATTTTGCAGCCATGAATGATTTCATGGACATCAGGTTGCCCGATCTTTTAGCTTCGCTAGACCTATAATCAAGCCCCGGAGGCACCTTTTGCCCTCATCGACAACAGAAGCCGAAGTCTCGACAATGGTCACCACTGTAAACGGTGCTGCAGGGATGGACATGTCTATTGTCAGCATCCGATTGATAAATTTGATGCTAGCCGGTGGCAAAGCTGATGGATTTTGGAGTGCTGAAATCATTCCCCCGTCAACTGCACATCCTTTCGAATGGAAATTGATTGAGCGATTTAGCAACAGCAGTAAAGCGAATAGTTGTAAGCAATCTAAAAAGCGATCGGAGCTATTGGCAGACTTATCGGCGCCTGGCGCAGGCTGTGACTTGAAGGTCGAAGAAATCATAATTGATACCGGCAGCACTTTTGGCAGCGTCGGAACTGCAATTGTGACCAATGTAAAACAAGGCATGGAAGCTGAGTATTTTGATTGGGAATGCAAAATTCAGTCTGCGCAAGCAAAGTACAAAGGTTATCACGGCACATACTGGCAGCCTCCCGCACCTGGTCGTTCTGGTCAATGGACGACGATGGTTCGCTTTGATACTCCTGAAAATCTTGAGCAGTGGTTTGCCTCTGATGAACGCAAAGAACTTCTGGTGTTGGCAGAGAAATTTGTTGAGAGAACAGAATTCAAAAAAATGTCCTCGTCTTTTCCTGGTTGGGTGCCGCTCGATAAGGAAACCGGGCAACCACCTCCTAATTGGAAAACTGCCATGCTTGTTTTGCTAGGTTTGTTTCCTGTGGTCATGTTAGAGATTCGTTTCCTCAACCCATTGCTGGTGTCACTAAACTCATCAGTTGGCAGTTTCATTGGTTTGGTAGGCAGCGTTTTGGCAACTACTTTTGGTACTATGCCGCGCTTTGTCAAATGGTTTTCCTGGTGGTTGTTCCCCAAAAAGGGGGCTGATTCATCTGTTCATTTGCGAGGCACAATGATTGTGATGGCATTGTACATTTGCGAAATTCTGGCGCTTTGGAATTTGTTGAATAAACGCTGAATATTCAGCTATACCGCAGGAACTGCGCATGTTTATCTCTGATCAGTTTGAAATAATCGAAGAGATTGCCAATGGCAGCATGGGAATTGTCTACAAAGCCCATCAACTGATGACGCAGCGTTTTGTAGCAATAAAGGTTTTGCATCAGTCTCTGGCAAATGATGAGTCTAGCGTCAGGCGCTTTCAACGAGAAGCTAAAACAACAAGCTCACTTGAGCACGACAACATCGTGCGACTTTTTTCTTTCGGTATATCCCCAGATGAACGTCCATATTTCGTCATGGAATATCTTGAAGGCGATACACTCAGAACCCGCATTGAGCAAAAGGGTAGCTTAGAACTAGAATCGTTTTTTCAATTTTTTGGACAGGCCTGCAGCGCGCTTGCCTATGCGCATCAACGTGGTATTTTGCACAGGGACTTAAAGCCCGAGAATATTTTTTTGGCGAAATCCGCGCAAGACCATGAGTCTGTAAAAATATTGGATTTCGGCATTGCCAAATACATGGAAGGATTCGAGTCTCAAAGTGGAGCTGCCACCACGCATACTGGAAATAAGATTCTCGGGAGTCCCGCTTACATGAGCCCCGAGCAGTGCCGCGGGCAAAAGTTGGATGTTCGCTCTGATATCTATTCACTTGCTTGTGTCATGTACGAAGCGATAAGTGGTTCAAAACCATTTATTGCAGAAACTGTTCAGGAAGTGATGTTGAAACATTTGAGTGAAAATCCGCAGCCATTGGATGAAAGAATTACCCGTAAAAAACTTCAGCCTTCTTTGAGTAAGCTGCTTGCTCGATGTTTGAGCAAAAATCCTGATGAACGACCACAAACGGCGGAAGAGTTGGGTAGTCTGCTTGAAATTGCAAGTCGTGATAAGCCGGTACTCAGTGGAAAAGCTCTTCCAAAGAAAAGCCTTGTGATATGGTGTGCTGTGACGTTGGCAGTATTGTTGTTTGCTGGAGTCTTTGCTTTCCGCTATGTGAATAAAACGAGCGCACCACTCCAGAGCAAGAGCTGGATTGAGATAGACAATGAATTTCAAGTTGCAGAAAGCGCTAAGGATTCCGATCGATATTCTGAAGCAATTTCAGCTTACAAGCGAATATTAAGTGAGGTCGAAACGATGCCTGGCACTCGTGCCTTTGGTGGCAAGTCTGCTAACATGCGATATGCCTGTTACCTGGGCATCGCGAAGGCGCGCCGGGAGACTCCTGAAGGCAAAGGTTCTGTTGCAATTGAAGACTGGCGAAATGTAAATAAAGTGGTTGGCCTGGCAAATCCAAATATGTCCGAACAAGTGGGTGACGCAGAGCTTAATCTGGCTCTGCTACTTTCTGAAGAAAAACCAAGTCCGGCAATTGTCGAGGAGTGTATTTCCTTGACTGAAAAATCGTCAAAAATTTTTGCTGCCAGTCTAAATAGTGTGGCTATTCTTCCTATCATCCATAAAGCGCAAAAGAGCGCGGCGCCTCAGATTGAAAGGCTTGGCATGAAGTTTCACGACAGCCAGTCGATTTTGGGTCATATGCTAGATTTGCAAGGAAAGCACGATGAAGCCATTCAATTGTTGCAAGAGTCTGTGCAATTCAGATTGCAAGCGTCAAAAAAGGTAAGTGAATTCGTTCTGCGCCAGGCTGCTTGGCTTTGCCAGGCTGAACACAATGCAAATAATGAGGCCGCAGAAAAAACTGCGATTAGCAATTTGTTCACTTTAGTTGAACGCGAAAAAGCTGGTGTTGAATCTACCCATGCCGCCCTTGCGCATCTGTGCAATTTTTACATAGAACATGGCGACTTTCGTCGGGCTCAAGAAATTGCTGATCGTGCTTTGATTGAACTGCGCAAAAAAGATCCTGCCGCGCATTATGAGTTTGGCTGTGTGTATTCTTGGCAGGCAGAGATTTGCATACATCAAAAAGATGCAAACAAAGCCAAGGAATGGATCGCCAAAGCCCGAAAGGAACTTGAATTTTGTAAAAAGACAACGGCAGAGCATTTATACGCAAAAATCAACGCTCTTAGCAGCCAAATTGGACTCAAGTGACTTAGCGCGTTGCTGTCGAATTCGCGCTGGCTACTGTTGTGACAATTTGAGTTGCCGCTGGGGTTGGGCTGAAATCAAGTTTCGGGAAATGGATCTCGATAATAGTACCTATGTCATCAGGTCCATCGTTTATTTCTATTATGGCTTCGTGAGCCTCTGCGATCTCTCTTACAATCGCCAGGCCAAGTCCGCTTCCGTTTACCTTGTTTCCTAGCACGCGATAAAACCTTTCGAAAACGTGTTCGCGCTCGCGAGGTGGAATGCCTGGGCCATTGTCTTCCACTGTAAAGCAAGGTCCAATAATTCCATCGCCAACTCTGACAGTTACACTGCCGCCGCGTTGCGTGTAGAACACCGCATTTTCGATTAGATTGATCATCATTTCGTGAATGCTTGCGCGATCACCGGTGATCATTTGCGACGTGTCGCTAGATTCAAAACCAAGATCTATCTTTTTTGCTATTGCTTGCCCGACAAGTTCCTTCGTGCAATCTCTGGCTATAGCGTTGAGATCTAGTGATTCGTGCGCAATGTTTTTGAAAACAGATGGTTCTACTCTAGCCAGTGCGAGTAATTGTTGCGCCAATCTTGTGGCTCGCGCGGCGCTGGTGCTGATGTGTTGCAATGACTCTTGAATTTCGACAGGGTCTTTTTGCCGCAAGGCTAATTCTGTTTGAGTCTTTAGTCCGGCAAGTGGAGTTCTTAATTGGTGCGCGGCATTTGAAAGGAAACGTTTTTGCGAATCTCTGTCTTCTTGCAATCGCTGCAGTAGTTTATTGATTGAAAGTACGAGAGGTCGCACTTCCTTTGGTACGTTGTCTTCAGACAACGGACGAAGGTCTGAAGGGTTGCGGCTTTCCACTGCTTCTTTGAGGCGCCCCAGCGGTGCCAAGCCTCTCGATACACCGAGCCAAACGGCGGCGATCGCAAAACCAATCATAAGAACCTGTGGAATCACGACTCCAAGAAAAATACTTTGAATTAATTGAGTGCGACCAGAAATGGTTTCTGCCACCTTAATCAAAATGCGCTGCTTAGTGTTTCCCAGCGGCACTTCGATGGCGGTGATTCTTACTGGTGCACCCTCAATTTTTCCGTCCCAGAAAATTGGTTCGGCCGAGACTTTTTCTGTTGCAGGCGGCTCTGGAATGAATACGTCACCATTGATGATATCGCCATCATTGCCAATGATTTGATAGAACAAATTGTCTTTATCACCATGTTTCAAAATTGCTCGCGCCGCTGGTGGCATATCGACCATGAGGTGTGAGCTCTTATAACGCAGGCGATTTGCTACTGAGTGAGCGCAATCTAGCAGCGCATCATCGTAAGCGTCTGTGGCAAAATCGACAGCCAATCCGTATGTGACGCAGGCGCCGATGAAGCACAGCGTTGTGATTGGTAAAACCAACCAGCTGAGAAGATGTCTGCGAATTGATGAAGTGAATGGTCTCATTGCTCGTTTTCCAAGACATATCCAAGTCCGCGAATTGTTCTTACAAACAATCCGAATGGTTCAATTTTTTTGCGCAATCGGTGGATGAGCACTTCAACTGCGTTTTGGCTAACTTCTTCTTCAAAGCCGTACATGTGGTCTAACAATTGCTCTTTGCTTACGACTCTGCCGGGGCGTTGCAAAAGCAATTCGAATACGGCTAATTCTTTCGATGAAAAATCAATTTGTTCGCCCGAAATTGTTATGTGCCTTGAAGCGGTGTCCATTTTTACTGGTCCATAACAAATTTCTGTTTCTGCCGCAAAATTGCTGCGGCGAATTAGTGCTCTGACTCGCGCTTCTAGTTCTGGCAAATCAAAAGGTTTGGTCATGTAGTCGTCTGCACCAAGGTCGAGACCTGCGACACGGTCGTCAAGACCATCTCTTGCTGTCACAATCAAAACTGGAAATCTTTTCCCAGATGCACGCATTCGTTTTAAGACTTCCAGACCTTCCATCTGCGGCAGCCCGAGGTCTAAAATCGCCAGGTCAAAAGGTGCGGCGGCAATGGCTACATCTGCGTCCGACCCGGTCGCAACATGATCGACAGTATAACCACACTGTCTTAGCGCTTTTGAAATGCCGTCCGAAAGGACTTCGTCGTCTTCAGCAAGAAGAATTCTCATGAAACTCCTGAAGCTCAGATTGGCTTAATCTGATTGCTTTGCTTACAAGCTTTATTTTACTTGATTGCAAAGAGACATCCTTATATGTGAATTGGAAAGGAAATTAAGAGTTAGTCTTTTTCAGCCTACTGCGGCGTTTTCCGCTTCATATTTTTGACTAAATATATGTGCGTTGGCTACTCAGTTTGTATCCAGGTGGCCTACTTGGTGACTGTATTTCGAGCTGCAGCCTATTTGCTGAATCAGCGCGAATTGCCCTGTTTAACGGCTTCTTCAGAGCTTTGACTTTTCGAATACCCTTACTAAGCGCACTTAATCTGCATCACATGGCGTGTGTAAGCTTGGTGAAAGCAAGCTCGGATATTCTGCTCAAGTCAGCAATTCCTTAACTTTCGCTCAAGAAGGCAGTAATGAGTACCAACGCCCAAGCCGAACCAACCGTAGAACAACTAGAAAAAGAATGTCCGGGTCTCAGATTTGAGACTATGCCTGAAGCAGAATCGGCAAAGGTGAAACAAGCTGAGGATGATCTCCTCAAGGTTGAATCGAAAGTTTGCTCATACGGTGACACCGTTCACTACGCAGAGCGTCCCAATTTTTTTGAAACTTGCGAAGGCAGCTTTCTCTATGACGGGCATAAGCAGCCCTTCCTAGATTTGCAGATGTGGTATTCCGCTGTAAATCTTGGTTATGCAAACAAGCGTGTAAACGATGCTCTGAAAAAGCAAATCGACAAGTTGCCACAACTCGCGTGCCAGTACTTGCACAAAGAGAAAGTTCATTTAGCTGATAAATTGGTCGCCAGCATCAAGAGATCTTTCGGTGTTGATGGTCGTTGCCATTTCAACGTCGGTGGTGCACAGGCTGTTGAAGATGCTCTCAAGCTGGTTCGTAAGACCACAGGCAAGAGCCGTATGCTGGCTTTTGAGGGTGGCTATCACGGACGCACACTTGCTGCTTCGTCAATCACTTCGTCATATCGTTATCGTGAAGCTTATGGTGAATTCGGCGATCGCGCTGAATTTGTGCCATTCCCTTACTGCTTCCGTTGCCCTTACGGCAAGAAAGTTGAAAGCTGTGGTTTGTATTGCGTCGAGCAAATTGAGCGCAAGTTTGATCACGAATACACATCTTGGTGGAATCCAAAAACAAAGAAAGCTGAGTTTGGTGCATTCTTTATCGAAGTAGTTCAAGGCACCGGCGGTTATATCATTCCTCCCAAGGGATATTTTGAAAGACTGGCAAAACTCTGCCGCGAGCGCGGTATTTTGCTGGTTGATGACGAAATTCAGATGGGCTTCTTCCGCACAGGAAAGCTCTGGGCAATGGAAAACATTGAAGCACCGGCGGACATCATGGTCTACGGTAAGGCACTGACAAATGGCTTGAACCCACTGTCAGGCATCTGGGCTCGTGAAGAATTGATCAGCCCCGATAAATTCGGCCCGGGCTCTACACACTCAACATTCTCGTCCAACTCGCTGGGAACAGCTGTTGGCTTGGAAGTTATGAGCATCCTTGATGAAGGTGGCTATGACAAGAGCGTTCCTGAAAAAGGAAAATATTTCCTCGAAATAATTAGAGACCTTCAGAAGAAGCACAAAGAAATTGGAGACACAGACGGATTGGGTCTGGCCTTGCGCATGGAAATGTGCGAAGCCGACAGTTATACACCGAGCCGTCGCCTTGCAGACATGATGTTCCAGCGCGGTCTTGAAGGCAATCTGTCTTACGCCGGTAAGAAGATGGGCTTGATTCTCGATATCGGTGGCTACTTCAAGAACGTGATTACGCTTGCACCGTCTCTCGAAATTACAAAGCGAGAAATGGATATGGCGCATGACCTTCTAGATCAGCTCATCACTTCTTGCAAGAAGGATCTCTAAAGAGCAATTTTGTCCCTGGGGCGATTCATGGAGTCGCCCCGTTTACCATGACCTAGTTCTAAACCAAGAGGAATCTCCGCGTGAACAAGATTCAAGTTTTTTGCGATTTCGACGGCACAATCACCACCCGTGATACCGTCGATGTCTTGCTCACCGAACTTGCAGACCCTGCTTGGGAAGAAATCGAAGAAATGTGGGTTCGTGGCGAAATCAATGCGCGCGAGTGCATGGCTCGTCAGGTGCCATTGATTCGTGGTGGCTGGAATAAGGTTCGTGAGCTGCTAGACAGCTTGCAAATCACTCCTGGTGTCATGGAATTTGTTGAGTGGTGCAAAAGCAACGTAGTTCCATTTGTTGTGGTAAGCGACGGCATCGATAAAGTCATCGAATACTTGCTTACAAAAAATGGTATACATGCCGACAAAATTTTCGCTAATCACTTGGTTGAGTCCTCAACTGGAGAATTCGCATTGCAAGCTTCGGCAAGACCAAGATTTGCCGGCTGCCAATCAGGCGTTTGCAAATGTCAAATCGTTGGGCAACAAGCGTACAAAATCATCAGAACAGTAATTGGTGATGGTCGCAGTGATTTTTGTTGGTCAAAAGAAGCTGATTTGCTTTACGCCAAAGGCAAGCTCATTGATTTTTGCAAGACCGAGGGCTTGGGTCACAATCCGTTCGACAACTTCTTTGAATTGCGTCAGTCATTGACTGAAGTCCATGCGGGCAACTACGCCTCTGTTGCTTTCAACAAGCCAGTTACCCCAATTGTCGTGCCTGTGCCATCCACCATCGTGTCCCCTGCAGCCGTCACAGTACTACCGGTCACTAACAACATATCAGTCCCAGCTTCAAATTAGGATTCTGCGACAAACCGCTTTGTAGGGGCGACGCCAGTAGGGTGAGGTCGGGCACGGCCAAGAGCGGGATTCGCGCCGTGGTCAGGTGCCTGATAATCTTTGCTTACCTTGGGATCTGTGGATTGAAAGGTTGGAAACCAAGTGAGCAAATTCTTTCACTTCGTAAGGTAGCCGTAAGGATCGCCAGATATTCTGATTTTGCTGGGGAAAGCCCCGGCGAGGCAGCACTTAGTAGGTATATTCCGATAAGCGTATGGATATAGTCGCGGAAAATCAAGGCACTCAAGAGAAGCAAAAACGCACAGGCGTTGTGCTTATTCATGGTTTGACCGGTACGCCGGTTGAAATGAAGCCACTGGAAAAATACCTCAACAAACTTGGCGTTGATGTAGAAAACGTACTGCTCGCTGGACATGGCGGTAATTACCGCGACATGTTTACTGCCAATTGGTCTCAATGGATGGAAAGCGCCCGCGAAGGCGTGCGCAAAATTCTTGAGCGCAATGACAAGGTTATCGTATGCGGTTTGTCGATGGGTTCGATTATCGGTTCTTGTTTGGCTGCAGAAGATAGCCGCGTTTCAGGCCTGGTAATGCTCTCGCCAACCCTTGCTTATGACGGCTCTATCGTCGATAACAACATTATAGATAGCGTCTACAACTCACCTGCTGCTCGTGGCTTTGCCAGAGCGCTGGTTCGTACTGTGCCTTTCCTTGGCAGAACCCTTTATTGGGAAGAATCACCTCCCTATGGAATTCGCGACGAACGAATTCAAAGACAAATTACAAAATCAATCGAAGCTGCAAGACTTGGTGGCGACAACGAGTTTGGTTGCTTCAGAACTTACTATGTCTCATTTTGCGAAATGTGGGACCTCGTCGACTACGCTCGCAAATGTTTTTCTAAGGTGAAGTGCCCCGTTCTTTTGATGCACAGCCTTGATGACACTCTTGCAAGTATTCATAACGCCACCGAATCATATTTAGAACTAGCTTCGACAAACAAAGCACTTTTCTTGCTGAGCGGCTGCGACCATGTAATGACTTTAGACCTTCAACGCAACCTCGTGCACAAAATGATTGGTCGCTTTGTCACTGATTTTTCAAAAGTAAGCACAGAGTACAAGACTGTTCGTTCAACCGTTTCCCCTGTATTGGCTGAAGCACGCGTCGCCAAGGGCGGCAATATCAGTGCATTGATAAGTCCTGAAATGCACGGACTCAATAAAGACGAGTGGAAGTTGCTTTATCCAGGGCGACGTTTTGCTCATCTTGCGTCTGTTTCTGATGTGCAACAACTTCATTCAATCGTTTTGAGAGATGTCGCGCAGCCTTTGATGAGCTTGCCGGTATTCATCGGTAACTATGGTCAATCAACTCAATTCAGTAAGCAATCAAATGTTTGGACTTCATTGTCGAAACTGCTTTCTTCCAAATCAAAAGTGTTTGGTGTTGGAAGCTTGATTGTCGAGTTGCCTGGTCTTGGTCTCAACAATGAAGCCACTGAAGATTCAAAATCTCGCGCACTTTCTCATTTGATTCGCATCGTCGAATCGATGGCAAAAGGCGCTGGTGCTGATGCCTTTAGCAATGTTCAAGTTCAGGTACCTGAATTGCCTGTTCCGGCAGTATTGCAGCGCGCTAACGACAACAGAGCAATTCGTCTCGATGATAAGGTTCATCGTTTACTTTCAGGTCTGGAAAACTTCTGCCATACAAACCCGATTCAAGAAGCATTTTCTCGCTTCATTCAGGTGTCTGTTCCGGTCGCTCCGCATGAGTCTGATTTCCATCGTTTAGATGAAGTTGCCGCAAACGTCGGTTAAGTTCACATTTTTCAATCGCATTTAGCTCAGGCGCTTTGGCGTTTGCTATTCCAGATTGGCAAGAAAACCATAATTATGCAAAGCACAAGTAAAACAGCGACAATGCCGTAAGCTGCTGCAATTCCGCTTTTTTCTGCCACGACGCTCAATAGAAATGGTGCTAGGAGTGTTGATGCGCCTGATGCCAGTGACATGCGTGAAGTTGCGGTGCTGCTCAAACCAGGGGCGGTGCCAATTGCTAATGAAAGAGTCAGTGGATAGAAATTTGCGATGCCCAGCCCAGCCATGAACAATCCGCAAATCGACATTGCTGCTGATGTTCCTTTCCAGAAAATGAGGAAACCGACGAGTGAAATAAGCGATGCAATTTTCAGCATGCTTTGACTCTTCATTTCTCGAGCCATTCTGCTACCGATAACGCGTCCCGTAACCATTGCCAGAAGGAATGAGCTTACTGATGCGGCGGCATCAGCTTTTGAAAGCCCCGATACTTTTTCTAGAAAATCGGCGCACCAATATATGATGGTCCATTCGCTTGCGACACTGAATAAAACCAAAGTCCAGCATAACCAATAAGCGGCGGGCAGCCTGCCCTTTCCTGCTGCGCCTTTGTGCTCTGGTTCTACAACTGTTTCTAAAACATGCCGCGCTTTCAAGTAATAAGTGAGGAAGGCTATTATGGGCAGCAAAAGAGCCGCTCTCCAGCCAAGACTTGTTTTGCTGAAGAGGCTGATGGCTACCGGTGACAAACTGCAACAGACACTGGCTGCAATGTTGGCTTCGGCGATGGCAACCGCGCGCAGATCTAAAAATCTGTCAGCGATAATTACGCACATTGTTTGACTCATGGTGCTGCCGCAGACTCCTGCCAAAAACGCACCAGCTATGGTGACTACCGGCAATTGTGCCGTGATTATGGTTATTATTCCTGCAACCAAGCCGCTGCAGGCTGTCCAGACTACTTTGCGTTTGCCAAATTTTTTCATGCAGCGGTCGCCGATGAAACCTGCGCAAACCACGCCCGAAGACCATGCTGAAAAATGAAAACCCGCCAGCAAATAATCCATGTGCAGCTCTGCGCGCAAAAATGTCATCAAAGGGCCAAGTGCGGCAGATGCATAGCAATAAGTGCCAATCATCAAGTAAGCCAACCAGGCTACTTGATCGCGGACAAACTTTTTGGTCTCTGTGTTTGAGGTGCTGAGCATTTAATTTGCTTGGAAGTTTAATGAATAATAGCCGTACCTGTACACCTTATCAAGATTTTGCCTGCAAATTGTGAGCATAATTCGCGTATGACAAAAGGGAACAGCATTTTGTGCTGTTCCCCATTTGATGATCCAGGTCAATTGTGCAGGAAGAAAAACTATTTTGTCCGTGGCAGCCGGCTCGCGCCCCCGCAGTTCAGCGCGTGCCGGCTGCAGTCTCTAGACGCTTGCGTCCCAGAACGCAGCTTCTTTCGGGTTGAGGAGACTTTCAATCTCTCCTTTCAATTCATTGTAGAGCCCTGACTTTGTATTCCAGAATGCGTTTAATTCTGCAAGTGATAGGGACGTGTCATGCAACGAAGATATTAGTTCGATAGCCGGGGCTCTCAAGAATCGTTGCATGAGAGGTAGGTCCATTCCCAATTTGATTGGCGCGAGTGTGTGCAATAAATTGAGGCGAGCCTTCTCAAGTCTGTTTGCATTTGGCAGGCTGTTATGCGATAGCTTGCTGTATGCCATATCAAACTCACTGAAGAATACAACGATTGCCGCTCTTGCCGTTGCGATTTCTGCCTGTTGCTGCATTGCTTCCCGTTTGTTATTTGAAGCACGAAGGCTGTTCGCTAACTTGTCGAAGATCGCTTCTATTGTATTGTGCACCGCATGTGATACCGAAATCGGCCCTATATTCATCTGTCGTGGCAGCGGTGCCTGCTGTGGCTGCGGAGTCGGACTTGGTTGAGCCTGCGGCTGTTGTGGCATTTTGGGTGCTTGTGCTGGCCTTTGCATTTGAGCTCGTGAAACTGGGGCTTGCGGTGGAGGCGCCGGAGGTAGTTGACCTGGAGCCGGTGGGCTTAGTGATGGAGCCGGAGCTTGTTGGAATGATGCACCTGAAGAACCAAAGTCGTGGTCTTTGAATGCGGCAGATAAATCACTGCTGTTGCCAGAGCCAGCATCAGCTTCATACGCTTCGTATTCTCTTGCGGCGTCGACTTTCTGTTTCTTGATTTGTTGATTCATGATAACCGAGCCTTGCAACTCGTTCGAAGATGCGGGAGAGTTTGCTGGTGGGCTCGAACCATAATTGCCTGCAACGCTCCACTGAAATTTTCCGATTTGAGGAGCGGCTCCCCATGCATCAGACGGATCCGCTGCTCCCCATCCACCAGTTTGAGCACCTGATCCCCAGCTATCGTATGCATCTTGAGATGCACCGGCTGAATATACTGCTCTTGATTGACAAACCTGATCTGCAATATTGGTTGGAATTCGCGACATATGTTTCATGCGAACGCCAGCTGCTGGTTGATTACATTGCTCGGCCCAGCCTGCAGGCATTGCAACAGGTTGAACAATTTTTTGCCAAGTGCCCGTCTGGTTGGCTATTTCAGCTTCATCCACAACAACGAAGGCAGTGAATTTTGTAAGCAGTGAATGTTTAACCGCCAGATTGATGATTTCGTTTTTGAGGTTGCCTCTTGCATTTGGATTGATTCTATATTGATCTTCAATGTCTACAATGTGTGCTTTTGCCCAAAGCTGGGCGATGCACGGCATATTTACCGGCTGTGCTTTTACTCTTTCTTCAAAAAGTCTGCCGTCTGCAAACTGACCTTTGAGTAGAATTTTGCCCCTGCTGTTTGTGAGTTTCATAAAACTCACTGACGCGCGGCCTGTGAATATGTCTGGTATTCGAGAAGGAGAGAAGGAGGCTCTGACGACTGGGAGCGATAGATTCTCAACATGTATGTCCGTTACAAGCGGAGCACCTATTTCTCTTCCGATCGATGCCAGAGCCTCCTCTAGTTGATTCCCGGGTTCAACAAAAGCTGCAGTGCCTCCGCCCAGATTGGCGAGTCGTTTCAGTAAGCCTGAATTAACCGCTGTGTCTATGCCCACTACAAAGAGTCTGGCATCTCCAATCTGGCGCTGGATGCGCTGCAAAACTTGTGATTCGTTGCCGACTTCTCCGTCGGTCAACACTACCAGTGTAGGTAGTCTGCCACTGCTCTGGTGGCGTGAGTCGAGCGCGGAAAATGCATGTTTCAGCGCATTGTCCATTTCAGTGCCGCCTCGGGCTGAAACGCCGCGCAGGTACCTTTCGCCGTGTTCGATTCCTGCGGTATTTGCATGAACAAAATGACTGCCGTGATAACCTGTCATCCATTCCACCACGTTATCGAAAGCAGCGATGGCAAACCTGTCTTGAGGTCCTAACGTGTCGAGAAGAATGCTGCAAGCGCGCACTGCCGATATCATTTTCATGCCATTCATCGAGCCAGAGCGGTCTAAAACAAAAACAATGTCTCGTGGTGCACCAAGATATCCTGCACGACGTGGTGGCATTATCGAAAGTAGTCCGTATGTTTCGCCATCAGGTGCAGTGTAAGTAAGCAGTGACGATTTGATAGACTCGGTGGCACTGCGCCAGCGAAGAACGAAATCTCTATTGAGTCGTTCATCCGCTCGCGTCAGTGTCACCGTGATTCCCCCGTCGGAAAGGTTTGCCTGACTTGCGTGTTGTGAGCAAGTGAGATCATTTATTTGTGTGCCAAATTGTTGAAGAATTTCGACTTTCAATTTAAATGCTGTCTCAGGGTTGACACCAGGGGCCAGACGCGGCGGCGTAATGCGCGACGCGTCCGGCACGAGATTGGTATCGGCAGCGGTGCCGTCACCTACCGAATCTCGATTCAAAGAAGTACCAGGAATATAACGTGGTGAGACTACCAATGGAAGTCTGAGTTCGCAGCTGCCGTTTTCATAAAAAGGAAGGCGCTCAGAATAGCTGATTTCGATTGTGACAGATTCGCCTGGAGGAAGATTTCCAACTTGAACAGTGAAAACATCATCGCGTTCTTGTTCCATAATTGCTGCACGCTTGCCGTCATCAATTGCTTGTTCATATTGCTGGCGAGCGGCGCCGCGTTCTTCAACGACTCCTTTGATGACACGTTTGCCGACTTTCATGTTGAAGCTTGAAACAGCTGAGCCTGGAGCAAGTGGAAAAATGTACACAGCTTCGAGATGTTCGCAAAGGTTGTTTTGAAAAACTTGTTTGACAGTAACGTGAGAGACTCTGTCAATTACTTTGGCAAAGACTTCAACAGCTGCAAGTGGCAACACTGTTCTGCGCTTACCTTGTCTTACTTCGAGGCTTCCCAGCTGGCGCTCAGCACCATCGAGTTCTGTAAGTATAGGCAAATCATTATTTGGGTTACGTGTCATTTGCTTTTCCTCCAAGCTGCAGCCCGCCTCGCAAGACTACTTGCAAGCGCTAGGCTGTTACGCCATTTTTGGCGTGGTTGTATACTGCACTGCAGCAGGTGTTACACCTGCAATTTTGTGGATCAAATTTGCTATGAAACGACAGGTGCCAATGTCACGGTGGCAACTTGATGTTTGTATGTTTTACGTGATGCCATGCAGAGTTAAACGATTCAACGACCCGCCGACACATTCGGCGCATTTCGTTATTCGCTTATCTCTCCATGACAGTATTCTCTCAGATTACTGTAATACTGTCAAGGTCCTTGCTGCATTCTGTAAACGCTTGCTACGCAAGGCCCATAGCCTGTTTGCTTGCTTCCGGGTCATAAACGAAACTCCCCGATCATGACAGTAATTTTTATCGTGACAGTATTGGAACGACCTGGAACCAGAAGTGTATTCAATTTCCGGTGGCTCGATATGCTCTGCGCGAATTTTCTACTTCCGTAACACCGTCGTTATAAATCGGACTTAGTCTTTAGAAAGTTCCAAATTGAGTCGGGCGGGGGGAGAGAAAATGAAAAGAAATTCCACACCTAAGTTGAATTCCGGTAGAAGGTCTCAGTGCGGACAGGCGTTGGTCGAGGGCACAGTCATGCTGTCAGTAATGACTACAGTTTTGGCAATGCTTTTCTTGCTCGTTCTAAACACATACTTCATAAGCGAAAGCAACGTGAAGCTTCAATTTGCAGCGTCACATGCAGCAAAGCGAATTAGTGACGCAAAATGGTGGTTGGGAATGGAACGCCCTGATTATCATCAAGAAAGTGCAGAAAGCGATGCCAAGCTAGCACTAGATAATGAGCTTCATGCTTTGGGTCTGCCCAGCGCAAGCAACTTTACTGCAAGTTATTCAAGTGTAATGCTGCGTCAAAAGAGTGTCACTATTGTTCGGATTGACTTTGACGTAGATGGATTGCAGCTTTGTTCTGGCTTGTGCTTTAGTGGTGCCGCAAAGTTGCACGGAAATGGAATCGCATCAGATGCTGATCATGCTGTGACACCTCATGGTCGCGCCTTGATTCTTGCAGAAGATCCAAACACAGGCGTCAGGCACGGAATCAGGGTGCCAGTCTATAACGCCACAAATGGCAATGACACACCAGCGCATCCAACCTTTCTAAACGCAGGCATTTCCGCAGGAAAATATCCAGTTGCAAACCTTTCGATTCAATGCAATACAGCCGGATCTAGAATCGCCAGATTCATCAACCCGGCTCCAAACCAGACCGTTCAGACTCGAAACTTGGTATGGAACGTAAGTCGTTAGTTGTAACAACTTCGATAGATTTTCAGTGCAGAATATTGAAATTGAAAGCGGACGGCGAGGAAAAACTGATGAAAATAAAGCATCTAAAACATAATAGAAAACAACGCAAAGCAAGCGGGAGCGCCCTAATCGGTGGAATCGCCATGATGACGATGCTTACACTACTTGTTGTTGGAATGTTGCTTTTGGTCGTGAACACGGGTGTACTCGGCAACAGCAATAACAGACTACAAAGTATTGCATCAGATGCGGCACGGCAAATTGGTTCCAAGAGATGGTGGCTTGGGATGGAGCGAAAGGAATGGGTAAGCGACCAATCCTTTCAGGCTCAAGCAAAGGAAGAAGCAGAACTTGCTGTAACTGCAGCACTGGCTGAACTCGGTTTGCCGCCTCCGTCCAACTTTAAGGTAGCCTACAAGGCAGGCACTGTACGTTCTGTTCCTATAACAATTGTAGAGGTCAGCTTTGACGTTAGTCGTGTTGGAATATGTTCCGCTGGGGTCTTGCCGAATGTTATTCCGATGCATGTGTCTGCCGTCTCTTCAGATTCTGAGCACGCCATAGACAAACAAGGTATGGCTCTGCTCCTCTTTGTTGATCCCGCAAACCCAGGCGTAAAGCGTGGAATTAGGGTACCAATTTACAATGCTACGAACGGCAATGCGCAGTCAATGGACCCGGAGCTTGTACGCGCCGGTGTATCAACAGGAAATGTTGTAGAAGCTTATCTCCGCCTAAATTGTGTCCATTCAGCAAGTATTGGCAGAATGTGAGCCAGTCTCTGTCGCGTGAGCAGCCACAGGTGTCTGGGCGTAACATCAACGTAACAAATACCTTTTAGCATGAATCAATCGGTGAAACGGTGACCTCAACTGGAGGCTGGAATAATGAAAGATAGAACAGCAAAAAAGACCAGACGTATTTCGAAAAGAACAGCCAAAGGACAAGCAATTGTTGAGGGAACGGTGATGCTCGCCGTACTGATTGGATTTGTTGCCGTCATCCTATTTCTGTTGGCGAACACAAGCTTGATGAGTTCATACAATTATAGAATCAACGCCGTTGCTGCCGAAGGCGCAAGACAGTACGTGGCAGGTATGTGGTGGCTTGGTATGAAGCGACCATTCTTCCAAACAGATCTTGCCAAAGTTGATGTGGACAAGCTAGCAAAAGCAGAGATTGCGCAGATGGGACTTCTCAACGCTGAAGTAGTTGGAGACGTGAAAGTCAAAACACATAGACAAAAGGTCAAGGACAAGGAAATAACCATCGTGCAGGTAGACTTCGACGTGAAAGGGCTGGAGATACTTACAGCCGGTATATTTCCAAAAGAAGTTACAATGCACGCATCAGGCATAGCAACAGATGCAGAATACGCGGTCGAAAAGCATGGCATGGCGCTCTTGCATACATCCTATCCAGATCCATTGAACCCGCAAGTAAACATAGAAAGAGCCATTCGCGTGCCTGTTTATAATGCCACAGTCGGATACAACACCCCGGCCAGTAATGACCCCCGGTGGTTGCGCGCCGGTGACTCCATTGGTCACTATCCTGTAGTTGAACTGACGCTTTATTGTCCGAGTTCTGGCAATCTACAAATGCAGCGTACGCCTGCTGAAAACACTACGGAAATTCTTGAACGCAAACCCTGGACTCCATACAATGGCGCGCGCTAATTCGTTGATTTGAAATTTTCTTCTCCCGCAAGAGGACGCCTCAAAAGCGTCCTCTTCTTTCTTCTTGTCGTAACAACTAAGTTATAACTTTGCAGCATTATTGCTTCATCGAGGGGATCTTAGGAGATGGCATAATGAGTCAAGCAAATGAACTTTTTGACAGCAATGTTGCTCACCACATCAGAGTCCAACAAGTTCTAGAAAGCGACCGACAAAAGGCTTATTTGAGAAAAGCTCTCTCAGCAAAATATTCGAGCCCCGTAAGAATTCAACAGTCACGCATGAACCAATCACGCGAACAAAAAAGTTTTGGAGAAGTGGAAATAATCTGTCCGCTGAAATCGGCTGAAACAGAAATACGCTCATGGGTCGGTTTACCCGAGCGCGGTATAACTCCTGAGAAACTCTTGCAGTTCAAGAGAAATCTGGCAATCGGAATTCTTTCAACTTTGGTGTTGTTCGGAATTATGCTAACTCCCCCAACTCAGGCAAATCTTGATTCAAAAAAACAGCCAGAAAGCAACAAAATCAAAGAAGTCGTGAAGGCGCAAACCCCAATTGCGAAAGAAAATGTAGCGGCTGAATCAATTAGTTCGGAATCAGTCTTGAGCGAGTCTCTAGATCAAGATTCAAACACGGAACCATTCGACGAAAGCAAAACGATAATGCAAGCATGGTAATCCCTGTTGCCTATAAATGAGGGGGACCAATGTTCGATTCATGAACGAAAACAGGGAGTAGCCGCTGGCTAATCCCTGTTGTTCTATTGCCAGGCTGAATTCGCCCGGGAAATCTAGAAGATTTGATTCAATGACAGTGCTTAGAACGGAAGGCTAGATTGAACTGTCCCAGAATGACTGTTCTTGCCCGCTGCCAGCCGAATCGAACTCTTGTTTTAGTTGTTTGAATTGGCTTAGCTTGGTGTTCCAGAATGTGCGGTGATCTGATGCACTCAAAGAACTGTCTCTTAAAGATGCAATCATTTCTATAGAGCTTGAACGAAGGAATCTTTGCAGTAGTGGCAAGTCCATGCCAATCTTCAGTAGCGCAAGGGCTCTAAGAAGTTTCATACGAACAGCTTCCAAATTGTCTGCGTCTGGAATTTTTTCTTGTGCCAGCATTTCAAATGCTGCTTCGAATTCAGAAATGAAAGCATCGAAATTGGCTTTTACGCTGCTGGATTCTGAGCGAGCTTTTGCAGATTTTTCTTTCTGAATCGCAGCCGCTTCCCCGCTGTCTTTCCCAGCTGATGGCGCCGCATTAAGTCTTTGCAGACCTGGCGGAGTTGGAGGAGCCTTAGGTGGCATTGGTGGTTGTGGCGGTGTTGGTTGCGAAACAGGAATTGGTGCGGCTGGCATCTGTTTCTTTTGCATCATACGCGCACGCACTTCTGGCTGGTTGTTTGCTGAGTCTTTGCAGCTTTGACTGCCTGGCTTGTTTTGTGCGTCCAGACCAAGCTCTGATTTTTGTATGGAAGCTGGTGCGCTTGTTACCTGGTCGCAATCTTGGAAAATTTGTTGTGCAGGTTCTTCGAAAAATGCACCGGTAACACACAGGTCTGCTTCTTGCCCCGTCGATTCTTCAAATGCATTCGCTTCGTTTTCGTTGAAAATTTCAGCAAGCTTGTCATTGATACTGCCGCCAAAGCCGGCTGAAGAGCCAAATGTATCGTTTTCATCGCCCCAAGCTACTGGTGGAGAATTGTTGGGAGGTGCTGGTTGCGCCATTGGAGAAGCTCCAAGCATGTTCATCGGCATGTTTGGTGGGGCGGGGCTTGGCGCTGCAGCTCGTTGGGCTTGGAATGCTGCTGGCGCTTGGGGGGCCATTCCGTAGGAACCTGTTGACGAAGCCCAGCCCTGCGTGCTTACCTGTTCCTCTGCCCAGCTTTCGGGCATCTCCGCCGGTTGCACAATCTTGCGCGAGTCACCGGTTTTATTTACGACTTCTGATTCATCGACGACGACAAATGCAGTGAATTTTGTAAGCAGTGAATGTTTGACTGCAAGTTCTACGATTTGCGCTTTTAAAGATTCTCGAGCGGCTGGATTTACGCGGTAATCGTCTTCAAAGTCGACGATATGCGTTTTTGCCCAGAGCTGTGCAATGCAAGGCATTTCTGCTTTGTGAGCTTTGACTTTAATTTCAAATGGTTTTGAATCTGAGCGAATTCCTTTTACGCAAATCTTTCCTTTGTTGCCAGAGAGTTTTAGAAAACTAACTGAGGCTCGTCCTGCAAAAATGTCTGGTATGCGAGAAGGAGAAATGGAGGATCTGTCAATCGACAGATCTCCGTCTTCTACTTGTATGTCTGTTACAAGCGGAGCACCTATTTCTCTGCCAATCGCTGTCAGAGCCTCTTCAAGCTGAACTCCAGGTTCAACAAAGGCTGCGCTGCCACCACCAAGATTTGCTAGTCTTTTTAGCAATCCTGAGTTAACAGCGGTGTCGATGCCTACCACAAAGAGTCGGGCATCACCAATTTGAGTTTGGACGCGCTGCATAATTTGAGATTCGTTGCCAACTTCGCCATCGGTGAGTACTACCAATGATGGCATTCTGCCTTCCTTTTCTGCGCGTGCTGCAATTGCTATGAAGGCATTGCTCAAAGCGTAGTCCATTTCAGTGCCGCCCTGTGCCGAAATGCCGCGCAAGAATTTCTCGCCCTTTTCGATGCCTGCGATATCGGCATTGATAAAGGTTGTTCTGTTGCCGGGCATCCATTCGACTCGTTGATCGAAAGCGACTATCGTAAATCTGTCGCGCGGCCCCAATGTGTTTAACAAAATACTGCAAGCGCGCACCGCCGAAGTCATCTTGATTCCTTCCATAGAACCAGATTTATCGAGCACAAAGATGATGTCGCGGGCGGCGCCTAAGTAACCGACCCGACGTGGTGGCATCACTGAAAGAAGTCCATATGTTTGACCATCTTCTGCAGTGTATGTGACAAGTGATGTTTTTACATCGTCTGAAGCATTCTGCCAACGTAATACAAAATCACGGTTTAAACGTTCATTTGTGCGTGCGAGGCTAACAGTGATCTCACCGCTAGACAAAGATGTTTTGGTTGAGTGCTGCGAACATGCCAGATTTTCGATTTTAGAATCTTCGTCAAGCAGAAGTTCTACTTTCAAAGTTAGCGCTGTGCCAGCGTCAACCCCTGGGGCCAGACGCGGCGGCGTAATGCGCGACGCGTCTGGCACGAGATTGGTATCAGCGACGATGCCGTCTCCAACCGAATCTCGGTTTAGTTCATGCCCAGGAATGTACCGGGGAGCGACCACAAGCGGCAAGCGTAATTCACAACTACCGTCTTCAAAAAATGGTAGTCGTTCTGCGTAACTGATCTCAATTGTTACTTGCTCGCCTGGTGGCAGATTGCCCACTTGAACAGTGAAAACATCATCTCGTTCTTGCTCCATAATAGCGGCGCGCTTGCCGTCATCAACAGCTTGTTGATATTGCCGACGTGCTTCAGCGCGCTCTTCCACGACGCCTTTAATCACTCTGTCTCCAACTTTCATGTTGAAACTGGAGATGGCAGAGCCGGCGGCCAGTGGAAAAATGTACACAGCTTCCATGTGATCTGCTGTGTTATTTTGAAAAACTTGTTTGACCGTGACTTGTGCGACTCTTTCGATTACCTTTGCATTGATGTCTACCGAGCTTAGTGGTAAATCAATTTTGTTTGCCCCCATCCCGAGAATCAGGCTACCTAATTGACGTAAGCATTCGTCCGGTAGATCAAGCAAAGGTAAATCGATTAAAGAGCTGCTAGTCATCTGGTTCTCCTTCAATTCCATCTCTGCCGTCAGGCAGGTTGGCTTCTAGTGCCGTGCGAATTCTTTTCAAAGTTGCTTCAATTTCTTGCTGTGATTGCCAGCCTTCTTGAATCAGTACTTTTACTCCGGGCTCCACGGCAATTTCGTGCCAGGTGGTAGCTTTTGCTGCCTCTTTCTTATCCGTTTTCTTTTGCTCCCAAAACTCGGCCAGGCTTGTTAGCATTGCTTCAAGCTCAGCGTCGTTCCGCCCATAAAGGCGTGTTTGTATTTCGGATAAAGGCAGGTTGATTGCTTGCAATGACTTAATCGCCAAAATCTGCAATACATGCCGTCGGCCGTAGTGTGCCTGACGACCTATAATTTTAGGTCTGTCGATTAGTCCGAGTGTCGTGTAGTAGCGGATGGTCCGCGCATCAGGTACTGCAGAAACTCGGTTGTCTTGCTGGGCTCCGAGCAGCGCGTAACGAGTGAGCAATTGTCCTACTTCTTCAGACAACTCCTCAAGAGTTAGCGTCCGTTCGTTTTTGTCCATGACAGTATTCTCTCAGATTACTGTAATACTGTCAAGGTTTCTGCAATCGCCCACTCCTCTTTGGTTTTGGAGAAACTCGCCCCTTTCATTGTCCAATCTACGCAGTCAATCGTGACAGTAATTTTTGGCGACTCTGTCAGCAAACACTCCAAACATGCGAGAATGAAGCACCTGAGGTGTTCCTGTGTCCAAAAAGAAAAAAGAATTCAAAGACATTCCAATTGGAGACGCCGCCGCTGCCGTTGAGGAATATCAACGCACACGCTGGAAGCATTACTTGCGCTGGCTTGTGTTCTGCTGGGTGTTGTTTTTGTACACCATGCTTTTGATGCAGTCATACCATTCGCACATCATTTTGCATAAGCCATTCATTATCAAAGAGCTGATTGCTTACGTCCTATGTACTGTCATGCTTGTTCCAATTGTGCCTTCGCTTGTGCTTGAGGTCGATTATGCAAAAGTCGACGATGATGCTTTGATTTTGCAAAATCTATTAATGAGGAAACGTGAGCTGTGGACTGACATGGTCAAGTTCTGGAACCCCACATATATGAAATTTGCCATCTTAAAAACCAAGGGGTTCATTTACTTGCTAAACAGGCGAGACATACCCAAGTTCGACAAGCTTGTTGAAACAATTAGATCGAAGTCCGAAAACCTGTTGAATTAGCTATATACTGTCTTTTCGCTCAGTGCAGGAAAATGATCATGGCTAAAGGAAAAATCCGCGTTTTGATTGGTAAGCCCGGTCTCGATGGGCATGACAGGGGTGCAAAAATTATCGCCCGTGCGCTCAGAGATGCTGGCATGGAAGTTGTTTATACCGGTTTGCACCGTTCTCCGGACGAAATTGTCGAAACCGCAATTCAAGAAGACGTTGATGCAATTGGACTTAGCATCCTATCGGGTGCTCATATGACACTTTTCCCCAGAATCATGCACTTGCTGAAAGAGCAGGGCGCGGACGATATTTTGTTGTTCGGCGGCGGCATCATTCCAGAGGAAGATCGCCAGGCGCTTTTAGACCAGGGCGTTTCCGAAATATTCGTCCCCGGCGGAGCCACCCAGAGAACAATCAAATTCCTCAAAGAACGCTTCGAAGAAAAACTGGCCAAGGAACAACAAGCCAGCGCCACTTAATCGATCCCCTTCTTAAATCGCGAATGCCCTGGGGGCGCAGGCTTCGAGCCTGCTCCTAAGCTGTTTCCGCCTTGCTTTTAAGCTGTTCAGCCTTGCTCCAAAGTTGTTTCCAGCCTGCTTCTGAGCACCTTTCGCTTTCCAGTCTCCATAAAAGGCTCGATTCCTTGAGCCTTTGGCCGCTGGAAGCCGCCCTGCCGTCTATAGTCTTCGCGGTGGTCCTGAGAGACTATTCGTAACCGATTGTCCCACAAGCCTTTCGAGCTTTATTTCATTTCATAAAAAGTGTAAGCAAGCAATAAATTACCCCCCTTTCCAATTGACCTATTGGATTCTGCAAAGCATAATGGGTATATAGATAAGGATGATTTGCTAGATAAAATATTCTTGCCGGTGTGAAAAAACTATTTCCACCCCTTGATATGCATGTTATACTCCTTTGACTGAGCAAATTAATGCGGAGTTTTAATCGTGAGCCAGCAGCCAGAAAGAAAAGTGCATAGATTTGAGGACAAAGCCCTCGAAGCCCTTGGTTTGCTTGCAAAAGCTTGGACGATTGAAATTAAAGAATGGCTGACATGCACGCCATCTGAAGCCCGCTCGCTCGGCGAAGAGTCCGGAGCATCAGCCTTAGCCCGCGTCGCTCTCATGGACGATGCCGCTGCTATTTACGACACGCTCTAATTTTTAGTCTTTAAGCTTCAAAAACTCCGATTTAAAGTCGGGGGCTTTTTGGTTTGCTGCTAGAATTGCAATGGCGGTGTAGCCGAGCCCGTTCTTACCCATTACTAGATTCCAACAATGTCTGCAAAGCCACCAGTCTATCGGAAAGGCGACGTCGTACTTGTCGCCTTTCCATATACAACTGATGACGGGCAAACGCAAACTAAGCGTCGCCCAGCAGTCATTATTTCAAACGACTATAACAATGCACGTCTAGATGACGTCCTCTTGGTTCCGCTGACAAGTAATGTGACGCGCGCTACTAGAGAACCGACTCAGGTTGTTGTTGAAATGGCAACGCCGGAAGGCAAGCTTGGCGGCATCAGGCTTGACAGCGTTATTGACTGCACAGTTATCGCTACAATTCCCAAGACTTTATTGGTAAACAAGATTGGCGCCTTTCCGAACGAGGTTATGGAAAGGGTCGATATGTGTTTGATGATTGCTTTATCAATCGGTCGACCTGTTCAATCAGATCAAAAGACTGAGGGTGAAGGTGATGGACAGCCGGATGCACCGAAAGCTGATGAAATCAAAGCTTCAGACAAGTCTGCATTGGAAAACAAAGCTCTCGATGCTAAATCTGTGGAGTCAAAAGAAAGCGAAACGACATCTCAAAGTAATGCTACGAGCGAATCTTCTGTAGATGACGCAAAGCCTGGCGAAACGAAAAAGTCTGTATTCAAGCCATTCAAGCTGCGCTCAGATGATGGTCGCGGACCGAAAAAGTGAATGTCTTTACTGTAAAGCTTGCAGAATTATTCTTAGCTGCACTTGGGTTGCTGAGTCTTTCGCAGTCACCCTGCTTGCTAATTCCCAACCCTTAAGTGCAATTTCTTTTGCTTGACTGGAATTGCCGTGATTCCTGTACCAAATCGCTAAACCCAAACATTCCTCAGCAAGTTGTTTCTCTGAAAGACGCACAACAGTCCTGTCTTGCTCAGCGATAGATTCTTCAAGGAAAGTACGAATCTCGTCAATTTCTTTGTGTGCTTGGGCTTTGTTGCCTTGAGCATAAAATATTTCAGCCTGGAAAGCTTTTGCTCGCAAAAGAGCAAACTCGTCGGAGTTTTGTTGCCAGGCTTGAATCGCTAATTCCGATTGTTTTTGCGCTAATGCGAACTTTTTTTGTTCGTAATAACAATGAGCAAGTAATGTATGATTGGACCCATTTATTTGATCCATATATAGTGTTTGACCCAGCAAGGACGGGAAACTCATATGAGGATGGCTTTGACTATCGTTTGAGTCTGCGCATACTGAGAGCGATTGCATTGCGTATTCAATCGCTTTGTCCCAATCTTTGGATTTTTCGGCATTGAGTGCCATTCTATTGAGGCAAAGCCCTTCCTCAAGATAATGCCCGCTTGGTGCTTTACAGCACTCTTTGGCAAGTTTCAATTCAGCCATTGCAGCTGGATATTTTTCCAAGCTCCCGAGTGCATTTGCTTTTGAAAGATGCGCCAAAAGCTGGAGTTCTTTCTTGCCCGCTAACAAAGGCATTATCTGGTCGTACTCTGCAAGAAGAGTTTCTGTGGATTTTGCTGAGGACATGATTTGAGAGTCCATCCCCTTTTTTTCAAGAGCAATTAAGCGACTAACTGGGCTTATATGTTTGGATGCAGTGATTGAATTTGAAATAGGTTTTGCAGGCGGCGCAGGTTTGCTTGATTTGCTTGTGGCAAATAGTAAGACCAAACCGGGAATTATGGCGATCGGCAAGACAATCTTTAAAATAGTTGGCGCGCTGAAATTTTTGTTTTGCATTTTTTCCAGAGCTTTCAATGCTGGGCGCATGCTCTGTTCAAAATCTTTGCAGTCACTAAATCTATCGTCTGGATTTTTAGCCAGACCTTTCAAAAGTAGCTTGTTTAGCTCGCCTGGAAGTCGCTTGTCCGGCAAAGCAGGGGCTTCGTTTATTTGCCTGTACATAGTGTGTACTGGGCTATCGCTGGAAAATGGAGCGGCGCCAATTATGCATTCGTACAAAATTGAAGAGAGAGAATAAATGTCAGAGCGTTGATCTGCCGGTAGTCCCTTGCATTGTTCCGGGCTGGCATATGCAGGGCTTCCTGCAAAATTCGTGCTTGCTGTCTGGCTTTGAGAATTGGCGTCGATTGCGCTGCGTGATTTTGCTGTGCCAAAATCAAGTAATTTCACGTGGAAAATAGATGAGCTAGATTGCTCTGGCATAAGCATTATGTTTTCGGGCTTGATGTCTCGATGCACAACACCTTGAGCATGTGCATATGAAACTGCGTTAGTTAACTGAGAGAAAAGGCAAAATAACGAACGTACGGAAAGGGTTTTTCGTCTATGCAAATAGCTGCGAAGTGTTTCGCCTTCCAGAAACTCATATACCAGAAATGGCGTATTGTCGCTTCCTAAGCCAACTTGAAGCACTCGCACGATGTTGGGGTGCTCTAGTCTTGCAATGGCTTTCGCTTCCTTTTGAAAATATTCGAGCACGTTCTTTTCGTCAACGAAGCCATCTTTGCGAATGAACTTTATCGCTACTGTTCTGTTCATTGTTCTATGCGTGGCTTTGTAGACGCAGCCATAGGCGCCCTCACCAAGCAAATTCAGCAGCTCAAATTCTGGGGGCAGAATTGAGCTAGGCTTCCATGTTCTAAATGTCGGGATGTCTTCACTCATTTGTGCGCCCACAGACGTGTTGTTTTGACGGTTTAGAGCCGTCCAGCTTAAATCAAACTGGAGGCATAGAAGTTCTATAGGGGGCTGCTTTATTCATGCCCCATAAAAATGGCCACTAACCGTCTAGACGATTATTTATCGACTAAGTATTTCTCAGATTGCAGATGGGCAGTTACGTTAATCGTGACCCGAACCTTCAAACAAGATAACCGGTGTGTTCACGCCGGCATCCAATTTCTCGTCAGCTCTGCCCTGGCTAACAGCAATCTCGAGAAAGCCGTGGCTGCCGATAAACGCAATTGGAGTTCCTAGTTCTGTTGATGAATACGAGTGCCCGATGCGACCGAGTGAACGTTTACCCACCTGGCATAGTGCTGAATTTTGAACGCAGTCTTTTTTGATGTTAGTAATCAAATTGCCGAAGCGATCAACATAGGCTACAGATCCCTCGACTCTATTTGCTTTGAGCTTTAGCTCTCTAACCGGCATTTTTACAAGGCTGTCCAATTCAATTTCGACACCCAGTTCATTGAGTGCGATGCCCGCAGCAAAATGTGCCGCCACAGGTGCAAACAAATCACGGGCATGAAATGAAGTTGAGAGTTCTTGTCTCCAGTATTTGGCTGCATTCAATTCGTATGCTTTTGCGTCGCTGCATGCGTGCAAAACGTGCGAAAAAATACCATTGTCTGGACCAATGAAATACTGATTGGCAGCGGCGATTGCAATTGCTCTGCGTTTTGAACCTACGCCAGGATCTACGACTGCAACGTGAATGCTTTCATCGGGAAAGTATGGATAGCTGTTTCCTACAATCCAGGCAGCTGCCGAAATGCTCCATGGCGGTAAGTCGTGGCTCAAATCAACGATGTTGACGTCGTCGCAAATTCCATAAATGACGCCTTTTACAATGCCGGCATAGCCATCAAGAGTCCCGAAATCAGTGGTAAGAGTGATGATTTTTTTCTTCTTGCTCACGTTTGGCTCCTAAGGGTCGAAGTCTGAAATTGGATCGCGGGTTCCATACAAAAATACTTGCTCGGGTGCGTCAAGGTTTTCGTGTATCTCTGCGACTGTTTTGCCGAGAGTTGGATGTACAAATTCCGGTGCAATTTCCAAAAGTGGAACAAGTGCATAAGCGCGTTTGGTGAGCTGCGGATGCGGCACCATCAAGTCGGGCAGTTTGACGCGATTGTCACCGTAGAAAAGAATGTCGAGATCGATAATTCTGGTTCGCCTGATGCCATCGGGTCCTTCATGTAAAACTTCAGGGCTGTCTGCCCCGGCAAGGCTGGCCAGGCGTTTTTCAATTAGTTTGCAAACTTTCAAAAGCTCTTTTACGGACAAAGTAGTTTCAATGGAAGCTACAGCATTTACGAACCATTCTTCGTAGTCATTGCCAACAGGCTCGGTTTCGTAGAGGCTTGAACACTCCACAACCTCAATGTCAGGGTAGTCTTTCAAAAGCTGCATGGCTTGCTGAACATATCCGAGCCTGTCGCCCTCGTTTGAGCCCAGGCCGATGTATGCTCTAGTCCAAGAGTCGCCCTTGTGCTGGTTGTCGTGGTCATCGGACACGTTGCCGCCTTTATGTGTAAACGGACGTCGGCTTACCTGAATATGCGGAACGCCTGGTAACGGTAGCTAAGGGAACATGCGTTCGGTCAGCTGATTATATCCGCTTGCGGCCGTAAACGTTGCTGTCTTGACTACTTGAGCTGCAGATCTAGGACTGTTTTCATCGAAATCGGCCCATTAAATGCAGTCAGTAAGTACTCGGCCTACACGGGTCTAGAGGTGACACCATGGATGCTGTTGGCGAACGCAAAATTCGTTATGTTCGCCTGTAGGGGCGACGCCATGCGTCGTCCGCTAATTCATAGGGGGAAACTGTCTAAGCGAGCACCGCTACTTAACTTCCGGGCGACGCATGGCGTCGCCCCTACGTGTGACAAGCATGTTCAATGTCTAGG
>CAZJLR010000005.1:67757-185040 GCA_964546815.1 uncultured Candidatus Obscuribacterales bacterium | reverse complement strand
TCCGACCTGACATTTATCGTGAATGAAAACCTGACATTTATCGAGAAAAGTTACATTCTAGCCTCCTGCAATTTCTGGGTACGAACGTCCCGAATGAGTACATGTTAATCTCCCGGTGTTACCGAGTTATTACCATCCAAAAACTCAATGAGGAGAGTTAGTTAGCTTTTCTTTTTAGGTGACAGCTGATAGCCCAGCCTTGGAATATTGCGAATGAGCGATTCCTCGCCAGGGCTATCGATCTTCGCCCGCAAACGTGTAATGCAAACCCTCACAGATTCTGGCGATGCGTCTGAATCTGATTCCCAGATGCGCTTTTGCAACGCCTCAATGCTGAAGACATTGTCCGGGTTTCTAAAAAGGAACTCTAGGAGTGCAAATTCCTTTGGTTGCAGCTTCACTTCCTTGCCGTTCTTGGTTACACAATGTGTTGATGAGTGCAACTCTATATCACCAGAGGAGAAGATCTGTTGGTACTGCCCAGACGCTCGCCTGGTGAGAGCATTTACCCGAGCAACCAATTCTCGCGAGTGGTAGGGCTTTGTTAAGTAGTCGTCGGCGCCCGTTTCTAAGCCAAATGATTTGTCTTCGACACTATCGCGTCCTGTCAACATTAATATAGGAGTTTTGCCACCATAATCTCGATATTGTCGAAGTACCTCAACACCAGAAACTCCAGGCAGTCCCCAATCTATTATTGCTAGATCAAACTCGAAAAAACGAAGCCTCTCGATCGCTTCTGTACCCGTTGTGCATGACTCCACGTGGTGGTGTTCCAACTGAAGAATTTGCTTCAACTGGTTTGCCAGAGGAATGTCGTCTTCGACAAGCAGAATTTTTGCCATTGTTCACATGCTTAGATCAACCAATGATAATGATACACTCAAAAGGTGCGTAATTTATTATTGGCACAGACCTTGATTCCAGGTTTACTAGTGGCAATACGCACCAAGAGTAATACTTCCAATTATGCTGAAGTGGTCAATTGCAAAAAAGGGATTTCTGCTGGTATCAGTGCCACTTGCGTTCGGACTATCTTTTGTTGTGGTATTAGCTCTCGTTCTGAATCAGTCTGAGCTGCAATTCGTCAAAATACAGAAATCACGGATGGCGCTCGCTCAAGTTCGTGACAACCAGATGCTTGTATCGCAGCTCTTCCTTTCTATTCTTGGGTCTTTAGATAAATCGCCTGATGAAGCGTGTGAAATGGTTGATCTCAGTCTAGAAGATTTAGACAAAAAACGAGCAAGCATGCAAGCCAGGCTTGGAACTCAAGCGCCATTACGAGCTCTAATCGAAAAATCTATAAACATTATTGACAAAGCCGAAGAAACTGCAAAGCGCGCAAAAATGGTATTTCAGGACGCTGAGATAAGTCCACCCCGGCGCATCTTAGCCATAAGAGATGAAATGTTTGAGCTATTCATCGAAATGTCTAAATTGGGCAAAAGCATTTTACTCAGTGAACAGAAAACACAACTGCAAGCGCCAAAAGAAGCAAACGACTTGCTTAAGCGCGTTGAAATGTATTTAGCATCTGGCTTGATCTGTAGCGTAGTAATTTCACTTTCTCTTGCTTTGTTTTTCAGCAGGAACATTTTAAGGCGTCTGCGATATATCGAGAGCAATGCCAGAAACCTAGAGATTGGAACATTGTCACCCCCATTGAAGAGCGAAGACGAAATTTCGGAGCTGGACGGCATTTTGCAGGAGTCTGCGTCTGCCTTACTTGAATCACGCAGAAAAGAAAGAGCAATATTAGACAGCACAGCAGAATTGCTATTTTCGTTTGATAAGGACTTCCATATACTGTCGATCGGGCAGTCGACCTCACAAGATTGGGCTAAACCATCCAGCTCATTAACGGGCACGACCATAAAGCAGCTGGTTTGCGCAGAATCAATATCTGCTTTTATTCAACAATGCGAAACGCTTCGCTCTTCCAACTCCACATCGACAGCAGAATTTGAATCTCGCTTGATCATAAGCAACGAAAACAAAAGGGATGTTTCATCTTCGTTGAGCTGGTCAAAGGAAACATCTTGCTTCTATTGTGTTGCCCGCGACATAAGCGAACAAAAAGCAATCGAAATGATGAAACAAAGGCTAGTTGCCATCGCAAGCCATGATTTACGCGCTCCCTTAAGTTCTATATCTAATACAGTGGCACTAATGCTCGCCAACAACAAGGAGAAGGCTAATTCTCATGTAGTAGCGGAACTCAATTACTGCGAACAAAACCTTTTGCAATTAAATGAATTGATTCGAGATTTGTTAGATTTGGCTCGTATCGAAAACACCAGCATCATTACCAGCAACTCTTGCCTCAGCGCCGTCGATGTTTGTAGCGAGGCCAGAGAATCAGTCTTGTTCCAAGCTGAAAGCAAACACTTAGACTTAGAAATTCCCTATGGGGATATCGCAATCTGTGGCGACCACAGAAGGGTCGTGCAAGCAGTAAATATGATGCTGATTGCAATCATTACCATTTCGCCTAAAGGCTCAAAAGTAAGAATTGATATTACCCATGATGATGGTTTCGCAAAAATTGAGATTGGAAATCGGGGAATACAAGCTGCTACCGACCAGCGCGCAGAGCCTACGGAAATGTTCCATCCCTCTAGCCATTTTGATAGTGATTTGAGAAGCAGCACCGTGAGGCTTTCAATCCTAAAAGCAATTGCCGAGGCACATAAAGGAAGCGTAGGTACTGGTAATACGCAGGAAAAGGGCATGTTTATATGGCTGAAACTCCCACTCTATTCGGGCGTCGAAGTGAAAGGCGCGGAGGCGTTTTAATGGCTAATGCCAAGCTTGGACTTTTGGGTCGTGGAATAGTCCTGGTTACGGTTCCTTTGGGCATGCAAATGGTGCTGGCGCTGGTTCTGCTGTGGAACTTGATCCAGTTGAATGAACAGGCAACACGTGAAACTTTTGTTCGAGAGATGCTGACTCAAACCTATTCAGTTTGCATTGGAGTACCCGAGCTGGCTGCCTTGATGATGCTACAACGCCAAACACTGGGGTTGCTTGATGAGAGTGTCGTTCTGAAGCACTTGCATGTTATTGATAAACGTATTGTGAATCTTGAGAATTTGGCAAGAAGCAGCCCTAAGCAATTGAAAAATGTTGAAAGACTGGAGCTTGGAAGGAAGGCTTTAAACACTGCCATACTTGAAGCTCCGGAACTCGAATCGCTAGAGCAAAATAGATCGGTCAAGCAAAAAATGCTTGAGCAAACTAGCTCATTGTTTAACGCGCTTTCTGATATGGTTCATGTTGAAAAAGCCCAGCTAGCGATTGAACCAGGTGCTCGCGAAAATCTACGACAGGTTCTCGGAGCTAGTCTCTTGCTGTGGGTGTTAGCCACGATTCTTGTTTCTGTTTATTTGGCTCGCTTTTATGCAAGAACGATACGAAACCCGCTTCAGCATCTTGCAGAAAACGCTCGCTTATTGGCAAAGAGACTACCTCTAAATTACGAACTAGAAGCAATGGATGAAATCAGCTCGCTCGATAGAATCTTGCATACCGTTGATGCAAATCTAAAGGTAGCCCATAGAAACGAGGAATTACTGGTACAGAATGCGGCAGATATGATTTGCAGTATTTCTTCTAACCTGGAAATAATTCGAATGAATTCCTCATCATTACATTTGCTCGGTGTGGAAGCAAAGGAACTTGAGGGCAAAACGGTTCTTGAATTGTTTCAAGGTGCTTGCATAGAGACCTTCCAAAGAGAAATGCAGAAAAGCAAACTTGAGAAGCAAAACCGCTTCGAAATTGCTATGGCGCAGGCCGAAGGAACAACAATCTCAACG
This sequence comes from uncultured Candidatus Obscuribacterales bacterium, assembly GCA_964546815.1. Classification (GTDB taxonomy): domain Bacteria; phylum Cyanobacteriota; class Vampirovibrionia; order Obscuribacterales; family Obscuribacteraceae; genus JAIEPM01. Next base: position 181,219 of record CAZJLR010000005.1, on the reverse strand, counting down.
CTCTGGTCGGCTATTTGGTCTGATTATGACCATGCCTATTTTTGCGTAGTTCACGATTTAACTGAGCGAAAGCGACTCGAAATCGTGAAACAAGAATTTATTGAGATGATCAGCAACGACTTAAAAGTTCCTCTCGCTTTGACACTGGAAGGAATTAACAGGCTAACTTCTGCGGAGCAAAGCACTCTTTCTGATAAGGAACGTTCTGAACTGAGGACAGTTGACCAGAACCTGCGCTGGCTGATCGATTTGGTTAATGATTTGCTGGACTTCGAACAACTCCAAGCCGGCAGAATGCGATTCAACTTAGAGGAACAATCTTTGCCTGAGCTAATAAATGCCGGAATTTCATTAGTGAACGAGCTAGCGTCACAAAAATCGATAAAGATCATAGCAACTGAAAAACCGGCAAGAATTTTAGCCGATCGAAGTAGGTTCATTCAATTGATAGTAAATCTGTTGGCAAATGCCATCAAATTTTCACCAATGAATGGATGCGTAACGATTGATATTGGGGAGCAGCCCGACGGACAGCTCGAAATAAGCATTTTGGATGAAGGACCCGGCATTCCAGAGAATTATCGTGAAACCATTTTTGCACCCTTTGTGCAAGCTCAAGGCAGTTCGAGTATGACCCAGGATGGAATAGGCTTAGGCCTGGCTATCTCTAAGATGATTGTCGAGGGGCACAACGCAGTACTCTCAGTGCAAAATCTAGAGCCGCATGGCAGCAGGTTTTGTATTACGCTTAATTCAATACAGGCATAGCTCGGAAACAAGCGAATGTGAACTTGGTCTGCGAAGCAGCTCATTTTTTTGCAAATCAGCCGATTGGTATCGGTTTAGCTCTGTTCTAGAAGACCCCATTGTATTTATTCTGCAAAAAGATCAGTAGGTATAGCAATGAAAGAAGTGTGGGTGCTGCAGAAAATGAGCCATGGTAATAACTCGGTAATAGCTAAACATTATTCTGGGAGCACATGTAGAAAGCAGCTGCCAGGATCTTATCTTTAGCACTGTACGAACAAACGAAAAAAAAACAAGCGAGAGAGCATCATCCAGTATGAGGCTCTCTCGTTTGTCGCGGTGATACCATATATGGTGCGAACGCATGTGTTCACGGTTGCCACTGCAGGAGATACACAAAGCGAGGCGAGCAGATTTAGAGGCCCATCGCAGATAGCTGCGTGATTGCCTTTCGCTTGTATTTCATTGGTTGGATTTTTATTGGCATTAGACATTTGCTAATCTCGCCTGGTGAACCCTCTCACCAATTCATGCACAAGTACACAGCCTGTTTGACAATCGATTGCCAAATCATGCCCGATAAAATGAAATTCTCAATCAATTCAATTGCTACGAGGAAATAACTGATGCCAGGTCATGAGAATGTAGATACAGGTCGCCATACGGAGGCAGATAACGGTTTGTCGACACAGCGAAACGCCGAAACTGCTGCGGATAACTTTCGAAGCTGCGTTTGGTCCTCAATAAACGAGGATAATACTGTACGCACATTAGGCTTCGAGAGCAAGGATGGATTACCATCAGACGAAACACGGGTGATACATTTCAATGCAGAAGGAAATAAAATTACTCAGACCGATTTTTTTGTAAAAGATAAAGAAGGACGCGGACAGGAGTACAGCATGTGGGAACTCTCCGGATCAAAAAATGATCGCCAGTTGTACTCGATTCACTTGGACGGGAATGGTAAGTTGTCTGATTTTAAGGTAGACGCAGAGGAGTACAACCGAGCAGCGCCAATATTCGAAAAAATTCAAAATGATTTTGAGCATTTACCAAAATGCAAACCAGTGAAGGATTAAAGCAAAAGGCTTTTTGTCGAAACCTGCATAAGGTATAGATTGAAAGCAATGAACTGATTTTCTTCTAGGGCGTGTTCAATTCAACCCATCGTCTTCCTACAAAACCATTAAAGAAGGCTTCTTGTTCGTGAAGTGAAGAAGTGTAAGATGCTTCCCACTGCAGCCTGTCACGTTCCACAAATGTTTTTGCCCTGTCCAGTGTCTGCTGAAATGCTTGGGCATAGTTTTCGTTGCTGCCCGTCTTTTTCATCAACGCGCTATTGAATAATTCAACAGACTGTTGCACTTTGCTCGGCGTGAACAGGCTCTTGAAAATGTTTCTTTGTGTCTCAGTCTCTCTTAGACCTTCAGCCAATGTGTCGCCTTCGGCTCCAACAGTCTTGATTTTGGAGGAATATGATTCAATCTTTTCTAGACGAGCGGCAAACGATTTTGGACCAGGCATTGATAATAGGGTCTTGTACGAGTCCAGCAATTGCTCGGCACGGAAAGAAGCTTCTCCACTCAGCTGACGTCCGTTTCTAAATTCTAGAAAACGCAGTACAGTTGAGTCGCTAAATTTCCATTTTGAAGGTAACAAAGCTTCCGACACTCTTTTTGCTGCGTATTCATTATTTGTCCCGAAAAGTTCTAACTTATCAGCGATTCGACAAGCACACAAAAACGCCTGTTCGTGATGCGTAATTTCGTGCACCGCACTCTCCACATTTTTTGGTGAGAATGGCTTTTGAAATGCTTGCTTGCCCATCAATATTGTTCCATCCCTCCAGGCTGCAATGTTGCCTTTCCACGGGGACTCCGCGCTCAAAATTGGTGGAGGTAGGAGTAGCCGGCCATTTACAGTCATTTTGAGTTCATGAATACTAAATGCGCCTGATTCAGACCACTCTGCTGATTTGCGTGAGAGTGAAAGACCAAGGCTTGCACTCATTTCTGCATTAATTACCGACCCAATTTGATCAACCGGTGTCTGCAGTGGTGTTAACCCATTAAGGGTATTAGGAATTTTCTCCGGATATGATTTAACGATTTCATTCACTAAAGGAGCTCTTAGATGTCTACCTGTTGAAACAAAAGCCTCGGACCTCAAAAGTGTAGAGGCTTCTGATAAGCTCGATTGGGCGATGAAAGTAGATCTTGCGTGTACTAGCTCATTGGAAAGTAGCTTTTGAGGAATCTGCGATTCTACGAGTTTTTCCCCGATATCTATTGATATTTTGAGCACGTTCACTAATGATTCCTGCCTTCATTTTTCATTTTGCAACATCAAGAATGAAAATTTTGTTCTAAAGGACAACTTGAAGTATTCAGTTAGTGCAATTAGAGCAGGTATTGGTAAACAATTCGTGGCGCAGAAAATGCACACACACCACATTTAAACAAAATGTCTAGAGATAGAGCAGTTGTCTGCCTTAGTCTAAATTCTATAAGGTGGACTGTTCCTTTGTCTCCCACTTTTCTGCTACTTGGAACCTTTTTTCCATTTTTGCACCCTATTCCAGAGCGGCAATCTAACAAAATCGCGAGGACTTAGAGCATATGGAGGTATGAGTTATGCCACAAGGAAGTAAGGATAAATATACAGACAAACAGAAACGTCAAGCTGAGCATATAGAAGATAGCTACGAAGAAAAAGGCATAAGCGAAGACGAAGCAGAGAAAAGGGCGTGGGCTACGGTGAATAAGCAAACTGGCGGTGGCGAAAAAGAAGGTCCGAAAATGTCTGAAGATGAAAAGGAAAATGCAAGAAGTTCTAGTGCAGAGAACGCTGCTGAGACTCGCGATGCGGGAGAGCGGCTGGCGCCATCAGCAGAGAATTCTGAAAAGGCTGCGCCCAGAAAACGTGGCAAAAAAGCGAAAGGTGCAAGTAAGGCAAAAGCAAACAAAAAATCAGCTTCTTCTAAGTCTTCCACTTCGAAAAAGTCCTCTGGAAGCAAGACTAAAGCAAGCGAGAAAGCCCCGTCAAGCAAGAAATCTACAACTTCGAAGAGCAAAAGCAGTAATTTGTCTTCGACTAAAAAATCAAGTGCCAAAACCAAATCAGCAAAATCAGGCGATACAAAGACGACTGCAGCAAGTAAGAAGTCCGGCGGCGATAAAAAGGTTTCAGCTGCTAAGCCTGCCTCAACCAAAGCGGGAAGTAAGGCGAAGACTTCTACTTCTACTGCTAAGAAATCGGTAGCAGGTAAAAAGCCTTCACCTGCTAAGAAGTCGTCAGCTACGAAAAAGGGTTCAGCAACCAAAAAGGCTCGTGCGACAAAAAAGACTTCTGCATCGAAAAGGACAACCGCTAAGAAATCGACTACACCAAAGAAAAAGGCAACAACCAAGAAATCTTAGTTCATCACTGCAAATAGAAAATTCATCTTGTCCACATCATCAAAGTACAATGACTGAGATAGATAACCATGCCAAAATTTCATAGCGATTTTTTAGAAACTCTGTCCGTCAGAGTCACGGATGCAACCAGTGGTTCCTTAGGCTTTGCATTCGCATTGCTCATTGTGTTTGCGTGGCTCATAGCCGGACCGATTCTCAATTTCTCCGAACCATGGCAGTTATTCATTAATACAGTAACCACAACGGTTACTTTCTTGATGGTTTTTCTCATTCAGCGAGCAGAGAAAAAGGACGCACAAGCGTTGCATATAAAATTGAACCATGTCTTGGATAAATTAGGTGTGGACGAGAGAATTCTTGATTTGGAGAACAGAAGAGAGCAGGATATCGACAAGCACGAGGAAGACGCGCGGAAAGCTGCTGAGGCTGCACGTCACTCTTCCTCGCCTAATTAGTTTGCTATTGCGAGTCAACAAGCTTTAAGAGCTCTTTGCTCCACATTTCAGCCTTTTGCGTGTCGCCTTGTCGTGTGTACCAGGTAACAAGTTGATCGATATCTCTTGCTCTGTCTTTACTGCTGCCGTTTGCAAGTGAGGCTTCCAGTCTTGCGATTTCATTTCCGATTGCGTTCGTGTTCAGCGCGCCCTTAGGACCGAAAAGTGAAACTGATGCTCCGGCAATGGAGACACCTAGAATTATCAAACCAACGGAAATTAGTATGAGGGGGGCAAAAGTGAATATACTTGTGACACCTGCTAAGATTGCACCTATTCCCAAGATGCTAAGCAAAATCCACGTTATCATTGGTTTCTTGAATTGCGACGGAAGGCTGTCTTTCGCTTTTTGAATGTCGTCCATAATTCCTACCTATACGTTGAAGAATTGCTAATACTGCGACCTGAGATATTGACTAATGTGCAGGCTGGTAGGGGTCTGCTCCTCGCTTAATCAGGGTTATTGCTGCAGCTGTTTTCATTATTTGCTCGGCTTTTCTCCTGTCGTTTTTATCATCTGAGTTGAATAGTTTTTTCAAACCAGGAAAATTGGAAAAAGCTGAAGCGTGCGAAAATTCTGATGAAATTACTCTTCTTGAGTTAACACGTCCATCGGCAACGTTTCTCACCGCAAGTGAATCAGGAATGATGTCGCGTAGCGATTGTTCTTGTTTGTTAGTGATTGAAAGCTGACGCCCAACGCCCAGCTCTTGCGTTTCATCGCCAATGCCGATTGCAACATCACCGGTTTTGTTGTCAAACAAATTGAACACGCTAAGACCCGAGTCACTTTGGAAAATCATAACGGCCGCGCCTTCTGAAATATTTATGCGTGCAAGTGGCGTTTGCACCACAATATCGTGATCTGGTAGAAACAGTGCGTTGCCTTGCGGCAGAGAAACTGAATTTCCTTCGGGATTCGGCAAGATGTTATTAGTGAAATTTCTGAAGGCACCAGCTAAAGACTGATTTCCTGCGGAGGCTGATTGGGCAGCTAAATCGCCAGTATCAGATTCTTCGCCGGGAATGCGTTCGGGGTTAATATCTGTTGGGATAATTGTAGTGTTGTTGACGTTACTTCCCAATGCAAGCTGAGCGCTTAGTCCATTTACGACTAACTGCGGAGTGCTTTGCAAAAGTGTTGGACTTGCCGAGCTAGCAGCACGCGGTGTGGGTGGGCTGGAAAGTTGTGTCAAGTTTGCTGCAACCACCGAATATTGTTGGGTGCTGCCACTAAGATTGTAAATATTGCCAGTCGAAACATTCGTACCAGTTGCTACGAGTATGCCGAAGAAGGGTTCTTGTGGCGAGCCTGATACAATCGACTCTCCCGCTACGTGAGTGTTTACCAGTGTCGAGGGAAAGTTTGTGTTATTGATTGGCAAGTTATTATTGCCAGGCTGAGGATTGAAATAGCTTTGGATTTCTTGATTTGCACCAAGCGGATTTATCACCACACTCATAGGTGTCAAAGTCGCTGGGTTGTAGAATGCAGCAGCATTTGAAGTTGGCAATGAAGTTAAGCCTGCATTGGCATTGGCGCCAACAGTCACTGCTATTCCGTTTGGATTTTTGCCTAGTACGCCCTTCCATGGTTCGTCGTAAGCGGCAAAATATCCCTCTATGGCAATGCCTGCTTTGTTGCTGTTCAACGGATCAACCTGGGTGGCAGACCATTGTTGCATTGCAGGGAAATACCACTGTGCCCATTTTAGGCTTTGTTGCGGTAGACCAACACCTACATAACCCGTTTGCGGGTTGCTCGATAACTGCAACATTGGTGTTGCCCAGCCAGTTTCGCCAACACGAATTCTAGTAGTGCTTATTCCTGCGGTGGTGAAATTCGTTGTGTTTGTTGTGAAATTACTCGTCATGTAGTTTTGCACGAGTGTAGTGAATGCTGCTTGGGTAATATTTGGAGTGCTAATCAAAGTAGGCACGACTGAAGACTGATCGAAAAACGGGTAGTAGTTGCCATATACGTATTGATCTAGGCTGTTCATCAAAGCCGTCATTCCTGCGCTATTGTTTGGCAGCGGATCTGTAACCAGATTTAGCACGCCATTCTTTTGTTTCGTGGTCACTGGCAATGTGGCACCGGTGAATGTCAGCCCTGTAACTGGATTCGTTGTTGAATTGCGAAGCGGTTGTGCCCCCGTTGTTGTTACGGGTCCTACAAATTGGATGTTGATGGTTCCGCCTTGTATGAGATGCTGCAGTGTGGTCATAGATGGCGAAGCATCGTTACTTCCGGTTTGAGCAATTACATCTTCGTTGCCAACAACAACGTCAATTACGTTGCCGTAAATTGCCGCACCTGCTAATGCTGCTTTGGTATCAAACACCGCAGTGTTATATGCACTTTGAGTCATTGAGCCGATGTTGTCGCCGTTAACGTCTACAAAGACTCCTGCTGAAACACGCAGTCCCAATTGTTTTGCCGCCTGTATTACAAATCCCGCTGAGTAAACTTGCGTATAAGTAGATACATATTGAAATTGTGGAGTAACGATGGTTAGCCCGGGCTTTGATGTGGTGTCTGTTGTGGCCAACATATTTCCGAGGAGTGCCAGCACAACCTGGTAAGGGTATGCTGCAAAACTAACGAAAGGTGGATTTTGTCCGCTGATGCGCCCTCCGACATAGGGTTGGAATGCGGCACCTTGAATGTCGCCTGATGGATTGTTGGCTGTGTAGATATTGCTGCCAGATAATGTGACGCTGGCCGAATTTGTGATGCTGCCTCCTCCTGCTGTTTGGAAAACAGTGGGATTAGATGCAGTCAAAGTACCTGTGCCGGCGAAGACCATGTTTTGCCCAAAATATGGGGTAAAGCTAGCCGGTGCTCCTGTCAGTCCGAAGGCACCATTCAATGTTAGTGTAAGCGGATTTGCCGTATAGCCCGAGCCGAATAGAAAAGCGCCGCCACTTGAAACTGAATTGAACCCTGAGTTTGAGCCAGGATTTAAATTAGGTGAATTGACGCTGACAATTGGTGAGCCGGTGAATGACATAGCGCCATTAACATTGATGGTGCCTCCGTTACCTTGAGCATCGAGAATTACGAGCGAGTTGCTACCAGTATTGAAGGCAAGGGCTGAATTTAAGTTCAGCGTGTTTTTGTCTGCTGCTGTAAGCTCGATGACGCTTGCCGTTGGCGCTGTGAATGTGCCGGTGCCCGAGACCGCTAAGTTGCCGGATGAAGATACGTTGACAAACATGTTTCCACCGGAGGCAGATCCAATTGTGCCGTTGTTTGTCAAATTTGCAGTTGAAATGTTGGTTGAATTTGGGCAGAAAGCGCATCCTGAGATAGCAGAACTAACTGTGTTTCCGCTGGCAACAGTCACTGATGAACCTGTGATATTGATTGTCGGAAGACGGAAATAATTTGTTGGTGCCGGTGTCGCAGTGGTTGGATTCATCGAAAGCGAGATTGACTGGTTTACTTGCACAGCTCCGGCTGTGGCAACGGTTACTGCGCCGGTGCCGCTCATTTGCCCCGAGATGGTTATTGTGCCATTTGCGAGGCTGCCCATGTTTGGTGCGAAAATTGCATTGTTGTTGATTATTGGAGTGTTTGGCACCACCCCGGCGCCAGCGTTAATTGTTGTGCTTGTGCTAGCTTGGTTTGGTCGTTCGTAAACAGTTTCTGAGGCGTAATGATAATTCACTAGAGGTGCTTGCGTGCTTATCTGGTTGTTGCCTGGACTCACGGCAGACACAACTACTTTTTCATAACTGGGTCCTAGTGGGTCTAACACTAACGTGTCGCCCACGTTAAGGCCGGCGGTGCTGCTCACAGTAAGAATCGTATTGCCGGGAGCTGCCGCGGTGTTTGTGACGCCACTATATATGGTTGGGGAGACCAGAGTCGTTTGCGTTGGTATCCACGCATTGCTAGGAACTGGCATTTGCAGCATGTCGATGGCAGAGGATGCTATCAAAATATTGCCGCTGTTGAGGCTTGTGTTGAGGAAGTTGCCGCTTGTATTTATAGAGCCGACTGAAATGTTTCCCTGTCCAATGATGGCTACAGATCCATTTGTACCAAACAAATCATTTGTTACGACGTTGGTTTCGCCTGTTGTTACTGAATTAACTGAGATGTTGCCTGTATTAGCTCCAGCCGCATAAGCAACGATGATGACATTACCAGAATTTGCTGGGCTGCCTGGTTTGCCGGCCTGGCTGCTTATGTTTACGTTGGGCAAGTTGACACTGCCCCCGGTGCTACTTGCTCCGCTAATGAGCAAGGTGTTTGTGGTATCGCCCGGTGGAGGCGAACCAGTCGTTGGGACTGGGCTATTATCTGTTGGTGATGCGGTGAATTTGGCTCCAGCAACAATCAAAATTGAACCTGTGAATACGTCGCCGGGCCAGTTGCCTGGGGCTGGCGTCGGTAGGCTATTCGTAGAAATTGTGGTGACTGTGTTTGCGGCGTTGATATCGCCTTTAGCTACTATTGCAAGGTTGACTTCGGCCGAAACAAATTGAACTGGCTGAAAGTCTAAATTATTGCTGATGAGTATGTTGCCGCCAGTGTTGTAGAAAGTCGGGTCACCGCTGATGTTCATTTGACCCAAAATTAGATTTGCTGTGTCTGCTGACAAATGAGCGCCACATGAGTTGATGTTTACAGTGCCTTCCAGCACATTCGTATTTATATCGACCACACCGCTGGGTGCGCTGAAGTTGAGTTCGCGTCCGAGGATGTTGCCACCATTAATGCTCATGTTCAGTTTTTCTATTGCAGAGCTTGCGCTCGCCGTTGAAAAATTGACATTCCCGAGTATTGATTGCAGAACTCCATTCATGTTGTTCACAATCAAATTTTGCCCGGCTAGACTCGATAAATTCAGGTTGCCCGCGCTTGCTGAAATGATGCCACTGTTCACGATGGTGCCAAGCTGCGATGTGATATTTAGATTTTGCGCAGCATTTATCGCTCCACTGTTGACGATTGTGCCAGCGTTCATAGCAAGGTTGCCGGCTGATGAAATTGTGCCTGCATTCACAATTTGATTTATGGCGCTAAGTGACAAATTGAGATTTGGGACAGCTGAGGAGGTGAAGCTCAAGAGCGAGGCCGGCAAAATGCTGGAAAGGAGTGCTCCTTGATTATTGAATATGTTGTGAGCGCCAAGATGAGCTGTTGTAACCGCTGGGTTTGACGATATGGCGAAAATTGAGCCTGAATTGACAATGTCACCGCTGAAACTTAAATTCGGATTGGAACCAAAGTCAATTATGGCAGTGGCTCCTGGCGCCACCTGAATAGCTGTGGAAGAGCTTAGCTGGCTTGCGTTTACGACTGATGTTCCATGACTCACTAGCAACTGCTGCGGCGGCGTTGTCTGATGGGTAAGTGGGAGGGGATTGCCATTTGGAAAGTTGGCTGTCTGAGCATTTGCGGCAAGAGGCGAGCATGCAATGCTTAAAGACATTGCAACACAAAATGCGAACCGTTGACGCATACACCTGCCCCCAATCACCCCATCCCCATTTAAGCACAAATGGTGGTTGATTCGAGTTAGCAACCCGTATTGGGGCTGTTCTGAAGCCTGACCGGCTGCACTTGGTTGACCTTCAGTTCTTGCTTACGAATATCTCCGCTGGAGCTACGGTAATGGTACGACCTTGATGGTCATGAACACGGGGGCGACAAGATCTGAATTAGTTGAAGAATTGGAGAGGGGCGTTTGGGGTCAAAATGCTGCTGCTGCCCGTCATCGCTTTTTGCTGGGTCAGTAGATTTTTTTTAGTGACAATTAGTGTTCAACAGCAGGCTGTGTCTAGTTTTGACCACAGATAAGAACAATTTTAGTATCCCCGTAAGGGTTCCCGGCCTCCTTGACTTGGATTTAATGGGTGGCGCCGTGTAGGCCACCCCGGCTGGCTGTAGACTTGTGACACCTCGTGCCAGCGCCCAGGCGACGACTTATGTCGAAGTTCGGATTTGCGTTGGAGTAGCAAGTTGAGACAAGAGAAACAAGAAAAATATGAAGATTAGCTGGCCTAAGAAGAAGCGCCCTCGGTCAATTTGGGCAACGAACGCAATGATTTTTGCGACCCTGTTGTCACCAATGAGCGCACTGGCTCAAGGCGTACCACTTTCGGGGGCACCAGTTAACCTGAATCATGCAGGCTCGACGACCGCGTCGAGCCCGACTTTGCCGCCTAGTTTGTCTTCAAGCACCGGGAAGAATCTAGATTTCTCCGCGACAGCAGCTACTGTGGCTGCTTCGAGCGCGGGAACCGTCACTGTCGGCGGTGTCCTCGGCTCTAACGGACAAGTCATCGGCGGGACTCCTGTCTCTGTCATGCAAGGGGCACTCGTTACACCTGCTGTGAACGCTGCGCTCTGGCAATCGTTGACGACCGGTTCGCAGCATCTATTGCTGAATGGAGCAGGAGCTGCAATTGGTGGTTCGGCGAAAATCAGCTCGTCCTGGGCTAGCAATATATCATCACTGGTGGTGCCGTCTGGAGTGTCGGTTGCGGCGGCTGGGTTCAACTCCGCGACTCCGCTGAACGTCTCTGGCTCTACCAATATTCTTGGCTCTATCTATGCGGTGCAAAATGCGCCCAATATGACGGCGCTTTTGAATTTTGATAACAACGTTCATATCGGGGCCGGTGCTTTGCTAAGCGGTTCTGTTCCTCAAGTTGCTGGTCTCAACGTTTCGAATTTGTTTGCTTCGCAAAACATGAATTTGAATGTAGTGGGTAACCTCACCAACAATGGCACCATTAGCGTTCCTGGAAATTTGAATGTCAATGTTGGTGGCACCTTAAGCAATCTGAGCTTGCCAGGTGCATCATCTGGTACAGCATCGATCATGGCTCAGAACATCAGCATCATGAGCGGCAGTGCTGTGACTCCTTCGGTGCTGGGTGGCACTATTGTTAACAGCGGTTTGATTCAAGCGGTTCAATCTTTGAATCTCATTAACGGCTCGAATTCAGCGTTCAATATAGTCAACAGTGGCACTCTAAAATCAGTTGAGAGCAACATGAACATAATCAGCCCGGCTCACGCTGATATTTTGTTCAACAATACTGCCGGAACTATAAGTGCAGAAAAGGGAAGTCTCACTGTTAGAGACAATACTTTTACAGGCTATTCCAACTTCAATCTTTCCGGTGGCGATTTGCATGTAGCTAGTGCAAATGTCTACTCTGGAGATGGAACAGTCAATGTCGACGTCAAAGACTTAACAGGACCAGTCAATGTCACCGCTGGCGAAGCACATATTAGCGCAGCGACCAAGAATCTCTATCTAGGAAAGATGAATCTCTCGGGTGACCCTACTTATTACAACACTGCCGGAAATGTTGTAATTCAGACTCCACTGGTATTCCCTGGCGCGGCGCTGGCGATAGTTGCCAGCGGTGATGTCACTACGGACGTTGGTGCTGGTGCGATAGATACCAGTAACGGTGCTGGCGCCGGTGGTCAGATCAACATTGTAGCTGGAGCTAACTTCACATCGACTGGTGCTGCGACAGGAAATAACGATACAACTTCTACATTGGTAATTACTGGGGCCTCAAGCAGCGGCGGTAAGATTGATCTTGCTACTGGTACGCCTATCACCTCTCTGAACACTCAGGGGTCAGCCGGAGCCGGCGGGAATGTAAATCTGATTGCGTTTTCCGGAACTAATGCTGGGTCGGGCACTGTTCTCACCCCATCGGCTGTTACAATCGCGACCAATGGCAGCACCACAGGTGGTGCTGTGGCGGTTACTGCGGGCGCTGCATCTGGAACATCTATATCGGTTGGTGCCATCAATACAGCCGGAGGCACTGGAGGCACCGGTACTGTGGTTCTCAGCACAGCAGTGCCTAACGCGGTCTCCAATGTCACAATTCTGAATGGAGCAATCACAAGCGGTGTCTTCAACGTTGGAACAACGCGTCCGGCTTCGATTGTTGCCGGCAGCATCAGCACCAATGGTGCGGCGATTACTTTGACCAGTGGTGGCACAGTTGTGTCCGGCTCGCTGAACTCGTCACGCACAACCGGTACTGGTAGTGGCGGTGCCATCGCGATTATAACTAATTCGGCTTTGCCGTTTACGATAGACGCCAGCGCCACCGGCAATGGTGTTGCTGGCGTCATAACTTCTCAATCTCTTGTAGCAGCCGGCGGCTCCGTCAATATTAGAAATTCTGGTTCTGGAGGCATCTCGCTGACAAATCCGTCTAGCGTCTCAGTGTCTACGAACGCTGGTGCGGGTGGCAGCATCACCCTCAATACGAATTTCGGTGCGGGCTCTGTCGGAGGGCCGCTCAGTATAGGGGCTGGTACTCTCTCGGCTGACGCTACAGGCACCGCTGCCGGTGGCACCATCTCCTTGACCGCTCAGACCATCACTGTACCAGGTGTTGCTTCGCTGGTTTTGAGCGCGAATGGTTCCACCAATGGAGCCGGTGGAAATGTCACCGTGAATGCAGCTGGACCTAGCTCAGACTTGAATATCGGTACTGGAGCCGGGCAGATACAAATCGCCGCTGCGGGTGCTGCCGGAGGCGGGAATGGCGGTGCTATAACTCTCAATGCAGGGCGCAATTTGACTGTTGATCCTGCTGCTATTGCTGCCGCTCCGCAATTTAATGCCAGAGGAACCAATTACACTCTTTCTGCAAGCAACAATCTGTTCATTAGTTCGTCGCTGAGTGCAAACGGAGTTGGCAGTGGTGCCGGTGGTACTGTGTCGCTTACTAGCAGCAGTGCTCTTCCATTCAATATAAGTGCCGGGGAAGCTAGCAACGGTATTAATGGTGTCCTGACAGCAAATGGTGGTGTTGGTGGTTCTGGCGGTAGCATTACTGTCACAAGCAATGGTAATGGTGGTATTACTCTGGGCGCCGCAGCCAACGTTACTGTTACTGCGGGTGCAACTGCAGGTGGTGCCATATCACTCAATGCTGCACCTGGAGGTAATGGCGGGATTCTTACAATTCCCGGTGGCGGCACCTTATCTACTAATGGTCCAGCGGGCAGTGGTAACGCCGGCAACTTGACCCTCAGAGCGCTGCAACTCAACATCACAGGCGGTGTGCCGCTCACTTTGAGTGCTAATGGGGGAACAGCATCGGGGAATGGTGCGACTATCTCGGTTACTACTACTGGCGCGCTTGGTGATATCAGTGTAGGTAGCTCGGGTCAACTGCTCTTGTCTGCAGCCGCTACATCAGGAGCTGCAGGGGCGTTCACGCTCAGCGCTGGTCGTAACTTGACCGTAGATACTGCCGGTATTACAAGCACCACGACTACAAATGGTGCCAATTATACTTTCAGCAGCGCAAATTCGGTATCGGGTACGATGCTTGTAAATGGTTCAATCAATGCAAGTGGCGTCGGCACCGGCAACGGTGGCAATATATCAGTTACCCTCTCAGCTAACACAACTAGCATCTTCCAGGTTGGTTTCGGCCCTACCGTAAATGGTGTTACTGGTATACTCGCGGCAAACTCCGGTGCGACAAGTGGCAACGGAGGTACTGTCAGCATCGTAAATAACAGCGCTAGTGGAATATCACTTATTGCTGCAACGGCTGCCAGTGCGAGCGCCGTTACTTCAGGATCTGGTGGGACAATCACATTAAATGCCGCGGGTGGCGGCACCGCAGGACCGCTGTCACTGGGTGGCGGTACTCTATCGGCGAATGGCACAGGAGCTGGTACTGCGGCTGGTGGCACAGTTACACTTAAGGGCTCCACTATCGCCGTTAGCGGTGCTAGTGGGCTGTCGATTGCAGCTAGTGGGTCTGGCACAGGTGTTGGAGGCAATGTCACGATCAGTGCTTCTGCTGCTACCGCCGATCTGGTTCTAGGCGCAGGCGTTGGACAGATCGCAGTTGCAGCCACCGGTGGTTCAGCCGCTTCAGCCGCAGGCAGTGGTGGCACAGTCAGTGTTACTGCTGGGCGAAACTTGACAGTGGCGCCCGCCAGTTTAACTGCGGGTCCATTAGGTAATGCTGGTAATGGTGCCACATTGAACTTAGCTGCAACTGCCGGAAACTTGCTGATATCTGGAGGGCTTTCAGCTAATGGAGCAGCCATTGGGTCTGGCGGTAGTATCATCCTGACTAGCAGCTCAACATCAATATTTGAAATCAATAACAGTACGTTGGTAAATGGTGTAAACGGAACGCTTACTGCTAAGGGAGGCTCAACAAGCGGCACCGGCGGTGCCGTGTCTGTGTTGAACAACGGAAGTGGTGGCATTCATCTAAATGCTTTGGCTGACATAAGTGTTGCTCCGACTTCTGGTCAAGGTGGGACGATTACTCTTAATGCATCTGGCACCACGCCGGGCACTTTGAGTTTGCCTGGAGGGGCGCTGCTTGGCACTAATGCCGTTGGAGCCAGCAATTTTAATGGTGGCAGTGTAATCCTGAGAGGTTCGAATCTCAACATTACAGGGGCCTCCGCTTTGTCTCTCAGCGTTAATGCGCAAGGCACCGGTAATGGTGGCTCTGTTACCTTACTCGCGAGCGGAACTACTGGTGACATTGCAATTGGCGGCGCTGCCGGTCAGGTTTCTGTCTCTGCTACCGGTGGCTCGGCTGCGTCGGGGGCGGGCAACGGCGGCACCTTGAGCATCACTGCCGGGCGCAATCTTACGGTGAACCCTGCCAACATCGTGGCTGGTCCTCTAGGTAACGTGGGCAATGGTGCCTCTATAACACTTGTAGCCGGCTCTGCAGCAGCGACCGTCGGTACTCTCCAGATAAGCGGCTCACTAAATGCGAATGCAGCACCATCCGGTCTTGGTGGCACCTTGAGTTTGACCAGCAACAGCCCCCAAGTGTTTGATATCAACAACGGCGTCACGGCTAACGGCATAAACGGAAACCTGAGCGCACTTGGTTCAGTATTCGGCGGCGGTTCCATCTCTGTAATCAATAATGGTGGCGGTGGCATTCGCGTCAAATTGATCACCGACATCAATGTATCACCTGCTATAGGTCCGGGCGGTAACATTACTCTCAATGCCGCTCCAGTTGGGCAGTTGGCTGGAGCGCTCATTTTACCTAGTGCTGGTACCTTAGTGGGAACAGATGCAGTTGGTCCAGGAAACTTCAATGGTGGCTCTGTCACTTTGCGCGGGCTCAGCATCAATGTTACCGGCGGATCTTTATTGAATCTTAGCGCCAACGCAGTGGGAACCGGCAACGGTGGAACAATCTCCGTAACCAGCACAGGTACCTCAAGCGATCTGCAAATAGGTTCTGCCAATGGTGCCCTGCAGATTTCAGCCACCGGAGGTTCAGCTGCATCAGCATCTGGTAACGGCGGTACTGTTACTGTAAGTAGCGGTCGCAATCTCACTGTTGATACTGCAAGCCTTAGTCAGGCGGCATTAGGCAATGCGGGGCAGGGATACTCACTAACCCTGGCTGCTGGAACCGGTGGATCTGGAAACCTTTCTATTAATGGATTCTTGAATGCCAATGGACTTGGTTCTGGTGCTGGCGGAACAATTGCTCTCAGCTCCAATAGCTCAAGCCCATTTGTAATTGCAGCGAGCAGCCCGGCTAATGGTGTTAACGGAACGCTGTCAGTAAATGGCGGGGCAAGTGCCTCTGGCGGTACCTTGACCGTGATCAACAATGGTACCGGTGGTATCACATTGGGAGCCCTGGCTAATGTCTCTGCTAATGCCGGCAACGCCAATGGCGGGAGCATTACTCTTAACGCCAATGGTGGCACAGTTGGTGGTCCTCTGACTATGCCCGGCGGCACTTTAGCTGTCAATGGCGGAAGCAACAACGGCAACGGTGGCGCTTTCACTTTGAGAGGCAGCACCTTGAATGTGACTGGTGGCACACCTCTCAGTCTATCGGCGAACGCAAGTGGGTTAGGCAATGGCGGCACAATAATTATTGTCACCTCAGCTTCGACAAGTGATCTTTCCGTCAGCGCCAGCGGCAATCTTGTTTTGTCTGCCACAGGCGGTTCTATCGGTTCGCCTTCCGGCAACGGAGGGGTTATTTCCCTGAGCTCTGGACGAAACCTGCTTGTTGATGCCTCTGCTGCAACCTTCAACCCACTTGGTGTCACCGGCGGCGGTGGTTCTTTCACCACTGTTTCCACCGGTAACCTGAACGTAATAGGATCGCTCAGCAGCAGCGGTGTTGGGTCAGCGGCTGCCTCCACGCTTTCCCTCACAGCAACAGGCACCGCCACCTTCAGTACTGCGGGAGCGTCGTTGACTGCCAATACCGGAACAGTACTTAGCCCTTTTAACGGCGGTACTGTCACATTGCGTGCATCGTCGCTGATAACAAGTTCTGGTCCTCTTACAATTTCTGCCAATAGCGGCAACAGCGGAAATGGTGGCACGATCACTGTTGCCACTTCGAGTTCGAGCAGCGACCTGTCAATTGGTGCGGGAGGCAATCTGATTCTTTCCGCTACTGGCGGTGCTGCTAATTCGGCTACCGGTAATGGCGGTGCACTGAATATAACTGCAGGCAGAAATCTTACTTTAGATACTGCCTCTTTTGCATTTGGCCCTCTGGGCGTCTCTGGTAATGGTGGCAGTACTACTCTTGTAGCATCCAGCGGCAATTTATTGGTGACAGGTTCTCTAAACAGCAGCGCCGCTGGCACTGGTAGTGGTGGGACGATAAGTTTAACTAGCAGCAGCAGTAGTCCATTTGTCATCGGCCCGGCTGCCACCATTAATGGTGTCACTGGCAATTTGACGGCCGGCGGTGGTAACGTTTTCGGTAATGCCGGTTCGATCGTTGTTGCGAACAATGGTAACGGAGGCATAACTGTCGCTAGCCTCAGTAGTCTTTCTGCGCTCGCAACAGCAAATGGTAATGGCGGGGGGATCACTCTCAATGCAGCAGTAGCCAACCAGCCCGCCGGACCTCTTACATTGCCGGGAGGGTTACTTTCGGTTAGTGCTGTCACAGGATTCACAAATCCTCTCAACGGCGGGGCGATCACTTTAAGGGCCAGCAATTACAACATAACCGGCGCTTTGCCACTGTCACTCACTGCCAACGGTGCTAACACCGGCAATGGTGGCGCTATATCGGTGACAAGCACAGGACCAAGCGGTGACCTCACTATCGGCACTGGCGCCGGTCAGATCACGATCACCACCAATGGTGGTGCGGCCTTGTCTCAAAGTGGTAATCCCGGCGCTGTGACTGTAGCTTCAGGAAGAGCTCTGACCGTTGACAGTACTGCTATATCGCAGCAAATCTTAGGCGTGAACGGTAACGGTGGCGGGCTCTCGCTCACGTCGGCTTCGGCGACCAGCGGAGCGATGGTTGTAACCGGCAATATAGATCGCAGCGGTGTTGGCCTCGGTAACGGCGGCAATATTACATTAAACTCCACAATTAGTGTCAACAGCCCACTAACTATAAATGCAAGCACAATTGCTTCAAATGCTGCAGGAGTCGGAAACGGCGGTAGCATCACCTTGCGCGGTTTGACGCTCAACCTGACTGGCGCCTCAGCTTTGCTGTTGAGTTCCAATGGCGGCGGCACAGGCAATGGTGGTACTTTGTCTGTAACTTCCGTGTCGAGCACTGGCGACCTCAACATTGGTAACAGTGCTGGTCAGCTACAACTTGCCGCTGCAGGTGCTGCAAGCGGAGGTAATGCCGGCAGCATAACTCTTTCATCTTCTAGAGCACTTAATATAGATCCCACCGCTATCAGCGCCGCGCCACAAAGCAATGGTCGTGGTGCTACTTACACTCTTTCAGCCGGAACGAATCTGTTTATAAGTTCTTCCCTGAGCGCTGACGGAATCGGTTCTGGTTCCGGTGGCACTATCAGTGCAACAATGTCAAGTTCATTACCATTCACCATTGGAGTCGGTGCTCTAAGTAACGGAGTCAATGGCTCCTTGTCTGCCAATAGCGGACTTTCAGGAGCGGGCGGCACAATCACTGTTCTCAACAATGGTAACGGGGGAATAACTCTTAACTCGACTGCAAATCTCAGCGTCAATTCCGGTGGTGGAGCTGGCGGTTCGCTATCTCTCACTGCTGGTACTGGTGTACTCAGTCTGGCCGGTGGTGGAACTCTTAGTACTGATGCGGCTGCCTCAGCGTCAAATGCTAATGGTGGAACGATTGCATTGCGGGGATCGCTTCTGAACATTACTGGTATAGCACCGCTATCCCTCAGTGCTAATGGCGGTGCCACTGGTAATGGTGGCACTGTTAGCGTTCAGGCTACAGGTGTTCTTGGCGATCTTACTGTGGGCAACGGCGTCGGGCAACTCGCCATTTCTGCATCTGCAAGTTCTGGCTCTGCCGGCTCGGTGACTCTCAACAGTGGGCGCAACCTCACTATCAATCCTGCTGCGCTGGTAACAAACACCACTAGCAACGGGGCGACTATAACTCTCACTAGCGGCGGCGCCGTAATTAACGGTAATTTGTTCATAAATGGTTCGTTGAACGCTAGTGGCAGTGGCACCGGAAATGGTGGTTCGATCAGCATCACTGCGGCGAGCAATCCAAATCAATTCCAAATTGGTGCCGGCGCCACAGTGCATGGAGTTAACGGAACGCTTTCAGCTGACTCTGGTGCTGCTGGAGGTAATGGAGGAAGTATTTCTGTTACTGACAGCGGCACCGGTAATATAACTCTGGCGTCTCTCAGCTCTGTGAGCGCGAACGTTGTAAGTTCTGGCGCGGGTGGTTCAATCACTCTTAACGCCAGTGGCGGTGGCACATTGACCTTGCCTGGCGGAACATTGAGTGTCAATGCCGCAGGCTCCGGCAACTTCAATGGTGGCACATTGTCTCTACGGGGCGGAGGTTTGTCTATAACGGGGCCTTCTGCGCTCAGTCTGCGTGCAGATGCAACAGGCACCGGCAATGGTGGTGGTGTGACGGTGACCACGACAGGTGCAAGCTCTGACCTGGTTGTGGGCTCGGCTGTCGGACAAATAGCGATAACTGCAAATGGCGGATCTGCTGCGTCTCAGGGCGGTAACGGCGGAACGGTGAGTGTCACTGCCGGACGCAACCTTAGCGTGGCCTCGGCAAGTATTTCTGCAGGACCCCTCGGAAGTATCGGTAATGGAGCTTCGTTGACCCTTGCATCGAGTACCGGAAATCTGGCGATTAGTGGCTCGCTCTCAGCCAATGCTGCTGCCACCGGTACTGGTGGGTCTATCAACCTGCAAAGCAACAGCGCGCTTGTTTTCGATGTTAATAATGGAGCTGTCAGCAATGGCATAAATGGCACGCTCAGTGCAAAAGGTGGCAGCAGCAGCGGCGGTGGTGGCACTGTCAGTGTCGTCGCTAATGGTGGCGGCGGGATCAGGCTCAACAATCTATCTAATATCAACGTAGCACCGACGTCTGGTCAGGGTGGTGCCATAACGTTGAACGCCGGCGGAACTGTTCCTGGACCATTGACTTTGCCATCTGGCACCTTACTTGGCACCAGTGCCGCTGGTACTGGCTCGGCCGCAGGTGGTTCTGTAACTTTGAGAGCTTTGACTTTGAACGTTACCGGCGCTTCTGCTTTGACTCTAAATTCTAGTGCGATTGGCAGTGGAAATGGTGGCACAGTATCGGTGACAACCACTTCCGCAAGTAGCGACCTTCAAGTAGGTTCGGGTGTCGGCATGCTGGTTATTTCAGCAACTGGTGGCACATCAAACTTGTCTGGTGGTAATGGTGGCAACGTCACTGTGAGCGCTGGACGTAACTTAACGGTCGACACGGGAAGTCTGGCACTTTCTCCCCTTGGAACAGGTGGAACTGCAAGCGGTTTTACTCTAACACTTTCAGCAGGTTCTGCGACAGTAGCAGGCGATCTCTCAATAAACGGCTCGCTGAATGGAAGTGGACAGGGGTCGGGCAACGGAGGTTCGATCTCATTAAGCACAAACAGTTCAAATACTTTTGTTATCGATTCAATAAATCCTCTTGTTGGGGTTAACGGTTCTATAGCCGTAAACAGCGGAACTATAAGCGGAAATGGCGGCACTCTGTCTGTCATCAATAACGGCAGTGGTGGCATAAGCTTGGGCGCACTCAGCAATATATCGGCGACTAACAGCAACGGTGTAGGCGGTGTCATCACTTTAAATGCCGGTGCTGGCACGACTGCCGGAAACCTGACTTTGCCAGGAGGCAGCCTGTCGGTTAGTGCCGGTGGTGGCAATAATTCTGGTGGCACAATCACACTCAGGGCGCTCGCGCTGAATGTTACCGGCGGTATACCTCTGACGCTCTCGGCCAATGCGGCTGGCACCAGTAACGGTGGCACGCTCTCAGTGACTACTCTGGGTGCCGGTGGTGATCTATCTATAGGAAGTTCCGGCAACCTTGTGCTCTCAGCCACAGGCGGGTCTACTTCATCTGCATCAGGTAACGGTGGTGCTATTACCGTTGCCGCCGGTGGCAATTTGACCATAGATCCTTCGGCAGCAGTAGACGGTCCACTCGGTACCGCTGGAAACGGTGGCAACTTGACTTTCTCTGCAGGCAACAATGTCACAATTAATGGTTCTTTGAGCAGTATCGGCGTTGGCAACGGCAGCGGCGGCAATGTTTCGGTTACAGCCGGCAATCTAGCTAGCTTCACCGTGGGCGGAGCCAGCCTAACATCGGGACCTGGAACCGGTTTAGGCACTAACAGCGCCAATGGTGGTACCTTGACACTGAGGGCTGCAACGCTTGCAGTAGCAGGTGGTACTCCACTTTCACTAGTCGCCAACGGCGCGAATGGTGGCAATGGTGGAACAATCACTGTTGCGATCAGTGGAGTTAACAGCGATCTATCTATAGGCGCTGCGGGTAATCTAACAATTTCAAGCACCGGCGGCTCTGCTTCATCGGCAAGTGGTTCCGGCGGCATTTTGAATATTAGTTCCGGAAGGCAACTGACTGTCGATCCTGCTTTCATGAACTACGGTCCCTTAGGTTTCAACGGAACTGGTGGAAGTGTCACCCTCGCGGCAGGATCTAATCTTTTCATCAGCGGGACGCTCAACTCTAGCGGTGCTGGTACGGGTGCCGGCGGTACGCTTTCGCTTACATCAAATAGTTCAACCGTATTCGACGTAAGTGCTTCTGCCACTACCAACGGTATTAGCGGTAACTTGATTGCTAACGGTGGAGCTGCAGCGGGCAACGCAGGCACTGTGTCAATAGTTAATCAGGGTGTCGGTGGCATCAATATCGGTGCACTCAACAGAATTTCCGCATCACCTACAGCGGGCAACGGTGGCAGTATAACTCTCAATGCTTCTGTGGCTGGTCAGCTAGGAGGTAATCTCAGTCTTCCGGCAGGAACTTTATCTGTAGATGCGGCTGGTCCCAATTCCGGTAGTGGTGGAAGCATAGTTCTTAGAGCAGCCAATTTGAACGTTACTGGAGCTGCTGCCTTGACGTTGAGCGCCAACGCTGTTGGTAACGGCAACGGCGGAAACATGTCTGTTACCACAACAGGAAGCAGTGCCGACTTCAGTGTCGGCAGCGCAGCTGGTCAAGTCATTATAACGGCTGTGGGTGGAAGCAGCGGTGCCCAAACCGGTAATGCCGGAACTGTGACTCTTTCTGCAGGACGCAACCTCAGTATTGACGCCGCATCGGTTGCAGTTGCACCGCAAAGTAGCAGTGGCAACGGTGCCATTTTGACTTTCACAGCAGGCAGTGCCAGCGCTGGTAATCTTTTCATCAACAACTCTCTCAATGTAAATGGCGTTGGCAACGGAAATGGAGGCGCTCTTTCGCTAAGCAGCAACAGCTCTAGCGCTTTCACTCTGGGCGTTGGTGCCAGCGGCAATGGTTTGAGCGGTTCGATATCTGCAAACAGTGGTGCAAACTCAGGCGCTGCAGGCACGCTCTCTATTGTCAATAATGGCTCTGGCGGCATCATCGTAAACTCGCTTTCAAATCTTTCTACTACCGCAGTTGCCGGAAATGGTGGCACGATAACATTGAACGCCAGCCCTTCCGCACTTGGAACTCTTTCTCTGCCTGGTGGTTCGCTTAGTGCCAGCGCTGCTGGAACTAATGGAACGTTTACTGGTGGCAACTTGACGCTCAGAGGAGCGGCGATCAATATCACCGGTGGCTCTGCTCTGTCTTTGAATACAGATGCGGCTGGCTCGGGCAATGGTGGGGCGATCTCCGTGATTAGCACTGGCGCGACTGGAGATATTTCGATTGGTTCTGGTGCCGGTCAGTTGTCACTTTCTTCGAACGGGGGCTCAGTCGGCTCCCAGTCAGGCAATGCCGGAACTGTGTCAGTCAGTTCTGGTCGCGCTCTAAGCGCATCTACATCGTCGATCTCGCAGCAAGTTCTGGGTACAAGCGGCAACGGTGGCAGCTTGAGTTTGGTCTCCGCCAGCGCCTCTGATGGCACGCTTTCTGTAACAGGCGGTATCGACCGAAGCGGTGTCGGGGTCGGCACTGGTGGCTCGATCAACCTGAACGCGGTTCCGGGGGGAAGCGGAGGTATAAGTACACTCAGCGTGGCTGCTGGCACTTACTCTGTCAATGGTGCTGGCTCTGGAAGCGGTGGCACCATCACTTTGCGTGGGCAGGTTATATCAGTTTCTGGTGGCTCAGCCCTGTCACTCAATGCTAACGGTGGAAGCACCGGTTCTGGTGGCACTCTCAATTTGACCACTGTTGGCCCGACCGGCGACATCACTGTAGGGTCTGCTGCCGGGCAGCTCCAACTAGCCGCGGCTGGTGGGGCCACGTCCGGAAATGGTGGCGCGATCAGTATCACTTCAACACGCAATCTTACAATCAATCCTGCTGCAATCAGCGCGGCTCCGCAAGGCTCTGGACGAGGCACTAACTATTCGCTGACTGCATCAAGCAATCTGTTTGTCTCTTCGTCTTTAAGTGCCGATGGCGTCGGCGCAGGACAGGGCGGTACTGTCACGATAAGCATGAACAGTCCTACTGTATTCACCATCGGCGCTGGAGCCACCGTGAATGGGGTGAACGGCTCGCTCACTGCTAACGGTGGTGGCTCTGGTGCTGGCGGAAGTATATCTGTTTCAAACAGCGGTAACGGTGGAATTACTCTCGTTTCTGCCTCGAACCTTTCAGCAACAGCCGGTAATGGTGCCGGTGGCATTCTAAGTTTGAATGCGGCGGCTGGCGCAAGCGGCGGTGTTCTGACCATTCCGGGCGGCGCGACTGTAGCCGTGGACGCAGCGGGAGCAGGAAACAACGCCGGCAGTATCACTTTGCGGGCTCTCACTTACAATATCACCGGTGGTTCTCCGTTGAGCCTGAGCGCCAGTGGTGGTGGCAACGGAAATGGTGGCACTCTCAGCCTGACTTCAACTGGAACTGCAGGTGACATTAGTGTCGGCGCAACAGGCCAGTTCCTCTTATCTGTTTCGTCAGCATCAGCATCTGCGGGAACAGTGAGTTTGATTTCTGGACGTAACTTGACTCTTGCTCCGGCTGGGCTTAACGTCAGTACTGCTGCAAATGGTGCCACCCTAACCCTTAGCAGTGGCAATTCGACCAATGGCAACTTGTTTGTTAACGGGTCGTTGAATCTGTCAGGGGTGGGCAGCGGTAATGGTGGCAGCATCAGTCTTACTGTCAACAACAACAGCAGTTTGTTCCAGATAGGAGCAGGCTCTACCACAAATGGAGTCAACGGCACTCTAACGGCAAACTCCGGAGCCAGCGCGGGTAATGCCGGCAGCATTAGTGTGGTGAACGGCGCCGGCGGGTCTATCAGCCTGTCTGCTAGTTCAGACCTCAGTGTCAGCGCCATTACATCCGGTTCTGGTGGAAACATCACACTCAATGCCAATGCTGGCACAGTGAGCGTTCCAGGGGGAAGCGTCATTTCTGTCAGCGCGGCCGGAAGCGGGAGCAATAACGGTGGAACTGTCCTCTTGCGTGGTGGCACACTAAGTGTTACCGGAGGTTCAAATCTCAATATTTTTGCCAGTGGTAGTGGCACCGGCAATGGTGGCTCAATTTCATTAGTTAGCATAAACCCGACTGACATTGCTGTAGGTGCAACGGCAGGTCAGTTCTTCCTTGCTGCCAATGGAGGCTCTCTTGCTTCTTCTGCAGGTAATGCAGGAAGCATTACAATCAGCGCCGGTCGCAATCTCACTGTGTCGTCACCATCATTGAATGCCTCCCCATTAGGAAATGTGGGTAATGGTGGACAATTTAGCTTGACGGCTGGAGGGGTAGGACTCGGTTCATTACAAGTCAGCGGCGCGCTCATAGCTAATGCCGCTACAACCGGAGCCGGTGGCAGCGTTACTTTGCAAAGCAACAGCGTGCAGGCTTTCGATATTAACAATGGAGCCACCAGCAACTCGATCAATAATATTGTTGCCGCTCCTGGTGGAAGCAGCGGCGGCAATGGCGGTAGCATCACCATCATTAATAATGGTGGTGGCGGTATCCGTCTAAATCCTCTTGCGAGTAGCACTTTGAACGTGGCTCCGGCTATTGGTCAGGGCGGCTCAATCACACTTAACGCGGCGCCAGTTGGTCAAACCGCTGGTCCTTTGAGCCTACCTGATGGAGCAGTTGTCGGCACCAACTCTGTCGGTGCTGTTAATGCTAATGGCGGCTCATTCACCATCCGCGCCCTGTCTCTCAATGTTGCCGGGAACTCGCCATTGACACTCAGTGCCAACGGAGCCGGCACCGGTAATGGTGGCACAATCTCTGTCACTACAACTGGCAGCGCCGGCGATATCACTGTGGGCGCGGGCGTCGGTGCTGTCACCGTATCAGCTACCGGTGGTGTGGCTGGCCTGGCGGGCGGCAATGGTGGCAACGTCACTCTCAGCGCCGGACGCAACTTGACTGTGAACACCGGCAACTTATCTATCTCAACTCTAGGCAAGCAAGGCACAGGCTACACCCTGGCTTTGGTCGCTGGTTCTGCCACATCGGGTAACCTATCAGTAAATGGGTCACTCAGCGCAGACGGTGTCGCCGCTAATGGAGGCTCGATCAGTCTAACGACGACAAGTCTCAGTCCATTCGTCATTGATAGCGTCAGTCCGCTTAACGGAGTAAATGGTTCTGTAACGGCAAACTCAGGCATATCTGGTCTTGGTGGCTCAGTCTCGGTAATTAACAACGGCGCAGGCGGCATCACCCTTGGTGCGCTGTCCAACGTCTCTGTGAATTCAGCAACAGGAGCCGGAGGCAGCATCACGTTGAATGCGTCACCGGCTGGCGCAGGTTCTGGACCATTGAATCTTCCTGGCGGATCTCTTGCTGCTAATGCTGGCTTGGGCAACAATGCTGGCGGTAGCATCACTCTGAGGGCCGCCACGCTCAATGTCAGCGGTGGCATCCCACTTTCGCTTTCTGCAAATGCTAATGGCAGTAGTAATGGTGGCACAATCTCTGTGTTTACCGCTAATTCAAATAGCAATCTTTCAATCGGCGCCAGCGGCAATCTAGTGCTTTCTGCAACTGGTGGAAGTCCGGTTTTACTGAACGGTAATGGTGGCACTATCAGTGTAATTGCCGGTGGAAGTCTTGTTGCCGATTCGGCTTCGCTAAATTATGGTCCGCTTGGGAATTCTGGGGGCGGCGGTAGTTTGACTTTGACTTCCGGCGCTAACCTTCTGGTGAATGGATCTCTTAATTCCAGTGGTACCGGTTCTGGCAATGGTGGCACTGTGTCTCTCAGTGCCAACAGTACTTCAGCATTTATCATCGGACCTACAGCCACTGTTAATGGTGTAACCGGAACACTCTCTGCCAACAGCGGACAGTTGTCTGGCAATGGCGGCACTCTTTCTGTAGTCAACAATAGCAATGGTGGCATTACCGTAAGTAGTCTCAGCAATCTTTCAGCCCAAGCGCTGCTTAGCGGTAATGGTGGCAGCATCACTTTGAATGCAGCAAGCAGTACGGCAGGCTCTGGCGTTCTGACGATCCCTGGAGGCACTCTCTCAGTTGATGCAAACAACATCACTGCAGGTGGCAATGGTGGGTCACTAACAATTAGAGCCTTGAGTTTGTCCATCACCGGAGCGTCGGCTCTCAACTTAAGTGCAAATGCTATCAACTCCGGAAATGGCGGCAACATCTCTGTCACCACCACTGGTAGCACAGGTGATTTTTCCATCGGCAATGCAAGTGGCAAGTTGACCCTATCGGCGGCTGGGGGTAACCTCTTCTCCACAGCGGGTAATGGCGGCAGCATCACTCTGGCTTCTGGGCGCAACCTGACTGTTGACAGCTTAGCAATCAGCGCTGCACCGAGGGGCGCCAGCGGAATTGGCGCTAGCTTTAACTTCAGTTCGGGCACCGCGGCACCTGGCAATCTTTTTATTAGCAACAATATCAGTGCCGATGGGCAGGGTTCCGGCAGTGGCGGCAACATCGTCCTCACAAGCAACAGCACCGTGCCGTTTACTATCGGCACTGGGGCGCTCACAAATGGAATTAACGGTTCTATCTCCACTAATGCCGGTGCTGTCAACGGATCTGGCGGTAGCATAAACGTTTCCAACAATGGTGGCGGTGGAATAGTTGTTAATTCACTTTCGAGTCTTTCTGGCAATGCCACCAATGGTAATGGCGCTAATTTGACATTGAATGCAGCTGTGCTAAACCAGGCACCGGGACCTCTCACTTTGCCTGGAGGCAGTTTGAGCTTCAATGCAGCAGGTCTGTTCGGGAGTTTTATCGGTGGACAGATCACTTTGCGTGGGCAAGTTTTGAACATCACTGGTGCTTCGGCTCTCAGTTTGAGTAGCAATGGCGCAAATGGCGGAAGTGGCGGACCTGTATCAATCACAACCACAGGAGCAACGGCTGATCTGACCATTGGCTCAGCTTCAGGAAACGTTGCCATCATTACAAACGGTGGCTTGCCTTCTTCCCCTCAAGCGGCGAATCCCGGCACTGTCACATTATCGGCTGGACGCAATCTAACTGTCGCAACCGCGTCACTGACGCAGCAGACCTTAGGCCTAAACGGGAATGGCGGAATACTCAATTTGACGGCCGGCACTGCTGCCAGTGGCACGGTGTTTGTGAATGGAAGTCTAAGTTTAAACGGAGTAGGCATAGGAAGCGGCGGCTCACTTAACATCACAAGCAATTCGACTCAAACTTTCCTGATTGATGCGGCTGCAAGTGGTAATGGGGTTAAAGGCACACTTTCTACCCAGGCTACAAATGGAAGTGGCGGCGCCATAAACATAACAAACAACGCTGGCGGTATCACTTTGACCTCACCGTCGGACATTTCAGTTGCCACCACTAATGGACAGGGCGGCAGCATCTCACTGAATGCAGCTCCGCTTATCGGAAATACACTCAGCATCGGGTCTGGCACTCTGTCTGCCAATGGCGGAACAAGGGGCGCCGGCGGGTCGATCAGCCTGCGCGGACAGAACATCAATGTGCAAGGCGGGTCGCTGCTGCTCAGTGCTAATGCCGTAGGTCTTGGAGCAGGCGGGAACATCTCCGTCACCAGTCTAGGCATTGCATCTGATGTTGCCGTTGGCATCGCGTCAGGTCAGTTGCGCTTGTCTGCCGTGGGTGGTGCTGAGGGCGGAAACGGCGGTGCTGTGACTCTGTCATCCGGGAGAAGTCTGACTGTTGATCCTTCTGTTGTGAGCGTAGCTCCGCAAAGCAATGGTCGAGGAGCAAACTTCACTCTAAGTGCAAACAACAATCTATTTATAAGCTCGACCCTGGATTCAAGTGGAGTGGGCACAGGTCAGGGCGGAACCATGAACTTGACTGCATCCAGTACATCGCCGTTTACCATCGGCGCTGGTGCAGCTGTTAATGGAATTAACGGGTCATTGCTTGCAAATGGCGGAGCCAGCGGATCTGGTGGCAGCATCAGCGTAACAAACAATGGAGTTGGCGGCATAACCGTAGTCGCCCTGGCTAACCTTGCTGTCATCAGTAACAGTGGCAATGGTGGCAGCCTGTCGCTGCAAGCTAACGGTGGTGGCGTATTGA
Organism: uncultured Candidatus Obscuribacterales bacterium; assembly: GCA_964546815.1. Lineage (GTDB taxonomy): Bacteria > Cyanobacteriota > Vampirovibrionia > Obscuribacterales > Obscuribacteraceae > JAIEPM01. The sequence continues at coordinate 152,589 of CAZJLR010000005.1, read as the reverse complement.
GCCTCCCCGGTGGCGGCACAATATCGACCAATGCAGCCGCCAGCGGTGGCAACGCAGGCAACATCACATTGCGAGCACCTCAAATGAGCATAACTGGTGGCTCGCCGATAACCTTGAGTGCAAATGGTGGCGCTGCCAGCGGCAACGGTGGTTCGATAAGCGTAACAACAACGAGTGCGCTAGGCGATATTTCTGTGGGGGCAAGTTCCCAATTTGTTCTTTCAGATAGCGCGGCGGCAGGGTCTGCCGGCAGCATTACTTTGTCTTCCGGAAGAAACCTCACTATTGATCCTGCCTCTATTACATCGACGACAGCGCAAAATGGTGGCAGCTTCACTTTGAGCAGCGGCACTTCTACCAGCGGCAACCTTTTCATTAACGGCTCACTAAATGCTAACGGCAGTGGAACCGGCAACGGCGGTTCAGTTGCAATCACATTGAACAACAATACTGCTCTTTTTCAGATAGGTGCGGGCAGCAGCGTATTCGGTGTTAATGGCACATTGCAAGCTAACTCGGGCGCCAGTGGAGGAAATGCAGGAAGCATCAATGTCACCACCGCCACCACAGGTGGTATAGCGCTGACTGCTCTAAGCAATGTTAGTGCAACTGCACTCAGTTCTGGGGCAGGTGGCTCAATAACGCTCAATGCAGGACTTGGCGTCCTAACTTTGCCGTCAGGCACTATAAGCGTTGATGCGACAGGAGCAGGCAATTTCAACGGCGGGAGCATCACATTGCGTGCTTCGAGCATTAATGTCACAGGCGCTTCGCTTGCTCTATCAGCTAATGCTGTCGGCAGTGGCAACGGCGGTTCTGTATCCATCCTAACTACGGGTAACGCATCGGATATCACCTTAGGTAGTGGCAGTGGCCAATTCACCATATCGGCCACCGGCGGTTCTGCTGGTTCGGCTGCAGGAAATGGTGGCATCGTGACTGTAAATGCCGGAAGGAACCTGGCAGTAAATTCAGCCAGTCTTGCTGTCGGCGCTTTAGGAACCGTGGGCAATGGTGCCCAGATATTCTTCACTGCGGCCTCCGGCAACCTGCAACTCGGTTCTGCGCTGGTCGCAGACGCCGCATCTACAGGTAATGGTGGAGTCATTAGTTTACTCAGCAACAGCGCCGTGCTCTTCGACGTTAACGCCGGCGCGGTCACCAATGGAGTCAATGGCACTTTGTCAGCGCGTGGTGGCAGTTCTGGCGGCAACGGTGGCAACATCACGGTTCAGAACAACGGTGTCGGTGGTATTCGCCTTAGCTCGCTGTCAGACCTGGCTGTGGGTGCAACATCTGGTAGTGGAGGTTCGATTTCGCTGGTTGCAGCTGCAGCAGGACAGGGATTGGGCTCTTTGACACTGCCTGGAGGCTCATTGCCAGGAATTGCTGGAGTTGGGTCTAGCAGTGCCGCTGGTGGTTCTGTCAACATACGAACTCTAAACTTGAATATTGTTGGAGGATCTCCTTTAACTCTCAACGCTGACGGTGCTGGAACTGGTAATGGTGGCACGGTGTCGGTGACTAGCGTAAATGCCGGTGCCGACCTGGTTGTCGGACTGACTTCCGGTGCGATCAGCATTTCAGCTAATGGCGGTTCTTCTTCAGGAAATGGTGGCAACGTCACAGTTAGTTCCGGCAGAAATTTGACTGTCAATATGGCTAACCTTACATCGGCAGTGCTCGGTAATTCTGGTATCGGCTCTAGCTTCAACTTGACCGCCGGCACAGGCGGACTTGGTGACCTGTCTGTAAGTGGCTCGCTGAACAGCAACGCAGTTGGTGCTTTGCAGGGCGGAGCAATTACGCTAACATCAAACAGCTCAAATCCATTTGTAATAAGTGCAACTAGCCCAATAAATGGTGTTAATGGTTCTATTTCTGCCAACGCTGGTGCGTTTGGCGGATTGGGCGGCTCAATAAATGTCACGAACAACGGCACTGGCGGTATCACACTTGGTGCGCTCTCTAATGTTTCTGCCAATGCGACTAACGCAACCGGCGGAAGCATAACCTTGAATGCCAGTGGAGGCCCCATCGGCGGTGTGCTGACATTGCCTGGTGGCACTCTGTCAAGCAATGGTGGAGCAGGTGGTGTAGGAAGCAACAATGGCGGCAATATCACACTGAGAGGAAGCTCTCTGAATGTGACCGGTGGTATACCACTTACTGTCAATACTAACGCTAGCGGCGGTGCCAACGGCGGCGCGATCACGATCTCCACCACTGGCTCGACGAGCGATCTAAACATTTCGGCCAGCGGCAATCTGGTGCTATCTGCCACCGGTGGAACTTCAGTGACAACATCAGGAAATGGTGGCACAATCAATGTTATAGCCGGTCGCAATTTGACCGTTGACCCTAATGCGTTAACTTATGGTCCACAGGGTTACAATGGCAATGGTGGTTCACTAAGTTTAACCGCCAATGCAGGCAACCTTCTGGTAAATGGTTCACTTTCAAGCAATGCTTCGGGTACTGGAAATGGCGGTTCGATCTCTCTAAGTTCTAACAGCGCCACAACATTCATCGTCGGGGCCGGCGCCACTGTCAATGGTATCACCGGTAGCTTGACGGTTAACGGTGGTGCAACATCCGGCAGCGGCGGCAGCAATACTGTAATCAACAATGGCAGCGGTGGCGTCAACATCAGCAACCTCAGCAGTCTGTCTGCCTCGTCTTTGCTGAATGGAAATGGTGGTAACGTCACTCTCAACGCCGGTAGCTCAGGTACCTTAACCCTGCCTGCCGGAAGCATAAATGTAGATGCCGCAGTCGGCTCTAGCAATACAACTTCTGGTGGCACAATAACTCTTCGCGCATTCAAATTCAACTTGACTGGCGGCTCTGCAATTCAGTTATCGGCTAACGGTGTAAATGCAGGTAATGCTGGAAGCATCTCAGTTACAAGCACCGGGTCTAGTGGCGACCTGAACATCGGCTCGGCTGCTGGACAACTCAGCCTCTCTGTCATGGGTGGTAGCACCGGTTCTGTCTCTGGCAACGCAGGTTCACTCACTCTGTCTTCTGGACGCAACCTATCAGTAGACACAGCGGGCTTGGCATTCAATCCGCGTGGCAACAACGGTGGTGGCGCCACACTCACGTTCACTGCTGGCACTTTCGCTGCAGGCAATGTTTTTGTCAATGGCTCACTAAACGCTAGTGGCGTGGGTATTGCAAGCGGTGGAACAATAAACATTACAAGCAATAGCGCGACAGTTTTCACCATCGGCTCAGGAGCTGCAACTAACGGTGTAAATGGTTCAATTTCGGCTAATTCCGGTGCTACAAGCGGTGCCGGTGGTATTCTGACTGTATTGAACAATGGTGGTGGTGGCATCACAGTCAACGCCATTTCTAATCTATCTAATACATCAGCCTCGGGTAGTGGTGGCAACCTGACATTGAATGCCGCTAGTGCTGTGGCCGGTACTATCCCCGGCAGCTTGACCTTGCCTGCGGGTACGCTGAACTTGAATGCTGCTGGAACTGTTGGTAATTTCAACGGCGGCAACATCACCTTGCGCGGTCTTGATTTAACAATTACAGGCGGCGCCGCGCTTGTAATTAACGCCAATGGTGCAGGCGGAGGCAGCGGTGGTTCAGTCTCAGTCACCACAACCGGTCCAAATGGCGACGTGGCTATTGGTGCCGGAGCTGGCCAGCTTCAGATAGCAGCGGCAGGCGGAAGCGCTGCAGGGAATGGAGGCTCACTCACATTCTCGTCGGGTCGTAATTTGACGATAAACCCAGCTGCCATCAGTGCTGCTCCGCAGACCAACGGCAGAGGTTCAGTCTACAACCTCACAGCCGGCAACAATTTGTTTATCAGTTCATCGTTGAACGCAAATGGCGTTGGCGCAGGGCAGGGTGGCACCATAAATGCCACAATGTCATCATCGCTACCATTCACTATCGGTGCTGGTGCCACTACCAATGGAGTCAATGGTACCCTCTCGGCCAACGGTGGCAGCAGCGGCTCTGGTGGTACCTTTAATATCACCAACAATTCTAATGGTGGCATCTCTGTTCTTGCTGCTTCCAATCTATCGGTGACTTCCAACAACGGCGCTGGCGGTAGCATCTTCCTGAATGCGGCGCCCACTGCAAATAGCGGACCACTCTCGATAGCCGGCGGGGTTATTTCTGTAGATGCTGCTTCGCCGAATGGCAATGGCGGTTCAATCACCCTTAGAGCTTCTCAGCTAAATGTCACCGGCGCAGTGCCACTTACACTTAGTGCCAATGCAGCGGCAAGCGGCAATGCAGGCACCGTCAGTGTAACAAACACCAGTAATACTGCAGACCTTACTGTAGGATCAGCAGCAGGCCAATTGATTGTCTCGGCTTTAGCCGTTGCCGGTAACGCAGGTAGCATCGTCCTGAACTCTGCGCGCAATTTGACGATTGCGCCAGCTTCTATCACTGCCACTACTGCAAACGGCAATGGTGCAATCTATAATTTGACTGCAGGCAGCACCATCGCCGGTAACTTGTTCATAAACGGTTCCTTGAGTGCCAACGGCGCTGGTATCGGAAATGGCGGCACTGTCAACATCACAGTAAATAATAATTCGAACCCAATCCAGATTGGAGCTGGCTCAACAACAAATGGTATCAATGGCAATCTTTCTGTAAACTCCGGCGCTAGCTCAGGCAACGGTGGGCAAATAAGTATCCTCAGCAATGGCAATGGTGGCATTTCTCTAGTATCACTAGCCAATTTGAGTGCCAGTGCTTTGAGCTCCGGTTCTGGTGGCAGCATATCCTTAAATAGTAATGGTGGCTCACTCAGTTTGCCTGGCGGTTCGCTTTCAGTTAACGCTGCCGGTACGTCAACCTTCAACGGCGGCACTTTGACGTTGCGTGGTACGACGATTGCAGTAAGCGGCGGTACTGCACTAAGTCTTTCTGCGAATGCAAGCGGAGCTGGCAACGGAGGAACTGTCTCTGTAACTACATTCAACGCATTGGGTGATCTTGCCGTAGGTAATGCGGCAGGGCAAATATCAATATCAAACACTGGCGGCTCTCTGGCATCTAATGCAGGTAACGGCGGTGTGGTAACAGTGAGCGCCGGTCGCAACCTCGTGGTAGATCCGACAAGCATTGTTAGCGGTCCGCTGGGCAGCGTTGGTAACGGCTCGCAGATCACTTTGACTTCGGGCACTGTAACGACAGGGACATTGCAAATTAATGGATCTTTGTCTGCCAATGCGGCCAGCACTGGTGCCGGCGGTAGTATAAGCCTGACTTCAAACAGCAGTCAGGTGTTTGATATCAATAATGGCGCTGTAAGCAATGGTATTAATGGAGTCGTTTCGGCGCAGGGAGGCGCTATCGTCGGCAACGGCGGAACGATAAATGTTCAAAATAATGGTGGCGGCGGTATCCGCCTCAGTGCACTTTCCGATCTGAACAACAATGCTACGGCTGGGCAGGGAGGCAGTTTCACCCTTAACGCCGCTCCAGCCGGTCTAAGTGCCGGTACATTGACTTTGCCGGGTGGCACTTTGTCTGCCAGTGCTGCAGGTACAGGCAGCGCAAATGGTGGCGCAGTAACCCTTAGGGGTCTCTCGATCAACGTCACCGGCGCCGTTGGGTTAGCGGTTCTTGCTAATGCTACTGGCACCGGTAATGGTGGCGCTATTTCCATCACAACAACCGGAGCTTCGAGCGACCTGGTTATTGGTTCTGGCGTCGGGCAGATTTCTATATCGACAAAGGGTGGCACAGCCACTCTGGCCGGAGGCAACGCTGGCGCAGTCACATTGAGCTCCGGAAGGAACTTGACCGTCAGCACCGGCAGTCTGGCACAGTCTGCTTTAGGAACTAATGCCGCAGGCTACACACTTTCATTGACAGCAGGCACGGCGACCAGCGGAAATCTTTCTGTTAATGGTTCGCTTAACGCTAATGCGGTCGGCAATGCCGCCGGAGGCTCAATCACTCTGGTATCAAATAGCGCAAGTCCGTTTGTTATCGACACCAGCAGCCCCATAAATGGAGTGAACGGAGCTCTGTCTGCAAATGGTTCACAGGGTGGCACAATCTCTGTGAGCAACCTTGGCAGCGGCGGTATTACTCTTGGTGCACTCGCTAATGTCTCAGCAACAGCATCATCCGGCACAGGCGGAAACATAACACTCAATGCCGCACTCGGGGCGAGCGATGGACCTATCTCGCTGCCAGGAGGAGTCCTCTCGGTTAACGCTGGAGCTGGCAACAACAATGGTGGCAGCATCTCGCTGGCAGGACTGTCGCTGACTGTCACTGGTGCAACGCCTCTCACTCTTTCTGCCAATGGCAGTGGCACCGGTTTTGGTGGCAGTATTACTGTGTCGACCACAGCACCAGGCAGCGACCTGTTCATCGGAGCTAGCTCTATCATACTGTCAGCCACCGGTGGCTCTAGCGGCTCGAGTGCTGGTAACGGTGGCACTCTCAGCATCAATGCCGGTCGCAATCTTACAGTAGATCCTGCTTCTATCAGTTTTGGACCACTAGGTTTGAATGGCAGTGGAGGCAACCTCACTTTCAGTGCTTTGGGGAACTTATTTATCAATGGAGCCTTGAGCAATAATGGGGTTGGCACCGGTAACGGCGGCTCTATAACTCTCAGCTCAAACAGTGCGCAACCTTTCAGTCTGAGCGCAGGCGCAACAATCAACGGTGTGACTGGTGCGCTTTCAGCAAACGGCGCTAGCACTATAGGTAATGGCGGAACAATCTCCATCAGTAACGGCGGTGGTGGTGGTATCAGCGTCGCCAGCTTGAGCAGTATTTCGGCTGTAGTTCTTGGCGTTGGCAATGGTGGCAACATAAACCTCAATGCCGCTCCTGTAGGTCAAACGGCTGGTGTTCTCAGTCTGCCTGGCGGAAGCATCTCGGTTGACGGCGCTGGAGAAGCTAACAGCAGCGGCGGCACCATAAGCCTCCGCGCCGCCAGTTTCAATGTTACAGGTGCGTCATCTCTGTCGTTGAGCGCTAATGCGATTAATGCCGGCAATGGTGGCAATGTTTCAGTCGTGACAACTGCTGTCGGAGCGGACCTCACTGTCGGCACTGCCGCTGGCCAATTACAGGCTTTCGCTCAGGGGGGCGGAAGCAACGCTCTGGCTGGTAATGGTGGCGCGATAAGCTTGTCGTCGGGCGGCAACCTCACAGTTGATACTGCCGCATTGAATGCCAAAACGCGCTCTAGCGCGGGCCCAGGTGCCGCTTACAACCTCACAGCAGGCACAGCATCATTAGGAAATCTTGCAATCAATAATTCATTGAATGCTGATGGATTAGGTTTCTCGAATGGTGGTGTCGTCAACTTGACCAGCAACAGTGCACTACCTTTCACACTAGGCGCTTCCACTGCAAATGGAGTGAACGGTTCAATTACAGCTAATTCAGGCGCTTCAGGTGGAGCCGGCGGCACGCTAACAGTCGTCAACAATGGTGGTGGCGGAATTGTTGTGACAGCCTCATCCAACTTGTCGGCAGCTGCTACTAACGGGAATGGTGCAAGCATCATTCTCAATGCTGCACCGGTAGGGCAGAGCGCAGGCAACTTGAGTTTGCCTGGCGGCACATTGAGTGCAAATGCAGTTGGCACGGTGGGTAGTTTCAACGGTGGCAGCATCACCATTCGCGCAAACGTGATCAACATTACAGGAGGTACTCCTCTGGCGGTGGGTGCTGCCGGTGCAGCCAATGGTAACGGCGGTACGGTGAGCATCACAACACTCGGCACTAATGCTGATTTGAACATCGGCAACGGTGCTGGTCAAATGACAATCAATGCTACCGGGGGCAGTGCTTCCTCAGCTCTAGGCAACGGTGGCTCAGTTACTCTTTCTGCCGGGCGTAATCTGCTTGTTTCTAGCTCGTTATTCTTGCAACAAGCGGCTCTTGGTCTTAACGGCAGTGGTGGCACGCTCTCTCTTACTTCGGGAAGCGCTAACGCCGGCAATCTGCTCGTGAGTGGTAACTTGAATGCCAGCGGCGTTGGCAATGGCGCTGCTGGTTCAATCAGCATCGTCAGCAACTCTGCAACGAGCTTCTTGATTGATGCGCTAGCAAGTACAAATGGTGTCACCGGGTCGCTTTTAGCCGGCTCCTCGGTAAGCAGCGGCGGTACAATCAGCATCATTAATAACAGTGGTGGCATTCAGCTGACTTCTCCTGCAAACTTGAGCGTAACTGCCGGCAATGGCAATGGCGGCTCCATCACACTTAACGCAGCCCCAATTGGTAATGCTATCAGCCCACTGGTGATCGGCGCCGGCACACTTTCTGCTGATGCTGCAGTCAGCGGCAACGGAGGCACGATAACGTTGCGTGGCTCGACATTGTCTGTTATTGGCGGCGGCGCACTCAATTTGAGTGCTAATGGTGCGGGCAGCGGAGCTGGTGGCACGATTTCTGTTACAACTTTAAGTACGGCAAGCGACTTGAGTGTCGGTGCAGCAGCCGGGCAATTGCAGCTTGCAGCGGCCGGTTCTGCCGGCGGTGGCAATGGCGGCACCATCACATTAAATGCCGGACGTAATTTGACCATAGCACCAACTTCGATAAGTGCGGCACCACAATCTAATGCTCGTGGTGCCATATATTCGTTGACTGCCGGAAACAATTTGTTTATGAGCTCGGCTCTCAACGCAAACGGAATAGGCAGCGGACAGGGCGGCACTATGACTCTGTCTATGAACAGTTCAGTACCGTTCGTCATCGGTGCTGGAGCCACAACTAATGGTGTTCTGGGCGCATTGAGTGCAAATGGCGGAGCAAGTGGCGCCGGCGGAGCAGTCAATATTACCAACAGTGGTAGTGGCGGCATCAATCTTGTATCTGCATCCAATTTAACAGTGACATCTAACAGCGGCAATGGTGGAGTCATTTCATTGAATGCTTCGCCTGCCGGCAATGGCGGCATCATCACCATTCCTGCTGGCAGCGCGTTATCCGTCAATGCGGCCGGTGCCACTGGCAATGGCGGCTCGCTCACATTGCGCGCCTTGCAGTTCAGCAGCTCCGGTGTCGGACCAATCAGCCTCAGCAGCAATGGTGCAAGTTCGGGCAACGGCGGCTCAATTAACGTAACTACAACTGGTGCTGGAGGTGATCTTGTAGTTGGATCGGGCTCAGGACAATTCACGCTGTCCGCATCAGCAAGCTCTGGTTCTGCAGGCTCCTTCACTTTGTCTTCGGGACGAAACCTGACTGTCGACCCGGCTGCATTCGCAGCCAACAGTACAGCAAATGGCGCAAATTATATCTTCACCAGTGGGTCTGCCATTTCCGGCAATCTATTCGTCAATGGCAGCTTGAATGCCAGTGGCTTTAATAGCGGCAACGGTGGAACAATCAACCTCTCGATTAACAACAATCCAAACCCGTTCTTTGTCGGAGCCGGTGCAACTACTCTCGGTGTTAATGGCACTTTGAGCGCTAATTCCGGCGCTAGCGGTGGCAATGGTGGCAGCATCACTGTTTCGTCTGTCTCGAACATAACGATTTCTGCGCTCTCTAACTTGAGTGCCAGTGCCATCACTGCTGGTGCCGGCGGCAGCATCGCGCTAACCGCGGGGACAGGCATATTGAGCTTACCTGGCGGCACCATATCTTCTAGCGCGGCCGGAGCCGGCAACTTCAACGGTGGCACTGTGAGCTTGCGTGGAGGCAGCATCAATGTTACCGGTGGCGCTGCGCTCAACCTGGCAGCTAATGCCGTAGGTGCCGGTAATGGTGGCAGCATCATAGTTTCTACTCTAGGCACAACTTCAGACATCAATATCGGCAACTCAGCCGGACAAATTAACATATCGGCAACGGGAGGTTCCGGCGCATCCGTCGCTGGCAACGGCGGTTCGGTAAACATAAGCGCCGGTCGCAATCTCACCATAGCGGCAGGCAGTATCGCTGCTAGTCCGCTAGGAGCGTCTGGTAACGGAGCGCAGTTGACGCTGACTGCGGGCTCAGCCTCCCCTGGCAATCTCCAGATAAGCGGCGCGTTTTCAGCCAATGCAGCAACAAGCGGAGCAGGCGGAAGCATAACGCTGACGAGCAACAGCACTCAAGTTTTCGATGTTAATAACGGTGCCGCTGCTAACGGTATTAATGGAACACTCAGCGCACTTGGTGGTGCATCAGCAGGCACTGGCGGTTCTATCTCGCTGCAAAACAATGGCGGCGGTGGCATCCGTTTGAGTGCTCTTACAGACTTGAACGTTGCTGCAAGTTTCGGCCAGGGTGGTTCGATCAGTCTCAATGCGGCGGCGACTGGTCAGGCTGCTGGTTCTATAACTCTGCCTGCTGGCACGCTAGCTGGTACTAATGCGGCAGGTGTAGGTAATTTCAACGGTGGCTCAGTCAGCCTGCGAGCGCTTACATTAAATACAATCGGCGGCTCGCCTTTGACTTTGAACGTCAATGCTAGCGGCACCGGTAATGGTGGCGTCGTCAGCGTGACGACCATCAGCTCGGCAAGCGACTTGAACGTCGGCTCGTCCGCAGGGCAGCTCGTCATTTCCGCAACAGGCGGCATCGCTGGTTCTGCTGGCGGAAACGGAGGCAGCGTTATACTCAGCTCCGGCAGAAATCTAACAGTGAACACTGGAAGTCTAAACCAGGCAACACTTGGAACAGGTGCCGCAGGTTACACCCTCTCATTGACTGCGGGCACTGCAAGCTCAGGTGACCTCTCAGTTAATGGGTCATTGAACGCTAATGCTTCGGGCAGCAATGGTGGCGGCTCCATCACATTGACTTCAAACAGTGCTCGTCCCTTTGTTATCGACACAACAAGTCCTGTCAATGGTGTAAATGGAACTCTAAGCGCCAACGCTGGTTCAAGCGGCACAGCTGGCGGTACGATCTCTGTTGTGAACAATGGCACGGGAGGCATCACCCTCGGTGCACTGGCTAACGTGTCGGCCAGCTCCGGCACTGGTGCAGGCGGAGCCATCACACTCAATGCCTTCGGTGGCACCCAGGCCGGACCACTCAACTTGCCTGGTGGCACAGTGTCGGTGAACGGAGGAAGTAATTCTGGAGGTGGCAGCATAACACTGCGTGCCTTGACCCTCAACGTCAGTGGTGGCATCCCTCTCACATTGACTGCTAACGGAACTGGTACTGGAAATGGTGGCACAGTCAACGTGCTGACTTCCGGTGCGGCAAGTGACCTGTTTGTGGCTTCCGGTGGCAATTTGATACTTTCAGCAACTGGTGGTTCCGCGACATCGTCCCTGGGCAATGGCGGCGTTATCAACGTCACCGCCGGACGAACCTTGACTGTCGTTGCGGCTTCTGCCAATGTTTCAGCTTTGGGCTTGAGTGGCAACGGTGGCAGTCTTTCGTTTTCTGCAGGCGCTAACTTGTTTGTCAATGGAAGCCTCAATGTCTCAGGAGTTGGCAGCGGTAGCGGCGGTTCAGTAAGTCTCGTGGCAAACAGTTCGTTGCCATTCAATCTAAGTGCATCAGAAACTACCAACGGCATAACTGGCGCTCTTACGTCTAACGCTGGATTGCTCGGTGGTCTTGGCGGTACCATAAGCATCATTAACAATGGTGGCGGTGGTATCAACGTCGGCAACCTCAGCAACATTTCCGCAACAGCCACCAATGGATCTGGCGGAAGCATCACTTTGAATGCCGCTCCTCTCAATCAACTGGCGGGGGCGTTGACCCTTCCTGGCGGAACACTCTCGGTTGACGCTGTTTCTGGAACCAATAATTTTGTCAACGGTGGTTCCATTACTTTACGCGGACTTTCTATCAACGTTACCGGTGGAGTGCCACTAAATCTCTCGGCTAATGCTGTAAATTCAGGCAACGGCGGTACCATTTCGGTTACAACCACAGGTGCCGCTGGCGACCTCTCAGTGGGTAGCGGAGCAGGACAGATATCGGTATCGGCCCAGGGTGGAAGCAGCGCTTCCGGTCAGGGTAACGGCGGCACAATCACACTGTCAGCTGGACGCAACCTCTCAATTGATACTGCGGCGCTTGCGGTTAACCCTCGCGGAAGCAGCGGTCAAGGCGGCAGTCTAACTCTTGCATCAGGAAGCGCAATTGCCGGAAACCTATTCATTAATAGCGGTCTAAATGTTGATGGCGTTGCCTTCAATAGTGGTGGCACAATCAACATCACCAGCAACAGCAGCCAGGCTTTCACCATTGGTGCCGGCGCTGCTACAAATGGAATTAACGGTACGCTCTCTGCAAATGCAGGCTCTGCTGGTGGATCTGGCGGCACAATCTCTGTCGTCAATAGCGGTGGCGGCATCGTATTGAATGCGCTGGCAAACATCTCAGCTACAGCTCAAGCAGGCAGTGGTGGCAGCCTGACATTGAACGCCGCCGGTCTGAGCACAGGCAGTTTGACCATGCCATCCGGTACTCTGAGCGTGAATGGCGCCGGTACTGTGAATGGTGCCAACGGCGGAAGTATAACCCTGCGGGCAGGAGTCCTCAACATAGTAGGTGCGACGCCTCTTACCCTGACTGCTAATGCTGCCGCATCCGGTAATGGAGGCAGCATCAACGTGACCACCGTCACGTCGAGCAGCTCAATGACCGTTGGTTCGGGTGCTGGGAATTTGGTTCTGTCTGCCACAGGCGGTTCGGCTCTTTCACCAAGCGGGAACGGAGGGTCAATCACAGTGTCGTCAGGTGGTGATTTGACCGCAAATACATCTTCACTTTCGCAGCAAGCACTTGGTCTCAATGGTAATGGCGGAAGCATTTCACTGACTGCAGGAGGCGGGCTCATTGCAGGTAACTTGTTTGTAACAGGCTCTCTCAATGCTAATGGCGTCGGCACCGCTAGCGGTGGCAGCGTCGTACTGGCAAGTGCTAGCGCTTCTACATTTAACATGAGTGGCAGTGCCAGCGGGAATGGAATCACAGGTTCTGTAACTGCTAACGCTGGTTCTACTTCAGGGGCTGGCGGCACCGTTAACATCAGCAACCGTGGCACCGGAGGCATCAATGTTTCAAATCTGTCCTTGCTTTCGGTCACAGCGACCCAGGGCGCAGGCGGTAATTTGACTCTCAATGCCAATGCAGCCGGAAACGGCTTCCTTACCTTCCAGGCTGGAAATCTGTCTGCTGATGCTGCCGGACTGGGCAACTTCAGTGGTGGCAGTATCGTTTTGAGAGGATTGACGATTACAGGCACAGGTCTGAGTAACATCGGGCTTTCGGCCAATGCTGTTGGTAATGGCAACGGAGGATCCCTGACGGTAGCCACAACTGGCGGCAGCGGTGACCTTAGCGTGGCAAGTGGTGCTGGTCAGTTCAGCTTCTCCGCGACTGGCGGCACGGCTGGATTGAACAGTGGCAATGGTGGCGTTGTCAACGTTTCCTCGGGAAGGCAGCTATCAGTTAATCCATCTTCGATTTCAGTTGGTCCGCTCGGATTGAACGGCAATGGTGGCACAATGTCATTCACTGCTGGCACTGCTCTTCCTGGAGCTTTGACTGTGACCAGCAGCCTCAACGTCAATGGAGTAGGTAGCGGCACCGGCGGTACTCTAACTCTTATTGGCAATTACCCAACGGCTTTCGTAGTAGCTAACAGCTCCCCAGTAAATGGAGTCAATGGCACTCTCAGCGCTAACGCAGGCGCTACATCAGGCAACGCCGGTTCTATAAACATCATAAATAATGGAAGCGGTGGTATAAATGTTCCCTCCATATCCAGCCTGTCGGCCCTGTCCACTAATGGCGCCGGCGGCGTAGTCAATCTGAATGCCGGAGGCGGCACATTGGCTCTTTCAGGCGGCACTTTGACATTGGGCGCTGCCGGCAACGGTAACTTTATTGGTGGTAGTTTGACATTCAGAGGACAGGCTCTAGCCATCTCAGGTTCTGCACTGTCGGTAGACGTCAGTGGAGTCGGCGCAGGCAACGGTGGTTCTGTCCTCGTCAATACAAGCGGCTCGGCAAGCGATATCACTGTGGGGTCAGCTGTTGGACAGTTGCAACTGAGTGCCAATGGCGGTTCGAATTTATCTTCAGGTGGTAATGCCGGTACTATAAACTTGACTGCTGGACGTAACCTAACAGTTAACCCTGCCTCGCTCTCGGCTTCGGCTCTTGGTCTCAATGGCAATGGCGCCAATCTCACTTTTGTTGCCGGCTCTGCAGCAAATGGCAATCTTTTGGTGAATGGTTCAATCAACAGCAACGGCGTGGGCACCGGCAACGGTGGCAGCCTTGTCTTAACAAGCAACGGACTGACATCATTCAACATCGCTGCTGGAGAAGCCAGCAACGGCGTCAACGGTAGTCTCTCAGCCAATGCAGGAACGTCCGGTGCAGGCGGCACGATATCGGTTCAATCCAACTCAACATTTGGGTTGAGTGTAAGCGCCCTTTCGAGCCTATCTGTCTCAGCCACACAAGGAAGCGGCGGCACACTAAGTCTTGTGAGCTCATCAGGTGGGCTTACATTGCCTGGAGGCAGCATCTCGGTTAACGCCGCAGGTTCTGGCAGTGCTAATGGCGGTCGCGTGACATTGACTGGAGCGCCGCTGTCAATCACAGGAGGCAGTGCACTCAACTTATCTGCTAATGCTACTGGCGCCGGCAACGGTGGCACACTGCAAATTACTTCGACAGGTGCAAGTGCCGATTTGACGATTGGCAGTGCCGCTTCTCAGCTGCTTCTTTCTGCCAATGGCGGATCTGCCGGCTCAACGGTCGGCAATGCGGGCACAGTTTCCGTATCAGCAGGAAGGTCGCTGACCGTAGCACCAGCATCATTGACTGTATCGCCGCTTGGTAGCAATGGTAATGGTGCATCCATCACTCTGACGGCTGGTGTTTCCACTGCCGGTAATTTGTTCGTTAATGGTGGGCTAAGTGCTGATGGAGTTGGAACAGGCAACGGCGGTTCGCTGAATTTGACTTCAAACAGCACAACTGTCTTCGGTATAGCACCATCGACAACTGTTAACGGCGTAAACGGAACATTGTCTGCCAACTCAGGTAGCGCTGCTGGTAATGGTGGCATTGTAAATGTGACGGCAAACAATAGTGGTGGTATCACTTTAGCTGCGCTGTCCTCTGTTTCTGCCAGTACCAATCTTGGAAATGGTGGACGCATAAGTCTCGACGCTTCACCTGCTGGTCAACCGGGTGGTGCACTTAGCGTGCCTGCAGGAACTTTGTCGGTCGCAGCAAATGGAGCCGGCAACTTCAACGGTGGCACAGTAATCTTGCGCGGACTGAGCATCTCAGTCAGTGGCGCAAGTCCTCTTACATTGAATGCGAATGCATCCGGCTCAGGGTCTGGTGGCTCAGTCACTGTCACCACCACCGGTGCCACGGCTGACCTCACTGTCGGCACGGCAGCCACGCAAATCAATGTGTCAGCGACCGGTGGTTCCGCCTCGTCATCACAGGGTAACGGTGGTAGCGTCAGCTTCTCTGCCGGACGCAACTTGACTGTCAACCCTGCGTCTATCCTGGCTGCTGCACAGGGACTCAACGGCACTGGAGCTGCACTGTCATTCACAAGTGGCAGCGCGGCGAACGGAAATCTGTTTATTAACGTCGGCCTATCTGCTGATGGTGTCGGTACTGGCAACGGCGGATCGATTTCGCTCACAAGCAACAGCGCCACGGTGTTCAATCTTGCTGCTAGCGCAGTAAGCAATGGAATCACTGGTGCCATTTCAGCTAACGCTGGGGCTAATGCCGGTTCTGGTGGCAGCCTGACTGTCGCCAACAATGGTGGTGGCGGACTGTCGCTCAATTCACTTGCACTTATCTCCGCTGCGGCAACGCAAGGAGCCGGCGGCAGCATAAGTCTGCTAGCTGCTCCGCTCAATCAGACAGCCGGACCTTTAACTCTACCTAGTGGTCTCATTTCAGTAAACGCTGCCGGCCCCGGAAACTTCAATGGTGGCAATATCACTCTGCGAGCCACCGCAATCAATATAAGTACACCGGGAACATTAAACCTCACTGCTAACGCGAGTGGTTCTGGTAATGGCGGCGTCATAACTGTAGTCACTACCGATACTGCCGGTGACCTTGCCATCGGCAGCGGAGTCGGGCTCATCTCAATTTCAGCGCAAGGCGGTTCGCTAAGCACATTCAGCGGTAATGGTGGAAACATATCGATCACCTCAGGTGGCAACTTGACTGTTGATCCTGCTTCCTTGACCATACAGCCCTTAGGCGTCAACGGGAACGGCGCGGTATTAGCGTTGAGTTCAGGTACAAACAAGAACCTCTTTGTTAATGGCACTCTAAACACCAGTGGTGCTGGTTCGGGAGTAGGCGGCTCAGTTTCGATTACAGTAAATAGCGCTACGGCATTTGCCATCGGAGCCGGCAGCACTGTCAATGGTGTGAATGGCAGCCTCATTGCCAATGCTGGGGCTAACTTCGCTAGTGGCGGTACGGTAAGCGTCGTTAACAACGGTAATGGCGGTATTAATTTGCCAAACCTGAGTGACGTGAAGGCAACTGCAACATTCGGTAATGGTGGTTCAATAACGCTCAACGCTGCTCCAGTTGGATTTGGCGCCGGACCTCTCAACATCGGCAGCGGCACACTTTCTGCCGATGCAGTTGGCGGAAGTTCTGGTTCATTTAATGGCGGCGTTGTCAGTCTTCGTGGTAGTGGTATCACCATCACCGGGTCTGCCCTCACGCTCAGTGCAAATGGCGTCGGGTCGGGTAATGGTGGCACTCTAAGTTTTGCCTCACTTGCCGGGCCATCTGTCACAATCGGTTCGGGCAATTTGCAACTTAGTGCAAGTGGTGGTTCGTTTGCTTCAGCTGCTGGCAATGGCGGTTCTGTAACCGTAATATCTGGCGCTGATATGACTGTAGACCCACTATTTATCTTCAATGGGCCGCAGGGTACAAACGGTAATGGTGGCTCGCTCACGCTAACTTCAAGTGGAAAGCTCTTTGCCAGCAACAGCTTGACTCAAGATGGTAGAGGCATCGGAAATGGTGGCAGCGTAAATTTAACAAGCAACAGCGCGATTCTGTTTGATATTGAAGCGGGCGCCTCCGTCAACGGTGTTAGTGGTGCTCTGTCTGCGGCAGCTGGTGTCCTAGGTGGTGCTGGTGGCACAGTCTCTGTAGCTAACAACGGCGGAGGCGGCATAACCCTTAATCCAACCGCATTCTTGAATGTGAACGCGACCCAGGGTAATGGTGGCAGCATCACTCTCGATGCTGCTCCGCTCAATCAGACTGCAGGACCTCTCACCCTTGTAGGCTCACAATTGAACGTCGACGCAGTCGGCGTAGGTTCATTCAATGGTGGCACAATTCGTCTTACAGGCAGCACAATCACCAGCACTGGCTCACCGATGCTGCTCAGCGCTAATGGCAACGGTTCAGGAAATGGTGGCAGTGTCAACCTGATATCAACCGGCGTAAGTTCCAACCTCACGGTAGGAAACGGCGCGAGCAGCTTCCAGATTTCGGCCACTGGTGGAAGCAGCGGCTCTGTCGCCGGTAATGGTGGCAGTGTCGTCGTGAGTGCAGGCAACGACCTCACTGTTGACCTGGCATCCATCACTGCTGGTCCACTTGGTGTTAATGGCAACGGAAGCAACCTGAGTTTGAATGGAGGCTTAGCGAGTGCTGGCGGCAATCTGCTTGTTACAGGAACGATCAATCTAAATGGAGTTGGCACAGGCACTGCCGGTACCCCGGTATTGTCAGCTAGTGGCAGCATCGGCTCATCTGGGTCTCCAATAAATATTGTCACCAATCAATTCTCGATTAATGCTGGCGGCTCTGCATTCATTTCAAATACCGGCGACCTCAACTTGACCGGTTCTAATGTTGGTGGCACGCTGCATTTGACTGAAGCCGGCAACTTGACCCTTAGCGGCACCAACACCGGCACGGGATTAGACCTCAATGTCACGGGCAGTGTCAACTCATCGGGCAACCCCGCAGTCATAAGCTACTCAAATGTAAGTCTCAACGTAACCGGTAGTGCGTTCATTACCGATAATGTGGCTGCGACCTTAGGAGCTAGCACCGTTGGTGGTCAACTTGTGTTTAATGACCCAGTCTCAATCAGCACCACCGGTAATGTCACTGTTAGCGGTACGGTCAACTTCACGACTCCAGTTTTGAATACAGCAGCAGCTACCATCCTTCAGGGCACGTCGGTTACGGTGAATGGTCCCGCAGCGGGCAACCTTACACTGGGTAATGCCGGAACAATCAACGCAACGACCGGCTCAATCTCTGTTTCGACAGCGCCTGGCTTCAGTCTCAACGTAGGCGGCGGTGGCAATCTAAATGCAGCCGCAGGTTCTGTCACGTTGACAGCCACCACCAGTGGAGCGACTGCCAATAATGTCAATTTCACCGGCAGTCAAACATTCACTGGTCCAACTACTGTGAATGCCTCTGGTGTAAATCAAGCTGTGAACATTTCGGTGGGCGCAGTAGTGACCGGAAACAACTCGCTAACTCTCAACACTACCTTGCTCAACAATCAGGGCAGCGTCAGCGGTAACCCGCTGGTCTTCGGCGCCCCGGGCATTGGAACCATCGCTAACTCTAGCGGCAACATCGATCTGAAAAATATTTCTGGATTGGTGTTCAATGGTTCTAGCCTGGCGATTTTGGCTTCTGGAAGCATCATAAATACAGGTACAGCAAGAACAATCGATCTTTCAGCCAGCAATAACTACGGCGGTCAGTTGAGACTCATCGCCGGTTACAACTTCGCCCCTGCGGCTTCGACCACCACGCCAGTGGCAACACCGTTTACACTCTCGGGCACTACAAACTCCGGCAGCAATATCAATCTACCTAACGTCAACATCGTCACCAGTGCGACTGGCGCCACCAAGTCTGCAGGAACTGTCCTTGCTGTGGCAAGCACTGGTTCCATCACGCTCGGCAATATCACTGCTACTGCAGATGCAGCTAGCGGAGTTGGCGGGGCGATCACATTGTTGGCCAGCGGTATTACAGTCGGTAGCATTAACACAACTGCCGGCACAGCTGGAACCGTCACCATGAGCTCTGCTACCCCAACTATCTCCGGAACGATTATCGTAGCTAATGGCTTAATCCAGGGCGGCGGCAGCTTCGTTCCAGGCGCGGCTGGCGGTAACATTTCAATCGGAGCTATCAATTCCGGTAATGCAAATATCAGCTTGAGCACAGGTTCTACCGGCAGCTTTACTCAAGCGCCAAATACAACCTTGACCTCCAGTGCTACCTTGTCTGTTGCAGCGGGTTCAAAAGACTTCACTTTGAACAGCGCGGCTAGCAATCTTGTTTTGAATTCCGGCGCGTCCGCAACTATTAATAGTAGCGTGCTCGCAAATCTAAAAACGTCTACGGTCGCTAACAACCTGACCCTAAATAGCACAAGTGGTATCAGTGTCGGAATTGGTCAAACAATTACATCCGGCGGCAATATGGCGCTGAACAATACGGGTTCAGCAGCTGCGATTAGCATCCAAGACAATGCGACCCTCGTTGCAGGTTCGCTGACTGCTTCCGGGCAAGGAAAGGTTCTCCAAGTTCCTGTTGTTGGCTTGCTCACGGCAGATATAGCGAAATCTGGTTCTATCACATTGAGTTCGTTTGGTTCTTCCGGTGGCGATACTATCGCCCTTGGTGTCAATGACAAACTCACCGCAAATGGCGGCGATATCAATTTCAGTTCTATCAAACAGAACTCAAATATGACCATGAAAGATCAGGTGAATTTGACTGCCAATGGTGGCTCAATCACAATCAACAACTTCAGTGGCAATGTCACCGTAGGCATCGGTGGAGGCACTGCTACAACCATCACCGCTCGCTCGCTTAACACATTCCAGGGTGGTAATCTCACATTGACTGGCAGCACTGGAGTTCGCATCGGTGGCACCGCAAATGTGAACGTGCTCAATTCGATGTCACTTAGCGCATTTAACGGCTCAGTCGATATCGCCACTGCAGCCAGCGGAGTGCTTAACGGAAGTGGATCCGGTGGGGCTATCAACGTCGGCACATTCACCAACATCCTGGCTGCAGGCGCAGGTTTGAGCTTGGGCGGAAACACAAACTTCAGCACAGGCAATTTCTTGAATGCAACAGTACTGGGTACCAGCATGTCGCTCGGTAATGGTGTCTCAATAACAGCCGGTGCATTGAACTCCAGTGCTAATGGTTCGCCGACGGCTGCATTGACCCAAGCTGACATCAAGACCAGTGGCAGCATGAACATAACAGTCATCGGCAGCGGTGGATTTGTCGGTGGCAGCTCTAATTCACTCATCACTGAGGGCGGCGGCATGAACATTAATGCAGTCGGTCAGGGCGCAGGCTTCAGCCTCGGAGACAATTCAATTATGCGGGCTGACGGCGGCGGCATGAATGTATTTGCCGCAGGTGCAATCAGCTTCGCTGGTGTCGCCGGTGGTGGTTCTATCATCACCAGGCAGGTTGGATCAGTTGGTGGCTCAGTCAACTTTACTTCGTCCAACAATTTAACGATTGGTGCAGGCACAACTAACAATATCTTTGGCTCAATGTTCCTCACAAACATCGGAACTGCTGCGGCTGGAGCACTCACAATAGGGGCTAACTCGACCACAACGCTGGGCAGCCTCTCCAACGGCTCTGTAATCATCAATCAAATCGGACAAAATTCCAAATTGGTATTTGGTGACAACTCCACGATAACAGCGCCAAGTCTCATCAGCGTCCTTGCCCTCGGCAGCAATGGTGGACACACGATTGATATGGGCACCACCACTGCTGGTACTGTCAAATTGCAAAGTACCGCGCAAGGGTTGAACATAACTTCAGTTGGAACAGGCACGTTCATCGTCAACAATGGTTCGTCCTTGATTGCAGGTGGTGGCGGCATCAACATTCTTGCTAGCGGAGCCCTCAGTCTGGGAACCACCGCCGCAGTGAATGTGAACACCGCTGGTGCTGCCGGCTTCATCGGACTCACTGCCCTCAATGGACTGACTCTGGCAAGTGGAACACAGGTTGTCGCAAGTTCTGGCATCAATATAAGCGCTCTGGGCAATGCAGGACTAACCGCTAACAACGGCTCGAAAATTCAAGCGGGTTCAACATCTGCCTTTGGTGGATTGAACTTGTTCTCACAAGGAACCGCTACTTTCGGCACCACCGCTGGTGCAACGCTTCAAGCTGGAACTAGCGGTTTCATGGGGCTGGTTACTTCGGGTGGCTTGAATTTCGGACCAGGTTCGACTGTGTCTTCCGGCATCGGCATCAACGTCACCGCTACCGGTACGACTGGAATTAACATCGCCGACGGTTCCACCGTCAATGTTGCAAGTGGTGGCATCAACGTGTTCTCCGCTGGTCCTATCTCAATCGGCACGTCAACGCCGGTTCCGGCACCAGTAGGCGCGTCACTCACCACTAATGGTGTAGGCGGATTCCTTGGTCTCACTGCGACAAATGGACTGACCCTCGGCATCAATTCGACAATCACATCAAGCAGCGGATTGAATATTCTTGACCTCTCTGGACAGGCTGCCGCTTCACCGTTCTTGCTCGCTGATAACTCCAAGATTGCGGCTAGCGGATTCACAAGCATCAGCAACCTGACAAGCAAAGACATGGGCTCAGGAACCGGAGCACAAATCACGGTCAGCGGTGGTTTGAATCTAAGTCAAATCGGTGGTGGCAACATGGCCTTTGGAGCCAACAGCAAAATCACTGTCAACAACGGCAGCTTGATAGCATTCTCGCAAAATCAAGCTAACTTCGGCGCAGGATCGCAAGTTGTGGCAAACGGCAACTTCGCTGGTGTCAGCGTACAAGCATTTAGCGGACTCAACACCGGCACTGGCTCAACATTCTCGGCAGCTTCTGGAGCTTTGAGCCTCACCAATATCGGTGCCGGTAAAGTACAAGTGGGCGACAACAGCACACTCACTGGCGGCTCCACCGTTGCTCTCAGTGCATTCAATCCTCTTGGTGACATCGAAGTCGGCAATAGCGTGACGATTGCGTCCGGCTCGCTAAATGGATCGCCTGTGCCACCATTCCAGCAATCAAATATAAGGCAAGCCGGAAATATTGCATTCACTACTTCCGGAGTTGTTGGAGGCAACAGCATTCTGATTGGAACCAATGCCACGTTCACATCAAATGGTATGGACATCAACCTGTCATCACTGAGCCAGACTGGTAAAGTTTCAATCGGCGATAACTATAATTTCACCGCCAACGGCGGCAACATCTCTGTGAGCAGCTCGTCAACCAGCACCAGCGCAGCGGGCAGTGCGCTCTCAATTGGAGCCATCAATCCAGTCACTACATCCAAGATGAATGCTTTCACTCTTGGTTCTAGTGCCGGGGCAGTCACTCTATCAGGCTCTGGTAATTCATTCGTCGGCTCTGGAACAATAAATTCTAAGGGTTCAACGACTGTCGCTTCATCAACTGGCGCGCTCACCATATCCGGTGCAGTAATGTCAGCCGCTGGCAGTTCTAGCATCTCTGGTGCGAAGGGCGTGACTGTAGATACAACAGCATCAATCTCAGCTAACTCCAACTTGAGCATAACTGCTTCAGGATTCACATCGGCAGCGCCTATCGTGATAGGTGATGCTGTTGTGTTGAGTGCGGGTGTTCTCAACGGTGCATTGCCACCAACAACACTTACCCCATCCAACATCACCACAGCCGGCTCGATCAACATCTCATCTGGCAATACAGCAGGTTCCAATATCACAATCGGCAATAACGTGTCGATGACATCAGTTGGTAATGACCTGAAAGTTGTTGCAAACAATGGCAATTTGCAAATCGGAACCACTGGTTTGTACAACGCAAATGGTGGCAACATACAGATGTTGGCTAAGGGCACTGTCACTGTCCTAAATGGTGACAGCTTCCGCGCAAGGTCTGTGGGCACGAGTGCTCAAACCAGTACTGGTGGTGGCATAGAAATTGGTTCTGGCTTAACTACCAGCGCCAATATCACTACGGCACTCAACCAGGCGCCAAATCCAAGCTTCACCCCAGGCTCACTCGGCACCGGCGTGGTTCCAAGCAACGTCGGCGGCACAGTTCAAGTCAACAAGACTGGTGGCGGAGTAATCAACCTCAACTCTGTTGCAACACCATCAACGCTCAACCTTAATAAGGGTGTTCAAATATTTGATGCCCAGGGAGCAGGTTCATCGGTGTCGGTTGATCATGCCAACTTCCAAACTGATGGTCTGAAACCAATCGCAATGATCACTCCAATTGAGCCAGATCATGAAACACTGGCAAAATTGCCTGTTGTACTCAAGCGCAGCAATTCTGGTAGCACATCGGTTGCGGTGGGCGAACATGCAGCTGAGTTGCGTGTATTTGGAGTGAATGAAGCGCATACATTCATTGCTTCCGCCGATGAATCGTCTGCGAAGATTGGAAAACAAATAGTTCAAATTTACGCAAGACCGAAAGCAAAATTTACGCACTCGACAAACGGTGCATTGAATCTTGCTAGCGGTGAAATATTTGTCAATGCTTCCAGCAAGATTCCAGTGAAAACAGAAACTGTTGAAGTGCAAGCGCAACTGGGTGCCCTGGCTTCAGTGCGATCTGAAGATGGTACTACCTATGTGAGAGTCTGCAGTCCCAACGGAACTGTGACAGCCATCGTAAATGGAAAAACAATTTCTCTAAACGCTGGTGAAGAGCTCGTTGTAACCACGCATAAGCCTGATGATTCCGAAATTCATCCAGCAGATGGCTTGGGTCGCAGAAGGTCACAAACAACTGCTTTTGGAGATAAGTACGTCACAATCAGCGACTTCTCTATCTTGAGTCTTGTTACAAACCATGAGACATTGTTCTCGATGCATAATTCCAAGCAAGCTGCCGACAAACAATTGATGGGTCGTTTGCTGAAGACCGCCGCTGTTGTTGACACAGTACTCAGGTACAGAGGAGCCTACGCAGCAAAATAGACGTAGATGCACAACCTCACATAGCCGTACACAAAACATACACAAATCAGTCCGTACTTTTTCAATCGGGAATTAGTAAATTCTCAGAATGAACACAGTACAAGGGGGTGTGTGAATCGTGAGCATGCAGGCTGAGAATTTTAAGGCAGCAGATATTGCCCAACTTGAGAAGCCAAACCAATGGAATCCTGCCTCATTGCTAGGCGAGAAAATGGTTACGTCGAGCACTGCAACAACTGCGGCTTTGCATTTACCCTCTAATTTTGAGATTCATGACCCTCAAACGCTTGCAGTGAGACCAGCATCTTTCGAAACCATCATTCCAGGCGGGATCAAAACAGACGAAAAAGTTGCGGCGAATGCAGCCGCGACTGATGATGGATTGCCACACCCCGGTGGTGGTTACGGCAGTTATCATTACGGCTATCAATTTGGCAGCAGCGAAAACTGGACCAGGGCAGACATCGTTAAAGAAATTGCCCAAAATTACAACAAGTACTTCACTTTCACTGGAGACAAGCCGTCGATTGTGGAGGGCGAAACCATCAATCTCAAGGGGCCCTTAGGCGAGAAAGAGCCAGTCAAAGTGGTGGCAGTAAATGAAAATGGATTCTCGTTTGAGTCTCTACCGGGGCATTCTGAAGGTGCAGGGCGCACCATAGTTTTTCGGATAGTTCCTTCGGATAGCCAGATACCAGGTAAGTTAAATTGGGAATTGCGCGTAGAGGCTGCCGGACATTTATCAAAGGTGAGTCTTATTCCAGGCGCAGATCTTGGCGATAAATTGATATGGCAGCGATTTGACGATAACTTAAACAACAGATTGCCACAAGCACCATCTAGGATGAATGCGACTTCTGCTTAGCGTGAAATTTTAGATCTGCAGACGCGTTGCCAATCTGATTTTGCTAAGGATAATTCGTTATGTGACTAGTCTCAATGATGTTTTTGTTCTACTAGCTTTTTCAAATAACACTGTGCGAATCTGTGCATTTCATTACAAAGCAACAAAAGGACGCCTCTGAGAGTTTGTCCTTTTGTTGCTTTTAGAATATCGTGAACCAATTGTCTCGCCTACTGAGAAGGCGAACTTGGCTCACCTGGCGAAGGAGAAGCTGGTGCTGGTGCTGCAGGTGCGGGTGTCGCAGGTGCAGGAGTTGCAGGTGTTGCTGGTGTGGTTATATTTACGTTCTCTGTTTTCGAAACAGTGCTACCGTTATTAGCGGAAAAGAACCACACTCCGATACCGATTGCTGCTATCAATAGAAGGGAGAGGAGCAGCGTTGCGGCTCCGCTTCCAGAGTCGCCATCTGAATTTACTACTGTCGTCATTGTTATTCGCTCCATCATTTTGTCCGTCCAAAATGTCGGGCGCGCACATGACTGTTTAAGTTCCAATGTCGACCTAACTTAATTTAGCTGCCTAAGGTCTATCGCGCACAAATTCAGCGCGTTGTTCTTTGCTTTTGTGGGTTAGTCCGATTGCAATTATTGTTGATCTAAATTTGCTGGTGCAGCGTTATCACCGAGAAACGGCAAAGCAAATTGCTTCTCTATTCCATGCAATACGCCTATGGTATTTATTGGCTGGCTGCTCTGCGATGGGCTGATACCATCACCATAGACCATCACTGGTATATGATTATCCTGGTGGAAATCATCTTCATCAGTTAGAACTATGAGCAGACTATTGTGAGTTTTCGCCCAGTCTGCGTAAGGCCCAATGTTGTCCTTAAGCCATTTGTCTGCTTCAGCGACTGTGCCGTCATGCATGTCGTGGTCTAGATTTGGCACCACGAAAGACACAGTTGGAAGCTGGTTGAAATCGCTTGGGAATGACTTCATATCTTTTCCCATGTGCGCAGCATTTGAAAAACTTTCCCATGGATTGTGCTTACTTGGAGAGCCGTGCTCGGCAAAACCAGTAAATGATAGACCTGCATCCACCAATTGAGTCGCAAGATTCGGCACATTGAAAACATGCTTTTTGTTGTCGGTAACGCCCTGCGTTGAACCAGAAAATAGCGCAAGATAATTAGGTTGGCTTGGGTGTGTTACTGCTCGTGCATCAGTGAAGAGGCGTCCGCCCTGGGCGAGTGAATTGATGAATGGTGCATCATTGCTTCCGATAATTCGAGGGAAGCTTCCCGTTGTTGCGCCTTGAAAGCCGTGGTTTTCTTCAATAACCACCACAATATGATCATACTTATGCGGGGCTGACGCGATCAGGTCTGAGTTGCTTTTGTCTGCCAGATCTGTGGCATTTGAAAGTTTCTCAGTTGTCTTGTTAGAATCGCCTGTAGATTTTGCTTCGGTGAGCTTGTCTCCGCCCGCCCTGTTTGTATCCATTGTCTTGTCCTGAGCCCGCTTGAAACCGATGCTAACAGCGCGGGGGAGCAAGCGAAATGGGCAAAACACGAACGAGATATTGATTCGCTTTAAGGTTTGGCGTCACTAAGTTTGAATGGCGTAGTGTTGCGAGAAATCAGTGAAAGAATAGCGGCGTTTTTGAGTATCGCTGCAGCGTGTTGGCGTTCTGCGGAGTTTTGCGAATGCCTGATATTGCGAAGTGAAACCACGTTTGTCATCGCAGTTGCAATTGAAATATCAACGGCGTGCGCTTTGACTCCATCTCCAAATGAGAATGAGCGCAGGTTGCGATAGGCAATGTCTTTGGTTGGATTTATTTTGTCAAATGAACTCGTCATATTGCGTGTAAGAATGACACCCTTTCCTGGAAATAACTCGAGCTGCTGTTTTGCGTTGACTACTTTCACTGCGCCATTTTTCTTGTCGGCAAGATCGAAAATCGCTACATCATTTCCAGTTTCTACAATCCAGACGTGCGAACCAGCGGCGATTGATATTTGTGCTTCATGAGTCTGAACGATGATGTCTTGATTAGGTGCAAAGAGGACTTTGCCACGGTCTAAATTGAAAAATTTATTGCCGCTGCCTTCGCCTACTTTGACTCCCTTTGCTGTTAATTGGCTCAAAGTAGCGCTGTCAAAAGTGGAACTGTCTACGAGACCACCATCAGGTACATCTTTGCTCTCTTCCGCGAATTCTTCTATTACCCTTCCTTCGAGAACCTTTTGCTCATCATCGCTCTGTTCTTTGAGCATTCTTCCGCGCGGAACACGTGTGCTGTCGGTTTGCACAATTGTAGAGCTGGCTATAATGTTAGGAAGGCTATTGGAAAAGTTGGTATTAGGCAACCCGCTGTTGCCTATAATTGGTGCATTTGATCTGATCGAACCGACTCGGGTGAATCCTGTGTTGAGTACTACAATCCCGCCGACTCCAGAAGCGCTTGAGAAATCAATTGAATTGCCGATAAGTCCAGGGGCTGTGACGAATAGGCTGCCGCCGCTGCCACCACCACCTGTGCCTGACATGCTGCCGAAGACGATGATGCCACCACTTGAGAGTGACACGGTGCCACCACTGCTCGACCCATTAGCACTTATCGATGAGCCGCTGATTCCGCCACCACTGCTGATGCCGACGAATCCGCCATTGCCACCGTTGGCAATTATGCTTCCGAAATTGGTGCCACCACCTGTATTAATCAAGACCATTCCGCCTGCGCCGCCACCAGAAACATTTACTGATGAAACGCTTAGGTTGCCGCTGTTGTTGCGGAATGAGCCACCAATTAATCCACCCGTTGCATTTACGTCTCCGAGGTTCACATTCGTGCCAGATAGGCTAACAGAGCCGCCACTCAGGTTTCCAGAAAGGTTGATAGCTCCGGCGAAAATGCCGCCTCCATTTACATTGAAGCCTCCGCCGTTTAAGCCTGTTGACGAGAAATTCTTGACGCTCACTGAGCCGATGAATGTGCTAATGCCTCCGAAACCATTTGCGCCATTTGTTGAAATATTATCGAAGGTGAGTGAAGTGCCAGAGGCGCTTAAGTTGCCACCATTTATGTTGCCATTGGAATTGATGTTAGTGATAAACACGTTAGGTGCATTTACAGTCACAGACCCGCCAGAGCCGCTGCTACTGCTGTTGTTGATCGTGTTTCCAACGATCGTATTTCCGGCTGTCAGTATTATGTTGCCGCCAAAGCCTGTGAGCCCCAATCCAAGGCTGCTTATGTTGGTGAAGGTTAATTTGCCTCCCGCAGTGGCGACAAAGTTTGCACCGCTGCCGGTGCCGTTTGTGAGGTTGACATTCTTAGGCAAAGTCAAATCGCCCAGATTGACGAGAGTGAATGAAGCCATCTTTGCGTTCGTTTCAAAATTATTCAGAACCGAAGCCTGTGTGAGTTTACCGTTTCCAGCTGGCGTTGCGGAAAGCAACAGAGTAAGTGGATCGATATTGCCAAAGCGAACTATTTGTCCGGCAAGCAAGCTTCCGGTACCTGAGATCGTTATGTCTTGCAGGGGACCGGAGTGAATCGCGATAACACCGGTGTCTGAGTTCTTGTTGTTGGCTTCAATAGAGCCGTTGTTTTGAACTGAGAGTGCCGCCCCGCCGATTGGCAAACCGCTCAAGAACACTGTGCCGCCCGGTCCGCTGCTTCCATTTGCTTGAATCTTTGCTCCGCTGTCGATTATGAAACCACCTGCGTATTCCAGTGTGATACTGCCACCATTAACGCCGTTGGCACTGATGACACCAGGCAGGTGGTTGGTTCCAACCGAGTTTCCCGCAGCACCTGTGGTGATAAAGGTGATCTTGCCACCAGAACCGGTTCCTAACGCGTTTGCTTCTACTTTTGAGCCTGGCTCGATTACGCCAGCAGTTATTATCACTGTGCCGCCGTTAGCAGAAGTAGCACCATTGGCGGCGATATTACCGGTTTTAATAGTTTGACCAGCGCTTAGAAGGATTAAATTTCCGGCTGTGGCACCATTGAGGCCCGAAGAACTAATGTTTTGCACGCTGATACCATTATCTGCGTTCAGTGCGATGTCGGCTGAATTGTTACCAGACCCGCTTCCGTTTGCAGACAAGTCGAGGGCTGTAAGTTTGCCGCCAATAACGCTTATTGAAATTTTTCCTGCGGACCCTGTATTAGATGATGTGTCTACAGCTGAGAGGAAGGTCAAGTCGCCGGTGTTGGTGAGGTTTAACTGTCCCACAAGCGGCACCGATGCCGTGGCACTGCGTGCGTTGTCTATATTGACTGCACCCGCGACACTCAAAACTAAAGCGCTGCTGTTTGTTTTAAGATGTTGTGCCGCCAGTCCCACTCCGCCAGTACCTGCACTTAGATTCAACTGCGTTGCGGTGAGCGTGCTACTCGCGTTTTGTGTAATTGAGCCACTGTTCAACGGTCCTACGGCTAGATCTGTGTTTCCTGAGGCTGTTAGTGTTGTCGTGCCACCAGCTTGTACATTGTTGTTGAGAACAATGCTGCCTCCGGCAAATGTGAGCAATCGGATGTCGCCACTTGCGTTTAAGCTTCCATTTACAGTAATGTTACCGCCTTGAATGAATAATAGATTTGTTCCTGACCATGAGCCAAGATTGACTGAATAAGCGCTGTTTGTGTTGAATATCGAAACACTGCCGCTGGTCGAGAAAGTAAGCAAATCAGAATTAGCAAAAATGGGTGTTACTGATGCGCCAATATTCCCGCTGGTCGATTGCAAAACCAAAGAGTGTGCAAAGATGTTGCTTCCACTTTGAGAGATAGACCCTGTGCCATCAGCGATTAAACTGATGTCTGGATAAGTGCTGCTTGAAGAAACTGGTCCAATGTTTTTGTTGAGTGTGATTGAACCGTTGCTACCGCTCTTCGTGCTAAGTGTCGCACTTTGTTCAACCCATAATGGCCCGCTCAAAGTAATGTTTCCATTTGCAGTGAGAGCAAATGTTTTTCCATAGGAAGGCAGCTTGCCGTCTGTGCCCAATTCTACCGCGCCTGTTGCGGTCAAGTTAACGGCGCCGGTAGAGTTTGCTACTAATTGCGTAGCGTTTGTGGAAAGTATTGTCGCTCCACCACTTCCGGAAACGATGCCCAAAGTAGGCGTGTTGATTGATGTAGCCTTAGCTGAGGAATTTGCTGCTTTTGCTACAAGTGTTATGGAACCAGTCGCCGCCAGGCTTGAAATATCGATTGAGCCGGCGGTGCTTGTTAGACCAATATTTGGAGAATTGAAATAGGAAAGCCCGTTGGCGTCTGTTATCGAGCCACCCATGATCATTTGAATCATGCCGTTTTGTCCGACGGTGGTGATGGTGTTTTTTGTAAAAATACTGTTTGGAGTTTCGAAGACTGCAAAGCCTGAGTTGACTGTTCCTCTTATAGTGATATTGCCAGTAGTGTTGTACAAATAAATTGCGCTTGCGTATGAATCTTCCACAGTGACTCCGCCAGCGACTGTGTTAATGAGGTTGGTGACCCCTGCTGGAATTTTTACCGACAATGAGGAAATTGCTATCGTGACGGGTGTATCTGGATAACCGATATTGCCAGTGGTGCTGCCAAAATTTCCAAACTGTGCTGTTACTGATGATGGTGTGAAGTCAGCGCTTGAATAGGCATACACGCTGCCTGGTGCTGTATTTCCCTGTCCGTTAGAGGCTGTGATTTTGTCTGTTGTAATAGAACCTATTCGTGAAGTTCCGGCAGATGCAGCGAGGTAGACAAGACTGGTGTTTGAAGTTCCGATTGAAACGTTGGGCAGGGAAATATTGCCGCCTGTTTGGGAGGCGCCACCAACCACCAGCCAATAATTGGGAGCGGTGGGCGCTAGGCTGCCTGCGGCCAAAATAATTTGCCCACCCGTGCTAGAGCGAATGCTGCTGTTTGCCGGTACACCAGTGGAGAGGATGTCGCCGGTCGCTACTATCACCAGGTCACCTTGAGCATTGTATGTGCCACCAGCGCCAAGCAATTGTGATAATTCAATGCTGCCGAATTTATTGCTGAGAACTTGCACTGGGCTTGTGGCCATAACCGGCCTGCTGCCGTCTCCTATATTTAGCCCACCGTAAACAGGCAATGTGAGATTGCGAGAAAATACAGTCGGCTTAAACAAAAAGTTTTGCCCGTTTGATTCCGTTATAAATGTAATCGAGCCTGCTTTAACCGCGTAATTTGCCATTGCATCTTGGGTCTGTTGGGTTGTTCCACCCGTGAAATTCGGTGGACCACCAGTGCCTGGAGCATTGGGATACAGTAGGTTGATCGTGCTTGCTTGAAGAAGGACTGAGCCTCCAATGCCCAGCAAGAAATATGCTGTTTGTGGAGGACCACCGCAACAAGGAGAGTTCTGAATAATCAAACTTTGTCCGCCAAGGGCATTAAATGCTCCTGTGGCACTAAAACTGGTGCCGGCGATTGCGGTTACGTTTCCTCCTCGCGACGCGCTGAGGTCTGTTTTTACCCCGCCGAAAAATGCCGTCGTTGTGGGAGTTGCTGTTGAAATAGTGCCTGTATTGTTAGATCCGGTTTGACTGTCTGGAATAATGTAGGAGTAAAACGGTGGGAATGTCCCCGTCATGTATGAGCCGTTTAAGAAGTTGGGCGGAGTTACACCAAAAACAGTTAGGATGTTTCCAACTATTGGTGTAATTGTTAATCCTGAGGTATACGACTGTCCTGCGATTGTGAATGTTTGGTTTAACCCTGTGACACCAAAATTATTTCTATAGCCATAATAACCGTTGCCACCACCAGGGGCACCTGTGGTTGAGGTGCCGGCTGTGTCTTCGAGGTCAATCCACAAATTGATGCCGCTGATTCCAGGGCTGCCTGTAAGTAGTTTTGCTGCGCTTGAATATGCTTGCGCACCAACTGTGACACCGTCGATTGTAATTGCCAGCCCGGCCCCTACGTTGAGTCCAGCTGAGTTGCCGATGATGCCACCATTACTTGTTATGCTAATGGGAATGCTCAACCCGAAGTAGGTGCGCGTGGCACCATCTCTTCCGTTGATGCCGTTTAGACCAGGAGAGCCCGGTACTCCGCCTGAGTTTCCATAAGTCAGGATGTCTCCGGTAATAGCAATTGAGCCATTTCTGGCTAGCATTATTACGCTGCCACCATCGCCGCCGCTACCGCCGAGACCACCTGCCCCGCCAAATCCTCCCAGTCCGCCCTGGCTGCCAACCACGCCGACTGTAAATCCAAAGCTTGCGTCAATGGTTGTTGGCGGGTAAGTTCCTGCGCCCAGTTGGGTGTTTAGTTGTGTGGCACCGTTGAAGCCTACTCCACTAGTAGAGCCGCCGCCACCATTTCCACCATTTCCGCCGGCACCACCGCCGCCACCACCACCACCATAAGTGCTAATGGCTTCGCCGCTGCCGTTATTTACCGTGACAGATCCGTTAAGTGATATCAGTGAAACCGCGCCACCGTCTCCGCCATCTCCGCCTCTTCCACCGGGTGCGACTCCGCCGCCTTGTCCACCTGTGCCACCATTGCCGGCAATAATTCCGCCGCCGCCACCGCTGCCGTCAGCCCCTATGCCTGCGTTGCCGCTTGGGCCACCTGTGCCGCCGTGTCCACCGTGTGAGTTCACATTACCGTTTATAAGGATGTCGTCTGTACATTGAATTGAAATGCTGCCTGCTCTTCCGCCCAGGTTGCCAAAGCCGCCTGCTCCCGCACTACCTCCATTGCCTCCGCTGCCGCCTGCGCCGGCATAGATTAGTCCGAATGAGCCGGTTGCCCCTGTACCACCATTTAGCCCAAAACCACCTCGGCTACCGTTGCCACCATTGCCGCCTATGCTCTGGATGTTGCCATTAAAGGTTAATGAGCTAGATATATTGATGGAAATGTTGCCACCTATACCACCAATTCCGCCAGCTGCACCGGCACCGCCGTTGCCACCGTCTCCGCCGTTGCCGGCAGCAGTACTGACGAGTCCGCCACCGGTACTACCGGCAGTGCCTCCGGCGCCACCCCAGCCGCCGCCAATGGCGATGTTTGAGGTTCCGGATGTGCCATTAGCTCCGCATGTGCTGCAAGTTAAAGCTATTGTTCTGGTGGTTGCGTTGCCGCCCTGTCCACCCAGTGCATAGATGCCGCTTCCTGCTGAAGCATTTATTTTGCTGGCAGTGATTGTAATGTTTGCAGCGTTACCAGCATTGCCGCCAGCACCTGCACTTCCGCCAGATCCACCGATGCCGCCTGCGCCAGAACCGCCGCCGACTAGTCCACCGGCTCCGCTTCCTGCCGCACCACCGGCGCCACCGTTGCCGCCTGGTGCGCCTAAGCCGCCATCACCACCGTTTGATCTTAAAATTAGAGTGGAACTGCTTATTACTCCCGACTGGATGCTTATCGAGCCACCTGAGCCGCCCACGCCACCGAGGTTGCCATTGCCGCCTCGTCCTGCATTGCCGCCATAGGCACCGTCGCCGCTGGCGCCGATACCATATGCGCTGCCTCCGTTGCCACCATTGCCACCTGCTCCGCCGTCTCCGCCGACACCGCTGGTGCCGCCAGTGCCACCTGCTGCAAGTATGCTCGAAATTGTCAAAGTTGCTGTGCCAGTAGAAATAGCGACGCTAGCGCCGTTGCCCCCGATACCGCCAACTCCGCCGTTGCCGCCGTCACCG
The DNA here is from genome assembly GCA_964546815.1 of uncultured Candidatus Obscuribacterales bacterium. GTDB lineage: Bacteria > Cyanobacteriota > Vampirovibrionia > Obscuribacterales > Obscuribacteraceae > JAIEPM01. Next base: position 119,113 of record CAZJLR010000005.1, on the reverse strand, counting down.
CCGCTGGCTCCTGCTCCGCCATCGCCGGCATTCGAGGCAACATAAGAGTCGCCACCATTGCCGCCGCCGCCGCCTTTTCCGCCTGCGCTGCCGTCACTGCCGTGCCCGCCCGTTCCGCCACTTGCTGTTATTTGTCCTAAGCTTGCTGCGCCACCCGCGTTGATTGCTATGCTGCCTGCGTTGCCGGCATTGCCACCTTTGCTTCCGTTTACACCATTGCTGCCTGCTGCGCCGGCTGAGCCGTCGCTGTAAGCACCGCCGCTGCTACCGCCCGATCCGCTGGTGATTTGCTGTTGGACGACTGAAGGTACCGTGTTTATAGACGGAGGCACAGGTGTTATTGGTGCCGCCGTGCTTGTAATGGAGGTACCGTTCGAGAATAAATATGTATAGTTGACTATGTTGCCATTTGTATCTTTGTTAGTAGTTGTGCTGCTAAGAGTTATGCCTGGTCCGCCACTACCGGCGCCACCATTGGCAGGAACGCCGATTACCTGAGTCGCGTCGCCGCCGTTACCTCCGCTGCTGTTTATGTTTCCTGCATTGACCATTCCTGCTGCGGTTATGCTGATTGCGCCGCCGCTAGAACCGTTCGCTCCAGCACCGCCATTATTTCCATTGCTTGAAACGTTGGCGATTGAAATATTTCCACCGCTACCGTTTGCAGCGTTTGCTTGAAGTTGAATGTTAGCTCCGTTCGTTCTCAGGCTAACGGTTGGCATGGCGATGTCACCGCCGGTGCTACTCGTGCCTAGAATGTTTCCGTTGATATCGCTGTTCACGCCTGCCGCGATTGTTATCGGGCTTGCGGCAGCATCTATGGTACCGGTTCCGCCAAGGGTTACGTTCTGTCCGGCTACTGCAATAAATGGACCACTGCTGTTATAGACTCCAGCGCTAAAACTGATTGGTATTGTTAAATTACCTGTAGCTGCGCGGAACACCGGGTCGCCGCTGAGTTCAAACGAGTTTATGTTTAAGTCGCCATGCTCCGAATTTATCGCCAGACTGCATCCTTTTATATCAATAAGTCCGTTTATCTTATTTGCGTTGATAGTTATTGCAGCATTGTCGCCCGCAAATAAAATTGACTTGGCGCTTAGATTTCCACCAATCAAATCCATTAGCGCTTGTTGCTGAGAAGTGCTGGTTGAGGACGAAGTCAAAAACGAAAGTTGATTTTTCGCCGATATAGACCCATTATTGTTCAACACAGAAAGCAATGAAGTAGCAGAATTCATCGAGATGTTTCCTGCTATTGCCTGAATGATACCGTTAGAGTTGTTGACCAGCAGATTATTGGTTATAGAGCTAACGTTTACATTGCCGGTAGTTGCCGAAATAATGCCTGTGTTTATTAACTGAGCGGTGTTAAGTGATGCAAGTGCGCCAGTGAGCACGTTGATATTCGCTCCACTCAAAATGGCTTGCGTTGCGCCTTGAGTGATATTGCTTATCTGTCCGCCGGCTGTTAAATTCAAATTTCCCGATGCACTAATAATGCCGCTATTGAAAATGTTTTGCTGCGCTACCAGGTTTAGGTTTACAGGGACAGTCCCGAGGTGAGCTAGCTGAGCCGGAAGAATCGATGTAATCAATCCACTGTTGATAATGTTCGATGCAGAAAAATTTGCCGTGGTGGCTGCAGGTGAATTTGAAAAAGCGTAAATATTGCCGGCGTTTACCAATGTTCCTGTCAAATTGAGATTGGAAGCAACTGCTGCATTACTGAGGACAGATACATTACTTGGAACCGTTAAACTCGAAACGAAATTGCTGAAGTGGCTACCGATTGTCAGCGAGCCGCCCACCGCGTTGCCCTGCGCTCCCAAAAGAATCTGTTGTTGCCCGGTAGAAAAAACTTGATAGACCGCGAGTCTTTCTGCAGGTGTGAGAGTTGAAGCCGCAGTAACCTGGAGGGTCTGACTTCCCACTGTAATCGCAACTGGTCCTTTATCGACGAGATGTCCGGGTGTCACTACTGCCGAAGTAGACGTTAAATCTAAATTGACTGGAGTAGTAGGCGTTGCAGATTGCGACCTAGCGGGCGTAACCGAATAACCCAAACCAATCGTCATACTCAACGCTAATGCTAGGCATGATTGAGTATGAATTGCTTTTCTCGTTTTCAACTAGATGTCCTCTCCTGGAATTGGCGCCGAAGCTCTACAAGTTATTCGTTTTATTGATGATGTGATAGGCGAGAATTACGGCATAATGCACGCAAAGGTTAATAGATATGCAATTTGCACTTGTGTGCAGTTATGTATTGCATTCGAGGACAATTTCCAAACACTTCAAATCGACTACTTGCAGAACAAGTGCCTGAATCACACATTCTGCTTTGCTTCAGATTCATCTTACTACCATAAGCTCTTCACCGGTGGCTTTGTGACGCTATTAATGCTGATTGTTGGTATTCATAACTCTCTTGCTTGATTGAGGTGAGTACATGTAAATCAAAGACGAAAATCTACGTTCCTAATGCAGACAATGTGTTGCACTAAAGCTTTGTTGTGGTAAATAGTCCGCAGAACAATTTGAGTGCTGTATGCTATGGTCGTCGCTGCGCTTCGCTTCTGCGAACAGAGGGGACTGTTCCAGGCTTCGCCAACAAAGTTGTGTGCAGTTGAGTTGAGAGTTGAATGATCCACATTTTAGGGAGGTCGGCCTAATGTACTGTATGAAGCATAGTAAATCGCTAATGTCACTTGCTCTTACTTTGTACATTTTGACTTCTAGCCAGCAGAGTTTTTGCCAACAATCAAACAAGGCGAACGATGAGGGGCCAGTTCCTGGTCCTGTGAATTTTTCCACACCAGCAGCAACTAGAAAGGAAGGGCTGCAGCAGCTCAACAAAATGATCGAAGGTGACTACGAATCATGGACGGGCGGCAAACAATATGTTTTGACATTAAAAGAAGTTGGAAAGCTTCAGCGAAACCCGCGTTTGAAAGATGCTCAAGCCGCTTTATTGGGAGCGCTCGCGATCATCTTCGATGAAACTGAGGGTAAAGCGCGTGCAATTTCGTACGACAAACTTATGGAGTTTGCTCAGGGAAAATCCATTGAAGTGAAAAGATATCGCGGTGAAGGAAATACGGTGAAGCTCTCCTTTCTCGGCATCGAGTTTATGAAGAGCTTCCAGGATTTGGCAAGCAACAAAGATGCCAAAGGCTTTCAATTGTGGGGAGTAAAGGGTGTCCCTACAATTGATGGATTACGCCAGGCGCAAATTTCCGATTGTGTCTGGATGGCGGCTGTTGGTGCCATGGTGATGAATCACCCAAAGAAAATACAGGCAATGATTCATCAAATTGCGTGGGATAGATATGAGGTGAAATTCCCCGGACATGACGACCCCGTGAAGGTTACGCTGACAGACGCTGAAATTTCGCAGTGTAACTTGGGTGATAAAGATGGCGTTTGGATGCCAATTTTGGGCATGGGAATGTCGCGTATTGAAGATGGAAAAAAGAGCACAAAAGCTTTTTACAAGATGACACCACTTGGTGCGATGGAGTCGGGGATGTGGACTCCGCAAGCCTTGCATTTGCTCACTGGAAGAAAATACAAAGGTGTGGGGTTGAAAAAACTGCCCCCGGAAAAAGTAGCAAGATGGATGAGTGCTGCAGTGAAAAATCACGTGCCGGTTTGCATCTGCACGCCAGATCATGCTTTAAGCCTTGCCGGTTATGACGAAGATACGAAGAAAGTAACCATTCATAATCCCTGGGGCACATCAGACAACTACAAAATCTCGGATGAGATTACAGTTAAGATGGAAAAGGGCTTCTTCGACCTGCCGCTCGGTAAGGTTTGCCATAATTTTTCATCCATTATTGTGCCTGAAGAGGGGCTGCTGCCCGCAAAATAAGCCAGGGGTAGCCGCCCGAGCTGGATTGATGTCTAAAATCAGCACATGCAGATGCTGTCAAAACGACTGCGTAAAAGCACATTGCTGAACCCAACAGTCTGTGTATTAATACGTTTACGGGTTTGTAGCTGGTTCCTTAGCTAATTTGGGGAACAGCGACATGAATAGTTCGAGTTACGATAATCTTGAAAATTGCAATGAAGCACCTGCTGAAAATTCAATAGGCGCTGAACTGGCAGAGCGTCTGAGGAGTGCAATTGGTCTCCCGGGCTTGCCAGAGTCGAAAGCGAGCAATTGTGCGGCGGGCGAAAAAGGCGAAAACAAAGAATCGCTTCCTCTTCCTGGCGCCGTTATTGGCGAGAAAGGTGCATTTGTATTTTGCTCGACTTCTTTGAAAGATGGTCCGCCTGCGAAAGATGCGACACCAGTCAAGGACGCCGCACAGGTTAAGGATGCTGCACCAGTTAAGGATGCTGCACAGGTTAAGGATGCCGCGCCAGTCAAGGATGCTGCACAAGTTAAGGATTCCGCGCCAGTTAAAGACGCCCCGCCAGTTAAAGATTCAGCTGAAACAAAGGAACAACGCCTCGATCAAAAGATAAAAGACAATTTTGGCGCCGATGTATTTGAACATTTGAAAGACTGGGATTGGCTAATTGCCAATCGGAAGAAGCTTGAAGAAGGCTTTAAGAAAATTGAAAATCAAGACACAAAATGGGACATGGCTTGGCGAATGAAAGAACTAAGCACGGTTGACGGCAAAGCGCTCATCTATTTATCTAAAGTCGATTCGGCTTCGAAAGGATCATTGATACCCAAGCGTTACGACATAAATTTGCGGCGAGGAAGCTTCCGTAGCGATGATTACATAGGTCATCTTACGCGCTAAGGTTGTTTGTTGCTTCAAATTTCGCCCCTGCATTTTGGGGCTAGTTTCTGCTAAATTCGGAAACGACTAACTTTGTTTGGCCACAGCAACAAAGCTGTGTAAAGCCGGATTCGAGTTATCTTTCCTCCACACTGTGCGCAACTCAAGTTTTGGGCGAAAGTTTTTGATTGGCAATAGCTTGACGTTATGTGGCTTTCGACCGTAGGCTGCCTCAGTGATGAATGTGATGCCGATGCCCGCAGATGCAAGGCTCAGCATTGCACTTTCAGTGAACGCTTCTTGTATGACATTTAGTGTGACACCAATTTTGGTGCACTCAGAAAGTACCATATCGTAAAACATTGGTGCCTTATCTCGTTTTATCCAAACCACCGGCACGCCATGCAAGTCTGCCAGGCTAACGCTTTCTCGTTTTGAAAGAGGATGACTTGTTGAGACAGCGACAACCACTTTTTCGATATTCAACGTGTGGTGAGCAAGTGAAGGTAGGTCGCGAGGGAGCCAGTACATAAACCCCGCGTCTATACTTCCATCAGCGAGCATTTCGCCTTGACTCAGCGAACTGGCTGGAATTAATTCGAGGTCAACCTGCGGGTTTTTCTCTCGGAACCTTTTTACTATTGCAGGCATGTGTCCGCTGTATGTGGCGCCGTCGGCAAAACCAAGGCGCAAGCTGCCAGTGATGCCCTTCGCTGCGTTTTGTACGGCGAGCACACTGCGATCTAGCTCAGTGATCAAGTTGGCGGCTCTGGCTTGCAGAACTTTTCCTGCCGGAGTCAATCGCACCCCGCGGGGCAAACGCTCAAACAAAAGAACGCCAAGTTCCTCCTCCAGTTGTTTAATCTGTCGGCTAAGCGCAGGCTGAACCACATTCAATTCAATCGATGCCTTTCCGAAGTGCTCAAGGTTAGCCACTGCGAGAAAGTATTGGAGCTGTCGAAATTCAATCATTTGGTTTTGAGAAATTTTGTGGCTGTTCGAGTCCCGAAGAATTGATACCGAATTGCTATCAATTATGTCTATTCTAAGTATTGGACGCTATCAAACGCAAGGGGCAAAATGTATTTGTAAACCGAAACGGAGTTCAACAGTCTGCAGTCGTCGCGGTCATAGACATCAGACCTATAGGCTTGCTGCAAAGAGTGATTAAAACTCCACGGTCGTTCGAAGAACTAATAAATGTGAGATAGAATAATGCAACTAAGTATGCTTAAAGTAGATATTGTTGAATACGAAACTCGCTACCAAGATCAGGTTGTAGCGCTGGTCTCGCCCATTCAAACCATTGAGTTTGGTGTGCCTATTAGTGCCGAAGAACAGCCTGATTTGATGGATATTCGCGGCACATTTCAGCACGGGCTTGGAAATTTTTGGCTAGCCTTGCATGATGGTCAAGTCGTAGGAAGCATCGGACTGGTCGATATCGGTAATAAAAGCGTCGCTTTGAAGAAGATGTTTGTGCGAGCCGACTTTCGAGGCAAAGCCGCAGGGGTAGCAGCCGCGCTGATGGAAAACGCAAAGCAATGGTGCCGCGCCAAAGGCATCGCCACCATCTACTTGGGCACCGTGGCTCAAATGAAAGCTGCTCATCGCTTCTATGAAAAGAATGGTTTCACTGAAATCGCCTGTGAGTCGCTGCCCCCGTCTTTTCCGCTGGTGCATGTTGATACAAAGTTTTATGTTTGCAATCTGGAAAATTGATCAACTGTACAAATTCAGGGGCGATGCTTCGGGCTTGGCGTAATCAGGTGTGTTAAACAGCTGGACTCTGCGCTCATGATTTCACAAGGATTCAAGGCTCATGCAGCAGTGGGAGTTAATATGTGAATCCCACTGCTGCTGTACCTTTGTGGATTAATGCAATTTACTTAGGTTCAATCGAAAGACGATAATGTATCTAAGCCTTGACTGTCTCCTTGGAGCTTGCGCATGCTGTATCAGCAGAGCTGCACGGGCTCTTCACTGAGTCACATGTAGTCTTTCCTGCCATCGTATCTAGTGGCACACCTGTCTCCAAGTATGACTTCATGCTAGACAATACGCGCGGCCATCCGATCGAAATGCGCGAAGCCATTTCGTCTGAAAGTTGGTCGTGAGTCACTGTCAATCGCGTCATGAGCTCTGTCGCTTCTACAATCGCTTCAATATCAAATATTACGCGCGATATGTCGGCTGGATTGTCTGGCGTCTGCCATGTCATTACGAGCTGTTTCGGCGGGTTTGATTCCAAAATTTCCCCGTGAATTTTCCCTTCCGTGCCTTCCGGCGAAATGCTGGTCCATTTTGAGCCTTTCTTCCAATCGCTCTTCAATTCGTACTTCCAGTATTGGCGATTGAATTCTACATTTGTGATTGCCGACCACACTTTCTCGGGGGTGCAGCGAATGTAGGTTGTGTACACAAAGTCGGGCTTATTCATCTTGGTTCTCCTTTAGTGCTTCTTTTAAGTTGTGCAGAGCTTGTAGTCGGTGTTGTTCGAATTTGCCGATCCAGCGCATGTGAATGTCGTGGATTGGTGCGGGATTCAAGTAGTGCAATTTTTCACGTCCACGCCACACGATAACGACAAGGTTTGCCTCTTCCAGTAAAAGAAGATGCTTTGTGACTGCTTGTCGGCTCATCTGGTGTCCGTCGCAGAGTTGCGACAGGGTTAAACCGTTCGCCTTATACAGATGGTCGAGCAATAGTCGGCGGCTAGGGTCGGCTAATGCTTTGAACACCTTATCGTCATCTGTGGTCATGGGGATATTATATGCAACCAAATGGTTGCATGTCAAATTTGGACTCGGGGTGTAGTCAGGTGGTTTTGTAATCCATTTGATTTCTGCTATGCCTAACAGATTTCTCGTATGCAACACAGCGTTAGGGGTGAACTAAGCGCGTTTGCTAGCACGTTTTATCTAGTTAATAAAAGTGAATTGCGTCTGCCTCTCTTACACTTAGCTCGCATATATGTATTGGATGTCTACGGGTGTCCTTGAAAGTCGCCGGGCTCGTTGCGAGAATTTCACACAGGCGATTTTGGCACTTCTTAATGAGGCAAACCCCATGCGTGATGAGTTCGTAAAGTTGTTAGGAGTAGCTGACGATTTTATTAAAGATGATGATATGCGCAATGCGATCAAAGCAGGTAAAGCCGCCTTGAAATTAGCCGGAAAAGATAACGCTGAAGAATACTTTGCGCAGTTACTCCTCGGTCGTACTTATTGCGAAGATGATGATTTTGCGAACGGAATTAAATATATAAAGAGAGCGCAAGAAATAGCTCAAAAGCTATATGGCTCGACTAGCGTGCCTTACGCAATCGCATTGAGTAAGGAAGCCCTTGTTCACTTGAATTGCGATGATTTGGCTAAGGCTGAGCAGATATCTGATGTCGCTACCGAAATTGTACTCACAGCTGAGCAACCGTTGTCTTTGCCGATGCAAGATAATGTCGGAGTTTCAGCTGTGGAAGTTCTTTCCATTGCGGCAGTATGCAAAGCGATGGTAAGTAATACTGTCGGAACCATAGAATTGCTAAGGCATGCTTGTGGGTGCGCTAAGAATATTTTCGGTGATACACATCCTAAAACAATTCAGTGCACTGTAGAGCTTCAGGTTGTGCTTGATTCTAGAGGGTTTAAAAAAGAGGCAAAGCTACTTAAGAAATTTGTCCAAAACTCGCGCAGGCAAAGCGGCATAACAGCCGACTTTATGATTGCCTACCATGAGGGAAATGAGAATGGATTATTTATGGCAGGAGCGTTGCAAGACTCGATGAGGATCTTGAGAAAGAAAGCTGTCAACGCTGCGAAGAAAAAGCAGGCAAAGTCTCCTCCTCCGCAATCAGTTACGAGCATTAGTATTGTTCCAGAGCACGCAAGAACCAAGAAAGCAAAAAATTCTTTTGTTGGTTATCAAATCAAAATCACTCTGAAGCACACTGACCCGGCAATATGGAGACGCGTGGTGGTGCCGGCAAATATATCGTTATTGGATTTACATGACGTGATACAAACTGCCATGGGCTGGTCTGATGATCATTTGCATCAATTCATTATTCGAAAGGAAATTTATGGTGACTCAAGCCATTCTGAAGTTATCGAAGAACAAGATTTCGAATTGATCGATTTTGAATTTAAGGTTGGTTCAAAATTTGAATATGAATATGATTTTGGCGACAATTGGCAGCACTCAATAGAAATTGAAAAGAAATTGAGTGCAGAAGAATATGAAGCTTCTGCTGTTTTTCTTGAAGGGAAGGGTGCTTGCCCTCCCGAAGATTGTGGTGGCATTCCCGGGTTTTATATGCTGCTAGACGCAATTGATGGTTGCGAGGATGCAAGAGAGGACTGTCCAGATTGGGAAGATGGGTTTGATCGCGATCGCTTGCCCAAGTGCTTTAAGAAGCTAGCCAAAACCAGAAAGTAAAGTTGGCTGATTCGGTCTCCAACTTTGAGAATTGCAGTGATGCTATTTAGCTTTTGATTGGTGGTATGGTTGTCCCATGCCTCTGATTAGATTGCGGATGGTTGCAGTTTTCATCAATCTTTCTGCCAGAAATTGGGTCTTTCTCTGTTGTCGTTCGACTACTAAACACTAAGCGTTTTTGTTGAAAGTTTTCTGAAAGTCCCAGGCTCAGGCATGTGGCGACCGAAATATCTCAAGAGTGAAATTAATTAGCGCTGGAGAAATTCGAGTTTTTAGTTACCGTTTGACAGGACCCACGGCCGGAGAGGCAGTCCATTTATCTTTGACTCCATTCTGGCGACTTATGGTCTCATGTCATTGTCGTCTCAGAACGGGTTGGGAGAGGAACTTCGGGGACGTTTTGGTTTTGCTGTAAATCGGATGATGAGATGTGATTTCCCGTACGGTAAACTGGATGGGCATGTAGGCACTTAAATGCCATCGAGTTACCGTACGGGAAAGTTTAACCTAGAGTTAGGCTCTTTCCTTGTACAATTTCCCGTACGGTATTATCACGAGAGCAAAAATGCGCATAACCAATGCTGAGCAATACGGAAAAGCCATCAAAGAAGCCAGAAAAAATCTCGGGCTAACCCAACCCGATGTTGCTGCTGCTTGTGGCACTGGAGTCCGTTTCATCGTTGATCTAGAACGTGGCAAACCCACTTGTGAACTAGGAAAAGCTCTGCGGGTGGCACATATGCTTGGAGTCGTAATGGATGCAAGTCTACCGCTTATCTCCCAAGGCTCGATTGAATAATGAAAAAGCTGAAAATTCTATCGGTTCGATTGCATGGTATGCCGGTTGGACAGCTTGAGCAAACGAAGGATGGCAAACTTAAATTCCAATACCAAGAAGGTGCCAAACAAATTTCTCTAAGCCTGCCGGTTGAGAACAAGTTTTTTGGCAACATGGCTTGTGAGACTTATTTCGGCGGTTTATTGCCAGAGACTCAAGAAGCCCGAAAGGCAATTGGAAGAAAATTTGGTGCAAATCCGAAAAGCACTTTTGCCCTTCTTGTGGCTATAGGTCATGATTGTGCTGGAGCCATTGCGTTTCATGATCCGGAAGACCCTGTGGTGCCTGATACATTCCTGGAACCCAAAATGCAAACTTTGTCTGAGGAAGAGCTCGAAAAACACATTAATGATCTCCCGCGAAAGCCCCTCTTCATGGGCGTTGAAGGGTTGAGGCTATCGCTGGCAGGAGTTCAGGATAAGGCAGCCGTTTGTGTGCGAGATGGCGAAATTGCTGTTCCTCTAGAAGGCACTCCCACTACCCATATTTTGAAGCCATCAATTCCAAGATATCCAGGAAGCGTTCAAAACGAATATCTTTGCCTTCGAACGGCCGCTGCCCTTGGCTTACCTGTCCCTCAGGTGCGAATGGGTCGAGCCGGTACGCAAGATTATCTTCTGGTCGAAAGATTTGATCGCAAAGTCAATCAAGACAATAAGATAATCAGATTACATCAAGAGGATTTTTGTCAGGCACTGGGATTTCGCGAAAAATACCAGCGATTGGGCGGACCTGGCTTTAAGGACTGCTTTGAACTCTTGATGAAGACTCGCATTCCAATAGTTAGTAGAGACCTTTTGATGCGAGCAGCAGTGTTCAATTACTCGGTGGGAAACAACGATGCGCACGGAAAGAATTTCGCCATTCTTTTTGATATGGATGGAAACTCGAGTCTTGCTCCATTCTATGACTTACTATGCACGCAAGCTTATGATGGGTTGACCAATGAAATGTGTATGAAGGTAGGGGCGCACTATGAATTCAAAGACATCATAGAATCTGATTGGCAGTTGCTTTGCAAGGCTACTGGTTTTTCCTTTCCTGGGCTCAAAAAAATTATTTACTCACTTGCAGAGGAAATGGTTTTTGCTATCGATAAAGAGAGGAACCTGCTGAGAAAAACTGAATTTGAAAATTCGGTTTTGGACGTCATAGTTGCAAGAGTTCAACAGAACGCAAAATTGTTGAGCAAAATAAATTGAGTCGGTTGCTACATCGCTAGTAGAAGGAATAAAAGTTTCTCGGATGTAATTAGCGCAATCGGGTAAATCTAGTTACGAAATAACTTGGGCGCAGATAGAACACCTTGAGTTCCTAATTCGAAACAAAGGGCAGTAGAATAACTTCGGCCCACGGAGTTCTACAATGCAAATTTTGCGATGGCTTTTGGTAATGCTTTTCTTTGCCGCTCAAGTCGCTATAGTTCAGCCTCTGTACGCAGCTGACATCATTGACAAGCCTGAATCAAAGCAACCCTTTGACGGTAAACCGCTTCAAGGTGGTGTGCAGCATTCTGAGGTTCTGCCTGAGCTAATCGAAGCTTTACGTCCAGGTAATGTATACAGCGATGAGCTTCTTCTGAAGTCCAGCACCGCCGCAAACGATCTTTGGTATCACATTCCTTCCTGGTATGCCGGCGTGAGACATTGTGATGAAGAAGTGATCGTTTATCGCTATGATTACAAAACTGGCAAAACAACGCAGCCAATGCAGCATCAGCTCAACCGCCAGAATTCCACTGGCGGCTATCAGCGAGATCGCAACGGTGGCATTTGGGATTACAAACACTTGCCACTCATTCAGCATGTCGAAAGCGATTTGGTTAACGCTGTGCTGCTGGTGAAGAACATCACACCAGTGAAAGAATCTGATGATCAATTTGCTATTAAATACGAGGAAATTTCCATCAGTTTTGACAAGCAGACAAACAAAATTGTGCAGGTCGTTCAGCAAGAACAAATCAATACCGTCACGTGCCCCGAAGCCGGATTGATGCGTGTTGACGCATCAGCAAAGAGTTTTGGATGGGACGGGCAGCCGCTTCGTAAGGAGCAATCAATCATCTTCTCCAACGTAATCAAACCATTTGAGCAGGTGGATAAACTTGGAGAGGTCGATCTCAAAACTTCATTCAGAGACTTTCTAATCGCTAACCACAAAGAAGCTTTGCTGCCAGACGCAAACAAATAACACCAACCTGTCCTGTATTTACATCGCCCTGTGTTTGCTTAGTTCGGTTGTCGTGGATAGCTTGTCTGCGAGACGCTGCTTGGTGTTAATTGACGAACAAGGTCATTTGTCGTTCGCGCATCCACTCCGAGTGAGTGTTGGATATGGGCGACGAAGGGGGTAGAAAGTCTGCAGAACAATTTTTTGTGTAGACCATAAGGGTCGTTGCGGCTATGAGTTCTAAATTGAATTTGTCATGGCACAAAAAGTCCAAGTCTGCATGTATCAATTGATTCCCATTCAAATCAGATTGAGGTGTTATGCGGATATTTGCAAAGAGAATAGGCTCAGTAGATAGCTTGAAAAATGTTTTTGCTGTTAGCTTGATTGCGGGTACTATCAGTCTGATTTGCAGTTCGAGTGCATTTGCGCATAAAGCGCCAATTGGAGGGGGCGATGGTGATAAGCACAAGCATCATCATCGCAAACATCGCGATGCAGATGCAGACCGTGATCGCGATCATCGCGACCCACCCATCATTCTTCCGAAAAAGATAATACCCGCGGGCGACGATCATGGAGATCACAGCTGGAGTGACCACCATGATGATCATCACGACGACCATCATGATGACCACCGCGACGATCATCATGATGACCGCCGCGATGGACGAGACAGGGTGAGTGGTGACCATCGAGACTGGCACCACAACTGGGATGGCTGGCATCGCGACTGGGATGACAGATGGCAAAATAACTATGGTGCTAGCTGGTCATCCTATGATAATGACACTGTCATTGATCGCAATGTCACAAACAAACGAGTGATTGATCGCCCGGCAAACCAAGAAAAATGGGCTTCAATTCAACGACCATCTGATGAAATTCCTAACTTTCATGAGGTGCATCCCTGGCTCTTCCGCGGTGGGCAACCCAACGAGGACGGCTTGTACGAGTTGTATCAGAACGGAGTTAGAACAATTGTAGACTTACGCAATGACCCGCAGCAAATTGAGTCTGAGCGCCAGCTATGCAAACAACATGAACTGAATTTTGTGAGCATCCCTATCAACAAAAATGCTGGAATTTCGCAAGAAGCACTCAATAGATTTATGCAAGTTGTGGAGACAGCGCGCACGAAACCTGATAAAGGATCTGTCTTTGTGCATTGCCACATGGGTGGCGATCGCACTGGTGCCATGATTGCGATGTACCGCGAAATTCAAGATAAATACCCATTCGAGAAAGCTCACGACGAAATGCTAAATTATGGATTTCATGATGATTACAGCAAGCTAAAGCATTCTGTGCAAAATTCAACGGAACTCGCTGGAGCTGCTGAGGCAGGCAAGGCAAACGGCGCCACGGGCAACGTGAGTGGAGCGGGAAACAAGCCTGGCGGAGGAGCGAAAAGAACAGGCGCAGCCCGTGCAAGAAATAAGAAGTCCTGAAGTTAGCGTAAAAGAGTATGATCCGCAGCACAATTTTGTCACGCTAGGCAACATCTACTATAGCTCGTTCGGTTTTAATCAATGTTTGCTGGTTGTGTATGTCACGTGGAATGAATAGTGCATTTGAAAGTGTACTAGGGTTAAGCCGAGTGACATGTAGCGGTGATTTTGATAACGTTTTTTGTATTTGCATACAGAGAATGAGACCGTCTAATTTGAGGGGACGATAATGAAAAGTGAGCAATGGATTTTAAGTTTAATGCCGATGTTATTTGCCTGCAGTTCATTCACTGTTCCCGTTAATGCCACCACTGTCGCAGAGGCTTCGAAAGAAGCAGAAGCCATCGTTACTGTAGATGCTGGTCCAAATGAATTTGATGATCTCCCAGAAGGCAAGGTACTAAAGCTAAAGAGTTCTCGTTTTGCACTCAGAAAACAGCAATTCAAAGTATTGAAGGTCTACAAGAACGCAACTAAGGTCAAGTTGTCTGTTGGGGAAAAACTTTGGATTAAGCCAAGGGGCATGGTCTGTTTTGAGTTTCCTGCATCCGTAAAGAAAGAACATGGCAAGTTAAAGCTCACTACGATTACAACAGCTGGAAAGCATCCGAAGACAACTGAGTCTTTGGAGGAAGTCGCGAAACCAGAAAAGGATGTGCTATTCCTCACAGCAGTTATTACAGGCAAGCAAGTTGAATGGTATCATTCTGAATTTCCACTCCCGTTAAATGAGGACACTCAAAAAGAATTGGACGCCTTCGCAGCAAAACCTGCGCCGGTCAAGAAAGTGGTGCAGATGGGTTCTGAGTGCAATACTAAGAGTGAGAGCAAAAACAAAGAACCCGAATGAGATGTTAATCAACTGTTGGAAAAGGAATTTATGAAAGAGGGCTCAAAGCAAACTATTTTGTTTGTGCAATCACAAGTGCCGGTAGGGGCTTCGATTTTAGATGTCGGATGTGGCAATTGAACCATTGCGAAAGGTTTGAGAGATGCAGGATATACTGTCACCGCAATAGATGGCAACAGCAATGCAGTGGCAGAAGCGAAGCAGCTTGGTATTGAAGTAATCGAAGGCGATTTTCATCGTTTTGAGATTGACCAAAAATTTGATGCGGTGCTTTTTTCAGCGTCGTTGCACCATATGCAGCCAATTGATCAAGCAGTCAATCGTGCTGCTGGTTTTTTGAAACATGGTGGGACTCTAATTGTGGAAGAGTTTGCCGCCGAATTGTTTGATGAAAAAACGGCGATCTGGTTTTACGGACTGAAATCAGTAATTGAAGCGGGCGCTGGTGCCTGGAAAGGGCGTGGACCCAAATTAGTGAATGGGCAGTTACCGAGCGATGCGGTGGCAGCATGGCGTGAACATCATTTTGGGAAACATGGAGTCGCTACTTCCAGTGAATTGTTGACCGCATTGAACGCGACATTCAAAATTAGTAGCGAAGAACGACTCGCATATTTATATCGCTATTTTACTGAGGATGTTTCGGAACTCCAGGCGCAACGCATTCGCGAATGGGAAGCGGAGCTGTGCCGCGCGGGAGTAATTGAAGCTATTGGGCTTCGTGTGGTGGGACGCAAGGATTGAATTAAGCTCGCAGTGTTAAAGTTCGTTATTACCAACGATCCTACGACCCGCTAGCCGCGAGCTATTACTAACAATCCTGCGACTATAAGCGCTGCGCCTATTAGTTTTGGCGCGGTCACCGCGTCGTGCAAAAATAGGAAAGCGAGCAGCATCGCCACAACCACGCTACCCTTATCGATCAGTGCAACAGTGGAAACTTCGCCCAACTTGATCGCTTTGTAGTAAAAAATCCAAGAAAGCGTAGTGGCAATTGCTGATCCTCCCAGCCAGAGCCAGTTCGACATTCTTAGAAGCGCCAATTCCTTTTGTGGAACTACAACGAAGGCAAACATAAGAGTGAATACAAACACGAAACAGGTGCGAAGCGTCATTCCTAAGTCGGAAGAAATACCATCAAGCCCTTTCTTCGCAATAACGGAAGTAAATCCGGCAAACAGCATGGAGAGAAATGCATAGCCAACCCAAATATTCATTTCAGAATTCGTTCCTTTGAATTCCATGCAACCGCATTACACTCAGTTTTGCGAAAGCGAATCGATGGAATTCTATCACGTTAACTGGTCTGAGTAATTAGCTGAAATGGAATAGATCTTGTCAAAATCAACAAGCTTCCCCTAACTCATATAATTTGTCTTTGAATGCAGATAAGATTACATGATGAACAAAGCCACGATAGCCGCATGACACCATCTCTGAATAAGCATCGTCAATCGGCCAGCTTTGTGCGCAGGTCCTGTAAAGTGCAATCATCAGACCTGTTCGATCTCTGCCTTCCACGCAATGGACATAAACATTTTTTTGAGCATCCTTCAGGGATTGTAGAAAGAGGCTCATGCGTTGGTGGAAATCTTCTGGCGATAATTTAGGCAAGGCCAGTGGCAGCGGCAAGTAGATGAATTTTATGCCCAGGTTCATCAAATAATGCTCTTCCCACCGAGTATGATCGCGTCGTAAACATATTACTGTTTCAACATTGTATTTACTCTTTAACAGATCAAATCCTTGGTCGCTCGGCTGTCCGCCACGAAACAACCAGGGCGCTTCGCTCTTGTTGTTTCGGTCGAGAACGACATGGAAGTTTGGTAAATCAAATGTGTTGCTATCCATTAAATCCTCTTCTGTAAATGGCTTATGCCGCCTTGCGTTTAGTAACTGCATTTATCGCAGTCTCTTTGGTCGAAGGAACAAGTACTGTCACAGCATTTTGAACTATTTCAACTCTCATCGGTGTTGTGCCAAATTCTTCTCCGTCAATCATAGCGATGACTCCTGCTTCGGTTTTTTGATGCGCATCCTTAAGAGCGTTGCTTCCCCTGATAAAACTTAGTAGTCTGTGAAACCATGCGAATCGATTTTTGACGCTCAACACTTCAATTTGCCCGACTTTTATCTTGCGAATATAAACTTGCGGGTGCTCATGGTCTTTGCGCCTAACAAATCCAAAGCTCGCATCAACTTGCCTTTCGAAATTATCTGGTCTCACAATGTTCAATGAAAGTTCGCCGTCGACCAGCTCGCTGATATCAGGCGTCTTTCCAATCCCAAAATCTTGAACATTGCTCGCGAAGATGCCCGATGCCGATACAGTGAACGACCGTCCTTCTATTGAAATTTTGAATTCAATTCCTGGCAGTATGATTGCCTGAATTACAGACCTGGCATATGCAAACAATTTGAGAGTATTCTTTTCTACACTTTTGGGCGTGACGAATGCATCAGAGACTGGTCCCGCGCCAGCAGTGACAGCAAAATATTCTCCGTTCATCATGCCCAGATTGATGCGCAGACGTTTGCCGTTGCTTATCGTGTCCATTGCGCGGTCCAACGATGTTTCCATCAGCCCCTCACCCAAAACACCCAGATTGCGAGCCAATACATTGGCTGTACCAATTGGAATTATGGCAAGCGGAATGTCCGACTTAGCCTGCGCCAGAGCCGCCACCGCGAAGCGAACTGTGCCGTCTCCACCTGCGGCGATCAACAGGTCTGGCCTTCTTTGAATTAATTCAATTAGATCCGCAGGCGTTTTCTTATGGTCGTGGGCAAAAAATCCTACGATAAAGTCGCCGCGATCGCAAAGCTCGCGCACTAGATCCGGCAGCCATGGCTCGGTTTTTGCTATTGGATTGTATACAATGACTGCGCGTTTATTCATGGGTAAAGTCGCTTATGTAATGTTCGCACGGTACTCATAAGTAGGTCAGGCCTTTCATTATTAGATACCTTAAGCCGGACGCAAAAGGGGAAGCCTAGTTCCAAATGTTGTAGTGGTGCTCTTCCTTTGTATGTCTGGTATTCTTAGTTTGGTCTACAAAAACTAAGGTCTTTGCTCCTTGGAATCTCCCCCTTGAAGGACTAATTGAATACACTAATTGACGCGTTTGTTTTGGTTCTGGGCTTTGTCTGCATGGCGCTGTGCGGGCAATTTCTGGTAAATCGCTTTGTGAAGCAGGAAGTTCTTGAACTCCACCACAGCGCCGGCGAAGCGATGATGGGAGTTGTGGGGACTCTATTTTCAGTGTTGCTCGGTTTTATGGTTGCGGGCGCCATGGAAAAATATCACGATGCACAAATGCATGGTGAACAGGAAGCGAGCAACGTAGCCAGCGTTTTTCGAATTGCACGAGGACTCTCAGATATCGACAGACCTCGCATTCGTCAATTGTGCCGCGAATATGTTGATGAAGTGGTTGATACCGAGTGGCCAAAAATGCGGAGAGGCGAAGAGATAAATCACGGTTGGCAGAGCTACCAGAAACTCTGGGAAGCAGCTGTAGCTGTGGTGCCTGAAAACGATCGCCAGAATGATTTGGAGCAAGGTTTGGTTTCAGCAATGCAGAACCTGGGAGAACATCGCAGAGCGAGAATTCTTTTGGCTCAAAAAAATATGCCTACCGCACTTTGGGTCGTAGTTGGTTTTGGCGCGATGATAACTCTAGCGCTGAGTTATATTTTCGCTTCGCAATTTCCAAAAGTGCAGGCATTCATGACGGCATTAGTAGCGACAGCTCTAGCGTTAAATGTCTGGCTTCTAGCCGCCTACAGCCAACCGTACTCTGGAGAGCTTAAGATTGAGCCTTCGATGTTTTTGCTGCTGAAGAAATCTGTGTTGGTTGTTCCCGATGGTCCGTCGCGTTATCTTCATGACGAAAAGCCAGACGTAAAAACAGACAAATGACGTCACTGAAGAAAAGTTAGTGCGATAGAAATCTGGCTACTGTATTAACCTGCCCGAATCTTTGTTTCAGAATCAACGTGAGCTCTTCAAGCTCCCTCGTCGACTTTTCGCTTAATGGCGACGGAAGTGCTCTTAATTGCTTTGCGCGTTCAAGGGTCTCGTCCAGCTCTCTTCGCTCTGCGTCCCTGAGAGTAAATCTGCTTGAGTCTTTGCCGTTGACGCAATAGTAGCACCATGTCCCAATTTCAGGTGCCCAACCGCGTTGCTCTCCTTTAGTTATTTGATGATTGCACCGAGCACAAGTTTGATCATGAAGCGCTGTACTTCTCAAAGGTTTGAAAGCACAGTCAGCGCACCAAAATTTGCCGTTTTGAAGTTTGGTCATTTCTGTTCCTGCAGGACATCTTCTATTACATCTCTGGCAGAAACTTTGCTTCCTGATTTGAAACACAATTTTGTCCTCAGAATTGGTTTTCGTATTGGCTTCTAGTTGTGGAATACCTGTTCCGATAGGTTAACCAATGCTTCTGAAAAATGGCTGAAATGATGAGAAGGAAACCAACATTCGGACGGATAAAAATCGCATTCCCGATTGGACTTTAAGCAATGATAGAGTCATCGGCAGTGGCTCCGGTCAATGGTTCTGTTGGAAACAAGTATATAATCTAGTGTTAGCAAGTCTCAGGCGAGGTGAAGTGTGGGGGTGGTCCGAGTCGCTTGCAGATAGTGAACTCCAAAACAAGCTGGATGGGATTATTATGAGTAGTTTGGTCGAGCGGTGAAGCGTTGCTCCATTTTTTGCGTTAAATTGACCAAAGAAGAGCGTTTCCTATGGCGTCATCTAAAAAACAATCGAAGCATTCCGAGATAACTCCACCTGGACAACCAGAAAAAGAGCAAAAACTGTTGCGTCCCTGGTTTTCCTGGTCCAAATTTCCACCTTTATCTGTAACTCATCCTAACTTAGCTGCACAGTGGCATCCCACACGCAACGGATTTTACACCGCCGATGACTATACCTTTGGGTCTGCAGCTAAAATATGGTGGAAATGTCCTGCTGGCGAAGATCATGTTTGGCGTCGGGCAATTAACATAAGAACAGAAAGCCCGCTTTCTACAATGGGATGCCCGTTTTGTTCTGGAAAATTGCCGAGTAAAAATTACAATATCGCAGTTTCAAATCCAGAGCTGATGTCTGAATGGCACCCCAGCAAAAATGGACCATTAAACCCGGAAAAATTCACGCCGGGCAGCTCAAGAAAAGTGTGGTGGCTTTGCAGGAAGGATCCTTCCCATACATGGAAAGCAAGCTGCCTGGCACGCACTGTACAAAAGACTGCCTGTCCATTTTGCAGTTCACGCAAACTAACGATTAGCAACTCTCTTGCAGGTCGGTTTCCTGAGCTGGCAAGAGAATGGCATCCAACCAAAAATGGTGAACTCCGTCCAGAGGAGATTTTTCCCTTTGGGAAGATAAAAATCTGGTGGCGTTGTTCATTAAATGCCGAACATATATGGCGCCAGAATGTAACGAATAGAACTAGAAAAAATCTGGGTTGTCCGCATTGTGCAGGCAACGCCACAAAGTTTGGTCGAGTAAGTCTTAAAGAGAGATTCCCTAAAGTGGCAGCCGAATGGCATCCCACGCTGAATGGAAGCCTTAAGCCAGAAGATGTTCCCGGTTGTTCGGTGCGCGTTGTTTGGTGGCTCTGTTCTTTAAATCCAAAGCATACCTGGCAATGTAAAGTCGAACGTAGAACCATACATAATGCACAGTGTAAGGCTTGTATAGACGAAGGGAAAGTTCTGCGGCGACTTCCTGCGAAAGAGCAAAGTTTGGGATATCTCTTTCCAGAAATTGCAGCAGAATGGCACAAATTGCGCAACGATGGGTTTTCGCCATTCATGTTTTCGCCCGGTTCGCAGCGATATGTTTGGTGGCAGTGCCCCGTAAAAGCTGAGCACGAATACCAAGCGAAAATTTCGAATAGAACAAGAAAGGAAAGACCTCAGATTTGTCAATTCTGCGCAGGCGACAGAGTTGATACAGAAAATTCAATTGCTGCCCTACATCCAAGCATAGCAGCAGAGTGGCATCCTACCTTAAATGAAAAAATGAAGCCCAATCGCGTTGCTTGTGGCTCTTCAAAGCTTTATTGGTGGCGCTGCAAGAAGGACAAAACTCACCAGTGGATGCAATCAGCCAGTAACAGAATTAGAACGCCAGAGTGCCCGTTTTGTAGCGATTTCTACATATCCGATTCAAATAGCCTGGCAAGCAAATTTCCAACGATTGCTCTGGAATGGCATCCGACCAAGAACCGTCGGTTGTGGCCAAAAATTGCAGGCAGTTATAAAATTGTTCGCAATCTGCGCATCCCTACTCACAAAAAATTGAAGAATCGGAGGCTACGTCCATCGGATTTGGCTTACAACAGCAAAGAGTCTGTCTGGTGGCGCTGTCGAGCAGCCAAGCACGAATGGCGAGAAACTGTTGAAGCACGAACTCTTCGCCATAGTAATTGTCCCGAATGTAAAAATAATGAATTGGTCAACGAGAAAAGTTTAGCAGCCAGATATCCCGGTCTGGCGAAAATGTGGCACAAAGGCAAGAACAAGCTGTCCCCATTCGACGTATTGCCAGGCTCTGGGCTGTCTGCTTGGTGGCGCTGTCCACGGTGCGCAGACCACATTTGGGAGGCTACTATAGTGAAAGTCGTTGAAAGCCACAACAAATTTAAGTCATCAGGCTGTCCGTGGTGTTCGGGGCTTAAGGCAGATCAACGTAATAGCCTTGCTGCTCTATGCCAAAGAGCGGCAAAGATGTGGCACCCCGATAAGAATGGCGGGTGCTCCGCCAGTGATGTGACAGCCAAGAGTAATAAGAACGTGTTCTGGTTGTGTCCCGTTTCGAAATATCATGATTGGCAGGCACGAATTTGTAATGTAGTTTTGGCGATAGAGCGGGGTCTACCTGGTTGCCCGTTTTGCTCTGGAAAACGATTCTCCCCGGAGAGATCATTGAGTGCGCTTTATCCATCGGTGGCGCAAATGTGGCATCCCACAAAAAATGGTCAACTAAAACCCTCTCAAGTTGGTATTACTGGCAAGGTCACTGCATTCTGGATATGCAAGAAAAACATTGAGCATGTTTGGCAGGCGAAAGTTAGTGCTGTTGTTCAGTCTTATAATCGGGGCAGTAAAGTTTTTGGTTGTCCGTTTTGTTACGGCAAGAAAGCTTCCAGAGAAAACAATCTGGAAAAAGGCTGTCCTGAAGCAACTAAATACTGGCACCCAAACAAAAATTCACCTGCAAAACCTGCACTTTTGACCCCTGGTAGTAATAAACGGATGTGGTGGCGTTGTCCTACGCACAGTAGCCAAACGTGGGAGGCTGCCGTATGTAACGTTGTAAACTTAATTAAGTCTGGCAAGAGCCCCTGTTTGCGTTGCCGAGAATCAAAAGTGAAAAGGGCACGCAAGAACTAGAGCGATTGTTTGAATTCGTACGTCTAGAGCTGTCGTCCTGGAGAAATTCGATTTTGTAAGGGACTGCGTAATGGCAGCAGAGCAAATGGGCAGCTAGCGTTGTGCCGTAATTGCCTTTACCTTATTCGATGTGCGTCCGAGATTGACGCTGTTGCCAAACGATTCGCCCATTCCATAGGCATTACCATCGTAGTAACTGCCGCGACTGTTGAATTGTTTCAAGCCCTTGTTTGCTAAGTGATCGGCATTTGCCTTTTCTAGGTTATTTCGAACTACCATCAAACTGTTCTTAGATGAAGGGGCTGAGTTTGCTGATTCCTCTTCGATGAGAATGCAAGCTCTTTCATAGAGTTTGTGGGCTGCTCCCAGTCTGAAACTCCGCCTTTCATAAGGCTCGGAAAATAGCCAGTTGCTTTCATTCCTTATCGAATTCAGCAACCAGCTTGCTACGTCTATTGTTACTGTAATGTTTTCGCGTGTGCCAACGAATGTAGGATGCCATTCTTTTCTGTCGCGATAATAACCGCGAAAAACAGATCGCATATAATATCTAGTGTAGTACAGCTTGCAAGCGGCATGTAACACCGCGCGAATCCACGGCTCAAGTTTTAGAAAGACTTCGATTTCGAGTACATCAATATCACGAGATTCGTCGCTAATCGTGTCCAAGTCGAGGTTGTGCCTCGATAAAAGCTCCATTGCGAGCTTCATGGCTGCATCGCGCTCATGCTCATTTTGATTGCCATCAGCAAGTGTGAGCAGCTTTCTGATTTTATTTGCGATGCTTGATTCTGTCATTGTCGTGTTCTCGAAAAGGTTATGGAAATCATTTGTGGATCTTAGAGTCCGACGTTCTTTGCATGCTTTATAGCATTTGTCATTGAAACTCCTTCTGCCACTGCTGGTGAAGCAGCTGCGATTTCCGAGCATAATTGCACATTGGGAAATATTATTGCCTCCGTAGAATCGTGCGTCTATCGATCTGTCATATAAGGAATGGATATATCCCTGGTGAGTGAGCCTTGCAAGCGGCGTGGCTAATGTTGGTGAATGAATGATTTCGGGAAACGATTGCGCAACTAGCTGTATTCTTGAAAATTCTGTTCATTTTGGGTCTGGTATAAATAATCATCGTTTCGATTCAATTGTTACTCTTGCTGGCGCGCATGGCCGAGCGCCTGACAAATGTGTGTAAAACTTAAAACGAGACACAGTGACCAGCCTAAACGATCCTTTTATTGCTCTCATCTATATTCTGGGGTAGTTCACAACGATTATTTCTGCTGTTATTCTTGTATGCATAAACGGTGAGTCGAAAACAAAGAGACCGACTTTGAGCCGAGGGGCGATGCGGAAACAGCAGGAATGCGCATTCCGGGAACATCAGCAGCAGAGCCCGCTTTACGTGACGGATTGGCTGAAGCGTATTGAAATATTGAGCCTCCAGCAAGAGGCAGCCAAGCAATAGCCTAAACACCACCGCGATTCAGTTCGGGTGGTGTTTTTGTTTCTTCGATTTCCTTTGGGTGTTTCTTGAACCGCTATCTGAAGGCGCTCTGCCCGCGTGGAGCTAATGTGTTCAAGTAGGTTCCTTATTTTCGGTTGCCTGGGCGCGTTCTGTTAAGAGCTTCCAAAGCGTTCCCTTGCCTAAAGCCCTATCTAAACCTCTTGCTACGAAAAGTGTATAGAACACTATAAACAAGCCAAAAAGATGTGCAATCATCAGCAGAAACTCTTCCTTGATCGGGGCGTCGGCGACGTGTTTAGCGAATAACTTTTCTTCCAGTTCACTTGCAAAAAAGACAATTACTGCCATCACAATAGCTTTGAAGGCTGAAGCACTCAAAATAGATTTGTTTTGCGTTTTAGTTAAGAGTGGAATATTTTGCGCTAACATCACGATTTTGCCCAACGCGAGTGATTCGATGAGCGCTTTCACCCAGCCATGAACAAAATTATTAACGCCAAGCTGAATCAGAATCAGCGACTTGCCTGTAGAAATAAGCAAAAAACTTGCTGCTAAATAAGCAACGATTTCAGAGAGTTCCTTCAACTCATGCATGAGAAATTCTCTTCTATCCGACATCTGTTTCTCCTAAGTCAGCTGCTGTTGTGGGCGCTTTATCATGTGTGCGCTGCAATAAACTGTGAGTCTAGTGGTGCAAAATCGTTATGAGAACAATCGCAGCTATCGCGCAAGCTACATAGATTGCCTGGAATGTGCATGCAGTGTGTCGCTCTATTTCTGCGAGCGAGTGTAGATCAGACTTGTGTGTATGGCCTTGAGCAGTAATAGGAGCAGCGAGAAGATATTTCTCCAGTCCCTCCAGGACGTGTGTCTGGCGGGCGTGTATCTTGCCATATGCGCGGAGCAATGCTGCCCAGTTTGCGTCAAGCAAGAATCCGGCGAGCGATAAAGCGAGAGTCATTATCATCAAGTTTGTAACTCTATGTTCATGCAAAAATACTTCGAAGGACTCTTTGAAGATGAATCCAATGCCTGCAAGCAAAAATGTGTTTAGGGACAGGAAAAATCCGTTGATTGCCTGGCGCCTACCTGCAAACGAATCTGCTGATTGCAGCAAAGTTTTGTACTGGTCATAGAGAAGTTTTTGTTGTTCTGAACTGTAGCTGGTGCCTGCGGGAAATAGAACCTTTTCGAGTTCGTCATTTTCAGTCTGGCTGTAGGCATTATTTTGAGTTGCCATTGTTTTGTCTTTTGTGGGAAGCTCTATGATCCTACACTATGCGGTGCGTACCTTTTGCAATTTTTGTTATTCTAATTGCGCTGCACTCTGAGTCCAAATATGACGCGGCTTCTGTTCGGAATTGCGAAAATAACGAGCTTTTCAGCCTTGTAATAGTAAAATATGGTGATTACCGGTTGTAATTGAATGCCATGAGTCTTGACTACGAATCTCTAGAGCAATTGCGCCAGACGCATCCTTCATGGCGTTTGCTATGTGCTGAGCAGGCGCCTCTTGTGGCAAGCTTCTTTCATCGTGTTTTCATCGTACCTAACCTGCGTGAAATTGCACAGTCTGATCTTTCCGAGGCTCTCGAAGATGAATTGTTCAATCTTCGAGAAAGGCTGGGCGATAATGCTTTCCCTCGCAAAGCTCTCGACTACTTGAATGACTGGGCAGCTAACGACAAGGCCTGGCTGCGCAAGTTTTACAAGCGTGATTCAGATGAGCCATATTTTGACCTGATGCCTGGCACAGAGAAAGCGATTGCTTGGCTGGAGAGTCTTACAGCACGCTCCTTTGTTGGCACCGAGTCTCGACTTCTAACTCTATTTGAATTACTTAGACAAATTACACAAAGTACAGAAACTGATGCTCAACTGCGCATAACTGAGTTGAAAAATCGTCGTGATGAAATAGACCGTGAAATTGTTCGTCTTAGTTCTGGCGATATTTCATTGATGGATGAGACTGCTCAGCGAGACCGTTTTCAGCAATTTGCATCGATAGCTCGTGAGTTGCTCGGCGATTTCAGAGAAGTGGAAACCAACTTTCGTGGGCTTGACCGCCGTGTTAGAGAACGCATAGCAATGCGCGAAGGTGGAAAGGCTGCATTGCTTGAAGAAATAATGGACGAGCGTGATGAAATTTCAGAATCTGATCAAGGAAAGAGCTTCCGTGCATTTTGGGATTTTTTGATGTCTTCTCGCAGGCAAGAGGAACTTACTGAATTGCTTGATAAAGTTCTTGCATTGCCCGCAATTGCTGTTCTCAAGCCAGATGCAAGAATGAGACGAGTACATTACGACTGGTTAGAAGCAGGTGAGCATACTCAGCGAACAGTGGCGATGTTATCACAGCAATTGCGTCGATTTTTGGATGATGCAGCTTTATTGGAAAATCGCCGCATTATGGAAATTCTCCAGAGCATAGAAAGTCGGTGTCTTTCATTGCGTGAACAAATGCCGGAAGGAGACGTGATGAGTGTTGCTGCTTTCTCTGCAAATATTGAACTGCCGATGGAACGCCCGCTTTTCACGCCCCCAGTGAAGCCCATAATCAATAGCGACGCCGTCGCTGATACGGATGATTCTGAAATAGATACAAGTGTCCTCTTTTCGAGAATGTTTGTAGATTTGTCTGAGTTGAAAAAATTTATTCGGCAATCATTGCAAGAACGTTCTCAAATTTCACTTGCAGAACTTCTGGATAAACGTCCACTCCAACAGGGGCTTCCTGAGCTTGTGAGCTATCTACAGTTAGCGACAGATTCCTTTGAAACAGTAATTGATGAAGAGGTGCAAGATGTTATTCTTTTGAAGTCGCTTGATGGCAATTTGAAGCAGGTTAGTTTGCCGCGTGTTATTTTTGTGAGGTGAAAATGAATAGCACGAAGACAGACACAAACAATGAATTCTCTCCAGAACAATCACCCGATCTTTCTGCGGTGCTTATTGCTCTCTTGAAGGGTATTGTTTATCAAGAAAACGATTTGCGTGCCTGGAGCGCTCTTCTGAAATTGCAAGCACGAGTGCGAGACTATGTCGCTACTTTGGGGCTTGAATTGTGTCTTGATGAGTCTGAAGGATATGCGTTTCTAAAAAGCAAAGTGTCTGAAGATGACCAGGACGATATGCCGCGTTTAATGGTGAGGCGCCAATTGTCTTATACCGTAAGCTTGATGCTTGCTTTATTGAGGAAACGCCTTGCGGAATTTGATGCGCGCGGGGGCGATACTCGCCTTGTGCTCACGCTCGATGAGATAGTTGATCTTGTTCGTGTATTTCTGTTGCAGGGCAGCAATGAAGCAAAGCTAATTAACAACGTCGAAGCACAGTTGAACAAAATTATTGACCTCGGTTTTGTCAAAAGACTAAAGCCGCAATTTGCCGGTGACCATCGCTTTGAAGTGAGGCGAATATTGAAAGCGTTTATTGATGCACAGTGGCTGGCAGATTTTGACAGCAGGCTGGAGCAATATCAGGTCTATGGCTCAAAGGGAAAGGGAGTCGATGTTGATGAGTGATCGGCAAATTCAGCAACTTGGACTTGAGCTCTCATTGAATTCGAACCCTACTTTGTCCGGATTCCGATTGAAATATTTGGAAGTGTCTAATTGGGGCACGTTTCACGGACAGACCTGTAGACTAAATCTTGAAGGTATGAATGCACTTTTAACAGGTGATATCGGATCTGGAAAGTCTACCCTTGTTGATGCTGTTACAACTCTGTTGGTGCCTGCGCATAGGGTTGCATATAACAAGGCTGCCGGCGCTGACGTGAAAGAGCGTAATTTGCGATCTTACGTTTTGGGATTTTATAAATCTGAGCGAAATGAGATAGGGGGCTCCTCGAAGCCTGTTGCTCTGCGGGGGAACAGTGATTATTCAGTAATTCTCGGCGTTTTTCACAATGCTGGTTATGATCAGACAGTGACGCTTGCTCAAGTTTTTTGGATGAAAGACCTTCAGGGAAAGCCTGAACGCTTTTTTGTTGCAGCTGAGCGCGCTCTTTCTATAAAGAGCGATTTCGCTAATTTTGGTTCAGACATTTCCAAGCTAAGAAAGCGACTAAAGGCTTCAAATTGCGAAGTCTTTGATGCATTCTCCAATTATGGTTCGTGGTTCCGTCGTCGCTTTGGCATTGAAAATGAACAGGCGCTGGAGTTGTTTCATCAGACTGTTTCGATGAAGTCTGTTGGTAATCTTACTGACTTTGTGCGCACTCATATGCTAGAGCCTTTTGATGTTGAATCCAGGCTAAGTGCACTTATACATCATTTTGATGATCTAAACACGGTGCATGAGGCAGTGCTAAGAGCAGCTAAACAGATAACGATGCTACTGCCATTGGTGGCAGATTGCAGGCGGCGAACTGAACTCAATGAGCAGTGTGATGAGTTGAGAGCTTGCCGCGATGCGCTTAAAATTTATTTTGCGAGGCTAAAGGAGTCGTTACTAGATAAACGAATAAAGATACTACATGAAGAGTGGGTACGGCTTGAGGCAAGTATTCATAAGGAAGAGGAAAACATTGGCAGGCTGAAAAATGAGGAAAGCCAGCTTCGAAAGAGTATTGCTGAGAATGGTGGAGACCGCCTTGAACGGCTGTCCATAGAGATTCAACAAAAGCAAAATGAGTTTCGGACACGTAAATCGAAATTTGACAGATATTCTGAGCTTTTGCATCAGATAGGTTTGGCGCCCGCGCAAGATGAAAGTGATTTCTTTCGTCAACAGAAAATTCAGGAAATGGAAAGCGATGTAGCGAAAAATCGTGAGGCTGAAGTTCAAAATGAATATGTGGAAGAGACCCTTCGTTTTAGAGAAGGTAAGCTTAAAAACGACGAGCTTGAAAAGGAAGTTAAGAGTCTAAAATCGCGTAGAAGCAACATACCTCTAATGCAGATCGGACTACGAGATGATCTTTGTAAGGCTCTGAAGCTTAAAGAAGATGATTTACCATTTGTCGGAGAACTCTTACAAATACGTGAAAATGAGAAGGACTGGGAGGGCGCAGCTGAGAGATTGCTGCGTAATTTTGGTCTTTCATTGATTGTGCCTGATATACATTATGCTGCGGTGTCCGATTGGGTTGACCGTACTCACCTCAAGGGGAGAATGGTTTATTACCGTGTGAAAGGCAAGGTACCTGGCGATTTGCCTGTAATGGAATCTAGCTCCCTGGCTAAAAAGATCGATATAAAACCTGATTCACCATATTTTGATTGGCTAGAACGCGAACTCTCAATACGTTTCGACATAGCTTGTTGTGAATCTGCAGAAGAATTTCGGCGGCGCAGCAAAGCCATTAGCATAAATGGACAAGTTAAAATGCCGGGAGAGCGGCATGAGAAAGACGATCGTCATCGTATTGATGATCGAAGTCGTTATATATTGGGCTGGACTAATACGGCAAAAATTTTGACTCTGGAAAATCAATTGAAGTCTTTGCAGTCTCAACTGGCAAACATTGCAAGTAAAATGTCTGATTTGCAGACAGAAAAAAATCAACTTGCTGGCAGATTGAGTGCATTCACACGGTTGGAAGAATACAAAGATTTTAGGGAGCTTGATTGGCAATCGGTTTCTATTGAAGTTGCTCGACTAGAGCATGAAAAGAAAGAGTTGGAAACAGCTTCTGATGTACTTAAGCAATTGAGCGAAACTCTGAATGCAGTTTTGAAGGAAATTATCGATTCTGATAAAAATTTGCTAGACAGTAGAGATAAACGTTCAAAAACAGAACAAAAGCAGGCTGACGCTCAATCAGCAAAAGATGATATCAAATTGCAGCTGGATGATCCCTCAAATGCTGAGCACCTGAGTCGCTTTGACAAACTCGAAGCAATGCGCCAGCAGGCTCTCGGCGAACATACATTAACTGTTGAAGCATGTACGAATCGAGAACAAGATTTGCGAGCATGGTTGCAATCTCAAATTGATAGTGTTGATAAAAAATTGCGAGACCTGCGTGAAAGAATCGTGGCAGCAATGACAAAATACAAAACCGAGTTCCAGCTTGAGACACAAGAAGTTGATGCCAGCGTTGAGTCGGCTGGCGAGTTTGAGTCTATGCTAAAGAAATTGCAAGAGGACGACCTTCCTCGCTGGGAATCACGATTCAAAGAATTGCTCAATGAAAACACAATTCGAGAGGTCGCAAATTTTCAATCACAATTAACACGCGAGCGAGAAACAATCAAAGAGCGCATTAGCCAGATAAATGGATCTCTAACACAGATTGACTACAATCCTGGAAGATACATTGAATTGGAAGCGCAGTTATCTCAAGACGCAGATATTCGGCAGTTTCAACAAGAGTTGCGTTCATGCACTGAAGGTTCTTTTACTGGCTCAGACGATGCACAGTATTCGGAGTCAAAGTTTTTACAAGTGAAGGCAATTATCGAGCGTTTTCGTGGCAGGGAAGGTCAGACAGACTTAGACAAAAAATGGACACAACGAGTTACTGATGTGCGAAATTGGTTTACTTTTGGCGCATCTGAACGGTGGCATGAAGACAAGTCTGAGCATGAGCATTACTCTGATTCAAGCGGCAAGTCGGGCGGTCAAAAGGAAAAACTGGCATATACAATTTTAGCAGCCAGTCTTGCCTATCAATTTGGCTTAGCCTGGGGCGAAACGCGCTCGAGAACCTTTAGATTTGTTGTAATTGATGAAGCTTTTGGAAGGGGCTCCGATGACTCAGCGCAATATGGGCTGAAGCTTTTTGACAAGTTGAACTTGCAGTTACTGGTTGTTACTCCTCTCCAAAAAATTCACATAATTGAGCCATTTGTGCGCAATGTTGGATTTGTCCACAATGACGGGGGGAGTTCTTCGAAATTGCGGAATTTAACTATCGAAGAATATCATGCTGAGAAAACGAGATTAAGCCTATGAAGTGGAGCAGTCCTGCTGACTTGAAAATGCAAGTACAGAAATGGTGGGACAAAGGCCAATTGCTATGTGAAAAAGTTACGGGTGAATCTTCTTTTCCGCGTAAGTTGACATTCAAGGTTCCGACCTCCAGCGAGATGTCTGAGAACTTTGATGAATTACGCAGTTGGATTTCTTCAATGAAAGCGATGTCGCATTTTCGTGTGGAAATGCGTGAATTCAATCACCGTGTTTTGGGGCGGAATTCAATTCCAACGGAAGTATGGATTGATTCTCTAGAAAATGCAGTCGAGTGCATCGGTAAAAAGCGCGACTTCGTGCGTTTTGCGACACTGGCTAAAGTGACCTCTGAGCGCGAACCACAATTGCTTTCTTGGCTGGCGAAAAAGCCCTTCGTTGCTTTGCAGAATTGCGACAACTGGTCAAAAATTCTTGATATTGTAAGTTGGATGCGCAGTCGGCCACGCCCAGGCATTTATATGAGACAAGTGGACATTGTTGGAATCGACAGTAAATTTATTGAATCAAACCGCCCGTTGCTGGCGGAGATATTTGACGAGGTTCTTCCTTGCGAGCAAATTGATAATAAATTTGTCGGGGCTACCCAGTTTAATCGACGATTTGGTTTTAAGGAAAAACCTTTGCGCGTGCGGTTTCGGATTCTCGACCCAGGTTGTGCAGTGCTCCGTGGTGATCTTCTGCAAGATATTTCGATTGACGTCGAGAGTTTTGCCAGATTGGAACCTCCTGTTTCAGTCGTGTTTTTTACAGAAAATGAAATCAACTTCCTGGCTTTTCCTGCGCTAGCGAAAAGTATGGTTGTCTTTGGATCGGGTTATGGTTTTGACTACCTGGCAAATGCCCATTGGCTGCGAGATTTGCCCGTATATTACTGGGGTGATATTGATACTCATGGCTTTGCAATCTTGAGTTCACTCAGATCGTTTCTTCCCCATACGAAATCTGTTCTTATGGATGAAGATACTTTGATTCGTCACCTGGAATTTGCTGGCGAGGAAAAGCTTCAACATTCCTCTGAGCATTGTTGGGGTTTGACTGAACACGAGTTGGCTGTGTACAAAGGACTGAAAGAACATCGCTGGAAGTCAAATTTGAGAATCGAGCAAGAACGCATCAGTTGGGACTACGCTTGTGAAGCCATCCGACTGGCGCATGCTTGCTTTGTCTAGGTATTGAACCCGTTTTTCAAAAACAAGAATTTATTCGGCTCAGGAAAGTAGAAATCTAACATCTTCTTCAGTAAGGCTTGAGCTGATTTTGTTGTCGTCCTCGTCGTTTTCGTCACCAAAAACGGAATCGGCGAGTAGTTTCTTGTTCTCCTGCAAAATTCTGATCTTCTCTTCTATGGTTCCTCTGGCGATCAATCGAATCACCGTCACATTGTTTTCCTGCCCGATACGATGCGCTCGCCCGATTGCCTGGTCTTCTTTTGCGGGGTTCCAAAATGGTTCGTACAGAATTACTGTATCGGCTTTTGTGAGAGTTAATCCTTGACCGCAGGCTTGCAATCCACAAAGCATGATGGGGACGTCACCTCTTTGAAAACGATCGACCCGCTCACTTCGCTTCTGAGTTTGAATTTCTCCTGTAAAGGTTAAGTACCCTATACCAACATCATCCAGTTTTTCTCCGATTACATTTAGCATTTGCACGAATTGGCTGAAGATCAAAATTCTTCTTCCTTCCTCCACCAATGCGGGTACTATCTCCAGCAGCCTTCTCAGCTTTGCAGACCCATGCACATTTGCTGCTGCTTCCAACTTGCTTAATGGAGGGTGAATACATACTTGCCTCAACCTAATAAGAAGCATAAAAATGCTGCCCCTTATGCGGTTGAACCCTTTGTTTGCTATGTCCTGCAATAGCTCCTTGTGCAGTGACAGCCGAACTACTTCATAAAGATCTGTCTGGTCATCTTCAAGGTCAACATATTCTATGATTTCTGTTTTTTCAGGAAGGTTATTCAGTGTTGTTTGAGTAAGCCGCCTAATGTAAAACGGCTTCATTACGGTTCTCAATCTAGCCAATCGCTCGGGATCATCACCGGCTACCAATCTTTTTATCGCTCGCCTAAAGCTACTTGCGTTGCCGAAGAAACCGGGTAGCAAGAAATCAATGATAGACCACAAATCCATCATGCTATTTTCAATCGGTGTACCCGTAATTGCAAATCTGTATTTGGATGACAAGCTTTTGGCTGCTTTAGCGGTTTCTGTATCGCTGTTTTTGATTTGGTGAGCTTCGTCCAGATAAATTGCACGCCAATTGATGCTTTTCAGAATTTCAAGATCGAGAACCATTAGTTTATATGTGGTAATAACCACATCTGCCTCAAGCATTTTGTGAACATGCATATGTCGGTCGCTAGATAAATGATAGTGCGCCTTTAACAACGGCGAGGGAGCAAATTGTTGCAAATTCTTGCCCCAAGCGGACTCAACAATTGAGCTGGGACACACAATAAGTACAGGTCCATCGGTAGGCTTTTGCAGTTTGTTTGCGAGTATATTAGCGATAGTGACTGCGGTCTTTCCCAATCCCATGTCGTCGGCTAATATGCCTCCAACCTCGTTTGTGGAGATACACTGCATCCAGCAAAATGGATCCATTTGGTGAGCTTTTAACGGTGTCGTAAGCTCCACGGGCGGTGGCACGCGAGGTGGACGTTTTAGTCCTTGAAAAATGGTGAATATCTTTTGGGCTGATTCTGCTATGCAAAATTCGTTACGCTTATCTTTTTGAAGTTCAAGCAACTGGATTAAATCACAACTACTTAGTAGCGCATCACCCTCGTTGTTCTGCTCTGTAAGTGAAAGAACTTCTTTAAGCGCCAGAAGAATCGTTTTAATTCTCCCAAAAGGCATTTGTATTAATCGTCCGTCGTCTAAAACAGCTGAGAATAATCCCTTAGCGTTTAGAATTTCCAGCGAAGAATCTGAAAAGTCGGGTATGCGACTTATAGCCCTGCGCATTATTGGTAGAAGTGGCAGATATTCATCGCCTAACTTTACTTTTACAGCCATCGCAAACCAACCATTTGACTCATTAACATCAAAATAGAAGTGCTCATCTTCGATTTTGAACGGGCGTAATTTTTGTCTGGTTTCGGCGCTAATCAAATTAGGATATTTTTGCTCTAGCCTATTTAAGGTGTCTTCTGATAAGTTGCTCCAAGATTCCTCAGAGCTTGGGCGCATCTGGTAATTGATTCGTGTGCGAGTTTCGACCGGGTCTCCGTCAACCTGAAAACCTAAATGTTCAAATTCTTGAAGACAAGGCTTCGTGACTTCTTCTGTTACTGTGAAATAGACAAGTGCTTTCGAACTCTTTTCTAAATAGGCTCTTTGGAGCGGTTTAGCAAATTTGACTTGAAGTGCTTTCTGTGGACCGCTGTTTGAATTTAGTACATTCAGTTCAGCTATAGTTCCGGCTGGCATGCAACTAACGTGTTCAAGACCTGAAGGCAGCGGAAATTTTCCAAGCATGCCAACTTCTTGCAATAAATCTGGAATTTTGTATTTTCGCTTTTGATCTATTGCTGGGATCTTTTTGAATAGACCCATTAATCCTGGACCCAACAATAACGGTATGTTAACAAGCGATATTTCTGCTTTTTCAGGCTCAAGGTACATTGGTATTTCTGAGTCTAAAAATTTCGCAGATTTATCGCTCTTCGTTGGCATCGACAATGACGGTTTTGTCGAATTGGAAGTTTCTACCCAGCTAAACTTGGCCGTGCGTATCGCTCCAAGACGTAAGGGAAGGCTGGGCTCAATGCAGAAACGATTGGTCTCTTCGCATGAATTTATCAAAACTTGCAGATATTGAGTATAAGTCAAATAATCTGCTTGCGACATGTTTGCTGGCGAAAATTGCGGTCGTTTTTGCCAGAGCAAGAGAAATTCTTGTTCTGCGATAGATCCTTCAGCTAGTTGACGAAAAACGCGCTCTGATTCTTGCTTAGGTTCAGATACATTTTTGATGTGAAGTGTTGGCAATTGGTTTGGAAGTGCTTGCAATTGATAATATAAATCGGGAGTGTGTGGCTTCTTCCATTGCATATTAGTTTGCTCGACTTTTTGGAAAAAAGCACGAAATGCAATCAAAATATTTCCATTGTCTTCCTGTGGATGTTTTGACTGCATTTCCTCTTCGATATCTCCAGCTAAGCAGCTAACTCCCATTGAATGGAGAGTGCTGAGCACGTCTTCGGTGGAGGGCAGAACTAGTTCAGATGACTTTGCTGCATCTTCTAGAAGAGGCATGATTTCAGTAAAGGTCGCTAGTGGTATTCCGGGCAAATTCTGAAACATTTTTGTCAGTCCCGGCCCAACGGGGAAGGGGCTGCCGTAAAAACCGAGGCTCCCGGTATTTGGGTTAAGGTACATTGGCACATCTGAGTTCAGCAATTGAATTCCTGTACCTTTTTCTCCTTCAATAACTAAGTTAAGTCGCACCTGCGAATGGCTAATCACCCAGGTGAGCTTTGCTGAACGCTCGATATCCGTGCGCAATTGCAGAGAATGATAATGCTCCAGGTGAGCTTTCTTGGTTTCCAAAGTTAATTGGAGTAAAGGGTTCCAAATTCTATAGAAGGCAGTGTACTCATTTAACGAAAGTTCTTTGTCACTGCTCATGCTTAGCAAAGTTTTCCAGAAGTAATGGATCCTCTTTTCCAATGCACTCGCCGTGCTAAAGAGTTTGGAATTAGGTTTCAGCAACACCTCTGCTAGTGTGCCGTCCTTTCTTGTTTGCTGCGCTTTGATTTGAACATAGGGCATACCTGAGGCGTCATCAATACACAAAACGTACGCTAGATTAGCGTTGCTTGGTTTTGTCAATTCTTCGACTATTTCATCCGCTCTGTCGAAAAAGCTTTTGTAGCTATTGATTAAGTCTTTGTCCGTTTTCAAATCCAAAGTACTCTCGACCGGTTCCATTGAAAAATGCTGCACAGTTCCGTCTGGCAATGTCTTTGTCATCTTGTAGAAAGTCATTTCGTCGGGTAGCTTATCTTTTGTGAGCCGATTCGGAACCACAATTCGCGATGGTTTAGTTTTTTCGCCCTTCTGTGCTTTTGCTTTGGAAACTAAATCGAACATTTTTTCGGCAGACGGAGATAAGGACTCATTCCCCTTGGGCGAGTTTTTGTTTGCCTTTTTCTTCTTGAACAAAGTCATAATTAAACTCGCCAATCTGCAGGCAAAGTCATCGACTGGGGCTGCAGGAACTATTATTTTTCAATTCTACACCGGCCCGCATTGCTTCCTCAATCAATTCAGGCTAATTGGTTGTAGCTGTGATTACCTTGCATTCTTGCAATTTGTGCACCAAGAACGTCACAGAGGCAGAAAGAAATTATACGGGTAGGGCGTGCTTGATATGAATAATTTCAAGACTCGGCTGAATGTACTGAAAAAACGGAAGAGGGTCGTTTACTAGCTGCGAGAACGGGATTCCGTGTAACAGTGATTGCTGCCACTTATGGGACCGTAACGTGAGATTGGCGTTTGCTCCGGAAATTTTCTGAGAACCTAATGGTCGCTTATTATCGCGCGAGCTTAGCTAGAGTTCAAATTGTGGTGGAAGCGCTGGTGACAGAACGCAGATTCGACACTAGGCTTAGGTCATTAGTTTCCGGAGAGCGATAATGAGCGACATTGTAGATAAGTCAAATTCTTCATCCGCTGACGACATTGCCAGCAGATGGACAGCATTTGGATCCGCCAGTGCACTCGACCATTTGCAGAAAGAAGTTTTTCCAATGAAGTCTCCGCAAGAAAGCCCTGATGACATGACGCCAAAGGCGAATCGCGTAGCGATGGCTGTGGGAAAGGGTTTTTATGATGGAGCAGCGGAAGATATTCAATCAATTGTGAACAGTCCGAATAAGTTGCTTCCGGCGATAGAACTGGGTCTTGGCATAACAGCAGCTTCGGTTTTGGCTCCTGAGATCGCTGCGGTGACCGTGTTCACCTTGCCTGTTTTCGCAATTGGCTCGGCAGCTTTAGAATTAGCCGGACATGCAAAAGAGGTGACAAATGCGATCGGCAATGCTTGGAACGGTGAGGGGTCGCTGCAAAACTGTGCCAGAGAGCTTCGTCCTTTGGGGCACTTTGCTTTGACCTACGCTGTGGCTCGCGGGACGACCAGAGTAAGTTATCCTGCCCTTAACGTAGCGTCCGACGTGTTGGGCAAATGGAAGATCCGATGACGGCGGATTATTCTATCGGTTTTAGAAGTTCCGATTTGGCAAGCAGTTTCAAATGTATCCGAAAATCCCGAGGCGCAACTTGGTCACTGTAGCTTAGGCATTCTTGCGCAGCTTTCTCTTTTGTTGCTTCGAATTTTCGCTTTGGTTTTCTTAGAAACGCCAGGATCGGTTTCACTTTCTGAGTCGTTTTTGGAACTCATTAAGTGCCCATATTTTTCAACATTTTCGTCAATGCTGTAATTTTTTTTGCGGGCGCGCTTAGTGCGTTTTGTATTGTAGCTCAACTATCTGTAGAAAATATATGGATGTTTTCGATCAGCAATAATGTCGGTAGCTGCCTCGTATGCCGCCTCCCATATAAATTCTGTTAGAGTAATTCCTCTAAGGTCCGCAGCCTGCACAATTGTGCCCTTCTTTGGGGTGAGATGTAGGCGTTCTTCTTTCTAAAGCTTTGGCGTTCCAGATTCAGAATTTACAGTTTCGGTTTTCTGTCAGAAATATTCATTTATTTGGAGTGTCTTTTTAGTTATGCGGTCTGCTAACCATACAAGGCTCAATTTCTTGTATTCTTGATAGACATCAGGATGGTGTTTTGTATTTATTGCAGGGAAAATGTACATGAAGCTCTCCAATCTCGCAAATGTTATTGATGTTGAGCACGACCATGGAAGGCTGATCGAAATTGGCTTGACTATCGTTAACTTGGGTGAAAGACAAATTCTGAAGACCCATCGCTTGCCGATTAAGATTGACTTTGAGCTCTCTCCTGTAATTTCTGACTTAACTGGTTGGACAACGACAAAGCTCAGGCGGCAAGGAATGGCACTGGCAGAAGTTAACAGGCTCTTGTTTGGATATGGTTGCACAAATAGATTGTTGATTGCTGACTCAAGCGACGAGATATCAGTTCTGGAAAAGATGCTCTCTACCGAACTGAGTCCGCATCGTATCAATGTTTCAATCCTGTTCTCGTTGGCGACAGGCAAAGACATCAATCTGGGGCTTGAAGCAATGTTGGCGGAGTTTGGAATGCAGTTTGAAGGGACACCGCACAGCGGTGCGGACGACTCGATGAATATTGCTCGCTTGTTTCTCCGGCTGCTGCAAGTGAATCTTACAGAGGCAGATTAAATGCAGTCTAGCGCGAGCTTAGCAATGTGCTTTCTCCTTGGATTTCCCGCAAGCTTTCGGCGATTTTACGAGTATAGTTTTTTCTCTTAATTACTTATGCTTTGAAAATCAGCGCGACAAGACGGGGATTGCGATTTTGGACAAGCATCAGATTCACGAACCAATTAAGGAAGACACTATCGGAGATAAATTTCTTCGTGAGTGTGGATTACTTGCCGGCATGGCCGAGAGAATGCCGACTGGCATTATTAATGCGGTGGATGATGCGTTCAAGCATCCGCAACAAAGTGCGTTCGCTGTCGGCATGTCCGCCGCAATGGGCGTGGGACTCGCTTTGTTGGCTAAGAATCCAGGACTAGCAGGAAAAGCCGTAGAACCGTTCATTAAGGGGGGGCTCGATGCACTGCCTGCAATAGCTGGAGTGACAGTTTCCTGTGATTTGGGGCAGCGGCTTGGTGAGCCGATTATGGCGACATGGAACAGTCTGTCGAATTTTGAAATCAACAAAAAGCAGCTTGCCGATAAATTTGGTGTTGCGGCTGTGGACTACACGTTGATGGGATTGGGTGGACTGGCTGGAGCAAAGTACGGTCCTGCAGCCATGGGCAAAATTGCTTACAATTTTGGTGAGCTGGTCAAACCACAGAACAATATGCGGTTTGCTTTTGCGTCAGAATCTCCGAAACAAATGCATGCAGATGTTTTTAATCCAAATAAAATCAGAATTGAAGACAACGAATATTCTCTCCTCATGAAGGGACAAGGTTTCGACGGCTGTTTGAAAACTTCGGTTCGCGGCCCTGTCAAAATTGGAAGTAAACCAACCCCAGACGTAATCCCTGCCGTTGGTGAAGGTAATGTGATTCTGTATCCACACGAAAAGTATAACTATGCGTGCGCAAAAATTTTCACCAATG
The DNA here is from genome assembly GCA_964546815.1 of uncultured Candidatus Obscuribacterales bacterium. Classification (GTDB taxonomy): domain Bacteria; phylum Cyanobacteriota; class Vampirovibrionia; order Obscuribacterales; family Obscuribacteraceae; genus JAIEPM01. Next base: position 80,564 of record CAZJLR010000005.1, on the reverse strand, counting down.
GAAGATGGTATCCGTTAGATTTGCCAAAAATACTGAAGGTCGATGATACTAAATTTGTGGGTGACGTAGACTCATCGTTAAAGGCTCTTGCAGAGCGCCTTCAGAAGTTGGAGAATAGTGATCTTGTATTGAAGGAGCGAACGAATGAGCCCGTCTTCAAGCACTTTACACTGGAAAATACAGAATTACAGATTTCGGGAAAAGTCACAATTGACAGAGCAAACTTGAAGCCTGCTGCGCCAGAAAAGGGCGATGTTTACATACGAGTCATCATAAGAGATGGCATCCGCACTCAAGACGGCAAGTCAGGCAGAATCTATACGCAAATTTTTGACGGGAATTCTTGGCAGAGGTTTAATGCCTGGAATTTCAGGGAGGGAGCGAACTGGTCGTATGAGTGTAAATCTATTGCCGATCTTGAAGCCAATGCGAAGTCGATAAAAGAGCATATAATTAAAGGAAAGAACCAGACCGTTAGCTGGACGCAAGGGACTGAAAAATTTCATTATCGATGAAGAAGCAAGGGCACGAAAGAATATCTCTGGCAATCATCACTATTGGTATCGTTCAGAACCGAGGGAGTAATTAGATGTCTGAGTTTGATTTCAATGATCCACAATGTTTCCCGAAGGAGCAAAATCTGAGTGGCATTAACATGCTAAAGGATGGTTCATTGCGTGTATCGACGCATACCGGTCCTCCTCAGTGCACTACCGTTGTTTTTATTTGCCCTAAAGACTCTAAAATGTTTGAATGGCTTTTGTCTATAACTGGTCCATTAGCACCCGGTGGAAGTCATTTGTTTTTGGAATCACTTGAATTTGGTACGGACTAGATGGCTGAAGTTCGATTTGGTCAAATTGCAAAAATGTTAGTATCTGATATTTGGAAGCTAGTGGATGATAAGTCGCAGGGCGGAAATCTCACTGTGAGTTCTTTCGAAACTAAAGAATCTGACCCTGACACTGAATTTACTTATATCTCAAGCAGTGAAGCTGTTAGTGGCTGGACAGCTTGTAATTTCTTGAAGTTGCTTCTTTCACCGCCGCATAAACTTAGCTCTGAGGAGTTTGAATCTGTATCGCAAATAGCTGGCGTGGTTGGGGCCAGGGATAGGTTTCAGCCTCATCGGATGGAAACTGTAGATTTAAACGGACGACGTGTACTTGTTGTTGAAGGAAATTGCATCGAGGAGCAAGTCAAAGGACTTTTTATTTTCATTAATGCTTCTGGTGATGGATACCTTGCAGACCAGATGCTTTTTCTAGCTCCAGAGAATACTTTTGCGGAATACTTACCGAGTGTGCAGTCGGCAATTACGTCAATAGAGTGGGTGCCATCTGTGCCAGTGACGATGCCAGAAATCTCAGAGTTGGAGAAATTTGCTCTGGAGGAAGCTTCTCAGTTCGATGACCCTGCTACATTTCCACCCAAAGAGAGCGTATATGGAGTTATGACATTACCTGATGGCTCTTTTGAAGCTTACATCAGAAAAGGTCCGCCGATGTTTTCGCAGAGCAAGATTCATTGTCCCAAGAAAACAAAGTTGCATGAATACATAGCTTCGTTTAAAGATCAGATTCTGTCGTAGGAAGGAAATTTCAGTTTCTGAGTTCGGTTGGGAGGAAATACTGGTGTCTCAATTCGATTTCAATGCTCCGAATCACTTTCCTAAGTTAGAGAACCTAAATTGCATTTCCATGCTGGCAGATGAATCCTTGGAGGTCCACACACAAACCGGTCCGCCTCGATGTACAACGGCTTCGTTTAGATGCCCGAAAGGATCAAAGATGTATGACTGGCTTTTGACAATTACTGGTCCATTAGAATCCGGTGAGAGCTATTTGTTTGTGGAAGGACTTGAATACGGGACTGACTAAAATATTGCATTGGTATTGAGCAATCAAATAACATTCAGCCGCCACATCCAACCTTCGATCCTACGGTTCATTTCCTTTGTTGGCTTCAAGATGTGCTCTGAACTTTTCCTCTTCTGTAGCCTTCTTGTCTATGCGATCTTTATTGCCAAAATAAAAATCGAGGATGTCACTTATGATCATTTCATAACGTGTCCCATCGATTTCACTGATAATCATTCGTCGAAACATTTCTCTTTCAGAGATTTTAATAGCGATCTGGCGTTACTGTTGTTGTGTATCAAATAATTCCTAAGGCATTCTCCTAAGGCATCTTTGATAATGTTTCCCAGGTATTCCTTGTCCAGCGACCGCAGCCTCAAGCCCGATTTTGTTGACAGAATGGTGATGATTCCCTTGCTGATTTGATTCTCCGAAATGCCGCTCTCATGCTCGTGGAGTAAATGACTTGCCCTGGCGTATTCGTTCAGGGCTTTTGCTATCACAGCATTTAAATCGTGTATTGAGTATCTCTCTGGAATGGGATCGTTATTGAAGAAAACCATTGAAAGAGGCGCTTTTCGGTCGGTCCACTGTAATGCGAATTCAATGCTTAGCTGCTCCTTTGCACCTGAGATTTCCCTCTCTCCAGAAAAGCAAACCGGAACAACATTTATTTTTGCGTGTTTGCTGTTAAGCCAGCTGAGATAATCGGATATCCCGGCACTAAATTGAAACGTTTCGCGTGCGCAGCATTTTGGATTTGCCAGGTCGATGCGGAGATTTTTGTTCAAGAAAGCTATCTCTCGCAATCGACTTGTGAGCTCCTCAAGATCAAACGCTTGTTTCTCCGTTTGCACATAAGCTTCAGTAAAGATTTCTTTGTCTGGAAATATAGTTACTCGTGTACCATGCTTATCAGTATCACCTATGAGTTGAAGAGGAGTTAAATCTCTTCCTCGTTGATAAGTCTTTCTATAAAATTTGCCGTTCCTGTAATTCTCTACTTCAAGCCTTTCGCTAAGTGCATTAACTACAGCTGCTCCAAACCCTGTAGGACATCCCAGTGTTGTGAATATAATCTCGACGCCAGATAGACCTGTTTTTTCAGAAACACCTGTTGAGATTCCGGGTCCATCATTTTCCACAGATATAGAGCCGTCGTCATTCAATGTAACTGTAATGTGCTGGCAGTCTCCGGTGTCGTAATCGTCGAGGCAGTTGTAAACGATTTCCCAGACCAGTTGGAGCAGACCTCTTGAATCCCTGCTGCCGACCCATAACTCTGGGCGTACGCGTACAGCGTCTAGGCCTTCAAGCACTTTTATCTCGGTGTCGTTATAGTTGTTCAAGGATGGCTCTCTGGTTCCCTCATATTCTATTTTACAGGTTTATCAATAAGATTGCTGCGTAGGCAATGGCTCGACAAGCCGATGATTTGCGAATGGCCAGGGTACGTTGATGCTGGAGAGTATAATAGTAGAGCATCAGGGGGGCGTAGGCTTGAAATGCCAGTGTGGATACGAGAGTCTGATCATCTAACTATAAATATGAGAAATAGTCATTGATTATGAACACCAGGACGATAATGCAAATATGCTCTTTGGTTTTTCTCATATCAGGGCTGTGCTTTTGTCCTCAGTTGGTCAATGCCGAATCGACTGCCGATGCGAATGTAGCCGCGCCATGGCAGGCACTTAGAGATGTCGCTGACAAGCTGAGCAAGCAATCTAAATCTCAAGAAGCCAAAATGAAATACGAAGAAGCGTATTCGAAAATGCCAGCATCAGCTTCTGCTTCGGATAAAGCCTACTTGTTGTACAGCATTGGTTTGTTGTCTTCGAGTAATCCGGAATATGCAGCCGGGAAACTGAGAGAGGCTATCAGTCTTTACGAGCAGGATGATAGCAAACAATATGAATTGCTTTGCGCGCTAGAACAATTGGGCTGGCTTTTGAGTCAAGACAAAAAGCAAAGCGAATCGGCGAAGTGCTATGCTCAGGCGCTCATCCCGTCAAAGAAAAAATATGGAAATCATCTTCAACATGCCAGTGTTTTACTTTTGTATGCAAATGCAAGTTCTAAGGCTTGTGATTTAGCAGCGTCTCAAAAGGCTATTGATGAAGCTTTGTCGATAATCGAGCATGAAGATTCCCTTGATGAGAAACGATTGTATCTCACGGAATTACTTGATGGAATCGGGCTCTACTTTGAATTTAACAGGCACGATAATGTTCGTGCTGAACAAATGTTCAAGCAAGCAATTCTTGAAGGTGAATCGCTTTGGTATCCGTTGTATGGATGGTCAACGCAAGCGATGTCACACTACGAATCTTTGCTGCAAAGTACAGGACGCAAGAAAGAAGCCGAAGAAATCTCTCGTCGGTTGATCAGTATTGGCAGAAGTGGGAAGGACCCAAAAGGGAAAGATGTGTGCAAGTTTTGGAATGGCAAAACTGCGCCGGCGGGAGCTCCGGGAATGGCGGTTCCCATCGGAAAAGGAAGTAGGGCTACTCTTACAACTAAGTCCCCACAGACGATCTATAAGTCCTATTTGAATAAGAATGGGAATTGATTTGTTCCACACAAATGGGGACCTAGTTAAAGTTTCCTGGACGGGAAGTTGATCAATGGATTATGAGTAATGGCAATCCACATCGAATCTCGCTAGAATGCAGATTAGAGACGAGAGTAGAACAAGAGATCGATTCATGAAATGCCTCAGACTGTCAGCTGTTTTTGCCATACTTATATCCTGCCTATTGCCTTGATGGACAGACGCCGAACAATTAAACACTGCATCAGAGAATAATGATTGGAAAGCGAAACTCCAAGAAGTTGATAAACTCGAATCTGAATCTAAATTCTCTGATGCGAATAAACTGCTTGAAGAATTGTCAGGCAATTTACCGGAAGGCGCTCCCGATAAGATAAGAGCCGACATCTTGCTCAGGCTCGCGAACAAACCTGGATATGAGTCTGATTTAGAGCTTTTGCAAAAAGCGCAAATGCTCTATAAGAGCTCAGGCGTAGTATCAGAAGAGGAGTTTCTAGCTTCTATGTTGCTTGCTGCACGTTATTACCTGAAAAAACAATTCGACGCAGCCGAACACTGTTATTTGAATGCATTAGTTTTGCAGGATAAATTGCACGGAAAAAACTTGCAATACGCATTGACATTGCTTGACTATGCAAGAGCAGAGTCTGCGCTGCACAACGACGTAAAAGCGGAAAATGCTTTGGATGAAGCTTTGCAAATTGCAAATCGCGAAAAATCAATTGAGGAAAAACGGAAATATTTGACTGAGTTTTTGACAAAAGCCGGGCTCTTTTATGGTTTTCCTAATCGCAATGTGAATAGCGCGCACAAACTTTTTACGAGAGCAATTTTAGAAGGTGAGTCGTTGTGGTATCCGCTTTATGGATGGTCAATGCATGCTATGTCTTATGATATAACTTTGCTTGATGTCGCTGGGCGTAAGGCTGAAGCCCAAGAACTAAGACGTAGGCTGAACTCTATTGGGACAACGGGAATGGATCCTGGCGGAAAAAATGTGTTCAAATTTTGGAACGGAGAGAATGCACCTATAGGGATGCCGCCAAGTGCGATTCCTTCCTTTCCAGACCAAACGACCGAGCTCGTTACTAACGAATCTCCGCAAGAGGTCTACAAGAGGTTTATTCCCAAAAAATAGATTCGAGTTAATTGTTTGGTAATTCCTGGTTCATTGTGCTGTGCTAGCCCCAGTTAATCATAGCTGTTCTATCACTAGTTTATCGCGCTGTGCCATTACTCTTGCCGCTCCTGCCCGATACCGATAGCTCGTCATCTTAAATGTGTGTCAATCAGTTAAAGCCTCAATGCTAGAAAGATCAAGCTCATGCATCATGGCTCCGTCTCCATTTTTGTAAGCGACACGCCATTGCGTGGCGGACAAAATTATGTAGTGAGGAACAATATCCAGTATTTTGGAATTGTTGTTGGTGTCGTCGTCAGAGCTCTGTTGCACATGTACTTTGACGGGCTTTGAGGAACAACAAGCGCGGCAAAGTTGAACGAGTAGGTTTGGGGGAAAATTCGTGGCGCTTGCCGCTTCCGCTTTGACTATATCTTTTAGATCCGCGCTTGTGTTCTTCAGGCATCGCCGAATCTCTCCGGCAAATAATTCTTCTAATGGACCCGCAAGCTCTTTTCCGCCATGAACAGAAATAAGTTGGCATGCCACAAGTAGGAGGTAGGCAGTTTCTTCTGAAAGAGAATCTAAGCCGAGGTCGATGTCATCGCCTTGCAGAAAGTATCCTCTTCTTGTTTTGTCGAACTGTAAATTGACACCAAGATCTTCCTTTAGTTCTTTTAGATCATTGAATATGGTTCGTTCTTTCACCTGCAGTGTTTCGCAAAGTCTCTGCACACTTGGGTAACCCTTCATGCGCAGCATGCGAACGATTCTGATCAATCTATGTAATCGAGATGCCACTAGCTTTCTCCCTTGCCATTGGTAGCAAATCGCCGACCATAATTATCAGAGTAGAAGATATGTATGCAAAATAACTGCAGTGTGAATATTGATCATTTCGATGGAAATTTTTTCAGCTCCTGGTGACTGCATTCATGTTGCAGGTCCAGGTGCTATACCTTGAATATGGCTCTCTAAGAGCTGCTAATCAATCAACAAAACAAACAATATTTGCAGACGCACACGACTGCAAGTAGGGAAACCTCATGGAATTAAATCGAATACTTTGGATATTGCGACTTGTCGTTCTATTTGTTTTATCAATTCAACCAATTGCTGCAAGGGAGATGCCTTACAAGGGACAAGTTATAGCTGTCACTGATGGCGATACTATCAAAGTTCTTCATGATGGTGCTTCTGAAACAATACGACTGGAAGGGATAGATTGCCCGGAAAAGCGGCAGGCATTCGGACGCAGCGCCAAGAACTTCACGTCAGACATGTGCTTTGGCAAGATCGTCACTGTTTCTCCCAAGACTCGTGATCGCTATGGCAGAACGATTGGCGAAATTGTTTTGCCAGATGGTCGTGATCTCAATCATGAGTTGGTCGCTGGCGGATACGCCTGGTGGTATCAAAAATACTCACCTCAAGCAGGTGACCTACAGCAGCTAGAACTTAGTGCCCGCGACAAACACATTGGACTCTGGGCTGATCCTAATCCCACCGCTCCATGGGACTTCAGGCATCAGCGGAAAGCGCCTTAGCGAAGCAACTTAGTTCCCGCCATATCCACTTAGCTCTCGCCGTAGCAGCTTAGCTCTCGCCATAGCCGCTTAGCTCTCGCCATAGCCACTTAGCTCTCACCATAGCCACTTAGCTCTCGCCATAGCCTCGCAAGGTCATGCGCAATTCGTCCATAACGCGCTGGCGCAACTCAGGTGGATCAATTACTTCGGCGCCCGCGCCAAAAGGCAAGACCCAACGCTTTATCTCATCTAGGCTTTGTGTCTTAAACTCAAGCGTACAAGAGCCATCAGGATGCGTGTGAATTTTTTGACTCGGGTGCCACTCACGGTCGATAGCATATCGCGCTCCTACCGGCGTGAACTTGATTCTCACCACGTGCTCGCCATCGCCATGTTCAAGCAAAAATGCAGATTGGATCCAATCTTCGACATCGAGTCCTTCTCGAATGGCGTAGTGATCCTTTAATAAGTTCAGTTTTCGAATACGATGAATCGCAAATGTACGCATGGCTGCTCTTTGGTGGCACCAGCCGGCGACATACCAGGCACCTTTGTGTTCCAAAATACGATATGGGTCAATCTTGCGAGTTGATGTTTGTCCCGTGTTTGCGGCGTAGTATTCAATTTCGATACTACGCTGCTCGTCGCAGGCGAACTTAATTTCCTTCAAGAGCTTTCCGTTAGACTCCGCAATTCCGCCAGGAACAATGCGAATTAGTGATTTGAGTTCTTCAACTGCTAACTCTTTGTTCGCGATTCTGCCTTCAATTTTGGCAAGTGCTTCTTCTAGAGGCTGTCTGAATGCCGTTCCTGAATGTTTCATCAGCATCTCTTTGCCCAGCGCTAATGCTGCAAGTTCTTCTTCATTTAGATCGAACTGAGGAAGCTTTCGTTCGGGGGTCGAGTTGAAATAGCCACCGCGACTGTAGTCAAACTTGATTTCGATGCGCAATCGTTCTTTGATAAACCTAACATCATCAAAAAAAGTTCTCTCTTTGATTTCGAATTTGCGGCAAAGGTCTTCAACTGTTGGGTAAGTCCCGCGGTTGACCTCGCGCACCAACGCATCAATTCGTTCAAGCTTGGTGGACATTGAGCTTATACCTAAAAATGCCGAACATATCTGACATACCCCCAGGTCAAAATATCCAAAGCCATATAAATGTATGCGAAAGATATCAAGCGGGCGCGGCGGTCGGCGTCCGGTACTTGTCGGCTTTAGGATTCATTCGGTCCGCGTCGCTACCGAAATCGGTGTTAGTTTTCGGCTGACACAGGTCAAGAATGCCGGTAGGGGCGACGCCATGCGTCGCCCGCAAGTTAAGCTGCGGTGCTCGCTTAGACAGTTTTGCTATATCAAATATCGGGCGACGCATGGCGTTGCCCCCACACTTGTACGCACGCATCGGCCGAGTACTAATAAATTAGCAATAAATCAAAAGGTGCATAGATAGCTCCATCTCCCGATGACCATCTCCACCGAAGCTAATCCGCTTGCTTGATTCAAGACTGCAATATACATGCAGTCACCACTCGTCCAGTTGAGTAAATGTATGTATCTCAGTGGCATTGTTGCCTTACCAATCAGCGCAAAACAACCGGGCTGCACATTTGACTTCTGAATCACGTAGATTAAATGTGATGGCTGCGCAAATGATGCAGTCTCACTAAATACAATGTAAGCATACAAAACCAAAGATTATCGATGGCATTGAATGCGCACCCCTTCACTGGTGCGTTTGCCACCGTATTGAAGCGAGATACAAATGATAAAAGCATTGATCATCTGGATGTCACAGCCCGTCTATTTTGGCGGAATCATAATCCCGCAATTGTCTTGTTGGCTTTCTGTTATTATCTTTGTTTCGTGTGTTGTTTTGACAGCATACTTTCTTGAAAGCATTCGTCCTGTAAATGCAGCGCTAAAACGTGCCATCGAAAAAATTCGGGCATTAAATGGGACGATAAGAGCTAAGGACCTATCAGACCTCAACAAATTTTTTGAATCAGAACCCTTACTCGCTGCTGCCTGGCGTGAGTTTTCAGAGTGCCTAGAGGCACCTGATGCTGATACATTCCCGGACGTTCCAGTTGTAAATGCAAGTCAGGCGGAACACTTCATCAATTACCGTACGATTGTTGAACACAAGCTCAATCTTGATCTTTGCACAGCCGGACCGGGTATGTTCACCGCGCTCGGTTTGCTTGGCACCTTCCTATCAATCTTTGTTGCTTTGAGTTTGCTGAAACTTGCTCATGGTGATGTGGCTGAAATTGAGCCCTTCGTCAATAACCTATCCGGTAAGTTCATCTGTTCGATTGTGGGTCTCAGCGCCGGATTCTTTTTTCAGGTAATCGAAAAATGCCTCTTAGGTCAAGTAAACACCCTTTGCATTTGTCTTCAGAACGAGCTCAATGGTGCCCTCAAACAAAATGCAGGGTCAAACACTTTCGTTGAAATTCTTTCTAGTATTGATCAATTAAAACAATCTGTTGAGGAACTGAAAACCAAGCTTCCCGACCATCTGAAAGATGCGCTTTCTACTGCAGTGTCGCCTCAGTTGACTGCCATGCAAGACTCCAACGCTGAACTTTGTCGCATGACTGAGGCGAGCGCTAAGCGAAGGGAAGAGTCGATCACGCGTCTCGTGACTTCGGTAGTTCAGAGTTTCAGAGATGCTTTGACTAATTCCGCATTTGACGACATCGAAAAACTCACCCTCGGTTTGAAAGCTGCGTCTCAAACTGTCGAACAAATGAACAACTCATTGAGCAGATCACTTGAGCAATTTGAGAAAACAATCGAGTCTCAACGCGTGCAAATCGACAACTTTGTAACAGTTCAGCAGGGCAAGTCAGACTACTGGACACAGCAACAGCAAGAGCGCGCAGATCAGTGGTCTCAACAGCAGCAAGATCAATGGCAGCAGTTTTCCAAGGCATATCAATCGCAACTGAATTTGCTCACGCAAGGACAGGCTGATCAACTTGAGGCTCAGACGAAAGGCATTAACACTGCCTGCGATGAACTTTTGAGATCGTTCGAAAAATCATCGACAAATTATCAGCATAAAGTCAATGCCTCCGTTGAGAAGCTTTTGCTTCAATTTGAAACCAGTATCGAAACGCAACAAAAGGAAGTCAAAACCCTGGTCGATTATATCCTTGGTGGTGTCGATGGATGGGCAAGCTCAGCAAGTAAGCAGTTGGAAACGGTGCTGAATGCTTCAGGCAAAACGACAACTCAAATTAATCAAGTCTCGAAAAATTTGGAATCAAGTCTTGCAACATTCAGCCAGGCGATTGCTGACTTAGAGCGCATTAGTAAATCATCGAGCAAAGGCGCTGATTCACTTGAACTCTTAGCTGTTCAGATGGAAAAGTCGTTAGACCCGATGACAGACGCATTGAAGGCTGCACGCGAGGCGATGCTTGAGTTCGCAAGTCAAACCAGTGCGCAGCAAACTCTGCTCAGCTCGCAAGAGAAATTGTGGTTAAAAATGCAAGAGCTTTCGAATGCGGTTGAAGAAAAAGCTACCGTCGAAGTGAGGTAATTCGATATGCCACGTGGATCAACGGAACCAGTTTTTCTCTCATCGATTACCGACTTAATGACCTCACTAGCGGTCATATTTATCATGCTCTTGATCTTCTTTATTAAGAAGGAATATGCGGAAGCCGCCCGGGCAGAAGCTGTTAGCAAGCAGCTCGATATAGCATTGCTTTCATCGCGAACCTTGAAGGAAGAATTAAAGCGTCGGCTAGCCAAAGCCGGATATCCTGCGGAGGACGATCCCAAAGATTCATTGGCAATTGTCTATCACGCCAGCGCCGACAGTTTGCAATTTGATGTTGATCAGACCGATCTGAAATGGGATGGTGAGGCTTATCTTGATAAATTTATTCCTGTCCTTGTTTCTGTGGTCACTGATGACCAAATTTTTCCGGCGTTGCGTTCCATTTTGATTGAAGGTCACACAGATTCAGATGGTGATGACGAGCATAATTTGCGCCTTAGCCAGGGGAGAGCTTTCTCGGTGCTTAAGTACGCGCTCAACTCGTGCAACCTTAGACCGTTTCAACGTGAGCGTTTTCTTGAGCTAACTTCAATAAACGGAAGAGGTGAACGCGACCTCCTTCCTATTACAAGTTCTGCCGGCTCTGAAAACAAGACTCAAAGTCGGCGGGTTGAGTTCAAAATTCGCGTTCGTTCGTTTGAAGAAAAGAATAGAGAATTCAGCGAGCTGAGGTCAAGGCTCAAAGCTCAATCTGGATTAGATCAAAAGAAAATGCGTCCCGAATAGTTATCGGTAACGCGCAACAAAAGTAAGACAAACTCTAGAAAAGGGAAAACAAAATGCCATACACAGCAGAAATAAAAAGAACCAACCCCTCATGCCTGATTTTTCTAATTGACCAGTCTGGCTCAATGGCCGATTCATACGGTGACAACTACGGCGTTAGCAAAGCGGCGGCTCTCGCTGATGCCATCAATAAACTGATTCAGAACTTGATTATCAAATGTGCCCGCTCTGAATCAGTGTGGGACTTCTACAACGTCGGTGTTATCGGATATGGTGGCAGTGTCGGCTCGGCCTTCGGAGGAACCCTTGCGGGGCAAGACCTTGTTAGCATCAGTGCTCTTGCTGATAGCCCTGCGCGCGTGGAAGACAGAGACAAGAAAGTATCCGACGGAGCTGGTGGCATCATCACCCAAACGGTCAAATTTCCAGTCTGGTTTGACGCCAAAGCAAGCGGTGGCACACCAATGGCGAATGCCCTTAGTCAGGCACGCACGCTTCTTGCCGCATGGATTCCCGCGCATCCTGATAGTTTCCCACCAATAGTCATCAATATAACTGATGGTGAAGCCGACACTGATCCAAGCACCGAAGCAAACGCGTTACGTGGCATGAGTACAACCGACGGCAATGTCTTATTGTTCAATGTTCATATCTCGAGCGCCAAGGGCGCCGCAGTGGAATACCCCGACAGCGACCTTTACCTTGCTGATGCGCGCGCTAAGGCGTTGTTTAACATGTCCAGTAAATTGCCAGACTACATGCGAGAAATGGTGTCAAAAGAAGGTATCGCTGTTTCCGATAACACCAGAGGATTTGCCTTCAATGCAGATCTTGCAAGCGTGATTCGCTTTCTTGATATCGGCACACGTCCGCAAAATTTGGCGGCACGCTAAATGGAGACGCTTATGAAACGATTCCGGGCATTTAGCGTGCCCAAGGAAGGCAACCCGGCAGACTTTTGTGAGGATGCCTGGGAGGCTAAAGAAAACAACAACGTGTTGCGGTGCGCAGTAGCTGATGGTGCAACCGACAGTTTCTTCTCCGGATTTTGGGCGAGATTATTGGTATCTGCCTATTGTCTCGGTGACATGTCGAGCAGCAAATTCAATGGAGCTCTCGATGAATTACAAGCCGTCTGGATGGAACGCGTGAAAATCATGCAGTTGCCCTGGTATGCCGAGGAGAAATCCAAATCAGGTGCATTCGCTGCAATAGTTGGGCTTACGGTGCATTTTGTTTCCGACAACCATGATCAATCCACTGATGCAGATCTATGTGTAGGTGAGCTAACAAGCGAGGCTCGTGCTTCAGAGCAGAGCCCCGGTGCGCTAGGAAGTGTGACTTGTGCTTCAGAGCAAAGCCTTGGTGCGCTAGGAAGTGTGACTTGTGCTTCAGAGCAGAGCCCCGGTGCGCTAGGAAGTGTGACTTGTGCTTCAGAGCA
>CAZJLR010000005.1:0-67657 GCA_964546815.1 uncultured Candidatus Obscuribacterales bacterium | reverse complement strand
AAGCCCCGGTGCGCTAGGAAGTGTGACGAGCGCTCCACAGCAACGCGCTTCTGAGGTAAGTGCTGACGGCGTATCATTAATCCAAGTCTCCCCTAATGTGGAGCATGTTCAAGCGCTTTCTGAGCATGCGAACGTTCAAATTGATGATGATGAACGCAAGTGGGAAGCGTTTGCCCTTGGAGACAGTTGCCTTTTCCAATATCGCAAAGGACGTCTGCTGCATTGCTTGCCGTTGTCAAATTCGGATGAATTCAATTCTTGCCCTTATTTGATTTCTAGCCGGCAAGAGAGCAATAAGAACCTTGCGGAACTTTTTGTTCGCTGCGAGGGGCGATGGGAACCAGGTGACCAATTTTTTCTCATGTCTGATGCCATTGCATGTTGGGTTATGCAACAAGAAGAAGATGGTGGAGAACCTTTACTGAAGCTAACGGACATTCGCAATGAAGACGACTTCAGTGCGTTGATTGCAGAGCTACGCAGCACTCCTGGAAAAAATGGGCGCCCGCTATTGAAAAACGATGATGTAACTGTTTTTCACCTCAGCTTGCCAGAGGAAGTTATATGAAGTGGCCGACTCCTCAAGAATACAATGAAGCAATTCAAAATTGCGGTACAAACTTTAAGGACCCAGAACTACAAAAGTTCCGCCCTGAATTAGACAAGTACGGTATGCCCAAACCATGCTCGGGGCAATTTGCAACGGTATACCGAGTGAGTGATGGCAGCCGTTCTTTTGCTGTGCGCTGTTTTCTAAATCATTACCCAGATCAAGAAGCAAGATATGCTGCCATATCTTCTTACCTGAAGTCGAAGAATTTGCCATTCATGGTGCCGTTCGAGTTTCAAAAGCAAGGAATTAGAGTGAATGGGAATTGGTATCCAATCCTCAAAATGGAATGGATCACTGGCGATAAAATAGATGCGTTCTTGCATAAAAATCTGGCGAATCGCGCTGCTTTGGACGAAATGGCAACGCGCTGGCTTTCTATGATCAAGACTCTCAAAGATACCGGAATAGCTCACGGCGATTTGCAGCATGGAAACATAATTGTGAGTCAGGGGGCGCTTAAGCTCATTGATTACGACGGAATGTTTGTACCTTCGCTGAAGGGTTATAGCACGCACGAAGTGGGTCATAGAAATTATCAACATCCCAAGCGCAGTAACAAAGATTTCTCCGAAGAGCTAGATAATTTCTCTGCCTGGGTTATTTACGCATCTATAATTGGTATCAGCTTTGACAAGAATTTCTGGGCTTACGCCAAAGCTGGTGACGAGAGACTCCTGTTGTGGGAGGGAGATTATAGAAATCCTGCGAGTTCTGATATTTTGGATCGAATGCGCCGAAGTGGTAATGCCAAGTTGAAGTGGATGGCAGAGCAAATTGCGACTTTTTCCTCGATGCCGGTGCTCAAGATACCAAAACTTGATGCTTCATCATTTCCCAATTCGACTAGTCCTGTCGCTTTTCCCGGAGCTGCTTCTCGGTCAACGTGGATGGCGCAGGCGGTTGCAGCTCAGGCGGCGAAAGGCTGTCCTAGTTGCGGGAAACGGCTTGTAGAGAAGAAGGTGCCAGGTCTCGGCGTACCCTATTGGCAGTGCGAAACAGCACCACTCTGCACCTATGTTAAGAACGATGGTGAAGATGTAGAGCATGTTGTGGTTCCTGGTGTTCAACAAAATCCACCCGCAGGCAACGGTGGGGGTGCGGGTTTGGTTTTTCTGGATCCCACTGCCACTGGAAGTCCATTCTCCGGCACATTGGGTGCGAATGCGAGGGCAAATACCAATACTGCTTCCAACATAAGAACAGCAACAAATCAGGGTAGCAATTATTACGCTGCTTCAACAGCTTCAACTTCCTCTGTTTCGCCATCCAAGAAGGTACGACAAGCTAAGGCAACGCCGATGTGCCCATATTGTGGCGGTGCGACCATTGTTACCAAAACAGCCATACCACAGCGAATGTGCGTGCAATTTCCAACTTGCATGTATGTGGAGAATGCTTGATGTCCAAGGCTAAGAAGCTTAAGCGACGCATGATGAGCAAGTCGACCGCTGTGCCAGTGCAAGCTCTGCAGCCAAGCATTTTGGCTTGCAGATTTGTGATGATTCTATGTCTGCTGATCTTGATGTATGTAATATTAGTTCCACTGAATGCTAATTTGCGGGTCGAGCTTTTTTCAATAGCCTTCCTTTTGCTTGCAGTTGTTTATCTTTGCGCCCACCTTGCTAGAGCGAAAGATGATCAGTTGAAAGCGCTGAATGACAAACGCATTAAGCTCATGGATAATTACGATCGTTTGCTGCAAATGCGTGAGAATTTGCTTGTGGAGGCAAAGAATTCTCCAAATACGCTTGTAATTGAGCAAGCTGCATTAATGACTGAGATGGAGGAGCTCGCTATCCTGAGAGACAGGCTTGAAGCGAGCGAGTTGCAACAACAAAAAATTCAGGAAGCACGTAAGGCCAGAATGATTGAAATGGCAGAATCACGCTGGCGAGCGTTGATAGAGCTTGAGAAGGTTGAACTTGCTGAACTGGAGAGTGAAGTTCGCTCACAAATTGAGATTAAAAAAGAAGCTTTGCTGAAACTTGAAGAAGGGCAAGAGCTGGATCTTGCATCAGAATTAGCTGAACAGCAGCGTGAAAGTATAGAGAAGTTTTTGCAAGAACACAAAATTGAGGATAGCCCCATAATTGGAATAAGTGATTTTGATAAATCCAAGCTCAAGTCATTTGGATTATCTACGGCGCTAGATCTTGATGAAAAAGTTTTGCGGAGTCTTGGTATGGAGGAGGCAAAGACGAAAGCTATTTTTCGCTGGCGAAAATACTTGCAACAACAATCTGAGATTCAAAAGCCGACCATTCTGGTGGCTTCGCTCAGACAGAAGATTCGAAAGCGATATGAGATGCCTCGGCAAAAACTGGAGGCTGAAATCGACGTTTTTAATACCAGGTTACGCCGAGAGACACTTGAAATAAATGCTCTCTACGAAATTGCGCGAACCAGGTTGATTGCAATTGAGAAAGACCTGGCGCAAGGAAATCTGTCTATCGCAGAGTCGGAGACCCAATTTGCCAAACAGCTTCGCCAAGTTGAAAACAAAAACAAATCTGCGCTCGATAAGCTGAGGCAAATTCAGGCGAAGGCGACTCAAAGAGAGAAAAAAAATCAAACTGAACTGCAGCGGGTCGAGCGAAAACTCGAGCAGCTCAAGAGTGAAATAGAAAAGATCACGATGCCCTCCCGATTTGCTTACTTTCGTTTTGCGATAGGTATCGGAAAGCGAGATTGGTTAGCCGTGCTATGAAGACTTCCACATCAAACTGCTTGGACAACATGAGGTCTAGCCGTTTCGTAAAAAAGGAACTCTTGTCCAAAGGAGGTACTAAATGAGTTGGCCTGCACCAAATGAATTCAGTGATGCGATACAGTGCCCGCAAATTTGCTTTTCTGAGCAAGATTTGAGAGGCGGGCAGGTAATAAATAATCATCTTGGGTTGCCGGCAGTGTCCTCCGGCAACTTCGCCAGTGTCTACTCGCTAAGGCTAGCTAACAAGCGTGTTGCGGTGCGTTGTTTCAATCGCAGTATTAGTGATCATGCACATCGCTACGATGAAATATCTAGGCAGCTTCATTTTAGCAATTTGGATTGTATGGTTGAATTCCGCTTTGTGGCGGAGGGCATTTTGGTTAACGGTGAATGGTTTCCAATTGTGCGCATGGAGTGGATCGACGGCGAGCCGTTTTTGAATTACATTGAGAAAAATCTTTCGGACCCGCCGAGGTTGTTGTCGCTGGCTCAGAAATGGATGCTAATGAGTCGCAACTTGCAGAACGCTTGCATCGCGCATGGTGATCTGCAGCATGGAAATATAATTGTTCGCAACGACGAGCTGAAGCTCATAGATTATGACGGAATGTATGTTCCTGCGCTGGATGGTTTGCGTAGCAATGAGAGTGGATTGAGAAACTACCAACATCCTGCGCGAACAAACCAATTTGGACCTCATCTCGATAATTTCTCTGCATGGATAATATATGGCTCTCTGATGTGTTTAAGTCTTGACCCTTCTTTGTGGCAACAGAGCGGGCGTCATGATGATTGCTTGTTATTTCAAGAAGCCGATTATTTGAATCCTGATGACTCTGTCATTTTGAATATTCTAAAGAGCCACCCGAATGTTCAGGTTCAGAGTATTGGCGCACAGCTTCACGCGTTAATGAAGATGGACTTGGAGTCAATCCCCAGTCTTGCGAATGCCGCACCCTTGCCTGTCGCGCAAAATGTTGATTTGCTGAATGTGTTTAAAATGCTCGGTCTAAGCAGTGATGCTTCCAGTGAGGACATCCGCCTGGCTTCCGCCGTTTTCGCTAAGGTGTGGGAAACAAAACATTATCGAAAGGATCTCAAGCTACTTCGTCGAGCAGAGCGCAAATTGTTTGAATTGGAGAACGGGATAAAGCTTTGCGAGTCTTTGATTTCTGCGTCCTCTTAGTTGTGAAGAGGACTATGGATATTCTATCCGCATTGCAATTCGTTATTTATCTCGTTTCAGCTGAACCGTTTTTGTTTTTGTCTTTCTATCTTTGTTTTTTCGTTTGGCAATTACGTCGTTTTCGATTGACGCATTGTTTTCTTGCTTTGGTTCCGCATACTCTATTGGATTCAATGCCTTTAGAGATTTAACTGTGCGGGGATCTCTTAGCGGCTTTACGCGCGAAAAGTGTGATTCTCTCGATAGAACTTGTCGCCAGCTGGCTCCGAAGATTGATACTAGTCCTTCGTTGGTATTTTCAAATTGCTTATCAAACTGGATCGATTGATTTGTGGTGCTGGATTTCTTAAAGCCTGCAATTGTTTTTCGACTAGGAATTTTCAATACCTGGCCTTTGAGCACTATCGTGAATAAGCACTTTTCGTAATAAGCAACGAATACCTCATTTTTGTTATGCTCGAAAAGTGATTCCGCAAGATCAGCATTATTGAAAACTGTACGCGCGATACTGGCAAGAGTATCACCTGCTTTCACTCGATATTTGCTTTCATTTCCAAGCGAAATTTCCCAGCGGCGCTGCTTCTCTTCTTCCTTTTCAATTTCTTCTTCTGCTTTTTCCTGTTTCGCCTTCAAAACACTTTGCAATTCGGGAGAGAGAAGTGGAGCCATAATTCTGGTCTCTTCTTTTAAGTTGTCTGCATCCTTTAGGTTGTCTACCTTTGCTTTGATTTCATCCTTAGCCGCAATGGGTCTGGTGCTGGTATCAATTTGCGCGTCTTTCGATTCTGGTTTTCGATTGGCAGAATCTGCTGCAAATGTTTGGGTGCGGATGCTTGGTTTTGTTACTTCTGCGTTTTTGCTGCTAGGCTTTGTTCCATCGGTTTCCTTGCTGATAGGTTTTGCTTCTTTCAGATTCTCAAAGTCTCTTTTGTTAGCTTGTGGCTTGATTTCGCCCTTCATTGTCTCCAGCAAATCAAAAATTTTGGAGATTGTTTGCTGCGTTTTTAGATCAAGCATTTTGAAATCAATGGGGTTCTTCATGTCGCTGCTTAGCCAGTTCTTAAGCCCGACAAGGTGCTCCGGCTTCATCGACTCAAACAGTTTGCCGAGGGCATCTTCTTTCGCGCCGCTCGGCTGTAGTTTATTTTCCTGGAACTTGCTGATTAAAACTACACCGAGAGTTTTGACGTCTTGAAAGCGTTCTTGCTTGAATTCCTGTAGCTGAGCGAGTAGTTTGCTGTCTATCTTCCCATGTGGCGCGTCAGGCGACTTGTCGCCAGGCTTTGCATCATTCTTCGGAGCGCTTTTATCGTCGGGTTTGGCTATGGCAGGAGGTTTGGCAGTGGGAGTTTTTTCTCCTTTGACTTCGGCTGGTTTCGCGCCTTTAGCGCCGCTATTGTCGCCTGCTTTTCCTGTGGCGATTACACCCAATAAGGCTGCCGCAATATCAAAACCTGGCTTGGCTCCTTTATCCGCTAATGGCGTTTTTTGATCAATGACGTCGGGGCGTTTGCTTAGTGGCTCAAGTTTGTCAGCGACATGTGCGGACTCTTTGTGCGGAGGCAAGCCTTGCGCTGATTCTGGGCGCACTGGATGGGCAGTGATGGGATTTCGCTGAGCCTCTTCGAGCATCCCTTTTATAGCTTTGTCTCCGGGCATTTCCATGGCTTTAGTAATTGACTCATTCGGTAAGCCAAGTTTGGGTGCGGACATTTGGCGCATCTCGCCATCAGGCTTTGCGACGGTTTTTTGAATCTCTGGTGCTTGTGTCTTCTGTTCAGCCACAGGAGCATTGATATGCTCTGGCTTAACAACGGCTGCCACCACTTTTGGGTCGCTGATCACTGTTTGATTTCGTTCTGCGCTAAGGTTGAATAGTGGAGTTGGATTTAGCTGCTGCTGTGGTTGCTGCTGGCGATTTTGAATGTCTGATGGCGGCTGAGCTTTGTTGACAGTTGGCGTAGGTTGGATTGGCGCATCGACGGAACGCTGTGGTTGTGGTGCTGTAATTCCTGCCTCTGGTTTTTGAGCGACTGGTGCGGCGGGCGTGGTATCACTTTTTTGATTTAATGGTGGTGCGATTGTGTTGTCTGGTTTCAGCTGACCGTCGTTACTTACTTTCAGTACAGGACCACCGTCTAGCGGACGGAGAGTGTTTTGATCTCTGACATATTGTGTCCATCCCGAGCCGTCGGATTTAGGCAAGGAAGTGATGGTTTGTCCTGTTTTTTGATCGTATGAATTTAGGGCTTGGACGGTTTGTCCTTCGGGTGTTTTGTAAGTCTGTGGAGTAACTTTTCCAGTGGGGGCCGTGTCGTATTTGACTTGATTTAGCTGGGCTTGTTTTGCTTGGGGGGTGTCAGCGGGTTTGGTGATATCGCTTGC
The DNA here is from genome assembly GCA_964546815.1 of uncultured Candidatus Obscuribacterales bacterium. GTDB lineage: Bacteria > Cyanobacteriota > Vampirovibrionia > Obscuribacterales > Obscuribacteraceae > JAIEPM01. The sequence goes on along the minus strand of CAZJLR010000005.1, from coordinate 60,763 downwards.
GACCTTTGGTGGTAGCTGAGAATCTTTCGACTCCACAGGCTTTGTTTTGTCGCCTGCAGTATTACTTTGCTTTGTTTCTTTGATAGTGTGTTCACCATCTCCGGAATTTGGTCCTTGCCAATTCATCTTAGTTTGGTGCCTCTTTGCGGTGCTGCCGGCACATTTCAATGAATTTGTCTGCCTGTCCAGGATAGTTTGCGTTCTCTGGGCAGGCTTTAGCGCGAAGCATCAGTTGCATTGCCTCATCAAATTTACCTTGTTGGCGTAAAATGTCGCCTAAATCTCCTAAAGCTTCGTAGCAAGGCTCGATTTGAACGGCTTTGCGATAACAGCGCTCAGCATCTGCGAGTCTTTTCTGCTTTTCAAATGTTGCTCCGACTGATATCCAAGCTCCTACGTAATTTGGTTCTATGGCGATCGCTTGTTCTTGAGCTTTTCGTGCTTCCTCGAACTGACCCAGTTTTGCAAGACTGTTGCCAAGATTGTGGTAAAAAACTGACTCATGCGGATAAATTGAAATTGCCTCTTTATCAAGTTTAATGGCTCCTTGATAATCGCCTTGTTTGCTAAGTTTGTTTGCTTTGCTTCCCGAAACCCACGCGCGCTCCCATTCCTCTCTGCTGCCTTTTCCAGGAAAATTGTCGTGACTGTCGGCAAATGCTGGAAGTACGAAAATGCCAACACCAACAAGCAGTGCAAATGAAAGCCTAAACGTCTTAAGTTTCATCATCGTAGATACTCACTTCAAAGGGCTGCATACTCTATGCCCGGACCTGTAAAAAGCTTAGCAGCACCGGTTGAAAAATGTCTGAGCATGATTGCCACCGATGGTCTATGAGACTATCAAAACCTACAACTCCACTTGAAATATGAGACGCTCGGATCGTTTGATTGATTGTGCCTCAATGAAAAAGTCATCAACGATTGTCTGGCGGAAGTGCCGAAAAATCAAGCCAAACCTTGTATTGGTAATGACGCCCTATCTTTACCTCTTTAACCCAACCTCGAGGTGAGCTTATACGATCATGTTCGCAGCCTCCGCTGAACATAACGGCCCAGCCTTTCGGCAATGGAAAACTAACCCCATGCGTGAACGATTCTGTTTCTGCAAACGCAACTGATGGCTTTGGTGAGTTCTCGATTAAAACAATCCATGAATCAACACCGCAAATCTTCGGTGAAAGTGGCCATTTCGTGATTAAGTCTGGCGAAATGAATTGGGTGAATGGCCCAGGGCGATCCCCACCCTTGGCTGTGAGTGGCACTGCGCTCGAAATATAGCGGTAAGGGCAGTTGCTCTTGAATTGCAAAATTGCGTCGGGTTCACGATTTGGGTCTACCGGGGAAAATTCAGCGGAGCCTGCATTTGTATTGACCTCCAGCTCGAATTTTGGCGAGTTCGGTTCTTCCGCATTTACCGGGAGGAACAGCGTGAGGATAGCGCAAAAACTGATCCATGCAGCTTTCACGATTTACCTTTCATTGCCAAGTTTCTTTTCGATAGACAATACCGCCTTATAGAGCTCAGGACAATAAAGTTCAAGATGAATTCGCCATTCTGGGCTTTGTCTATAACAGCGCAAGGCGTCGACGATTTCTTCTTCGGCGCTGGTGAACAATTCGCCACATGGTCTAACCTCAGCGCGTTTTGCCATTTCTTTGTTGCTTAGATACGCCACGTCCCTGAGTTCTATGGCTGGTTCGCCTTCGCAATTTAGCAGCACACCGTTTTGATCGCAGCGCGCCCAGGCTTGGTCCGTCCCAATGCCGTCTTCGTAGGGGGCATACATCGCGCCAGCCTTGGTTTTCATGGCGTAAAGCCCGGTAAATTCTTCAGCCATAATTGGAGACCAGCCTAAGCTGTCGTAATCCTCAGGTGCGAGCGGAAAAATCTTTGCATCAGCGGCCGACTTCCATGCAAATTCTCGCATGATTATCACCTGCCAGCTCTCATGCGTGTCCTCTGGACGGCGCTCCGCCTCAGTGGGCGCGCCTTTTTCGCAAAGGGAAGGGGTAATGAAAAGCATTGGGCAGCCATCTTCCGAGAATTTGATTCTGGCGCCGTTTTCTTCGCCTTTGACCAAATCACCATCAACAAACATCACGCGAGTGGTTTTTTCGTCTTTTGGCTCGTTATTAGCATTCGGGGACAGTTCAATGGCTCGGTGCAGCGCCCTTAATTCATCGAGGCGAGGAAAACGAACGGACAATGGTCGTCCCTGTGCATACTGTTCTTGGGCATCCAATTCAAACTGAGATATTGTCTTTTCGCCTGGCTGACCGAACTCGACGCCGAAATCATGGCTCAGGATTGCAATATAATCTTCGATAAGTGCTTTGTCGGATTTGCACTTGGGCTCATCAGGCTGCGTTTGAATGGAAATTTGAGCTTGAGCTGCAATTTTTGCCTGCTCGGGCGACTTTACTCCTCTCTTCAGCTTTTTCTTGGTGTTAGGCTTGGGTTCTTTCCTTAAACGGCCAGACTCAGCTTTTCTAGAGCTCGAAGTACCGCTCAAGGGACGCGCGATGTCACTTTCTCCGATTCTCTTCTTGCTGGTCATGAATGTCTCCCTTCCCAGTGACAGCCATTCGTTGCTGTTTACTCTATTCCCTTACAGCTAAAAGGTTAGCAGCGCTGGTTGAAAAATATCTGAGTATGCCCGCAGTCTATTGTCGACTTCGACGCGATAGGGGAAGGTGCAGCAACGACGTTGTAAATCAGAGCTGTCGGTCGTCAAAAACAACGACGTCCAAAGCCACGTGCTTCCGAAGCTATGGACGTCAAAAGGAACGTATGTCAAAATCCACTTACGTCAATAGCCACGTACGTCAAAGATTATCTATTCATGCCTCTTTGACTAAGTCTTGCATACAAAGCAAGTATGGATTTGCCGAAACTAGGCTGTCTGCAAAGTCGCCCAGTGGAATCTCATGCTTGTGCTCTGTCCCTGACGAACCGTACGCACGAGTGCGGCTGGTTCTACTTCAGCGCCCACCTGGCGGATCTGGCTTTTGAACTTCGGCGATAACTGAGTCGATTTCCTTCTTTACTGCCAAAGCTTCTTTGCCAATAAATCGACACGATTTGATCAGTTCTGGACGGGCGTCCTCATACAATTCTTTGATCCAATGTCCAATCAAGTCGCCAACAGAGGAGCAGGCGCTACCGACTAAGTCTTGGTTCCACCACTCATGCGGTTCCGGTCTTGGAAAGAACCTGGTTGGATTTCCTTCTGACATGTTTTCCACCGTCGTATGTGGCAGGCTCGGGTGTTGCGCGTCTCCGGTGCCTAACGTCAATGATGGAAGTGCTTCTGGCTTTCCTATCGCCCTAATCCAGGCGTCGTCAAAATTCACGCTATCTCTAAAGCGATCGTGTGCACCGACGCAATCATCATTGCCCTTTTCCGGCGATTTGCTTGTGAACAATTGATGTTCGGCCATATTTTGTCACCCTCGAAATCATGTCACAAAAACTTGTACAGGAGTGTTTTGAAAAAGGATTGAAACGAGCCCCAATCATTTATACCGACTCATATAGCTAGTCCCCGTGCCTTGCGCCTCGCGTTGGCGTTGGAGAGCCGCTTGCTGCTCTTCCAGTCGGCGCGCAGCTTCATCAGCAGTGCGGCGTGCTCTTTCCTCATCCGCCTGGCGCTGCTGAGCGAGGCGCGCTTCTGCGTCTCTCTCCGCCATCTCCGCTTCATGCTTGCGCGCGCGTTCCTGCTCTTCGAGTAATTGCTTTGCGAGCTCAAGCCGTTTGCGCTGGAGATCTTCGTCATCTGATTCCTGCCGCACCTGCCCGCTTACAGTTCTCACCGAAATTTGCGGCGTTTTGTGCGCGGGCGCAACACCTGTGCGCAAACTCGTCAGCGCCTCATTCTCTGCGTTGTGCTCTGCGACTTCCATCTCGTGCGCGCTGATGATACCACCGGCGATTTCTTTCAGCCCCGGCAATGCCGAAGATGCGGGCGCGCACGCCAGCGCAAACGGAGTGACAATCGCCGAAATATCGCGACCAACTTGCCGATTTGATTCAACCACTGCGCGAGCCTTGCTTTCGGCTTCTTGTGCTTTCGAAATATTTCCAAGGTCGTAGTACAAACTCGCCAGCTCCATGTAAGCTGCCGCTGTTTCTGGCGCGTTGGCACCAAATTCGGTTTCCTTCAGCCGGCATGCTTCCGCATATAATGATTCCGCCTTTTGACTGCGCCCCGCGGCGCGGTATACCTGCCCGAGCAGCGCGCAGCTTGTTGCAATGTCAGTGCTTGAGCTCGCCTTTCTTTTCAGCGCCAGCGCATCTTCAAAACATTGCGCTGATTTCGCGAACTCGCTGCTGCGGTAATAGAAAACGCCTGAGCAATCAAGCGCGGCGCTCAATGCGTTTTGGTTTTCGCCAGAGGAAAAGCGCGCGACTTTGAGGGCTTTGTTGAACAATTCGTCTGCTTGCTTTAGTTCTGCTTCGCTGGTTTTGTATCCAATTGGAATGCTGTTTATTGTGAATGTGACTCCAATGTCTGATGGACTCATGGCTCGCTTGAGGAGTTCGCTGTTTGCTGTTGCCGAGGGTGGTGCATAATCTGCGGCAAATGTTGGCATTGGCGCGCCGCACATAGTGAATGCTGTTGCGATTAAGATGAACTTTTTCATTACTGTATTCCTCCGGAATTACTTCTGTTTGACTCTTGAATTGTCTGGCTGCGCGATAGGGACGAGTGATGCCATTCCTTGCGTGGTCAAATATTCTGCAAAGAGTTTGCGCATGTCGTGCCCGCGATATTGGTTCATTGGGCTGTAAGCTTTTGTCCTTTGCTCGAGCGAGAGGGCTTTTGAAAGCCGCAGCGGATTGCCGTCTTCATCGAATGCTTTGATGGAGCTGACGATTTTTACGATGCCATCTGCGTATGGTGTATAGGTTTGAATCGATTCAGTTTGAAGTGTTTGCAAAATAGTTTTGTCCGTTTTGTCCACGATTGTTTTGATTGCGACGAATCTCATCACGGTTTTTTCAGGAGTGACTTCCAGCATCTCTGCGTCTTTCACGTAACCTACGGCCCAGTAGTCTTCGCATTCGGTTACGGTGTAATAGTTTTGATAGCTGTACTCCCAAATGTTTCCGGCGCGATCTTTCTGCCAACCTCGCGTTTCGCCTGAGATCGCCATGTCTGTTTCGACTGAGAAATTTTTTGTTTTTAAACCGTAGGTGTATCGATAGAATACTGTTGATGTTTTCTTTAACCAGGTTCCTGCGAACCAGTCTGGAATGCGATCCCAATGATTGTTGGGGCTTAGGGCTTTGAGCTTGCCGACATTCGCTACGTCCAAACTTGCGCCCGTGCGGTATTGTGGTTCGACGGGAGCGAGGCGGTCTTGATTGCTTATTTGACCTCTTAATGTGAGGGGGGATTTTGTGGGTGGGGGTGGTTTGATGGAGGGAGATGGGGTGCTTGGTGATTCTGTTGGTTGTTGAATTGTGGATGAGGTGGTGGCAACAGATTCTTGTGCACCCACGGTTGGAGTAGTTGCAGTGATGGTAATGCTTAATAGGAATGAAAAAAGCTTGAGCGAATTGTATCTGCAAATCATTTTTCTTTTCTCGGAATCTGATGCTTTGATCACATCTTACAGATCGTGACTGCAGCAGATTTGCAGTGTGCGTGCGAAGAAGTGTTTTTCAGAGAAAAAATTCTGATCAGCAAGTTTCGAACTGCAGATATTTTGCAGTTGCAGCCGGATTTACGTGGTGGCGTGAAGTAGAATTGGTGGTCGAAATTAGTAATGAGGTCGGAGGAGGCGCAGAAAATTTTATCTATTTTGGATTGTGCGCTTCACTAAAGACACAGCACTTTCTTGATCAGGTACATAGTGTTTGATTTCCATGCATGTCACAATAAACCCGTCAGCGCCCGCGAAGACTATTTCGATTTTTTCTTCAATTTCAAATATTGCTCGGCGGGAGCTACCATCTACATCTAGTTTGCGAATTTTTCCCGCGCGTACCTTAAATTCAATGTCTTCATTCTGAAGTAATTCGTAAAGTCTCCATTCAGGCTCTGCTTCCAAGAAAAGTTCGTTTAATGATTTTGCTCTCTCTAAAGATAAACGAGTCGTCCAACGCTCTGCAAGCACCGGCTCGCTGTCTTTGTTAGCTATCGGCTGTCTTAAAGTTCTAATATTCGCCAGATGATAAACAACGCAATCTTCTTTTGCCCGGTCGCGTGGAGTCCATGGAGTAAGAAGTTGTGACCTTGGTGTTATTTCAATATGACTAACGTCAGCAGCTAAGCAGATGGCTCCTTTGCCTCCATTTGCAAAGGGCTCATAAATTGCAACTTGTTTTACAGAAAATTGACGTGGATGCTGCTTGCGAAGAGGCATAAAATAGCACTTATTTTCTTTCAACCAAGCGAATCTTTGAATGACATTTGGTGCGGGCAAAATACCAATTAGTACTGCTTCTGATGCAGCTCGCCTCCAGTCCTCGCGTTTTTCAACAGCCAGGTGAGGAATTGCTTTGTCTGCCAGCGACCAGTCGCCAGAATGCAGTAGAGTAGATAGCCATATCTGTAGATATCGTTTTTCAGTTGGTACTAAAGGTATTGCACCGATCCCGATTTTTTCGAGACCCCGCCACAGTCGACTGTCGGAATAGCTACCGTCAGGGTCTCGGTATGGAAAGATAGCAGCGGCTTGGATGACAGTCCTTTTTGGCTTTTGGTCTTGGCCTATTTTTTCAATTTCGAGGATTGCGTCACGATATCGATGCAGCGAATTAATAGCATCCTGGTCTGGTCCAGGACTTTTGTATAGCTCAAGTATGGAATCATCGCAACGAATTCTGTACTTGGTATCGAGTAGAAGTCTTAGCTTAGGCCAATCGTTTCCTTCTAGGGTTACCATCATATCTGGCTTTTGGGGGATCAAAATTGAATCGTCGTCTAGAGCAAATTTTTTGTTGTATGTAACTGTGATTTTTCTACCATCAGGAAGGCTGAAAGGGACATTGCTCTCTTCGCCTTTAGTTAGAGCGATAGCTAGTCCTGATTGTTTAGACTGGATTATTTCTCTAACAGGGACTTTGGTACCTGTCTCATGGGCAATCATTGATACCAATGTGAGGAAGCACCAGTATTCATAAAGTAAGCTGATCTCTTTCAGTGATAATTGCAGAATCCCAAAATCAAGAGTTAATCCGTAGCGGAGTAATGTGAGGATCTGATAGCACTCTTTGTATCCAGGTGCAGACATGAGCTGAAGCGATGCATATCCAGTTGGTGGTGCAGCTTTCGCTGTCTCGAACGGGGCTAGTTTTTCAAGTCCGTGGATCCTCCTGGACAAATCAGCAAGGTCATCTAAAATTACTATTTTGCGCGATTCTCCTGAGTTTTTTTCCGCTTTGTTTTGCCTCCAGGTCTTTGAGGTTGATACTTGTTCCGTTAAAACTCGCAGTCTATCTCGTAATGAATGCAGCTGGTGCGCTATCCACCTGTGCTCCGGTGTGTCGAGAGTAAATGAGGTGATTCTGTGCGGGATTTTTTCTCTAAGCTCGATGTCACCAAAACGTGAAATGTCCCCAGTACCAGCTCTGCGGTGCACTGCTCTCCGTACTGAGGAATCGATCCTTCGAATCTTCTCAACCGCAGTCAAATGATGCTCACTGATTAGTGCCCTAGCTGGATTGTGAGCTATATATCGGGCTGCAAATTCTAGCTGTTCAATAAATTTTCTAAGTATAAAGATCCAAGAGAATTCATCTGGCTCCTTTTGTTTACTCGGGTTTGCAAACTTGAACGTCGGGCGTAAATATTCAAATACCAGATCTGCAATGTGCCAACGAGTCTCCGCAAGCATAAGCTCATAGTCTGACTTGTAGTCAAGTTTTGTGGGAAAGACTTCAATTTCAAACTCAAACTCCGGTTTGTTGTCTACCAATACCGTAAAGCGAGTAAGACCCACATTAGACCTGAAGTTAATAATCCCAGTGTTAATGCGTCCCTCATCTTCTATAAGGAGCGCGGCGCAAGTCATTGGGTCAGCATGTTGAATAGACACAGGCGCCTTTGAGTTCGATTTCAGAAACAACCGATAGTTTGTCTCTTCGAAAAGTTTTGGAGCCTGCTCCGGTGGGCTGGGCCACCTTTTGATAAACGTGATGTCTGCTCGACATGCTTTGATTTTCAAAACGCCCAATACTTCTCCAACACCGGCAATGGTGGCCCGCTCGATATTGGCGGGTGAACGCCAGACGAGCTGCACCTCTGATGTCTCGATCTCAAATAAAACGCTCATGTTAAAGCCAATATGAGGTATAACCCTCATGTGTAAAACGATGCCACATCAAGCAAACTCGCGCGCAAGTCCTGGGTAGGTTTGCGTCCTTTATCGATGTCGGCTTTCGATCATTTATCCATGCAGAGACAATGTCTGACGCTTGGTCATCTGTGAAGTTTCTGTCTCCATTTTTGGAGAAACCTAGAAGCTCCCTAAGCAGAGTTTTAACAGTTGCGCTGCCGCCCGCAATTCTTGGCAATACTTTCATTTGAACTGCTAAATCTATTGGATCAACATACTTGCCTGCTGAGTCAACGAACTGTTCGCGCACCTCATTGGCGTGTAGCACAAACAATACAATCTCATTGCGCGAGCGATAGGCAAGTTGTATTTGTGCCTGACTCAATATTTCGTTTAAGGTCACCAGTGTTTTTATAGTGTCGTCGATAATTTCGCGTTCTGATTGAGTTAAATCCGTTAACGCCGCTAGTTTCCTTGCGCGAGGTCTCCAGGCAGTAATTGGCCATGCTTTGCTCTGGTATTCGGTTCTTTCCCTCAAATCCCATTGCTCCAAATTTATTTCTGAAAATTCTAAAGTGAAAGCGCGATCGAGTACCTTCTTGCTGAAGCCGTGCGTGCTTTCATCCATGTTGACTGTACCTACGATTGCCAAATTGGATGGCAGACCAACTCTACTCCATTTAGCGTCCTCTTCGTGCTCTAAATGACTTCCTAGAAGAGGGTGCAATTTTTCGTCATCCGATCGGCTTTGTTCAATTAGACTAAGTACTTCCGCAAAGTAGTGTTCAACTCTAGCAATATTCATTTCATCAATAATTGCGCACCAACTAAGGTTTGGTTCATCGATTGCTTCAGCAGCTAGTCGAAGTAACTTGCCCGGATTCAATCGTCCTTTTAATTGCACATATCCGAGTATATCTGAGCTATCAGTCCAGTCCGGCTTTACCGGAATAACTCTGCTTTCCCCGCCTGTTATTTTCGCAACCAATTGCGGCAACCGCGATTTTCCACTTCCGGACACACCAGCAAGAATTACAAAAGGCTTAGTTCGCAACGCAGTTACATAAGCGGCCACCTGCCAGGGCTCAAAGTAATACCCGTCCGATGCGATGTCAGTGACCAATATTTGAAGGGCTTTTTGTCGGGAAAATTGTTCAACAGGGACGGGTTCTATACTGTCGTCATTTTGGCTAAACCAAGTGTCGATGATATCTTGTTGTAGTTGCTCTCTATAATCCGGGTCGCGAATTACTGTCCAATAGCGGTCGGGAAATTGCGCATAGTTGATCACTTTTCGGAGACGAGCTGGTTCAAGTCCGCTAAAATCTTCATCGAGCTCTGAGACGTAATGCCATATGCCATCCTTGTCCAGGCGAAAGAACGCTTCTTCTGCTTGTGTAGTACCGGCTTTGATGCCATAGCGTTGCATAACTGAGCGAAATCCAGGAACGATTTCCTCAAAATTTATTTCGTTTATTGGCTCATTCTCGGTCAGGCTCTCCAAAACTGCCAGCACAATTCCGGGTTTGTAGCGTTTGATAGAACCATAGTCCCTGTTCACATTTAGATTTCTCAACTTATCTCTCAATTCTATGAAAAGTGATTCTTGGAGATTAGAAGTTGCGTTTTGTGAGTCCTCTTCAGGTGCATTTACTCCGTCGGGGAGCAGCTGCGGAAACTGGTAAATGAGTTCGGTTACAAACTTGTTTGTAAGCGCAAATAAGTATCCTTGATTGACAGTGCCGCCGCGATTGAAAGGGCTCCTCCGCTCTCTGCTTAATGCTGTGCGAAGTTCGATGGGAATGGAATCTCTGTGAATTGGTTTTGGTAAATCAAAATATTGAACCTTGACCATATAGCCATCCGTTTCCCATTCGTCCGTTTCTAATTCGGCGGGTTTCGCCTGTTCGAACGCGTCAGTTTTGGCAATACTGATTGAGACGATCATCTGGTTACAATAATGCCAAATGACATCGCCTTGTTTGACCTTACCTACGTTTACGTGGTGAAATGCTTCGCCTCCGCCTTTTGTTTTCTTTGGAGCCCAAACGTATCCTCCAGCGTGTTCTTGCTTAAATGTTTTGTTTTGATTTACCCACCACCAAGTACGTCCATGTTCGATTGGTTCATCATCTACAAGGGATATGTCTTGGGAAAGGTGTTTTATCCTATCGATTTCCCTTATGAAATTTGCCAAGTCATCCAAAAAATTATTGGAGTTCAGATTGCCGATAGGAAGTGCCTTAGAGATGGTCCCATTCAGGTTGTCGATTTCTTCCCAAGGCCCTTTGTAATAGTTACGCACTAATTCGGGTCCGATGCCCTTTCTCCCGCCACCGATAATTCCTCTGTGAATTAGCCAAATCTGTGATTCATTATCACTCGCGAACGCACCGCCGATCTGTTTGTTAATGCCTGAGAGAGGTATGTTGATCTCACAAGTAATAGTAACGTTGCGGCCTGGGGCAGGTTCATCTGTTCCGAACGCATTCCAGTGCCTATTTTCCTCTTTTCCTGTCATTAGCCAAAGGCGCTGCTCGGGCAACCACCAGGCCGTATCTGGAATATTGCCGCCTTTGTGACCAGCTTTAACGTTTTCAATTTGCCGTCCGTTTTCTTTTAGGAGACCGAGAAGTTGCTGCTGATATTTGTTTATTTCTTCAGATTGAACAATGACTTTTAACAATGGGCACCTCAGTATGATTCGTGTAGAGCCATTGCGCGCGACGTGGAGCTATGAAGAATACGCGCTCACTTTCTCGTTCAAAAAAGTATCTTTCCGCAGATTTTATCCCATAGGTGTGCTTTGAAGCAAAGGTCCGTGTGTGAATGGAGTCAGTGCAGTAAGGGTCACTGCAAACGTTTGTTTGAAAATGCGTAACAGAAAGCAGTTGTCTTTTCAAAATGAAAGACGCTTTTGTCGACTGTCCTATGCAGGCAACTGGAATTTGGCCCATTGATCAAATTGTAAATTGTGGCTCTAAGTGAATCTTGATCAAAGTTGCAGTTGAAATATTGCTCATTTCGATACGGGATTCTCAACTCCACTGCATACATATTGCAGTGGAAAAAATCATAATTACCTTACAGAATCGGGGCAGAATCAAATCATTGAAGCCTTGAGACTCACGATCGCATCAATCAATGCGATCGTTTTGATGAACTCTTGAGGTAAGCCTTAAATTTGGAATTGCCCCGGTCGCTCGGTCCAGGTTGAGTCTATATGGTAAGATGTCACGAATCGAATCTCTACAACTCCTGTGCTAGGCGCTCTTCCCAAACAAGTGCCTTGCTCAAATTTTTGGACTAGTTTCTATGGAATTCCTGAATTTTCTGTCAGACTCCCGCTCTTATCTCGGAGTTGAGATTCCCCGAGTAATTGAATGGGCAGTTCTAACCATAGCTTTTGTTTTTTCAATTATTAGTTGTTACTTTGTAGTGGTATTTCGCCATTGTTCATCGCAGCTCGGAAAAGCTCAAAAACTCATTGATGCCGTTGACGACGGACTTACAAAGTATCAACTTGGAGAATTGACTGAGCAGTTTTCCAAAATCAAATTGATATTTCCGATGTGGCGTGAATTTCGCAAAACGGTTGTGCCCGAAAGAATGGGAGATGATTCTGCCCGAATATTTGCCACCAGGCAGTCCGAAGAATTTTTTACGTTCGCCAGGCTCGTGGATCACCCGTTAGAGACTTCCGTATTTCTGGCTGTGCCTGGTGTAATGACGTCACTCGGGCTACTTGGGACATTCCTTGCTTTGTTCGTTGGATTGAATGGATTGTCCGTGCAAGCCTCCGGTGAGGTACACGGAATTGACAAATTTATCACCGCACTTTCCGGCAAATTTGTCTCATCTATTTTGGGCTTATTCCTAGCCTTGGTTTCACTTGCTATTGTACGCGTTTGTGTTGCAAGACTCTACAAGAGAGCCGGCGTTTTACAAGCTTCAATAAATCACGCCTTCGAAAGATATCCACAGGAAACAATACTTCTAGAGATGCTCCGTCAGCTGGAAGATCAGTCATCAGCATACAAGAGCTTTAGCGCCGATCTCGCGGGACAAATCAAAAGTAGCTTCCATGAAGATATCGGCAATCTAGCTGAAACTATGAACGGCGCCCTTGCGACTCTAAACGCAAACATAAGTGAACAAGGCAACCACTTCCGTTCTTTCTCTGAAGCTTTTTCGCCATTGGTAAAAGAAAGCATGAAGGAAGGATTGGAGCCCGGAATCCAAGCAGTTCAGCAATCCCTCGGTGTGCTCTCCAGTGCGGCCGATGAGTTGAAGGCACAGAAGGCAGAGTCTTCGCAAGAAATGATGGAGAAAATGCTTTCAAAATTCCAGGAGTCTTTAACCGGCTCTGCTGGAAGTCAATTTACGAAATTAGGGGAAGTGCTTTCCGAAACCGCAACATTCTCTCAACAGATGAATGCTCAAATAAGAGATTTCCTTGGTGAAATGAAACTAGTCATGGAAGTGCAACATAGCGGAATGAATCAGCAGCGTGGAGCGCTGGAAGATTCAATTGCAAAAATGCTTTCAAACTTTGATTCAATTTCTACAAATCAGCTTCAAAATATGCAGCAGCAGCTCTCTAATATTGTTCAGCAAACTGAGGTCTGGACTCAAAAGTTCAGCAACGTGCTGGAAGAAAAGACAGGTCAGCAAGCAAATCAATTTGAGAATTTTGTTACAGGAGTAAAGCAAGCCCAAGAGGAATATGTTGCCTCTACTACTTCGAGCATGAACCATATCTTAAAATCGGTAAGCTCACATACCGCTGGAGTTGAAAATTCTGTTATAAGAATTGTCGAACGAATGGATTCTCATGCTCAGGCATTGTCTGGGTTAACTACGAGCGTTACCGAATCAGCGAAGGAGTTTGATGGTGTGATGGCTCGCAATACGAATTTGATTTCTCAGTTGAAAACTGTGTCTGATTCATTGCAGCAGACAGCTAGTTATGCGAAAGAGGCTTCCGCGTCGTTGAACTCGTCTACTGGAACGAGCTCACAAGCTGCTGAGAGATTGCTGTTAGCACTAAACAGTTCAGGCGAAGTTTTTGCAAAGATGCAGCAGGTCCTGAAAGACCATAACGACTTGTATAGCACGTTAGATGAGAAATTCAGCAGAGCTACTCAACAAATTTCAGCAGCACTTGTGACCTACAACAAGGTTACATCTGAAGGGCTCAACAAACACCTAACAGAGTTCGACTCAGCCTTGACCTCTGCATGCACTCGCTTGGGCGAAACCGTAGAGAGTATTGAAGGCCCTATTGACGAGCTAGCCGAGGTTATTTCGAAAGCCACAAGTACAGCGACAAGGTAGTGAGTCATGGCGAGCGCGGACCACGAAGATGCTTCTCTAACGCAGTCAATTACCGATTTGATGGTATCGCTGTTCGTAGTTTTTGTACTTTTGCTTGTTCACTATATCAATCGGCAATATCAAGAAACACGGCAACAAACACTCAGCGTCAAGCAAATGTTAATGCAGTCTTTGAATAAGCAACAAATAACTGCCACAGAAGACCCTTTAGACCCGCTCGCTTTGCTCATCACTGTTCGTGACGATACATTGCAATTTGATATCAACAAGTCAACTCTTAAACCTGCGGGAAAAGAATTTCTTCGGAGCTTTCTTCCTAAGCTCGCTGCGGTGCTGTCGTCTGACATGTTTAGAAATGATATTGGCTCGATAGTCATTGAAGGTCATACAGATTCGTCGGGAGATGACGAGCATAACCTCAGACTTAGTCAGGATAGATCATATGAAGTTCTTCGATTTGCGCTAGACGACAAGCGCTTGGATAATGAGCAGCAGGAATTCTTCTTAGATAGGGTCTCAGCAAATGGCCGCGGCGAAAGAGTTTTGTTACCACTTCAATCAAAACCAGGTTTTGAAAATAAATCACAGAGTCGTCGAGTGGAATTCAAAATCAGAATCAAGTCTTTTGAGCAAAAGCAAGTCATTGCTTCCAAGCCAACCGAAAAAGCTGGTGACCAAGCGGCCCAAGGTCTAAAGGTCATGAAAAAAGTCGATGCTGTTCTGAATAACCCGGCTGAGTCCTCACAAGCGGTAAAGGAATAGAGTATATGTCTGTCAAAAGTGCATTCGACGATCTTTTCCACGTACTGCAAGCGTTGCCTACTGAAGTGAAGAAAAATAGCGCAGGCGTTATTACTTTTCCATTTACATACCGTTCTCGCCTGAAAAAGTGGGCAGGTGAGCAAACTCAAAAGTCGCAGAGTCCAGTAAGGGCAAGTCATCTTGAAGAAGCAAAGAAAGCTTGGTTGAAATGTGCTTCCAGCAATGATTTTACTCAACTTACTCAACGAAATGTCCGTATGCTTTCTAGCGATGGTAGTTTTGTTCGTTCGGAAGCATTTGCCGAATATCTCAAGCTGAACACAAATCTTTTAACTCCAAGAATCGTTAGGACTCTTGTGCCCACCATGCACACTGAATGGGGCTTGAATCCAAAGGCGAACCAGCTGATTAGCGAGGCAACTTTTAATTGGATCCGCCAATATTCAGGCAAGGACAAAACTTTGTTGCTTTGGAAGCAACATTCACACGAGTTGTTCACTGCTACGGGACCAGCGCGAATTGCAGCACAAGTGATTCAGGAACTTGAGGATACTCGTACAATCCTTGAGACATACAGATTGAAAACTGGAATGAGCCTGTTTGCTGTTGCCGCTAACGACTATGCACTTGGACAGCTTTGCACAATTGTTGGCAGATCCGAACAACCTCAACAGGCTAAGTGGCAGTTCCTGCTGGACAAATTCTTGAGAGATGGTCTTTTGTCGCGTGCTGCAAAAGAAAATGCGATTGGCAATTTGATCCTGACCCTAAGGTCAAAAGAAGGATCGTATTGGGACCAGACAAAAGATGATCTGAAAACGTATGTCCTGACCAGCAAAGAATTTGGTGATCCAAGAATAAATCCAGAACGCTGGACAAAGATGCCGCCTGAGGTTGTGGAGACTCTTGTTGCATGGCTTTCGGAAGAGGACATCGAGTTCTTTTTCAATCTCATCATCACGGATGATCCTCATAGACGAAAGGACTATTGGCTTCGGTTTATTCCTCATATAAAGAGTTCGCGAGTCGCAATTAGCGCAATTGACGAATCAGCACATTATCTTGAATTGCAAGAATGGCAAAGAAAGGGACGAGATTTTGCAAAAGTGTCGGGCGACGCAAGTGCTTTCATTCTTGACTTCGGTGATTATGTCGTAGTCGAATTCAGCAGAGTTGGCAATGCATGTTTTGTTTTTGATAAGAAAACGTTTGGGCTTGCAGTTGGATCCTTTTACCGAAAGTCCTTTGCTCTGGGCAGTCTAAAGCATCCTAGATATCTATATAGGCAAAGTCACTTTAGTAATTGGCAGACAGATTTGAATAACAAGTTGTCGTCCATTGGAATACGTCCGGCCGGGAAGCGAAGATGACAGTTCTAACATTTGATACTTACAAAGATGGCGGCAAGGTCTCTGTTAATGAGAGCGGCTTGGTGTTTTCAATTCCTCACTCACCAAGTGAAGGTAACCTTCTTGAATTTTCGAAAGAATTAAAAGGCGAGACTCGCTTAATTGCTGATTTGCTGCCTATTCTGGTTGAGCAGGACCTCGCCTGCGAAACACCCGATGGCTTTCTGGTTTCAAACGAGCATGTTGCAGCGCTATACAGTGAAGAGTACGCATTGATAGACCTGCTTCCGTCATATTGCCCGTTTGTTCTTCAAGTCAGATCTAGGGGGAATATTTCTGATGGCTCGCTAAAATATGAGTTTGGTTTTTTTTCAGGGTTTCAGGAAGTTGGTTGTATCGTAGTCGGAACATTTTTGAAGAAGGCCGGCGATTTATTTTTTATGCCTCCTTCTATGTTCAGGCTGATCTCCTCTTTGAAGAGCTTCAACTCTCTGCCTGTAGAAAGTAAGGATAAAGCTACTGCATTGCTGGCAATTGCGGAAATAAAGAAGCATTCGTCTGAATGTGGTTCTATTTTGGATAAATATTTGAATTCTGAGCAAGTGGTAGTTGCCAACTCCGTCGGAATGAATTTGATCGAGGACGCGGACGGCTCTTTAACAATGTCTCCAAAGGTCGCGGGAGTTGAGGACGAACAACTGCAAAAGCGTTTTCGGCAGTTGAAGAATGTTGACGGCGTTTATGATTTAGATGCTCCTGATGGCGCAAGGATTCGAGTGGTTTTCCCTGAACCTGTTCGAGAAGTAGTTACTCGGATGAAATCTGTTCATCGAGCCACCGGTGATAAAAAACGAAAAGTGCTTTCCGATCCACTTTCGGTTTTCGAAGGCGTGGAAGATATCGATAAACTCGATTTTTCATCCTTTAGCCCGAGAGTAAAAGGAATTGGTGAACCAGTCTTTCAACCGAAGCCTTTCATTAGACGGAAGAGCAACTCATTTCTCGATGATGAAGGTTTGGAGAAGCAGGAATCATCCGAATTTGGCATTCAATTTCGCACTGCATCAGGTGACTCTCTCAAAATTGATTTTTCGTCAGATGCAGAGTTCGCTAAATTCAAGAACCAAGCTAAGGACACATTCAAGTCGGGAAATTCGGGACTCTCTTGGACAAATCTGTCGGGGGATACTTTTCAAATTCCAATTACTAGTTCATTTATTGAGCAGCTAGATGAAATGGAACATGATGTAGTCTCGTCACAGGCTGTTGATGCCGAGGAGACAAATGAATCAAAAAAGTATTTGTTGATTTACGAAAATGAAGAGTCAATAGAATATTCTGAAAATGCCAGTTCAAGTGAGATTGGACTGAAACTTACTTTTGAGCGTCCGGATGCTTTGATTACAAACTTTCAGGGCAAAAGTTTCGAGCTAAAAGAATATCAGCAAGAGGGAGTTGCGTGGCTCCAGGGCCTTATAAACAGTCGTCATTCAAATACCAAACTTTCTTCTCGGCGAGGATGCCTCTTAGCTGATGATATGGGGCTTGGGAAAACTTTGCAGATATTGACGTTTCTTGCTTGGTGTATTGAAACGGGGCTGGTTGATTCTCTCGGAGGCGCTAAGGGACCATACAAACCAATTCTTATAGTTGCTCCGCTTATTTTGCTGCAAACTTGGAGGAATGAAATTGCAAGGTTCTTCAAAAATGATGGCGCTATTTTCATGCCATTTTTGCTTTTGCATGGTGAAAACATTCGCAAGATAAAGAATGCTTCCATTGGTAAGGAATATGAGGTGGGCACTCCTTCTCTAGACTTGGATGCGCTCACGAACAATCGCATTGTAGTCACTAATTATGATACCGTCAAAAATTACCAACATTCATTTGCGCGAATTCCTTGGTCGCTCGTAATTTGCGATGAAGCCCAAGAGATCAAAGAACCAAAGACATCGGTAACTTGGGCGCTAAAGAGTCAAAACTCAATGTTTCGAATTGCAATGACGGGCACGCCAGTGGAGAATCGACTTCTGGATCTATGGAATATCTGCGACTTCATTCAACCGGGTTTGCTGGGCAGTGCCAAGGAATTTAGCTCTCGATTCGAAAGCGGAGCTCAAGAAGCTGACCAGGCTCAGCGTCAAGTTCTTGCAGATGAACTTCGCAGGAACTTGTCTCATGATAAACCTAATGCATATATTCTTAGGCGAAGGAAAATTGACAAGCTTGAAGGACTTCCCAGCAAGCACGAATTTATGCGAAAGAGCAGTCTCACTGCTCAGCAAAAGCAATTGCACGCACAGATCATATCATCGCTGAAATCTACGAACGGAAAGTCTGGTCAACATCTTAAAGCGCTTCAGAGGCTTTCTAAGATTTATCAACATCCAGCAATTGATTTGGAAAAAGTAATTGATAAGCCCGCTCGACATTATATCGACGGAAGTGAAAAGCTTGCCGATACATTGTCGATTTTGCACGAAATAAGATCACGGCGCGAAAAAGTTCTTGTTTTTGCACTTTTTACTAAGATGCAGCTGATATTAAAAAAGGTAATTGAAGAAGAGTTTGGATTCCCTGTGAACATTGTTAATGGCTCGGTTACAACAAGCGGAGCTGGAAGCGGGACAAGTCTTAGGCACAAAATAATTGAAGCATTCGAAAGCAAACCTGGATTCAATGTGATAATTCTCTCTCCCGATGTCGCTGGTGTCGGCTTGACGATAACAGGCGCAAACAATGTAATTCACTATGGACGCTGGTGGAATCCTGCAAAAGAGGCTCAAGCCACAGACCGAGTTTATCGACTTGGACAAACTAGAGACGTAAATGTGTTTTATCCTATTTCAGTTGCTGATGAATTTTGTAGCTTCGATGAGCGCTTGCATAGCTTACTTCTGGCGAAGAGGGAGTTGGCGAATGACTTTCTAATGCCAACAGGATCGTTAGATATATCGGAATCAGATCTTGTTTCAGGTTTAGAGCAGCCCAGTTCGCGAGCAAAAACTAGTTCCGCAGGCGTTGTATCATTTGCGCAGCTTAAAGATCTTTCCAATGATAGGCTCACTTCTGTCATTGCGGCAAAATTTGCGGAAAATGGCCTTGCGGTGTGTCTTGCTCCGAAAGAACAAGGTTGTGGATTTGAATTTGCGTACGTCGAAAAAGGTCAATTGAATCTAGCTATCATTATCAAAAGTTCTTCTGACGCACAGGCGGCAATTGAACTAGCAAGCAAAAATAAGATGAACGTTTCTGTTGATTCTTCAGCAAAAATGAAGCTTGTTTGTTTTAGCCCATTTGAAGGCTTCGATAAGAAAACAACCGACATTGCTAAATCTAGAGATGTACAGCTTTATGACCACAAGGCGACGAAACAACTCATAGGCTCGGGAGTACCTTTTTACCCAATATTTGCTCTCGAAGACGGGAGACTATCGACATGGAAAGAATCAATAGTCAACCTTGAAGCGTGTATTGAGAAAGTGGTGCTAGGGAAGTGATCAAAGTTCCTTTTTGAATAGCTGCTGTTTGATTTGTGTGGCGATATTTTGGATTCGTTCTGATTTTTGCAAGTAGTCAAGCGGGTGCTATCCTTGAGTACAATTGATAACAGCTAATATTACTTGACTGATTTTGAGCAATAATGCCACCTGTCTGTGTAACCCATCCCGGTTTGTTACTTTGTTGTAAGCGCAGTTGACTAGACCGCAGATTCAGAGCCGCAAGTACCAACTTGAGACGGAGCCACAATTGAACGTTGAATCTTCAATTCAGGAAATGCAGAAGGCAATCGAAATTGAAATTCGTGCCTCCTCTACTGACTCCAGCAAATTTATCGACGTTTCGAAAGGTCGAATGTTGGCTGAAACAGATGAAGGTTTCCTCTATAGTTTTTCAGCCGACGTCCAAGTTCTCGTACCGCCCGAAACCCCTGTCGCATTCAAGCGCCCTGGAAGTAATCGAGTCTCTGGAATTTGGATTGGTCAGGATGGATTTGAAATACTTCTCACTTTGAAGGAGCGATTAGGACCAAATGTGGAGCGGGGGCAACTTGTTGTTGATTTGACCTTCATACTGTCTGAGCTGTCGAAAAGGCTCAGCGAGATAGAAAGTGCACCAGGGCGCAATTTGATTCAACTCATCCTGAGTGGGAGAGGACAAAAAATTGCAGATTCTGAATTCCAAGTAGCAGAATCAATTCGCAAACTCCGCCAGGAAGGGCAACTGATAAATGATAAGCAAGCATTATCAATTAACAACTGCGCGGCCCAGGCAATTGAGTACGTGTGGGGACCGCCGGGAACAGGAAAAACAGCAAACCTATCCCATGTTTGCCGAGCTATTTGCGAGCAGGGCGAAAGAATACTAGTTGTAGCTCATGCTAATGCTGCTGTAGACGTTGCTATGTTACGGATTGCCGAATCAATGGCTGACCATAACGTTCTCGCCCATGGCAAAATTCTTCGCATAGGTTTTTCGCAAAGCCCAGAAGTGCGTCACCACAATTTTCTGTCAGTGATGGGTATTATTCGGCGAACGGAACCAGAGTTTCTAGATCAATGGGACTATTTAGAGGAGCAAAAAAAAGACCTACAAGCCAAGCTAAAGGATGCTTCGCCCGCAGAAGCCCGACAATTAGAGCCTCTTCTTAATGCTACTCGTAAACAGCTAGAACTCATGCGTGCACGTTTGAGAGAGCTTGAAGCCAAGCTAATCGAAGGCTCGTTAATCGTTGGCTGCACTGCTGCAAAAGCTGTTATCGACCAACGACTTTGGCAGCGCAAAGTTGATACAGTTGTGATTGACGAAGTGAGCATGATGAATTTTCCATTCGTTGCTGCAATGGCCTCTCGCGCGAGCAAACGAGTTTTGCAATTTGGTGACTTCATGCAGTTGCCACCAATTGTGGTATCGGACGACGAAATTGCGAAGAAATGGATGTCCCAGGACTCCTTTCAAATTTCAGGGGTTACTAGGTCTATAGAAAATGAAGTTCCCGATCAACGAATTACTATGCTTGAAGAGCAGTATCGAATGCAATCTCAAATTTGCAATGTTGTGAGCCTGCTGTCATACGGGCAGCGGCTTGTCACAGCCGACGGCGTTGATGAACGGGTAAACTCACTTGCAAATGCCAATCCACACCCAGGAGCGCCAATGTTTCTGGCTGACACGTCGAAATTTCGATCGGTATGTATAAGAGAGAGTAAACCAGGTCGCTATTCCAGAGCTAACCCGTTGCACGCAATCATCTCTTTGAACATTGCCCATAATCTCGTGAGTGAGGGAATAACAGATTGTTGCGTCATCACGCCATATAGAGCTCAGGCAAGATTGATCAATGGTATTGCCTCAGAGTTAGAAATGAATATTTCGGTAGCAACGGTCCACAGGTTTCAGGGAGCTGAACGTGCAGCCGTGATTTTTGATGTGTGCGATGCTTTTCCACAACCCAGAGCAAGTCGTTTGACAGGGCATGATGCCGAGCTTGCTTTGCGGCTAATAAATGTGGGAATTTCCCGCGCAAAAGGCAAACTTATCGTCGTTGCAGACCGGAACTTCATTTCGGAATACCACGACGGAAGATCGCCCACAAGAAAGGCGTGTGCATATCTTGCTCAGTTTGGTGTCGCCAGAGATCTGGAGCTAGATGATGTTGATCTTTGCAAGTCGCCGTTTGAATGGTTTGATGATTTTAGTTCGGCGCAATCGGCCTTAGCTCACGAAATAGTAGGCTCAATTAAGGCTTTTGTAAACCTACCGGAGGGATTTAATCCCGCATCGCAAGTAACTAGAGCGCTGGAAAGTGTTCGAGCTGAAACCGAGAGTACTGGCGTAAAACTTGGTGCCAATCGAAAGGTCGGAGATGGCTTGACTAACTTAGGATCTGATGTTCGAAGTGGCGGATTCTATTGTTTACTAGATCGATGCGTGTTTGTCGGAGGACGGGATCCCGATTCTCCCGTAGCTTTGGTTCATGGCAATGTCGCTGGTCATCTGTCTCGAGTTTATTTTGGTGACGACCAAGATGAACGTATCCGCCCATCCTTGCCTGGGTTGAAGTAAATGGCGAAGCTCATTCCCGAGAATTTGAAAAATCGTGGTGATGTAAAAAATGCAATTCGAAAGGTTGCTATTGCTTTGGAAATGCTACCTTCCGATGCAATTGTTTGGTATGAGCCGCTGTACGACCAAAGTGGTGAAAAACCAGATTTCGTTGTATGGCTTCCGGATCGAGGTATTGCAGTGCTAGAAGTCCTTGATGCCAAAGTAGAAGGCATTATCGGTTTTAGACGCGGAAAAATTTGGCTTATGCGAAATAATGAGGAGGTCAAAATTGAGAACCCTATTTCCAGAGCCAGCAGATTCGTCGCTAATTTGAGCAAAATGATCGATGATGAACCGCATATGTCTAAACTTAAGATACAGATTGCTGCTGGAGCGTGCCTACCGCTGCTTTCGAAAAATGATATTGAGGCGAAGCAATTTGGGAATGAATTTACACCGTCATTTACTATCTATCGCGAAGATCTCGATGAACCGAGACCGGATTTAATTCTTTCTGCTTTTACCAGATTATTAGGTAACGCCCGCTTTACTGATTTCTCTACTGAATTAGATAAACTGGTCCGTGGAATTCTGCAGCCGGACATTTTGATCAATCGAGCTACTGTGCCAGGAAGCCAGCTTCAGATTTTTCAACCATCAGACGAATGTGAAGATGTGATCCGAGTAATGGATAGGGAACAGGAATCACTAGCCAAAAGTTTGGGAGATGGACATAGGATTATTCGGGGCGTTGCGGGCAGCGGAAAGACTCTTGTACTAATGTTCCGAGCGAAGCTTCTCTCGAGATGCAATCCACACCTCAAATATTTGGTGGTTTGTTACACCAAGGCGTTAGCAGGACAACTAGCACGCTTGTTGGAAGACTTTCCCAACGTCGACGTGGCCAATTTCGATAAGTTGGCTACAGATCTCGGTCGGCATGCGGGAGGAGGCTTTCGACGAGGGAAAGAATATGATTATGAAGCCGTGCTCGCTGCCGCGCACAAAGCTGTTGAGGCAAACAAAGGATCTCGCTACCACGGTATTTTGGTCGACGAAGCTCAGGATTTGAGTACAGATGCATTGACGTTGCTAACTAAACTTTTCAAAACTGATTGTAATGAGCTCCTTATTGTCGCTGATGCCGCTCAAAACATTTTTCGTCGTAAGTTTAGTTGGAAACAGGCAGGAATTCAGGCGCAAGGTCGAACTCGAATGCTGCGTATCAATTATCGAAACACGCGTGAAATTTTGGAGTTTGCATCCACTTTCCTTTTAGGCGCCGAACAAGATAAGATCAACGAGAGCTTTGATGACGAAAATTCTGTCATACCGCCGGAGTCCAGCAAAAGAAGAGGAGCCGCCCCTAAGCTGATATTTGTTCGTGATGTATCGGCTGAGGTAAATGAAACTATCCGCGTTATTCAGGAAGAGTTGAAAGCGCTTCGTCCTGGGCAGAAAATTGCAGTGTTATATCCTGGTCCTGACGGTAAAGATAGAGGTTACCTACTTGATCGAAGGATGAACGAGTGTAATATAAAGCACTTTTGGGTTAAATCTGGAGAATCAGCCAAAGGAAGACTCGGGACAGCTACAGAGCCCGTTTTATTGTGTACAGTCCATAGTTCTAAGGGGCTGGAGTTTCCGAAGGTGGTCATTTGTGGCACGTGGAACCAGCACGAGGAAGCTGAAGTGAATCGTAAGCTTTCGTACGTAGCGATGACTCGCGCTACTGATTTTCTGACCATCGTTACTCGCTCCGACAACGCGCTTTTGATTGATTTGGAGAGAGCTATCAAAGCGTCGGGAATACAAGCCGAAGTAGTTGATTCACTTAAGGCTTCTCATGCACCTAAGAACGAAGAGCCGCAAGCAAAGCCTTGTGGTTCTGAAGGCGAGCAGAGTACTAAGACTGCGCCATGTGACACTTCCTCACGACCATCCAAACAATTGATAAATGAGCCACCAGATAGTGGCAGAAAGTCGCGGGAGAATCAGAAGCGTTTTACGATGGCTTTTGTAACAAAGAATAAGCTAGGGCCGGTGGAGCTGAAGATTATGGAGTTGCTTCTTGAAAGTGGCTCGGTTGGAATGATGGCCAAAGATCTTGCGGAAGAAACCAGAACTACGAAAAACCTTACGAATTCACTTCTCTATAACACTCTTCAAAAGCGTAAGCTGGTTCGTCACGACGAAAATTACAATTGGTATTTATGTGCGGACGTTGTAGCTGCGCACAACATTCAATTTGCATCGGCGAGAGAAACTGACCAAAGCCGGTTGGACGAGATTGCAAAGGCGTTGTTGTTAGCAGGAACTGGCGGGCGCATGAGGCATCTCTACGTCGGGGAAGATCTAGATTGTTCTTTCTGCGGAATAATGTTGCCAAAAGGCAAGCAACATTTGGCTGTGTTGGCTAGTCCGTTTATTACTTGTCGCACGTGTGCAACGCAAGTTCAGAAACGAGCTGGCGAAATGAAATCAGAAATTAGCTGACGTTCAATCGAGCAAGATTCAAACTTCGCTCTCTAATTCCGGCTGCGCAATTATGCCATTCTGATTTTATTACATATTTGGCGTTTCAGTGAATTGGTTTGACAGCTTAGACATGGAATTCGATCGGTGTGACTGCGCTCAGCTATGTTTAGATCAACGTTTCTGACAACATCTACCACCAGAGTTGATGTTGCTCCATCAACTTCCTACTTAAACAGGACTTGCGGCTAGCGAGAGTAGTTGCTGATTATTCACGCGGCTGCAAAAATATTGCAATATTATTTTGTTTCTGTTACTTGGTGCTTTGTGTCGCTCACTCACCGCTATGAGTTCGAACACATTGTTTTGAAATCACTTTCGCAAAGTATTCGAATAACTTGTCCCTCCATGGCAAGTTTTTCTGCCTTTCTGTGCTTGGAGCTTTTTTCGTGACCAACCAACCGAGCGATATCTTGGTCGCCTACAACAAGAATGGTTGTTTTCTTTGTCACATTCTCGTCGACCTGGCAGCCCTGACTTGAAGCTAGGTCGGCAGCCTCGCGCCTTGGCATTGAAAGTGCGCCAGTAAAGACCATGACTTCACCAAATAGGTCACCGTCAGGATTTGCATCTCGGTGAATCCATGGGGAGGACGAGTGGGTTTTACGCTGGTTGATTCGATGAATCCACGCGTCTAGGTCCATGTTTGATTCGGCCATAGCAGCTAGCAAGACATGACCCGCTGCCTTTGCGTCTTCCAGGGCATCGTGGTGAGCAAATTCATATCCGATCTTTTTGCATACATTAGCTAACCCATACCCGGATGAAGCAAGCTCCTGCCAGGTTCTGCGAACGACCCTGGCAGAGTCGAGCCACGACGCTGCTATCGGATTCAGTCCGTATTTAGCAAACGCACGTTCCAGAGCTATTCGATCAAATCTGGTGTGGGAAACGATTAATTTGCCTACAAGAAGATCTTGTAGCTTGTCGGCTATATCCAGCAGCTTTGGCTTTCCATCGATCATCTCAGGGGTTATCTCGTGAATCGACACATTTACATCATCGAAATAATCCTCTGGATCAACTAATGTTGACCATTCCTCAGCAAGCTTTCCTTCACTAAAAACTGCAATTCCAATCTGACAAATCGAACTCATATTTGGATTTGCTGTTTCAACGTCAACTACTGTAAATTGCATTAATATTAATCCTTTGCTTTCAAGCGTCTGCGTACTTTGTGACGTCACCAGTAAAAGTGACTGCCATTTTTGTAGTTGAGCAGATCAGGAGCGGCTCAAGTTCTGTGTCTACATCTAAGTCGTCACCACGCAAGCCCTGCCACATCGCTAAGTAAAGCAGCGTTCCGAATTTCTGCTTTACCTTCAATGACTTCTCCACCCCGCCTTTCCAGGGCAAGATTACGAGTTCGCCTTGCTTCGCGCGAGTCGCTGCCTGCAAATCTCGATGACTTTCTATCCGTCCTGTTTCCCAGGCAGTGATCAGTCCCTTGTCAAAGCAATTCCATCGTTCCTCCCAAGTGGCGTTCGACCTGATCAAAGGTTCAGTTATAGAGCGGTTTATTTTCATATATTGTGTCAACTTGCTTTTGGGAGTCTGAAAATTCGATGTGAATTCGGGTTTGATTTGTAATTGAGAACGCAGTTCTTTAGCAAACCATGTTCATCCGTTATTTTGCCTTAGTCCTTTGAAATTAGATTTACCGACAATTAATCGAAGTACGCGGATACTAGTTTGAATGGCGGTTGAAATCGTAAATGTAATTGAGGGACTTGGCCGGCCGATTTCTCATTTTCAATCAATCGAGATCCCTGCTTCGTTCCAAAACGCGCGCTCAGCTATTATGCGGGTACCATACTTGCGCGCTTTTTCTGCTTTACTCGAGAGTGTATCAGGGTCTGCTACCACCAGAATATCTGTGGTCTTTGTCAACGAGTCAGTGGGAATCATTCCCTTAGCGGCTATAAGCTCAAGTGCAGTTGTTCTTGAAACCGGAACTCCATCCAGTCTGCCGGTGAGAACTCCAGTGAAACAAACCTTTTTGCCCACAAAATTATTTGCGGATGCGAAATTTGAAACCACCGCTTTAGGCATTTTTCTCATTTGGGAAACTAATTCGACAGCGTATTCTTTCTCAAATCCAAGCAAATTTGTTACATCTTCAATATCTCGCTGCTCTGCGTCGTTGATTACACCGTCATTTAGAGCTGTTCTCACGACGTTCTGCAAATATTCTCTGTGAGCAGCGATGACTGCCTCTGCAGATAAACCGTTGTCTTGCGCATTATGAGAAAGTGCGTAAATCTCTTCTTCGCTGAGCCTTCTATCCTCTAGTGCTCTGTCGAGTATCGAATAGTAGGCTGCATGTTCAAAACTACCGACTGACGGGAGAGATGAGACCAGCTGCGCCAGATAGCTGGGTTTAGAGGTCGAGGAATTGCACGTTCTGGAATGTGTTCTGCCTGATCTTCTCAAACGAGGTAACTCGTCCGGGTCACCGGCGACGTGAGCAGCTCGCCAGCCATGATCGCCCGTTTTTGCCGCTTCTTCTTTGTAAGCATGAAACAATTTTGCTGTGGCTCGCGCGTCTTCAAGCGCCGCATGATGTCTTTCATTGCGGATTTGGAAATGCGCGCAGCAGTCGGAAAGCTTCCTTTGCTTTGGACCATAGCTATATGAGAGTCTCATTGTGCAGCAATGAGGTAACTTCGGAATCTCCAGATTGATTCGACGAAATTCTTCCTTTAGGAACATCATGTCAAAGTTGACGTTATGTCCGACTAAAATACGTCCGCGCAAGAGTTCCAGAACATCTCCTGCGATTTCATCGAATGTTGGTGCATCCACTACGTCCCTTGACGTAATACCGTGAATGTTCGAATCACCAAGGTCACGTTTCGGGTTTAGAAGTGTGTTGTACTCGTGTTCAATTTCGCCATCTGAAACTGTCACTATTGCAATTTCAATTATGCGGTTGCTGCGACTGTAAATGCCGGTTGTTTCTACGTCCATGACTGCATAGGAGTTCGAAGAAGACTCTGTTGAGAGTTGCTTGCCAGTTTTTTCTTGATGCTCATTTATCATTTAGCGCCGCCTTGTTTTAGCTAAGTAACTTGGGTATTGAGTTCACGATTTATGTATAGGTAGATTGCGGACCCTGTCCTGAACATCTGCACTCAATGTGATTAACATTTGGATGTTTTCAATTTATTTGCAATCTAGCAATTTGAGTTTCTGTGAAAAGCGAGCTACCTTAGATTGATTGTATAACCGCGAGCTTGCTTGTAATCTCTTTCTGTGAATATTAGTGATTCGTTCGCTTCCCAGTAATTTGGAGTTCCAGTTTCTCTGAAGTAATTCCCTTGCACAGAAAATCCGTTCAATTTGAATCCATTCTTGTCGAGCAGCGTTATGTATAGGAATCGGGGCACTTGCTGTGCTTTTATCAAAAGCTGGTATTTTAATTTGCCGTTGCCTTTGCGTGGGGCATCGAAATTAGTAGTTAATTGAGCGACCGTATCTTCCATTTCTGGAATTTGTATTGCTTTCCATTTGATGACTGGGTAGTTGTACGATTCAACATAATCGCTCTCTTTCTGATGACCTGTGAATTTTTCAAGTAAACCTCTTTCGTTCTTTTTATACTTGTCTGATTCGCATGGATCTGGCTTTTCCAACAACTCCTTAGTTGGTTTGATTCTTTCCATTAAGTCGTTTATGCGTGTAGGGAGATCCTTTTCCTTTTGTTTGCTTGCATCAAGAAAGTTTTCCTCAAGACGCATAATTCTTTTTATTGGAGTATCTTTGCAAAAAGTCTCTGCAAAAAGAGTGAGCTCCATAGCTGCAAGCTGCTGTTTCAACTCAGCTGGCTGCGCGAGTCCTGGCTGCACCAATAGGAGCAGCAGGCTTATGCCTGTTTGAAAAGCAACCATTGAGAGGCGTGTGTGAAAAGGAATTCGTTTGCTGTGTTCGCAGATTTTAAGCAAGCTAAGGACAATGTTCATCGGGACTCCTTCAATCCTGTAAATCTGCGTCCGTTGACGCCGGTGATTTCACCAGCTGTTTCGCGTAAGTTGTCTATGATAAATGAAATACTCTGGCGTTTCACTCCCTTAGGAAAAGCTAAGCTCTTGCAACCGTCGAGTGAGGTGTATGCCTCAAGCGTGGCTTTATCAAAAAGCGATTCTTTCGTTGAGGAAAGTGTAATCTTCACTTTATTGTTTCGCGAAACTGTCACATTTACTGAATTTGCGCCGGCTGGATTGCCGTATTTTTCCAGTGCTATAACTAGCTGCTCATCGCCAAGTTTTCCGAAATTTGCAAACCATTCGTCCCAGGAAACTGAGTCTTCGCCAATGGGCTTAGAATCATCATTTTGGTGCTTTTCTGGCTTTTGGATACGGGGCGGTTTTGACTTCTTCCAAAAGGCTTTTTCTTCTGGGGCACGTGAATGGTTTCTTTCGTTCAATAATTTTCCGTGAAGATTGGAAACAGGCAATCTTGCTGCGCTGGCCGAGAACTCAGGTGGTAAAGATGGATTTGAGTCTACTGACTTGATCGCAAGCGTGCCTGGAGCAAGGGGCTGGCTGCGATTCTCTTCCATTGTTTCTTTGGGGGGAACTCTGAGTTGAGCTTGCAAGTTCTTCAATGGGAGCGATTCGGCCATCAGAATTTGTGGAGGCGGTTTTAGGGATGGAAGTAGATCGGGAACTAGCGGGCGTGCTTTTACCGTAAGGGATTGAAATGGTTCCGGAGTAAGTTGGTGTATCTGTTTGGGTGTAGAGGGAACCAGTTCTCCAATTGCGTGCCGTGCTTTTGCATTGTCTAGTGGCGTCAAATCAGCTAATGCGGGCTGTGCCGGTAGCCTTTTCACTGGAGTCTGCTCCAGGTCCCTCATCGGATTTTCGCTTTCTCCGTAATGTTTTGGAGCTTGCTTTAGCTCATTATGCCTGGCTCGAAGGTCTATTGGGTTTAAGGGGTGTTCATCCTCAATCGATTTCTGTGGAATCATTGGCGTGAGATCGCTTATGGGTTTTGGTTGCCTGGCATCCCGCAACGCTAGCTCAAAATTTTGCGGCTTATCCAACTTGTCGACTTTAAGATGATAAGTTTTAGCTTCTAATGCAATTAGGGGATTAAGTCGAGATTCGAATATTTGATTGCCCGTCAAATGCGCGGTTAAGAAAAGCGGTTTTGAGATACGCACAGATTCTGTTTTTATTTCATAGTTGGCGTTTGAGGGCATTGGTTCGATATCGTTTACCTTAGATTCTAGAGGCGTGATTGCGCTCGGCTTCCTTTGCACGCTTTTGGCTAGGAATGGAGCTAATAGCGTCAATTTCGTGGGAGGGCTTGTGGACATGCGCTGTATCGTATTTAGTGTGCTGCCATAATCAGAGCCTTGTCCTTCGATACGTCCGAACAATAACTTGGGCGCTTCAAATCTTTCTTCTGAAACGTTTTGCACCGCTGCCGCAGTGAGCGGTTCCGGTTTCGCTGAAAAAATCGAAGAACACAGAACTAAAATCGCCAATGAATGTGTGGCTTTCCAATTCAAATGCTTAGACCTTCTCATAAAACTTGATTATTCCCGCTTTGCAATAGAGCATTGCAGCTATGGTTTTTCGCAACTTCTATTTAATACTAGCTCACTGCATTATTTATGCACTCTATTTCAAGTTCTCAATTAGTTTTAAAAACGATTGAGCGGCTGGCTTGGAATTTGTCTGCTATGCCAAGTTAAGACTCGGCGAAAAAAGAAAGCAAAATATCTCCCGATCGCACAAACGTATAATGTGTTCCGTCTAGAGCTGATAGCGCCAGGATGATTCAAACCCATTGCATTCCGCTAACATCAGCAACGGTTTGATAGTAGCATCGTATCGCTGCACAAGAAGCGATTCGTCACCTAAGGCTTCATAGTTCGGCAAACCAAGGTCTGCAATAAAACATTCCACGCTGTCTTGCCATGTCTTTGGTTTCAATACTGATCGTGAAATGTTCAACCCTTCAAATTGCATGTCAACCAGCTTCGGAAAGTACTTTAAAGATGGTAAGTTGTCCGACTTCTTCGAATTGACTGATTTGGAGGTGGGAACCAGGTTCCATAGTTGATCGTGCACCACGAATGACCATGGCACGAAATGATCTAGCGAGAAATTCTTGTAATCTAAAATTTCTCCGGAATAGATGCAATTAAAGTTTTTGCGTTTGAGAACTTCGCGCCAGTAAAATGTTTGCTGAGCTAGCGACTCACGTTGCGCCGGTGCAAACAGTTTTGATGATACCGCCGGCACATTTGGATTGCATCGCTGCATGTATACGGTTAGGTTCCAGTGAGACCATCCACGTATCACGCTGAGATTCTTTCTGAAATACTCCGCCCATGCCGGATGGATGAACAGCTGCTTGTTCTTGTTATCAATTTTGTAGAGCGGCTTGCGCTCCGCAAAATATTCCTCCGCGAGCTCTGCTACGCGCATGTTAACTTCATTATCTTTCATTCCACGTGTCTCTGGAAAGAAAGGTCGAATTAAGCGATAAGGCACATATCTTGCAAGTTCATTTAATTTTGTGTTTTCGTTGATTTTTTTGCGCAAAGAGGTCTTGTCCCATGGCTTGAGTGAAGGTCCATCGAATGAAGCCCTTGATACCGATTTATCCAGCGTGTCGGCCAGTTGATCTTGCTTGCCGAACGAAAGACGGAAATATACGTGTGGATACCAGGCGAGGACTAGCATGTCTAGCACGATGTCGGGCAACGAAAGTGGAATGTTTGCTTCGAACTGGTTGCGCTCAAGTCCGTCGAGGAGGGCTGGGAAAAAGAAGAATTTGTAAGAGTTGGTGAATTCATTGAAGATCTTAGAGAGCATATGGGCGCTCACTTCGTTTGATTCTGGCGGTGTTGTGTATGGTGGCATCTATTCGTTTTGAAGCCTTGGTCTTTTGTCGCTGGCAGAAGGTGCACCAGCTTATAGTACTTTACCCCCGCCTTCGTTCCACTAGGGGTATTTTCATCAGTTTTTGTATGTCCTCTGCCAGAGCCGATCGTGATCACTTGCAGCGGCGCCGCCATGCCACACCCGGGCGATCGCTTAGTATCTAGATCGTCATCTCCAGTGATGTGATGCTAGACGGCTGTCTGAGCTCTTGGTTACGCATGGCGTAAACCCTACACCTGTTTTGGCGAAATACTCAACCTCTTCGCCTTGGGCGAAAGAATGCGCCGAATAACCATCAGTGAGGGACTTGATCAGCTTGACTAGTAACCCTGTTTCGTATATATTGAAAATGTACGCGTATAAATGAAAGACGAATGCGAGAAAAAGACAGAGCTAAGTTTATTAGGCTAGCTAATAATCGAGTAAACAAAGCAATCAAGGTAATTCATTTGATTGGGAATTTGTCGAGTCGGTCTAACTATGACTACACTGATGAAGATGTTCGCAAGATTTTCGACGCTTTGAAGTTGGAGATTCAGCGTTGCGAGGAACGTTTCCATGCCAGTCGTGGCAAGGAAAATGATGCATTCAAACTGGAATAGCAAATAAATTAGAGAACAAAACAGAAGCGAGAATGTGCTGAAAGGACTATCAGCCGGTGTTCTGTTGCGACTGAAAGAAGAGGTGCAAAATGAACCAAATTCAAAAGGAATTTCGACTCACTTCGCGTTCGAAACAAAAGAAATTGCGTTCAGTATTTCGGTCTGCTGGTGAGGCGAGAAAAATTGGATATGCAGTCGATCTTAGTGGATTTTGTGAAGAGCTAGCTGCCTTGCCTGCTCCTACGGATTTGCGTAAGGCGAGCCAATTTGTAAAACTTCAAATTTTTGCGGCTCAGTATTTCTATAGTCGTAATGAGTTGGAACCAACTAAGGAGCTTTTGCTAAGCGCTTTGAATTATTGCCGCCAGTTCAAAGTTTTTTCGCTAAAGCTAAAAGTTATGAGGCTGTTGACTAAAGTATTGCGGCAACAGAAGTCGTTAGATGATGTGCAGCAATATTTGGATGAAGCCATAAGTACAGCAAAAGAAATGGGACGGCGTAGACTAGTGAAAGATTTGCAGAAAGAAATGGGTACTATTTGCGCTTTGATTGAGTATGAAGCCTCGGTGCACATGGGCGGGGTTTTTGCGCTTCTTGATGAAGACAAGGATGAACACGAGAAACTAGAAGGCTTTAAATTGACTAGGCTTGATCCTGCAGAAGCTGTTGGTGCTAATCGTCCTCGAATGAAGCGGACGGACTTTCCATCACGAATACGACCTTATTCTTTTGGACCTTCAAAAGGTAGCAAAAAAGCAGTGTTTACAACAACTCTTTTGATTAAAAGATTTGGCCCATGGATGAGGTATCTGAGAAAAAGTACAACCTGAAATTATCCTCAAGAGTCGTGGACCTTTCGAATTACCGAATTTTCTTCTCGTCTGGCATGCTTTAACCTGACTTGAATAATTTCAAGACTGGGCTGAATGCGTTTGGAAGCAGAAATGCTTTATCTTTTCCTAGAGTACAATCTGATGTATGACCAAATCCGAAAAACACAATTGGGAATTTAAGCCGCGATTTCGGCGCGGCGCTTTTGGCTGGCGCTCGCAACCTGCCGTGAAGTGTGTAAAGGAAGCAGTCAGTGAAATCAAAAAGGTCGCTCGGCACGACCGACTGCTTGCAGCAGAAGGAGCCGTTTGTTTTATCGAACGCGTTGCACCGGCTCTCGAACAGGTAGACAGCTCTTCTGGCTCAATTGGTTCTGCGGTCAACCGTGCCATCGAAACATTGGTCGCAATTATTGCAGGCGCAAACGCAGATGATAGCGTTCGCCGAAGTTGGCTGAAGAGGCTCTGGAAGGCAATCCAAGATGATCAAACACCCTATATTGAGATATTGGACGAACACTGGGGCAAATTATGCACCACGACAGAGATAGCTACAGAATGGGCTGACGAGTTGCTTCCGCTTGTGCGTTTAATTGCTGCTAGCGATGGTTACAGCTATTCCAGAGGTACTTGCGTTT
Source organism: uncultured Candidatus Obscuribacterales bacterium (assembly GCA_964546815.1). Taxonomy (GTDB): domain Bacteria; phylum Cyanobacteriota; class Vampirovibrionia; order Obscuribacterales; family Obscuribacteraceae; genus JAIEPM01. The sequence continues at coordinate 27,474 of CAZJLR010000005.1, read as the reverse complement.
GTTTTGAGTCGTTGTATAAAGCCGGGCGATTTGAAGAACTGCTGGAATTGTCGAAAGCACGCAATTTTCGCTTTGATTCGTATCAGGCTTACGCAGTAAAGGCCCTCTTTACTCTTGATCGTAAGCAAGAAGCTGTTGCGGTTGCAAATGAATGCAAGCGCATTTCGATAAATGGCACGCCATCAATCGATCGAGTCTTAATTGAATTCAACCTGGCGCCTGTACCGGCTGAATTAGAGTATGGACCAAGTGCATTTCAAGCTCTTCGCAAAGGAACCTACATCGGTTGGTATCGAGCGGTATCAGAGAAGTTTCCGGAAAAGCAGCCGCTGGAAATTCTTCAAGACTTGATTGCTACCATGCCGGGCGAAGAAGGCAAATGGTTCACTACAGCTAAAGAGTTGGGAATGTTGCCGTTGGCGATTCGCCTTGCTAATACTAGCTTGTGTGATCCACGAACCTTGTCGCGAGCTGCACGTGATTATCTCGACAAGGATCCTCAATTTTCGATGGACGCCGGACGGGCAGCCCTACATTGGTATCTACAAGGGTACGGCTTTGATGTGACTGAATACGATGTGCGGAATGCTCTTGAAGCTACCATGCAAGCCGCAGCACAACTCGGGCAAAAAGCACTCGTTAAAGAAGAGCTGTGTCGTCAGGTCGAACCGAAGTTAAAACGACGCAGCAAAGTCGCCGGCTGGATGGCACCGGAGCTAGGAATCGCGCCGTCAATTGAGGAATGAGATTTAGCATCTCCGGACAAAAAAAGGTATGCCAATGGAATGACTCAGCTACGATCAGCCGATCTTAAAACTGACCGATGAAGAAAAAGAATTGACGAAGCGCAGCGCAGATAACGCTAACCAGGAACCGTCCTTACCAGCGCTGTATTTTCCATTCGCTCTGAGCTGCTCTACGTTTGCAAGCTCCGGTGGATTCATTCTCGATTCATCGCCAAAATAGTAATCTAAAACATCAGCCACTGCTTCCGCCAGAGTGTCGTGCTCGTTCACAAAGTCACCTGGTGCGAAGGCTCCAGGGGCACCTGCAAAACAACCAATTTCGAAATACCATTTTTTATTTGAAGATGGATACACCCAAGCAATAGGAGCATCCGAATCCTCACTATTTATGTCTCTGTAGCTATATCGTGAATTCCCTGGAATACTCTTCGGTCTCGTGATTGTGAAGCCTTGCCGAAAAGGACCGAAGATGTTTCGCGAGCAGGTGAGCCCTGCGTTTTCTAACTTAAGAACGGCGTGGCTTTCTTCCTCCGATAAATCGATAAGGGGTGCCTCATGACGAAAATACTGTGCGTCAATTGCAGAATCGATCTCATCAGTCGTCAGCCCGAATACATCAGCTTGTCGTTCAGCATTCTCGACCAAGCGCCAATTGCATTTGTTTTCTCTTGCGCTTCTCAAAATTGATGCAAGCATCCGCCTCTTCTTTTCCGGCTCTGCTAAGGGGCTTTCTCGCAGTGAGCAGCAGCGCTGGCATTCTCCTTGCAAATCGAGTACTTCACCATGGTTGCAGCAAACCAGCCTCGGATTTTTGTCGCAGCAATTTTTGGGATCCATCACGCTACTCCTAATTCTCATTCCGCCGATTGAGATTCGCCAGCCTTCTCTTTTCTAAACGCTTCTAATCGCTCTCGAAATTTCTCTTCTTCGACAGCCACCTTTTGCATGCGCGCCGGATCGCCGAAATAATAATCGAGAATATCTTGCACTGCTTCTTCTGGTGTCTTCCAAATGTCAATGAAATCTGATGGACCCATTCCTCCGCAACATAGGTTCCCGTCTACGATCCAGATGTCATCTCGATGCATGAACTTCAGCATTGGTGCATCATTATCAGGGCACAGTGGCTCATCTCCTAAGCTTATGTAACCGCTGGAATAACCTGGAATATTATTGCCAGGTGTAGTCGTTGGCTTCACAACCCATACGCCGCCCGCGAATGCGCCGAGCGGATTAGAAGTAAACAAACCTGCAGAACGAAGCTGATTTAAATATTTTTCGTCGATTTGAGCCATCTGATTTCTCACTCCGCACAAAGCCGCCACATACAATCTTCGATCTTACGGCTCGATTCTCTTGCTCGCTTCACGACGTGCTCTGAACTTTTCCTTTTCTGCAGCCTTTTTGTCTATGCGATCTTTATTGCCAAAATAAAAGTCGAGAATATCATTGATGGCATCTTCAGCTGTTGTCCATTCGTTGATGAAATCAGCTGGACCCATACCACCGGCGCAGTCTTGCCCATCAACCCGCCACTGGTTCTCAGCGACACAAATGAACTTAAGCATTGGTGCATCACTGTTGGGGCACTGCGGAGCCCCGTCGAGACTTATGAACCCTCCATTTGAATAACCAGGAATATGATTACCTTGTGTAGATGTGGGCTTCACTACCCAGACGCCACCGAGGAAGGCTCCAAATGGATGCGATGCAAAAAGTCCACGTGAGCGGAGCTTTGAAAGGTGTTCGTCTGATATCTTCATTGCTACCCTCATTATTCAGTTTCTACATTGAACAACGTTTTTCTACTTCAGCAATTCGAGCAGCTTTCAAATTCATCCGTTTAGGATCGCCAAGATAGAAATCCAAAATGTCTTGGATAGCCTCTTGCGGAGTGGTCCACTCATTTTGAAAGTCACCCAGTCCCATACCGCCGGAACAATCTACGGCAAATACAATCCACTTGTTGTTCATTGAGAAGAGCACCACCATTGGTGCATCCATTTCTGGGGGCAAAGGTGCATCGCCTATTACTATGTAACCGTCCTGATGTCCAGGTATTGCATTACCCCGAGTTGACGTTGGTTTTCCAACCCTAACTCCGTCCGGAAAACCGTGAGTTGGCGAATACGGTGGGGAAACAAACAACCCCGCCCCTCTCAATTGGTCCAAATACTTATCTTCGATTTTTGCCATCTCCATGGTGATTTCTGTTTTTCCTGAGAGTCGGGCGTCGATATCTAAGTCCTCTAAATTCTCTACTATTATCCCACATCAACAGTGCTAGGCTAAATCTCCACCTGCGCAAAGATGGAACCCAATACAGTATCGGAGCCGCCGGACAGGCTCACTATTGGGAGTCAATATCATTGAAATCAATTGAAGATTCTATTAGGAAACTGAGATAACACATATTTCGTGCAACCCAGGAGCAGCAGTGGAACAAGGTGCGAAGCCTTAGGAAGTTGATGCTTCGGCGTTACTTTAATCTTCTGATTTCCGTGCGAAGGGTCACTCAAGAAAATCGGGGCAAGCTTCTCCGCACTGCTGTCAGCGACTGAAGCATATCTCCAGCTCTTGTGAATTCTTTTAGTAAAGCTTAGAAGTGAAGCATCGCAGATTCTATCTGATTTGTTACCTCGTTCGTTAATACCGCTTGTGGTATCGTTTGCCGATCATAATCATCGATTTATATCGGATTTCCTTTTTGTCCTGGTATCAAATGATGGCTGCAAATTCCTTGCTGTTTATTCCTGATAAACAGATTGAAAATTTGGGAAAATCCAAAGTAGAGATTCCGAGGGAAGGAAAACGTGATCATGAAAACGCAATCGAAGTCCCTGAAAAGAATGCTTCATTACTGGTGCGAAATTGTTTATCAGCGGAATTTAGAGGCTGAACTACTTAAGCTTTATCGGGAATTTCAGCAATGGCAGGGCGGTGCAGTCAATGCTTTTGAGTTGACACAGGCGATTCACAAATTCCACCAGGGTCCGGCAAAGGATCTTTATGTTCGCTATGTAATGGGTGGGCCTGGATTGGAGGACATACTTGTGGCTGCGGCTGTCAGGGATGGGGTGATAAAGGCAGAGGAGCTGCCGTCTGAGTTGGTAGAAATTCTGCCGCAGCTTGGCGATGAGCCGGATGAATTATAAATTCCGTCAAATTGTACCCAGCATATACCTGAGATGAATTGCTTACCTAAAATAGAGAGCGGCTCCCGACTCGGGAACCGCTCTTTCTCTGTCTTTCGATTGGCCTGCCCGGCATGATTCGAACATGCGACCTCATGGTTCGTAGTCATACGGCTTACGATTATCGTCTACATTTTTGACAATTTCTCTACTTTCCCTAAACTTCCGAAAGTGCTATGCTGTCAGGCATTCTGGCGGATTGCGCGCTTGACCGAGTTTTCTCTTGATAGCCGAAAATTCCGCTAAAAAGGGCCCCTAAGGGGCCCCTGAAATTGACCACATGGGGAAGTTGAAGGACCAAAAATGGAAATGATTTTCAATTTTCCGAAAAACATAACGACCTTTTGGTTAGCAACCATGTGGTCGCTAAATTTGGAAATTTCAATTCGAAAAAAGGTTGGACATAATTTTTGACAATTTCTTTCCGGAGGATTTTGACCTAATGGTTCGGCAATTTGACCACATGGTTATCGAAATCCGACCTAATGGTCAGTAACCAATCGGTCTAACCATGCGATTCTCAGGGGCCCACTGGGGGCCCCACTTGCAAATGAAATACTTCCATGCGTTTATTTACAAATCCATAATTGGAGAGCGAAGAATTATGACCAGCGAAAAGGAAAAGGATGAAAGAAGGCTCAATCTAACAAAGCGAAAGATAGAAGAGCTTCCTCCTGCGAAGTCGGAGAAGGAACAGTATTGGGACACAAAATCGCGAGGACTGTATATTCAAGTCTCGAAGCACGGCGCAAAAAGCTTTTATGTGCGACGAAAAATCCATGGGCACTCTGAGCGACTATTCCTTGGCCGATTTCCGGAACTCACCGTTGAGCAGGCTCGCGACAAAGCAAGCGAATTCCACTCATCTGTCGCTCAAGGAAAGAATCTCGCTGAATCGCGCAGAACTGAATTAGCAGAAATAACACTAGGTGAGCTTTTCGATCAGTACCTGGAGCGACATGCTAAGAAAAGCAGAAAGACTTATGACGAAATTCAAAAGCAATTTGAACGCAGCTTTTCACATTGGAAACACCGCAAGTTGAGCAGCCTGAATCGCGACGATGTGGAATTGCTTCATAGAACAATTGGCGATACTCGCGGTCAATACGCAGCAAACCGCGCTATTGAGCTTTTGCGAGCTATATACAACAAGGCAGTGGAATGGAAACTCTATAAGGGTGACAACCCAACCGAAACGGTGACAATGTTTGTCGAAAGATGCAGAGTTCGCATTTTGCAGGCCGACGAATTCGAACGATTTTTTACTGCAGTAGAAGAGGAGCAGGATCAGGACATCAAAGATTTTGTTCTCATCCTTTTGTATTGCGGCGCGCGTAAGTCGAATGTCCTTGCAATGAGCTGGGCAGATATAGATCTAAAAGCGGGCACGTGGACCATTCCTGGTGAGCAAACAAAAAACGGACAAGCGCAAATATTGCCTCTCACATTGAAAGAACTGGAGATTCTAGAGCGCCGGAACAAAGCAAACAAATCGAAAAGCAAGTTTGTTTTTCATTCTGACAAAAGTGCGACAGGACATTTAGTTGAGCCTAAGCGTTCTTGGCACAACATTCTGGAGCGAGCAAATATCGAGAATTTCCATTTGCACGATTTGCGCCGATCGTTTGCCAGTTCAATGGCAAACACTGGTGCAAATGTCGCACTTATCCAAAGTGCGATGAACCATAAGGATCTCAAAACTACTTTGACTGTATATGCCCACACGGTTAAAGATGCAGAGCGATTGGCTCGCGAGAAAGCGCATGAACTCATGCTCAGCTATAAATCAAAATCGGAAATCCTGGACGACTAACCGGCTGCTCGGCAAACAGAATTTTTGGATGACAGATGTACGTTGATTCACATGATGATGAATACTACAGAGAGCGCCTGCTAAAGCTTCTCTCCAATCAAGAATGCATGAGATCTCAGATGTACAGAGCTTTTGGTGCAAAAATAAAGGCGGAACAACTTACTCGAGTTCTTGAATCACTAAGAGAGGAAGGCAAAATCAGCAGCAGGCGACTCCAGTTTGTTGAAACTGGACATTACACCCAGTGCGAAGCTTGGGGACTCTTCGATCATCCGAAGCAAATAGAGGACCGTGAAGAAAAGCAGAGAAAAAAGCAGGCGGAGATTGACCGTGCTGAAGCATACTGGGCAGCTGAATATGCAAAAGAGACCAAACGACACTGGCGAGATTTTTGGGATGAGGCGTTGGTGCTTCACTCGCCAGAGGATGTGTATGCGAAATTGCATAGACTGTTGCACCGGTCACAGCGAAGTCCCGCGTGGCGCAAGGAACAGATCATCAAACCTTGGCTGCATTCAATCTCGTTGTTTCCGTAATCTTTCTGAAGGCAAGTTTGAACAATTGATGCAAATTTACCGTGTAAGTCCTATTCAATTGGAATGCATCCAGCTATACTGAACTAAGCTATAGGTCGCTCAGGAAAATCAGATCATGATTCTCTACACAAATAATCAACCGATAAATAATTCTGGCAAGGGAAATAATCCTTGTCGAATTCGCGCGGGTGATTGAGAGAATTTGTTTCTTCAAGCTTCAAAGCCCGCGGTCACCAGACTCGCGGGCTTTATGTTTTTAGGGGCATTCTCATTACACCCATATCTTCCGTCCTCATTCGCCGGAGCAATTTCGCGCGGCGGTGAACCTTGTTACGCATGCATCTAAAATGTGAGGTGATCAACGACAATTAGAAATGAACCTCGCATTGACTCATTAAAAAGAACACGAGTTGCACAGTATTGCCTCATCTAAAATGACACCCTTTTCAACTAATTTAGGGAAACTAGATGAGCACATTAGTGAGTTTGAAAGCGCGCAGAGAACTTCTGCACTCAATTCGAGAGCGATATCAGAACGCCTCGTGGAAGGAACGCGTCAAGCTAATTGACGGATTCATTGCTGCAACTGGCTACGACAGGAAGTACGCATTGAAGCTGATGAATAAGAAGCCAGAACCACCCAAGGCGCAACAAAGAAATCGTTACCGACAATATGACGAGGAAGTGCAACAGGTTCTTGCAACGCTTTGGAGAGCGGCGAATCAAATTTGTTCGAAACGACTGCATCCATTCTTGGCTGAATTACTCTCAGCTCTCGAACGTTGCGGACACCTTTCTGTTCCTCCGGAAGTAAAGGAACGTCTTCTGCGAATGAGTCCTGCATCGATAGATAGGCTACTCAAAGCGGAGAGAGCGGAACGTAAATCTGGAACGAGCACAACCCGCTCAGGAAGTCTGTTAAAACGCAGCATTCCCATTCGAACATTCGCTGATTGGAATGAAGCCAGACCAGGTTTCTTTGAGGCTGACCTGGTGGCTCATTGTGGAGACCGAGCTGAAGGTAGTTTTCTGAATACCTTGGTGATGACCGATATCTCATCGGGCTGGACGGAATTTGCAGCATTACTTCGTCGCTCAGACCACGATGTGATAAATGCTCTAGATTGTTTTCGTGCAGAAATGCCCGTGCCACTGCTAGGGCTGGACACAGATAACGGCTCGGAATTCATCAACTACCAGCTTCTGGGTTATTGTCGCCAAAACGAAATTACATTCACACGCGGTCGAGCATACAAGAAAAATGATCAAGCACATGTAGAAGAGAAAAATGGTTCCATAGTCCGAAGATTGATTGGATATGATCGATTCGAAGGCGTCGAAGCCTGGCGAGATTTGACTGCCTTGTATGGCGCTTTGCGTTTGTACGTAAATTTCTTCCAGCCGTCATTGAAATTGATGGAAAAATCTCGCACCGGTGCAAAGACACAGAAAAAATATGATAAGGCGATGACACCATATCAACGCCTTTCGGGGTCACCACATGTTCCAGACCAGAAGAAAGCAGAATTGGAAAAAGTCTACGCCTCGATAGATCCGGTGGTTTTGCTCCGTGAAGTTGAATTATTGCAAGATAGATTTTGGCAGCACGCATGGCAGCCGAAAGAAAAAGCATTTGACTCTGTCCCACTTTCATCTCACCGTTCAGACGCTGCGCAGATGCCAGCTTGTGAGCCATATACATCTGAGCCAAGCAAGCACATTCCTATTCCTGCTGAAGCCCCAAAGCGGAAGTACCGAAAATCGGGAAAGCCTCGCAAGCCACACATATGGCGAACAAGACTTGATCCTTTTGAAGATGATGCAGAGCAGCTGCATTTGATCGTCAAACTTAATCCCCACATCACAGCAAAAGAACTTTTGAGAATTCTGCAGAATAAAAACCCGGGGAAGTTCAAAGACAATTTGCTAAGAACACTTCAGCGTAGGCTAAGAGAATGGAGGTGTGAGCTAATCGCAGAAAATCGCAGATCAAAACTCCAAATTGAAAGTGTCATTTTGCTTGAGTCAACGATCGTAAATAGTGTCAAAGATGTTGAGTCAAACGGTATTCAAAAGGGGTAATTATTAGATGAGGCAATACGCCCCTCAATTTAATTTGACGTTACTCATGAGGTAGCTCAGCGGTAGAGCGGGCGCCTGTTAAGCGCAAGGTCGTGGGTTCGATCCCCACCCTCACAGTGTCGTTAGAATCAATTTCAAATTCACCCAGGAGTGGACTCATGAGTTTCGACATTCTGCAAACTGATCTCAGCAAGCTAAACAGCATGACCAAGTATCCTTCAATACTGACTTATCACCTATTGGGCGAAAAAGGCATTCTCCAGGATATCGTGCAAATCCCGTTTGAAGGTCGTGTCGTTGGCACAGAAAAAATCGACGGCACAAACTGTCGCCTGATCTTTTGTCCGGATCAGAGCGCACTGGTTGGTAGCCGTGAAGATCTGCTCTGGGAACGCCGTGACCTGATCGGGAATCCAGCCATGGGCATCGTTGATGCTGTCCGGCAAGTTGTAAAAGCGCAGTTTTCGAAATTGAGTAGTGTGAACTCAATTAAGGTGTACTACCTTGAAGTTTTCGGTAAATCAATTGGTGCGGCGGCGAAGAACTACACAAAAGAGGGGAAAGTAAGTTTCAGACTATTCGACGTTGTTTCAATCGAAAACTATGACGAGCTTTTTGCATTACCCGCAGAAAGAATTGCTCACTGGCGGGACAACGGTGGACAGAGATTTGTCCATGTAGATCAACTTTGCGAAGTAGCAAACGATGCAGGGTTCACTCCAGTGCCGGCACTGTTTGATTTGGATGCATCAAGTCTCCCAATTGAACTGAATGCGATTTATGATTTTCTGATGTCTCAAGGATCAACACAGTGCACTTTGGACGAGTCCGCCGAAGGGATTCCCGAGGGAGTCGTAGTACGTGCGGCCGATCGATCTAGGATTGCGAAGATTCGTCGTGAAGATTATGAGAGAACAATGAAACGCGGCAATTTGAAAGCTCAGGCAGCTAGTACTTGAGAACCCGACTGCCTTGCCTAAACAGGCTAAATTAGCAGTCAAATAGCCATCAAATAGCGAATCCCTTGTGGAACAAGGTTTCTCGGCTAAACCTTGTTCCATTGCGGAAAACTATTCAAACACAAAGAAACATTGACAAACCATACGCATGTATGTATTATTGAGATCTTAGAATGGTTGGTGCTTTTGTACATATCACTTGAATATTTCGCCTGAGCTGTTTCGATATGGAAAGTCGGTTTACGTCCAAGACTCTCAGCACTTGCTGGTTGTCTTGATCGTATAATGAATTGCTTTCCAAAATCCAGGATTCGTCGATTGAGCTCCTCCAAAACTTTGCTCGAACCTAGACCAGAGCTTTTCTTTGGTTTGGTTGCTGCTATCGGTACAGATTTAGGGTTGGTCACTGAAATGTTGGAAGAAGCCTTAGCTGATGCAAAATATAATTCTGAACGAATCAAACTCAGCGAACTTCTGGATGAAGGCGAGAAGCCGTCCGACGCCCACGATCGCTACCTAAAAAGAATGGCAGCTGGCACCGACTTGCGCAAAAAGATGGGCAGAGGAGATGCTGTCGCTTTGATGGGGGTTGGCGATGTTTGGGCAAGACGCAGAAAATTGAATCAAGAATCGGTTTCAAAAGTTCCGAAAGTTGTTCCTAAAACAGCCTACATATTCAATCAATTAAAGCATCCCGATGAAGTAGCAACCCTTCGGAGTATCTATGGCAATTCCTTTTTTCTAATTGCAGGTTACTCTCCAAGAGAAAAACGAGTAAAGCATCTGTCAGATCTGATTGCTAAATCAAATTATGAGCTCAAATCGGAAAAATTTAGGCGCCTTGCAGAAGAACTAATTGAGAAAGACAAGAATGAAGAAGGCGTAAGCCTTGGACAGCGAGTACAAGATACATTTCCAGAAGCAGATGTTTTCATTAACGTTGATGGGCGAGAATCAGTAAAATCTTCAATAACCAGATTCGTGCAGTTACTATTTGGGTATCCATTTCACACTCCGACTCCTGATGAATTCTCGATGTTTCAAGCGCGAGCAGCAGCGTTGCGCTCAAGTGACTTGGGCCGGCAAGTTGGAGCTGTTATTTCCACGCCGAGAGGAGAGATCATTTCTGTAGGTACAAATGAAGTTCCCAGAGCTGGTGGCGGTCAGTATTGGCCAGGTGATGATCCTGACTTGCGAGACTTCAAACGTGGACAAGACTCTAACGCAGAGGTCAAGAAAAATTTTCTGAGAGATCTCCTGCAACGTCTTAGCAAGGACAATTGGCTAGATCCAAGTAAGAAATCAAAGGACATAGATAAACTGGTTGATGAGACGTTCTCCAAAGGGAAGTCTTTTTTGAGTGGTGCTCAGTTGATGTCTTTGATTGCATATTTTCGAGCTGTGCACGCCGAAATGGCTTGCCTTATGGATGCAGCTCGCCGAGGCGTACGTACTGATGGAAACACTCTAGTATGCACAACATTTCCGTGTCATGAGTGTGCCAGGCACATCGTTGCGGCGGGGGTCTCTCGAGTTGTATATATCGATCCGTACCCCAAATCTCTGACTCCTGATTTATATCCTGATTCAATAGCAGTGGATCCGGTTATCGATCCAAAGCCTCAGTCAAAGCCGCAATCAAAACCTCTCATTATTGAACCAATAACTCACGTAATTTTCGAGTCATTTGTCGGAATAGCGCCACGCCTTTATCTTTATCTATTTGACTCGTCAAAAATTGAGAGAAAGGATGAGAAGGGCGCTGTTATTAAGTGGGTTCCAGCAGCCCCAAGATTGTCCGAAGATCCAAAGTCTTATGTCACCAAAGAGTCATTCCTCAACGAAATGATGCATGACTTTTTCAAAGCGGAAGAGCAGCCAAAGCAAAAAAAGGACGTGTCTAATGAGAAAAAGAGAGCAAGTACTACAGGAGTTCGCAATGGCAGCGGAAGCCGTAAGAAATCTTCCGAATTGGATGCTCGAACTCGAACAACAAAAGAAACAGGCAAAGGATCAGGAAAACGAAAAGCTCGTAGAAGCAAGTAATCCGCGTCCTGCTCGAAAGAAGACAAGAAAATAACCTTGGAGCAAGCTGCCTCCTGGACTATGATTTCGTCAAAATAACGACAGCTGGCAAATCGGACTGTTTGGCTATCTAAATCTACTAGAAGCTAACATGGCAGGGAACGGCTGGGCAGATTATTGCTATGACAAATCGCATTGCAGAGTGAATTTCTGAACCTAACGACAGTCTTCACAAAAATATACACAATTCGGTATATGAGTTTGATACCGAATACGGTGCCGGATAGGACGCCTTCAATCCCGGCTCGATATCTACTCTATATCCCGTCCGTCGTGAGTACTCACAATCGTCAGAATGCCAGTTGAAATGACACCGAGGAACGGGTAGTTTAGTGTTTTGTATTGTCGAAATTAGTCGCCCGCCGCCATCTGGTGGTTAGCGCATACATATATCGCACTGAATAATAAGTGATTTTTCTCAGTAAATCAACATGCAGATCTTTGCCTCGAGCGATATATGCCACATAAGCAGTGGAGGATCATTTAATGTCCATTCAGAATCTAGCACATTCAAAATCAACTACTTCTATTGGGTCCTCTGATTATGAGCAAATTCGAAACACCGACAAGGTCATGTTGAATGCTTTCGAACTCGTGCTGTCGTCGCCAACATTTCAAGCTGCAATTCGTGAATTTAGTAATGCTGACACCATTGAGACAACGCGTGCAGAGTTTGGTGGCGATGCCTTTGTCTACTCCAAGGCAGGAAAGATCTATATTCTGCCAAAGGAGCCAAAGTCGTGGTCTTATTCGGATTCGTTGGTAAATCTGGAATGCTGTGATCACTTGCAAATGATCTCCGCTTGCATAAATGGACAATTACCGCAAAGATTTTCCGGTTTTCAAGTAATTTCCGTTAGACCTTTGTCCATTGCAATCCCTTCCGATAAAGCGCTTGGCGCTGTCAAAGTCGGGCAGGAAGAAGCCATTCCGCTCATGGATTTTTTCAAAATTAAGCCAAAATACAAGATTGATACCAGAATAATCACGGCTCATCCTGGTCAGCCCAGACTTTGTTTACTTATTAGATTCCAGTCGCAGTGGGAAATCCTTGCTCAAATAGATCAATTGGATCAAGCCGGCATAGATCTTGCTGGGCTGCACGTAAAGTACAGGCAAACGCAGGAGCACCGCTCGCTTGTTGGAAGGATTCGGTCGGTTAATGGACATCTTGTGGAATTGGATGAGTCCTATTCTCCGATGCTGAAACAGATTCCGTGCAACGAAGTGATGCTAGAAGGTTCAAAGCAAGTTTTTGCAAGATGTCTAAAACAGCTGCTTTCGCCGTCCTTGTATCAAAGGTTCGAGCAAGATCTCGAGAAATTTGACGAGAATCTTTTTCCTGGAGAAGCAGTCTCGCAACGGCTAGAAAAATTTCGCGCATACTTCAAAAAGCAGGGAACACTTGAGTTATTCGGTGGACTGTCGTGTACACTTGAGGACCAAATTTGTGTCGAGAATCTGCCAGATCATTCTGCAGTGTTGTCAGCCTCACAGACCGAGTATTGCTTTGATGCAGCCAGAACAAAGCGAAGCCAGCTAGCATGGGCTGGCATTCAGAAGTATGGACCATTTAGTCGAGATACTTTGGCCAGACGAAGTCCGGTTGTTTGGGTCGTTTTTCCGGATTCAATGCAGGGAGTAGTAGAAAAATTTCTTTCGAATTTTCGCGATGGGATCAATAACTCTCGATATGCCGGAGGCTTTTCCAAGTTATTTTGCTTGAGCAATCCACAATTTCGATTGGTCCCAATCCCTTGGCTTGCTAACTCACTTCAGCAGCCTCACAAATTATATAAGCAGATCATTGAAAATCAACTTGCTACTGGCGCACCCAACAGTCTCCCTGATTTGGCGCTAGTCTTTATTCTTGATGAGCATTCCCAGCTCCCGGATGTACTAAGCCCATATTTGCATACCAAGTCGCTTCTTCTTATGGCAGGCGTGCCAACACAAGAGATAAAGAGGAGCACGGCATCGGCATCGATTGAGAGTCTCCAATTCTCAATGCAAAATATCGCTACTGCCATGTACGCAAAAATGAACGGAACACCGTGGACGGTGGATCATGATTCTACGATTAATGATGAGCTGGTAATAGGAATCGGCGCTTGTGAACTATCAGGTAGCAGATTTCAGCAACGGCAGAGATTTGTCGGAATAACAACAGTTTTTCGAGGCGATGGAAATTATTTGCTTGGCAATCTTTCACGAGATTGCTCATTTGCCGACTATCCAATCGTCCTCAAAGAAAGTGTGGTCGAAATTCTCAAGGACATAAAAAACCGGAATGGTTGGCAGCCCGGAGACACGATCCGTCTTGTATTCCACTCATTCAAACCGCTGAAAAAAGTGGAAATTGCAGAAATTATCAATGAAGCCGTACAGCAGGTGACACAAGAGCAATCAATAGAATTTGCCTTTATTGATTTGTCATTCGAACATCCATTTCTCCTTCTGGACAAACGTCAATTGGGTATTTATTCCCGTAGAAATGGGCGGAAGAAAGGCGTTTTTGTTCCGTCGAGAGGCACAATCGTTGAGATCAGTACATTCTCCCGACTGCTGGCGATAAATGGTCCTTCGCTGATCAAGCGAAAGACCTCAGCTCTTCCAGCACCAATCCTAGTAAGGCTGCATCGCCTTTCAACATTCAGGGACCTTCAGTATCTTTCAGAACAAGTATTGAAATTCACAGCCCTCTCATGGAAGTCTACTTTGCCGGCAGCAAAGCCCGTAACAATATACTACTCTGAAATGATCGCAAAACTACTGGCCCGATTTCGCAGCCTGCAAGACTGGTCGCCAACTATGCTCAACTCCAAGCTCCGAGCCAGCAGGTGGTTCTTATAACATGCAGCAAGGTATTTTTCCGACCATATTTGCCGGACAAGTAAATGCATTACAAAGCCTGGTTCAGCAATCCATTGATCAGCTCTCACCGGATACTGGCTTTGCAGCAAGAGTCCTGGTTCCCGCAAATTTAATACATCCAAAATGGTCAGAATCTGATGTAAATCAGGCTCGGCTCTCAGAAGCCCCAACACTATCTGCTGCTGGTTTTCTTTTGGACTTTGTTCCGGTGAGCGATTCTTTCAAGCAAAACTGGCATACCGCCCTAACTAAGCTAATGAGCCGCGATCCGTTTCCAGCTGACCGTAATTCGTTTTTTTTTCGACCTGTTGAACTTTTAGGCATTTGCCTCGGAGCGAGCAAGCTGCCATTATCTACGTCCGAACAGCAGTGGTTTAGCAATCTCTTCAAGAACGGTGAGCCGCGGATTTCTCAACAAGACCTATGGAGCACTGCGTTAACTAGGGTAGCAGCTAGCCAGTTCAACATTAACATTAACTGGTCTTTTGTATCACTGCCTCCGCTGGAGCAAATGAGCATTTCAGAATTGGCATTGATTTATTGGCTAAATGTTTCTCAGAAACAGGTGGCAACGCAGCTTGGGCTAGTTGAAAAAGATGATCGCGAGAAACAACTGCTTTTGAGCAAACTTGCAACTAACGTTGAAATTCAAACCGACACTGCGGCGGCGGCGCTCATGTTGCTTTCCGCAAATGCGATTGTGCAGCATTTCGTCGAAAGTACGACAGCAATTAATTGGCAAATTGGCAAACACGAACGCGATGCTATTGCACTTCTAGAGCGTCTATTTTCCAGATTTCCCCTTTTCGTCTTGACGTTGGAAGACCGATACAATAATAGAACCACTATAGAAATCCAGGACGAGTATGACGTTCAAGACTGTGTTCATGCGCTTTTAAACCTTCACTTTGAAGATGTACGTCCAGAAGAGTGCACTCCGAGTAAAGCAGGCACCACTTCAAGAACTGATTTTTTGCTAAAGCGCGAAAAAATCATGATCGAAGCTAAGATGACCAGGAAGGGGCTCGGGCAAAAAGAAGTCGCAAATCAATTGATCATAGACAAGGAACGGTATCGAACTCACCCAGATTGCAAGCAACTTGTTTGTTTTGTGTACGATCCAGACCATCACATAAAAAATCCAATTGCGTTGGAATCAGATTTGGCTCAATCCACCGATGGTCAGATGCCAGTTGTGATTATCATTGCACCCAAAGCTGCAAGCAATGTCAGGTGAAGTGTTGCTTCAAGGCGACTTTTCGAAGTGTGGCAACTGTTAGAATTCTCGACAACTTCAATACATCTCGGAAAAATCCTTGAATAACACTGAAATCCATCTCCAACCATCGATCGACTTTGGGCATTTGAATGTCCATGGATATCAGCTGCTTGAAGTAGAGTCTTCCAAATTGAAAGAGTACCTCACTGATATAGCAACTGCATTGGGCAGTCCAGTCCCACATCGAAATGGTTGCGACCAATTTTACACTTTGCGCCCTTCGAAAACTGGCTATCCAAACAGTCTCACATCACGATTTGGAGTTGGTATGTTTCCGCTGCACACTGACACCGCCCACTGGTTCAGACCGGCAAGGTATGTCGTGCTGGCGTGTGTTGCCCCTGGCCGGGGCGCGCGAAAAACTCAATTGTTGCATTGGGACTCTCTAAACTTGACAAATGCAGATTGCGAATCAATTCGGAACGGTGTCTTTCAAATAGTGCGCGGCAAACAAAGTTTCTTGTCGCAAATTATTGATCATAGACTGGGCTTCATCAGAGTGGATTTTCAATGCATGGTACCTTTCGGAAATATTGCCCGCGATGCGCAGCTCTGCGTTGAGACAGCCGTACAGGTTTCGCCCAAAATTGAAATTGATTGGGCGCAAGGTCGAATCTTGATTATTGATAATTGGAGGATACTACACGGCCGTGCCAGTTCGAAAGAAGAAGACAGTGATCGAGAACTGATAAGAGTGTTGATTGAGGAAATAAGATGAACAGAATACCGGCATTTGATCCTGATACGCTGTACTTAAAATCGAAAACCTATGTTCAGCGAGGTCTTGCTTACGATGCAAATAATCAACATGAAGAATTTCAACTTTGGGCGGCGTTAAGTTTGGAATTGCTGGGAAAATCTACACTTGCCTTCATTCATCCAGTATTAGTAGCTGATGTGGAGGAGAATTCCGTATTCGCAGCTTGCGGTATTACTCATGGTATCAAGACTAGACCCAAAACTGCTGCAGCAAATGCGATCTTTGCTCGACTTGCCAGCGTAGTCAAAAATTTTACTGCGGAAGAAGGACACTGGTGCAAGATATTGTCCGACAGGAGAAATGCAGAACTTCACTCCGGGGAATTGCCGTATGTCGGAGTGAAGAGGGACGAATGGCTTGGGAAGTTTTGGAGAATTTGTGAGGTTGTCTTAGCTGAACAAAATAAGAGTTTGGAAGACTGGCTTGGTGAACCTGGTGCAACTCAGGCAAGGGAGGATATTGAGCAGAGCCCCATCCGGCTTATAGTATCAAAAAAGCTTGAAGGACATAAGACGAAGTTTGAAAAGGAATATCCAACACCTGAAGAGCGCAAAGCTGCGGTAAAGCTTTCTCAATCTTTCACTACATATGATGCGTTTGAAAATGCCGAGGAAATCGATCGGACAGTGCATTTCAAATGTCCTTCCTGCAATTGTATGGCATTGTTAGGCGGCAGTTTCTGGGAGGAACAGGATCTTTCTGATGAAGATGGTGCATATATAATCGAGGTCTACTCCACTGAAATGCTTCATTGTAGAATCTGTAATCTAAAGCTGAATGGGCGCGACGAGCTTAATGCGGCGAAGATTCCCGAAGATTTCGATGTCGAAAAAGAATATGACTACGACGATTATGGAAATGACTAAGCAGACTTGTCCGTTAAAAGAGTAAGCTATTCCGACGCCACTAGAGGATAGTTCGGGACTTCCCCGATTCTTGATTCGTACGCTCCAGAGTTAGGACGGGCGGTTTATGTGTTGTGTGTGCATACGCGCATTGAAGATGACCAGCTCCACGCATGAATATGCTGATCAGTGCGCTTTTGGGACAGCTTTTGGGAACGAGGAATCGACTTGTGCGGTTGATTCCAGAGGACACAAATCCTTCTGCAAAATTCGGGTGCAAATTCCGCAATCGAGAGTTAACTTGCCTAGTTAGCTAGTCTCCGCGATCCTGCGTGGGATTGACGACCATGTCGTAAAACCATTGCCAATTCACGAACCGATCTGTTAGCATGTCAATGCACCTAATAGCCGTAGCGACATTGTGTGCGTTGAACATCCCTTTTCTGCGTTCGATCGTAATATTTGGGCGAGGAAAAGGGACTATATTTACTGAGAGATCTGCGAAGCTAGCTCCGGCATTAAAGAGATTCATTAGAATCGAAGCTCTGGGCACTAATATGAACCTCGAATATCGCGATATTTCGCGATCCAAAAACGCAGCAATGGCAACTTTAGACATGCTGGAAATGCAAACTGCTAAGTCAAAAGTAATTCCATCCGCATTTGGCATTGTGCTCGCTGAACAGTCTAGAATGTCACTTCCGCGTCGGAGACTATATCGACTGATATCTTTGTCCGTTAATTGATCAGTAGGGAGTTTCTCCAGCTCAAAGCCCGAACCATTTACCAGCTTACAGATGAATTCATGTGCTAGCTCCAAATCTGGAAAACTACTCGTCAATTTTTCCGATACTAAGAACCATGCAGAGTATTCCAATGCAGGCTCACCCGCGAAGAGACGATCCTCCATACCGGAGAACTCTGTTTTCCAAAAGTCGCTAGGGAAGTGTACATGTCTCGTAATGTCATGCTCTGATGCATACGCTGCAGCTCTCAGCCGAAAGAGCTCTTCACTTAGGGCGAATTGGTCAATAGTAGCATTCACTCCTTGACGAACAATGACTTCGTCATACTCTCGCTCTACGGTGTCGTTACCATGCTGGATACGCATGAGATACGAACCGTCAGGATTGGTTCTGGCCAGTGATGGACTCCCTGGTAGGTACTCAATTGCATTCGACTTCACGAGCGCATGAATTGCGATTCGATTGATTATTGCTGAATTCAGCGACAGGTAAGAGGGACCGTGGTTGTTGATTGTGACTTCGGTGTCCTTTCGCTCCAAGCCAGTCAAATGTTTCGTGAAAGCTGATGGCAGATTCTTTCTTTCATACTCAGATTGCAAGAATTGCCTAATCAAAGTCTCAACTTCAATTTCGGACTTCCCCTGCCCCAGCTCACTCTTCCGAAGCCGTTCTGCAAAGAGCTCAATCATGCAAAGGTCGGTGGCAATCCTGTCACAGTAGGAACGTGAAACGTCAACAAGGAAAGCGCCATGATCAAAGTCCCTAATTTTGAGCCGAAGAGCGTCCGTCAATCCACCGTCTCCGCATCCGCAGATTAGGAACCGCCTTTTTTGCTTAATTAGGACTGATTGGTTCAGATAATCATTTTGCCAGTAAGAGCGCCACGGTATTCCATCCAATTTCCTTTCGAATCCGTACCCAACACAAAATACGACAAGGTCATGAGTTTGCTGATCGCCATTGTCAGAAAAGAGCAGTTCAAGTTGATTGTTTGTAGTTCTCCTGACTTTTTTAACATCGTGAAACGGCTTTACAGTTACAAGGTGTTCAACTAACCTCCATTGTCGTAGAATCTGTTCAGCTACCTCGTCACTATAACCAGGGAACCAATTTAGATACGGCAACTTGTACTCATATTGGCTTTCCTTAGGCCAGTCGATTATCGTTGGATGAAGGTAACGAATGCGGTTTCCGCGTTGAAGATGAAGGACCTCCGCAGCGCGCTCATACAGAATAACTTGTATGCCCTTAATGGCGAGCGCAGTAGCGACCGTAAGACCTGCCAGCCCCGCTCCAATCACAGCCACGCTATCTTTGTTAGTTACGGTTCCCGAAGCAAGCAGTGCCCATGCCAGATTGAAAGCCCGCACTTGCTGTGAAAACAAAGTTATTCGTCTTGCGAAGCTACCGATCTGATAGCAGCGCGGTAGGTCGTAAGACAAGACAAACTCATTTAGCAGTGAATCGGCAGACAATCGATTCGTCCTCTCCTTTCAAAACCCCAGTATAGCTGAATCCATGATCGAATTGAGCGACCGGTTGAGCAATCTCGTAAACAAAAATCTTGACCGTTGATGACGAACTGGGTACCTCATTCGAGGTCATTTTCGGACTGCTCTAGAATTTCATCCGTAAGCCAATGCATCCCAGGAAAAGTTCTTCGTTTTGAAATTTCCTCATCTAGAAGATATGGAATCAACGCAGCCGCTCGTTGATCGTCAGTTAGTTTAGACAGATGTTCCTCCGTCGTTTCTGATATTTTGACTTTCTGTTTTTCGCTATAGTTAAGATTGCTCATCACTTTAATCTGTTGATGTAAGAAGGAGTCAAACATCTCATTTGAAATTACTTGTGGTCCCATTCGCCCTCGTTGATCAATTTTCGTTCCGCTGAACCCGTTGGCCTTTGTTGGATTAATTGGTGACCAAAATGTCATTCCTGGAAGTCTTGCGAAAGCACAAAGAGAATTCTCTCGTTCATATACACCTGCAGTGGCTCCTCTCCAAAGAACGCGGTTAGCTCCGGTAGCATAGGCACCATTCTCAAAGTACGTATGAAAAACGAGATGATGTTCATACGGATGTATTTCATTGTGCTTTCTTAGCAGATAACCCTGCCACCTTCTCATAGCCTTCTCGGTTTGGAGCGCGTGCTGAGGATTATGTTTGCGTATTTCGTCAAGACGAACAGCCGCAGCTCGCCAAGCCATCGAAATCGCAAAATAGAGCAGCCAGGTTTCGTAATTGTATGTATTGGAGACCTTGTTGCTGGCTAGGTTGCTCACAAATGGCAAAAACAATTTTGCCGAAAAATCATTTTCACCAAATTTGCTAAAATTGTTGTCGCAGACACTACAGGCTAATGCTGCGACTTCACCATCCTCTCTCCGCTGATTCGGCTTACTCATCAGGCGAAGATATTTATTTCCATTGATGCTTTTGAGCCAGTTGATTACAAATTTTGGTATGACATGGCTCCTGATTGCCAATCGCTTTTTGCAAAGCATGCAGAATCCATTCAAAGTTATAGGATTTGAATCGTTCTGCACCAAGGAATTCGCCGCCCCTATAGATTTTGTTTAATTTGGTAATAGAATCAGGTCCCGACTATCTTACGATTAGGAAAAATAGATTAAGAACCGGTGCCCCATTTTTGATTTACCCGGTTTTTCCGCATATTCTTTGGCAATGTTATTGTGAGCAGGACCGATGGTGCAGAGCGGATACAGAGAGGCGCTAGTGAGAAAGGAGTCTCGTTTTCAAAACAGCATTTTTGCCGGTCACCCGGGTTGACTCACTTTGGTTCATCCACGATAGGCGACGGCGACACGACTCGGGGGCAACGGACTTACCCAGTGCCGTCGAGTTCGTCTGAGTGTACCAAAGTGGTCAACCCGTCACGCACACGGGCGGCTTAGCTCAGCGGTACGCCTGCGGCGTTTTGTTATATGGCTCTGGCTCTTCAATCTGATGGCATACGGAATGTTCACGAAAGTGCTTTGTGTCAAAGTGGCGACTTTGTGAATGAGGAAGATGACAACTTTCTGGCTGCCTGCTTTGAACGAGCAGGACAGGTCTCCAATTTTGCCGCGGTTTTTATTTTCGGGGATCGGCAGCCCGCGCAAGTCAATCCTTTGTTCCACGTGCTCTGCTTCGGCAGCAGAAAGGATTGACCTGCGCGGCCGCTCCCCGAACCCCTGTCTCTCGCGCGGCGCCGATGCCGCATACGAATACGAGAGGTATTGAAGTGATCATTGAAATTGAAGGTAATGTTGAACAGTTGTACAAAGTGATAAACCGGTTGGCGTGCTACATAATGCCGGACCGGGCGGAGGACCTCACACAAGATGTGGCGCTGAGTCTGTGGGCAAAAAGATCGAAGCTGCCGGCGGTGGTGCCTCTCAGTTATTTGAGACGCACCGTGCGGAATGCGGCTTATGATTTGATGCGCAAGGAACGCAAGTATAAAACTTGGGTTGACAGTCTTTCTGTTAACGAGAATGGTTCAATCTGCACTACGAGAGAACCTAATTCGCAGTTCTATGTGTCTGAACCTACCGCTGATTACATGCAAGGTGAAGAACGAATCAATCGAGTGTGCGAGGCAATGAAGAAGCTGTCGCCTGATCAGAATGAGGTGCTTGCCTTACGAGCGGCGGGCTGCAGCTACGCGGATATTGCTGAGAAACAACGTATTTCAGTTGGAACTGTGCGAACGCGAATTCATCATGCACGCAAGAACTTGGAACAAATGCTGGGAGAATAAATCAATGAACAAAGAAAAACGAGGAGTAAAAGCCGAGTCATCTGAAAATGGATATGTGATCTTTCGGCTTCTTGAGGGAAATCTCAAGATTCGCACGGTTATGACCTTTGGCTTTGGCTCAAGGAATAATCTTTGGGTGAGAATTATCGAACTTGCAGATCGCAGTAAAGCTATAATGCCTGAAAATGCATTTGATGCCAAAGCTGAAATAGCTGCATGGATGTCTAGATAATAATGTGGGCAGGCTCCAGGAGAGTCTGCCCAATTATTTTTTTGTGCCGAATAAGGTGGCGTAATCGAGCCAGTAAAAGTGCGGAATTTATCCCGCCTCTGAAACTAAGCTGCAGTCTTTTTAGTCTTTTTCTCTTTGCCGTCAAGCCACCAGGCTCACGAGCCGATTCATCCTTATCGAGATTGCCATCGCACGATGGAATCCATTTAGGTCACTGCAAATTTTCCTGAGTCCCGCCTTGCGCTTGTAGTTTTCTACTGATACGCGACCATTTATCACTATTTCGCGACCTTTGATGATGGATTCCATTACTCGATCACGCTGTCGTTGGAGGCTCTCACATTCAGAAGGATGCAGTCATATCCAGCCCCTTGTTCGAATAATCAATCAACGCAATCGAGAACTCGCCGCGCTTTATCTTTTCCTGGAACCGACTTCCTGGCTGGTACAACCACAACGCATCCGACAAAAATGAAGTCATTGCTCATAACGTTTACTGCCTTTGTGTCAGGGCTTCAGGCAACTCATAGCCCGAGGTTACGCACACTGGATATGGAGTCAAATTCAAATTCTTTAATCGGGAGTGAAGCTAGAATGTCTTAGGTAGAGGATTTGAAATTGTTGCGAGCAAGTGTGGCAAACTGAAACCAAGTTGTTCTAGCCGCCGTGCAAGAAAAAGCAGTTGTAGTGCACGGCTATTTTGTATTTGGCACAGTTTGTTTTCTCTACGCTCGATTGATTTAGCTCCTGGTCTTCCAATGTGACTTCTAAGGTAGCTACTTCTGGAAGTCTTTTGTGTAGTCGGCTCAAACTCAGGATCTGCAATAGGCTGCTGGACGAAATTGAATGCGGCGGAAATATTATCGCCGCGTTTTATGTATGTCCGGCATACCAATGCAATTTGCTCATATGCCTCGGACAGGCTAGTTCCAGGAGTAGGTTCATGTCTTTTTGATCTATCTAGTTGTTCTCCCAATTAAATAATCTGAATCTGACACCATATCCAGTGCGCGTGAGACATGGAGCTATGAGGTGCACGAAGCACTGAAACAAAAGGAGTTAACATCATGAACAACAACATCAATCTTGTCGGACGCGTAGTGGATGCACCAGTCAAGAAATCAATTCCAGCAAAAGACACAACCGTGGCTGAGTTCTCGGTGGCTGTGAAGGACTATTCTAAAAAGGGTCAGGAAAACGACGCCATCTACTTTGATGTGAAAGCCTTCAACGGCAGCGTTGACCGAGTCATGGAATACATCACCAAAGGTCGCGAAATAGTGATAAACGGTCGCGTATCAGTGGAAAACTACAAGCGCAAGGACGGAACCCAGGTCATAAAATATGTAGTGATCCTAAATGGCTTCCATCTCTGCGGCAGCAAGCTCGATAAAGCTGAACCTGCACCGGAGCCCGCTGACTCCGACAGCAAAGAAAAAAAGACTAAAAAGACAGCAGCTTAGCTTAAAGGCGGGAGAAATTCCCGCCTTTTTCTATGCTCGATTCCAGTTCGATTAATTGGCTAGGTTGCTACTGCTTCCAGCCAGAGACCGACATTTTTTACACCTTTAGGGCTTGGAAACATGTATCAAAGCTTTCTTCCGGAATTATCAGACAGCGCAGCGTCCAAGACTATTGCATTGGACAATATCGCGGCCTATTATCAATGAAAAACGGCAGTGACAGGAGTCGAGATGTCCAAAAACGAGGAGCTGATCAAAGATCTACAAGCTAAGGGATTTGAAGACTGGCAAATCAGACATGAGCTATGCGCAAGAAATGATCATTCCTGGTGTGACGAGTTAGGACATAGATGTCCAAAGTCAAAATGCGCTCAAGGAGACCATTCGCACTGCACATCTGCGGATTTCCAGTGCAGAAAAATAATGAACGAGCGCAATCCTCAGGAAGACTATACCAAGATTGACATTGCAAGAATTCTTAAAGTACTCGATTTGGGCAGCGGTGTAACTGGTCACTCTCAATTTAGCAAATATACAATCGACGAGCTGATTGGCATGAGCCTGCCAATGATGACAGACCAGAAAAACCCAAACACCCCCGACAGCTCCGGAATGTACAAGGGCTTAATGAGAGCGTTGCTTATGGGTGTAGAGTCCGCACAAGCCAGCAAGCTCTTCGAAATCCTTAGTCAACTAAATTCAACTACACTGCCCACTATGTCTAAAGGAATAGATGGCAGTACAAATGAATTAAAAGAATTGTCTTCGACCCTCAATGCGTTTAACAAAAACAGTGCCGCTGTATTATCTGGCAGACTCGATTCTCTTTCGGAGTCAATGCTTGAACACTCGAGGGTTGCAACTGAATCGGCCGGACTTATCAACCGATCTTTAACCGACACTACAGATCAATTAACTGGACTGGTCAACTCGCTTAAAGATTTTTCGAAGGGTGCTGATGAAGCAGCGGCAGCTGCACAAAAACAGTCTAACGACATAATAAATGAGAATCGAAGCCTTAAGATCGCCACATGGTTGTTATCATTTTTCACTTTGATTTTGGCTATCGGTACAGCGTGGATGGCTTATTCCACGAAAATACTCGCTGACGAAGCGCTGTTACATATAACAACGGAATCTACTGAGTCGGAAAAAGTGAAATTGTTAATGAAAAACCAAATTGAGCTAAAGCGTGCAACGGATACCTGTGCTTCTGACATTGAGACCTTAAGAGCCGAATTGAAATCTTGGAAGACGCAACTGCCAACGGTCAAACCGCCGGCAACAGTCAAACCGCCGACAAGAAAACGTTGATTGTGTGACACATAAAATTGGACGAGCATTCTATGACAGGTTCAAGGCGTAAACGCTCACTCCCCATTGAGCTGCAAATTAGAATATCGGCGCTCAATGACCCTTTTTGATCCTATCGATCGCAGTTTCATCAAGTAACACGATTGACTCCGGGTTTCCCATGCTGACGTAGCGAATTGTGTCCGATGTAGCGATAATATCCTCCAATGTTGACTGCCAAATTTCGTCGTTAATTTTTCCGGCTTCTTTGACTCGCTCACCGAGCCGATGTAGCCAATCTCTTCTCGGTGGAAAGTTGAGATCGATAACAGCTTCTTGCTGCAATCTCAATGCGGTCATTGGCGGAAGTAATCTACGGGTAATCAGCCCCATCGCAATCTCGAATGCCAAGTGCTGGCGGAATGCACCACCGACGATATTACTCCACGGAACAGAAACACCGCGGCTGTTAATATCACTCCCATATTGAACGGCTCTAAGCATCAATCGAAGCAAGAACACGGCAGCGTTCTTAAAGTAAATCGGCAATACAGTCGAAATAACGTTGATTGCGCCCATACGGAGAAACTGATTTGCTACAGTCACATGAGATCTATCAAAAGGGTGTGTTTCACACGCACTCAGAACTACTATCGGCGGAATTTCGATATCCCTAAGCAAGTCCCGAATTCCCTCTAGCTTCCCTCCTATAAACAAGCCACCTTCCGTTGATTTCTCCGGATGCCCGCCATGACAATCTACGATAACAATTGCGCCCTTGTATGCTCGCAAAGCTTTCCGAAATTCCTGGGTTGATTCCGGACGCAGGTGCAACCCTTTTAACCCCTTTTCTTTAGCCAGCCGACTTAGAGCATCACTCATGAGGTAACCGGATGCCTCATCTTTTTCATACATGGAGACAAGTAGATATTCTTTGAATTGACTTACATTTACGGCGCGCATTGGAACAGCTTTTAGTTGTTCCAACAAGAGATCTCCTGGTGTTGCATTTATTCGAGAAACATCCGAACTAATTCCAATCGGTATACCATCCACGGGAATCCACTCCAAAGGAGCATTTCCAATAATCTTAATACCGGTTCTGGATTCAGCTATCAAATTTAAGTGGTCCTTTGGAATACTCTCTATTAGCGCATTTTGGACTGATTTAAACACCCTGGCTGTCTTCTTATCTGGCGGAATCTCATTTTTATACCTGCGAATATGGCGAGTAAACACTTCAACTGTACCCTGAACTCTGTTCACTTTATTTGGAATGATAATCGTTGCTGCAAACGTTGATGCTGCACGCATGCTAACGGCTTGTGATTGAATATGCAACTCATTCTGCCGCAAGAAAAACATGTTCGCAATTACACCAAAGTCATCAGTGTCCTTAGATAAGTCATGGTAATCAAAATTGTAACCGTCTCGCCGTTCAAGTAGCTTCAGCCCGCGCAGTATCTCCAGTGAAGGCTTTTGCTGCTTAATTTCATCAAATACACCTCGATAGAATGCAGGTGCAAAGAGAATCAAGTCCGGGTGCTCTGGGCGGAGCAAGTAAAAGCCTTGGTCGTCTGATTCAATTTGAATCTGGAAGATTGCCCTTGTCGAATCGCTCATTGCATCTTCAAGATCGGTTAGCTTGGAGTAATCGAAGCCCGCTTTCTCCGCATAACTTTTGCCTATGCTGGCTAATACCAATTCATTAATCCTGCTGGGACGAATACCTAGCACTTCACCAACGGTATTTACACCATCCGCTCTCCACTTTTCGATCTCTGAAAAATATGGGTAAGTAAACTCTGCTCCGCGATTGATGGCTTGCTGGCAGGCTCTCTTGCAATACTGCTTTAAATACTCCAGAGTCAGAGCGCTGAATTGAATTACACCAGGCAATGGAACCAAACTGACAATGAGTGGTGGTATTGCAGTTTTTTTTGCCCAAGTTACTAGCTCTTCAGCAACCCCAATTCTTGGAGTAAAGACAACCATGAAAGGAGCATAAAGCGGAGGTCCGTCACTTTCTAGTAATGATTCAAGATCGACAATTGATGCTGCAAAACTAGCAACCCCTTCTCGCCTTCGCGCAACTCGCTCTTCTACACTATAGCCCAATTCCGTAACTGAGGTTGGAAGCGGTAAAGGCAGAGGAAACAAATGAATGAACTTAAGAAGTCCGGAATAGAAACCTTGAAATCTTGTGATTTCGTCCTTCTCCCATTCCGGCATGGCGTAAAGATAAAAGATCTTGTCGGACGCATCCATTAGTCGTTCCTTCAGTTTTTGGTCTAGTCGATCGCTCCTAAACAAGAAACTATTTACCCATTGTCTTGTTTATAATTCTCTTTACCAGCCTCGGCTTCCTTGCTCGATCTTATCGCGGCTTTGGAAATTCCTTTATCACCAGATTCCATTGGCTCTGGTGATTTCTGTTTTTCCTGTGAGTCAGGCGTCGACATCCATGTCCCCTCAATCCTCCACTATTATCCCATTGGGTTTTGAAATTTTTCTGAAAATTCCAAGCTGCATCTTGGCAGCTTCTGGTTAATGGGACGTTTTGCATCAGAATGCAAATACCTGCTTGTGTTCTCACTGCGTCGAGAGACGATAGAACCTCGTCGTTGCCTTCACCAAGAATTCAAATGAAGCACCTAGGATTTTCACTAGTTCAGATCTATCCATAACTACATCACCCAAAATGTCATGTACCGGAAGGCGCTTGGCACCTAGCTCTAGCGACATAAGTGTCGTCAGTGATTTAAAAGCGCGAGAATTAGCTGCGCAGAAAACTTTTCGAAA
>CAZJLR010000004.1:0-199476 GCA_964546815.1 uncultured Candidatus Obscuribacterales bacterium | reverse complement strand
TCCTTCACTCTGGTCTTCGCCGTTGTCGCCAGATTCAGATCCCGGAGGAAGGTCACCCTCCGAATCACCTTCACCCTGGTCTTCACCAGTGTCACCAGATTCAGTTCCAGGTGGAATGTCCCCATCCGAACCACCTTCGCCCTGGTCTTCGCCATTGTCGCCAGATTCAGATCCAGGCGGAAGATCCCCTGCGCCTTCTCCACTCTCTCCTGCAGATTCTGAGCCATCCGCAGTTCCTTCGCTAGAAGTTGAGGAGTCACCAGTTCCCGTACTATCGCCGTTTTCTTCTCCGGATTCGCTTTGAGGATAAGAGCCTAATATGTTTCCCAATCCTGTCCCGATCGTTGCGCCAGCACCACTGGCAATACCACCCGGAACTGACCATATTGCTACATTGACGATGCCGCCACTGGTAATCCACGGAATCAATCCTCCGTTTTCCCAATAACCACCATCGTCTGCCAGGGCACAGAGCGGTTGGACGAGGTCATGCAAAGACATTGCTGCCAGAATGAGACCAATCGATTTGCTTATGGTGGCATTTGGTTTGTTGCCGCTTTTTGACGCAAAAAACAAGCATAGCACTGCCAAAATTCCTTTTGCCAGCCAATCTTTCAAAAGGAAAGCAACAATGAATGCCGCGCACGAACCCAGAATGCAAACAGTCATGCTCATCGTTGTGTCCACGGGATTTTTCTTGCCTGGAGCAAACGTATTAATCAGTGACTGCCATGCCCTGAAAATAACCCCTGTCAAAATGCGCCCCACGAGGCTGGTTGACGAAACTGCCATTGCCAGCCCGACAGTCATGCCCAGTGCTGGCGATATCAGCTCGGAACCTGCGAATGTGACCCCTGCGCCCCAAAGTAAATGCATTCGCGCGCTGTCACCGTCTTTGCTTATTAATCGACTAAGTGCGCCAGGGAAATCTGCTAACAACTTTGCGAAACGCTCTTTGCCTACTGATTTGCGATAGCCATACAAAGTGAAAATAACTGTACTGAGAATAGTCCACAGCAGAGCCCCGTCAAAGAGGCTTTTTTGACCTGTGGCAAATCCACCTGCACTTTTGTGGACGCCATCATAAACTACCGCCATAATGAAAATGTTGCTGAAATAGCCGAACGCCATTCCTAAGAGTGCTGATTTTGTGGCTTCAGCTGTGTTTTTTTGCAGCCACGAGATTAGTTCAGAAATCAACTCCCGAAGAGTCTCTGGCGGCTTTTGTTGTGGTTGTAGATTTGTATTTACCATCTTCAAGACTCTATTTTTCTCTTGCAGGCTTTTCCACAGGATCAATAATTAGGAAGCTGCTTTGTGTGCGTCCGGCTTGATTTACAAACAGCTGGTAAATACCGGTATTTTCAATAACGATTGTTTTTTCTTCACCTGCGTTAATGGAGAATTCTTTCTTGAGCTGTTTTACAGTTACAACTCTTGTTTCATTGTTCTTATTGACGACAATTGCATTTTTGTTGTCTGTAATGCGCACCCATGATGGAGATAGTTTGTTGCCTGTGATGCTGAATGTGCCAGGTGCAGTGCTGCTAATACCTTCACCAGGCAGAAGTAGCTGACCAGCACAATATGCCAGAACCAATACAGCGCCAAATTGATAAAAGCCTTTCGGGATCGATTTCATCCATGTTAGTGTTGCATGGTCTTTGAGCACCATTTGCCCAAGTGGTATGCCGTAAACGAAATGACCGAAATAGGCTATTCCAAGCGCGTACATGTTAGTAGTAAAACCGAAGATGCGACCGAAGGGGCTAAGAAATGCAATCGTTTCTAGTAAGCAAGCCCAGCAAATCGCCAGATAAACTGGTTTTCCTCTCATGAATAAGGTATACATAACACCAAAGCTGATACCGTTCAAAAAATGGTATCCCCATCCGGCCAATTCTGTATATTGGTTTGAGGAATTAGCATCTAACAGCCATACCCCATATGCAGATATGGGTGCGAAAATTCTTTGACCCAAAATGTAAAATGGAACCCTTGCGAGGTCATACGCTATGGTGCCTGCAAGCCCAGCCATAAAGCCAAGTTGGAGTGACTCTCTTAATGTGTCGTTAGAAGTTTTGTGTGACCAGGCATAGATTCCAACAATAATTAGAAGCCCTGGTATTGCAAGCAACTGAAATGCTGCTTCTAGTGAAAGAATTCCATATACCTTCAATAACAGCGAACCCGCCTGAGGAATGCAGGCGATAAATAATAACCATTGCAGAAACAAATTCTGCTTGTCGGTTGCCAAATTTTGACCACGCATATGGAACCTATTCAGGTAATCAGGGCGATGGAATATTTTTCACTGCAGAAATGCATGAAAATGTGAACCGAATCAAGCTCATTTTTCATAATAGACTTTACGGACTTTTGAAACATCCATCCGGCGGTTCTCCTCCCTAAGGCTGATATGTTTTGCTGTCAAGGTCGAGATACGGCGAGCTTGATCGGCGAAAGTCCATCCCAGCAGCCCTCTTGGGTCGGGCGCGGTTACTGGGCATTCAAAAATTTAGTTTGTACTTTACCTCTTTAGGCAGATGTTAAATCGCATCTTTTGTTGGACGATTAAATATAGCCTCACAAGGTCAATTGAAATCGCTAAGGTAAAAATATGCCGCCCATACAGAGTACTGTGCCTGAAGTCGTTTCTAGTTCAAAATTGCATCTTTTTGTAGAGACGTTGCGGCGCTATATTCTTGTCGTTGGTATTTTTCTGTCCGCAGCGTTTGCTACATGGACAGACTTTCGCCCTTATTACGCTGTTTCTGCCGCCGATAAAAGCGAAACAGAGCAAGTAATAACTAAGGTCAATCCTACGCATGTCCGATCGAAAAACTCATTGATTGGTGATACTGAAGATAATGCAGAGACCACTCCGGTTGTAGTTGTAAATTCTCCCGAATGGGAAGCATGGTTTAACCGCGTAGATAAATCGCTAACAAACGGAGAGGTACCTGAAGATTGGTGGTTTCGCCTTGCCTCTTATGATCTCAACAATGTAAAACGCTTCAAGGAGAAAAAAACTTCGTTTAAACCCGATATTCTCAGATTGGTATTTGCTGAGGGGGAGGGTCCTGTTGCCGATTTGTTCAAGGGGAAAAAGCCCGGCAGCGAATGTCTTGTGATGTTTGATTCGGGTGATGATCGTCAACTATTCAAAGTTTATTATTCGATGGCACCAGAACTTCATGGTCTCGGCAGCGGTATTTATGGCGTGCCTGACGCCTTCAGTTATCCATTACGATATTTGTGGTACTTTCCCCTATTAGGCATGCTGCTGCTGTATGCGATTTTGCCGGTGGCTAACAAGGCAGACAACATTTGCTCATACAAACGCTGGCAAGTGGTATTGAGTGATTTTGTGGGATGCTTGCTCTATGGTTGTTTCGCCGCTGCACCACTTTTTATCGTGGGTGGGTTTCAGGAAGCCCTTAGCACCTGGATTGGATTCACTGCCTTCTTCTGGGGCATGGCTGCTTTAGGCCTATGGGCATTATGGTGGAGCTATTTTTACGCGGTTTATCGAATTTATGTGCTAGCTGATCAACTTGTTTTTGTCTGTCCAGGCAATATCAAAGCTGTTCCTTTTGCCGACATCATGAACCTTGAGTCTGTCAGGGTGGTTCCTCCTAAATGGCTTATAATCATGAGTTTTGCTGCAGCTCTATTGGGTAAGGGAAGCAGCAGTGCTGGGCAAGCAGGGCGTGCTAGTTTGTTAGCAGCTAGTTCTTCTGAGGGCATTTGTATTGATACCAAATCTGGTGATAGTGTCTACGTTTGGATAAGCAACTCCATGGGACAAAACTCGCTTGATCATTTAGATCTTTTGTTGGATAGCTTACAGAAAGCAAACGCGAAAGAACTTCCGCAGATGCGCGAATTTGAAGCATTCCTTCCACCCTATATTGAGCCATCGAGCAAGAAGAAAAGTTCTAAGTTGTATGGTGCTGAAGCAGCTGAACGACCCTTGTTAGAACGTGCAAGTGAGTCAATTAAAGCAATGAATGATGATGAATCTGGAGACGAGAGCAACTCAATTGTAACCTCTTCTTCATCGGAAGAAATTGGGCAGGCACCTGCTGAGCGATCATTTGAAACGGTTAGTGTATCTGATAGCAGGATGGAGGCTCTCGCCGTTGCGCTTAAGAGTGCTCATGATGATGGCAAGTTGAGTGACAGCGAGTACAAGAAACTGCACGCAAAATTCTATGGCACAGATCCTTCTGGAGAATTGTGGACTGTTAGTTTGAAGGGGAAGCTCTGGCATCAAAAGATAAAAGGTAAATGGGTTGCCGTTGACAAGCACCCCCAAAAGATTTCACTCAGTTCTGATGTTGTAAATGCGCTGGACGTATGGGTTAATCAGACTAAAAAGAAAATGGCGAAGCAAAATCATTAATACTTCCGATAAACTCCATACTTTTCAGGATAATTCATAATGCTCAAGAAAGTGCTACCGGCTTCAACTGTGCTGTTTGCAACGCTGATGGCTTTTCAAAACTCAAATGCAACTCCGCCACACCCGGGGCCGGACTTTGTGCTCAAACATGGCTGCAAAAACTGCCACATGGTGGCTGGTGAAGGATCTGTAGTGGCGCCACCCCTTGATGGAATCAAAGAGCATCGTGATATTGACTACATTGTTTCTAAGTTGACCGATACATCGGCGAAAAATTCTAAAAATGCCTATCCTGTTCCTCAAGATTTGATGTCTCACATGAACATTTCAAAGGTTGAGGCGCGATTTATCGCTGAATATTTGATGACTTTGCCATCGAAGAACCTTTCTGTAGAAGGGCACGGTAAATTGCTTGATGAAGCACCTCCAGGTTCGCATTTTGTTCCGTTGCAAAAGTCGCCATCGACAGAGCGAGGAGCAAAGATTTTTTCTCAAAAATCGTGTATCGCGTGTCATTCTGTTGGGCCAAGTGGAGGCAATCTGGCACCTAATTTAGCTGGTGTGGGAGCACGAAGAACTAGAAAATTTATTGTAGAGAGAATTACCAATGGGGCAATCATGTTGCCCCGACCCGACCAGGAGTCTGGGCATTATGCAATGCCAAAAGTGAAGCTAAGCAGTTCCGAAATCGATGATCTCACAAATTGGTTGTTAACCCTTCCTCCTTATGAGGTGAAAAGCAAATCAAGCTCTAATAGCTCCACCTCTTCAGCGAAAAGTGACCCGGGCAAGCAAAGCAAAAGCGCAAAGGACCTTACTAAATCAAGCGCTCGTTAGCGTCGCAAAGTTAGTCTGTTGGTGCCAGGTTGCTTAGCCCCACCGAATTCAAGTATTGTCTAAAGAGCATTTTCAAGTCTTGCCCTGTCGATGATGTTTGCACCGGGCTGTAGTCCCTCACCTTGTCGAGGAATCTCACTACTTTTTGTTCGTAATAGAGTTTGCCATTCTCATCGTAATGCGCCATGTCTGACTCGCACATTAGTCTGTTTGGGCTGAGCATGTTTAGTGACTGAAATTCTTCTACAGAGAATGATTTCACAACGTTTTTCGTAGTTTCGTCAACTACCACATAGTGTGACCTGTATCGAACAATAAATTGGCTGTTTGTACACTTAATGGGTATCAATTGATAAACAAGTGTGATTGAGTTTTGCTTTCGTTCACTCAAATGCTCTGTGCAACTGTATGGTGCACCGGTGTAATGCCAGACTTGCCCACTGCTGTCAGTTTGGCTACCCCAGCCGGAATTAACAGGGTCGATCTTCAATATCGAAGGTACAGTTGATTTCCTATGTACTTTGTGATCATGGTAATAGGTGGTTGTTTCTACTCCACTTTTATTTGACCAGACACCAGCTAACCACGAAGGAATGCGAAACCAATCATTCCCCGGAATTTGTCTGTAGTTGTCATCCTGATAGCTTGTACCTGTCCTGTATGACGATGGCAAAGGTTCTAGCCAATGACTGTGCGATACCTTTCCTTGCAGCAATGGTTTTTCTTCGGCGCCAAAAACGGAGCTTGAAAGAAGCAGAATGCCGACGAGAGATCCTGCCATAGATTTATGCAAGCGGTTCATCACTACGATTTTGTGAGTAAGCAGGTATAAACAATACAATTATTGTCGCTTGAGTTGTTGCTGCGCGCATCGGCCTACAGTATGAGCACGCTTTACAGTGGGGCGAATAGATCTTTGACACCGTGCATTTTGTTCTTAATTATGGAACTTATATTGTGTGGCAGAGCGAAATTCTTGCTTGGGTCTTAAAATTGTATTTGGAAAGTTAGAATGGTGGACACTATCTGCAAAATGCTGGGTTTCTATGCAAAATCCGGCGTGTTTTTGATAGCTGCCACCGTTTCCAATAATTGAACCGTCGAGTGAATTTGCCGTAAAAAATTGAAAGCCTGGTTGGTCGGAATAAACGCTTAGTTTGCGTCCGGACGACTTGCATGAAAGGTTGGCAACGTTTTTTAAAGTAACTTTGTCTGCGACCTCATCAGTGTCGAAGATAAGGCTGTTGCTGCCAACAATATAATTGATATCGTAACCAGATGCTAATTTGCCAATCAGCGATTCTATTTCTGTTTCAGCGCGAAAATCGTAAGCAGTGTTTGCAACTGTCGCAAATTCGCCGGTTGGGATTGAGTTTCTGTCTAGAGGTGTGTAACTGTCGGAGTTGAATTGGGCCGAATGTGCAAGAATGTTGCCGTTGCCCGCTCCCTGTAAATTGAAATAACTATGGTTAGTGAGATTGATTGGTGTGGCTTTGTCGCTCGTGGCTTTATAAGCAATACTCAACGTATTGTCGCTATGGACGGCAAATTCGATTAATACCTGTAGCGTTCCCGGGAAGCCTTCTTCCATATCTTTGCTAGTGTATTGCATGCGTACAAGTGACTGCTGGTCGTTGCTTTCCATTTCAGTAACGTTCCACAATTGTTTGTCGAATCCTTTGAGTCCACCATGTATGCAATTGCTTCCGTTATTCGCCGCAAGTTTATACACTGCTCCGTCAAGTTCAAATTGCGCGCCCGCTATTCTATTTGCATAACGTCCAATTGTTGATCCAAAGCGAGGATGTTTTTGTAGGTATTGCTCAAGCTTGTTAAAGCCAAGCACTACATTTTCTGCTTTACCGTTTTTGTCCGGCACCCAGCATTCGCTTATTATTGCGCCATAGTTAATTACCTTTACTGTCATTCCGTTTTTATTCGCTAAAGTGTATTCATACACTTCGCTGCCGTCATGCATTTGACCAAAAACTTTTTTCAAGCTTTTACCTTCTTACGATGCGAGTGTTCGGTAAATCATCAACTAGTCTCAAATAGCCGTCTAAGCTTATTCCTGTTCCCGATAAATCCAGATGTCTTAGCGTTTTCATTTGACCAAGGTCTGGCACTGACAAATCTGTAATCTGCGGGTTGCGGCTAACATTAAGCCCATCCAGTGGAAGATCTTTGATTGCTCTCACGTGCCCATCACCGAAGCCGGCAGAGCTTGCCGTTAGAGTCTTTATTCCAGAGTCCGCTGGTATCAAGTGCAATTCTTGTGCCGTTAGCTTGCTGCTGCTTAGATTTATTTCCGGTATCTGGCTAAGTTTAGCCAGTGCATTTGGACCCTCAATAGCCATAAGTAGATTGACTGTCGCTTTACTATCTGTTGGTCCTAGCGGAGTTCTAAGTCTTGCCAGAAGCGCCTCTGAAGCCATCGGTTGAATTTCTTTTTCAACAAGCTTCATTCTATTCTCAAGCCAATTTGGAGCGCTCTTATCGCCAAGGTGCTGTCTTAGAGTCTTGACTGCAATTGAGCTTGCAATTGGTGCATCAGTAGCTGCAATCGCAAAAACATCCGAATCAGGATGCATGAGATTCTCACCTGTAAATGTAGCAAAACTTTCGTCAGGGTCTTTTGGTGAAAATGGTTTGCGGGCCTCTGCAGCCTTATCAATCTGCAAGGCATCTTCGTATAGTTTTGCTGTTTCAGGATTAGACCATCTCAAAAGGTGTGACCATTCGTGAAATACCTTTTCGGATATTGGCGAATAGCGAGACTGTGCCGTCGTTGGATGAGCTTCTAATGCTGAAAACCAGATTGAACCGTTTGGTGTCGCATATGCCTCTGCTTTGAAGCCTTCACCATGTAGCTTTTGAAACTCAGGTGTCATAGGACTGTGTGGATCTTCAAGCAAAATCAACGATTTGGCGGGACTCAAAGTTGGTAGCTGCAATGCATGCGCAACCAAGTCTTCCGGCAGTGCACGATTTGCAAGTGGGTGATTTTGTAGTTTCTCTGCAGCTGCTTCGGAAGTCTGTGCCGCTTGTCGCAGTTGTCGCACTTCTGCCAGCTTAGCTGCGTAATCTACCGGAGTGACTATCTCTGTGTTAGAGCCTTTCAGTCGCTGGATAATCACAGGTTTTTCAACTAGATCTACTTTCTTTGCTGCGTTGAGCTCGGGGATAAACATTTTACCGCGCTCTGGTGCCGAAAGGTGTTGTGCTGCTTCTTGCAATGACAGTGGTTCGTAATTTGGGCGTCCAAACGCATCAGGGGTTATTTGTGAATAAACCCTTCTCATGCGATCTTCAGCCATGGTATCACTCTCAGCCGTTGACTTTGCTGCTTTGAGTTCTTCAAGCGCAGCTTGTTTGCGCCCAAGATATTCTCCTCTGGCTTGAATTCCTGCTGGCATAGCTGCAATGCCGTCGACTGTTGCCGAGATCAATCCGCGTTTGAGTACTTCGCTCCAATCCATCGTCATGAAGTTCTTTCCTTCATGACTTTGCTTGTTTATTTCTTCAAGTGTTCCTCCGGTTAGACCAAAAGAAGCACCTGTTGCCATAGACCCGAGAACGCGATTTTCTTTGAATGATATTCCTGAAAGAGCTTCTGTACCTTTCATTAACTTCGCAGATGCAGCAAATATCACCATATCTGATACCAGTGCTTCGCCGGTTACCGATTTCGACAGACTGCGAGTAACTCCTCCGCTGAAATCGAACAATCCTGTTTTTGGATCATAATAGTTTTTGCTATCGCTCAGGTTTTCACTTAGCCTTGAAGTGCTGCCCAGTACCACACCTTTAAGTGCATTGCTTTCCATAGCCGTTCTGAAAAACTGAGAACTGCTTTTGCCAGCCATATCTTCAAGCTTTGCATAACCCGAAAAGGCGCCTTTTAAGGCAAGCCCTTTTGACCCACCCAATGCAAAATCGCTCAATTGGGTCGAAAGCTGGTCGCTTGGTGATGCCTGATCTAATCCGTAAAGCGCTACTGTGCCTATAGCAGCGGGTGTCCCTTTCAAAAACAATAGAGCAGTTTTAGCCGCCTGACCAAGGTACTTCGACACTTCGTGACTGTTTTGCTCTGCGCTGGCGCTGCGTCTTGAGGAGGGCGACCAGGCCAGGTCTACTAAAGCCTGCGTGCCGGTCTGCAAATAGCTGTGTTTTTCGATGTCTGCAGGCTTTTGAGCTGGCGCCATAGAAACAGCCAGGTCTGTCACTAGATTGCTCTTGTGAAGACTCGTGAGTCCCAGATCGCTTGCTGTGTCTGGCTTTGCTGTATTTATCCTGGCGTCTGCTTCCATTAAAATCACGGCTACTGTAATTGATTAATTTTAATGTTTGCGAGGGCTCGGTCAATGGTGGTATTCCCCCAACCCATGGGCGCTGCGGGGTGGCAGCCTACATGTTTATCCAATCCGCAAGCTCTCGATCGACGCTCATGTCTTTGAGTTTTGCCAGGTTTGCCCTCGCAATTGCCCTTTGCGCGTCGTCGAGATCTGCAATGCGAGCTATGATGCTTTCCTGGCTTGCTTTGGGGATTTTGTCCCATTCCTGGGCTACTCTTCTGAGCATTTCCGGGTTGCTGCCGTCAAATCTAGCGATTTCAGCCATCATGTTGCTAACGCTATTGTTATCAGCGTTAAACAGCTTGCGCGCTCTCATCTTCAAAAGTTCTGTTGAGACATGCAATCCCGGGCGTTCTTTCGTAAGTCTTGCGATTTCTGCGTCAACTGTTTCCTTGCTTTTTAGAATGTCATTCAAGTGTTTGGCTTCAGTGTACACAGCCGTGGAAGCGTCTCCATTGACTGGAATTCCTATCGTGAATTTGGAGTCCTTTGCCGGTATGCGAATGTTGCCTTTACTTGAAGAAATGACGAACTCATTTGTAGCCTTGTCCAAATATTCGATATTGCTGGCGGCGTAGAACTGGTCTTTATAGCTCAGTCTTGTGCCCTGGTATTTTGCACCGGGTTGAATTTCTACGGGAACGCTGCCGAGAGTATCTTTCAATACAGGTGGGGTGAAGAGAAAGTCTTCGCCTTTTTGGACTGTTCTTCCATTCCATGCATCTTTGTGTGCTATCAATTCAGCCACCGAGGTGCCCGTGGCAGGATTGTTGGCAAATGCAGCTTGTTTTGTTATCTCGTTTGCATATTCATTCCAATTCAAGTTTGATGCCACAATCGGCATGATATCTTTCTTGAACTCGGCTCTTAAGGCGTGAGTTTCTTGCGCGAGGCGCACTTCCATGAATGCTTTCAATTCATCGGGACCACTAACTGCGCCGTTCTTCCTGATGTTTTCGAGTCTGTCTTTGACTCCTTGCCAGTGAATGCTATCTCTTGTGCCAAGGTCTTCTGCTAAGTGTTGGTCTAGCACGGCGATGAGTTGGTCTGCCTTTTGCTTTATTTGAATCGGTGAGCTAGCTTCGCTTTTCAGTACACTTCTAGCTGCCGAACTGTTGGGGTTATTAACTGCTTCACTTAAGTTGGCAATTTTAGTCTGTCTGTTTTCGATTTCGGCAAGTCTGGTTTCTAGAGATTGCAAGCGCGTTTCTGCTGCTGCATCGAGATTTCCCTTTGCTCTCATGTCTTTGACCGAGTTTCTCAAAGACTCTACAACGTCGCCACCGAGAATTTCTTTTGCTTCTTTTTCTCCGGCTTCAAGTTTGTATCCTACTAACTGTCCATCTTCTCTGATTGTTATGTTGTCGCTCAGTCCTTTGACTTCGAGTTGAGTGCCACCACTTACATATGCTTCGAAAGCCGGTTTCATACTCTTGTTCATCAAGAGTTCTCTTTCTACATATTCTTTTGCGTTGCTAACATATCTGTGAAGTTCTTTGAAAGCGGGATCCTTAGCGAGTTCTCCAGATAGATCTCTCAATGTGTTGAGTCTCAATTCTGTGTCTGTCGCGCTGAGTGGATCTTGAATTATTTCTCTGAAACTGCGACCGTATTTTGCTGTCGCCATATCGTCGAGCTGTTTTAATTTAAGTGAAAGAGCCTTTTGCTCGTTGAAGATGCCGGTGCCTGGCTTGTCTCCAAAAAGCTTTTCGACAATCAGTTTTTCGCCGTCTGAAGTCAATCTTCTTTGAGCGAAATATTTTCCGTCTTCTGGAATTGTTATCGCAAATGTTTTTCGTTCTTTGTCTCTAAGTGTTATATCTAGTGGATACCATTCACCGGTTTTCTTATTTCGTAAAATGACGTCGATGCCTGCTCTGTCTCCGGTACTGTGCTTGCTCGTTTCAGATAATTGCCAGTCAAACATTCTGCGCTTTATAAGTTCTCTCGAAATAACTTTCACTGCCTCTCTTTGAGCAATGTCTCCGCTAGCTGCCGATGGCGCTGCAAGATTAGTCAGTTCTTCCGAAAGTGACTCTGGCTGACCTCTGCGTAATGATTCATTTATTGGCGCGTGAGCATCAACTGCGGCTGCGCTTTCAGCGCTGTCAATTCTCGTTGCGTCGACTGCGTTGGGGCGCTTGCCTATAGGCTCCGCAACCTGGCTGTCTAGTCCGTAGGCTTCTCTTTCGATTGCTGTTGAAGAATAGCCTTCGATGAGTTTTCTATTGCTTGTCTGTACGTGTTCAGCTTCGGAGCTGAGCTGTTTGATGAGAATTTGTCTGCTTGCTTCTGAGTCGAAAGCCTGGGCAGAAGTAGATCCTTTACTGTCATGCCAGTTGCGAATTGCCTGTTCTAATTCCGGGCTTGGAGGCAGTTGCGAAAAGAGTCTTGCGGCAAGCCTGTCTCCGCCAGGTTGCAAATAAAGGTCGTTAAACAGTCTTTCAACTGCTTTTCCATCGCTATTTGCTTTCAAGTCATTCAGGCGAGACTCGATAACACGGTAATTATTGCCCAGCTCTTCAGAACGGAAGGCTACGTCGGTACGCGATTCCTTCACAGCTTTGGCAAGTGATTCTGCCCGAGCAATTTCTGTTGCGTTAAGCGCCGGAGAATCTTTGCTTTGCTTGCTGACTTCGTTGAGCCATTTGTCACTCAGGTCTCGTCCGGTTGATTGTTTGTAATGGGCTTTGATTGCTTCTGCATCGTTGGACTTACCCTCTGCTGCTGCCATTCTTTGCGCGTTTCGAATAATTAGAGGGTCTTGTGATGATGCGTGAACTAATTCGTGAAATGCGACTTTTGATAGCCCAAAAGTACCGTTAGCTTCTAGCAGTGATGAACGCGGTATGGTTATGATTCCGTCACCAAACGAATAGCCTCCGGCTGCATGCATTTGCTCTGATAGATGAAGATCAACATGGGGAAGATTTCGTTCTATTGTGAAATTGTTTATCTCTTCCTGCAATGATTGCATGCGGCGGTTTGTGACTTCTTTTATTTCCTGAATGATGCCAGCATGGGACTCCGCTAAAGTCTTCCATTTTTGATTTGACTCAAAAACATTTGCTGTTTGATTGAGTGGGTGTTTTGCATCTAGCTTGGCTGCTTCAATTTCTGCAGGGCTGGCTTTGCTCGCCTGCAGGGTTGCCATGTCTGATTCGAGTTTTCCATGTGCTGCGTTCAGCTGTGTTTGCAACTGCTTTGCTTGCTCTAATTGTGGATTGAGATCTTCAGTCCAGCCCTCTCTTACTTTTGAGAGGCGTTCGCTAAATTCGGCGGCAACATTGTTGTTTAGTTCTGGAACTGTCTTGTTGAGTCGTTCTAGTTCTAACGCACCCGGTTTTTCAATTGTGGGACTATGGAGGCTTTCATTGATCAAAAGTGGGTGTGTTTCCGCCGCTACCAGATGCGGTGCTTCGGGTGTGTGTGTCTGTTCGAGAATGTTTTTGAGTTGGTTTGATGCCGTCGCACCGGTGCCGGGGTAACCCAGCTCAGGTTTTTTGAGATGTGCGGTTGATTCTATAGCTGTGGGGGAGATGCCGCTTGCCAAACCTGTCCGGGCTGCTGGCTTTTTGTTGCTCGCAATGTTTGCTATATCTGTGTCTTTCAGCGTGTTGCCGACTTGTTTACTAACCCAACCGGCGCCGGTCAATACCGTGCCAATCGCACCCGCAAATACTGCACCTTGTACGAAGGCCGACTGAAGATCTGAGGCATCTAATTTGCCGTTGTCTATCGCTTCGCGTCCTGCTTCACCTATGACATTGCCGCTGCCTCCAACTAAGGCTTGATAAGCAAGACTCTGTCCACGCAACTTCATAGTCTGGAGAATTTGGGCGACAGCACCTTCCATTTCTGCTTTTACTGCGTTGGGCAATGCTGCTTGCAATTCTGTACTTAAATTTGCCTTCGCCGCCGTACTCAGCCCCTCAATTGATTGAACCATTTCTTCAATTGCTTTGTTTGCCACTCCGCCATGGTCGAAGCCTTCCTGAACCAAACGAAGCATTCCATTTTCTACTTGCTCTTTCAGTTCGGCAGAAGCACCATCCAGACCTGCTTTCGTAAGGGCGCTTGAGGCAGTCGTTGTAGCAACGCTTTCGCCAAAGCCAAAAGCTTTCGATACCTGGTTAGTTCCAAGTTGATTTGCGAATGCCAGAGCTGTGTACTTGAATGTATCACCGAGAAATTGTCTGGTGCCTTCTACGTCATTTCCCATTAAGGCATATTTTAGTCCTGCGCCTGTTGTACCCATCGTGGCTGATATCGCCATCAGTCCGTACAGGCTAGTTCCACCGGTGAATGGTGCCAGCGCAAGTGAACCTGTTGTGATAGCACCAGTGACTAGCGTATCGGCGGTGGCTTGTTTTGTGTCCTTAAAGCTTCTAACCGAGTGTTCTACAAGTTGTTCTATTTTTTCTTGTGTTTTTGGATCTAATTCTTGACCTTTCGTTGCCGCGTCAAATTTTAGTTGTGCAAACTTGTGAAGATCTTGGAGGTCGTTGACATTGTATATTCTGGCCAGGGCACCACCTATACCGTCATTGGTTTTAATGACCTGATTGAGAGCGTTTAAAAACGCTTGCTGCGTCGTCCAATCATGGCTTCGTGTGGCGCGGAAAAACTCGTCATAATCCTTATTTTCACCGACTGCAGCCAGAACACTTGCTCTGAAATTGCCATACTTTTCTTCGTAGTGTTTTTGCATTGCCAGTCGCTCTGGCTCTTTCATGTTCTGCATTGTTTGTAGGGCAACTTCTTTACTCGTCCCTGCGCCTAATGCGAATGCTCGTATGCGATCTTCCGGGCGAACTTCGCCTTGTTTGATTATTTCTTCAGCTAGCTTTTGAAGATTAGGCGATGACTTCAGTCGCTCAAGTATTTGTTCCTTTTCGTTTTTGCCTTCGGGAGAGTTGAGCAATTTTAGCGCTCGTGTTGATGCCTCGAGCACAGCTTCTTTGAAAAAAGCATCTTCGTGGAAGATTGTCGTGCTGGGTCCTTCAGCATTTTCTGCTATGTCAGTGTTACGCTCTATGAGTTGAGCAGTGGATAATCGCCCATTGTCCAGCAAAGGTTTGATGAGACTTTCAAATCTGTCCGCATTTCCACCAAGCGCTGCTGTGGCTGCAGTCTTAAATGCATTGTCAGCCGACAGTTGGCTTGCCAGTTTGCCATCTTTGTCTGCATTCAGGGTCTCTGAGACAAGTGCAACAGCGTCTTTGTTGTTATAATCTGGAATTCCTGCTGCCAATGCTAATAGCTTTTCTGTTGCACCAAACACCGCAGCATCTGGAATTTTCTTGTCGCTGCTTTCTATTTGCTTGAGAATGCTGTCTACCAGCTTATAGCGCGGGTCATCCAGCGAGCCGCCGGCAAACTTGTTTTTCAATTCTTCGCGCAAATTGACTGAGTAGTTGTCTTTGTTCGTTTTGATTTTCTCTCGTTCGTCTGCGTTAAGAGAAAGCAGGCTTTCGAGCATTGCTTTGCGATTGTTTCCCCAGAAGCTTTCATTATCTTTGATGCTAGTGAGTATGTCTCTTCTACTGCTTTCTTGCACTACTGAATAAAGTGTTTTCTTGTATGACTCAAGGCTTGCTGCTGCGTAAGGAGAAAGTTGCTTTAGAAATGATTCCTTTTGACGACCTATCACTTCATGCATAAGGTTGCGGCTTAGTCCGTCAATTTCAGCAGCATTTTGCTTGTAAAAATCAATGTCTTTTTGTTCGGTAGCGTTTGCTGTTCTTCCAGACTCCGCAGCTTCTCGCCCTCTGAACAATCGTTCGGCGCGTTCGCCGCTTGCAATCTCATCTAGCTGGCGCGCGACTTCACGCCCGTCCATAAAAGGTGTGAGTATCTTGTCCTTTCTGTAATCATCCAGCAACTTTGTTTGATCTGGTCTTAAGGCTGTTTCAACAATCGAGTTGTTTCTAAGTTGCTGTTCGAGCTTATAGCCCTCACTGAGCTGTGCGAATTTATCTTCTGGTATGTTTGCAAGTTGGGGTATTTTGTTTCTGAGTTCAGCCAAGTTTGCATTGTCTGCAGCTGTGTTTATTGCCAGACCTTCGTTGATTTTTTTATCGAGCAAATCACGTGCATCTTTTAGGTAAGCAGAGCCCAGGTTTTTCTCCATGGCTGTTGCCATTTCTTTGTGAAAGTCTGAAAGAAATGGTGAATTTGCATTGACACGTGCGCCGGTCATTAAATTTGAAAATGTACTTTCATCCATTGATTCGATAGCATTGGCGTTTAACTGGCTGCTGTTTGTCCAGTTATTGCCTATTGGCACTATCTTTGCAGCAATGTCTGTGCCACCTTGATGTGTAGCAGCGTCCTCATATTTTTCTGCTTTGCGAGCCTTGCCGAAGTAATGAAGTGACTCAAATGAGCTTTGCATCTTTGTGTAGAAATCAAATGCTTCGCGCTCTTTGTCAGTGCTGAGCGATGCACGGTATATATGTTTTTCAACCAGTGCTTTGCCGTCTGCAAATTGCAGTCGTTGTTCTGGGCTCAGTTTTTCAAGTGTCTCACGGATAACATTGTCGTCGTTGCTGAAAATGCCGCTAGCTTTTTCGATTGCAGTGTTGGGACGAAGGGCACCTGTTTCTGCAAAATCATTTGCTTGTCTAACCGCCCACTCGTCTGTTGATTCTGTTGCTCCGTCGCCGTTAGTGCTAAAGGCATTTTTTATTAGTGTGCTTCCATCTTCAGCAAGAAATTCTTTTCTTCCCTTTTCGCTCGTGATGGCTCCGCTTGCTTCCATGAATTCGCTGAGCCCACCGCTGAGTGATGCCTTTAGAATTTCAGCTTCTTTTTGCGCTGTCCGAACGTCTTTTCCTTCTTTCAAGGACGTATTAATGAGTGTTTGTGTGTAAGCATCCCAGTTCTTTACACTGTTGCCGTCTCCACCTTCGTTGTATAAATCATCCAGTTTCTTCTGATAGATGTTTTCATATGCAGCATGAATGTTTTTGCGTTCTGTCTCTGTAGAGGTGCCCAGAACCATGCGTGTGCTTTCTGTAATGGCAGATTTCGATCTGTCGCGGTTCCACCACCAGCGATTCATTTCTTTTGCATCAACTTCAAGTCTTATGGCGCTTTCTTCAGCATTTGTTCCGTCTTTGCTAGTGGCTCTTTTATTGAGGAATCCTTCAACTTCAGCCCATCGGTGAGAGTCGCTGCCGTGATCAAATCTATCCCAGAGGTCATTTCTTAAGTCACGTCCCTGGCGTTCAGCGTAAACCTCTTTTA
Organism: uncultured Candidatus Obscuribacterales bacterium; assembly: GCA_964546815.1. GTDB lineage: Bacteria > Cyanobacteriota > Vampirovibrionia > Obscuribacterales > Obscuribacteraceae > JAIEPM01. The sequence goes on along the minus strand of CAZJLR010000004.1, from coordinate 182,625 downwards.
TCATCTGAATTTCTTCAGCTGTGCGTCCCTGCAATTGCGGTCTTATATCTTTTATTGCATTGCTGTTGTACCAATAATCTACTGTCTTTCTGATTTCGTCCGTTGCAGAGTCTATGTTTACTGCAAGGTCAGGTCGAGAAATCAAAGTGCCATCAAGTTTCTTTTCTTTTGCATCACCATGGTGATCTCGATAAAGTATGCTGCCGTCTCCGGGGTTTGCAGTAATAAATCCCTTCCATTCTTTTCCCGTGCCGTCTTGTTTCCAGTTAAATCCATCGGAACTTCGTTGTGTGACAGCGTCCTTGCCCTCGCCTGTTGTGATCGCGCTCAACTGTCCCTTGCGCCCGAAGAGGTCTGCGTTCATTTCGTATTTGAATGTTGTGAGAAGTCCATTGGCGTCGCGCAATGAATCTAGCTTGCCATCGGCTCTGTATTCTAGAGTGGCACCAGTTTCTAATTTCACAACCTTTGAGCCGTCCAGGCGATCTTTGAATTCAAATCCGCTTGGTGTTTTAATGGTCATGCTTCCATCTGATTCAGCAGTGAAAATGCCTTTGCGAACATCGTTTGATTTGCTCGCATCTTCATTCACATACACGACTTGTCCTTTAGCTAAGGCTGTCTTGTCGATTGCGTATTTGTTGCCGTTATCGTTAAACGAAGTTATGAGATTTGGATAGGCGGGGTTTTCATAAGCAAAAGAACGATGCAAGTCACCTTTTTGCACATCAGTTACACGACCTGATGAGTCGGTATTTGCTTTGGGGCTGCTGTCTACAACTGTTTCTGGTAGGACGTTCTTTATTTTGCCGAGCAAATCTTGGGCTTGCTTTCGGTCTGCTTCTTTGAGCACTTCACCACGATCTTGACCGAGTGTAGATTCGCTGAGTTTGGCGGTGGCGGCAGCCTGTTGAGCGCCTTTGTCTAAGTCGCCTACTACTGGCTGATCTTTTTGTTTTTTCGAAGTATCTTCTACTTTGTCAGCCATTGTTTTCCGGAACCTGGACTTTTGACGTTGTGAACGGAACAATTATCATTTTTGCGTCGACGGCGAGCTAGCAGCAGATGCGCATGACTCTTGCGTACTTGCGCAAAGTGCGATCTGCCTGTTTTGTTTGGAGAAGCTATGTGGTCGACTGCCTGATTATTGGGCAGACCGCCTCAAAATTGTTTGTGCTTGCCGGTGTCTTCGTTGTCCGACGCTGCCCTGTAGACCATATATGCCCTGCGCCCCGGGGAATTCCACAAAATAGACCCAGATTTCATCAATTTTTCCAGCATTGGTCCATTTTGCTCATATGCCTGAAATTACCGCCACTGTTGCCTTTTGGCAATTATTACAGCGCCATCGATCTCTTGACAAGAGCGCGCCTTGCCTTAAAGCTCACTGCAGTTTCGATAATCGAACGTTGCTGTTTTACATTTTTGTGCAGATCGGAAGGTTGTGACTACTCTATCCTGCACTCGCAAAACCATTAAACTCAGTGTGGTGTTGATGATAAATTTGGAGGTCTTGTGGCTAATTTTGAGTCAGAGGGCAATGCTAGCCTTCGCGTGGGTGATTCAGCACAGCTTTCGATATCGGTGAAAATTCTAGAACAGAATCCTTTCATCCGTGAACAGAGTATCTTTCCTTTCGTTGATTCTAAAAGCCTTCCACCAAAGGATATTGCAGGCGCTCGCCTGGCTACTGAAGCTTATAACAAGTGCGGCTTTTCAAATGTCCAGGATAAACAAGAATGCCAGTCTGCGTTTAAGCTCTATGAAGAAGCCCTAAAATTAGCAGATGCTGTGCCTTCTTCCGCGAAGGATAGAGCCAGCTTGAATGTCGATTCTGCAGATGTTGATCTTGTGCGCAATCGTGTACAGGAGCTTTCTCAGGCAGCAAAAGAAAATGATAAACAAAGAGAAGAAAAGATAACTTCTCATCAAGTCGAGATTTACTCTCTTGAAGACGCAAAAGCTGTTCAGCAAAGCGATTTTTTGGGAGATCAACGAGCCAATCTTACTGGAATTAGATATGCCTACGCTCTGTCGTTATCTGCTTATGGTCAGGCCTTTCAAGACCCCGCTGCTATAGAGAAAGCAGCTAAACTAATCAATCAAGCTGCAGTTATAGATCCTAAAAGCCGGTATCATTTTGAGATTCAAGGTGCCCAGGCTCGACTAAATAGGGGCACATGGGTCGACCCAGCTGCGACAAGAGCAGAAGGTTTGGTTATTGAAGCTTCTAAAACCTTGAACTTTCCTCGCTTCTTTAGCTCTGTGTCGGCTGACTCGCGCCGCACGGCCGTTGATTTGATCGCAGAAGCAAAAAAATCAAATCATGAAGCTGCGCGAGAGGAACTAAAATTGGACGAACCATTCCTGTCTTGGGATGCCAAAACCTGGTGGTCGATAGAACGCGAAGCAAATGAGAAAACAAATAATCGATTTCGTAATCGCTAGTTATTGAGCCTTTGCAAAAGGTTTGCGTTGCGCTGCTTTGAGCGCAATTATCACTTCTTCGTCCGCCACTTGATGAAAGTCTTCATAATACTGCCCAATGGAGTTGAACCCATGTTCAGTGACGAGGCTGATCACCTCGTCGCATTCTGATTTTATGAGTGCTTTTGTGTGAGTTGCGATTAAGGGCGTTGCCACTATTATCAGTTTTGCACCCTGTGCTTTCAGTGTTTTAATTGCTGCAAGTGTGGTCATTCCCGTGGCAATGCCGTCGTCAACCAGAATGACATGTTTGCCTTCTATTGTTTCTTTCTTTTGAATACCTGCAGCTTCGAGAAAGCGTTGTTCGGCCTTCTTTGATGCCTCTATCAATCTTAGTTTTTCGCTTTCGATATAGTTGCCGTGGTCTTTGCTGCAAAACTCAAGATCTTTATTGAGTACGACAACTCCGCCGGAAGAGACTGCGCCTATGGCGAGCTCTTTATCAAACGGGGCGCCAATCTTTTTCGAGGCAAGTATACTCAGAGGTATTTGCAGTGTATTAGCTATGAATGTAGCAAGTGGAACGCCACCACGCGGTACCCCGACGACAACAGTCTCGGAGATCTGATTTTTTGGAATCATTGAGAAAATCTCTTCTGCTACTTTTGCAGCTAGAAGTTTTCCAGCATGGTTGCGATCTCTGAACATAGCTCTTTCTCCTTCTAATTCAATTGAGCTCGTCTGGAGGAATCTTGAATTCGATTGATGCGAGGTGCTTTTGGGCGCATTGTGTTAATCAGAATGCTAACAAATATATACATTAATCGCTTCCTTCTTTAGAAGTATTCGCACGAATAGAGCCCTGTCTGGCTGTTTTTGTTGACGTTACTCGCTTCCTGAAATCGTCCTTTCGATTGAGTCGGCCAATCTTCGTTCTTGGCAGTTTCTGCAGCTTTGAAAACCTTCGGATCTGTGTAGAGGAAGTATTGGCGCCTGTGTTACCGATATTGTTCCGACACCAGATTCTAAAATCATCATATTGGGATCAGCGCTTCGGACGATGTCGCTGCTGCGTCCAGAGGTCATTATGTTATTCATACCGAACTGCTCGGCGAGTTTTTAACACCGTAAGTGAGATACCTATTATGCCATTCAAGAAAATACTAATTGCCCTGGACGGTTCAAAATCAAGTGAGTATGCCGCTCAGTTTGGCTACTTGTTTGCAAGTAAACTTGGAGCGTCATTGGCAGGGCAACATGTAGTCGATCCTCGCACGGCAGATCTCTTGATTGACCCCGAGTTCGCTTCAGAACTAGGTTTGTCTGTAAGCAATGAAACCACTGAAAAGGTCATCACTGCTCTACAAAAGATAGGTACACTTATTCTCAAATTGTTCGAAGATGAAGCAGCCAAGCATTCTCTCAAGGTTGAAACGTTTAGAGATGAAGGTTATGTCGTTTATGAGGTAATGAACCGACTTCCAGAATATGACCTGGCTATCGTAGGTCATCGAAGAAATCCTGAACAAGTTTTTCCTGGACAAGTGATGATTGGTTCGAAAGCAGAAAGAATTGCTCTGGCGTCTAAGAAACCTGTCTTAATTGCCGCTGCTAGCCCGCAAGCTTTTGATCAAATTCTTGTTGCATTTGATGGTAGTGAGGCATCAATCGGCGCATTGCTAATGGCTGAGCAATTGGCTAAGGCAATTAACAAACCATTGAAAGCAACTTATATCAGTGTAACAACCGAGTCTATGGTTGAGGCTCAATATGCGGTGGCGCAAGGCGAAAATTACTTAAAAGAGAAATGGAACGAGCCAGTGTTTTCAATCGACGTCGGTCTCCCGGCTGATGTTCTCCTTGATCAGGCAGCTCGTACTAAATCGTTGCTTGTTCTTGGAGCTTATGGATTCAGGACGCAAGACCAGCTTGTGATGGGCACAACGGCTACCCACGTTATTCAGAAAACGCAAAGCAGTGTACTGATTTATAGATGAAATACCAAAGTGCATTACCGATAGTTAGAACTTTTTATTGTGAGACAAGGCAATGACAAAAATTTTGATTCCAGTGGAAGAGCAACGTTTTGCTGAAGCGCAGGTTGACTTCCTTTCAAAGCATAGATTCTCTCCTGACACTTGCTTCTCGCTTTTGTCTGTAATCAGACCCGTAGTGGTGCAAGACTATGGTTTCGCCTACCCTTACACATATTTAGAATCAATTACACGGGAAGAGGAAGCTTATGCAAAGGACTTGCTTTCCCAAGTTGAAAAACAATTGCGTGAAGCTTATCCGGAAAATGTAATCAACAGTGTGACCTTCTTGGGAGACCCTGCTCACGAAATTATCAATTTAGCAAAAGAAGGAAATTATGACTGGATCGTGATGGGATCTCATGGTCGCACTGGTTTGGAGCGCTTCTTCCTTGGCAGTGTTTCACAAAAAGTCGTTTCTAATGCACACTGTTCGGTAACTATTGTGCGCATTCCTCGCCCCGAAAAGGCTGAAGCATCTAAGTCAGCTTCCAGTCAAGCGAAAGAACCCAGCGCTGTGGCTAAGGGTTAGACCTTGGTAGCAAGCATCTTATTTGTGCTTTGTTTGGCCAAAAGATTCACCCTTAGGAATGAGTGTGCTTAACCGCAGGCCGGATGTTGCTGAGAGCGGAGCCTGCTAATGTGTGGAATATATGCTGTTTTCACATAGTGTCGTTGATAGATAGTCTGCGCTCATCTGGAGACAAATTCGGTCCACAAACATGAAATCTACCAAGTCCAGAAACTCCAAACAAAATCAACTCGATGCTGTCCTTAATTCAATGAGCGAAGCGTTGATAGAGATTGGTATTGATTCTCTAATTCAAAGGGCCAACACCGCCACTGAGTTGATATTAGGAATACCACTTGGACGCTTAGTCAATCAGTCAGGCTTTGATTTCGCCAGGAATTTTGTCGCAGCCGATAGTGATGAGCTGTCTGTTTTTAAAGCACTGAAACAAGGAGATGGTGTCCGTTCTGGCGATTGCAGATTTCTCAAAGATAACGGGCAGGAAATCTATTTGCATTGGGTGATTTCCCCACTCGAATTCAACAATGTTTCTCGTGGACGGCTGCTGACACTTGTTGATTTGAGTGTTAGTAGAGATCTTGAAATGACGTTGTTTCATGAACGCGAAGATTTCCTTGCAGTCTTAAATCATCGGTTAAGAACTCCGCTGCTGGCTTCAGACAGAGTAATTAAGCTAATCCTGGAAGGACAGTTCGGTAGTCTTGGAAAGAAGCAAGAAGAGCTGCTCATACTTCTTTGTGAAAACATCAGCGAGATTAATCGCCTGATGGTTATGATCATGGATATATATCGGTATCGCAATGGCACCAAGGAGCTTGAACTTCGCCAGGTGAATTTGGATGACTTCGTGATGAGGTTGCTTTCAAGGTTCCCTGTGTCTCGTGTACCCATATCATTGCAAGTAGAATGTCCAAAAACGATATTCATGTGTGATGAAAGTCAGGTTACATGTATGTTGCAGCACGTTATCGATAACGCGATTAAGTATGCTAAAAGCAAAGTTTGTCTGATCGTGAGACTGGAGGGGCATGATCAAATTGAATTTGCAGTGGAAGATGACGGCGAAGGTCTAGCTGATGCGGACATCCGGAACATCTTTGAACGTTTTTACCAGGTTTCGGCAAGTGGAAAGTACGCGCCTGTAACTGGAGCCGGTTTGTGTTTGTGTTCTGAGATTGCCAAGGCACATGGCGGACAGATCACTTGTACCAGCACTTTGGGGCGTGGAACTCGTTTCGATATTCACTTGCCACTGCGAGTTCAGGGCTAGTGCTAAACTGATTATTTCCCAGGATGAGCCATGCCAAGCACAACCACTGCGTTAGTGATCGAAAAAGCCGTTTTTCACGCGTATTTTATCTACGATATTTCCGATACTATAAACATCGAAAGGCTAAAAGAGCTCGAAGGCGACAAGTTTAAGCAGAAAAAGCTGTCATTGAGAGCCGAAGCTTCACCTAGCAGTATTGAATTTTCAGTACCTCCCCTGGTGGCAAGCTGGAATTCTGTCACTGTTGAGGGACTTCAGGCAAGCGTAGCAATTAAACTCTATGATTACGGCATTGTGAGCATCCGTTTGTCCTTTTCCTTTTCTGGAGCTTGGGCTGAGTTTGCCAGGACTAGCCGGCTTCTGAGGCAGTCTGAGGAGCTAACGGAAAGTGCTGCGGTAATTTTAAAAGAGCTTACACAGCTAATTTCTGCTGCGATAAACAAGCCACATGCTCCTCTTGTGGAAGACTATTTCATTTTCGAGTTGTGCAAATTGCAGCCACAAGTTGAGTCCACTGTACTTTTAAATGAATATAGATCTGAGTTGGCGTCATTATTGCTTGGTGAATCGAAACCCCTGAGTCGACTTGAGCAAGACGAAGCATTACGCATTCATTTTAGTTATTTTGATAGCGACTTAGTAATAGTCCAGTGGGACGCATCAATTGTTATGGACAATGAAGATGGCGCTGAGGCGGTCGAGAGTATTCTCGAATTTGCCAATACACAACTCGTTGAATTTAGATCATATGATCTTCGCCTTGATTCGAAACTAGACGAAATTTACGGATGGAATTTGACTCGGCGCCAACCTCACGCTTTCTTTGGGCGGAAAGACAGCGCCCAGCGCACCGAGCTCTTACGCAGTCTACTTGTAGACATAAGAGAGCTTTCTGACCGTGCGTCTAACGCGCTCAAAATTATTGGTGATGCCTATTATGTGCGTGTATATAGAGGCATTACTTCTCGTTTGGGTCTTTCTGATTGGCAGCATCAAGTAGAAAGCAAACTTGAGAGCGTAGGAGAAGTATACCGATTTGCCACAGACCAGGCTCAGCATGCAAGCAGCGAGTTTCTTGAATTGGTTATTATTGTGTTGATTTTGATCGAGATATTATTGAGTTTGATTCACTGATTATGTTCTAGATTTTGGAATGCTGTTTATGGTTCTCGTGGTATCAGTCTTTCTTGTCCATTTTCCATCAAGAAACGTCTAAACATGAGTTTCAAATTGCCTCGACTGTCAAAGTCAAGGCGCCTGAAAGGGCAGACTCGGTGCTGTATGCAGTAAGCCTGGCTGGTATAACGCCTGCTGTTGTCTAGTCCGAAATCGCTTATATCGTACTTCACTAAAATTTGATCGTCATTCATACGAATATACGTTGTAGTCGTAGCTTCTTTGAACTCGTCTAAACGCTGGCTATCTAACTTGCTATATTTGCTTACGTGATCAAGCGAAATCATTATCGCTGTGCTTTCTGAAGAATCAAGCTGTACGACATCTTCTATTGTGTGATACTCGTTGTATGCTGGGGTGTCGATGAGTTTTGTGTATGGCGCGCCTGCGTGCCATATGACACCAGTGCTATCCTTTTGCGTGCCAATCTTGCTGACTCTGTTCAGTTTGATGACTTGAGGACAACCCGGTAAATAACTTTGAGTTTTGTGATTGAACGAATACAAAATTGTTTCTTCATCGCCTTGCCATTCGCCTGCCAGCCAATGTGGAATTACTATCCATTGACTTATATAATTTTGCACTCTGGTGGGAGGCGGCATCGTAGTAGTTTGGGTCGGGGGCACAACCAATAATCCACCTAAAGGCAAAGAGAGTGTTGGGCATGTGCAAAAAACTATCAATGAAATGCCTGTTGCGCAAAGTAGTTGTGTCTTTGCTCTTTTGCTTAGTATGAGTGTTGGCATCTTCATTGTTTTCTTCTCTTTGCGCCGACTGGCTTGTTTTGTTTGACTCTGTAATAGTCGTGCAAATTGAACATTTGTTCATCGTCCGCGCGAGTGAGCATCTCGCTCCTGTTCGGGTGATTCTGCCCTCACCTTATTGGGATGTTTTTGGAAACTTCAGTCTTGGGAGCGATGTGCTCTGCGCGCGCTGCGCATATGCTGGATACTAATAGACCTAGAGAGGCGCGAGCGATGAAAGTACTTGTTTGTATGGACAGTTCTATCTATGCCGATGAGATACTAAACGAGATTGCTCATCGTCCCTGGCCCGGTGACACCGAGTTCAGGCTTGTTACTGCAGTTGAATCTACCGGACGATGGGATTATGACCAGCAAAATTTGAGTCAGGCTGCTCAGATTCTAAATCAGCGTGTCAATTTACTGATGACTCGATTGAAAGGTCACATGCTGAAAGGTGAAGTAATTGAAGGTTCCGCTCATCAAAAAATCAATGAGTTTGCTGCTGAGTGGAATGCAGACCTTGTTTTGATTGGTTCTCACGGTGACACTGGAATTCGCAAGTCATCTATTGGCAGCGTTGCAGCTGCTGTTGTTAACGATGCACCTTGCTCAGTTGAAGTAATCAAATTGAGAAATAAGCTGGAGGAAGAAAAGAGAAAAGCGAAAGTGGCCAGTGCTACATAATCTCAATGGCTAAATTTGCAAAATTAGCGTGTGCGATTTTTTCCCTGAAGTGGGAATCCCAGTACTCGCCAGGCTAATAATCCACCAGCGATAACTATTACATCAAAGTGTCCGCTATCATAAAAGATTTCAGCTGCCTTATAGGCTCGCTTTCCAGTCGAGCACATAAGGAAGAATGGACTCTTGGAATGTTGTTCAATAAGTTGTTGCACGACTTCCGGAGTAAGTGATTCAAGAGGCACGTTAGTCGACCCGGCAAGATGTTCTTTTTCGAAATCTTCGGGCGTTCTGAGGTCGAGAACGATAGTGTCCTCGCCGCGCTTTTGCTTCTCTCTGAGTTGGTCGGAGGAAATTCTCCGGAAACTGTCCATTTTTGCACCTGTGTAGCCATTGTTAATTATGAGTCCATCAACTTTGTCGAGTATGATCCTGAGGGTCGATTTTCAGTCATCCTTTAGGATGATTTCTGGCGCTTGTCACTAACTGATTACAACCTGCTTATGCTAACTGCACAACACCTTTCCAACATTCGCAAGGCACTGTTGAAATCTCTGCGCCTCAGGTCTGGTATCTTCCTCTGCCTGCTTCTGTTGACAGGCGTCTTTGCAAGCGGATTGACTGCGGTCGGACAGAAATTGAAGCATAGTGAGCCCAAGTTGAAGTTGCGCAGTCCCGATGCCAATTCGATTGAGCTCTATCCGGATGAACAGTTAGGTGTAATGCTTCAGTTGGATAATATGCTTGAAAAAATGCCGCATCATGTATGGGGAACACGGCGTGCTGAAATCGACAAGCAATTTGACTTGCTCGAAAAAGCCGGTGTGAAGTGGTGCAGAGTCGGTATTCCCTGGGAATTGATCCAGCCTAAGCCCGCACATTGGGAATGGGCTCCAGCGGATCATGTAGTTGATTGCGCTGCTCGACACCATGTCCAGATCGTCTGGATCTTGGGTAACACAGCGCCATGGGACAGCCGAAACAAAGAATGGAATGGTGTACCAAAAGATCTTGGAAAAAACGATGGTCATTACGCTAAGTTTGTAAGACAGCTAGTGCAGCGCTACAAAGGAAAAATACGATATTGGGAAGTTCGAAATGAGCCCAACCTCGAATATATGTGGCACGGTTCTATGAAAGATTATGCAACTTATTTGGGACTTGCCTATCAGTCCATCAAAGCAATTGACAGTGACGCACAAGTTGTACTGGGCGGACTTGGCGGACCCCTCGACAAACAACTAAAGTATTTCAGGTCGCTGCTGTCTGAGATGCGCAAGAGGGGCCAGGTCACTTTTGATATCGCCAACTTTCATGTCTATGCCGGTGAAGCAGACGAACGCGGATTTAGAGGCGCGAATTGTGTGGCAAACTATCTTGATTCTTGCAGGAGCCATATCGATAAGTTGATGGGCGAACTTCAAATGGGGCAATATCCAGTTTGGTTTACTGAATTTGATTATCCGGCCAACTCGCGATTGCAGCCTGACCCTCTCTACAAGGGAGCCGAAGGACAGGCCCGAATCGTTGAAGATATGTTTGGCAGGTTGGTGCAAAATGATAGGCGCAGGAAAATTTTCTGGGCGAGTTTGCTTGATGATTACAATGATGACGGATTTCAGTCAATGGGCTTGTATGTTTCCAACTCGAAATACCAGATCAGAAAGGCTCGACCAGCCTACGCTGCTCTAAAAAGAAAGCTTCAGGCGAAGTGATTTTCATTCTATAGTCGAACTGCAACTACTTTTGCTCTGCGATATACTTTTTGTCTTGCTTGTCTCGACAATTAACAAAAAGGATTGACCCGTGGATAACGATGATGAACCGCTAGCTGTAGGCGGCGAGCAAGATTCTGCCGATAGCAAACCCGGCGTGACAATTCGTGTGCCTGCATGCGTTGCAAATTTTGGACCAGGCTTTGAAACGGTTGCTTTAGCGGTAAAAATGTATCTTCGGCTGACTGTGAGAGTGCAAGCGCCTCGTAAGTCCAGAGGCATCGAAATTCTTACCCATGGTGAAATTGCCAGCCAGCTTCCGACAGATGGTACAAATTTGATTGCCAGAGTTATTGAGCAGCACTGGCCTCAAGATCCGGGCTTCTTGTCTTGTTTAAGCGTTACCATTGATACTGATATTCCAGTTTCGGCAGGTTTGGGCGCAAGTGCAGCTGCCACTGCTGCCGGTATCACTACTGCTATGGCACTTAGCGGTATGCGACTGGAAAAAGGTGCGATTTTTGAGCAAACCGCTAACTTTGAGGGGCACGCCGAAAGTGCATGTGCAGCTGTGTTCGGCGGCTTCGCTATGTGTGCTCCCAATATTTCTCCATCAGAGTTTTTGCCGCGTACTCTCTTGTGGCCGGACAAATGGGGCTTGCTAGCTGTAATTCCAAAATATAAGGTGTCATCCAAGAAAGGGCGTGCGACACTTCCAGCCAGTATCAGTCACAAAGACGCAGTCATGAACGTTCAACGAATGGCTCTCTTGATAGAGGCTGTAGCAGCTGGCGACGATGATGCAATGAGAGCCGCCCTGCGTGATCGAATTCACGAGCCATTTAAGAGCAAGCTCGTGCCTGAATTGGCTGAGTTGAGAAAACTGTTGCAAAATTCAGAAGTGCTGGGCACTGTTCTGAGCGGCAATGGACCTGCTATCGTCAGCGTGGTAGACGTTGAACATAAAGATGCTGTGATAGAACGACTCCGCGATTGGTCTAATTCGCGCAAAGAACCTTGTCATATTCAAGCGCTTGAAGTAGATACCGAAGGGCTGGTAGTCACCTGAAAATTGCCATATTTCTTCGATCAAATCGGCTGCATTTACACGCAGTCAAAACAGTCAATATTCACCTGTGATTCTTTGCTGATTTCACTTCGTTGCTTAAACTAGATAAAAAGAAATAGCAGCTTTTGATTTGACTGTTGCCAGATAGATATCGCTTTGTCGAATCGCCCGCTACAATATTCATCGTGGGCGGACTGCTTGATTCGCCTGACAACGCTGGGGCTTGGTTTTTCAGATGAAGTATGCAATTGGAGTTGACCTTGGTGGTACTAACATTAAGGCTGTCGCGGTGGCAGACTCGGGGGAGATACTTCATAAATGTACTGCTGAAACAAAGGACGAGCCCAACGGCTCATCTTCTAAGACTCCATTGTGGGCCACTGAAATAAAGAATTTGATCGCGACGCTGAAATCAGAGCTTGAGTCTGTACCTTCCGTTTTAGGATTGTGTGCACCTGGCTTAGCATCCGATGATGGCAAAAGAATTGCTTTTATGCCCGGTCGTTTGTTTGGACTTGAAGGATTTGATTGGTCTAGCTATCTTGGCGAAAATGTTTATGTATTAGATGATGCCAAAGCTGCTTTACTTGGCGAAGTTTGGATAGGCTCTGCTGCCGGCTGCCAGAACGTGATTATGCTTACTTTAGGAACCGGTGTTGGTGGCGCTATTTATGCTGATGGGAAACTTTTGAAGGGTCACATCGGAAGGGCTGGAAACCTTGGACATATTTCGCTGAATGTTGATTTGCCCTGCGACGTTTCTGGTATGCCTGGCAGTCTTGAAAATTCGATTGGTGAATGTACGGTCAAGCAGCGCTGCGACTCCAAATTTAGTTCAACAAAAGAGCTTGTTGAAGCTGCGAATGGCGGAGATGAATTTGCCTTGAAAGTTTGGCGTAGATCTGTGTATCAACTTGCTTGCGGCGTAGCCTCGTTGATAAATGTAGTTGATCCTGAAATAGTCTTGATTGGAGGAGGCATAGCTAAAGCAGGAGATGCGTTATTTAAACCACTCGAAGAATATCTTGATAAAATCGAATGGCGTCCAAGTGGTGAGTCCGTAAAAATAATTCCAGCGTCACTGGGTGAATGGGCCGGCGCTCTGGGCGCGGCCCGAAATGCGATCATGGAAAGCAAATAGGAAACATAGCGTGCAACAACATCATTTTAGAGACCATGAATCACTAAGCAAAGCCGCAGCTCTGCGAATTATAGCCACAGTAAAAGAAAACCCAGAGTCTTTGATTTGTATAGCTACAGGTTCTACTCCAACAAGGTGCTATGAGTTGCTTGCAGATTCTGTTGATGAGCAGCGCAATCCATTTCAACAAGCTCGAATAGTTAAACTCGATGAGTGGGGCTCATTGCCAGATGATCACCCGGCTAGTTGTGAGTTCTACATTCAAAAATTTCTATTGAAGCCATTGAAAATTAAAACAGAAAACTATATTGCATTTAAAGCAGATGCGCCCGATAAGACTGCTGAATGTGATCGTGTCGAGGCTGCTTTGCAGGAAAAAGGTCCCATTGACCTTTCTGTTCTAGGGCTCGGAATTAACGGGCATTTGGGTTTTAACGAACCTGCCTCATATCTGCAACCTGGCATTCATGTGGCCAAACTCACAGACCAGACACAGCAGCACCCGATGATCCAATCGGCCGAAAGTAAGCCAAGCTTTGGTTACACTTTAGGAATGGCAAATTTGCTCCAATCAAAAATGATTATATTGCTCGTGAGCGGCGAGCACAAAAGGGGGCAGTTAAAACGATTGCTGGACAAAAAGATGGACACCGAATTTCCTGCGTCATTTTTATGGCTTCATCCAAATGTTCATTTATTCTCTGATATAGAGTTGCTTTGATCATTTGTGCCGGGCGCGGTCTTGTTTCCATAGGCAAGCCAGAGCATCAACATAGAAAACAGCAGCATAGATATGCCGCATGGAAGGTTCAAGTTAAAGGTAATTGACTTTGGCACGTCTCCCACTATTTCTAACGTGCTTATTTGCGGGTCTACAAGGGCGTAGATAATCAGGATAGACCCGATGATCAAAAACAAGTAGCCGATTGGTTTGCAAATATCGAGCATTGTTTATTACCAGAAAGCTAAGTTCAAAACTATCGTCAAGATTGAGACTATAACAGCCAAAATTTCGGGACGCTTATGCCAGCTAAGTTTTGCCGCTGGCACAGGGTCTGTAAGCCCCCAGCATAGTCCCCATAAATCTTTTTCTGGCTTTGCTGCGGTAAACATCGTTATGGAGATGGTTGCAACAAAACAAATGCACCATGCAATAGTTGCTCTCCAGAAATTGCCGGCCATTTCAGAGTTGTAGCTGATCGTATGATTGATTGTAAAAACGTAATGCACAACCGCTCCGACAATGCCGAGAAGCAGCCCCCAGAAAGCGCCCCATGGCGATGTGCGCTTCCAAAACATACCAAGCAAAAATGTAGCAAAAAGTGGCGCATTGAAAAACGAAAATATCAACTGCATGTAGTCCATTATGCTGCGAAATCTCATCACAAGATAAGCAGTTCCAATGCTGATGATAATACCGCCGGCTGTGGCAACCCTTCCCATCCACAAATAGTGCTGGTCGCTTTTGTCTTTGGCAATGTAGCTTTGATACAGATCATATGTCCAAACAGTGTTGAATGCTGTGACATTACCTGCCATGCCGGACATAAAACTTGCAAGCATTGCCGTTAGACCGACGCCTAACATTCCGCTTGGATAGAGCTTCGCTAGCAATAGAGGCATCGCCATGTTGTATGACAATGCATCATCTGTGGGAGAGCCAATGCCCTTGATCATTACGACTGCTAATAGGCCAGGCAGCACTGTGACAAACGGAAATAAAGCCTGCGGAAAAGCCGCGATCAACGGTGTTCTTTGCGCTGCGGGCAAGCTTTCCGCAGCCAGCGCTCTTTGAATAACCAGAAAGTCGGTGCACCAATAACCAAACGAAAGTACAAATCCTAATCCTGAAATGAGACCGAGCCAGTCAACTCCCATTGGATTTGCCGCACTGCCGGTATCGGCCCAGAGGTGCATGAAACCTGGGTTTGGCATGACTTTGCTCAGCCCGGCAAAGCCATTGAATTTGATCATTCCTAAAATTGAAATTGGCACCAGTCCAAACACGATTAGGAAGAACTGCAGCACTTCATTGTAAATGGATGACGCCAGTCCGCCCAGCATCGTGTACACAAGCACTACAGCTGCTGCGACAAGGATAGATGCGTTCATATCCCAGTTGAGCAATAGTTTGAATACCAGTGCCATGGCATACAAATTAATGCCCGACATAAGTACTGTCATTATTGAAAAAGACACCGCGTTCAAAGCTCTTGTGGGCTCGTTAAAGCGCAGCTTTAAATACTCAGGCACACTGCGAACTTTTGAACCGTAATAGAATGGCATCATAAAAAGTGCAAGGAAAATCATTGCCGGTATGCCGCCAACCCAGAAAAAATGGGCTGTCATGATGCCGTATTGCGCACCGTTGGCAGCCATGCCCATCACTTCAAGTGCACCTAAATTTGCCGACATCAACGCGATGCCCGTAACCCAGCTTGGAATTTTGTGTCCTGCCAAGAAGAAATCTTCGCTACTCAACATCTTCTTTTTCAGCACGAAGCCGATAGCGATGACAAATACAAAGTAGATTAAGACAATGGCGTAATCAATAATGCCGATGTGGATTTGCATCTAGGGGAGTGCTCCACATTCGAGTTGTTTTGACTTGCTGCTTGTATTTTTGTTCAACTACGTTTCAACGCGCTTCGGTACTTGCGTACATATATTAACTCAGAATGAGTCAGTCACGTTGAATTATCAGAGCAAAGCCCCATGGCGCGGCTTTCTAAATGCTAGCTTGAAAAAACGCGCCTATTTATTGAGTACTAAGCGTCTATAGTAGTGGAGAGCTTTGCTTTATATCGGGATTTACATATGACCAGAAACGTTTTAGTGCTCAGCTTGCTTCTGTTTGGCTGCATGACGCTGCCGGCGGCCCAGGCTTATTATCCTGTCGACGGCTATGAGACTAATTGGCTAAATCCACGGATGAAGACTAATTCGACGGCGTCTAAGGGAAATTTGAAAGCCAAATTGACAGTTGACTCAAATATGTTTGATGGCCAGGTGCTGGATACCACCAAAGGTAAGCTGGAACTGTATGTTGATTCTAAAAAGGTGCAAACTGAGTTTCTCGGTCCTATGAGAGGTATGAATGGTCCCTTTCTTGTGGAGAATGAAAACGGTAAGAAGATGGTTCTTGTGAACGTTTCCTTACCCAGGGACGCAGACACAAGATATTACGTTTACGATTTTGACCCTGCAAAGAATCGATTTAAAAAACGTGCACCCCGCCATGACTCAGATGTGTCGAGCTCAAGCGCAGTAGATATTGCTTATTCGCGCGCCAATAAGTTTGGCAGTACAAGTGCACTTTTGAAATGGAATAGCCTTCAAACCGGCACCCAGGATTGGGAGTTTGAAATTCATCGTGGCAAAGATAGATTGCTTTCGGGGTCTTTAGAGCGCGATTTTACTTTCGCCGGCTTGCCACCATTTAAAGGGGTGCAATTCTCTGGTCCTTTCATTGCATCGATGAATGGCACTGGAGATGTGCAGGTTGACCTTCGCATAGATACGTCGCTTAATCAGCCGCACAATGATCATCGAGTCTGTTTTGACAAAATATATTTCTACGACAAAAAAACAAAAAAGCTTGATTCGTACACGCATTACTGGTCGGGTAATTACCCTCGTCTTGCAGATTTACGAAAAAATGGAAAAACTCAATTCGTCATTGAAGACTATCAAATCGAACATGATTGTTGGACAGAAGAAGAGCAGGCTGTCATGGTGGGGGCTGGTCCATTGCAAATCTGGCAATGGTCTCAGAATAAGAAGAAACTGCTTAATGTGACACGGAAATATCCAGATGAAATCAGGAAGCATGCAGCGGCTTCATTAGCCGCATACAAAGAATCGAAAAAGACTCTGTCTTACCCTGGTGATTTTTACATAATTAGCTATGTTGGTGATTTATGTTTGCTTGGCGAAAAACATAAAGCGCTTGCTGAATTGAAGCGATTGCAAACCGCCAATACAAAAAAGATGCATAAGCAAATTCTGTATCAGCTAAAGAGAAATGGCTATTTGTAGCCACTTATTTCATTACAGGTGCTGGTCCTTTTATTTCAGCCAGGCAGTTTGAATATTTGGCAGCATTTTTTTGATCGCCTAAAGCGATGGAAGTTTGCGCCAATTCCTTGTAGCAATCGGCTAAGCAAAGATGAGCGCAAGATTTGCATGCAATCGGTGAGTTGAGAAACTCGAGTTGCTTCATGCCCACTTTTAGAGCGAGTTGATATTGCCCTTTTGAATAAAAGTATTTGCGCACACGGGCAAATTCATGGTTGCAGTTAAAGAGTGGATTTCCCGAAAACTTCGTTGTGCCTGTTTTTGCAAAAGAAATCTGTGCCAGAGCCTTTTCCGCCCCGGCAAAGTCTTTACGCGAGCCAAGAGCTTGTGCAAGGTTGCAGATTGCTTCCATTGTGTGTGTGTCGTCGCTGCCTCTTACTTTGAGAAATGTTTTGCTTGCCGCTGCAAGAAATGGCTCTGCGTCTTTGTAATATCCATCCAGAATAAACCTGTAGCCAACTGTGTAACAGGCACTGGCCATGTCTGCATCAGCGGGCGAAGCATAGTCTTTCCACAATTGCTTTATCAAAGTTTGAGCTTCGTCTTGCTTTTTTTGTGCCTCTAAAATTACAGCCAGATTGCTCATGTCTATCGCGCGGTGTAAGTCTTTGAGGTCGTAAACTTTTTGCGCCAGGCGAGCCGACTCTCTTGCATACTGTTCTGACTGCGAAAATTCTGCCAGCCCGTTGCAGTAATAGGAAAGGCTTAGTAGGTACTCCGGGGCATCTTTGTTTGTCTCATAGTCTTGACGCTTTTTGCACAGGTCATATGCAAGTAAACCGTATTCCTTTGCCTTCTTGTATTCACCACGTTCGCCGTGCATGATGCCCATTTGTGCAAAGACTGATTCGAGTGCGGGATTGTATTGTCCTGATGCAGTTCTGCCCTGGCGTATGCATTCTTCAAGAATGTCTCTACTTTCCGCATTTTTGTTTTGTTCGTGCAATCGTTTTGCCAGGCGACTTTGCAGTGCAATTACAGCCGCGCTGCCCTGACCATCTGTTTGCTCGCGGAGTCGAATTGCCTCTTTAATGCATAACTTCATGTCATCGCTGCGCCCTTTGTCTGCAAAAAGCTCGGCGAGGCTGGCAAATGCATCTGCTGCTTCTGCAGTGCCAGTTTTCATTAGTCGAGTTTTCATTCGCAACTTGAGCATGAGCTTTTCGGCTGATTCCAAGTCTTGCTTTTGCAAAGCTTCTGCAGCTGCGTTTTTGTAATAACTCATGCCTGCCGCACCATCGGCGAGGCAAAGCAGTGGAAAACTAAATGCTGAAAATAATCCTGAAATGATAAAAAGCGTGCTCAGCTTTGTTTTCATGTCGAATGTTCTCCACCCATATGGTCCATATACCCCTTCTTGGCGCAATTGACGATTTCTGAATGAGAGAAGAAAAGTGAGAAGATTAAATATGCGCATTTTGCCAAAGCACCTGCTGCTCTTCAATGTTTCATTTGTGCCTCTAATGACAAGTTTTATTCGTGCTCTCTACCTTGGACTTGAAAGCTCTACTGGGCTTATAATTCATCAAGCTGGCGAGTAACATTTTGTCTGTATTTTGCAGGCATTGCTATCTCTCGTCACTTGGTAGTCACATTTGCTTGCTAAGCTCATTTTGAGAGGCAGAAAGAATGGCCTAACGCGTTTTTTGAGTTGCCAAGCTGTATTTAGCCTAGCAAGCCTCTACACTTATTGTCTAGAGTTTCCCCTTTTCAAGAAAAATAATGCCAGGTCACGAAATCACTCACGCAATGCCGCTCACGATTTTTCTTGTTGCATACATCATCTGGGGGTTAGGTGCTTTAACGGCACTTGTTTCCGGAGGCAAAGTCTCAAACAAAATCTATTCAGCTTTCCTCTTTCTTGGCAGCATTGCGCTGCTTTCCGGTGTGGTCTTAGCTTGGCCTGATAATTTCAGCTTTGTTATTGCTAAACCGCTTGAGATTGTTTTTTGCCCACTGGTAAATCGTATTGATGCTTTGTCTTCAATATTTTTGGCTTTGCTGGGAGTTTGCACCAGCGCTATTGCGGTGTTTTCTCCAGGTTATTTGGAGCATATTAAAGGTCGGATGCGACCAGGCCTTTATTGGTTGTGTATATATGCTTTCGTTGCGGCGATGTCTCAAGTTGTATTGAGTGCAAATGCAATGACATTCCTTTTGTTTTTTGAAATTATGTCGGTGAGTGCCGCGGCGCTTGTGCTGTCACAACATCAAAAGAGGCAGGCACGACATGCTTCTTTGATATATCTTGGTATTTCTCGTGTTGCAACCGCATTTTTGACTGCTGGTTTTGTCTGGTTCTTCTACCTTACCAACAGTTGGAGCTTTACTGATTGGCGTCTCGATCTGCATGGAATGTTGATGCCTTCCATTTTTGTTTTTCTAGGATTGGCAATTAAGGCAGGATTGTTCCCCTTCCACGACTGGATGCCATATGTTTACTCCGAAGCACCTGCTCCTGTTGCTGCATTGATGAGCGGCGTCAAAATCAAGGTTGTGATTTATGCCTTGATTCGACTGCTGATCTTGTCGGGACCATGTAATGTATATCTGGCATATACGCTGCTCGGTCTGGGCATTATCTCTGCGCTAAGAGGCATTTTGTTTGCCGTTGTGCAGAGCGATTTGAAACGCTTGCTTGCATACAGTTCAGTCGAAAATGTCGGCTTGATTTTTTCCGCACTTGGGCTAACTATTTTGGCTCATGCAAATAAGCTTGAAAATATTGCTGCAATTGCGCTGTCTGCGGTTTTGCTTCATTGCGTAAACCACAGCATTTTCAAGACATTATTGTTTATGAATGCTGGTGCCATCGAAACTTCAGCCCGCACGACAGATCTTGCCGTGCTAGGTGGTTTGTCGAAGAAGATGCCTTGGACCTTAGTAGCCTTTTTCGTTTCGACTCTTGCAATTACTGCAATGCCACCGCTCAATGGTTTTGCAAGCAAATGGCTGCTTTATCAGGGCTTCTTCCAGTGGACTTTTGTATCGCATTCGCTGTTAGACCGTGTGCTTTCTTTTGCTGCCATCGGAATATTTTCGATGGTAGGCGCACTATCGATTGCTTGTTTTTCAAAAGCTGTTGGTATCTCTTTCTTGGGTCGCTCGCGATCTGAATCTGTGGCTAATGCGCGGGAAGTTAAGACCAGCATGTTGATTCCTCAAATAGCGTTTTCAGTTATTTGTATTGCGCTGGGATTATTTCCGTCCGAGTTTTCTCGTGTTGTGTTTTCGCCGGTTTTGGCCAGCTTTCTTCATAACCCTGCGCCAGAGTTAGTCCTGCCGCTTTTACCAGTGAAGCCGGTAGCCATTGCAGGGCTGGCTATAATCGCGTTGATTTATTTGGGTCTCTTGAATCGCGAAAAACCTGCTTTGCGAGAGTACTCAATATGGGACTGCGGTTATGGAGATTTGCCTGCCAGAGCCGAAGAAACAGGACCCAGTTTTTCACAACCAATTGCTGTTCTGTTTAAGCTCTTGCTGCAATATCGTGTGGTTAGCACGATTGAAGGTAAAGACCGGCGGCACTTTCCTGAAGCAATTCAAGTTGAAACATTCCTCGTGCCTGTAATTGAACAATACCTATATAAGCCCACCATAAATTTATTGTCTGTAATTAACAGAACCATGGTGACTCTGCAAACCGGCAGCATACATGTGCACTTGCTTTATGTGTTTGTGACTATTCTATTGTTGGTCTGGTTGGGGACAGAAATATGATGCATGCAGTGCAGTGGACATTATTTGTTCTCTTTTTATTTTTGATGCCTCAATTGGCTATCGGCGTAATCAGAAAGACTAAAGCTCGCCTGCAAAACCGCCGTGGTGCACCTATTTTTCAACCTTTGATAGACCTTTTGAAATTTTCGACAAAAGGTGAGGTCGTAAGTTTCTTGACTAGCTGGATATTTCGCGGTGCTCCTGCTATTCAGCTTGCAATTATGTTGATCATTGCTTTCCTTGCCCCATGGACAACGCTTAAGCCGGCAGTGCACGGGTCCGATTTGTTCCTAATTCTTTATTTGCTGGCCTTTATGCGATTAATATCAGTTTTGGCGGCGCTGGATACCGGGTCTGCATTCACCGGATTTGGTGCCAGTCGTGAAGTCACACTTGCTGTGCTGATAGAACCGGCCATTGTACTTTGCTGCGTTGCTCTGGCCTGCGTTGGACACACGACAGACCTGAGCCAGATTTTTTCGTTTTCAAATCCGACTTTGAGGTATGACACCCCTCTCTGGTTAATTTGCGGAACCGGATTGTTTTTGTCGAGCATTGTAGAGCTGTCACGCATGCCAGTCGACGACCCAACTACTCACCTGGAATTGACCATGGTTCATGAAGCCATGATTTTGGAAAATTCAGGCAGAAACTTGATGCTAATCGACTACGGGCACAATCTGAAACTTATCGTTTTGCTCGGTCTTGCCGGCGAATGTTTCGTCCATGCAATTCCTTCTCTTTGGGTTAGCAGCCCTGTGATACAAATTCTAGCCAGTTTTGTCGCATTGATGACCATGATTTTATCGATTGCCATCATCGAAGCTACAAACGTAAAACTTCAGTGGACAAAAGTACCTGCATTCATTGCTTATGCCGTTGTGATGGCGGTGGTTTCTGTATTCATTGCCATAGGGAGGTCTTGAGCTATGTCAATGAACATGTATGAGATTTTGGCGTTAAGTGCCGCTTTGACAGCGGTATTGATGTTGGGCTCAATGCATATCAGAACTAACTTGATATTTTTCGCCATTAACACGTTCTTCTTGTCGGCTGAGACAATGCTGATTGGCGGCATTAGCGGAGAAGGTCATTTGTTTTATGTCGGCGTGGCTATTTGTTTTCTAAAGGCAGTGTTCATTCCCATATTCCTGGGCTGGGTTAGAGTGCGCATTGGCGTTAAGAGCGAAACTGCAGCCTGGATATCTCCATCGACTGCTATGTTTCTCGGAGTGGCGCTACTCGGTCTGAGCTATCTTCTATCCACAAGCTTCCCTGCTGTGCTTGGTGAGGGTGACACTAGAATCGGTTCTACCGCAGCTTTGTCTATTCTTCTTTCAGGCATGCTTTTGATGCTGACCAGGCGTTCGGCAATGAGTCAGATTATTGGATTTTTGGTCATAGAAAATGGCATTTACTTATTTACTCTTACGCAAACTAACGGGATGCCGATGGTTGTTGAAATGGGCATCATGCTTGACCTTCTTCTTGCCGTGATGATTTGTGGATTGATTCTATTTAGAATCCAGAAAAACTTTGAGCATATTGATGTTACCTTGCTGACCGAGCTAAAGGATTGAGATGACTCCACTTCTTGCGATTGCTGTAATTCCTTTATTTCTGGCTGTATTTAGCTTGCTCAATCCTGTGCCGAAGCTGACTCGCGTATTGTGTCCTGCATTGATCTGGGTAGAACTTGCTGCGTTGATCTGGGCGTTCTTTCCTGTATTAACCGGAGCGCAAGCTGAAATTGGTTTAGCTGAAATTTTTAGAATAGATCGCCTGGCAGCTTGCTTTGTCGTGCTTACGACAACTGTCATTGCCTCGTGCCTTACTCAGGCTGACTGTTATTTCGATAGAGAAATTGAAGAAAAACCTGTTGAACCGCTGCATTTCAAAATATTTTACGCGTCAGTATGTTTATTCTTGCTCGCGATGATTTCTGTGTTTATTTGCGACAACTTTGGTTTTCTGTGGATTAGTATTGAAGCCACAACACTTTTCTCAGCACCACTTGTATATTTCGACCGCAATAAAAATGCCATCGAGGCAACCTGGAAATATTTGATCATATGCAGCGTGGGAATCGCGTTTGCATTGCTCGGTACCACATTCATTTTTGCTTCAAGTCAACATGGCGCCATTCCGCATGGTTCTCTCATCATTTCTGAATTGATTAAGCACCATGCTGAGCTAAACTTCCCGCTATTGAGGTTGGGTTTCATTTTTTGTTTACTTGGTTATGGAACGAAAGCCGGTATTTATCCGTTGCACAACTGGTTGCCTGACGCTCACTCTGAGGCTCCGGCTCCTGCGTCTGCGATGCTTTCCGGTTCACTTTTGAATTGCGCTTTGTTTGGTGTCTGGCGTACATCCCAATTGTTCAGTCCAAAAAACAGCATAGTAATGTGCGAAATGATGATTTGGATGGGCGTCATTACAACCCTTGCTGCGGCTTTCTTTCTTGTGCGTCAAATCAGTTTTAAGAGAATGTGGGCTTATTCAAGTATTGAAAATGTCGGCTTAATGCTGGTGGCAATTGGCATTGGCAGCCCAGGCTTATTTTTCTTGCAGGCAGTAAATCATAGCTGCGCCAAAGTCTCTTTGTTTTTGCTTTCCGGCAATATCATTCAAGCAAGCGGCACCAAGAAACTAAACAAAATTCACGGTGTAATCGAGACCACACCGTTATGGGGTGTATTGCTCGTGCTGGCTACGCTGGCGGTGGCAGGGGCTCCGCCATTTGGCTCATTTACTAGTGAGATGCTCATTCTTCTTGCCAGCATGAAAGCCATGTCGTGGTTTGCTGTCGGATTGCTGATAGTCGCTATTTCAGTTAGTTTTATTGCTATTTGCGCAAACGTTGGTGCTGTGGTGTTTGGTCCTGCTCTTTCCAAATTTCATGCCTATCAACCAATAAGGGCAAGCATCGTGCCTGCCGTTTTGATAGTTGCTTGTTTGGCGCTTGGACTCATCGTGCGACCTGAATTTTTGGGGGCATTGCAATGAAGCTGCAAACGAAAAAAATTGAAATGGCCAATTTGCAGGCTGCCTTGCGTGCCTGGAATAGTGAGGGCAGGCTTGGTCTATTAACTTCAATCGACGGAGACCAGCTTCTTTTTTTGGTCTTGAAACCTGCCACAGGCGAATGCGAATTATGGGAAACGCCAGTCGAAAATAGCAGCTATCCTACTTTGACTACCAGTTTTCCACAGGCTCATTGGTTCGAGCGCACTAATAGAGACTTGTTCGGCATACTAGCCGAAAAACATCCGCGTATGAATCCGATGTATTTGCATCCACCATTTTATAAGCCCGACTTCTTTCCTTTGCGCAATACTTCGACTCCGGTGCCGCAAGGCGCTTTGCGCTTGTCTGAGCATTACAAGTTTCTTGAAGTGAAAGGCGACGGTGTATTCGAGCTGCCTGTAGGTCCTATTCACGCCGGCGTGATTGAGCCAGGACACTTTAGATTTAGTTGCCTTGGCGAAATCATCGTAAATTTAGAACTTGAACTTGGTTGGTTGCATCGAGGTGTTGAAAAAAGGGTGACTGAAGTGCCCTGGAAGAAAGCGCGCTTTGTTGCGGAAGCTGCATCGAGCGACACTGCGCTTGCCAATGCCCTGGCTCATGCAATTGCAATCGAGTCATTGCTCGAAATTGAAGTACCACCGCTGGCGCAAACTTTGAGAACGATGGCGCTTGAGATTGAGCGCGCCGCAATGCATATAATAGACATAGGTGGCGCTGCTCATGACGTAGGTTATCTTGGTATATCATCGGCTGCCGGTCGCTTGCGCGGGCAGGCTCTGGCGCTTGGAACCGCAGTTAGCGGAACGCGCATAATGCGCTCTTTTGTTAAGCCTGGCGGTGTGCAAAGTCGCAATCGTTTGTCCTTTGCTGATATTCGCAAAAACACATTAGCTTTGATTGAAGACCTGAAACCTGTTCTTTCTATTCTCGAAGAGAGTCAACCGGCTGCAGAAAGAATGGAAGTGGGTCGTGTGACTAAGTCTCTGGCAAACGAATTTGGTATGGTGGGTGTCATTGCTCGGGCCAGCGGAGTCAATTACGACACGCGTAGCTGTTTTGCTCAAGGTAAGTATCCCGGCATCTTTAAAGAAGCTGCGCTTGAACTCCAGGGCAATGTACTTGCTCGAACACATGTTCGTACTAAAGAACTCTGGTCAAGTCTTGCAACTATTGTCGAGCTTTGCGATGACAGTTCTGAGGGCGATATTTCAGTGCCGTTGCCCGATAATCTGCCGGCCAATAGCGCTGGGGCTGGAATCGTTGAAGCTTTCCGGGGTGAGTTAATTCACTTGGCTCTCACTGATGATAACGGCAAGATTATGCGCTATTCCATAAAAGACCCTAGCTTTACCAATTGGACTGCCATTTCGGTTGCTATTCGCAACAACCTTATTGCTGATTTTCCACTCTGCAATAAGAGTATGGCGTTGTCCTATAGTGGCAACGACCTTTGAGGTGCTTTAGATGTTGAGGTTATTGAATTATCTGCTTAACAAAGGGGTTGCGACCTCTCAAGGTATTTCATCACCGCTTGATCAAATGGCTCGCGGCTTGCCCTATGTCACTCAGTCTCCCTGTCTTGGTGAAAGTTGCAACGCTTGCGCAGATGCCTGTCCGACTGATGCTATAAGAATCAAAGATGCTGTACCAAGAGCGAGTGTTACTCTAGATCTCGGCAAGTGTATTCAATGTGGTCTTTGTACCGAAATCTGTACGACAGACACAATAGTAGAAAATCTTTCAACTCAAGTTGCTCGCAAAAATCGCGAAGACTTGATTCTCAGCAACGAAGAAAAAGCGCCAGTGGCTAAAAGCACTGAAGCCAAAGCAGTGCCTCCTTTCATGAACCAGTCACTTCATGCCCGTGTGGTGAGCACCGGATGCAGTGCTTGTGACCTTGAAGTTGGAGCAAGCGGCAACCCGGTTTTCGACATGGACAGGCTTGGTGTTTACATTGTTGCATCTCCAAGACATGCTGATGCATTGATGGTAACTGGCCCCGTTGCTAAAGGCATGCAAAATGCGGTCTTGCGCTGTTATGAAGCGATGCCAGACCCGCGTATAGTTGTGGCTGTTGGCACCTGTGCAATCTCTGGTGGTGTTCACGCTGGAGGCTATGCTGACGGCAATGGTTTGGACAAAATTTTGCCGGTAGATGTTTATATACCAGGCTGCCCACCCCATCCGTGGAGCATGCTTCATGGTGTCATGACTGCCAGAGGCAATGCGCCAATGGACAAGCTCTTTGTTGAAAAGAAAGCGCAGCAGCACCGAAAGTAAAATGTCAGAGTGAGTCTTTCTAGTTTTACCAGCGGTGATATGCGGGGTGCCCTTCTTTAACTGCGACGAAAACGGCTGTGCACGTTGCACACAAGTCGTCGCCTGAGAAAAGCTGTCCTTCAACAGTTGCACTACGTTCTTTTGATTGCACTACCCGTGCCACCATTCGCAGGGGCGCGTTTGATGGCGTTGGGCGTAGAAATTTCACCGTTAGCTCTGCTGTTACAGTGCAAGGAGGTTTGTCTGTGCCGTTTTTATTCATTAAGTGCCATGATGCTGTCCAATTGCAATGGCAGTCGAGAAGGCAGCCAATCAGTCCGCCGTATAAGGCGCCAGGAAATGCTTGATATTTTGGGTCGGGCTCCCACTGGCAAACTAGACTGTCTCCATCGGGAAAGCTGTTAATATGCAGACCGTCTTTATTTGCCGGTCCGCAACCATAGCAAATACTTTGGGCGGCGTATTGCTCTTGAAGGCTGATTGATTTTGTCTGCATTTATGCTACTTCCAACGTATAGACTTTATTGCCTCATCAGCAGCTTTCTTGTATTGAGGGAATTTTTCTTTTGGTGCTTGAAAAAATAATTCTTGCACCGCCGTTCCGCTGCCATCAGAATCAACAAAGATGTGTTTTGAATCTTGCTGTATGGCATTATAACGTCCTTCAACAATAAGTACGCGTTTTCCATTTAAGTCTTCTGTTCTGGCGCTGCTCAACGTAAAGTCATTTGGGTCTGCTTTATCTCTTAGTGTTTCTTTAACAGACCTGAGTTCTTCAGGTGAAAGTTCGTGAGGAGCTTTGTCCAGCAATTCATGAAAGTTTTTCCCGCCAAAATCACTTGTCCGTTTGCCGCGATAGTAAAATCCTATCTGGCAGTCGGGAGCGCCGTTTGGATGATACTCCTGGTATGTCGCGGCGTGTTGTGCCGAGTTGTAATCTGGTCCGGCCTGCCAGCCTCCCGGCATCTCCATTTTGTCAATTTGACCAAGATTATTGATTTCGTTGCCTGCTTCTTTGGTGGCATTCATCATCAAGGCATTCATCACGTCGTTCATTAACTTCTCGGATGAAACTGCCTCAGCTTTTGGTGCCTGGTTTCTTTCCGCATTGTTATCGTCGATTCCCATTTTCTTCTCCTGCTCTCAACTGAAACGTGTGCTTAAGGTCTTGCTGGGCTTGCTGCTGCACTCCCTGAAATCTGTCTGAGAACTTCTACTCGGCGGGCTTCCGGCAGCGCAGCAACAATTGTCCACAATCGTGTTGTGTATGTAGCAGACTCTGCTGCAGTACGAGCTGTACTGAGGAACTCCTTTGTCGAATCGGCTATGAGCTTGTCATATTGTGCGTCATTGATCGCCCCCGCTTTTCGCTCAAACTGTCCCATTTCTAGTCTGTTTTGTGCCGATGCATTGTCATTCAGATCTTTGTAGAACTGGTCTCTCTGCGCTTGCGGCAAATCGTCTGTTGCCGTTTTTAGTTTGTTCATAAAGTCTTCTGCTTTCACATCGTTGTGTGCGCTATTAAAGAAGCGATTGCTTGCTGTGCTCAAATATGCCTTATAAGTATTGTCGTCAATCATTCCTTTAGTGTGCATTTGGGATTCGAAAGCCAATTGTCTTTCTGGTGGTAAGCTGGCGATTATGTCTTTGAGCTTTGTTTGGGCGTTATCATACTCTGCTTGATTGAAAGTACCGTCTGCCTTTTGCTTAGCCCATCGCGCGGCGTTATCATCAATTGTTGTTGCCAGCTCTTTGTCAAATTCAGGGCTTTTCATTCCCCCAAACTGATGCTTTAGTCGCAACAACTCGAATTCCTTGCTGCCATCGACTGTATTGTGTGCTTTGTCCCAATCGACATCTTTTTGCATATCGCGGATTGTGACATTTACGTCTTTTGGTTGGCGCCAGGGAATGAACGATGGTTCTTTCTCTGTCAACTCGGGGTTGCGAGATGCGCGATAAAGGTCATGCAAATGCACTGCTTTATCACCCTGGTGGTCGGCGCTAGTGCCCCATTGATTGTCAATTCTTACCTTGCCCGATGCTTCGTCATAATCTGTGATTGTGACTACGTGCCAGCCTCCACTGCCACCGGCCGCACCACCGCCTGAGTCGTGCAGAAATGGTTCTTGACCAGTATGGACGCCCATGATGATTGGCAGCTTACCGTGGTCTTTTGCATCTTTGATGAAGCTTTTCATTTCATCTTCCGATTTAAACGTTTTGACTCCGGTGGCATCTCCTGAAATGCCAGTGTTGTGCTCAATCATGATTGCGTCGTTAGCACCGGTGATTATGTTTGGAACATCGACCATGGCTCTATCGGCGACTTCAGGCGAATCCATAGGAACACCCTTTGTCCAGTCTTTCATTAACACTGTAGGAGGACTTGTGCTGTGATCAATCAGTCGTTCTCCACCCTGCACCGGCGGCAGTGCACCTGCTTGGCTGGGAACTTGTGCGTACTCAAGCTGACCGGCTGGGACGACTTTAGAAGTGCCAGTAGCATCTGTATATGTGAATGGCTGTTTTTGATAAAATAAGTTGACAGCAGTGACCTGGAAGATTTGGCTCGCCTGGCTTCTATCGCCATCTACGGGCGGGTTGTTTTTTGCTTCATTATCGGCTGCAACAGGATTTACTTTTACATGTGTGCCATCGGGTGCCGTGTATTCACCTGTGGTGGCAACATCTGTTACCAGTTTCATCGCATCAGATGGGTGCCTTGTGTATGTCACACATTCTGCTGTGGTCATATTGCATGTATTGTGCTGACCCTGGTCGATTGATTTAGGCGTTGCGCATTGGCTCATAGCCTGTTCTGCAATCTTCAATCTATCTTCAGGCTTAAGTGGTGTGTCGCCTGTGGCGTTGAGAAGTCGTTCTGTTTCTTTGTAGGTTTTGACTATTTCTTCAGGACTCAATGGTGGTGATTGTTTGGCCGCGCGTTCTTCAAAGCGAAGCATATCGGCTTCAAATTTGGCGCGCTTTTCAGGATCTGCGATTTTCTGCTCTGCAAGATCTAGAAGTTTGTGTCTTTCCGTTTTTACGTCTTCGCTGGCAGGGGGAACTTCTCTTGCTTTGTCTCCCGGCTTGTCTGCGATGAGCAATCTGCCGTCACCGGTTCTCGTAAGTTCAAAACTATCTTCCTGCCTGGGTCCCAAATGCTTTTCCGTATATCCACCTGCGCCGTCGGGCTTGCGTGAATATGACCTGCCATCGGCGTCGACAGTGCTTTCGGCACCATTCTTTGACCGGATATTTATGCGCCCGTTTGAATCTATGATAACCAGCTCGCCATCCTTAGTATTTCCGGGCAAGTTAAGTTCTTTTCCGTCAAGATGACCAGGTCTAGCCGGATTAAGCCCGTTTACGATGGCAATCTCTTTTTCATATGCTCTAATTGTCTCTGCGCTTGCGCCTCGAGGCAGATGTGACTTAGCTATGTGCTCGAGTGTTTCCCCTGGTTTTGCCGTAACTTGTCCTGGATCTATTTCGCGTTTGATACCTTCGCCTGCATATGGAAGAGCCGCCCGCACCTTGAGCGGATCCATCTTTATTTCTGGGCCAATCCCCAAGGCTCGTTCCACTTCTTTGGCAAGAGCTTCACCGCTTTCCTTCAGTACCTTGCCGATTTCTGTGGCTGCACCAACACTTTGGTCAATAGCCTTTTGACTATCCTGGAGAGCTTTCGTAATGCTGTTGACTGTGTGCTCGGTCAATATGGCTCTATTTTTTGTCGTGTCTGCGTGAGCTGCTGTCTGCTTCTCCGCACTATGTTTGCTCACCAGTTCTGCAAGCGCGGCATGGTCACCGTCGAAGAGTATGGGTTTGCCAAATTCATCCGTAATACCGCTTTTCCCGCCGGCTTTGAGATAGTCGCTATGGGCCTTTTGTTCTTCGACTAAAGCCGGCTTTCCTGCATTACTCTCTTTCACAACAGAATCGGAAGACTTTGCTGGGGCTGCCTTGCTAGCCTCAACTTTTTCTTCAGTTTCGTTTGACATGACTTAGCCTCGGTGAGAACCTTACGGCATAGCTATTTCCACTTGATGGATTTCATGGCGTCGCTAGCTGCAGGTGAGTATTTCGGGTATTGCTTACTGTCGGCTTGGAAGAAAACTTCCTGAACGGCTGTGCCGGTGCCATCAGAATCAATAAACATATGTTTGGCGACTTGTTTGCTAGCAGTGTATTCACCTTCTATCATTAATACTCGTTTTCCGTTTAAATCTTCTGTGCGAGCACTAGTAGCTGTAAAGTCTTTTGGGTTTGCTTTATCTCTTACGATTTCACCGAGAGATTTTAGCTCCTGTTCAGATAAATTATGAGGAGGTTTTTGCAATAAATTGTGGAAATTGCAGCCTGCGCTCTCGCTGGTTCGGTGCCCACGGTAGTAAAAGCCTAGTTGGCAGTCGGGTGCTGCCGCTGGGTGAAATTCTTTATAGGTTGCCGAATGCTGCCCGTTGTTATAGTCAGTCCCATTTTTCCAGCCGCCAGGCAAATCTATTTTGTTGATTTGACCTAGATCTTTCAGTTCATTTAAGGCAGGTTTTGTGGCATTCCTCATCAAATCGACCATGAGTGAGTCTATAAGCGCCTTCGAGGCATCAGCCGCATGGTTTGGCTCTTCCTGCTCGTGGTGAAGTGGGTTATCTGTTGGTCGCATTTGTTTTTCCTGCTCTTTGTGCGTTCTATCTACCAATAGTTGTCTTCATTAAGGTGCTTTCGGAGGCTTGAGTTCAGGTATTTGTTTAAGAATTGCAAGGCGGCGGTCTTCAGGCAAACCGCCCATCACTCGCCACAGACGGGCAGTGAATGCGGCTGTTTCTTCGCTTGTTCTTGGTGCGCGAAGGAAGTCCTTTGTGCTGTCGGCGATAATCGCATCATAGGATTTGTCGTCGATCAACCCTTGCTTCCTTTCAAACTCAGCCATTTGAAATCTCCTACCAGGTTGCTCATCGAAACTGATGGAACTGACGACCCTTCTTCGTTGATCTTCAGGCAATGAATCTGTTGCTGCTTTAAGTTGAGACATGAATTGCTCTGTTTGAGCGTCACTAACGTCTTTTTTGTCGTCATGGAAGAGTCTCCAGCTGCTGAGCCGGAGTTCCCACGAGTATGAGGGGGCATCTAACATCTTTTTGTCGTACATTTCTTTAACCACGCCAAGTTGTTTATCTGGTGGCAAATAGGAATATGTTTCTTTCAGCTTTTGCATTGTGTTGTCATATTCTTTTTGATCAAATGTTCCGTCTTTCTTTTGCTTTTCCCACCGTGCTGTGGCGTCGTCAATAGCCTTGCGAATGCCTTTTTCGCAGTCGTCGTCATTCATGCCACCGTATTGGTGCTTGAGTCGCAGTAAGTCTAATTCTTTGCTGTTGTCTACTGTGTTGCCGGCCCTATCCTGATCGACTTCCTTTTGTAAATCGCGAATAGTCACGTTGACTGCGTGATATTTTATTTCATCTGATTTCCAGAACTTATACCAGGGTTGTTTTATTACTTCTTGTTCTGCAATAGTGTGTCCAGGTGCAATAGATGCTCGGTAAAGATCGTGAACATTCATTCCTTTATCACCGAGGTGGTCTCCCTTTTCACCCCATTGATTATCTACTTGCACTTTTCCTGTAGCTTTGTCATAGCCAGTGAGCGTTACAACATGCCAGCCGCCACTGCCTCCGGCGGTGCCACCACCTGAGTCATGTAAGAATGGCTCTTGCCCGGAGTGAACCAACATACTCATTGGGAATTTGTGCTGGTCTGCCGCATCTTCCAGAGTCTTCCGAAATTCAGCCTCTGATTTGAATGTTCTTTCTGATTCTGTAGGCTTAGCATACAAGTCATTCTCTAATACAACTGAGTCTTTTTGACCTGTGATTCTGTTCGCGATTAGGGGAAGTTTTTCTGTTGCAATTCCTGGTGCATCCTCGGGGATTTTTTTTGCCCAGTCTTTCATGATCATAGTTGGTGGATTCGTGCTGTTATCGAACAGGCGGTCGCCCCCACTTTGCGGAGGAAGTGCGCCAGGCACGTCGGGGACATGTTTATACTCGAGCATTCCTGGTGGAACAGTTTTCATTTCGCCTTTTTCGTTTGTGTATGTGTAAGGCTCTTTTTGATAATGCAAATTGATTGCTGTATCTTGGAAAATTTGACTTGCATGGCTGCGGTCGCCATCTTTGCTGGGGTCTCCTTTTGCTTCCCTGTCTGCTGCCTTAGGATCAATTTTGACATGAGTGCCATCCGGCGCTGTATATTCACCAGTGGTCGCTACGTCAGTGACAAGTTTCACTGCATCTGAAGGATGACGGATGTATGTTTTTACTTCCTCAACTGCAACGTTGCAAGTTGGATGCTGTCCCTGGTCTATAGAGCTTGGCGTTGCTGCTTGGCTCATAGCCTGCTCGGCAATCTTTACCTTGTCGGCTTGGCTCAAAGGTGTATCGCCTGTCGCGCTCAGCAGACGTTCCATCTGCTTGTATGTTTTTGCGATTTCTTCGGCACTTAGTGGAGGATCTTGTTTGGCGGCACGATCTTCGAATTTGAGCATATCTGCTTGAAATTTTGCTTTCTTAGCAGGGTCGTCTATTTTCTTTTCGCTCAAGTCCATGAGCTTTTGGCGTTCGGTTTTAACTTCTTCGCTGGCCGGCGGAACTTCGCGTGGCTTGTCACCGATTTTGTCTGCAAGAAGAATCTTGCCATCGGGTGTTTTTGTAATCTGAAAAGAATCTATTTTGCGCGGACCTGAGTTTGATTCTAAGAATCCACCCTTGCCGTCTGAAACCTTAGTATAAAGGTGCCCTTCCTGGTCAGATTGAGTAATGTTGCCGTTCTTCCATGTAATGCGAGACTTGCCGTCTATGTCTTTTACAATCATGCCACCGTCTGAGGTGCTACCGGGAAGGTTGAGAATCTTTCCACTCAGGTCGCCAGGGCGTGAAGGGTTCAATCCATTTACAATGGCAATTTCTTTTTGGTAAGCATGCAGCTGGTCTTTCGTCGCGTTAGCAGGTAAGCGTGTTTTAGCTATTGATTCCAGGGTGTCGCCTGTGTTTGCAAATTTAATACTCGGTTGAATATAAAGTTGAATTCCTTCGCCTTTATAGTCTTTAAGGGGAATAGGACTCTCAACTTTTGCGCCTAAGTCTTTGCCCTTGCCAATTCCATCGCCTTCTTTTAATACTACTTTGTCTTTATGTCCCTTGTCTGTTCCGGCTCCGCCGCCAGAAACTCGACCGCCATCACTGGTATCCTTTTTCCCGTGTCCGTCCTGAACAGCCTTGCCTCTTTTCGTGCCGGCTTCGTCAGTCGAGCCGTGCTTATCTGGGGGGACATGCCGCCCGTGTTTCTTGTCTACAACAGGAGCCGCCGATGAAGTGTCTAACGAAAGACCTGCGGGTGTTATTTTTTCATTCTTCGCTACTTGGTCAAAAAGCTCTACTTTTCCAAACTGAGCGCTGATGCCGCTTTTGCCACCGGCTTTAAGAAACTCTGTGCGAGTTATTTGTGCCTTGACTAAATCTTGCTTGCCTTCTTGGGCTTGATTTGCAACCGTGTCCGAAGGCTTGCTCCCCGTTTCTTTGGGAGCCTCGATTTTCTTTTCCTTTGGATCATCTGGCATGGTTGACCTGCGAGCTCAGTAAATTTCCGGTTCTACTATTTCCATGTAATTGATTTGATCGAGTCTTCTGCAGCTTTCTTGTAACTGTTGAAAACTGAATCTGGAGCTTGATAAAAGATTTCTTGAATTACTTCTCCTGTATTTTCTGCATCGACGTATATTGCGTAGGCCTTTTGTTTGATTTCTTTGAACCTTCCTTCAATCAGTAGGACACGCTTTCCATGGATGTCGATGGTTGCTTTATTTGTTGTCTCGAAATCTGAAGCGTTCGATTTATCTCTTAAGACCTCTGCAAGTGACAAAAACTCGTTTTCGTCTAAAGTATGTGTTGCTGCTTTCAATATTTTGGAAAAGTTCTTTGCTGCAGTTTCGGAAATTCTGTGACCTCGGTAGTAGGTTCCTAATCTTGCTTCGCTTGTTTTGTCCTGGTGATATTCAACATAATTAGAGGTTGTGGTCGGATGTTGATCTACTGAACTCTTTGACCATCCTGCCGGAATTGGCATGCTGCTGATTTGTCCTTCGTTTGACATCGTTGCACCAGCTGCGGTGGCAGTTGCATTTTTTTGAATTTTCTCCATTAACTTGTTCAATTGCGACTGAGTCGAAGAATTTGCTCTTCTCACTTCACTCACTTTTGGTTTTTCCGGTGGCAAATCTGCCGCTCCCATTTCTTTTTCCTTTTAGCCTGCCAGTTATTAATTGACGGAAAGAGTACAAGTTTTAGGCCATGTCCCAACATAAGGGCTTTATTCCCAAGATTTCTTCTTACTAAGCGTTTTGGGCACTTTCTGGCTTTCTGTTGATGCGGGAAATACTAGTAAAGTTGGTACTTCACCCGTGATGTCAGGAGGCGGGGCGCTTTGTGTCTCCGTCCAAAGCAGGACACTAATACAATGAAACCGGCTCAAATTGTCGGCGATAATGGACTCAAGGTGATTGGCAGCAGAGTATCTGCTGCTGGGCACGATTGATTAGTTGAATCGCCAGTAGTAACTCTTGACCAATTATAAGCCTGCAAATCTACTAGTCAAGCGCTTTTGCTGCGGTGAAAAATTCGCCAGATTCCACCAAATCTTTACTCTGAGTTGCTAAGGCTGCCCCAGCTTTCGCTGCGCAGATGGGCTCTACGCAAAAGCACTAGCCTTATTAGCTATAATGCTTTTCTTGTCGAGTTAAAATGAAAGCTGTAGTCGCGGAGCAATTTAATGCCAACAGTATTTTCTGTGAAAGCAGGCAAACTGCCTTCCATTCAACAGTTTATTGCTGATTTGTGTAAAAGAACGGGTTTTGAATTAGTTGTGTGTTCCAATCTTCTTGATGAAGACGAGTCGATTAAGGTGACTCCATGGAAAAACGATGTCCACTACATTTTCTACCTGCCATTTGAGTCATCGAGAGGCATTGACGTGTGCTTGAGTGGCAGCAAGGTCGCAGTTAAACTGATGCCCTTATCCTCGCACGGTGACTTTACTCTTGCGCGTGAAATGCTCAAAGAATTTTTGAGATATTCAACTGGTGGCGTAAAATCCGATGATGGGCAAAGCGCCAAATCTGCAGATAAGATTGACAGCGCCTATGATCTAAATTGGTTTGCAGAATTTACGATAACCGGTGTTGAAGAATTATTTGCTGCGATTGAAGGCGATAAAGATGGATATGTAGCACTTGTGGGTCCTTCTCGTTATTTTTATTTCGGCAATCGTATGGCTAAAACAGCGCTGCGGCATAGCGAAGACGAGTTAGACATAGCCGAGCTGCTATTCTCCATGATGCAAAAAACACAGTATGTGTCTCACTATCCCGAATTTGAAGGCTATCTTGAATGTGCGCAATATGAGCTTGAGTTGCCCAGACTCACGGGAAAAACCTTTTCGTTTTTAACCGCTGATGAAGGCGCCATAGTCCCGATGACAGACTTTCTAGGATTTGAAGGAAAGGGAAAGGGAGAATTCGCTATGCTGCCCGCCAAAAAATTCAGATCCGTGATCCCAAAAGTGTTTGACGAAGACAAAGTTACCTGGTTGGACGAATTTCAATTTGTGCTTGCGCCGATTAAGCCAGCGCGTTACAAAAAACTAGTTGCAGAAATTATGCCAAACTGCAAACAGGTGGTTTTATAAAAAGCATCAAGTAGGCACAGCTTCGGCTGGTACAACTCTATTTCGTCCAGCTTGCTTACCTTCGTACAGTCTTGTATCTGCAAGTTTGATTAGCGCTTCTTTTGTATTTGCTTCTTGCAGAAATGAAGCTATGCCTATTGTAATTGTAATCTTGCGTTCTTCTGTTCCGTTTTTCTCTGTGTCGTTCGTGTCAGCACCAACGCTCACTACTTTTGGTACTTCCGCGCAAAGTCGATGTGCCAATAACACAGCCTGTTCAAGGTCGCTACCCGGCAGAATTACTGCAAACTCCTCTCCACCGTAGCGACAGAGGAAATCTGATTGGCGCACAATAGATTGCAATGCACTCGCCACCATCTTTAGTGCTCGGTCGCCC
The DNA here is from genome assembly GCA_964546815.1 of uncultured Candidatus Obscuribacterales bacterium. Taxonomy (GTDB): domain Bacteria; phylum Cyanobacteriota; class Vampirovibrionia; order Obscuribacterales; family Obscuribacteraceae; genus JAIEPM01. The sequence goes on along the minus strand of CAZJLR010000004.1, from coordinate 146,602 downwards.
TCAGCATGACCGTAGGTATCATTGATTTTCTTGAAAAAATCGACGTCTATCATTAAGAGAGACAATGCTCTGCCAGACCTTTGAGAAAGGGCTAATTCAGATGCAAGCACGTCATCGAAAAATGCTCTGTTATATATGTTTGTAAGTCCATCTCTGCTTGCCTGAATCTTCATGGCTTCATATTTCTGTCTGTACGTAAGTACTTCGAAAAGATCCCCCAAAGCCTGAGGATGTTCCGTTGCTGGTATGCTCTGCAGGTCAAAGCGAGACAGGTAGATGGTTAGCACAATTGAATAGAGCAGGGCAGCAACTGATTTCCCGAGCATGCCTGACAAAAGTATAGAGAGGTATTGCGGTTGTTCGACAAAAGACCCGGTGACAAAACAAACAGTATCGAACAGCAACACAGAAGTTATAGACAGATAAATAGGAATAAAAAGCGAGCGTTTGAAGCGTCTGGCAAAATATTCGTAAATCAAAATTATGAGTATCGCGTCAGCATAAAGCGTGATTGACCCGACCAGGTCAAGCCTGGGAAGATGCACAAAAAGGTCGGGTGACAACTTGAAAGGGTTGAAAACATTTGACGCACGAAGGTGAGTCACCGCCATTAAACTCAACATTGATCCGACAAAATCTGTAGCGAGCAATGCATAAATCAGCTTACGAGCTTCGGCTGCGTCTTCTCTGATGTAAATGAATAGAACCGCAAAGATTGACGCCGGAAATAGAATAACTGAGCCCGGGCTGATTAATATTTCTGGAGTTATGCGCACATAAATTGTGGCGCTCCACAAATTTGCTAATTGAAAGAACACGCCCAACATCGTGTAAATTGGTGCAAGACCGAATGTTGCGCGCCAGCGAAAAAATAGCAGAAGGATTGACGAAACCAGGACAGTTTCTAAAAACATCAGAGCAATTTGAGAAATGAGTTCGATTTCCATCTAAAAAACCGGTCGGTTTCTGCACCCATCCTGCGTCAAGGCTACATCATACACCCTCCAGGGGGCTCTGCATCCGTCCATGGGTGGGGGCTCTGCCAAGAGATGAGGCTGAAATCGTCTGGCGCGGCTCTGTGCCGGAGTTTCAGCTCTTAGCCTTTAAGCTTACCAATTCTTATGTTATCGGCAGCTAGATTATGAATTCTTGGGAAAAACCCTGCTTAAAGCCATGGTTAATACTAGAAAATTCGCCGACGATGAGAATAATTGGATTTCGCTGTTTTTCTCTAAGCGAGACTTTTGTCATAGTGTTAGAGTGACTAATGATACTTATGCAAACAATGTTTTCTTGATGAAATAGAACCATTGCCATAGCCAGCAGCATTACTTTCTACGGTGAGGAGCCTTCGCTTGTCTCTGTCGTACCCTTGCATTTTAAAACCACTATTATTGACGCCCGCGCAGCTAAAAGCAGCCGAGCAGCGCAAGGCTTCAGTCGCGCATTCCTGGCTGATTTCACCGCTTATAGATCTCTTGTTCGTTTGTGGATTTGCCCCGTGGATCTTGGGTCTTACTGCATTCTTTCTGCTTGATCCTGGTCTGGATAAAACGCTGAATAATCCTGGGCAACACGCTTTCAATTTATTCTTTATTGTGGCTTCGCTTCTTATTGGTGAGGCGCACCAATTTACTTCAATTATTCGATATCTTGCCAAACACCCTAAAAAGCCTTCCTTAGGTGTGCCACGATTACGTACTTGGTTCATTATTGTTGCAGTTATGCACCTTATTGGACTGGGCACGTGGGGCGCATTTTCATCATCTTCTATGACCTGGTCTACCTTTCTTTCTGGATCTGCAAACTTTATTGCTGTCCTGGCTGTTTTCTTGTTTCCTGTTTTTCTAATGCAGCATGTAATTGGGCAAGCTAAGTCGATTGGGCTTATGTACTGCGGCAAGGAAGGATTCAAGCTCAGCAAGTTTGAGAATTTCATCCTTTCCGCCATGACTTTTCTTCTCTTTGTCTCAGGTTCAAGCAGTATTGCTGTGCCCTTTGGTTTAACCTCCAGCATGGATTCACCATTTGTTGCAAGCATCGCCTCTGGATTATGGTGGAACGCTCTTGCGATATCAGTGCTTTTTGCGCTGCTAATGTTGAGACGTGGATTTAAATCTAATGAATGGCTCCCCTGTGGCGCTGGAATTTTGTGGGCTAATCTTGCTGCGTTTACATTGTTTGCCAGCCTCCCTGCCATGATTTATGTTTTTATGTTTGTGCCAATCTTTTTTCATTCGACTCAGCATTGGGCAGTCGCCTGGACCACGATGCAAAAAGAATCAGGTAAAGCTGGGGAAAATCGCAGCTTTAAAGATTATTTGATCGACTCTTGCAAGCTTGTTTTACCAGTGCAGGCAGTTAGCTTATTAGTTTTGTTTCTCCCGATGTTTTTCTCGTCTCAGGGCAATTCTGTTGAAGTAGGTATTGAGCGTACGCTGCCTCTGAGCTGGTCACTTTTTGTTTTTTACTTTCATTATTTTGCCGACCGTGTGGTTTGGCGCAACCCTAATAAAGGAGATATTTATGGACGCACGGTCAACTAAAGAAAATACTCGGAAGTTTCAACTATTGTTTCTGAGCTGCGCAATGTCATTTGCTTGCACTGTTCCATCTATTGCAAGTGCGTATAGTTTGAAAGTTTTGCCACCGGTACAGACCACTGCCGCTATCAGAACTGATGCTCCTATTCTACAGATGGGCACGCTGCGTGAAGGACCTTCTATAGCTTCTGGACTTTTCGGCGACACGCTTAAATCAGTTAAGAGCAATAAGAGTTTGCTCCTCTGGTCAATGTATCCTGCCGGAGTGCGTGGGCGAGTCTTCGGTGGAGTCGGTGGAGATCCGCTCCTACATTCAGGCGGAGGTTGGTAATAGTTCACTGATTTGGTCATTGTCAATAGTCCACGCGGCGTAATTTCGCGTATTTCATACATCTGATTGTCAACAGCGCCATAATTGGTGCTGCTCTGTGATAGTCGGTCATCTTATTGAAATACTCTGGGTGGCCTTTTATTTCTTTTGCTGTCTCATTCTGTTTTAAGAAGCAAGGAACCCGAACAATGATCAATTTCAAAATTGCGAGTACGACACTATTGAGTGTTTCTGCTTTTGCAATGATGTCTCAAGCTTCTCTGGCTGATGTGGCGTCTGCGGTAGATCTCACTGTAATTAAAATCGACGTTCCTATTGTTTCTGCGCCCCCTGGTTTGCCACCATTTCCGGCGCGTGTTGATTTGCCCGTGTCCTTATCAAAAATTTTGCCTGATGAGCCCTCAGACGAGACTTGGGCTGGCAATAACTACAAAAGCAGCAACAGCGGCGATAGCGGTTCGCACCTTTTGCTTGCACGAAATTATTTGGCCGAGCGTAAAGTTGTAGACGGGTTTCAAGAGCTGAAGAAAGCACTAGAGTTAAACACGTGGAATGCTGACGCACAGCAAAACCAGGCATTGTGCCACAGAATGCTTGGAGACATTCTGCTTGAGTATGCGCTAAAAGCAAAGGACACTGGGCGTGGAACCAAGGGAATGCAGCGTTTGCTAAATGCGTATATTGAATATCGTCAATCAGTATTTTTAAACCCTGATGACGATAGCGCCAAGCTTGGTTTGGTGAAGGCTACTCAGGAGATCGCTGGTATTCAGCCGTCTTTCAACAACTTTCTTGCTTTGGCAAGTGCAGACATGATTTCAGGCAATAAAAAAGATGCTGAGTTTTACTATTCAAAGTGTATGCAATTTGGTCAAGTCGACAGTTCTATTCTAAGTCCGGAATTGCGTGCCGAATTACTTATTTTGCTTGAAAAATTACATGAACAGCTTGGTATTTCCAATCCCAATGTTGCAAGCGCAGCTCCTCAGAACTTGCCGCAGCAGTCCGTAGAAAGCCCCGCGCCTTACGTTCATCATGTGCAATCAAGTTATGCTCCTGCAAGCAAATCTACAACTGTTCAAGAAAATGATGAAGATAGCAAGCCTGAAAATAGTTTTGCACGCAATTCCTACATTGACACTGTACGCCGCAACCTGGCAAGAGAATGGCACTTAAGCAGAGTTCAAACCAGCAAATATCCTGAGGTCGCATTTTCGGTGGACAAGAAAGGAAATATTTCGGAGCTGCGAATAATATCATCATCTGGAACGCCTTCAGTTGACGAGTCTGCCCTTAATGTAGTGCGCCGTGTTGCGCCATTTCCCAATGCGCCTGAGGCTCTGGGCGAGATGACCTACACTTTTGCAGATAGGAAAGAAACAGTCGATTTAAGTGATTACATGCATCAGTTGCGCCGGAAAATCAGGCACAACTGGCACCCTGTCCATGGATTGCAAGAAGACCATGTAATAGTGTCTTTCAAAGTAAGTAAGGATGGCACTGCCAGTAATCTTCAGTTGAGTCAGGCTTCGGCTTCAGCCGAATGTAATCAGGCTAATCTTCAGGCAATTAAAGATAGCTCTCCTTTCGAACATCTTCCGGAAGGTGCTCCCGATTCAGTTGATGTGCAATTCCACTTTGATCAAGACATTGTACCTGGTCGATAACAGGAGAAATCACAAAGTTCTGCCGTCGTGATTTTTCTTGGCTGCAGTTTTGATTTGAGATTCGATTTTTATATGGCGCGACAAAAAATAGTGCTGTGATTGATCGTCGCTTGGACTATTTGTTTTGATCATGCTGCCGAGCTGATCGAAAGGAATGTAGTGTCCGATGCCTCGGGGGCGGGCAACTGATGCATAATCGATGAAATCGATGCCTGGCACGTTGATTTTTGATCTGCCCAGTTTCTTTATAGAGTGAAAGGACAAGAGATTGTTGAGACCTGATGCTCCCAGCACTTTGTCGTGCGGATTCATGTAGACTTCGACGTGCTTTGCTTTCTTGCTTATTTGATCAACAGCAGATAAGAAAAGCCGTTTATCTACGTCGGGTGCAAGAAAGTAGACTGCATCGAAAGTCTCTCTTGCTTTGCTGCCCAGGTACCTGGTCATTAACCTGTTGCCGAGACTGTGCGCTACAAGTTCTATTCTTGCATCTGCAGGCATCTCTCGCTTCAACTGAGATATAAACTTGCTGAGATCATCCATTACTTGCGGACTATCTATAATCTTTTTGTCGTTTTCGAAAAGGGTTTTGGTAGTTAAACCGAGTGTTTTTGCTCCCACTTTTCCGGCTGATGGCCAGGTAAATGACACCACCGGTGCTTCTACTTGAGATGACAGTATTCCCGAAGCGTAGACTGCATTTTCGCCACTCGATGCAAAACCGTGGATATAGACAAATACTCTATGGTCCTTATCTTGTTTCACTTCATTTCTCAGGTCTGTCCAAAAATTATTGTCTTTGTGCACATCCTTAATAACCGCTTTTGTGTCAGCCTCAGCGACATAGCCACGAATTTCTATGTATGGTTTTATGGTGCTTTCTTTGTCATTCAAACGCCAGCCTAAAATCTCATATCTTGAGGCTAGTTGCTTTTGAGCCGTCAGCCATCCTTGTTCTGCCGGCACTCGCACTGTCGCATTGCCCAGCTCCAGCGGCGCCAGTATTTTTCCGCAATCATCTTTGTTTGAGGTGATGGCTTTCCTGTCACTTGCGTAGAAAACAGGCAGTTCAACCACAGGCAGACCGCTCTTTTCTATGGATCTTAGCGTCGCAATTTCATTCGTTTCTGGCATGATTCAAGCTGGGCCGACTTAACAGTTGGCTCAGCATATTCATTTGCTTTGAAAAGTATTTGAAACGCAAAAAAAAATTAGAACAGCTCTGCTCCGATTCAAAAGCCCCTAAGGGGGTTGTGCTTGGGTAAGCCGTTCTAATTTTTATACTGTTATTTTACTTGGGTTCTAAATCTTCGCCATCAACTAAAAGGATGATTCTAATTTGCTTGCCTGTTACGCGAATTTATCGCCAGACTTCCGGGTCGTCGCGGATCAAGAATGTCTCGAAAGCAAAAAATGCGCAAAGGGTGCCAGCGAAAGTCAGCACAATGCCGGAGATGAGCAGGCTGATGGGTTCTGCCTCGGTAGAGCACATACAGAAAAATGTATATGCAGTAGCCAGCATCCAGGCGCCGAGTATGCCCATTAGTATATAAAGTGCTTTCTTCAGGTTCTGAAAACTAAATTCCATGGCTCTGTCCTCGGTTTTGCTGAACCATAACACTTGAGGACCTGTAGCACATCGTTCTTGGGGAGGAGCGTACTTGTTGATTTGCTCTTTGCTTAGGTGTATTTTAGAATCGCCGGGCGCTTTAGTTAGTGTCAAGCTATATAGATTCAGGTAAAAATGGCTGACGATCTGAGCTGGTTTCAAAACGCTAGGAGCCCGCTGGTGCAGGCAACATCCGTTCTGGCTCAGCTGGCAGAACGACGTCACGATAAACAGCTCTTAGAACAGTTCAAAAAGTTAGACGACAAGCTTAATAGTGTCACTTTCAATCTCGCTGTTGTGGGTGAGTTTAAAAGAGGGAAGTCGACCTTAGTAAACGCATTCATTTCAGAATCTTTGTTGCCTACTGCTGTTGTTCCACTAACTTCTGTCACCACTATTATTCAATTTGGCGAAACAACTGAAATTAAGGTCTTCTTTCAAGATGATAACGCCCGTGTAATTGCTGCAGATCAACTACCAGACTACGTGACTGAAAAGGGAAATCCGCATAACGAGAAAAAGGTTAGCCGTGTTGAAATAAAGCATCCTTCTAAATTGCTACAAGATGGTGTTCGACTAATAGATACTCCAGGTGTCGGTTCTGCGCACCAACACAATACCCAAACTACATATGATTTTTTGCCGGAAATCGATGCGGCTATTTTCCTCTTTAGCGCAGACCAGCCTGCCAGTCAAATTGAACTTGCATTTTTGAAGGATGTAATTGTAAGCACACCGCGTTTGTTTCTGGTGCAAAACAAAATAGATTATTTGAGTGAAAGCGAGCTGGAGGAATCGATTGCCTATTTGCAATCAACTTTAACAAGGCAGTTGTCCACTGAAATTAAAATCTACCCGATATCAGCCCGCAAGGCTCTTGCTGATAGAACCAGCCACGAGACTAAAGGTGCTAATCGTGATCCTTCTTCAGGATTTGATTTGCTCGAACAAGATATTGTCGAGTTTCTCGCAAATGGAAAGGCTCGAACATTTATTGAGAGCGCTAGCAAACGTGTAGAGCGCGAGTTGAGTAATCTCAAGCAGTTGATATTGATAGAGCAGCAAAGCCGGCTTTTACCACTTGAGAGTTTAGATAAGGCTATTGCTTCCTTTCGGGAAGCTGCAGCAAAAATTGCGCAAGAACAAAACGACACTGAATTTATTGTCAAAGGAGAAACACAACGACTCATTGTTGATGTGGAAAAAGACTTAAAACAATTTGTCGAACTGCACAAAAGCAGCATTGTTGAGGCGATGGAAAGTAAATTTCAAAATCTAAAAAGTCTTGACAAAAACGAGTTGGCTAAATCTTTGCAAAACGAGCTTTTTATGCTTTTGCAGAATACATTTGACGAATGGAAAATAAACGAAGAAAAGCTTATTGGAGCCAGCTTCGAACGTATTACTTCCAGGTTTGTTGAACGAAGCAATGAAATTGTACACAAAATTAAAAGCACAATTAAAGAACATTTTGGCGTTGATGCAAGTGCGCATTTTGAGATAGAGCCGCTAAGCAACAAGAGCCGACATCGTTATGCCGTTAGCGATCCTTTCGACCTTGCCTTGTCGTCATTGCCAATGTTGTTGCCTGCTGCATTGGCCAAGCCGATTATACACAGTCGATTTCTGAACGCGGCAAGTTCAGAATTGTCGCGCAATGCTGGACGTTTGCGCGCCGACTATCAGGAAAGAATAAATCAGACTACAGCAGAGTTTCTCAAGAAATTTCGGGTACAAGTAGATAAGGCGCTTTCTGATCTCGACAGCACTCTCGACCGCGCGAAGCAAAGACATCAGCAAACCGCACGTGAATGTGAAGAGTACGATATGGAGTTATCGTCGCAATTGGGCATGATTGAGCAAGCACAAAAACTGTCTTCTACGAGGGCTTGTTAATGACTGCAGGTGTAATGCCAGACGCCGTCACCACGAAGCCTTATCCCTGGCTTTTCAATCCTGGCATTGACCTCATGTTCTGTTGCGGCGGTGTTTTTTGGATATTGGTAGCAGCGCACATTTATTTCTCGCATGGACAGCCTTATTTCGACAAGCTTCCCTGGGAAACAGTCCTGATTTTGGGTGGTAGTGCTCTTTTGGCCAACCCCCATATGTCAGCCACTCTTGTTAGGCTTTATGGCAGCTCAGAGACCCGGAATAGGCTCTGGTTCTACAGCTATGTGGTAGCTCTCCTAACTGTGGTGCTCATGGGGCTTTCATGCGCCAACACAATAATTTTGTCTTTGTTGATAAGAGTCTACGCATCGCTTACTTTCGATCACACCATTTCGCAAAACTTTGGCATAACACTTATGTATTGCTACAAGTCTAATTACATGTTTGCCAATTGGGAGCGCCGCTGCCTCAGAGTTCTCTATCACTCGCTAGCATGGTACGCAATCTTAAGGCAATTCACCTATCGAGAGTTTTGCCCCAAGCATTATCTTGGCTTTGATGTGCCCATGTTGGGGCCCTTGCCTGAGATATTTTGCCAGATCGCACTTGCATTTTTAGTCACATCGAGTGTCGCTTTTACTTTTGTTGTGCTCCGCAACGCGATAGTGAAAAAGCAATTTATGCCTTTGCCTGCATGTATTTTGCTCGTCACCAGCATCATCATGTTTGCCGCGACATTACAGATGTCGATGGTATTTTTTCTTTTTACGCCAGCCTTCTTTCATTCAATTCAATATCTGGTGGTTACCACCTCTTACAACTTGAGAGACCGGGGTCTCACCGATGGTGTAGAACCCGCAAAGGTACCTCGCCTCTTGCTCAGTAAAGCAAATCTGCGCTATTGGGGAAGCTTGCTTTTGATAGGCACGGCAATACTTGGTCTGATGCCGCTGGCTGTGTCCTATGCTTTCCACGTGCCCTTCTTGACCGCATGGACGGTGGCTTTTATCTGCGGAAGTTTTCACCATTTTATGGCTGACAGCGCGCTCTGGCGGCTGAGAGATCCTAAAGTGAGGCAAACACTTTTGCGCTGAGCAGTATTTAGATTCCCAATTCTTAACTGGCGACCCAAAATAGACCCAAGCGCGCCCCCGACTAGCCCGGCGAAATCGCTAAATTGATTTCATGGAAGGCACGCGAGGGGAAGCGACCATGGCTCCAGTTTTCAAAAACATAAGCGAATTGGTAAGTAATTTGTTTCAAGCTGAAAATGCTTCGGAAATCAGTCGCCTGCGCAAAATAGCTGATAAGCCCAGTGTGCCTGTTCAAGTAAGTGAGCCGACTTGTCTTGAAGACATCGGTAAAAAAGGACTAAAGCACCAGCTAAAAACATCATCGAATAAGCTTGCCGCTGTCAATCCACAAGATTTGCCTGCTTATTGCCAGGGCGGCTCAATGAGCCATCAAGAACATATGCTGAATGTGCTGCTACTTCAGTTCGACAATGGCGCAGACCATTCTGATTCAGCAATTTGGAGCCCTAAGACGTTTTAGAATTGTTATCCTTATCCTTTTGAGTTGCTTTGAAAGCGATAACGCCCACTGCAACTAAAAGAGTTATACCGAACAACATTGCCAGAGCTGAAAGAACAATTCGGTTGGTTTTTTCCTGGTCTGCCAGTTGTGGCGGCCTCATGCCGGGCGGTAGCTTGGCCGCAGAGCCGTTGGCTGCATTGCTGCTGGGAGATGGAGCTTGTTGTTCTGTGGGGCTTGCTGTTTGCCCGGCATCAGTCTGTTTTGAATCAAGTGCAAGGGCTGGAGGCTCTGCCGATTCGGTGGATTTTTCGGGGGGCTGCTCTGTTTCCTCGGCCACGTTTTGCCCAGTCTCGGTGTTTGTGCTGCTTCCCGTTTGGGACGCTTCGCTGACCTGAGTTTTTGCTTCCGTTGGGGCAAGCTTCGTTTCGGGCTTGCTCTGGGGGACCACCGGGGTTTCTGGGATCGTGGTGATCGCAGGCTCTGGCTTGATTGGGGCTTTGTTTTGTGCGGCAACTGGTTCTTTGCCAGCTTTGTTTTGGAGACCTTGAGATTCGTGACTTTCTTTCTTGGCTTGAGTACTGTGTTCCGAGGGCTCTGTTTTCTTTGTCTTAGATTTTGCAGCTTCTATCGTTTTAGCTTCAACTGCTTTCTTGGGCACCGCAATGCTTTCTGTTTTGAGTGCTGTTGCCAGCTCAGCCTTTTGCTCCGTAGGCTTTATTTTTGGATGCGTCTCTTTTTTAGCCGCTTCTTTCTCGGTACTTACTTTGCTGTTTTTAGCAGAAGCAGTTGTGGCTGACGGCGGGGGCTCTGGGCACGGTATTCCAACCTTCTGGCAAATGGCTCTTATGCGACCCGCATCAGAACCGCTTTGTGCCGAGCCAAACAAATTCGACTCAACAGCTTTTACCCGCTCGTCAAGTGAAAGCTCTGTATTCATTTTGCCGAACACCTTTTGCTCGGCCTGGGAAAGTCGCACTATATCGTCATAGTTGTAGGCCCAAGCAGGTGTGACATTGACTAAAGCCAACGCGACTAATACTGCAAAGAGGACTTTCATTGGTTTGACTACCGCCGCTTGATACTCTAAGTATACCGGCTCGAAACTAATAGGTTTAGCTGTTGTTAAACCAGCGGCAAATGTTTGTTGCCAATTCTTCCGGTTGGTCTATGGGGATCCAGTGACTGCTGTTTTCAATGCGCACATAACGCCATTCTGCATCCATATATAACGCCGAGTCTGTCATTTGTTTTTCAGTCAAAGCAACGTCATCAGTGCTGTAAACACCCAATGTTGGCACCTTGCATCGCTTAGGTAATTGAGCGAACATTTTTTTGAAGTTAGCTCTATACCAGTTTAAGCCCGCTGTTAAGCGACCTTTGCGTGACAGTTGTGCAATTCGTTCTTCTTTTTCAGCCGGGGTGCCGGCCATTTTTCGGAGAGCTTTCCAATTGTTTGCTGAAAGCATTCTTTCTGCCAGTCCTGGAAATTGAAATGCAATAACGTACCAACTCTTTAGTTTTTGTTGCCAGCCGGCTCTTCTAAATGCAAGAGGGTGTCCAACCGACACTGCCACATATTTTTCAAAAAATTCTGGATGTTCTATGCAGAGACTCCAGCCAATGAGCGCGCCCCAGTCATGCCCTACCAGTTTTACTTTGCTTGTATATCCACGGTGCTTGAGAATTGCAATAGCATCATCGCAAATATTTGAAATAGTGTACGCGCTGCAATCTGCGGGGGCATCAGTTTCCCCGTAGCCTCGTTGATCAAATGCGATTACCTGATATCCGGCGCGCACCAGATATGGTGTTACATGAGTCCAGAGTTTATGTGAATCGGGAAAGCCGTGCAATAGCATCACCGGTGCTCCCTCTCCTTCAACCAGAACATTGAAGTTGAGACCGTTTACTTTAATTTGCTGTCCAGATTGAATTTGTCATTCCTCGGTTTGAAGTATATAGCCTCTGCCGCGAACTGTTTTTATGATTGAATCTTCTGAATCGTCGTCGAGCTTTTGGCGCAACATTTTTACGTGTGTTTTTAAATTGCTTGGAGTTGCGGCACTGTCATCGAGCCAGACTCGTTGCAGCAGTGCTTCTGTGCTAAAAGCCTGATTGGGATGCCTGAGTAGGAATTCTAGCAGGCTGAATTCTTTGGGGCGCAAATGTAAAGGCTGGCCGTTTTTACTTACTTCAAAAGTAATTGTATTCATGCTAATGCCTCTGGCCGACAGCGTGTTGCCGACCATTGTGTCAGGCCTGCGCAGGAGTGCTCTGACACGAGCCGCAAGCTCCCGTTGATCGAAAGGCTTGGTTAGATAGTCGTCAACGCCCGTGTCTAATCCAGATTCTCTGTCTTCTATTTTGGTTTTTGCCGTCAGCATCAGAATTGGCGTGCGTCCGCCTTCGCTGCGATATGTTTTGCAGACCTCAATGCCAGAAACGAAGGGCATCATCCAGTCTAGAATGACAAGGTCGAATTTGCTTGCTTGCAAGTAAATAAGGCAATTTCTGCCATCATAAACGGGTTGCACCATGTGACCCGCCTTGTTGAGGGCGAATGTTATAACTTCCGATAGGTCTCTATCGTCTTCTGCCAGGAGAATTTTTGCCATAAGTTCATCTTACCTTATGTCTTTCCCGAGTCAAACGTGATTTTTGGCACAAGGGGAAGAATAAACCAAAAGCTGCTGCCATGTCCTGGTTTGCTTAAAACCCCTATTTTGCCTCCATGAAGCTCAACAATCGTTTTAGAGATTGCAAGCCCCAAGCCCGTGCCAGATTGTTGGCGTGTATCTGAGGAGTCTAATTGTTGGAACTTCAAGAAAAGTTTGTTCTGGTCGTCTTCGTGTATGCCTTCACCATGATCTGTAACTGTGAATTTGATTCCATCCGATACGTCTTCGGTTTTGATTTTGACTGTACTGTTTTCGCTTGAGAATTTTATTGCGTTTGCCACGAGATTTATCAATACTTGCGAGATGCGACTTGGGTCTGCGCAAAATGCTGTTTGTGAGCAGCCATCTTTTACTAGCTTGATATGAGAATTCTCTGCAAGTTGATTTAGTGATTCAATGACTTCTTGAACCAATTGTTCTGGCTCGATCATTGTTAGTTCTAAAACTAACTTTCCTGCTTCCATCTTTTTCAAGTCGAGAATATCATCGACCAACTTAAGTAATCGTTCTGCATTCTGGCTTGCTATCTGTATCAGCCTGTGCGCAGGCGCAGGTATTGACCCGGCAGAACCGTCGCTCACCAGTCCCAGAGAAGCTCTGATAGAACTCAGTGGTGTGCGAAGTTCATGTGATACCATCGAGTAGAACTCAGAAACACGCCTTTCTGCGTCCTTGCGAGCAGTGATGTCGTGCTGAACTCCGATGAAATTGATTAATTTGCCATCTTTATCAAAGACTGGTGCGATGCTCAATTCATTGAAAAATAGGGTTCCGTCTTTTCTGTAGTTTCGCAGTATCGCAACGCACGGCGCGCCTTCTTTGAGTGCTTTGCGCAGCGGTTCTAGCTCAGGCTGATTGCGGTCTGCACCTTGCAGGAAACGGCAGTTGGTGCCAAGTATCTCTTCCAACCCATAACCTGTCATCTCGGTGAAAGCGGCATTCACATAGATGATTGGGTTGTCAGGCAATGTCGGGTCTGTGATGCAGATGCCATTGCGCGCTGACTCTACTGCGCGTTCGAGAATTGACATCCTCTCTTTTGAATTGAGAAATGCGTCGAGCAAACTGTGATTGTCGTGCGGCTTTACAGCCTCTTCATTTTCCATATTGGTTGGCATGAGAATTCTAGACGCAGGAGTATATTATCGTTTGCTCGCTCGCAGAACGATGTTGACATCGGGGTTGATCAGCGGAAGCTTACAAGGACTATGCTAGGCGCTATAGGTGAACCTGAGGTGAATTCGCTCAGGGCTGGGGGTTCACCTGAAATTCACCCCCGAGAAGTACAATTTGTTCATATATAGTCTGAATCAAGGTCTGCAACGTGCGCTGGACAATCGTGCTGAGGTAGTGAGATGGAAGCCATACAAGTGATTATCATCGGTGCTGGACTGGCTGGTCTCAACTGTGCGCTTCATCTGCGCAGGCAGAACGTGCCCTTCCTGATTCTCGACGCCGCTGATGCTGTCGGCGGTCGTATGAGAACGGATGTAGTTGACGGTTACAAGCTAGATAGGGGCTTCCAGGTGTTGTTGACCGCCTATCCCGAGGCAAAGCAAGTACTCAATTACAAGAAGCTCAATTTGAAGTCATACATCGCGGGTGCTATGGTGCGGCATAATGGTCGCTTTCACAAGGTTTCAGACCCCTGGCGCGACCCAGCTAACATGCTGAATACGATAAGCGCGCCGGTCGGCACGACCAGCGATAAGCTGTGTCTTGCTAAACTCCAGTTAGAACTGGCATATTTGATGATTCAGAATGACGAGGCTGCAAAACATTCAACTATGGATTTGCTGAAAAAACATGGTTTTTCAGCATCAATGATAGAACGATTCTTCCGTCCGTTTTTCGGAGGAGTCTTCTTAGAGAATAAATTGGATACAAGCGGAAAAAACTTCGAGTTCCTATTTAGAATGTTCGCCTCGGGAGATACGGCTATTCCTGAAAATGGAATGGAGGAAATTCCACGCCAGCTTGCAGAACTGGTCGGCAGTGACAATATCAGGCTGAATTCGAAAGTCAGAGCAATTGCCGCAGACACAGTTTGGCTTGAATCAGGTCAGCGTTTTGAGGCACCACATATAGTGATAGCCACTGATATCGCTGCGATGAAAGCGCTCACTGACAACAGCTCAAGCACTTATCCCCCGACGGCTGCAACAGTGCCGGCATCATCGGCTACTGATCTGGAAAAATCAGTTACTTGTCTCTATTTCTCAGCCGACACAGCACCGATTGACGAAGCAATACTCGTGCTCAATGGTGAGGGGCATGGACCAATCAACAATCTCTCTGTGCCAAGTTCTGTTTCTCCTTCTTACGCACCTGAAGGTAAATCGTTGATTTCAGCCACTGTGTTGGGAAATCCCTCAGAGTCCGATGAGGCTTTGAAGCTTTCTGTTAGAGGACAGCTTGCTGAGTGGTTTGGTTCTGATGCAAATCGATGGAACCAATTGCGCACATATAGAATTAAGAATGCACTTCCTAAGCAAGAGGCAAACAATGCTCAGAGTAATAGCTCACTCGAGCTGCGACAGGGCTTGTACGCCTGCGGCGACTACATGAGTATTGGGTCAATAAATGGAGCACTCGAATCAGGTCGCAGAGTCGCAGAATTGATTGGCTCCAAAGTGCCCGTAAAAACTTAGTGACTTTTACGTTCAATTATCAAGCGCAGTGTTGATGCGGGAATTGAGTTCCTGCTTGATATAATTGTGTCTCCAATAGTGGATAGCGGCATTCATATTAATGAGTGCGACTGTGGGGGATTGAATTGTGGAATTTAGGCAGCTTGGTGGTTCGGGACTTAAAGTTCCTGTTTTGAGTTTTGGTACAGGAACATTTGGTGGTGTCACCGAATTGTTCAAAGCCTGGGGTGCCACAGATGTTGCCGAAGCCAAACGATTGGTTGACATATGTCTTGACGCCGGTGTCAATTTGTTTGATACAGCCGATGTTTATTCTCGTGGGGCTTCCGAAGAAATTTTGGGAAAAGCCATTGAAGGCAAAAGAGATCAGGTAATAATCAGCACCAAAGCAACATTCTCATTTGACGGTGGACCCAACGATAAAGGTTCATCCCGATATCATTTAATTAAAGCGTGCGACGCAAGTTTGAAGCGCTTAGGTGTTGACCACATCGACATTTATCACATGCATGGATTCGATGCTATTACACCAATTGAAGAAGTACTCAGCACACTCGATACTCTAGTGAAGAGTGGCAAGGTGCGCTACATTGCTTGCTCTAATTTTTCGGGCTGGCATTTGATGAAATCGCTGGCAATTTCCGATCGTTATGGTTGGGAGCGTTATGTTTGTCAGCAGTCTTACTACTCATTGATTGGTCGCGAATTCGAGTGGGAATTGATGCCTCTAGGATTGGACCAACGCGTGGGCACCATGGTTTGGAGTCCGCTTGGATGGGGGCGTTTGACAGGCAAAATTAGGCGCGGCACCGGCTTGCCCGAAACCAGTCGTTTGCACAAGTCAGCTGAATGGGGACCACCGGTTGACGATGAATATTTATTCAAAGTGATTGATGCACTCGATGAAGTATCAAAAGAAACAGGAAAGACTGTGCCGGCTGTTGCGCTAAATTGGCTACTTCAGCGCCCTACAGTTGCAAGCATCATAATTGGGGCAAGAAACGAAGAACAGTTAAAGCAAAATCTCGATGCTGCTACCTGGAACCTCACGAAAGAGCAAGTTGAGAAGCTGGATAAGGCCAGTGCCACAAATAAAATCTATCCTTATTGGCACCAGGCTCAATTTATAGAGCGCAATCCTACCCCGGTTTAGATAGATTCAGCTTTGGAAATTTTGCATCAATGATTGAAGAATATTTTTTTGAATGTCCCTATTGTTGGGAGCAAATTTCCATGTTGTTAGAACTGAGTGCAGGCAGCCAGTCTTATATTGAAGACTGCGAAGTCTGCTGCAATCCAATCTGCATTACATATGATGTAGAAGACGGAGCTGTAGCAGGCTTTTCTGCGCAAGCAGCGCAGGAGTAAGCCAAGACGCAGGCTCATGCGTGCATTTTCTAGAAATGCCATAATGAGTATTCGAGTTGACAGGCAAGTCAGGAGAATACTTATGGAAACTGTAGGCAGCAGCTCGGTCGGGTTGACAAAGGTTGTGCTCTATAAGCACGGCATCGGCTATTTCGAGCGGCGGGCCATTGTTTGTGGGCCGACCAAAATTAATCTGGTTTGCGAGGCAAACGAAATCGATGACATGCTCAAGAGTTTGCTTGTGTTGGCAGGCAGTGGTCGCATTGATGCTGTTACCTATGACTCATCGAAAACATTAGAAAGCCGGCTTGCTGAATTTGGATTTGACATAAGCAATACTGAAGGACTCAGCGGTTTGCTCGCCCAAATGAAGGGAATTCCCGTTACTGTAAATGCATCGGGTGAGAGCGTCTCGGGGAGAATGCTTGGCTTGGATTCAAGTGAGCAAGTATTCAATGAATCTGTCATCAGAGAGTTGTATTTGACTTTGTATACTGCTGAAAGTTGTTTCAAGCGCATTGCATTGAGTTCTATCACGGCAATTCAGGTCAATGACGAAAGCATGGCATCTGAACTTAAACAGCAACTTGAATTGCTCTTTCAAAATGCCAAGAAAAAAGATCGAAAAGCGCTATCAGTTGTTCTCACAGAACCAGGTGAAACTGATATTTTGATTGCCTACAGTATTCCCTGTCCCATTTGGAAAACCAGTTACAGGCTGCTTATGCATGACGATTCTCGTGTTCTTCTGCAGGGAATGGCTATCGTCGATAACTTGCAGGAGGAAGATTGGAATGAGGTTCAAATAATACTTGTTAGTGCCTCACCAATTTCATTCATTCAACCTTTATATGATCCCGTCCAACCGTTTAGACCAACTATTGCAGCTCAGGGCAACGTTTCGAGCGGGCCAATCCTGGCCGAAAGAGCAGACTATTCTTCACAAGCAATGGCAGCTGCATTCAACGCACCCGCAGCTCCTGGTGCTGTTCCATCTGCTGGTGGAAAAATGAAAGCATATGCTGAGGACTTGGCCAGGGGTGCTTATGGCGGTGGCGCGTTTGCTGGACAAGTAAGTCAGTCTGCAGGAAAGAGAGAAGCTTCTGCAATGCTTAGCGATGAATTTGCTACACAAATTTCTGTCGAGGCCGGCACTAAGGGCGAATTATTTGAATACAAAATAAGCAAGCCTGTAAGCATTCCGCGAAACAGTTCTGCGCTCATACCAATTGTGCAGCAAGATATAGAAGGCGAGCGTATTTCGCTGTATAACGAATCTAAAAATGCTAAATTTCCACATGCTGCAATTCGCTTTGTAAATAACACCGGCTTGACTCTCGAAGGCGGTCCGGTAACTGTCATGGAGTCTGATATCTATGCTGGCGAGGCCTTGCTTGATACTACAAAACCTGATGATAAACGATTTCTGCTTTATGCAATTGATCAGTCTTGCCCAGTGACAATTCGCTCGAAAAACTTAGCCAAACCTTTTTGGCGTGTTCGTTCTATCAATGGCATGCTTTACATGGATTACCGCTATTGCAGCGAGAAAACATATGCCATTGAGAATTTGAGCGATCGCAAGAAAGTGGTATTTGTCGAACATCCTTTTCGCAACGGCTGGGTGATTGTTGGCAAGGCAAAAGCAGTTGAAACGACGCAAAATTTCTATCGATTCCGGCTTGAAATTGAGCCTAAAAGTGCCGAAACACTTGTTGTTTCTGAAGAGTCTGACAATGCTGAAGTCATTCGTCTTGGTGATTTCAACGGTATTGATCCTTCACGACTTAACATGATTTGTTCTCAAAATTTCATGAGCAAAGAATTCGTCGAGTTTCTAAAAACAATGGTGGAAAAGCGTGATGAAATTCAGTCCATTAGCGCAGAACAAGCCAATCTTCAACAGTTGTTGCGCCAGTACACTGAAGACCAGGCTAGAGCCAGAGAAAACCTGAAGACACTTGGAGCAAACAACGAGCGCTATCGAAAAATAATTGACAGCACAGAAGATCAAATAACTGAAATTAACAAAAAACTCTATTCGCTAAATCTTGATTTGGCTGTGAAAATGAAGGAATACCAGAATCTTGCCTTGAAACAGTTTGTTTCAGAAATGGAAAATCCTAAGCTCTAAAAATTCAGTCTTTTAGTCCTGGCGCATTAGTTTAATCAGCTCAGGATTTTTGCTGATTTCGCTGAGCATTTTTGCATTTAATTCGAAGCTGCGGGGCAAAATTTTCCAGTCGCCTGAAAATGGATTGCTCAATAGAAACACAAGTCCCAGGTTGCCGCCTAGTGCGATTGCAACGAGACCGATGAGTACGCCGTGCAGCACCGCTCCCCTTCGGACGTACATATAAGCGAATGCCAGGACAATTCCAGAGCACATCAAAAGTACTGGCATTAGCTGATGCATCCAGCTGCTGCTCAATCGAAGAATGCGTTGTCGCCTGCAATCACCGATTTGCTGCATTGCTGCAAGCAAAGAATTGTGCAAGTTTGATTCGCCATCGCCTTTGGGTTGGAATCTTACAATCTCTCCGACCATTTCGACGTATGTTGTAAATACTTTTTGGCTTGGGTGTCCTTCAGCCATTGCCGGCCATTCATCATTGATAACCTGGTCGCAATAGCGAAAGCAAAGTTCTCTGATTTTGCTACCACTGGCAGAGGGGAGTCCACCGCTAATTCGATAAAGTTGAGCCACTGATGCGGCTTCATTATCGATGCTCTGTTCGAGACTTTGATAACGATCTAAGGCGGCCGCTACCAACAAGCCAAGCAAGATTGAAATCAATGTCCCAACTATGTTTAGCATGGCATCAAGAAATCCCTGATGCTCATCAATATCGATTGGTTTTGCAACCTTGTGCACTACTAAAAAGCCTACGACGGCTACAAGGGCAGCGGCGGCGCTAAGTAAGTAGATTGAAGGAATGCCTAACATGAAAATCGCTAATGAGGTTTTCACAGCATTATGACCAGACTGACAAGGCGTGTAAAGACGCCCGGTATCAGAATCAGGTTTGGATTTGCCGGCTCAAATTAGAGGCGCGGCGCCGGAATGAGCTCGGTGACTTCAACGCCATGCTCGGACAAATCGCTCAGCATTGCTTTTGTTACTTCGGCGCTGTGTCCCAAGCGTTCGGGTGGATGAATGCCTGCTTCAGTAAATTGCTTTCTGGCAAGAACCATGGCTGTAGCTGCGGTAGTGAATGCAGTTGTTCTGCTCATCGCAGATAAGCCGTCTTTAGAACGGTCTATCAAACGCCATGAGCAAACTTCTTTGCCGTTGCGTGCTTCTACTACCATCAAAAGAACATCAGGGTGTTTTGCTGCTGGAAAACGATTGCCAAGTGTATTGGCAAGTGCGTGAAAGGAAATCGGGTCGTCAAGAATTCCCAGCTCTCTCAAGTTACGCATAGTGTCGAGGTGACCTGGCCAGCGCAGGGTTCGCTCTTCCATGAAATCTACATCAGGATAGCTGCTCAACAGAGTGCGAAGCCCGTCACTCAAAAATGCTTCCAACTGACCGAGGTCGATGTCGTAATGTTTGTCCACTTTCGCGTCTAACGGATGTGGCTCTGTGTCTTTACCGGCCTGGCGCGAGCGTGCTGGGCGAACATATTCAGACATGAGGTCATGCGGATTGAAATAAACTGCATGGTGGAAGGCTTCAGGTGGCTTTTGCGGTATGCCGCCAACTAAGATGGAGACGTGATCAAGTCCGCCTAACTTGGAGTGGGCATTGCCTGTCAGCAGGTGGCTGAGACCAGGTGCGACACCACAGTCTATGACGCAGCATGAGCCAGTTTTCTTGGCGAGATCATTGAGGTCAAGTGGTGGGTCTGGGGTGAAGCATACATCTGCTACTGCAACGCCTGTCTCGACTATGTTGCGCAATGCCTGGTGAGCAATACGACTTGGCACCGCCAGGACAGCAACATCAACACCTTTTAAGAGTTTTTTGACTTCGGCTGGATCTGTAACGTCGGCGATTGCAGAGCTAACTCCGGCTGGCAATGCGGTTTGCGGCACGAGGTCGGCGACTATGACTTCCGGCTTTTCCGGACGTTCTGAAAGATTTTTTGCGATGACGCATCCTTGCATCCCACCGCCAAATACGACAATCCGCACTGAGTACACCCCGTTGCTACTAAATAACTGCGCGACAACGCATCAGTATACAACGTAGATATCTAGCAGTGAAGTCAACAGGAGGCGCTCAGGCTGAAACTTTGACCCTGTGGTGTCTTTCGGCGTTTACAAAATTTCTTTTCTTGCGGAATAGACGGGCGTCGAGTGAGTAGGCTCCTGGTCCGATCATCATGAAAAGGAAGGCGATGGCCAGGTAGCTCAGCGCAGATTCGTATGAGCCGCCATGCTGTCCTGGCGCTGCGATGAATGGATCTCCTTTCGGTAGATGCACCATGAATAACGCGGTGGCCATGTTGCAGATGATTCCGAAGCTGGCAATTGTAGTGAGAAGCCCGAGGATGAGGGCAAGACCTCCGCCAAATTCTGCCACTGCAGATAGTGCTTGAAATATGCCCGGTACAGTTGCGTGCGGCCCCATCCATGAAAACGCATTTTGAATTTTCGGCCATCCGTGCAGCATCAGTCCGATGCCTGCCACCAATCGAAGTGCGATCAAGCCGAGTGAGCCGCGTTCTCCAATGTAATCTCGGTAAATGCCATGCATGGTGCTAGCTCCTTCCTTAGGCTTCCTTTTATTGAATAGGACATTTATTGCACAAAAAGGTTCCGCACTTAAGTCGACTATTTTCTCAAACTAAAATTGACCGCTATAGCTGCTGAGTGCGAATGTCGCAGGTGCGTCAAGTTGCAATTTTACTGTTTCGTTTGAGCCGACGCTGACATTTCTGCCTTTTAGAAGCAATCCGCCAGCAAGCGCGCCGACACCGGCTCCAATTGCCATCGTAGACACCGCCCCTCTTCCTGCACCACGTCCGCCGCCGGCTATAGCACCAATTGCGGTGCCAAGCAAAAGGCCGGAGCCTGCTCCGACTGCGGCACCGACAAGTGCTTTCTTGATTTTAGTTTCGCCTGTTTCACCGCGGAATTCATCGCTGCCATCAGATACTTCGTGGAATTTTCCAAGTGTTCCGACGATATGCGCATTTATTGGCGTATCTACTCCGTCTGGTGTTCGCATGCTTGTGAATTTGACACCAAGTCTGCCCGACTTACTCAAGTAGGCTCCGTTACTTGACTTAGTTACGTGACCGCTTATAACAGTGTTGGCTGGAATAGTGGCGTCGCCCAAAACAACTGGCTCTGTGAGAGATGCCATTACGACATCGCCTGGTTTTGAGACCTGGCTGCTCAGCGCAGTCGAAAGTTTCATCGACATGGTCATACCCGCAGGAACATATGCGACTCTAGCGCGCTGAAAGGTGCCTTTGTTGTAGGTAGAGCCGCTGTCACTGTAGGACCCAGAATTATTTGAGTCTCCAGAAGACGCAGACGCTGTTGATTGGCTTCTTGGAGCTGAATAGTTTTGTGGACTCGACTTTGCTGCCGGCGATGCTTTTGGTTTTGATGCCACCTGGCTTGGAATCGAGGCAGGCTTTGACACAGTTGGTGCGCCAGTTAATTGTGCAAGGTATGCGTTGACATTTGATTTATTTGCAAGTGCTGCCTTTAATTGGTTAACCCATTTTTGAGCAAGTATGGCAGGTGTTGTTTTTTCGGCTTTGGCTGTGGCCGGGTCAACAGCTGCAACGTAGTAGCCACCAAGGGTAATGACTGGCTGTCCTTTTACATAAGTGATTTTGACTGTCGATGGAGTTCTGTTTGTCGCGGCAACCAGTGAGTTGTCTATGTTATTTTGAATTTGTTTGGCTCGCTCTGTGCTTGATGCTGCGCCGGTTGTAGGCACTGTAATCACGCTTTGTCCGCCGATATGAACGACTCCGCCAAGCGCATAGCAAGGAATACCGACGCCCATTTGCAAGCAGGCAAGTATAATCGCAGCCTGTTTGGAACGTTTCACCAGGCTTACATTTGAACCACGCATATTCGCTGCCCTCAATAGAATGAACCGACCAAAACTGCAAAGCAGTAACATCACAGGTCGGATGACGACAGCCCGCTCCAACGTGTTCCCTATAGCCTAAAAGGATTTTACGAGCATCTATATATGTAATTGATTCGAAGAACTTAGTTTTCTGTTTCTGGCGTGCCTTTGCTAAATAACTTCCGCACCATGCGTGTTCGAGCCATGCCGGTGCCGCGTTTAACCGCAGCGGTTCGCCGTTTGCTTGCGATGGCCAGTCTAACTAATGGTGAGCTGCACTGATGCTTGCCGCTGGCATTTATGAATGCCACTGTCGGAGTTCCAACTAGTTTGTCTAC
Source organism: uncultured Candidatus Obscuribacterales bacterium (assembly GCA_964546815.1). GTDB lineage: Bacteria > Cyanobacteriota > Vampirovibrionia > Obscuribacterales > Obscuribacteraceae > JAIEPM01. The sequence continues at coordinate 123,948 of CAZJLR010000004.1, read as the reverse complement.
AATTTCTTCGGCTGCGCTCGGGTGAGACATTGCTTTCGCGTTGGCATGCATAGACGCCAGTCGTTTTGGATCATCGAGTAGTTTGTCGATCTTATAAGGAAGTGTCGGCAGGTTGTTGCAGCGAATTGCAATGCCTTCTTCAAGCAGATGATCTGAGTTGCGCTCTTCTTGTCCTGGAATTGGATTTACAATCACCAGTGCGAGCTCTTTTGCAATGGCTTCAGAAGTGGTTAATCCGCCGGGTTTTCCTAGCAGCAAATCAGATGCAGCCATGTACTCGTCAATTGAGTCTGTGAATCCAACGGGCTTGATTATTACATTACTATCGTCACAGCAAGTGTCGGCTAATTGCTCAAGTCGATATTTTAATTCCACATTTCGACCACAGAGGGCAAGCACTTGTGCCGGATGTTTCATACGTTTGAGTGAATCGAGCATTTCTTCGACGGGTCCAACACCAAAGCCGCCGGCGGACATTAAAATAGTGGGCAAGTTTGCTTTCAAACCATATTTTGCCCGCATTTCATATTTGCTTTTATTTTGGGCGAAAACAGGGTCAATTGGAATGCCTGAAACAGTGACGCGGTCGCGGGGGACACCAAGGGTTTCGAGATGCTCACGAGTTTCGTCGATGGCCACAAAATAATCATCGTAGTGCCTGCAAAGCCACATGGCATGCATATCTAGATCGGTAACCACGATGGCGTGTCTTGCGCTAATCTTTTTCTTGCAAATTAGCCACGAAATTATTCCGGCAGGCAAGAAGTGCGTGCAAATTACAAGGTCTGGTTTGTAATCTTGCAGCATCTTAATTAATGGGCGCGTGTTGAGTCGATCGAATGCGCTGCGCTGCCCTTCATCCTTCCATGGTTTGTCCGCTGCTTCGTATAGGATTCCCAGCACTGTTGGAGCGCGGTTAACCATATCGATATAGCCCTTGGAGTAAATGCTGCGAACAACAGGGCTGGTGTACTGAAGGGCGTCTACGTGTCTGACTTCTCGTCCGGAATCTTTCATGGCAAAAGCTTTTTCTATAGCTTGTCCTGCCCTGATATGACCGGCTCCGGAAGATGCAGATAGAATCAATACCCTGTCGTACATACATTTACCTCATACAACCTATTCATAGCACGACTTTCTCACGTAAAGTTGCTATTGTGGCTCTTTTCTAACAGTTCATACATTGATCTTTCCTCTATTCAGTTTGCTGGAAGCATTTTGCTTAAGTGCTGCAAATTCAGTGTGAGTAACGCTCAAAAGCTGTTTTGATGTCTGGGTTGTCTGGCTGCTGTTCATGAGCAGTACGCAATTCACGTTCGCCGGCTTTGCGTTCGCCGAATTTTTCGATTAACAATAATCCGAGGCGAAAATGTGCTTCTGATGCAGCCAGATCTATAGATATGGCTTTGTTGTATTCATCTTGCGCTTCTTTGTATTTTTTGAAAAATGTTTGTTGTACGTATCCGATTTTTGTGTGGTAAACAGCCACCGTTGGGTCTGCATTTGCTGCTTTGGTCAATTCGTCGAGAATCAATGCTGGTGCATTTTCTTTGGGCCGCTCTAATAGAAGCATTGCCAGGTTAAAGTGTGCATCAGCGTATTTTGGGTCTATTTGGACCGCCTTTTCAAATGCCTGTCTGCCCTCAACATATCGGCCGAGATTTTTCTGGTAAATCAGTCCCAGTGAATTGTATGCCACCGCAAGATTAGGATTGAGAACCAGAGCTTTTTTGAGATCTGATTCAGCTGCGCCGTAGTCATGGTAGAGGTCTGCATCTATTCTTGCCATACCCAAGAGAGCCTGTGCGTTTTTCGGGTTGATCGCGAGTGCTTGCTTATATTGATCATAAGCTTCGTCGTAAACTTTTTTGCTCGAGATTAAGTAGTCGGCCAGCCTGACTCTAGCTTCGTCTAATTTTGGGTCAAGTTTAATTGCCTGTCTATATTCTTTCTCTGCTTCTTCCTGCCGATTGCGGCTGTCGAGTAAGTATTTGGCAAAAGCAAAATGACAATACCCAACATTTGGACCTAGCTCTAGCGCTTTATGAAACTCGTTTTCGGCATCAGTGGCTCTGTTTTTATCGGTTGCCATAAACGTTGCCATATCTGCATGTAAAACAGGATTGTTAGGGTCGGCTAAGATTGCTTTCTTAACTTCATCTGCAGCTTTGCCTGAATCCGCGCGTTTAGACATAATGCGAGCCAGTGCAAGGTGGGCGTCTGGATCGTCGCTGTCCGATTCAAGTGCTTTGCGTACAAAACCTTCGGCAAGATCGTCCTTGCCCTGCTTGGTGTAAAGGCTTGCAAGACCCATGTATGCCTTGCCGTTGAGGCTGTTTAGTTCAAGTGCTTTTTTGTAGAGCTGCTCTGCCTGGTCCGCGCGATTCAAATATTTTTCGTTGATGTAGCCCATCAAGTAATAGCCCATTGAATTTTCTGGGTCGAGTGTGACTGTTTTCTGTGCTTGCCTCATTGCTTCGTCAATGTTATTCATGTGCATATATGCACGGGCTAGCTTTTCGTGACTTTGCGATGACTCGTCGTCGTTCATAACTGCTTTTTTTGCAGCTTCGTATGCTTCGTTGTATCGTCCTTGCGCATCCAAAACATCTGCTGAAACCAATCTTGCTTCTACCGAATCAGGATTTGCTTTGAGTGCCGCATCCAATTCGTGTGAAGCATCCCAGAGTTTGTTTGCTTCAATGAGCTGCCTTGCTGTGCGCATTTTTTCGCCATAAGTGCTGAGGTCTGTTGCGGTAGCTGTTTTGCCGCCACCACTGCTGGTGTCATTGCTGAGCGGAACTGTCACTGGTGCAATATGAGTTTCGCTTGGTGTGATGCCCAGGACAAGTGCCGGACCCAAAAAGCTGCCGGACATTATCGGAGTTTGCACTTCTCCTTTGTCTTTAAGCACAGACTGCTGCACTTTTTGCTTCATTGAGTTGAATGCTTGATCGACAGAGCCGTTGTTGGATTGTTTCAAGCTGTCTATCAGATATTTTGTGAAATAACTATTTTTCAGATCGTCCGATTCCCATGAACGCTGGTCGGGCGAGCTCGATGTGATTACCAGGCTTCCAATACCTTGAGCCAATGTGGACGAATCAACATTTGTTCTCACCATACCCTTGCCACTATCGCTACCAGCGCCACCGCTGTAACAAGTGTCTAGTACGAGCAGAATTCTGTTTGTGTGCACGCGCTCTTTAATTATTCTGAGCAGTTGCCTCATTTCAAGCCCTGTGGCAAATAACTTGCGCACTTGAGTATCATAAGCAACCACGTAATTGACACCACGAATGTCCGCTCCTGCCGGAGAACCATGCGTAGAAAGATAAATCACGACAAGATCGTTAGGGTTGGCAGCATGAGGCAAAAATGAGTCGCCCAGCATGTCCATTATGTTGACCTTGCTGGCGTCCTCATTTAGAAGCAACTTCACATGGTCCTTTTGAAATTTTCCAAGAGCAGGATCTACCAGATAGTCGTAGAAGTCTTTTGCATCTTTAGCAGAGTATTTTAAGGGTGGCACTTGAGGGTCGGCGAATTTGCTAACTCCAATTACGACAGCCCATTTGTCACCAATAGGTGCCGAGCTTTGCACTCGAGGCACAACTTTAGAACCAGATTGGGCTCCGAAGCTCGGCGCCAGCCCGATTGCTAAAGTGATTGATAATAAGCAAACACTGAAAAGTTTTCGGCGCATTGTTTTGCTTCTCAACTTCGCTTTCCTTTCTCAACTAAAGCTACTTGGAAATTTCGGTACATTTGTGTTTTTGTCATTAAGATCATAGTACCCGTTGCTCGCACTGATAACACCCCGCCTGCACTTGTCATGCACCTGTTCGGGTTTTAAGCCTGCGAAATATCAGGGCTGATGCATCAAAGCCAGGTCGATTGAAAGAACCTGGTTTGGATCTCTTTGTACCAGGGTAGTTGTAGCATCTTCAATCGATGCTGCAGAATTTTGGGCAGCCGCAGAAACCAGGGGTGAGCTTTCGTCACCGCCTGTCGTGGGCTTATCGGGTAACTGGTTAGCAATTGCGCTGTCTTGTTTTGAGTAAGCCAAAACGACCGAGCCAGGAATGAGATCTTTGGCTCCGCTCGGTGCAGCAGCGATAAGTACGTGTTTTTTCGTTTTATCCGCCAGGAATTTGTTGGCATCAATGGCTGTGCGAGACAAGAGCAGTAAGACCTTTTCCGTGCCAGGATTTTGGTCGAACGCCATATAGCCCTCTTGGGGCAGAGAGTAGTCCTGCCCGGCTTTCAGCTTGTTGTTGTCGTGAAAATGTGGGTCGGGGAAAAGCACTGACTGCTCACCGCTGCTACCTTCTTTCAACATTACATAAGCAAAGGCATCAACATTAGATTTCACATGTATGCGGATATTGTCACCCGATTTGAACGCAAACTTATTGCTTACGTTTGAAATTTTGCCTGCCCGCTTTAGTTCTATCCAGTATTGAATTCCTGTGTTTAGCACCGCCGATGAGCTTGCTTGCTGTTTGTAGAACAGGTCTTTTGCGCCGCCGTCAGCCAGGCAAGCTTCAGGACAATAAGAGTAGCCAAGCACAAACGCGCCTAAAACGCCCAGAATTCTCGTACTAATCTTCAAGACTAAAACCCCTGCCTGATAAATATCGACTGCTGATATCATTGCTAATGATAAATCAATTAAATCATCTACGTGTCGGCTGCAAAAATTAGTTTCCCAATGTCCAATTCGCTCACCTTGATAAAAACCAAACTTTTTAACCCCATACTTGCCTCAATCCTTCTTGCATTGAGTTTTGCCGCTGTTTGCGAAATGTCTTTGAAAGCAAATGCAGCACAGGCTCCGTTTGATGCTGATTTTATTGCTAAAACACCACCGACAATTGCCTGGGGCGACAAAATAAATTCTCCAAAGGCCGTGATTCTTTGTATTCATGGACTGGGCTTGCACAAAGGCACCTACGATGATTTTGGAAAGCGCATGGCTTCTGAGGGAATACCCGTTTTTGCAATCGATGTTAGAGGCTTTGGTGACTTTCACTTGCATGGCGATGACAAGCTTGATCTTGAGCAAACTATGCTTGATATCAAGCAAACTCTTGAATTGATTAGAAAGCAATATCCTAATTCTGCAGTGTTTTTGCTGGGTGAATCAATGGGTGGTGCAATTGCACTTAAAGCCACTGCACTATATCCCAACCTCATTACCGGGCTCATATCTTCTGTACCTTCCGGCGATCGATTCTCTGGTCTGGGTGAAGATATGAAGGTAGGCTTTCATGCTCTTCTGGGCGGTTTTGGCGCGCGTTTTAATGCCGGAAAATATGTGGTTGAACATGCTAGCGCATTAAACCCCGAGTTGAAAAAACGTTGGGGAAGTGATCCTGCTGGAAGAACCGATTTTTCACCCAAAGAGCTAATGGCATTTCAGAGTTTTATGAATAAGAATAATGAAACTGCATCACAAGTGAAAACTACACCTGTACTCGTTTTGCAAGGTGAAAACGATAAGCTCGTAATCGGCAGTGGCAGCTACAATGTTTGGGATCACCTTGCCACACCAGACCCCACATTTGCGGTGAGCAAAACATCTGGACATTTGATTTTCGAATATGGTCAATTTAGTCCTCAGGACATCAATTATGTTTTGAGTTGGATAAATAAGAAACTCGCACCGCTGCCCGATCAAACTGTGAGTACTGCGCCAGTGCAATTGCCGGACAAGCCGAAAGTACCCAGTAAAGATGAAGTTCTGGCTGGCGCTCCAAATTTTTCGGCAAACTCTAATAATCATGCAACTGTGCCGAATAAGGTTGCTACATTGGTGAGCAGTCGTCCAGGACTACCATCTTTTTCGTATTGGATAGAGTTGATGCGCGATGGAAAAAGGTATTGTTGCAATAACAAAGCAAAGTTTCGCTCTGGTGACGAAATTCGCATTCATTTGATTTGCAGTGCTGACGGTTATGCTTATATTTTGATGAAACAAGGCAGTAGCGGTGCTCATGCCGTGCTCTTTCCGGAGGCGCGCACCGGGCGCGACAATTCTGTCAGCGCAAATAAAGACTACGCACTTCCCAGTGCAACCTGGTTGAAGTTTGACAATAATCCAGGCACAGAAAAAGTGAGTTTGATTTTTTCACCTTCTGCTTTAGACCCCGACACAAACAAGTATATGAATTCTCAAACTGTAATTGTTTCAGCCGATAAGTCTGGTGCTAAGGATCTTTGTCCTACCCGCATGCAGATTTCGTGGGATGACCCAAATCCGCTGATTATGCCACCATCTGCTGGCGACAACAGTAAAGTAACTAATGCAAGCATGGTGAAAATTACGCAAGTTGAAAATCCTACTTCAGTTATTGTTGTGGATGTTGATCTTGAACATGGGTCTTGAGCTAGATTCCGGTGAATATGGTAGTGAAAATTCCGCATAGAAAAACTAGAGAGATGCAAGCCAACAAATTGGATTTTTCTGCGTTAAGGCCTTTGCTTCTTGCTGCATTATTTACTTTGAGCAGCAACTTTTGCTCTTTTGCAGAGCAGGCTCAAAGTTCGCTTGATGCCGCCGCAAAACCAAACTTCACCAGAATACAAGACCTCGATGTGGGGAAAAAGCCACTCAATCGTCCAGTAAGGCAAAAGTGGGCTGTAGTAGTTGGTGTAAGCAAATATCGCGATTCTCGCTTGAATTCTCAGCAAGCTTACGATAAGTTTGCCAGGCACTTTGCCAATTATTTGGTAGACCCGCACGGAGGGCGCTTTCGCCAGGATCACCTGCGGCTGCTTACAGATGACGAGGCTTCCGCTCAAAGCATAAACAATTCTTTCGGTAACCAATGGCTGGGCAAGCTAGCAGGTCCGGATGATCTCGTTTTGATTTATATTGCAACGAGAGCGTTTCCCACTACAGACGGCAGCACTTATCTTTGCTCATACAATTGTTCCATGGACAATATTTATGGTACTTGTTTGTCCATTCAATCTTTGATGCAAGACATCCGCAAAAATATAAAGTCAGACCGCATCGTTTTGATTTTGGAATCTTCTTATAGCGGTTCTGCAGAACTTTCGACATTGGCTAAGCCCAGCAAAGCCAACAACAATGTTGATCTTGATGCGGTTTCGTTAGGGAAAGGGTTTATTGTACTTTCATCAAGTAGACCAGACCAATTAAGCTGGGGTGACTTGTTTTCGCAAAACCTTACTAACTCGCTGAAAGAGAAAGATGGTTTGATAACCCTTGAAGAGGCATTCTTAAAGGCACAACGACAAACAGAAAGCGACTCGATCAATAAGGTTTATAACGGGCGCAAACAAAGTCCGGTAATGAAGTCTGATTGGAGCGGGAACGATCTGGTTTTAGGTTGTGTTCCAATTGAGGATAAAGCTGCAATTCCTGAATTTGCGCAAAACTTCATCGGTGCTGAATCTCACTACCTTAATGCTAACCGTGCAGTGGTTAATGCTGATCTCGATAAAGCTATCTCTGAATACAAATTGGCTATTGCTGCAGACCCGGGGCTGACAGACGCACGGGCTGACTATGCGGTGGCTTTGAGTATGAAGGGGCAATGGGCTGATGCCGAACAAGAGTTGCGAAAAGCAATTGGGATTAAACCTGATGATCCGCTTTATCTAAGCAATTATGCGCGCATTCTAGATAAGCTTGGTTCAAAGGAAGAAAGCAAGCAAGCTCTCGAAAAGGCTTATATGCTCAATCCCAAAGACAGAGTTGTACTTCTTGCTCTTGCAGATAAATGTTTGGCGACGGGTGATCGCAAAACTGCAATGCGAATGGTTGACCAAGCTCTGGTACTTTATCCTAAAAATGCGCTGGCACTAGATAGAATGTGTTTCTTGCTAAGTCTTGAGGGGCGCAATTCTGAGGCGATGACTTGTGCTAAAGATGCACTTGAATCCGACCCGGAACTTGCTAGTGCGAGACTAAAACTTGGGGCTCTTTATGTACTTAAAGGTGACAACGAATCGGCGATAAAAGAATATCGCGTTGTTATTAGCAAGAACGACTCCAACGCAGATGCACACTATCTACTGGCTGAAGCACTCAGTCAGGGAGCTGATAAAAATTCTGCCGCTTCTGAATACAAGCGATTTCTTGAGCTGGCTGCGCCAACAGATAGCCGCCGCTCGAAAGCTGAGTCGGCTCTTAAAGCGATTGCACCATAACGTGTTTGCTAGTCAGCATCTAGGATTCGATGGGCGTGTGAAAAACACCTGAAATACCAGCTATCTTTGCTGAAAGGTCGCAGGTGTACTCCGACCGGGATATCAACTCCGTTTGAGTCTTTGTGACCTGTGCCTGTGCTGTCAATTATCAGTGGGATGCCGTCTGGGTTCTTTCCGTATTCTCCAACCCACATAATTACGTGGCTTACTTTTCCCTGAGGGCTTTTTTTGATATAGAGTAAGTCGCCGGTGCGCAATGTTTTTACAAGCGAGTCATAGCCATTGTCATTGTTGATGGTGCGGCATCTGAGGGAACCTTCACCGCCTGGTCCCTTCACTTCGGTTAGTTCTGCTTGTTCGCCGATGCCGGTTCGCAATTTAATGCCTAAGCCGTAGTTGTAAACCCATGAAGTGAAATCACTGCAGTCAATTCCTGCTGAATTGCGTCCGTAAGCAACTTCTTTCCATGGCCAATCAGCCGGTGGATCCCAGTCGGGAATATGGTGGTGCTGGTAAGGTCTGCCTGTCCATTTTTCAGCTGTAAATAAAAGCCTTTGTCTCTTAAACTCGATTGGTAGTTTTTCAAAGTTAGGAAACGCGGGGAATTGTCTTGCGCGCGGACCCCACGAACCATCTTCTTTTCTAACTCTTCGCGAGTACCACTCTTCATAGGGCACATTACTTTCAAGCTTGACGTCGTTGCGCGGAGGTGCCGAATCAACTTGAGCTAAGTCTGCATAAGGAACGGTAAAAGCTATTTTGTATGGTGATTTGTACTCGCTTTCACTCATAGCGCTGACTTTGCCATTGGCGCTCAAAAAGGCAATTAGGCTTGCTGCACATATTATGTATTTTCGCATGGGGCACCCTTTCAATTTGTACTTCATGTTGGCGGCTGACTAAATAAATTAACTAGGACCGATAACTGTTGTCGATTCGATCTAGCTTTCGCAAAATGCCTTCCCAGGCTATAGAGCCGCCTAAACCTCGAGTGACTTGTTGTGCTTGCGCTGCTGCGCCGGCAATAATTCGAGCATCTACATTTATCAATTCACTGTTGCCGCTTTGGGCAAGTAATTGTATTTTGCATGCTGATTCGAAGACGTACATTTTCAAAAATACATCGGCAATATTGTCTGCTACAGTGAGCAGTCCGTGATTGCGCAGCATAAGGAAACTTTTGTCGCCCAGGTCTGCCACGAGGCGGGGCTTCTCATCTGCATTGAGTGCCACACCTTCGTAATTATGGTATGCAAGCGATGACAAAACAAAAATAGACTGTTGTGAAATAGGAAGTACGCCTTCTTTCTTGCTCGATACGGCAACGCCCGTTGGGCAGTGCAAATGCAAAATGCAGTGTGCATCTTTGCGGGCTGCGTGAATTGCAGAGTGAATAACGTAGCCGGCAGGGTTTATCTCAAACGGGCTGTCCATAACTTTCTTGCCATCAAGGTCAACCTTAATGAGGCTGGATGCCGTTATTTCATCAAAGAGCATTCCGTATGGATTGATCAAAAAGTGTTCATGGTCACCTGGCACGCGTGCTGAAATATGCGTGAAAATCAAGTCGTCCCATTTGTACAATGCCACGGCTCGATAGCAGGCAGCCAGATTAACACGCTGCTCCCATTCTGCTTCGCTTACCTGAGAGCGCACAGTTTTGCTCTGCTCTTCGATTATCTTTGCGCTGCTTTCTTTGCTGAGCATTTGATCTTCCTTTGTCGATTCGATCTGGGCAAAACTCGCTCAAGCACTGTTGCTTAATCTGTCGCGCTCGGCACCGCATTGTCTTGTGTTTTTGCGCTCACAGATTTGTTAGGCTTTGCGCCAAGTTCTGCTGATATATCGCCGCTTCCTGGACCATCAATCAAGATGCGTTTGCTAGCAAGTTGATCAAAATCGATTGACTTCATATCAATAACTTTTGGCGCTGTGTTATTTACGCCCATAAACCAGTAACGCAAATTTGTCTGGTCTCTCACAACAAACCATTGTGTCCATGAGCCGTTTGTTGAGGCACCCTTCGGCACTTCAACATTGTGCAAAATTTGTGTCGCTGCCGAGACTAATTCGTCTGTGCTTTTCATTTCGGGCAAGTGCGAAATCAAAAATGCGCTTTTTACAAAGCGGCTTTGTGGTTTGTAATCACCTGGCAGTGTATATGCCTTTGGTTCAGTCTTTTGAATTTCTTCTTGCGCTTTTAAGTTGCTCAATTGTTGGTCATACGATGGTGCATTTGTAAGCACACCAACTTGACTTAATTCCTCAAAAAATGTCGGGCGACCATTTTTCATTTCAACAGCCATGCTGCGTCCGCTGCGATCTGTCACCACCCAGTGCAATGCTAGTGGAAGCCCTTTGTACGTGGAAAGTACAACACTGAGTCCAGAAATGAGTTTTTTCGCTTCGTCTAAATCTTTGGCGTTTTCAACAACATATTCAACCATTGATATGTTTGCCAGGGGCTGAGTACCCTCTTCAACTTTCGGCGCCACTTGATTGTCTGCTTGCCACAACGTGGCTACAGACAGTCCTTCGCTGTTCATTCCGTCAACCATTGCCGGTTCGTCAAAAACATCAATCATTACTGTGTTGTATTTGCTCGTCCAGGTCAGCGGCTTGCAAGTAAGCCCGGTAAATCGAAATCCGGGATCGCTAACTTCGGTGCCTTTTTTCTTAAAACAGATTTTTGAGCCCAGCTCGGCGTCATAGTCCATGGTTCTGCCGGTGACGACTTGACCTTTGACTTTGTTCAAAACCACATCAGTGCATGCCGATGTAGGCTGCGAACTTAGCGACGCTGAAAGAAGCGCAATACATAACGCCGATGTCCATTTGAGCATTTTTTCACCCGCTCTTGCCGAATTACTAGACTAAGTGCGTAATGGTAAACAATCACACAGTGTTTGTGCGTTGTTTGCTGCTTCAATGTTCTGAAATTAATCAAAAGCGGCTAGCTTGAATGCAGAGCCTAATTGGACTTTGTGCTTAAAAGCTTGAAATTGTTTTGTGATGCCGCCAGGCGATTGATCGCGGCGAAGATGTAAGGGCGCCAATTCCATTTTGTATAGGCAAAAATGTTTACTGCCAGAATTAGCCAGGTTGTTGGATAAGGAGCGCTAAAGCTGCTGAGACTTGAGACTATGACCCAGAGAGCTAAAAGGGAAAACAGTCCGGCTGTGGCTTCTAACATGGCATAGGCTGTGGCTGTTGCCAATATGAATGGTAGCGAATAAATCGCCTCTCCCTGCTGAAACACGCTCCAGGCAAAGATGAGCACGGTGTAGACCACTGTGAGTCCGGCAACTCTTTTCAAATAGCGTGCTAGTTTCAGTTCTGCCGATGTTTTTCGGGCCGGTAATTTGCCGTCCAATATCGACAAAGCGCCCATCCACTCGTGTTCATGCGAGTGTGGGTTAGCCAAAATTTCAAGAGCGCGTTTGCGACTTTCTGAATCAGCCATAGATTTCAACGTGTAGGGTCATGATTTCACATTACGTCAGATGAACTGCGGCTGTCAAGTTGTTGGCTGTTTGGGCTTTTGTGCCCTTGCCCGTTCATATTATGGGCTTTTGGGGATGACTATGAGCTGAGTCTTGCGGGAGCCTCGAGTCTGAGTTAAGGGTGCCAGGGGAGTCCGGACGCAAGGTCGATAACTTTTGCTTCACCATCCATCACAGTGACGCTGTCCCGTGACAACGCTGTCGTGAGGCACATCGTGCTCGCCCTTGTGTTTGCTTCGATTCTTTGTGTGCGAACTTTGTATGCGCTGTTGTCTTCTTTGCTGAGCAAGAATTCGGCGACGCTCCTGTGTAGAAAGACAAAATGTGTTTGGGCATCTACCTGCAAAATTGAGTTTGACCAGATTCTTACCATCGCACCATCGGGGCATCGCAATTCGACAAACGAATCTCCGTCTCCCGTCACCACCAGGTATGTATCAGGAATTGTGTTGCCCGGCAAAATTCTGTGCCCGCAACCGCCCCTTTCAAGTTCGCTTTCGCTGATGAGAGCGGCTTGTCCCCTCACTTGTGTTATGTGTGCATGCTCTCCCCGCATAAATGCCGGGGTAATCAAAGCTTGTTGCGCTGTGGCTGCGTGTGTTTGCAAGCTACCTTTTGGCGCGGCACCCGTTCCCTGCTGTATCAGCAGAGCCGTTGTGAGGAGCAGCAATGTCTGTCTTGAGAGCATCTGGCTTTGCGCCTTGTGGATTAGAGACCGCCAATTTAATCTTAGGCTGGCGATTTCCAACAACACCATTGGATAAAAAGGCTGGCTTTCCTTTGTGGAAGCCAGCCTTTTGGATTTTTTCTCTCTTAGGTCTAGAGTTGTTTTTCGATGTCGGCAGTGATATCTTCAGGCTTCACATCTGGCTCAAAACGCTTAACTACATTGCCTTTGCGATCAACGAGGAACTTTGTGAAATTCCATTTGATTGGCTTTGCTGTTCCATTTCCTTCGCCCGTGAGGTAGTGGTAGAGAGGAATTGCGTCCTTACCGTTGACGTCAACTTTTTCCATCATTTGGAACTCGACGCCATAATTGCGCTGGCAGAAAGTGGCTATTTCATGGCTGTCGCCTTGCTCTTGCTTGCCGAATTGGTTGCATGGAAAGCCGATTACTTTGAGGCCTTTTGCTGCAAACTTCTTGTGCAACTCTTCAAGACCAGCGTATTGTGGTGTATATCCACAGGCGCTTGCAGTGTTGACGATTAACAATACATCGCCTTTGTACTTGTCGAATTTAATTTCAGAGCCGTCCAGAGCTTTCGCTTTGAATTCATATATTTCAGCCATTTTTTTTCCCTCGTTATGCTTTTCGGATTTTGCCTGCGTGCTTGTAGCCTGGCTGCTCTCAGCCAACAACATTTCGTTGCTGGCTTCCTGAGCATCGCATTCTTGAATCAATGATTTAGCTGCAAATGGCAAACTAACGCACAAGCATGCGGCAATCAAAATGTTTGTGGACTTATGAACAATTGATTTCATCAGACGAATTCCTGTCTACAAATTACAAACTCATTCGCGAGTCTGCGTGACTTCTTCTACAAAGAATGACTCTATTATCTGTTATCCCGGAGGAGTAAGTTTTGCTACGTGACGCTAGTGTAACTTCGTATTTTCCCCACTGACTGAATCAAAGGTGGATGTCAGGATGTGGTTGCGCTTAGGATTTAGGGTTTAGAGGCTTATGGCGCTGGAAAGTGGTAGTGATCGGGTCAAGTTAAATCTTGACCAAAACAATTTATTGAGTTCGCGCCCTGAAAATGGTTCTGATACCGTTGATGGTGCTTTGCATACGCACGTCGATGTTCTGCGTGACGGGCTTTTGCAAGGGCTTGCCGGCAGAGCGCGCGAAGCAAAAGAACACCCGCTTTTGACCACTGGCGAAATCGGTGCTTCATTTTTGACCGGTGCCGGCATGAGTTTGGCCATGAAAGCAGGCGGGCGTTGGAAGCTTGCTGCAGAAACTGCCGGAGTTATCTGTGGTGCTTTGATGGCTTTTGACCTGACGAGGCGAGGACAATCTTTGCATGAGTCATTCTCGAAGTTTGATTCCAATACTCAGTTTGGTCGTGAAATGCTGCGCGATTCTGTCGCTAAGAATTTGGGCGCAGGATTGTTTGACTATTCACTTTCAATAGGCTCTGGCGCTCTGGGCTTTGGCTCTGCCAGATATCGTCCGGCACTTTCGAGCCAAGTAGAATCTGTTGTTAGAAACTCTGCGCGTCCAACGCTTGCTTCAGAACAGCCGGCAACTGGTAATGAAAAGATTGCAGTTATTAGCAATGACGCACCGGGCTATGAAGGTGCTTTTGACCGGCGTGCTGAATTCAATTCCGGTTTGACGCGCAATGTTGTGAGTGCGTCTGAAGTGCCAGATAGTTACTCCCGTGCAACAAAATCAATTGTGGAAATCTGGGGACCAGACAGCATCGGCAATGGATTTTTTGCTTCGCGCGAAGGTCTGGTAATTACAGACAATCATGTTGTTGCCGGCTCTGAAACATGGAATATGAAAACATCAGACGGACGAACTGTACAAGCGAAAGTGGTATCACGAGACCCCGCAAACGACCTGGCAATACTTGCCTTGCGAAATGCCGCAAATAAGAATCTTCCCTTCCTCGGTGAGTTTGGTACTGCAGAGTTGTATGACGATGTTGCAGCTGTGAGCAGAACGAAATCAAAAGGAGCATCGTTGCAAGTTTCAACTGGTGAAATTGGGGACATTACCAAATTGAGCAAGCTGACAGATCTTGCATTGCCTGGCGAAAATATTGAAAGACCAATTTTGCTAGCAACTTATCCATCATATCCCGGTATGTCGGGTGCACCGGTAGTTCGCTTAATGGATGGTAAAGTCATCGGTGTTGTTAACGGTAATGTGAAAGCGTTGAGCAGTGGCTTTGCCACACCGGCAGAGGCTGCAATCAAATTGCTCGGACAGGCTTCGTTGCACCAGTCATTTTAGTGAGCATTAGAGTCTTTGTCCTTGCTATAATTCTTCTTTCGTTGAAATCATACTTCCTAACTTTCAGGGGGCTACATGCTAGTTCTTTCAAATATCGCAAGCCTTTATGATGGTTCCTCCGCAGCTAAGAGTAGTCTGCAACAAAATGTAGATCTGTGGATCGATAAGGGTAAGGTTGAAAAAGTTACCGCGCATAAGCCTGACTTGTCTTTGGGAGATGCTCACCAGCTGGTTGACTGCTCTAGCTTTACGGTGACTCCTGGCATTATTGATTGTCACGGGCACATAACTATTCTTGGCGTTCACGAACACCAAATAGACAAAATGATTTCAAGTGCTTCGCTTTTGTATGTAGAAAAGATTTTGTATACAACGCTTGTTAATGGTGGTGTCACCACAATGCGTGATATTGGTGGTGCCACACATCAAATGAAACGTCTTGTTGACGAAGGTATTTTAATTGGTCCTCGTCTCAAAATCGCGATTTGCATGCTTTCCACCACCGGTGGTCACGCCGATTTTAGAGGACCAGACCGCTGTCACGCACAATTATCCAAGCTTTTCATGGAAGGTCCCGGACGCCCATCGAGCATCGCAGACGGACCCTGGGAATGTCGCAAGAGAGTTAGAGAAATTGCGGCATGTGGAGCAGACTTTATAAAACTGTGCACCAGTCCTGGTGTGGCGTCACCTACTGATAAATTGGAGCATCAAGATTTTACACCTGAAGAAATTAAGGCAATTTGCGATGAAGCTGCGGCTCGCGGTATGAAAGTCGCTGCCCATGCCCACAGTCAGAGTGGTATAGAACTTGCCATTGAAAACGGCGTTTATGACTTGCAGCACATTTCGTTTATGGATCAACGCCTTGTTGAGAAAGCCTTTGAAAGAGGATGCACCGTTACTCCAACTTCTTGGATTATCAGCGCACTAATGGAAACAGACGATCTGTCACCAGCAGTTGCTGAAAAAGTCAAAAAGGTTGCTGAAGTTCACGCGAAAGCTGTGGAGTATGCAGCAAAGGGCGGATTGAAAATCCTTGCCGGGACAGACCCCGTTTTGCCTGGAATGCACGGTCAAAATTACAAGGAAATTGCGCATCTCATTGACGATGGTTTGTCCTCGCTTCAAGCCTGGTATGGTGCGACAGGGCTTGCTGCCTCTGAGATTGGCCAGGACGATACTGGTGTGCTTCAAGCAGGAAAGCGCGCCGACCTGCTGATATGCAAAGGCAATGTCATTGATGACCCTCGCTTGCTTGGCAATGGCGCACTCGTTGAAGTTGTGAAAGACGGCGAGGCATACCGCGGCGGTATACCTCAAATTCCTCAAAGAACATTTGCTCATACAGTGCAGCAGTTCTGTCCATAAGATTATGCGGCGTTGCTGAATTTCGTTTTTTCAGCGTTTGCTGCGGCTGAAAAGCGAAAGCTGCGCTTTGTCGCGATTGACACAGTGAATATGCCGTTAGGATCAGACTTCATGCTTAGTTTTTCAAAGCCTGCTTCTTTTACTAGCTGGTCCATCTCTTCTTGCGATCTACATCTCATTACCCATTTGTCGCCATCGCGATTTGTCAAAACTTCTGAGATGAATTCAAGCTGTGGATGCCAGGGTTGGTTTGTGTAGATCAGGTATCCACCTTCTTTTACTCTTTGACTTAGAATTGCCAGCGACTGCTTCACCAGTGCATTTGAAGGAAATAGCTCGTACAAGCCTGAAGCGATAGCTATGTCTGCCTGCTTGCCAATGCTTGAGATATCTTCTGCTTCGAATGCATTACGGCGAATAAATTCTGTGTTTTCTAAATGATATTGCTTGGCTTTTTCTCTACCAATTTCCAGACCTTTTTCGTCCCAATCGTATAGACGAGCGTGCAGATTTGCCGGTGCATTTTTCAATACATCTAAAACGTATCGTCCTGGTCCTGAGGCAATGTCGATTAATTCGATACTTTCATCAGTATCCGACGATTTTTCTATTGCCCAGTGGATAGATTCTTTCAATTGTTCTCCGCGTACGCGTATGCCGCTCCAGCCCGCGCTGTTCAAATATATGCGATCCAACAATCGTCCTATTGGTCCGCAACCGCGAGCCTTGTTTTCGTAAACATAGTCGAGTGATTCACCTGAGTCAAATCCATATTGCCAGCCTACACAGATGCCCTTGCTCATTTTTCCTACTGTTTTGAACAGCTGCCTGAGAATCGAATACTCGACCTTTTTCAAAGAAAATGATTTGGCTAAATTTGTTGGCTTGTTCATTGATATGTCCTCGAATCTTCTATGAACAGCCTACTCTGACGGCAGCTCCAAATCGTCGAGAACGATCACTTCATCAACTGCCCAAACTGGCTTCTAAGACAAAATCTAGAGCTTGATTTACGTCCGCAAACACGTGCTTGCAGTAAATGCTTAGAGATTTAACTTTGTTTTCGTCTGTGGCAATTCCTAGTGGACTTACTGAAATGCGATAACCAAGCAGGCTTAGAAACTCTGCGTTTTTGATCATAGGTTTTATGCCTGAAGTAGTGTCTTCAAATACGTAAATGTGAATCTGCTTGCCGTCTAATTCATGTAGCCGCGGTAATGTCGATGAAGTGTTGCTTTTGTCGAATTTATAAGCTCTTTCTAGTATGCCGGAGTTATTTGTTTGCGTCATAGCCGCGAGAATGGCTGCCAATGCGTGAGTAGTGTTGGGCTTGGTGAGGTCTTCTACTCGCTCTTGATGCTGCGCCGCAAGCCATTCCATCATTCCCATCCCTACTAACGGGAATGCGTCTAGATTGGCCAATTGAATTGCAATTTCGGCTTCGGGAGAGAATCCAGCTTGCAGTGGAACGTCGGGTGGTGCCAGACTGGGTCTGGCGGTGTAAATCGCAATTTTGAAATGCTCATTTGTTTGGAGCTGCTTCAAACGTAAAACAGACTCCGGGCTGATTTGAATCTTGTCGTTGCTTCTCAGTAATGATGAGCCCGAGTAATTGCTTTGAAGATTGTAGCTTCTTTCAAACTCGTCGCTGCCCAGAATTATATTTTGGAATACTTGCGTGCCGAAACTGTCATATGCAGATCTTGTAGATTTGAGGAATCGTGCCAATAGATTCATCCAGCTAAGATTGTCGATTTCCTTGCTGAAATAATCCAATGCCAGGTCGGGCGGATGTGCTGAACTCGTTGTGGAAAGAAGTTGGTCTACAAAAGCATTGTAATCGGGTCTTTCTATTCTTGAGGATAGATCTTTGATTTCCCTCAAACAATTTGCTGCGTCGTTTCCCTTAAGGTTATGATTTGGGCTCAGTGTCTTAAATACAGACAGGAGAACCAGGGAAAACATCATGTTGCAGACGTCCCAAATATCGTGGACGCCTTTCGATTCCATATAAGCTATTTCTTCTTGCGTCGGGGCAAGCGCATCTGAGTTTTCTAAACCAATCATCGAGCACAAGGCTTTCATCGTTTGTACGATGCCTTCTTTGTATGCCAGTGGCTCTACGATTACCCCATCAACATCAAACAAAAGAACGATTGTGTCTGGTTTTTCCACTCTGATTCCTCAAACGCTTAAAGTTTCATCGATCAGGTCGCTAAAATTGTTCTGCCCCTGATGTCCAGATGAACCAAGACTTACAGCCATACTAAGTCCGAGTAGCTTGATCGGTAGTGTATATCGCTCCGACAGTGTGCCATCCGCTACGTAAGGCGCAAACAAATTAACAGTTAGGAAGGGGCAGCAGAATAATGCGCTCCTGACGATTTCAAGCCAGTCCGGACATAGAGCATCTCGCTCTTTCAACATAGAAATTGTTGGTTTGATGAGCTGCTCTTTCTTTGCGCTTAAGTGAGAGAGTCTGAGAGCGCTTGGAAAATATGTGTGTTCTATTTCGATTAGATTGCCGCTGACTTTGCTTGAAATATTGAATTCGTGTTTAACCTGCTCAGGGTAATACATCCACCTGGCAAAAATGTTGTGAAATAATGGCTTAACAAGGTCCAACAAAATAGAATGTTTGCCGGCAAAAGCGGGGTCGAACATGTGAAATATACTTGCTTCTTCATCTACAAAAATATTGCCGTTATGGGCATCTCCGTGCCCTACAATTGCAAATTTATGCAGTGCGACTCCGCTTTGTTTATTTGTAGATTCTGGGTTTAAGAGATATCTACAACGTTCTATTATTTGTGAAATCGTGTCTGTATACACTACACCGTTAATTTTCCATTCTTTGTTTGCTAGGTCTTCGAAGCTTATTGAGCCGCTGTCTAAGTCTATCGATTTGCCCTTATAAAAAAGTCCCAACCTTCCGTCATCGGCTAGTCTGTGGAAAAACAGCTGATGGATAGGGGCTCGTGCCTGATTTTCCGGACTGATTTCCTCAAGGGTGTTGGCGTATATGTTAGCGACGCATTTTTCTAAGTTTCGCTGAGCCTCTAGCAGTCGTAGAGATTTTTCACTTAGCAGTGAATTTTGCAGGCAGTCATCTTCTTCTTTTTTGAGGAGATCAAAGAGTGTTGAAAGAGTCACTATTTCATAAAGGGCTATTTGCTTGCCTGGTCTGTGTCTGATCTGTTTTGCACTTATTACAGGGTAGCCTGCCTGTTGCAAAACTGATGCGTTGTAGTATTCCGAGACTTGCTCATTTTCTTCAACATGTGTTTTGAAGAACAACCTTTCGCCATCATTGTATGTAATAAAGCCGTTTATTGAATTTAGTGACTCCGGCTTTGGTGTTAGCTGAACATGCTGAATAGCCTCATCTTCATTTTCTTTGAGGAATTTCAACATCATTTTTTCAGCCGAATCTTTATCGCTGAATTGTAATTTTTGAATGTCGATAAGTTGCATTTGGTTAGACTGATTGTGGGTCGAAGCGAATATCAACACTTCGTTTGTGTGCGTCTAATCCTTCAATGGTTGCAATCGTCTGAACGATTGGGCGCAGGCGCGCCAGACCTTGTTTGCTCAGCAGCGAATACTGTACGCGCTTCATAAACGTCCATACGCCGACTGCCGATGTTTGTCTTGCCCATCCTGATGATGGCAATACATGGTTGATGCCGGTGGCATAGTCTCCGGTAGCGACAGGATTGTAGTAGCCAAGAAATGCGGAACCTGCGTTTGTGATCGATTCAAGTGTTTTCATCGGATCTTTGGTTAGTAGCTCCAAATGCTCTGGCGCATAGTCATTGGTGAAATCGATTGCTTCTTGCATATTCTTGGTTACGATAATTGCACTGTAAGATGCAAGCGCAGTCTTTATATAGTCTTGTCTGCTTAACTGCGAAAACTGTTTTTCAATTTCAGCTTTGCTCAGTTTTGCAAGATCCATCGAATCTGTAACAAGCACACCCGCAGAATCTGGTCCATGTTCTGCACGGGCAAGAATATCGGCAGCGCAATATTTTGCTTTCGTAGCCAGGTCTATGTCGGCTTCTGTGCTGCCGTCGGCAAGGATGATGGCTTCGCTTGGACCTGCAGGCATGTCTATGCCTACTTTCACCTGGCAGAGTATTTTCGCCGCAGTTACATAGGGACTGCCAGGTCCAGCAATCAGTTGCACTGGCGCAATTGTTTCGGTGCCGTATGCAAGAGCCGCAATCGCTTGCGCTCCGCCGACTCTATAAATTTCAGTGACGCCGCATTCATTTGCAGCAATGAGGACTTCGTATCCAAGCCCTCTCGGTGAGATGCATGACACCACCCGTTTGCAGCCGGCTGTTTTCGCCGCAACGGCTAGTATTTGCTGCACTGTCGGAAATGGATTTTTTCCGCCTGGGACATAAAGCCCAACTTCTTCAATGGGTGTCCATTTCTCGCCGACGATAATTCCGTTTTCGAGTTCTTTCTCCCATTTTGGAATTTGGTCTCTTTGTAATTCATGAAATCTTCTGGCAAGTTGAATTTGTTCTTTTATGCGCTCGATTACTTCTTTGTCCGTGTTCTTATAGGCTTCGTCTATGTCTGCCTTTGTTACTTTTAGTTTTGACAATTCATAAGTTGGGTCGTCCCATTCTTTGGTGAAACGGAGCAATGCTTCATCGCCGTTTTTTCGCACGTCCTGGATAATGCTTTCGACTTTGGGTTTGACATTGTCTATGTCCTGGTTTGCACGGCTCATAACCTTGTCTAAATCAGGTTTTGAAATGCTCGCTAGTTCGTAAATGCTGATCATTACAGCTCCCCCATCTTCATCTTATTGTTGTGTGGATTTAGCCAAGAATATAGCGATCCAATCTGTCGAATGCTTCAGTTAGTTCTTCATCTGCGGCGCCAAAGGACATCCTTATATGTCCTTCGCCGTTTGGTCCAAAAGCTGCGCCTGGTACAGTAATTACTTTGGCTTCTTTTAGCAGCTTTACTGCGTAGTCCATCGATGCTGCGCCTGAATTCAAGCGCGGAAATACATAATATCCACCGCTAGGTTTAACGTAGCTAAAAGTGTCTTTGAGCTTGTCCAAACGAGAGCAGACGAGGTCTCTCCTTCGCCACAAAGCATCGCATAAATGCTTGATGCTCTGGTCCCCTAGCCCATCTTTGCCGTTGGTAGCACGCAATGCTGCAAGTGCGGCAAACTGCGAAATTGTCGGGGCGCAGATTGCAAATGAGTCATGCACTTTAAGTGCATGCTTAATTATTCTTGCTGATGCATACATGAAGCCAACTCGCCAACCAGTCATGCAATAACGTTTGGAAAAACTGCAGGCTCCAATTATTTTGTCTTTGAGCTCTGGTAGTGACAAAAGGCTGAAGTACGGCAAATTATCATATATAAGGAAGTCGTACGCTTCGTCGGCGACTATAAATAGATTGTGTTCAATCACCAGTGAAGCAATAGAGCGAAGGTCTTGCTCGCTCAAAATTGTTCCTGTGGGATTTATTGGATTTGAAAGTATGATTGCTTTTGTGTTTTTGTTGATTGCTTTTTTCAAAGCTTCAAGGTCTAGCTTCCATCCGCCTTCTTCGTCTAAGGGGACAAAGCGTGGGATGCCTTCGGCAAAGAGAACTTGTTCTATGTGTGAGGCATAGCATGGTGTCGGCAAAATGACTTCGTCACCGCGCTCAATGATTGTGGAGATGCCGGTAGCAAGTGCTTCCATTCCGCCGCAAGAGACATATATTTCTTTGTCTGGGTCAACATCAATATTGCGGGTTCGTTTGAGATCTTTTGCAATTTCTTCTTTGAGCTCAGGTACGCCCGGCTGCAGCGAATATTTGCCGATGGCATTATTGTCGCGAAGTTCTGCAATTACAGCTTCGCGAATGAAGTCGGGCGTGTTGAAGGAGGGAATGCCCTGTCCTAGCGTGACACAACCGCCTACTTGTTTCGCCAAAAGTGGCATCTGCTTTATGGCCGAAACTGTAATTTGTGCCACACGTTTGGCTATGCCTGTGCTGTCGTCTTCGTTACCGATGCTTTCAAATACCGATCTGCTCTGCATGACTATTTGTGTCGTCCTCCGAGTTCGGCTTCAATCTCTTTCCACTCAATGCCTTCATCTACTGCTAGCACCGACATGAAAAATAGTACGTCGGCGATTTCCCATCTCAGGTTTTCCGTGTCTCTAAAATTCATTACTTCTTCGGCTTCTTCGGAAATTTTGGCGAGTAATTCTTTTCTATCGGCAAATAATGTTGCTGAATAAGATTTAGGTGGCGCGTTTTTCTTCCTGTCTTTGAGTGTTTCGAACAGTCTGTGAATATTGAATTTCTTGTTTGCAGTTGCGTTGCCAAAACAGCTGTAGGTATCATTGTGGCAAGCTGATTTTGTCTGGCTGACAGTAAAAAGAATTGAGTCTCTGTCGCAATCAAGTCGACACGAAATAAGTTGTTGGGTAGACCCTGAAGTCAGTCCCTTTTCCCATATTTCTTTGCGCGAGCGACTGTAGTAAATCCCTTTGCCTTCCCTTAGAGCCCTGCTCAATGACTCGACATTACTGTATGCAAGCATGAGAACTTGTCCATGTTCGTCTTGCACAATAGTTGGGCAGAGCCCATCCTTTCCGAAATTCACTGCGCCAACAACTGATTGGGCAAGGTCTATCTTGCCTGTGTAAAGTGCCATTCCGACTTGTACATCTATTCCTAGTTTTGAAATTTCTACAATTTCGTCAGTGTTGGCAATTCCACCTGCTACAGTCAACGGTTTTTTCACTTGAGCCTGCAACTCTTTCACCATCTCTACATCCATGCCGCCCATGCGGCCTTCGGCTTCGATGAATGTTGTGAGAAACCCTGCGCAATGCGGAGCCAGCCTTTTGGCTCTTTCAATGAAGCTTTCGCCTGTGGCGTTGACCCAGCCTCGATCGAATACTTCACCCTTTTTCTGGTCAAGTGCAACCATCACTTTTTCGGTGGGAAATTTTGCCAGGAAATCTTCATTAGCGGCAGTGCCGATGATGATCTGCTTGGCGCCGGCGCGCAATAGTTCACGCCCTCTTTCATAATCACGAATTCCACCACCGACGCGAGCGTCAGCCACTCTGCAAATGCGTTTTATTAGTTCAAGGTTGCTACCTGTGCCAAGCGCAGCGTCAAGATCTATCACTGCGATTTCGCCATAACGGCTGAATTCTTGTGCAAGCTCAACCGGGTCACGTTCGGACTCAAGTACAAACTCTTTGCCCTGGCGTAGTTGCACTGCTCGTCCGTTTTGTAGGTCTATGCTTGGAATTAACATGTTCTCACCGCTATCTGAGCTTTCCTGATTTCTTCTTTGAGTTTATTTGCTGTCCAACGTCCATCATGGAATATGGTTGCAGCCAGAGCCGCGTCGGCGTGCCCTTCGTGGAATACTTCGATGAAGCTGGCTGGACCCTGTGCACCACCCGATGCAATAACCGGAACGGGCAAATTGTCTGAAAACTGCCTGACCATTGAAATATCGAAGCCTTCTTCGGTGCCGTCGCGGTCCCACGATGTGAGGAGGATTTCGCCTGCTCCATTTTCGACACAGGTTTTTGCCCACTCAAATGCATCCATTCCAGTGTTTTTTCTGCCGCCCTGTATGAGTACATCCCAGATGAGATCTTCTGCCGAAGTATCTGGTCTTTTGCGAGCGTCAATTGCTACCACGCAACATTGTGAGCCGCAAGCAAATGCAATCTCTTTGACTAGGTCTGGGCGGTTGACTGCGGCAGTATTGACTGAAACTTTGTCAGCGCCGCAACCTAGCAGTCTTTGCACGTCTTTCAATTCGCGTATGCCACCACCAACAGTAAATGGAATAGACAATTTGTGCGCGCATTTTTCGACAAGATCAAAAACGGTTTTTCGTTCTTCGTGAGATGCAGATATGTCGAGAAACATCAGTTCATCAGCGCCGTCTTCTTCATATCGCTGTGCCAGCTCAACAGGGTCGCCCATGTCTCTCAAGTTAGTGAATTTTACGCCCTTAACTGTTCTACCGTCGGCGACGTCAAGGCAGGGAATAATGCGGTGGCATAAGTTGTTAAGCGACATTCTCGACCCACCTTCTCAACAATATTTTTCCGAATTCTCCGCTCTTTTCAGGGTGGAATTGAAATGCAGTAATGTTGCCTCGCTGAACCGCTGCGCAAAAATTGACATGATAATTTGACGCATAAAGCACATCTGCAGGCGAGCTTGGGTCTGGGTAATAGGAATTGACGAAGTAGACATAGCCAGATTCGGGGTACTGCACGCCTGGTTTGGTCTCGGCTTCAATTGAAGCTCGTTCGATCAGGTTCCAACCTATTTGCGGTACTTTGCCTTCCTTGTACTTACGCACCACGCCTGGAATTAGCCCGAGTCCGGCGGTTCCTTTCGATTCTTCGCTTGAGTCAAATAGAATTTGCATGCCGACACAAATTCCAAGAAATGGAGTGCCACCATTTACCAAATCTTTTATGCGTTTATCAAATCCATTTTTTGCCAGGTGATCCATTACCGGCCCAAATGCTCCAACACCAGGCAGCAAGACAGGGCGATCGCCATTGGGAGGATTTTCTAAGTCAGCTTCCACGTAGTCGATTTCGAGTCGTTCAAGACAGCGTTTGACGCTGCCTATATTGCCGCCTCCGACATCTACTAAGTCAAGCTTAGTCATTGCTTCCTCTTCCTCAGGTAACGATTTTCTCGAGCTTGTATTCAAGGATATCTGTTGCGCCCATTTCCACCAGCTTTGGAATTAGGGATGGAACTTCGCTTGTGGACACAGCAATTTTTACAGCAAAACCGTCACTGTTATGAAGCTTAGATACTGTTGGTGCCTTCATGCACGGAAGGTCGCTTACTATTTTGTCGAAAGCATTTGCAGGCACGTTCATTTCAAGCAAGACTTTTTTCCTTGCTTCAAGTGTACTCTTCATCAACATCGTCATTTCTTCGAGCTTTTTCTTTTTCAGTGGATTTTCCAGTGCTTCTTTGTTGCAAACAAAACGTGTCGATGAAGTCATAAGCTCGGCGATGATTTCCAATCGATTTTGTCTGAGCGTCGCTCCGGTAGAAGTGTTGTCTATGATTATGTCTGCGTCTTCTGGTGGCAATGCTTCTGTTGCACCGTAAGCGTGAACATAGACTGCATCCAGTTTTTCTTTCTTGATGTAATCGGCTGATAAACGCGGATATTCAGATGCAACTATTAATTTCCTGCCTTTGAAGCCATCTTTGCCGGCTCTTACAAGATCTTCAGGCATTGCTGCCACGATCTTCACAGGGTCGAAGCCAAGATCCAAAAGCTCCACGACATCGGCGTCCTGTTCGTAAATCCAGTCTCTGCCGGCAAAACCGCAATCATGCCTTCCCAGTGCAACCAAACCGGGAATGTTTTTGGCACGCAGCATTTTTGTTTCGATCATTGGGTCTGAGCAATGTGGTCTATATGAGCGACCTGCTTGCGAATAACTAATTCCTATTTGCTCAAGGAGGCGGAGTACTTTTTCTTGTATCCGTCCATTTGGCAGAGTGAGTTTTAGCTTTTCAGAACCGTTTTTCGAATTTGACATTGTTGCTCTCTGGTAAATGGTCTCAATATTATGAAAATAGAGCCCGCTGGTTTATGCGGGCTCTGAACAGTTTCAAGTCAGAATGAATTGTCCTGGTCAGAGTGGCGTTTTTTAGCGCCTTTTGAGTCAGCAAGCGTAACACGTATGCCACTACCGGGCCAATATCAGGCCACGAAACGTGAAAGGGGTTCGATCTCCTAGATAGCGTGAAAGGTACATTAAATTAGCGGGCTGGAATCTGGTTGTCTGAGATCGGTTGACTTGATGTTTATCCCCTCTTGCCAAAAAGTCGGATCGGAGGTATCGTAAAAATAACGATAACTAAATACCGACGTGACCGTGAGGAAGGTGTATCCCTCAGGGCTAACTCGGACTGGCAAGGTTGACATGTACCACTTAAAAGCTCCCCTGGCATCACTAATCGACACTTTCTATGTTGCCGCCGGTACTGTAACTGGTCGCAGGCACATCGGAAGCGGAAATTTGCTGTCTGCTAAAAACAATCAAGATGCCTATTCGTGTACCGCAATCGAAGATGCCATCGTGCTAAGTGTTCACGATGGTTGCGGTTCTACGGCACATTCTGAATTTGGCGCTCGCTACGCTGCCGCAATCACACCAATTGTGCTTTGCGCCGTATTAGGAAGAAGCTCAAATCAATTTGATTCCGAATGGTTTGAGCAACTAAAAGCTGAGTATCTAATGCGCTTAGAACTTTTGGCTACAGCCTGCCTGCCAATGCCAAATTTGCGAGAAGAGCAGTCATTTTTGGATTTTGTAAGAAGCCATCTATTATTTACGATTCTTGCTGCCGTTGTGACCCCAAAGAGAACAGTAATTTTTGGCATCGGAGACGGCGTTTATTACCTGAACGGCAAAATTAGAAAGATTGGTCCATTTGTGGAGAATGCTCCGGACTATCTGAGCAAGGCGCTGCTGCATCCAAAACTGGCGCCGGCATTTTCGGTTTTTGAAATCATTGATACTGACGATATCGAAACACTGGCACTGGGAACCGATGGCGTCATAGATCTGCTCGACATTGCCGGTAAGAAAATTCCTGGTAAGAGCCGTCTGGTCGCCAGTCTCCCTGAAGTATTTGAAGAATCATGCTTGTTTTCCGCAGCCAACTCAAATCGATTTGCTGAGTTTGAATCTCTTACCGGGTGGTTGCGCCTGGTAAATAGCGAAGTCGTGAAATTGGCAAGGGATGAAAATGGCGATGCGATTCTTCGCCGAGAAGAAGGGCTTTTGCCTGACGACACCACGCTGCTTGCGTTGCGTCGCAATAGAGGAGCTTAATGCCATGACTCCGTTATTCCTAAATTCTAGACAGATCAACTTCAGCAGCAAAGACTTGATAGGTGAAGGCGGTGAAGCCGAAATATATCGCCTGGGTAAGAGAGTTGCGATGAAGCTGTTTAAACAAGCCAATCATCCCAATTTTGCTTCATTACCCGCTTTGCAAAAAGCAGCTGAACAAAAGCACAAAGAAAGACAATCTAAATTGCCTTCCTTTCCCAGCGGTCTGCCGAAGAACGTAATTGTGCCGCAGGATTTGATTTACAACAAAGCGGACTATTCAGCCGAAATAATGGCTTATTCAATGGATTATTTGGACGACTGTGTGCAACTTTTGCATTTTTGCAGACGTGATTTTCAGGAAGCAGATGGAGTCGATAGAAAAGAGATTCTGGCTTTTTTTAGAAGCATTTACGAGACTTTGTCTCTGATTCACTCTGCTGGAGTCGTTGTTGGCGATTTCAATGGAATGAACGTTTTGCTTAAAAATCAAACTGCATATTTCATTGATGCCGACTCAATGCAATTTGATAAGTTTTTATGCACGGTATTTTGTAACCGTTATGTTGACCCCCTTTTGTGCGACCTACATGACGGCCAAATGACTTTGGTGCGACCGCACAATACTAATTCGGACTGGTACGCATTCAATGTAATGCTATTTGAATCACTATTATGCGTGCATCCTTATGGAGGTGTTTTCAAACCCAAAAATCCATGCAATCGGATAGCAGCAAACGAACGCCCTCTGCATAGAATTTCAATCTTTCATCCAGACGTGCAGTTTCCGCTGGCTGCCTATCCACTTGCAAGCATTAACCCTAAGTTGCTCGATTATTTTCAGAGTGTTTTTCAAATTGATAAGCGTGAGCCATTTCCAGAAAAATTGCTTGATGCAATATTAGATAACTCTGCGCCGTTGTTTAGCGTAAAAGCAGTGCTTGCGCAAAAACCAAAAATTACCGCAAGTAATGATGTGCTTATAACAAAGATATTTAATTGCGGTGGAAGAATCTTGCAAGCGAAAGTGCAAAACGAAATCTTGCGCTTGCTTTACTGGGAAGATGGCAAGTTTATGCGAGAGCATGGACGAGTAGTTCTGAGCGGCACTTGCGACAACAGGATGAAATTTGAGCTTTGCGGAGATGCCACGCTAATTGCAAAAGATGAGTCACTCATTTCGCTGAAGCCTAATTTTTCGCCTCAAAAACATAGCGTAGAAAAATACCGTAATGAATTTCCTGTATTTGCAGCTAACAGCTCAGCTTATGTTTGGATGGACGCAGGAACTATTTGGGGGCAAAATAACGAACGCAGTAAAGCACTTCATGATGCTCTTTCCAACCAAACTAGAATCTGGTTGGGTGCCGAGTGGGGCTTTGGTTTTTATCAAGCCGCAGAGTTCAAAAGAGCTTTCTTGTTTAGTTGTGTAGACAGCACTAAGTTGAATATTCCGGATTTCATGATTCCGGGAAACGTTTTAGATGCAGAGGTTTACTTTTCTGATGACATTGTCTGGTTTTTAGCTCATAGAAAATCTGGCGCAGAACTTCTTAACTGCTGCTTCGCTTTCGACTACAAAGGCACTTTGCTTGCCTGCGCTGAAGCTCCCCTTTCGGATGATGGTTGGTTGGGCCGCATAAGCGGCAAATGTGGGGCTGGTCATGCATTGCTTTCAGCTGTTAACGGAGGTTTGCTTCAAATTCAAATTGAAAACGGTCAATTTGTAGAGAAGAAAAAATTCGAGATTCCTGCCATGAGCACTAATGACAGGCTCATCTATTCCTCAAAAGGTTTGTATGTGTGGAATGCCGGAGAAGTCTATTTAGTCAATACGCAGGCAAGAAACGAGGCTCGAAATGACTCTGCTTGCGCAAATTCAAAACAACAGTTTCTAAATTCAAATCATCTTAAATAAGGAGACATATCATGCACGTCTTAGATCCAGTTTCACGTTCTTATGAATTACCCTTTCCATCTTTTTATGATCGAAATAGAGTTGGCGAGTTCTTTACGCCCGATTATGCACAATTGATCGCAGCGTCGTCCGAGTGGCGAGGCCAACATAAAATTGCGCCTCGTCGTTTAGATAATGTGCCTGTTGCGTTGACAATTATTGACCAGCAAAAGACTTTTTGTTTGTCTGATGGAGAGCTGAGTATAGCGCCTGCTTCGGTAGGAGACAGCGTAAACATCTGCGATTTCATTTATCGCAATATGAGAGTGCTGAGTGACATTATTGTAACGCTGGACAGTCATTACCTCTTCCAAATTTTTCACCCGCCATTTTGGATTGATAAAGATGGCAAACATCCTGCTGGTTTTACATTGATTTTGCCTGGCGACATAGGCAAGACCTGGTTTGTAAATCCTGAAATGGCATATCTCATTCTTGGCGATATGAAGTATTTGCCCTGGTTGCAGAGCTATGTTATCCATTACACGGAAGAACTTGCACGCCTGGGTAAGCCACCGCTGGTTGTCTGGCCGATACATGCGCGCCTGGGTAGTCCAGGGCATGCACTTGTGCCATCGGTGCAAGTAGCGATTGATTGCCACGATATTGCACGGTATAGCAAAACACAATATCGAATTAAAGGTGATTTGCCTCTAAGTGAATATTATTCACCCTTCGGCACTGAAGTTAGCCGCGCTCATGATGGCACAGTTGTCGGCGAAGAATCTGATAAAGCAATTGAAGATTTGCTCAAGTACGAGGTTCTAATTATCGCAGGCGAAGCCGAATCGCACTGTGTGCGTGCAGCCATTTACGACATTCTCAAAAAAATTCGCATGCAAGATGCAAATCTAGCAAAACGAATCTATATCCTGTCTGACTGCACTTCCCCTGTACCTGGTTTTGAAAAACAGGGACAAGAGGCGATTGAAGATTTCCGCAAAGCCGGAATGCACATCGTAAGTTCGCAAACACCAATGCAAGATTGGCCCAATATAAATCCCAGAATTTTTAATTGATAAGGAGTAATTATCATGACTGAGCAAACACCAGATGTATCTGAACTTTTTAAAGACGCTCAGCAGGCCGGAGAAATTTCGCCTCACACGGCGAAAATATTAGATGGTCTTTCTGCTCGTATAAATAAGACCATGTTGGCACCAGTGGTTCGCCCCAATGTCACCGAGATGACCTTACTTTGTATGTTAATCGACAATACACCATCGATGGAACATCATCAAAATCATGCCGCGGCTATCGAAGGGCACAACCTTGTGGTTTCAGCTCTGCTTTCTTCACGCGCTGTAAACAGTGTCGAATCGCTGACTATGCTGATTAACCCGTCAGACAAATACACTAAGCACATTACTGGGGACTCTACTGAATTTCAGTGGAGAGCATTGCGGGCTGCGCCCAGGCTGGAAAAACGCAATTTCATCAATGGCTGCAGCACTCCTTTGTATGACCGTGCGGTCGAAGCTCTAGGAAGCGTACTTGCCAGGACAAAATGGTGGGAAGATCAATATGGAGTGCAAACTCGCTCTGTTACATTGCTGATGTCTGACGGCGGAAACAACGATGGGAAGACTGAGGCTGCGCAAGTGAAAAAACTAGTGACAGACATGCTTGCTATGGAGAAGCATCGCATTTTCTTCATGGGTGTCCAGTCTGGCTCGATTGACTTTCGCAAAGTAGGAGCTGAAATGGGTATACCGCCTGAGTGCGTAGAGGTGGTGACTAAAGATCCCAAAGAGATTCGCAATCGTTTTCAGTTGTTCAGTCAGTCGGCTGTGGCAATCGCAAATGGAGCATCGCCAGTTAGTTTGTTTTGAGTAAATAGGAGATTTTTAGTGCAAGGTCGGCGCACAGAGCTCATCTTTATGAGCTCTGTGCCGGCTTTCTTTTGTTTGTGTTTTTCTTGAGTGCAATGTTCAAGTGGGCGCATTTATGGGAAAACTACGTGTCTTGCCAAATTTATGCCAAAAAAATGCCGGGATTTTGCCAAGTTCTGAACTTAGAATCTGCTCATGGGATGGGACAAGTTGTTGCGTAATACGCGGCAAATTGGAGGTATGGGATGAGTGAGTTACACGCAGATCCGGCTTGGAATGAAGCTGCAAAAAGTGTCGCTAGAGAATTAGATCGACATGACATTCGTGAAGCAGAACATTTGCTGCGCGCTGACCTTTACCAACTTCAAAATGATCCTCACGCTCAGCGCGAATTCCTCCGTATGGTCGATGACCATGACCACAAGGGAATGGGCGCAGATCTTGTAATTTCAAGATTGCCGAATGGACAGGAAACCTGGCAGATTTCAGACCCACGTTATGGCTCTGTAATGCCTTACAGGGGCGCACCGATTCCTGCTCAACCTGATGTTGTGGTTGTGCAGCCCGAACGTCCATCTGTCGGCGAAAGAGTTCTCGAGGGCGTTGCCACGGGCGCCGGCGTAGGGCTTGGCATTGGCATTATGGGTAGAATCTTCCGTCACCGCTAAGCTTCGGCTCCAAAATCAGATTTTGACACGAGACCCCCCAAAACACCTCGTGCAATCAAGACAGGCAATGCTCCCGAGCATTGCCTGTCGATGTTTTGGCAGGAATATATATTAAGCTTTGAATTCGGCACTTCGCGGCGTTTCTGAGACTTCTGAGTAAGATCCAACTTCCAAAACTAAAATGAACGAATATAATCAAGCAGTGGGGAGCGCCTTTTCATTGGGTTCGGCTGTTGCGATCGACAAATTCACCGTTATCACTTGCTATGGACAATCAGGTCCTGCACGATTTTGTCACCTACCTTAGCGAAAAGAAAAACGAGCTTGAAGCCAATCCCGGTACTCACATTCGTCTTGAGTTAAAAAGAAGCCTTGTTGCCGATGTTCGTTTTGCTTTCAGGCAGTGTATTTTAGACGGCGAAAGGCACCTTCATACTTTGGCCAATTTACTTTCTAATTTGCTGCTCGATGGCGCATTTGAGCTGCATAGCAATGTAATAGGTTCACTTCCAGTAGAAGCACGACCTTTCTTAATTAGAGAGCGTATCACCCAGGAAACGCTTTTTTCAGTACTCGACATTGATCTGGGAAACCATTTGCTGGACAACTTTAGATATCAAAAAGATCGCGCCTGGTTGCCTCTTGAGCTCACTGCCAATTTTGTGGAGTATATTCCTCGGGCTCAGACCAAGAATGGTGTCAACAGGCTGACTAGTCGAGTCAAGGCTGAAGAAGAACTCTGGAATAAAGTTGCTGATGAATTGTTTCATCTCGATCAACTGGTCAGCCGAGACAAGCACCTACGTCAATACAGTAAATATGTCAAAGACATATTCGGCATCAAAATAGTATGTGAGGATGAGGCGACCTGTCTCAAGGTTCACGAAATGCTGAAAACAATCACTATTGGCGATCCTGTCTGGGAGTCGCTGGGCATGGTGATTCCAGCAAACGGCAAAGGACCAGCTGATACCTTGCTTGATTTCATTGAAACCAAAAACTACCTGACTTGCAGTCCTGCAGAAATGAAAAAAACAGGGTGGAAGGCACTGAAGAGTGTGGCTAGATGGCATGACAAATTGTTTGAAGTGCAAGTTCAACCACTGGGCAATTATTACCTGGAGCTAGATCACATGGCGGGACCTTCACATAGTTCATTCAAAGTCTTGCGTGATAAATTGCGCGATGAAGTGTCTGTTCGCATTCCATTATATGGATTCTATAGAAACCTGCTGAGAATGCTCTTTCTCGGCGGTGAGTCTTCTTTTGAATGTGACAACGCATCAGTGCTTATCGTTTAGTCGATATACTCTCTGAGGCGATCGCTACGATCTGGTTGTCTGAGCTTACGCAATGCTTTGGTTTCTATCTGGCGGATTCTTTCGCGCGTGACACCAAATAGGGTGCCCAGCTCTTCAAGTGTTCTCTGGCGTCCATCGTCGAGACCGAAACGAAGTCGAAGGACATCACGTTCACGCGAAGATAACGATGCCATAACTGCAATTATGTCTTCCCTGAGCAGCTCTTTAGTTACTTTGCTTGTGGGTGTTTCTGTCGCAGCGTCTTCGATAAGGTCTGCAAGTTTTCCATCTTCCTCCTTGCCCACCGGTGTTTCAAGTGAAATTGGAATTTGAGTGATTTTGAGAATTTCTTGCAGCCTTTCCAGGCTCATAGACATTGCTTCTGCAATTTCTGCATCAGTTGCTTTCCTACCTTTGTCCTGCGAAATTTGCCGGGCAGTTTTCTTCAAGCGATGAATAGTATCCATCATATGTACTGGAATGCGAATGCTGCGACCTTGATCCGAAATTGCGCGAGATATAGATTGGCGAATCCACCAGGTGGCATAAGTGCTGAATTTGAAGCCTCGGCTATGATCAAATCTTTCTGCTGCTTTGAGCAAGCCAAGATTGCCTTCTTGAATCATGTCTAGAAATGCCATTCCTCGACCAATAAATTTTTTGGCTATAGAAACTACGAGTCTCAAGTTAGCCTGGCTTAGTTTGCGTTTTGCGATTAATCCGCTTGAGCCGCCTTGCGCAATCTGCCTTGCTAGCTCAATTTCCTGTGCTTGAGTGAGCAACGGTATGCGCCCGATTTCGCGCAGATAAAGTCTAACTGGATCGTCTACAGGTAATCCTTTGGAGACTATCGCGACAAACACGCTGGGGTCTTTTTCCAGAGGCTCTTCTTCATTGATGATCAAAGGTTCCTCATCGGTGTATAGAAGCTCGTCTACAACGTCAGTTGTTAGTCCCTCTGGAGTAGAGCCGTTATTGTAAGTGCTGCTAAATTCCGCTTTTGTCATCATAAACTGACCTCTGATTCTTGAATTAAAGTGGCGGCAGAAAACATACTCCTCTTGAGCAGGGGAATAGCGATTGTTATTTGCTTGGGTTGCGGGCTTTTATTTGCCGCTTATACGGCTAAAAAGAAACCTGCCTGAGATCCACAAAAGATCTAAGACAGGGTCGAATATCCAGGCGTACCTGATATAAATTGCTTCTTCTCTTTCAAGAAGGCAAGGCGATCCGCTTTCGCGGAGCAAAAGTGAGTTTGTGTTATTTGGCATTAGAGAAACTGCGGTGTGAAACCAGCAAAATATAGGCGAGCGAGAGCCTGAGCTCGTCACAAGCTGAAGTAGTGAACGAAGTTTAGACATTATGAACGTTTTTTCAATATCGGCAATATGCTCAAATCGCGGCTAGTGATGTTTACCCCACGTGCCGCGATTTGATTTTTGCAAATTGTCCCAGTTGTTACTTACTGTCCTTTAGTTTGAGTCTGAATTTAGACCAGCCACTTGTGCCTTCCTCCACAAAATTGGCTTTGTACACTTTGGACACATTTGCTTCCATCTTGCTGTACTCTTTGTTGTAAGCGTTTTTGAATATCTCAGTTTCATTCAATGCAGTAGCTGACTCGTGCATTAGCTTAAATGCTGCCGCCCGTTTTTCTGCTGTTTCTGCTTTGCGAAATGCTTCGCTGTGCTTGTCCATTGCTTCGACTTCTTTAGATACACCAGGCAGACCAGGAAATATCCAAACTGGTCGATTCCAGAACAGTTCGGCTTGAACCTTCTGCAGAAATTCAGTTCGCGTCTTTTCTGTTTTGTCGATGGCATCGAAGTTCTTTGGCTCGGTCAAGTTGCAGAGGCGACCCGCTGATGTTTGGAGAGACGCTTCTTTTGATATGTTTCTCAAGTATTTGCTGGGAAGGAAGTCTGAAACCCCTCCTGCTCGCGCAAAGTCTTCGTTGCCGTGATAAGAGTCTACGAGTATGCTGCGCTTATTCAGCACTTCTTGTGCGGCCTTCTTTATTTGACGATCGGGATCTTCAATTTCACCAGAGTCTATTGCTGAAATGATGTTTTCTGTAAATTCTTTGATGTCGGCTCTGTTTCTGCCGCCAGTGCCTCCTCCAAGCAATGCGAACAATGGGCTGAGGCTGCCATATTTTCTCGATTTGTCGATGGCGTTCTCTATAATTTCTCTGTTGTTTTTTTCGTTGACCACTACAGCCAGTTTGTCTCCAAAGCTGTCCAGGCTTTTTCTAAATTCTGCATATTCGCGCAATTGGAAATGTGCCAGCGTTTCTACAGTAGGGTGCCATCCCTCTTTTTTCCAGTCTTCCATATCTTTGTGAGTGCTGGCGACAATGTCTCGCGCCAGCGTCTTTCCGTCTGTTTCTGGTTTTTCAAGCAGGCGAGTGAAGGGTGCGATGTAATTTTGACCTTGATAAATCGATTCTGTTTCTGCTGATGCCACCAGATTGTCGGTTATTTTTGAAACGCGAGCCAATGCTTCACTTGCACCCATCAAACAGGCGTCAAAATCGAGCATGTCTAGCTTTTCTTGTCCATTAGCCTTGAGCCCATTTTGTACAGCTTTGACAAAGTCGTCTACAGAAGCCTTGCCTGTGTCGCCCAGCAAGCCTTCGTTGCCCACTCCATGCGAGTCAATTATTAGCGCAGAGCGTTTTGATGGCTGATTCTTGCCGGCATACGTCAAAAGCTCTTCTAAATCTTCAGCATAACCTTTTGAGGGTGTTTCTGCTGCCAACTTGATCTCGCCGTTTTTGACGACATATTTTTGCAATGTGTACTTTGTGCCTGGTGTAGCTATTTTCACGCCGGAGAAAAAATCAAAATCAAATGAATCTGGTACTGCGGCTTGAGCCACGATTGTGACATCTTTTCCTTTTGTTCGCTTTGCAAAAGCTTGCAGCCTGTCCAGACCGCTTTCTACTCCCTGACCATCACCGAAATCAGTTGTGAAATCTATGGAAATAGTCCATTCCGACTTTTTGGGCGGTACGGGTTTTAAGAGCAGCGGCAAAGAATCGCATATGCGTTTGACCGTGTCGCTGCCAGGCAGTTGTTTTATTGTGTCTTTAACTGCGCCCGCAACTTTATCTAATTCTTTCCAGGCTGCGGCTGATAGTTGTTCTGCTTTGTCTTTGCCTTCTAATTGGGGAGCAAAGCACAATTTACCGACCCCCAGGTCGGTATGAACTACTGGATTATCCATTGCGTCCTCCACAGGGACAATAGGATCCGCAAACGACTCAGTTCCACCCCGCCAAAGCAAAGCTTGTCGAATGTATGTGCGCGGATCTATACGCGGCTAATATGCCCCTGTGCCAGTGTGCCCATAGTAGCCCCGAGCACACTGTTCTGCAATGTCCTCATTGGTGTTTTTCCCACGGGCAATTTACTCGGCTGCTTTCGCTTTTGCCGGAAGATGTTGGTCAATCCAGGTGTCAAGTGTGTCTAAAATCAATTTAGATTGGCTTGCCCCTTCGAATATGAGGTGCTCTTCTTTGCTGACTATAAATAGAATTTTGTCGTCACTGGCCACCGCATCGAATAGTTCGAATGTACCTTGTGGTTTTACAAGCTTGTCTTTTAACCCTTGAATCACAAAAACTGGAGTCGTTTTTATGTGTTCGCATTCGCGTTTGGTGGTGCGCATGAATATCGCAAACTTGATAAGTTCTTTTGGAGACATATCCATTTTTGCTTTGTAATCAGCTTTCCATTTCTTGGTTAGTGATGCGCTGCTGGTTGCTTGAGCTGTCACCATGTCGCCAACGCGAAATGGTTTGTTTTTACCTTGAAGCAAATGATATGCAACAGAAAATCCCATGCGTTTTTCTTGAAAACGCTCAGCTGAAGGAACCGATGAGATGAGTCCTGCCATTAGGTCTCCAAAAGCTGCTGCACCTCTCAGTGCGATTGCTCCTCCCATTGATTCACCCAGCAAAAAGGTGGGCAAGTTTTCCCTTTGTTTTATCAAGGTCAAAACTGCGCCAATGTCTTTTATGGCTTCACCAAATTGTACGTCTTCTTGCCCCTGCGTTGTTTGCCATGAGCCGAAGCCTCTTACATCGAGTGCGTAGACACTTATGCCTCTGTTAGCCATTTCTCTGGCAAAGTCTGTGAAAGAGCGGTTATCTAATCCCAGTCCGTGTATGCACAACATGGCAGCTTTGGCTTTTGCTGTTTTTGCCGGCCATTGAATTAGTGGCATGGTGCGCATTTTGAATTCGTCTGCCAGCCAGAGATATTCAGCTGGCGTGGTCGGGTGGAACTCGATAATGTATCTTTGTTCAAATTCTGTTTTGAGCTTTTCTAGCTCAGGAATCGTATCGCTGGCATCAATTTGCGCCCGCAATGCAAGCAATTTATCTAA
Organism: uncultured Candidatus Obscuribacterales bacterium; assembly: GCA_964546815.1. Taxonomy (GTDB): domain Bacteria; phylum Cyanobacteriota; class Vampirovibrionia; order Obscuribacterales; family Obscuribacteraceae; genus JAIEPM01. Next base: position 86,874 of record CAZJLR010000004.1, on the reverse strand, counting down.
TAGTACTGTTGACTCGGCTGCTAGTTTTTTGCGTTCTTCTTCTTTTCCTTCATGCCTGTAAATTCCAAGAAGTTGAATGCGAGCCCAAAACAGTGCGCCTATATCATCGAGCAATCCGCTTTTAGCTTTTTCTGTTCTTATTTCAAGAAGTTTTTTGCCGAAAGTCTCAGCCGTAGCATATTGCTTGTCATATGTGTATGTTCCAGTGAGAGCTTCGAGAACTGCCGCAGTCAGTGAAGAATTTTTTGCTAGATGCTGGCAATCAGCCAGCGCGGCAGTGTAACTGGAAATTGCGGCAGGAATTGTGCGTTCGCTGTAATAGCAGTCTCCAAGCCTTTTATGGAGCAGTGCGGCGTTGACAAAGTCTTCATTGCTTTTTGGAGCCGGCAGAGTTTTCAAAACTATATTGAGATCTTTTATCGCGGCAGCCGTGTTGTCCGACATCTTCTCTATGGCTGCCATCAAATAGTAGAGATCTGCTTGCTTTGCCTCACCTTTGCTTTTTGCAATTGCATCTTCGACGAGCTTTCTTGCTTCATCATTTTTTCCATTCATGATTAACATGAATGCGTTTGATTGGGTTTCGTCAAACTTTGTTTTTGCCTGATTTGTAATTGCATCAATTGCAGATTCGGTGGCACTGTCTGCAGTTGTACTCGTCTTCGCGCTCGTATCTTCTGCTTTTACTTGTTGCAATATAAGAGTTGAAGCGATTAAGACTCCCGTTGCAACAGATACTAACTTTCGAATATTTTGAGCCGCCATTGCAAAATTCCTTTTTCTCGCTTTTGTTTGGATTAAGCCGCCGGGATGGCAGCGGTTTATATTGTTTCCGACCAGTGAAAAAAATTCCATTGGGTTTTGATCAGTTTTCTCATATGGATTGGCTCAAGCTTGAGACTGTCGATTTTCGGTCTTTTCTTGAAGCCTAAAGTATGCTAGTGATTTCAAGTAGATGAAATGGATATGCGAAAGATCCTCTTTTAGAGCCGCTTTTGGCAATCAGCTTGACCAGTTTTAACCGATGAGATGCCGTCTTTTAGCGCGTTTTCATGCTATTCTCTACTTCGTTAATGATATTTAGGGGGCTTATTGGCTCTATGAATTTGAGTGCTCAAGAGAAAAAGAATCACGGCCTCGTCAAAATATTCGCGTTAATAATTGCATTCTTGCTGACAACGCCTGGGGCTTTTGCCGGTGAAAGTACGATGCCGTCGACTTATGCTGAACTAATCGACCCGTCCATCGCCAGTCAGTATGTCTATTCGGAAGATGGACCCTTCTCCGAAGCCTCAGGTTTGCCGACCTATCAGTGGATGCCGGCTAAGGGTGAATTGAAGTCTGTCATTCTTGCTATTCATGGTTTGACTTTGCATGGGCGCCGCTACCGGGTGCTTGCCAGGACTTTGGCAATCAACAACATTGGTGTTGTAAGTGTAGATATGCGCGGCTTCGGCCGAAATAAATTCGATGACAACGGTAAGGAAAAACCGAAAGGCGAAAAAACAGAACTAAACAACGAATTGAGCTATCAAGACATAGTCAAAGTTGTGCAGGCAATTAAGGCTAAATATCCAAATATTCCTTTAATTGCAATGGGCGAGAGTCTTGGCTGTACCTATTGCATCAGGCTGGCCGGTGAATATCCCGAGCTAATAAATGGAGTTGCAATTTCAGCTCCGGCAATCGGTGTAAATCCAAAAATGTACAGCACCGGCAGTGATATCAAAGAAGGTGTGAAAGCAATTTTGAGCAGCAATCATCAGGTAGATCTCAAAAAGTTTCTAACTGAATTGGTTTCACCAATGCCTGAAATTGCCAATGAAATGTTGGACGATCCTTTCATTGTCAAAGCCCTGACTTTGAAAGAACTCATTGCAGTTGATTTCTTTGTCGAGAAAACACTTGAATGGAGCAAAAACACAGCCGTGCATTTGCCTTTGTTGGTGATTCAAGGTAGCAATGACAAATGCGTACTGCCAAAGCACCTGACTGATTTGATGATGACCATGCGGTCTGACGATATGCGCATTTGTTGGAAGGGCAGCTATGGGCATTTGCAGTTAGAGACAGCTTTCATGCGCGCCTCAATAATTGACAGTCTAGGAATGTGGCTGCAAGATCACAGCGCTGACAATCGCGTCCATCTTAAAAAGCTAGAACAGAGTATTGCTGAACTGGGCGGAACTCTAGTTCACTGATCTTTCAACTTCACTTTTCAGGCTAGTTCATATCTAAATGGCATCCCCAGACGAAAGCGTTAGTGAAGATACCGACGCTGGCAAGTTGGCAGCCAAAGTGGAGCAAGAAGCAGGCTCATCAGCTGCGGCTGAGGCTAAGCGAACACGTGTCTTTGTGGCAATTTGTTATTCGGTTTGCTGCCTCATCTGGGGCACAACCTGGTATGCAATGCGCATTTCAGTTGCACCTGTTACAGGATATCCGCCAAATTTTGCCGGTGCCATTCGTTTTGTTTTGGCGCTGGCATTTTACATACCATTGTGGTTTTTGTTCAAAAAAAGAATACCAAAGCCTAGCAAGTCTGAAATAGCCTGGCTGATGTTATCCGGCTTCTTAAACGGCATGTATCAGTGTTTCATTTATTCTGCAGAAGTTTCAATTTCTGGCGGACTGGCCTCTGTAATTATGGCTACGTCACCGCTTATGGTGGCACTAATTGCAGTTTGCGGCGGTTTGGAAAAGGTGCACAGACGCACTATTTTTAGTTTCATCTTTTGTTTGATGGGTGTGGTACTTGTTTGCCAGGATCGCATGCACGCTTCAAGTGATCAAGCCTGGGGAATTGGGCTTGCTCTGGTTGCGGCATTTTTCACCAGTCTTTCAAATATAACTTTGAAAGGGCGCAGTACACACATGCACCCGATTGCCTCGGCAACCATATTTTTGTTTGCTACTGATATTCCTGTTTGGGTCGGCAGCTTTTTGTGCGGTGAAAAATGGGTTTTCTGGCCGCTGCCGATGGCTGCATTCCTTTCCGTTTTGTACATGGCTGTGATGAGTTCTGTACTGGCATTCACCTTATATCTATATATGATCAGGCACATGAGTTTGATGGCAATTTCAACGCTTCAGTTTGTGCTGCCTGTGCTGGCCCTCCTGGTGGACATGCTTTTTGAACGTGGGGTGACCCTTTCGCCTCAGTCCTGGACTGGCATAGCCATTGTTCTTGGCGGTGTCATGTTCAGCGTGCGGCGAAAGTAGCTAAATACAATACTGGCTGAGCTTTTGGGGCGCGTTGCGCGAGAACGCGGATTAATGGTAGGCTGGTACAAGACCTTTCAATAGAGCCTCTGGCGCAGAATGAAAAACTTTCCGTTCTTTAATGTATTTCAAGTCATCTTCGGAATCTTCGTGCCTATTGCGGCATTAGTAGTCGAAGGCAGCATGCATTTGTGCGCCAGTTTTTATACAGATCCGATACCCTCTTTGTTTTGTTCCATTTGCGTGGCGCTCGTACCGGTTTCAACCTTCCTTTCTATGCGTGTTTTGGGCATGAAAGCGGTAAGTAAAGCTGATTTGATGATTGCTGGCGCTTTTAACGGTTTTGCTCTGGCTGTATCGGTGGTTTACGCGGCAGTCTTTTTACCGATAGTACCGATAAGCTTCATTGCAATTTTGTTTCTGGGATTGGGATTTTTAGGCTTTTCTCCTATGGCGTCCGCCTGGGCTACGTTTTTAGCCCGCAAAAGAGTAAGTGCCCTTTTGAAAGAACACAATTTGAAGATGATTCCTTTAGATCTGTGTATCTCTCTGCTTTTGATCGTTTGCGGTCTTAACAGCTTTTCGTCAAACCTTACAACTTTGTGTCAATCACAAGTCGCAAGCAATTCTGAGAATTTGCCCACAAGTGTGCTTTTGATGAGAGCTTTTGGAGATACTGAGACTTATCTGCGTTCTTGCTATGGGCTAGTCACTCTCAATATGCCCTTTGTCATGTCCAGGATTTTGACCAGAGGACTCAATTCCAGTGATCTTTTCTACTCTCAAAATCAAATTCCAGAATCGCTTGCGAGAGAATTATGCTACAGGGTTAGCGGCAAAAGCTTTAATACATTTCCTCGTCCAAAACTTATTCCTAGCGATCACTACTCTTTTCTCGATGATAACTATGATTATTTTTACGATAAGGACTTTACCGGAGAAGATGTCGGTGGTGTCGTACGCGATTTGAAGCTTGAAGATTCGCGTATCAGCGGCGTTGTAGACCCTGAGGCGATGGCAGAGCATCTTGTTTGGGAGATGAAATTCGCAAAGAAAGCGTCGTATTTTACGCCCGAACTCAGAGCTCAAATTATGTTGCCGCCCGGAGCCGTGGTATCTGGTGCCTGGTTAATGGTAGATGGTGTCAAACGCGAAGCGGTATTCCACGAAAGAAAAAATGCCAGAGCTGAATATGTAGATAGAGCGAGAAATTATCAGTCGACTTTGCTTATAGCTACTGCGGGACCAGGACGCGTTTTACTTCAGTCTCCTGCAGTATCTGGCGACCTTGATCTTTGTGTGCAAATTGATTCACCCATGAAAGTGCTAAGCGATGGGAAAGTTTCAACTGCTTTGCCCTTCATAAGCGAACGCAATTTTGGGATGACAGGTAAATCTGCAGTCAATCTCTCAGTTTTGGAAAAAAATTCTTCAAATGTTTCTGTGATTAAAGCAGTTAACGCGAAAGATAAGCCGGCTTCATTCAGCAACGCAGAACTTTTTGAGGGCAAAGGTAGCGCGCGATTCAGCCGAAACGCAGGAAAAACTATTTTTGTTTCTGAAGATGCGGCAGACCCGAGCAAGCAGGTCATTCAAAGCTTAGAAAAGACGCGTGTTAGCAAAGCTAAACCATTGATTGTCGTACTTGATGGCTCTGACAGTATGAGCGACATTGCAAAATCAATTTGCGATGAATTGCAGGACGTCAAGTTTAACGATGCGACTTTAATCTGGGCTTCGGATAAGCCTGTTGTGTTGAGTAAGCACATTGATACGGGCAGCTTTGAATGGAAACATGATATTGGACGTATTCGTGATTCTGCCTGCGTTGGAGGGCAAGATAATGCCGCCGCGATTTTGCTTGCGCTGCAAAATATTGGAGATGCAGGCGCCAACGTGGTCTGGATTCATGGTCCCCAATCAATAAAATTTGGTCAGGTCGATTTGCAACAGATCTGGCCGATTGAGAATCCTAATGGAGTAGAACTTTTCGATTATCAGGCAACATTAGGACCAAATGAACTCTGTCGCTCGCTTGACTCCGCCAGGTGGATTAAACCTGTGGGGCATGGCGATGGTGTTAAAGGTGATTTGCAGAGATTGTTTTCAGAGCTAGCTGGACAGAGTGATATATACAGGCTGAATCGTAGATTTGAAGAGCGATCAACTCGTTCTGTCGATGCACCTCCATTCATTAGTCAGCTTTGTGCAAACGATCAGGTCAACTCTGATCAGCTTGCAGAAAAATATCACATAGTCACACCGAAATGCTCTGCGGTAATTTTGTTAGACCAAGCAGCTCCGCAAAATCCGCTTTTATCACGCAGAGATATAAATCAAGCGCAACAAAAGTCTCAGAGCACAAGCGCTACTGTCGCTGAAAGTGCAAAAGGAGTTTCCAAAGAAAAAGCTGCCGATAGTAAAGACAAGTCGGCGGCGACTGCTGCCTCAGCTGAACCTGTTGATGTTGCAAATTCCGCCAACTTGATACCGACAAAGCCTGAACCGCCGCTGGGAATACTAATGTTTGTGGCCTTGCTCATCTTACTCTTTGCCAGAATGCGGTCAGCTGTCTTTAAGGTCAAATGCTAGTTGCATTCATATTCATAGCTTCTTTTTTATGCGGCTTTTGGCCTGTTTGGCAATGGTTTATTCTGCGGACTCTTGATCCTTCAGATGAACCCTGGGGACTTCTGGCGCTTTTAAGTGTTGCTGTATTGATTCTAGCTGAGTCAAAGAAAAATACTGATTTCAAGCCACAAGCGGGTAACTTGCATTTTGCTTTGATAAGCGTGGGAATTTGTCTGTATATCGCCTCACTGCTTTTCTTTCCGCATTTAGTACAAGCTGTACTGATGGTGTCGGTGTTGTCTCTCTTTATCGCAGTTCTTTGTCCTCAGCCATCTCGTACTGGAATATTGGGGCTGCTGCTGCTTTCTTTGCCTGTGATTCCATCTTTGAATTTTTTCCTTGGTTATCCTTTGCGTTTGCTCATCGCTACAGCTGCCTCCCTGCTCTTGAGGACGACTGGTTTGCAAGCTGTCCAGGATGGCACGATGCTATCTATAGACGGTCATTTGATTTCAGTTGATGCGCCTTGTAGCGGGATTAATATGCTCTGGGCTTCTGGTTTTCTAGCCTGTGTTTGCATGTGCATTTATCGCCTGCGATTTTTCCAGTCTTTGTTACTTGCGCTTGCAACCTTCGCCTTGATCATTTGTGCCAATATTTTCCGCGTTGCTGGATTAAGCTTCTTCTCAGCCAAATCCTCGAATTTTTCGGCGATGGTGCTTGACTTAGAACCAACCTTACATTCAATGGCTGGAGTAACTGCATTTGTTATTGTGTCTGTGGCAGTGGTGTTTTTGTCCCGTGCTCTGCAATTACAGCCTGCTAATTCCGTCTCTTTGGAGGATGCTGCTGTAGCAGGTTTTGCAGCAGAGGGATCCGTAGGAGTGGAAAAGCATTCTTCGTTGCAATTAAGTTCAAAAAAGATGAGTAGAGCTTATCTACTTTCAACGGTTCTGTTGCTCATATTTGCCGGACTGATTCCAATTTTTGTGCCGACTCGTGCGCCAGTGCAGCACAAAGCTGCAACTGCGATCTGGCCTCAAGAGTTAAATGGGCATAAGTTGCAAGAGATCCCCCTGTCGACAAAAAAGAGTGAGGTTCTATTCGTTGATCAGTTTCCTGGTGAAATCAAACAATTTAGTGATGGTAGAAATAATTATGTGATGCGCTGGGTTACTAGTGAAACGCGACAGTTGCATCCAAGTAGCGATTGTTTTAGGGGAATGGGGTATTCAATTGAACCGGGGCCCATTGTCGTACTTGCTTCCAATCAACGCTGGTCTTCATTCGTTGCCAGGCGGGCAGGCACTAGTTTTCGAGTACTGGAACGAGTCTATGACTTGAAGGGAATGTCCTGGACTGATGTGTCTGAATGGTATTGGGCAGCGGTTCTAGGTCGCTCTAAAGGACCGTGGTGGGATATCGTTATTGCGGAACCGCTTAATTGAGGCGACTGATCGCTCTATTGAGATTATTTGGCAAAGGGGCTAAAGTTTAAGAGCGCATTTTTAGCGGGAACTTTCCAAAACTCTCATGGATTCAGAATTTACGATACCAGGCTTGGTAATAGAGAGTGTTTTGGGCGAAGGAAGCAATGGTCGCGTCTATCTTGCTCAACATCAAATTTTACAAAAAAAGGTCGCAGTAAAAGTTTTGCTTGCTGCAAAAGGTTCAGACGAGTCAGCACGGCTCAGATTTCAACGTGAAGCTCAATTCCTCAGCAAGCTCGAACACCCAAATATTGTGAAAGTGTACGCTTTCGGCTGGACTGCTGAAGCTGTTCCTTACATTGTTATGGATTACATTGAGGGCAAAAACCTCGAAACGCTAGTACAGGAAAATGGTGCCTTATCTGTCCATCAAAGTTGTGACATCATCGAGAAAATTGCTGAAGCACTGCAATCTGCACATCTTCTTGGAATAACGCATAGAGACATAAAGCCGAGCAATATAATTCTTGCAAATGGCGATTGTCCTATGCTTCTAGATTTTGGCGTGGCTAAGTTTGCTGATGGAAATGCCGAACAGGGCATTACCAAAACGTCTCAAATCGTTGGTACTCCCGCATTTTTAAGTCCGGAACAAGCAGCTGGTAAGCCGGCGACTCCTCAATCTGATATGTATGCTCTTTCTTGCGTTCTATTTTTCCTTTTAACAGGTAGAACTCTTTTTACTGGTCAGTCTGATTTGGAAGTCATGTTGAAACATGCAAACGAGTCGCCTGACGTGTCTAGCCTTGCACTTGGTGACGACATCAAACTATTGCTGGCGAAGGCTTTGGCAAAGAAACCTGAGGAAAGATTTGAGAACATGCAGCAGTTAATCGCGCAACTGCGTAATGCTGATAGAGAAATAAAGCCCACTAAAAGACCAGCAAAGCCGATTTTTATTCCAGTTATAGCCGTAATTGCATTTAGTAGCATTTTCGCTTTTGTGTTCTGGAAAAATAAACAGGCGAAGTCCCATTCTACTGCTTCAATAATCTTTGAGGAATCTGAGAAAAAAGACCTGGCTAAATACAAATTGGCGCTTCAAAACCTCAAAGATTCGAATGGTGATGGTTCCAAAAGAAATTTGCGCGCATTCTTAGGCACAAAGCTAAGTAACCAGGATCCTATGTTGAGATTGAAAGCGCTAGATCTCTTCGCGCAGATCTTATTGCGCGAAGGGAAAGTTGAGGAGTCATTGTCTGCTGCCGATAAAATGATGACCACAGTAAAAAGTGATCATTATGCCGCTTCGTCATTCACAGACAGTGAGCGCTACTCAGGATTCTGTTCTGCTTACAAGCGGATGGTACAAGCACTTTTGTTAAAAGAAGACCAGGCTAAAGCCTTGAGCACTTTAGATGAGTTCAAAAAACTAGCAGCTCGCTATCCTTCATTTCCGCAATTTGATTTCGATGTTCACGCTTTAGAGTGTGAGTATTTTGAGCAATCTGGTAAAACTGAAAAGATGCACGAAGCTGCTAGCAAATGTTATTCACTTAGTAGTGACTCAAGAATAAGCTTTGATGAATTACTTCCATTTTTTCAAGAGCAGTTATTACGAGAATTGAAAAACCCTAATCCAACTAACGATTTGCTTGAGTGGAAAAAGAGCTCGTTGGCATGTTTGGAAAGAGTGCTTAAAGACAAGGTCTTTGCTGATAAAGCTGTTGACAGTTTGATTGATTTTTGTCGAGACTTGTACAAACACAAACAGCAAAACGAAGAGCTAGATCTGCTGTATAAATCAATTCCGGTTGTTTTGGATAGCAAGTATCTGTCTACTATCAAGACTCACGACTATGTTGCTTTCTTTCTAGGAGAAAGCAAGCATTTCTCGTCTGAAAGTCTAGATCCACAAAAAATACAAACTATTCATAAATATATTCCTGCTGTTCTAAAATTGCCTTTGGAAGATCGTGATTTGCGTAATCTCTTTGTTTTTGAATCATATTGTACTTCCGTGTTATTGATAATTAGTAGGAAAGAGGAAGCCGTTTCTCATCTAATTACTATTGAAAGAGCTTTGCCAGAACTTCGAAAAACTGATTCTCCATTTAGAGAACTTTATTTGCAGTGCCTAGCGTCTGCCTGGGCTTATCCGATAGACCCAAGGATTAGCGATGCTGAGCTGGAAAAAATTCGAGAACAAGCAGAAGAAACTTTGGCCGCGATGGCGAAGCAAAATAGGCTTGATAAAAAATCAGTTGATTGTATTTGTGCAATAGTAAGATTGCTGGCTGGCAAAAAACACTATGCCGAAAGTCTCAAATTAATTGAAGAAATGAGTCCATTTATAAACCGTTCAACAGAAGTGCCAGCCGCAGATAAGCTAGTTCTGTTCAACGCAAAAGTATGGATAATCGGGGCGGACAAAACAAACGGATTGTCTCGCTCTAAGTGTGAGGCAATCGAATCTGAGTCTTGCGATATTTTGGAAATGGCCATTTCTGAAAGAAATGCGGAAAAGGCTAATTCAACTCGTTCAGGTGATGAAAAGGACGAAGCTGCCCGATTTACAAATGAACTCAATACTTGCATTAGCAGTGTGGGGCGCCTTTTGGAATCAGGGATCGATAAAAGAAGGTCGGATGCTTTTCAAATCAAAGCAAGACTGCTTAGCAAAAAAATTAAATAGTTGACGTGTGCAGTTTTTTCAAGCTGTCATGCAATTCACTGATGCTGCTCGTGCGGCTCTCCGTGTTTTGTGCAGTCGCTTTTGCTATGATCGAATTGAGAGTTTCATCGAGTTCAGGCATATGTTGTTTTGGGTGTGATTGACTTAGTGCAAGTGGATCTTTGCCTGTCATTACATAAAACATTGTGGCTGCACACGAGTAAATATCGCTTTGAACAGTGGAGATACCCTTAAATTGTTCTGGCGCCATGTATGCGATTTTGCCTGCTGCTTCGTCTGTTGAGTCATTTGTGCTTACTGCGACAGCGAAGTCTATAAGAACAAGCTCGTTTTTGGGGCTTACTATCAAATTGTCTGGAGTAAAATCTCTATGAATCAACGGTGGTTCGAGCTTGTGAAGTTCGTTTAGGATCTCGCACATTTGAATGCTGAAGCTTAACGCGTCTTTTGTGCTGAGCGGACCTTGTTCTGCGATTAAATTTCTAAGTGATTTGCCTTCGAGATATTGGAGAACTAGATAGGCTCTGTGGTCTTCAACAAACGAGTCAAGGTACTGCACAATTTGCTTATGCTTTACTTTATCCAATGCAAGTGCTTCAGCATGAAATTTCTCCAGTGCTTGTTTTCTGGTGTGAAGATCTGCGTAGACTGGCAAAATGGTTTCTTTCAAGACGATTTTTTCTTCTGTCTGAGTGTCTAAAGCAAGGTATGCAGTGGCTTGACCACCACCACCCAGTCGTTTGAGAATGCGAAATCTGTCTTTTAGTACGCTACCTTCTGCCATTGGCGTTAGGCGATTTCTTCCAGGCGCCGCCGATAGAGCGTCTAGCCACAAGTCCGTAAAACTAAGATTGCTTTTTGGAGCAATTGCTTCTAGCGCACCTGGTTCTATGTTGGCTTCGACAGTGCCTTTTTTGAGTGCTTCTACAAGTTGTTTGCGGCTCTCTTCATTACTCAAATTGCCCAGTGGAATTTTGATGTTTTGCTTTTTGTTTTCTTTAGAATATAGACAAAGTTTGAATGTACGCAAATCTGTTTTTCCTGCCTGGCGCTCTATACATATTGTTCCGAGCTTGTTCCAGGGAATGAAAATGCCCCGAAGTGTAAGCAGTGCAAATTGCCAGTTTATAACTATTCCCTGCTCGTCTACACGCAACGAAACTGGTGCCGGTTTTAAAGCCAAATAAGAAATTCCAAGCAAGGAAAGTGCCGCTACTGTTTGGAAAATTCTGAAAGATACAATTGAAGCGCCTGAGCTTCCTAGTTCTTCGGTGGGCAGGAGTGTGGCCATGTAATAAACTAGATCTGGGCCGAATAGGGCAAATCCAATTGATGAAGCCAGGAGTATGCCGCGTGCAATTCCAGATTGTCTTTGTAACAAGAATTCGCTGAAGCACCTTTGAAGAAAAGGAGGCTTGTAGATATCAATAAATTGAGTTTGAATTTCACGACTCATAGGTCACCTGCCGTCGCAATTTGCGCTTCCGCTGGTGATGCTATGGCTATTATGTCGTTTGCACCGGGTCTTAGTTCTTCATCGAGTTGAGTACATCTAAAAATTAAAGATGAAAGCTCTTCTGGGATTTTCTCTGCTCTTTCACTTAATTGGGAACTGCTCAATGGGACTGGTTGTTCGCCAGTGAGCATGAAATATAATGTAGCGCCTAATGAGTAAATGTCGCTTTTGGGGCTTGGACAGCCTTTGAGCTGTTCTGGTGCAATGTATGCTTGTTTGCCTATTATTGTGCCCGTGAACGTGCCCGCAATTTCTTTTGCCGCGCCAAAGTCAATTAAGACAAGCGAGCCGTCTGGGCGCAGCAAAATATTGTCTGGACTTATATCTCTGTGTACGACTGCAGGCTCTTGTTTGTGCAAGTAACTTAAAGTGCTTGCCAGCTGTGCTGCCCAGTTTAGTACTTTGTTTGGGGCTTGCGGCCCTTCTTGCAATGACAGACTTTGCAAGTTGCGGCCTTCGACGTATTCCGTGCTCATATAGTGTCGGCCGTTTTCAATAAAATAGTCATACACTTTTGCAATATTGGCATTGTCGAGTTTGCTAAGAATGGCTGCTTCGCGTTTAAACAATTCTTCTGCTTTGCTCAATCCATCGCTGCTTTGCGGGAAGACCGATTCCTTTAATACAACATTTTGTCCGGCGGCGTTTCGCGCCAAATAAACTGCTGCAAAACCACCAAATCCAAGTTGGCGAAGAATATGATACCTGCCTTCATGAACCTTGCTTCCCGGTTCGAGAGGCGAAAAAGTTGCTCCTGAAAATCTATTAGATAGTGATTTTTCCCAAATTTGCGTATAGCTCGGCAATTCGCCGCGTTTGCGCGATTGCAAAAAGTACTCAAAGTCATCGAGGTCAGAGTCTCTCTGGCAATTTATAGAGCATGACTCAAAGGCAATTAAAAACTGCTCAATTTCTTCGCTGGCAAATTTGTTTAACACAAATTTTGCATAGCCTCCAGATTTGAAAAGCAGAATTATGCAATTTTGCGGATCTGATTCATCTTGCCTGTTCCATTTCAATTTGAGTTCTCTGAGGTCGTCCCAACTGCGCTCAAGCTTAAATCGCAAGCAACGGCAATAAGTGAGCGGAAAGCAGAGACCTTCTTTGCTTACCCTTATTTGCTTGTCTTCGAGAAAAAATGTGAGGGCTGCGCAAACAACAGTAATTAGTATCAATGTAGCTGCAAGTACCAGTGCATAGCCTAAATTAACATTGGCAGGTAGTCTAAGTAAGAGTAGTGTGAAAAGAATGAGTATGCCGGGGCTAACAATGCCCCAGAGCGGAAAGAGCACTGCCATAGCAAGAAGCCCTGCTTTCTGTGCAGGATCGTTCTCTGTCAATCGGAGCTCAAACTCAGCCAAAGATTATTAGTGTCCCAAGCGGGTATCATTAGCCTTTATAGAATTTTGCTCTGGTCTCTGTCAATAGCAGCACCTTTTCTAATTAAAAGCCAACCAATTTAGAAATGCGTTTGAACATAACCACTTTCATGCTTTTGCCCACTTGAGCTTTTATTTGTTCAAATGCTGCTTGCAACGTTTGATTTTGTTTTGAACCAGGGTTCAATTGCAATGCTTCTGCATAGGGCATGAGCTTAATTCGATGAGTCTCGTTTGCCTTTTGGAGTTGCTGGCGGACCTTGTCTTCTTCGCTGGCTTCAACAAAATATAGGTACGAGAGTTCAACTGAGTGGCTGCGTGAATCATTATCCGGTTTTGAATTAACATGTATTAGCTTCATTTCGCTCGGGCAAACTCTTATTCCAGAGAATTCATTAATAGCTCTAGCTGCACAATCTGGAAGGTCTTCTACGTGTGTTCTCAGAGAACTCTTAGGCAAAGACAAGTGGTCGTCGGAGCTGTCTCCTTTTCGTGCAAGCAAAACAACAGAGTTGGATACCGGCAAGTAGATCAAAACTGATGCGACGAGACTTGGGCGATGATTTGAAAAGAAATGTGCTGGACTTTTCAGCAACTTCATTGCTGTTTCTTGAGTCGCTACATGAAAGCGCTCTCTATCTAATTGGCTCAGTAGAATTCTTTTTTGCGCCTGGTCCAGGTCTGTAAGTGCGTCAATAACGAATATTGGATTTGCGCCAGAACTGCGCAGTCTCTGTCCTAAATCTAGGAAGAAAAGCCGACTTTTGTTTTTGGCGTTTCCGGCAATCAATACGATCTTATCGTCATGTGAGTGCGGGGGTGGAGTTGGATCTAAATCTTGAAGATTTTCGATTTTCTTGCTGTCTATCCCCATTGCATTGCATGAGCTGGCAAAAAGCCTGGCCATGATATGCTCTTCTGACGAAGGCTTTGCTTCAACTGGTGCTGATTCTAGCCATAACAAACTTGCTTTCGAGTTCATTGTACTTTTCCTTCGCCTGAGACCGCTGATTTGCCTGTCTCTATCCATTTCAATAGAGCTGCCGACTATAAGATTAATGTTCAATTGTGGCATTTCTGCACCCATTCTCTGACTGGCAATGGGAATAACCACAGTGACAACGAAAGCTTCGGTCGCTGCTAAGCCAGCTAAAGCTCCTCAGGTCTGGCTGGCTGCACAATGCATTGTTGCTGTACGCACTTGTTAAGTCATGAAGATACGGCAGAAATACGTCTTTCTACAGCTTTGAATGCTTTCAAAGTGGTGCGGGGCTGTGTTGTAAAAGAGAGAAACTTAGTCGCCAGGAAAGCTGATTACTACACCTTCTTTTGGCAGCTCATTTTTGTGTTCGCCCTGAAAATCTGATTTGGCGATCGTATGCGAAATTTGTTGCAGATATGTTTTTTCGAATTCCGCCAGGTCTGTGATTTCTCCATCGACTAGAAATTTGTCTAGAACATAGGGAACCCCGTTTGATCCCAGCATTGATGGACCAGCTGTGATATGCATGTGTAAGTGCGGTCCGTCGGAGTTGCCTGAATTTCCCAGCTCGGCAAGTATTTGGCCTCTTTTCACTTTGTCTCCCACTTTTACTTTGAAGCTTCCTTTCTTAAGGTGTGCATAAAACGCATGATAGCCGTTGCCCATATCTAATGTAAGGCTGTTGCCTCCAGGATAGACGGCAATAAATTTGCCGATTGCTTTGCCCGGTGTTTGATTGTTGAATTTGTCGACGATACCGTATACAGTGCCATCTGCAACTGCCAATACTGGTTCACCATAATCTACAAAGCTTTCGTTTTGGGTAGGATCGCCAGTGCATGATTGCATCTTTTCATTCAGTTTTAACCAATCGATGGCATATGTTTGGGCGGCGACAAGATGGTTGTCTACAGGAAAGAGTGCTCGGCGGTGCCCCATCGCCCCGCTGTAACCCCCGCTTACCACCCAATGCTTGCCTCTTAAGGGAGGACCGATTACCACTGGTCCTTGAGAGTCAACAACAAGTGGAGCGCTGTTGTAGTTATAGACAGTCGCTTCCTTCAAGGGTGTGAATGAATCGACTGTTATGTTGTGAACCAGCTTTTTGGGTACATCACTTTCTTTGTCAAAACTCAAATTTACAAAAATGAGTTCTGTTTCGCCTGCTTTAAATGTTGCGTCTGTTTCGCCTCCCAGCGAAATCATAGACTTTTGCAAGTCGTCGCCATTCAGGCTTAGCAGTGGCGTTTTGCTGTTGTCAGCATTGTAAATCGAGAAGTTTTTTATGGCGCCTTTGTTGGTAGAAAAATTGTTTATCACGACATCGTAGACAAGGTTGAATTTGTGATCGCTGCCCTGAAATTTTCGTGGCGCTGCAACCGGTTTAATCAATAAAGGTGTCCAGTTAACTTCGCTCATGGCAGGGTTGGAAAGAGTTGTATCGTTTCCGCTGGCAGGCATAATGCTGCTTAGGACCAGAATCGACGTGAGCAAGAAAGTTAGAGTTCGCATGAATTTCTCCCTGAAGGCAGCTCACATTCTCGCCGCAATCGTCTGCCTTTTGGCGCCTTGTGGAGAATTGCATTTTAAATTTAGCTTTAGTATGGCTCAGTGATCTTTTCGCTTAACCAGATAATCGCGTTGTTTATTCATAACGTCGATGCGGGCATCCATGCTTGGTTCTGGATAGGGAGGATGCTTTACCAGTTCTAGCGCTTTGTCGATAGCTTCTAAAGCAAGCTGGATTTTTTGTTGCTGTTCTAAGACTGCAGAGTAACCTGTCCACAAATGCCAATCTAATGGGCGCAAACTGATTGCCTGGCGAAAATACTCTTCTGCTTCAAACAATCTAAATTGCTTTGCACAGATGGTGCCGCGTAAAGCTAAGCATTCCGGAAAAGTCGGGTTAATTGCCAAAGCCGAGTCGCAAAGTTTGATTGCCCGATCTAGCTGTCCTTCTTGAGCGTTCAGTCTGGCTGAATACAAAAGTACTAGAGCTTCTAACCAGCTGGGATAATTGAAGTTATCGTCATCGTTTTGGTTAACGTAATCTTGGTTTGCCATTGCAAGTTCAAGCGGACCTGGTAAGGAAGGAGTTGATTCGAGATCTTTGATCGCTTTTGGAAATTCGCCTAAAGCAAGAAAGCACTTTCCTCGCAAGCGAATTATTTCTGCGTCATCGGGATGTTTGTCTAACCATTCGGAACAATCTTTAGTTGCTTTCTTAAAGTCATCAGCACTGTAGTCTGCTTTCGCTTTGGCTGCAGCATCAACATTGCTTGCGTGTGCACATTTCGTGGGAATGACTATTGATAAAGCTATGAGTCCAATCAGGATTTGTCTTATGAATTTGCATGTCATAGCTCAATTACCCACTCGTTCAAGTGTGCCTTCGAGTACGCATTTTCCGACGCAAAACCCGTCATGTTGATAATTTACATATGCAAGACTTACAATCAATTTGTCGTCTTTTCTTGTAAGCCTGACTACAGATTCACCAAACGAACTGACTGCTTCGGGTGCACCATACATGCTTTGGCTTGTAGACGAAGTGACTATGTCCTGTTCTACAGTGCCCGGTGCCAGTTCTCTCAGTTGGTTTGACTGAATGTCGCTGTTTATAAAATTGCCGCCCATGCTCGGTCCATATCGTTTTCCGAATGAGAATGTTTCAATTCGACTAATCGGAGTGGTGCCGTCGTTTGCGATGCCACTTGGGTCCATTCCTAAAAGTGGATTGCGAGAAAATTTTGTTGAGCTGGCTCCAGTTTCTTGAACTATCGATTTGACCAGATCGGCTGTGTGCTTAAATCGTCCGCTTGCTACTGGAGGACTTAATGATAGCTGGTTGCCTTCTTTGTTAAAGCGACATATTAATGAAAGCTGTGACCCGGGTTTGAAAAACTGGCTTGATCGGTAGCTTGCCGCAGGTTGCGCCAACCAGCCTAGTTCGAGTCCTTCGCGTTTGGTAACTGTGACAACGCCCTGCCAAATTCCTTCCCATGCAAGTGGAAATGATTTTACTTCTTCTCCGCTAAATGATGGAGCAGTCTGAGATTGCTGTGATGTTGGAGTCGTGTCCAGGAGTGGAGTCATTTTCTGCATGTGCCCCGGCAAAACAGCTCCTTTCTCGTTTATGAGCTGTTCGATTCGCCCGAAGAGTTTTACGGGAGTCTGCGCTGAATTGCTTGTTTGTGCAAATACTGGTTGAGAGATTGCCCCTATGATGGCAGCAATAGTTGTGATTGTTAAAGTGACGAGGCAAATCTTGAATTTCAAAACAGTACCAGCATAGCCAACGGCTATTGTTTTACCACAGCTGACTCAAGTTTTCTTGATCGATTTACTGAGAGAGATTAGAGCTGAGTTTGTCGATGAAATTTCCGAAGAATTCGAGGTCGTCTTCTGTCATGCCTTCGCTGAATGTGTCTAGTACGCCTTTAGCGATTGGCGGCAAAACATTGATGAGTTGGGCGCCGTTTGGTGTAAGCCAAACTTTCCAGCAGCGTTTATCTTTGTCTGCCTGTTTTCGTTCTATCAGACCGCGTTCTTCCATGCGTTCTAAAACGCCGGCAAGTGTGCCACCGACTTGTTCGATATAGCCTCCTACTTCAGAGACTGAGACGCCGTCATCTTGCCAGAGACGGCATAGCACAATCCAGTGGCTCACGGTTACATTGTATTCCGAGCTGCGCTCTGTGAAGAGTCTGCCTAGAACCAGAGAAAGCAGCTTAATTCTATAACCTAATGAATTTGGCGGAATTGTTGCTTTGCATGGGCCGGCGAGATCGCCTTCCAGCTCGCGCAAGTGTGTGAAATAATCGGGGCAGCAGTTTTTTAGTCCAAGATTTATGAGTTGAGAAAAGCGATCCTTTTCGTTTTCAGTTGTGCCGCTCAATGCTTTGTCCCACATTTCTTTGACTACTTGTGGCAGGACATTGATGAGGTCTGCGCCTTCGTCTGTTAACCAGACTCGCCAGATGCGTTTGTCTTTGCGATCACGTTTGCGCTTTAGCAGTTTTCGTTTTTCCATGCGGTCTAAAATGCCGCTGAGAGTGCCGCCGATTTGCTGGACTTGTCTTGAAATGTCGCTAATTGCAACACCGTTTCTTTGCCAGAGGCATCCGAGAATGACCCAGTGATTACGGGTTAAATCATATTTGCTCAATCTCTCATTTAGGGCCCGGCTTAGCAAAGCAGACAGGCTCTTGAGACGATAGCCAAGCGAGCGCCGAGTCAGAAACGGCTCGTACTCTTTAGCTATTTGCTTTGAACTGAGCACAAGCCGGGTACCCCAAAAATAACACTTGTAATCTAAGGATACAGTATTTCCTTGATAGAGGAAAGAGTCAACTGGCCAGAAAAATGAAAATAGGGTTTGTAAGAATCATTCCTGTGAACTATAATTGTAAAGCATGAGTAAATTCCCGTCTGACATAGGCGACAAGGGAAGAGCGTATGTGGATTGTTAAACTAGCGCTCCGAAGGCCCTATACCTTTATCGTGATGTCCATTCTCATCGCGGTGCTCGGCTTTGTAAGCATGTCGAGAATGGCGACTGATATTTTTCCATTCATCAACATTCCGGTAGTCAGCGTTATCTGGTCTTACACCGGCTTGCCAGCCGAAGAAATGGAAAGTCGCCTCACTACAATTTCAGAGCGTGCAATCACAACTGTTACTAGCGATATTGACCATATGGAGTCAACAACCCTAAATGGTCTTTCAATTATCAAAATATATTTGCATCAAGGCGCCGATGTTGGACGCTGCGTCGCAACAATAACCGCTATCAGTCAGACGTTATTACGCGCGATGCCGGCTGGAATAACACCTCCATTAATCACTTCTTTCAACGCATCTGATGTGCCAATTTTGCAGCTTGGGCTGGGCAGCAAGGTGTTTTCAGAGTCTGAAATTTTTGACTTTGGGCTCAACAATATTAGAACAAACCTGTCCGGAGTCGAAGGTTGTTCTATTCCTCTGCCTTATGGTGGCAAGTTCAGGCAAGTGATGGTTGACCTCAACCCGACCGCGCTGCAAGCAAACAATTTGTCGGCATATGACGTGAGTCAGGCTCTGAATGCTCAGAACATAATAATTCCCAGTGGCACAGCCAAAATTGGCGACACTGAATATGCTGTTCAGTTGAACAGCAGCCCAACTATTCTAGAAGCTTTTGATGACTTGCCAATAAAACAGATAAACGGAGCGACGATTTATTTGCGCGATGTTGCGCATGTTCATGACGGTTATGCGGTGCAAACAAATATTGTTCACCAAAATGGCAGGCGCTCGATTTTGCTAAATGTTTTGCGTCAGGGCGGCGCATCTACAATCGCCGTTGTTGATCGTATTAAGGCTGCTTTGCCTAAAGTAATGGCAAATTTACCGCCGGAGTTGCATGTGCAATTTTTGACAGACCAGTCAAAATTTGTGAAAGCTGCCGTCGATGGAGTTGTGAAAGAAGCTGTTACTGCAGCCGGGCTTACTGCGCTGCTTATTTTGCTTTTGCTTGGAAGTTGGCGCAGTACAGTAATTGTCGCAATTTCGATTCCACTTTCAATTTTAGCTGCAATTGTTGGACTTAACGCCTGTGGTCAGACACTAAATACAATGACTCTGGGCGGTTTGGCTCTGGCTGTCGGAATGTTGGTAGACGACGCCACAGTTGAAGTCGAAAATATCCACCGCAACTTTGCTATGGGCAAGCCAATCGTGCAAGCGATTCTTGATGGAGCAGATCAGATTGCTGTGCCCGCATTTGTTTCTACCGTTTCTATTTGCATAGTATTTGTGCCTGTATTCCTTCTGAATGAGCCGGCCAGATCGTTATTCGTGCCGATGGGGCTATCGGTTGTTTTTGCCATGATGATGTCCTATGTTCTGTCTAGAACGCTTGTTCCTGTGATGGCTCGCTATCTCATGGGTGCGGAGATGCACATGCATAAAGAGCATACGGGCAATATGACTATGCCTTCGTCTGTGGCCGTTCCACGCAGCCCATTTGGCTTCGTTTATTATCACGTCAACTCAGCCTTTGAGAAGCTGCGCGAACATTATGGTGAGATGCTAGGTTATGTACTTCGTCATCGTTTGCCCTGTATTTTTGCATTTTTGCTTTTCTATGCCGGTGCATTTGCGCTCAGTCCTTATATAGGTCAAGATTTCTTTCCTCAAGTTGATGCCGGTCAGCTCAGGTTGCATGTAGAGGCAAGAACTGGCACTCGCATTGAAGAGACCGAGCGCGTTTTTGGCAAAGTTGAAAATGCTATTCGAAAGGTTATACCTGAAACTGAACTTGAAGCGATAATCGACAATATTGGTATTCCGTCTAGCGGTATCAACCTTGCATATGGTGACAACATAACTAAAAGCAATTTTGACGGAGAAATATTGATTTCGCTAAAGGAAAATCATAAGACATCAACTTTTGAATATGCAAAGCTTCTCAGGCAAATGCTCAATAGAGACTTTCCTGATGTGAAATACTTTTTTCAACCGGCTGACATAGTTAGCCAAATACTCAATGCCGGTCTTCCTGCGCCAATCGATATTCAAGTAACCGGGCGCGATAAGATGAACAACTTCAAAGTCGCCGAGCATTTGCGCGAGCGCGTAGCTAAAGTGAAGGGTGCGGTTGACGTAACGTTGCACCAGGTGATGGATGGTCCTCAGCTGCAAGTCAATGTCGATCATACAAAAGCTAATCAGCTAGGATTTACTCAGCGCGATATTGCTAATTCGTTGTTGATCATGCTTGCTTCAAGTCAGCAGGTTGCACCTAATTTTTGGGTGAATCCCAAGAACGGCGTAAGTTATGCGCTTTCTTGCCAGATGCCCACGTACAGAATAAACAGCGTAGACGACATCATGTCCACCATGCTAACAGCCGCCGACAAAACTGCGAAACCTCAAATGCTGGTTAATATGGCTTCGGTAAAGCGAAGTTCTACCGCTCCTATTGTGAGCCATTACAAGATTCAGCCTGTTTATGATGTTTTTGTCAACGTTCAAAATCGCGATCTTGGAAGCGTAGCTGCAGACATTCAAAAAATCCTGGATGAAATGAAGCCAGCCCTTGCCAGAGGCAGCGTGTTTATTATGCGTGGGCAAGCTGATTCTATGAATAGTGCATTCATGGGGCTGGCTACTGGCACTTTATTTGCGCTTTTACTTGTTTATCTTTTGCTCGTAGTTAACTTTCAAAGTTGGATAGACCCGCTAATTATTCTCATGGCCATTCCGGGTGCTTTTGCCGGCATTGTATTAGCTTTGTTTGCAACTCAAACCACTTTTAGCGTGCCTGCTTTGATGGGAGCAATAATGAGTATTGGGGTGGCATCAGCAAACAGTATTTTGCTGATTACTTTTGCTAACGAAAAACTTGAGGAAGGTCACGAACCACTTGAAGCTGCTTTGCGTGCCGGATTTACTCGATTTCGTCCTGTAATTATGACCGCTGCAGCCATGATTATCGGAATGTTTCCTATGGCGCTTGGGCTCGGCGAAGGCGGCAGCCAAAACGCTCCGCTTGGACGCGCTCTAATTGGAGGGCTGCTTGTCGCCACGACAGCCACTCTATTGTTTGTACCGTGTATATTTGTTGTTATCAGGCAACGTCTGAAATGGCGTCCCGTAAATCAGCTGGAAGAACCTGTTAGTGATCGTGCATAGTGGAAGCAAAGTGAAGAAAACAGAGAGATTTGTGTTGGAAGAGATAGGACAGGTTAAAGAGCCTGCCAGGAAATTTCCATTGTCGCTTACAATCTTTTCTATTTTTGTAAGCAGCATGATTTTAGTTGTTCTCATAGTGGGTACTGTGCCGAGGGTCACAAGAGAGCAAGAGCTTAAGGCTGAGCAGAAATTAGCCGCAGAACACAAGCCGGTTGTATTCGTTGCTCCTGCTCAAGGTGCGGATCCCAAACAGGAGTTATTGCTGCCCGCAAATATAGAAGCCATTCAGCAAATCTCGATTTATGCAAGAAGTAGTGGTTACCTACAACAGCGACTGGTTGATATTGGTGATCATGTTAAAACAAATCAGTTGCTAATGATTATTGCCACGCCCGAAACAGATAAGCAGTTGCAGCAAGCTAACGCCGACCTTCGACAGGCGCGCAATTCGCTAAAGGCGGCGCAAGCAGATTTAAACCAAAGTATGTCTTCGCTCGAAAATTCCAGAGCTGCTGCAAAGAAAATTTCTGCTGACCTGATTTTTTCTAAAGCTCAAGTCTTGCGCTATTCATCACTTGCCACACAGGGGGCTGTAAGCATTGAGCAGAGAGACCTCGTGCAACATAATGTTGATGCTGATAAAGCTAATTTAGAGGCTGCAAATGCTGCTATTCGTACTGCAGAAATGCAAATTTCAGCATTTAAAGAAAGGGTAGCTGTTGCTCAATCTAGCGTCGAGTCAAAGCAAGCAAATGTGGAGCAGATTCAGCAGTTAGTCGGATTTCAGCGGGTGCTTGCACCTTGCGATGGAGTAGTTACGGCTAGAAATGTTGATGCTGGTGCACTCGTAACTGCCGGAAGCACCGGACAAAATACAGAACTATTGAGAATGGCTCGTACAGATTCATTGCGCGTGTTTGTCTATGTGCCTCAAAGCTTTTTTCAGACTGTGCACCCCGGTGACAGCGCAGATATTTTAGTAAATGAAATGCCAGGCGAAGTATTTAAAGCAACAATCGCTCATGTGGCCGGTGCTCTTGACCCTCAGTCGCGTACCTTGCAAATTGAAGTTCATATTCCAAATAAAGAAGGACGACTTCTGCCTGGCATGTATGCCCAAATACGGCTGGCTAGTGGTCGCGTGGTTCTTCCAACTCTTATTCCTAGCAACGCTATTGTGACTCGTACAACAGGTACATATGTAGCGCTCGTAGATAAAGAGCACAAATTACACTACCAGAAAGTAATTATCGGCCGCGATTATGGGCCGAAAGTAGAAATCACTACGGGCTTGCGCCCTGGGCAAATGGTGGTTTTAGACCCGTCTGACGACATTAACGACAACGATGTTGTAGATCCGCGCGCGAAGGAAAAAGATTGATTGTCTAAAATCCTTGCTTGGCAAATTCATAGCTGAGCCCGGTGCTGTCCGGCGTGATGTCGCCCATATAACCGAGTTTGCTGTTTGTTACTCGATAGGAATTTCCGCCAGACTTCGTAATTGTTGTGACTGTATTGTCTGGGCGAATAATTTCAGAGCTGCTCTCTGTCATCTTCATGGTGCCTCTTGCGCCATTAGGATATTGGACTATGAACAAACCGTCCGCTTGCTTGCAAGCATAAGTCCCATCAAGAAAGCCGCCCTGTACACGCCAGCTGCCATCTGGATATTTGTATAAATTTGAGTTGCTGCCGTCGATAAACTGAGCTTCGGCCGCTACGTATGGGATATTTGGATGGTCTGGCATTTCATATGGGTCTTTTCCCGAAACAGAAAAAGCCATGAACATATCTTTGCCCAGATCTCCCATTTCCATGCCTAACTCTTTGCCCAGACCTTTGAGAACAGGATGCTTTTTGTTGTGTGTCGGCGGGTCTTGTCCCGGTGGCAGTGTAGCCTGGCAATTGCATGGCTTTTGGTAGAGTCCTGGTTCTGGCTTGAGACCATCTGGAGTGCTGACTGTCGGAAGTGGTGCTGCAGCTTGAGCTGCCGACGGCTGCACTGTCTTGGTTACATAGCCTGACTGAGTGACAGTCGGAGCGCTTTGTGTGTTGCTATTTGAGTCTGCTTGAGCAAAAGCAGCTGAATTTGAAAGCGACAAAATGGCGAAGGAAAGACTTGCGCAAATCACTCTATTCACAACATGCACCCCGAAAAATTGAACAGGCCAAATATTTTAGCAGCCGCCAAGAGCACTTGCATGTGCTCTATCTAACTCTGTCTGGGGCTCGGGCGTGGGGCTTATTTTTGAAATGTGCCCGTGAGCTGCCCTTCCGCAAGTATGTGTCCCTTGAGAGCTGATTTGAATGCTTCTTTATCACAGCCGGGCTTGAGTGATAACGTGCTGTCCAGCGCCATTACCTTAAATTCGTAGTGATGCAATTTCCCCGGCGGTGGCGACGGTCCGTCGTATCCAATTTTTTTGAAATCGTTGCTGCCTTGCACCGAGCCATCAGTTAGAGTGCCAATCTTTTCTACGTTTTCGTTTAGATGCTTTGTACTTGAAGGAATGTTGAAAATGATCCAGTGCCACCATGTGCCCCCAGGCGCATCGGGATCTGTGCAACTGATTGCGTACGATTTAGTTGAGATAGGTCCCTCTGACCAGCTGAGTTGTGGCGAGGCATTGCTTCCTGCTTTTATGTTTCTTTGCGCGACTGTGGATCCTTGAGCAAGATCGCTGCTGCTAACGTTAAGTGATTTAGTCTGCGCGCTTGCCGAACCAGCATTTGAAATGAGTAATGCTATTGCCATTCCCGCGCTGATTGAGTTTGCCGGATTTGCCTTGAACATTCGCATCTGATGTACCTGAATACAAAAAACTACTGCAGGCGGCTGTTAGACCATTATTTGAGTCCAAGTTTATCATAATCATTAAGTCGGAGCTGTTTTGATTAGCCCCGCGGTATCATGGCGTTTGCGTCCCGAAGAAGGCATCTTTTGTTCCAGAAATCGGGCTTTTACAGATATTCAGGTTGTAGGGGAAATGACTATGCTCAGTGAATTTGCAGGTAAGCCAGCGCAGCCCAGTATGTTAGTCAATGTTGCCAAGTTGATTACTGCTTATTTTAGTGAACAGCCTGATGTGTCTGTGGCAGAACAGAAAGTCGCTTTTGGCACATCTGGACATCGCGGTTCGTCACTAAAACGCTCATTCAACGAACAGCATATTCTTGCGGTAACTCAGGCCATCTGCGAATATCGTCGCGATAACAAAATCAACGGCCCGCTTTATCTGGGCATTGATACTCACGCGCTTTCTGAGCCTGCATTCGTTTCGGCACTCGAAGTACTGGCGGCCAATGAAGTTAATGTGATGATTGATTCTCAGGGCGGTTATACTCCGACACCGGCAATTTCGCTGGCAATTTTGCACTACAACCAAGGCAAAACAAGCGGACTGGCAGATGGCATTGTGATAACGCCTTCGCACAATCCTCCGCAAGATGGTGGCTTCAAATATAATCCACCCAATGGTGGTCCGGCTGACACCAACATTACAGCTTGGGTTGAAGATCGCGCCAACCAAATATTGAAGAATGGTCTGCGCGATGTAAAACGTATCAGCATAGACAAAGCCATGGCTGCCTCAACAACGCATAAATTTGACTTCCTCAAACTTTATGTTGACTCGCTAAATGATGTTGTTGATATGGACATTATTCGCTCATCAAAAGTGCACATCGGAGTCGACCCGCTAGGTGGCGCCGGTGTTGCCTACTGGCCCCGCATCGCTGAACAATACAAACTTAATTTGAACGTCATAAGCACCAGGGTAGACCAAACCTTTTCGTTTATGCATGTTGATTGGGACGGAAAAATTCGCATGGATTGTTCATCGCCTTATGCCATGGCTGGTCTTGTTGCACACAAAGCAAGCTATGACATTGCCTGTGCGAATGATACAGACCATGATAGGCACGGCATCGTCACCCCTTCAGAGGGCTTGATGAATCCTAACCATTATCTGGCTGTTGCAATTGATTATCTCTATCAAAATCGCACTGGCTGGTCTAAAGACGCTGCTATTGGTAAAACAATCGTTAGCAGCAGCATGATAGATCGCGTTGCTAAAAAGCTTGGACGCAAACTTATTGAAGTCCCAGTCGGATTCAAATGGTTTGTTGATGGATTGATCGATGGGTCTGTCGGCTTCGGCGGCGAAGAAAGTGCAGGAGCGTCATTCTTGCGCAAAGACGGCAAAGTCTGGACTACGGATAAAGACGGTTTGATTATGTGCCTGCTGTCTGCTGAAATAACGGCAAAAACAGGCAAAAATCCATCAGAGCATTACAAGAAATTGACTGAACAATTCGGTGCTCCAGTTTACGAACGTATTGATGCTCCAGCAAATGCAGAACAGAAAGCAAAATTGAAAAAGCTTTCGCCCGATCAAATCACAACCACAGAATTGGCCGGCGAGAAAATAATCGATAAGCTAACTGCTGCACCAGGAAACGGATCTGCAATTGGTGGGCTTAAAGTTGTCACTGAAAATGGCTGGTTTGCTGCTCGTCCATCAGGAACAGAAGATGTTTATAAAATCTATGCTGAGAGCTTTAAAGGCAGCGAGCATCTCAAACTGATTCAAAAAGAAGCACAAGAACTCGTGACTAGAGTATTGAGCCCTGCGGTTCAACATAGTTAGTCCGAAGCATAGTTAGACTTCTAGAGAGAAAGGGGCGCATAATGTGCCCCTTTCTTTTCGAATGAATTTGTCTTCCTGGAATTTTTACTGCGTTCGACCTGGCGCTACCGGTGGTGCGTCGGGGCCATCCATTGTTGTGTCATTTGTTTGCTGAGGGACATATCCAGCCGGTGATTGTGGATTGGGATAAGCTTGTTGTGGAACGTATCCCGATGGTGATTGTGGATTGGGATAAGCTTGTTGTGGTGCGTATCCAGCCGGTGCTTGTGGATTGGGATAAGCTTGTTGTGGTGCGTATCCGGCCGGTGCTTGTGGATTGGGATAAGCTTGTTGTGGTACGTATCCAGCCGGTGCTTGTGGATTAGGATAAGCTTGCTGAGGTGCGTATCCGGCTGGAGCTTGTGGATTAGGATAAGCTTGTTGAGCTGCGTATCCAGCCGCTGATTGTGGATTGGCATAGCCTTGCTGCGGTGCGTATGCGGCTGGAGCCTGTCCAGCTGACTGAGCAAGATCATCGGGCAGCAATTTTCCATAACCTTTAGCGATCATGAAATCGCGAAACATCGAACGTAAATCTAAGCCTTGATATGAGTTAACAGGTTGGAATGGCGCGCTTTGAGTAACAACGCGCATGCTTGTTTCTTGAACTTGCGGGCGACCGTCTGCGCCAAATGATTTTATCGAAGTTTGCAAATTTATTGTTCCTGGTCCGGCGGGAACGTAAGTGTTGATTTGCTCTTCTTGCATTGTTTTTATAATGCGACGAGATTTTTTGTCAACGATGATTGAGGTTTCAACCAGGCGCAACACCACTCTGTTTTGATCAACTTGCAATGGGTCACGATTGCGCACAAGCATTGTCGTGAACGAGCGTGCGCCTTCTGCTGTTGTTGTATATGGAGCGCGTTTGAATTCCCAGATTTGTCCGTTTCGATCTTGCTGAAAGCCGATTGATAAATCTTGCCGGTTCATCACCGTTCTGTTTGGAGTGATTGTTTGGCCAGTTTGGAAATTGTAATCCTGCAAGATAGTTTCCGAATCTAAATGCTTTTGACCTGCAAACCAGGACGGAATCCAATACCAATCATTGTTTGGCTGTAGTTTTGGCAAAGATTGCTCATTGAATACGGCGCCTGCCTGTAGCTGCGGCTCAACCGGAGCGAGAGCCTCGGCATGAACGATAGCTCCTCCATGCAAAACCAGAGGCGGAGCCGGAGCGGCAGGATTTGATTGCGCGCTGTTGTCCATAATGCCAGCTTCGGTTTGAGCACTAGCCGGCGTCAAGATTGAGCTCTGGCTTAGCCCGAGAATTATTGCGCAAAGCAAGACGCTATGTGATTTGAGCAAAGCTTTTCCGGAAGTCTCGATTTGCATGGGCGACCCGCTAAGTAAACCAGCTAAGCGTGCAACTTTAGCACATCGAGCTCATCTTCGCATGCTTAAGAGGGCAGGCAAGCTTTAGGGCTTATCTTCGGTATATTCTTGAACCATGAGAATTTTGTCTCCGGCTCTGGCTACGCCAATGCCGACATATTTGGACTTCGGATTTAAGATGTTGTAGCGATGGTTCATTTGATTGGGGGGCTCAGCCATCATGCTTTCTTCCGCACGCTCGATAAGGACGCCTGGTCCCTCGAAATTGCTTGATTCCCAGGCAAGGTTTTCAGCGACACTGGCATTGATTCCAAATAGGTTTGCTCTGTCTTGCGGATTTCGTCCAAAAGGATCTACATGACCGAAAAATCCGGTTTTTAATAAATAGTCGGCATAAACTTGGGCTACGTGGTCTAATTTTGCATCTGCTGAGACTGGTGGCGAGCCAGCCTTTCGTCTGTCGTTATTTACCAACTGCAACATGTAATTCGGTGCATCAAGGTTGTCCCCCTGACCGTTTTCGGCATGAGCCTGCGCGCAGAATAGTAATGGAGCAAATGAAATTGCCGTGGATAAAAATAAGGCATGGCGGAGACGTCTATTGTTGTTGCTTCGTTTGCTCATAACTAGCTACCTAATTGACTGGATACCTGATTGACGATTTGGGTCAACATTATGACTTATGACGTAGTTCATCCCCAACATGTTTCGACTTTTTTCTTCGGGATGCTCTCGATTTTTTTTTCGAAAAAATATATCGAGTGTATGAATCACGGGAACCTGAATTTCTTTTTGGAATCTAGTGATTTTTCCAGCCTGCCTGAAAAAGATGCTGAATGCTTCTTGAAAACACGGGGCGGCTGGGGCGTTTTTCTGATAAGTAATTGTAGGCACTTCGGAGGTAACTCATGGCAACGTCTAGTCGCAATCGCTTTATTTCGGCAACTTTGGCTCTTACTTTTATTTATGCACCGGCTGTTTTGGCTGCGTCTTCCAAAGTTGGTGCTAAGGCTTCGATGAGTTCTAATACGGTTGTGCGCAGGCAAGGCGTGGTAACCTTTCGTGAAAAGTTGTTCAAAGGGAAAGTCAGCGCAGCTGACGCAAAAGGCGAGCAAGCGCTTTTAGCCGGCAAGTATTCTGATGCCGCAGATATTTTTAAGAAGGCGCTCAACAGCAATTCGAAGGACGTAGCTGCTCTTTGTGGATTGGGTTTTGCACTGGGAATTCAATTCAAGCTTGATGGTGCTGCGCAGCAATTTGATAAAGCATTAAAGGTAGATCCGAATTACCCTCTTGCGCACGTTGGCAAAGCCTACGTTATGTTTAATAGATTGCAGTCATCTTCAATGACCGTAATTAATCAAAAGAACAGCACACTGGCTGCTGCTGAATCGGAGTGCCAGAGAGCACTGCAAAAAGACCCTGGTTCACCAGAAGCTTATTTGGTATTAGGGATGGTGCAAAATGCGCAAGGGCGTTCTGCAGATGCTATGTCTAGTTTTAGCAAGGCAATTGATGGTGACCCTAAATTTGGGCAAGCATTCGCGCAACGCGGTTTAATTCAATTGCAGCAAAATAATCTAGCCGGCGCTGAAAGTGACTTCCAGCAAGCGATTAGTTTGCGCTCATCCAATTCCACAGCGCACTTTGGGCTGGGTCGTGTTTACCTGGCTCAGGGTAATGCAAATGCCGCATTGAAAGAATTGAACACAGCCTTGTATTTGAATACGAATAGTGCGCCGGTGCAAATTGCACTTGGCGATGCGTACCGTATGCAGAAAAATTACAACGCAGCAATTAATGCTTATCAAAAAGCTATCCTGATCAAATCTGAGAATGAAGCTGCTTATATCAACCTTTCGGACATAAGAGAAGAACGCGGCGATTTGGAACTTGCTATGTCTGAACTGCGCGGCGGAATCGAGCTGAATCCAAATAGCGTACCGCTGCATTTACGAGTTGGGGACCTTGCTCTTAAGCTTGAGAAAACAGACGATTCGATAAAGGAATACACAAAAGTTTTGCAGCTTTCTCCCGGCAGCGCCGAGGCAGTTAAAGGTATGACTCGCGCTTATGTACTTAAGGCACAGAAAGAGGCCGGCGGTGCATTCTTTATGTCTAATAACTACGAAGCTGCCGAGGGAATGATTCAACAAGCAATTAAGATGAATCCAAATGATATGGAATTGCGCTTAGCAGACGCTAAATTCAGAGCCATGTCAGGCAAGGTGGTAGATCTCAATTCATTGGGGACCCCAACTAACGATCCCGAAAGAGTTGCATACGCCGAAGCACTTACAGCTCAGTTCAAATTTGATGAAGCCGCGCAGATGATGAACACGGTTATTGGAAATACGAATGATTCGAAGCAATTGCTTGCAGTGGCTGACATTTCATTGATGGATCGCGACCTCGATAGCGCTGCGGCTGCTTACACAAAAGCCGCATCACTGCCCGATGCTTCTGCTCGAGCTAAACGTGGTCTAGATGCAGTTGCAAAAGCACGCGAAACTGCAAAGCAAGCCGATACTTTTGCAAACGACCTGGCTAGGAAGAAACAACTTGCAAGTTCGATTGACCAATATCGCAACGCCGCATATTTGAACCCGCGGCTTGCTGATGCTCACTTTGGGTTGGCTGAAGCGCTCAAAAAGTTCTTCCCCAAAAATCCACCATCATTGCGAGAAGCGTCCCAGCATTATCGCGCTTACGTAAGTTTGACTCCGAACATGCCTGAAAAAGAGCGCGAAAAAGTGCTCAAAATGGCAGACAAGTTGAACGAAAAGGCTTTCAAAATTGAAAGAAAGCAAACAGTGACTGACTGAGAATTTACATGTCTCTAAAAAGGCAAACAAGTTCTAGCGCTCAACTTGTTGAGCATGTGCGCAATTCACTTAGCCGTCTCCGCGATGCCGAATTGGCCGCGGGGATGGCTGCATATATGAAGACTGACATGCCTTTCTATGGGGTACAAAAGCCTTTGCGTGTGCCAATTTTGCGAGAGATCAAAAAGAAATTTGTTCCACGTGATTTAGCAGAATATGAAGACTGTGTTTTGGCATTGTGGCAAGAACCACACCGCGAAGAAAAATACATGGCTATTAATTATGCTGATGCGTTTCAGCATTTCAAAACTAAAGATGCCATTCCATTATATGAGCGCTTAATACGAGAGGGAGCCTGGTGGGATATTGTAGATACGGTATCTGCTGATCTCGTTGGGGAGGCCTATCTTGCAGAGCGCAAAAGTATCAAGCCTATTATAAATAAATGGGCAAAAGACAAAGACATGTGGATTCGTCGCTCGACGCTTCTTGTTCATTTGCATCATAAGAATGAAACTGACGAAGAGCAGCTTTTTGATTTGTGTTTGAAACTGGCACCTGAAAATGAGTTTTTCATTCGCAAAGCCATCGGGTGGGCGTTGCGCGAATACAGCAAGACCTCGCCGAAAGCTGTGGGCAAGTTTTTGAAGTCAAATAGGAGCCGCCTTTCACCCCTTAGTTATCGAGAGGGTGCCAAGCAACTGATCGCAAGAGGGGGAAGCTTTTAGAGTGAAAAATTTAGATGCTGAACATTTGATGATTAGTTTTCATTTTGCATGCTCAAACAAGTCAAAATATTGCTCATCTAATTTAGTGCGTATTTTTTACGCAGGGAGAATGTCATGAGCGACTTGATTGTTATTGGTTACGACGATGTTCACAAGGCTGAAGAAGTACGACTCACTTTGATTAAGTTGCAAAGAGAATATTTGATCGACGTTGAAGACGCTGTCATCGCTGTCAAAAAGCCTGATGGAAAAATCAAACTACACCAAATGTGGGATCCTACTTCATACGGCGCAGTTACTGGCACATTTTGGGGCTTGCTCATCGGAGCATTGTTCCTCAGCCCATTCATCGGTGCTGCAGTTGGAGCTGCTTCGGGAGCAATCTCAGGCGCATTGACTGATGTTGGCGTAAACGACGATTTTATGAAACAATTGTCCGAGACATTGAAGCCAGGTAGCTCTGCTTTATTTGTTCTTGTTCGCAAAGTCACTGTTGATAAAGTGCTGGAAGAAATCAAAGGCACCGGTGGCACAGTGTTGAAAACATCACTAACTCACGAAGATGAGACAAAGCTGCAAGCTGCTCTCAACGAAGTTAAAAAAGCCGCATCGCCGGCAGGAGTATAAGCCTAGTACGGACGCATTATCATTCATTGATCCGATTAAGGCATAGCAAAAAGCCTGGCTTCGAAAGAAGTCAGGCTTTTCAGCAAGGACTTATCTTAGTTAGCGAATGCCAGCTGGTACTTGAACCTGGACTTGCTTTTCTTTCTTAGTCGATTCGGAGCAAGATGATTCGGTTTTTTCGCAGTTGCCGGCAAATTGTGATTCTTCTGTAGAACCTTTGAGTGCAGCCGTGGATGCTTTACCGTTGCTAACAGCCATAAGTACCTGGTCGAAGTAGGATGTTCCAACTTCACGCTGGTGTCGCACAGCTGTGTAGCCCTGTTCCTGGCTGGCGAATTCTTCTTCTTGCAAGCGTACATAAGCAGGCATACCTTCTCTGGCATAATCGTATGCAAGCTTGAATGCGCCATGGTTTGTGGCGTGCCAACCGGCAAGGGTGATGAACTGGTACTTGAAACCTAGTTCGCCGAGTCTAGCGTTGAATTTGGCAATAGTTTTTTCGTCGAGGTGCTGCTTCCAGTTGAATGATGGTGAGCAATTGTAGGCCAGAAGTTTTCCTGGGAATTTTGCATGAACTGCTTTGGCGAATTTCTCTGCTTCTTCAAGGTCTGGCTTAGAGCTTTCAAACCAGAGCAAGTCTGCGTATGGTGCATATGCCAGTGCTCTTGCAATAACTGGTTCTATGCCGCCTTTGACATGGAAATAGCCTTCAGGTGTGCGTTCGCCGGTGAGGAAAGGTCTATCTGCCGGGTCGATATCTGAAGTAAGCAATGTCGCATCGAGGGCATCTGTGCGAGCCACAATGATTGTCGGTACGTCGAGCACATCTGATGCCAGGCGTGCAGCCGTTAGTGTTCTGATGAATTGTGATGTCGGTACGAGAACTTTTCCGCCCAGGTGACCGCATTTTTTCTCTGAAGCCAGCTGGTCTTCAAAATGAACGCCGCTTGCGCCAGACTCAATCATCATTTTCATTAGTTCGAAAGCATGAACTGGTCCGCCGAAACCGGCTTCTGCGTCAGCCATGATCGGTACATACCAGTTTTTGCCCGGGTTGCCTTCGCTTACGTCTATCTGGTCGGCTCTCATGAGAGCATTATTTAGACGCTTGACCAATTCAGGAACGCTGTTTGATGGGTAAAGACTCTGGTCGGGATAGGTTTGCTTGGAAGTGTTTGCGTCGGCAGCTACTTGCCAGCCACTTAAATAGATTGATTTGAGACCTGCGCGAACCATTTGCACAGCTTGCGAACCATTCATTGCTCCAAGAGCTACGATGTACGGCTCTGAGTTGAGTAATTCCCAGAAGCGCTCTGCTCCTACTTTGGCTAGAGTGTGCTCTACCTTAATAGATGGGCGAAGGCGTGCAACGTCCTCTGCTGAGTATGTTCTTTTGATGCCCTGCCATCTTGGGTCTTCATTCCAGGTTGATTCTAGGTTTCGCACCTGTGTTGTTTTGGCTTGATTCATTTCCTGCTACCCCTTCGTGGTGAGTTCTGTCATCAGGGACTCCATACCTATATATTGATATATTGATTGAAAGGAATCAAGTCATCACTAAATTAATCCTTCATCTTTTAACAATCTTGATATATTGATTGACTTCATCATGATGTACACTAATGGCTGCGAGCGGCTATTAGAGGACGTTTTGCTTGAGTGAACAGGAAGACAGGCTTCTCAGCGGAGCCCAGGCTGCGGAATTTTTGGGCGTTAAGCCTGCAACTTTGTATGCTTATGCAAGCCGCGGTCAGCTGGAAAGCATTCAAGCCAATAATGGACGAGAGCGCTGTTATCGTTTTAGCGAACTCCTGAAGCTGCGCAACACATCTAGAGGAATAAAAAATCCAAAGGATTCCGAGCCGGCTGTGTGGACTGGGCCACTCATCAAGTCTTCAATTACTGAAATTCGAAACGATGGTCATAGATATCGTGGGCAGGATGCGCTTGAATTAGCAAAGAATGGAACAGCATTTGAATCTATAGCCGAGTTGCTATGGGAAACAGAACCGTATTCTGCATCAGAATGGCTGCTGGCCGAGCCTTATGCTTTGCCAAAACAAGTGAAGAAAGTTGCCTCGTCTGATTTAGACTATCTTGATTTACTAAAATTGCTCATCGTGTCTGTAGAAATATCAGAACCGGTTTCGCGCAGGCTTTTGTCCGATGAAGTGTTTCATGCTGCTAGACGTCTCATCGTAACGATGGCATTGATGCCCGGTCTTGCTGAAGAAAGAGATCTTTTCGTTTTCGAAGGCAAATTTCCAATCGCTCAAACATTGCTTTTTGCACTTTCAGCTAGCAAATCGATAGAACGTGCCGAACTAATTAACTCTGCCCTTGTGCTTTGCGCAGATCATGAATTGAATGCTTCGGCGCTAGCTGCCCGCATCGCTGCCTCATGCGACGCTTCGCTCTTTAGTTGTTTGCTAAGTGCTCTGGGCACATTCAGTGGCAGCATGCATGGAACTGCCAGCCGAAGAGCTGAAGATATTGTAGGTAGCTCTTTCAAGTTTAAAACAGCCGCCGCATGGCTGAAGGACTATATGAAACACTCAGACCGAATTCCTGGATTTGGTACTGAACTTTATGCCGGGGGCGATCCACGAGCCCGCTTGTTGATAGAAGCTGCCGAGTCGCTCTCTTCAAAAAACAAAAATCTGGCAAGACTGGTTGAAATTGTCGATTGTGTCAAAGAACAAACAGGTAGTTCGCCAAATTTAGATGTCGGTCTAGCTGCGATATCGTATGCTCTTTCTTTGCCCCCAGGCTCAGGCTCTAGCATTTTTGCTGTCAGCCGATCTGCCGGGTGGATCGCTCATGCAAAAGAGCAACGAACATATGGTGGCATTATTCGTCCGCGGGCGAAGTACATCGGAAAAGTTTGATCCTGTCACTTGCCGCTGGGCGTTTTGTGATTTAGATTGTTTAGCTTGTCTTGATATGTCTTTTCCGCATCTTTGTTGTTTAGCTTCTTTTCCAATTGAACGAGCAAATCTAATACCTGATATTGTCCCGGCAGATCTTTGTTTCGTTCTAGAAAACTCAGGCTTTCGATCAGGCAAGGTTCTGCATTTTTGAAGTCTTTCAATTTGATATATGCTTTGCCCAGCCCGCGCCATTGAACTTCGCTGTCTGGCGTCTGGTCGATGCCCTCTTTCTTTCGCAATTCAAGGCACTGCTTAAAATAGTCAACCGATGCTTTGTAATCACCAGTGAAGAAATTCATTTGTGCCAGATTGTTTAGAATGTTTGTGCCGTTACTGCCGTGGTTCTTTCTGCACAGTTCAAGCGCTTTCAAATACCAGTCGCTTGCTTCGGCATACTTATGCAGCCTGAAATAAACTACCGCAATGTTATTCATGTTAGTTGAAACTTCATCAAGCTTGCCTAGCTTTGTGTTGATCACTAGTGATTGTTTTTCAACACGCTCCGCATTTTCATATTGCTGTAATGCTGTGAATACCTGCCCGAGGTTGTTCAGTCTTTCGGCAATTTCTGCGCATTCTGGTTCAAGTAAATCTTCCGCAATTACAAGTGATTCTGTTTGGGTCTTAAGTGCCTGATCCAGATGTCCCTCTAATCTCAAGATAGCTCCGCGTGCATCAAGAGCAGCAGAATAAGCAAGGGAATGTGTTCCTAAAATTGCTGCTTCACTCAGTGCCTGACGAGAATAAGTGTCTGCTGCTTTCAGGTTGCCCATGCTTTTCTGGTAATTGCAATTGCCGATCATTTGGGCTAAGGTCGGCGAGACTGTCGCTCCTGTTAATGCCGTAATTTGCTTATCGATGCTTTCTGATTCTTTCCATTCTTTGCGCTCCTTCAAAGCTAGAGCTAGCATCCGAAGCGCGTGGAGTTTTTGTTTGTCCTGCTTGGGAAGAACTTGTGCAAACATTATCGTTTGTCTGTATTTACCTATGGCGTCTTCAATCTTGCCTGCAGACTTTAGCTTATCGCCATCGGCGTTTAGCTTCTTGCAAATTTCAGATGCAATCGGTTCGTGCTCAAACCAGAGTGCAGTTGCGCCAATAGCGGTAAGCGATGAAGCTATGATTATGTTTTTGGGGCAAAAAAGTTTGTCGTCGGAGGGTAGCTTAATTTTGACTGTGCGTCCTGATTTTATTTGCTCGAGATCGGCTTTAAGCGCGCTGCTTGTTTGATATCTCTTGTCTGGCGATTTTAAGATGCACTTTCGTACAATATCATCCATTACAGCTGGTAATTTCTTTCCGCTTGCAACTTGTTTCATCCTAGGCGGATATTCATGTACATGCTTGTTTAGGTAATCAATTCCATATTGGGCTGTAAATGCCGGCTTTCCGCTCAGTACTTCGTACATGATGCAACCCAGCGAATAAATATCAGAGCGGTGATCTGCTCTACCTGTCCATTGTTCGGGAGACATGTAGGGAGGACTTCCAAGAATTTCTCCAGTGGTTGTGAGTCTTTCTCCGGCACTTATGTCTTCGGTTAATTTAGCAATGCCGAAATCTAGAATTTTTGCTTTGAGTCTTGTGTCTTCAATCTTTATCAAAATATTTCCAGGCTTGAGGTCTCTGTGCACAAGTCCGAGTTCTCTGGCGTTGCTCATGCCGTCACAAATTTGAGTAAACAATTCCAGCGCAAGTTCTAGATCTAACGCACCATTTTGTTTAAGCCATGTGTTTAGCGGAGTGCCGTCAAAGAATTCCATGACGATGTATGGAAATGGAACGAGCCCGTAGTCGATTATTCGAACTATATTTGGACTGTCGAGCCTGTTTAATAACTGGGCTTCTTGTTCTAATCTTTTGACCCCACCTTCGTCACCACTGAGGTGTTTGTGTATTATTTTTATTGCGACATCCGTGCCCAGGGTTAAGTGTTTGGCCAAATAAACATTGCCCCAGCCACCGGTGCCAAGCAGTCGTATTATTCGATAGCGCTCTGCTAAATCAAAGCCGATCAGATTGTCTGCCATAGGATCATCCGCCGAATCTACGAGAGACTCGGTCGTTTCGTTTAGATCCTTGTTGCCGGGCGGATAGGACACTCTATGAACCCATAGCTCTCATATTTAGACTTATACCCGATAGAGTCCGGACTCGTTCAGGCTTGACCGCTCTCTTCCAAGCCAATGATTCGCTGAGCCCCGCTATAAACGTTAAAACGACCATTTTTAACAAAACCAAGTAAGGTCATATCGCATTCTTCAGCCAATTGGACAGCCAGGCTTGATGGCGCTCCGACTGCTACTATTATCGGAATGCCTGCATGTGCCGCTTTTTGAACCAGCTCAAAACTTATTCGTCCGCTCAGCATCAGGATTTTATCGGTTAATGGCAGTCTGTCTTTTATAAATTCAGACCCCAGGAGTTTGTCTAAGGCGTTGTGCCGGCCCACGTCTTCTTTGATGTTTAATGCGTTGCCTGATGTATCAAATAAGGCTGATGCATGAATTCCGCCCGTATGTTCAAAATGCTCCTGTGAAAGACGAAGCACTGATGGTAGTTTGTGAACGATGTCCGAACTTAACAGAGGTGTATCGTGCAGACATTCAAATTGTCGTTTTACTCTAACTGCCGCAATGGATTTCTTGCCGCAAACGCCACAGCTTGAAGCTACAAAAGAGTGCCTGGCGAAAACTTCGGGGTCGATGAATAGATTCTCTTTCAAGACTATAGTTACGCTGTTGCATTTTTCGAGTTCTATCTTTTCAATGTCGTTGAAATTACTGATGATGCCTTCACTAAATAGGAAGCCGACCGACAATTCTTTATCGTCACCAGGAGTGCGCATTGTTACTGCAACTGGGTGGAGTTTTGTTTTTCCGTCGCAGTTTTGTTGTATACGAATTTCTAGTGGTTCTTCAACGCTCAGTACGTCTTCTCTGGCACAACTGAGGTTGCCTTCAACTTTCAGTGTGTCTAAAGTTTTAATGCTTCGCTTGTTCAATGTTTTTGACATATTCAGCGATTAGTTCCGTTTTGCTTTGGCTGCACTTGCCACTACTTCTATGATTATTTGTTTCATCATAGGTTGATCGCTTTGCGCACTAAAATCGCCAATGGGACAAAGTACGTTTAGTTCTGGCATATAGCCAGAGGCGCATCCTCGAGGGATATTGTATTTCACTGCTCTAAATTCTTTTACCGTTCGCTTTGAGCCGTCTTTAGCGAAGCTTGTGATGTCGATGAGATCGAATTGAGCAAGCCCTCGTTCTTTCATATCATCTTCATTCATCAGCAAAAGATTGCGAAGTCCCTTTACTCCTCTGTACCTGTCGTTATCAGAATATACAGTGGTGTTGAACTGATCATGCGAACGCATGGTGCTCATAACCAGCTTGCCTGGCGGTGGCAATGGATCGTGTAATTGCGCTGCTGAGAAATTTGCTAGTTTGCTTTGCGTGTTAAATGTCAATTCACGTGCGTCTTGTTTGAGACGGAATCCCAGGGGCTGTCTTACTCTATTGTTGAAGTCTTCAAAACCAGCAATGGCTTCGCCCATTTTGTCGCGAATTAAGTCATAGTTGGCGATATATTCGTCCCATGGTGTTTTTGAATTCGTAAGTGTAGCTTTAGCCATGCCAGCTACAATTGCTAGTTCTGAAAGCAAATGTTGTGATGCCGGCTCGTTCATACCGCCAGACAAATGAACCATGCTCATCGAGTCTTCAACAGTAATTTTTTGAAGACCTGATGCCTGCATGTCTTTTTCTGTGCGTCCCAGACAGGGGAGTATGAGTGCTTCTTTTCCGTGCACCACATGGCTGCGGTTTAGCTTTGTGCTTACATGCACTGTAAGCTTGCAACGCCTCAGCCCTTCAAATGTTCGATCGCGATCGGGTGTTGCGGAAGCGAAATTTCCTCCCATGCCGAAAAATACTTCTACAGAACCGTTGTACATGCCTTCGATTGTTCGAACCGTATCAAGCCCGTGTGCGCGTGGCGATTTTATGTTGCATGCTGCATCCATTCTTGCCAGCCAAGCTTCAGGAGGTGCATGGTGAATGCCGCAAGTGCGGTTGCCCTGCACATTGCTATGCCCACGAATCGGGCAGGGACCAGCACCTTCTCTGCCAATATTGCCACGCATCAATAATACATTGACTATTTCTCTTATCGTGTCTACGGCGAATTCTTGCTGACTGATGCCCAGGCACCAGCTGATGATGCAAGATGGAGCTTGTCTGTAAATTTCAGCCGCGGCGCGAATTTGCTCGGCACTCAAGCCAGAAAAACGCTGAATGTCTTCCCAACTGGTTGCATCACAAACAGCTTTGTATTCATCAAAACCTGAGCAGTACTTCTGGATAAACGCTGTGTCAATGCTGCTTTTATCGACTTCAAATTTTTCAAAGAGGTATTTGGCAATGCCACGCATAATGGCCATGTCGCCGCCGATTTTTGGTTGTAAATTCAAAGAACTTGTCGAAGTTGCTTTGAAAGTAATCATGTCCAGAATTTCGTGCGGAGTTATTGCTGTGGTAGCCGCCACTTCGACTAGAGGATTGATATGTACTATTTTCATTCCTCTTTCTTTGACACCATCGGCAAGTGCACTTAACATGCGCGGCGAATTAGTTGCAGCATTTACGCCAATGACAAATATTGCATCGGCTTTTTGCCAGTCAATCAAATCAACAGTGCCTTTGCCTGTGCCAAGAGAAGCATTCATTGCCCGACCGCTGGCTTCATGACACATATTGGAACAGTCGGGTAAGTTGTTTGTTCCAAATTCTCTGGCAAAAAGCTGATAGAGGAATGTTGCTTCGTTTGAGAGTCTGCCCGATGTGTAAAAACTGGCTTTGTTAGGACTTTCTAGTGAGCGTAAGTGGCGCCCGATAAGAGCAAATGCGTCATTCCACGAAATGGCTTCATAGTGATCTGTAGAGGAGTTATACACCATGGGTTCTGTCAAGCGTCCCTCATTTTCCAATTGGAAGTCACTCCAATTTAGAAGTTCGCTGACTGTATGTTTGGCAAAAAATTCTCGGTCAACCCGCTTTTTTGTCATTTCCCAGGTGACATGTTTTATTCCATTTTCGCAAATGTCCATGCGCAGACCTTTGCGATCGTCCGGCCAGGCGCATCCTGGGCAATCGAATCCGCTGTCTTCATGATTCATTTTGAAAATTGCGCGGACACCATCAACTATCGCGTCTTGTTCTACAAGAATTCTGCCGACGCTGAATGCAGCGCCCCATGCGGCTGCGGGATGGTGATAGTCCTTTTGTGAGTATTTAGCTTTGTCTGTATTTTTGCTTTCGGGCTTCAAGTTCCCTGATTCATTCTCATTGTTATCCTGGGTAGCCATATAGTGACCTCATTTGGATTGAATCAGTGCCGTAGTTCAAAAGTAACCGGGTCCAATTATGCATTGGAAGGCTGTTTTATTGATTTTAGCAAAGAGGCATTGCTTTAATTGCGCTATTGCGCAATCGAAATCGAGTCGTCAAGAACCCCTTTGCATTTAGATGAGACGGCCCAAAGCCTCATTTCATCGTCTACTTGCTAAAATGTGCAGACTTAGAAAGCAGGAGACCCTCGTGAAAGGATTTCGTAAATCAGCGTGCGCTGTGGCAGCGTTTATCTACGCACTAGCAGGCACACAAGTCGGCGCGGCAGAGAAGCATTTAGCCGGTAGCAAAACAATCAACACTGTTGCTGAAGCAGTTGCTCTGTCTCAAGACACTATGCCTGAGATTCGATATCAGCTCAGTAAAGAGCCCATGAAAACCTACGAGGGCGGACGTTCAAACGAAGCAACAGCGGTTAACTTCCCTATATCGAAGGGACTTGCCGGCGTAAATATGTTTCTTAAGCCAGGCGGACTGCGTGAATTGCACTGGCATGCTAACGCAGCTGAATGGTCTTACGTTGTGTCGGGACATTGTCGCGTTACAGTGATTGACCCACAAGGACGCTCTGAAATAAAAGACTTTGGACCTGGAGATGTATGGTACTTCCCTCGTGGTCATGGACATTCAATTCAGGGTATCGGTCCTGAGGAAGTGCACTTTATTCTTGTTTTCGACAGCGGCTATTTCTCAGAGTTCGCTACATTTAGCATGAGCGATTGGCTGGCACAAACTCCCAAAGAAGTTTTGGCAAAAGAATTCGGCATGCCTGTATCGGCTTTTGATAAATTCCCCAAGAGTGAAGTTTATATTGCACAAGGACCAGTGCCGACTTCATTGCCCGCAGACCCACCACCTGCAAGTCAAAATCCGCCGCCCCTGACTCACCGTTTTCAGCTCGGTGCAAAGATTCCAGAAGTAGTGCCGGGCGGGACATTTAACCTCGTTTCTCAAAAGCAATTTCCGATTTCGAGCACAATGTCTGGTGCAATCTTGCAATTGAAACCATTTGCAATTCGCGAAATGCACTGGCATCCAAATTGCGATGAATGGCAATACTATTTGAAAGGGCGCGCCCGCATGACTGTGTTTGGCTCGCAGGGCAGAAAAATTACTCGTGAGTTTGAGCCTGGTGATGTTGGGTATGTGCCAATGGGTTATGGACACTACATCGAGTCGATTGGTCAGGAAGACTGTGAGATGCTGGCTGTGTTTAAC
Source organism: uncultured Candidatus Obscuribacterales bacterium (assembly GCA_964546815.1). Classification (GTDB taxonomy): domain Bacteria; phylum Cyanobacteriota; class Vampirovibrionia; order Obscuribacterales; family Obscuribacteraceae; genus JAIEPM01. The sequence continues at coordinate 45,640 of CAZJLR010000004.1, read as the reverse complement.
TCAGGCGACTACCAGGAGATTTCTTTGTCTCAGTGGCTGGCAAGCAACCCTGGCTACTTGTTGCAAACCAATCTGGGCGTCACTCCTGAAGTAGTGAAAGGGCTGCAGAAAAAGCAAGACTTGTTCAGCGTTCCTTCAACAATTTCACTGCCTGCTGGTTCTGGCAAGTAAGAAGACAAAATGATAAAGCGAAATCGACGCAGGCTTACTGGTCTGCGTCGATTCTTCCTCTCTCGTTTGGTTTTTGTGCATCATTGCTTACCGGCGTTGCGCTGTTTGTCGCATCGGTCTTCGCCGATGGTGCTGTCTGCGGAGCTGTGTATTTGCAACGCGCATTGAATATTTCACGGGCGTTTGCCTGGAATCTTTTTTGAGCATCGTTGAGCAATTGAGTAGCAGCTTTGTCTTCGCCTGCGTTGCCTAATTCATTGATTGCATCAGCTATAAATGTCGGATCTGCAGCATTGCGACTTAACTGCTGCGAGCAGCCGTCCTTTATTAAGTCGACCGTTTGTTTATACGCTTTTTGATCATCTGCCTTCTTGAATGTGTTCAGTGCAGTGGCCCACCATTTTTGTGGCGACTTAATTGCCATAGCCCTGTCCAGGTCTCTATATGCTGTCATTTCTGTTAGTGCTGTGCTAGCCAGCTTTTCATCATTTACCTTTAGTGCTAAGTTGATCAAATCTCTTTGCATTGACGAATGCTCGAATGCTGATTTTTGATCTGCTTTAAGCGTGTCTTTGGCTTGCTTGATGCCATTCAAGCATGTGGCAATTGATGCCGCGTCATTGTTAGTCAAATAGTAGTTGGCCAGGTCATTATATAAAGCAATTGTTTGCATAGGCTGAGCGTTTGGAGAACTCTTGCGTGCTTCTATTTCTTCATTTGCAATTGCAACAGCTTGTGCATCTTTATGCAATGCTTTTTCGATTTTGAATAAACGGTTAGCGGCCATGCCGCGCAAGGCAAGCATGTCGGGGCTTGCTGCTTGTGATTTGGCAAAGCGGTATAAGTCGGCTGCAGATGCTTCAGCAGAGCCATAATCGCCTGTATCGATTGTTCTATCTATAAGGTTGACTTGATAGCGACCACTGCCTAAATCACGTAAAGGTCTTAAGGACATGCATTTTTTTGCACAAATCAATGCTGATTGTGCTTCTCCCACTTGAGCATATCCTGTGGCGATTCTGTTCCAGGCTTCGGCTAATTTGAATTGGTCGACTGCTGGACTTGATTGCGCTGGTGTAGAAGGAGTCAGGGGATTGGTGCCTGGTGAACTGTTGCTCGTTGAAATTTCTTCAAGCACTTTCTTTGCCTGGCTGAGATAACGTCTTGCAGCAAGTTGCTCGTGATGTTGATTTAGCATTTCTGCAAGTGAGCTCAGGTGCGAAGCAAAAGCCAAGTCGATCTGATTGGCAGAACTCAAAGCATGTTTTGTTTTTACTATTTGTGTATCTAGCTGCGCAACCTGCCCTCTGCGGGCAAGATTTTCATCTCTAAGCAACATCAAATTGATGACGTCTTCACTAACTGGAAGATCGTTTTTGCTTTGAGCTGCTAGCGCCAGATCTAAAATGCGGTCTTTGTCGCTGTTCTTGAGAAATTGTGCTTCTGCGGTGCAGAGGCGCATAAGAACTCTGGCTTGGTCTGCGTCAGCTGCCTGCTTGCATTGCAGCATGATGCCGGCGGCATCTTCTATGCTTTCAAGAAAATCGGCGCGCAGCTCAGGATTTTTTGACGATAGTACATTCATGATTTTCATGGCTTCAAAAGCGTTTTTGAAAGCTGCGTCATCGTCTTTGTTCAGCATGTTGTGAGCCAGGTCAAGGTAGACCTTCACAGCTTGTTTGGGATCTGCATATTGAGCTGTGTCCTTTTCGCCATTTACGACGAAATCCATGCTGCGCGATAAAAACACGCTCGCTTTTGCAGGATTGAGTTTTTCTTTTGCTTCAGATCTAAGCGCATCGGCGATTTGTTCCTCTCCTGAGCTGCCCAAATCGTTGATTACTTTTGCCAGTGCGACTGGGTCGGCATCGCCGGAAACAAGTTGTTGCTGAAATCCGGCTCTGATCAAATCTATGGCTTGTTTGTAAGTATCTTGATTGTCTTCTTTCTTTAGCGCATCTAAAGCTGTACAAAGCCCGCTTATGTACTCTTGTTGAATGTCGGAGCGATGATTTTTGTTTAACTCTGCAATTGCATCTCGGCTTGCACTAACAGCAATTGCCGGTGTCTTTGCTTGAACGGCGTAAGTAAGCAGCAAGATGTCTGCGTGCAGCTTTTCATCGCCTTTTAGATACTTGGCTGCTGCGTCGATAAGTTTGCTGCACTCAGCCGCGGCTTTCAATTGATTGTGCGCAAGGTGATAATCAGCAAGCTTGCAATTCAGGTTTATAACTGTCAAGGCGGACTCGGGAAGATTTTTCTTCTGTTCTTTTATTTCACTGTTAAGCATACTGATTGCCTGGTTGGCTTTTTTCTCTGCAATCAAAACAGCAAAATATTGTTGTATGCAGGCTCCACGTTGCGCCAGTAAGTCAGCGTCGCTTTTGTCCTGGCTTTTGAAAAATTTGTATTCTGCACTTGCGATAGGGTCTGCTTCGCTTGCTTTTCCGCTAGCCAGCAATGCGCTGAGAAGTTGATTTACACATGCTGCGCTGTCAGCATCTTGGAGAGGGCGCAGCCTGACCGCTTCACGTGCACTGTCCAGGCCTTTCTCGTTATTGCCCAGTGCAACATACACTTCGGACATTTTTTCTTTGCACTGTGCTAAAACGCGTTGGGTCGTCTCATCTATTGTGCTTGGATCAACTTTCTTGTAGATGTCTTCGGCTGAGTCTATATATTTGGCAGAGGCGATGGAATCTGTGCGCGCCAGAGCCGCAGCAATATCAATCAGGTGTTGAAGATAGCATGGGTCTGGGCTTTTGCGGATAGCGGTAGGCGACTGCAAAGTACTCAGAGTGTCAAAAGATTTACGCAAGCTTTTGTCTAATTCAGCTAGCTTGTCCGATTTTGCCAGAACAATGTTTTTTGCAAACATACATCTGATGGAGGCATCGTTTGGAGCTGCAACATTAGCTGCCAGAGCTTTTAGAGCCAGGTCTAAAATATGGTCTTTGCATTCTCTTTCAACAATGTCTGTGCTTCGGTCACACAGTGACAAGGCTGATTTTAGTTGTTCGGCGTCAAGAGTTTTTTTCGCTTGAAGCATCAATGACGCGGCTTCATCAATCATCGCAAATTGATTGCCGGATGGACCGCCGCCTTTTGTTATTTCCTCTAGAGACGACAGAGCCTTAAAAGCGTAGTCAAAGGCGATTTCTTTATCGCCGCGTTTTGATAGCTCGTTTGCTATTTCCAGGTAGAGTTTTGCCTTGCTGTTCAGGTCGCTTTTGTCAGTCTTGATGGCGTTATCTACAGCAAGTTCAATTTTTTGCGCCGACTTACTTTTGCCTTCATGCGCCAGATGTCCGGCTATGTCAAGGCAGTCAAGAATGCTTTTCTTGCTATGATCAAATTTGAGCATTGATTCTGCTTTAGCAACTTTGCCTGCTTCGCTTCCTTGCCAGTTGACATAAAAGCATATGCCGATGATTGCTATGACAATCAGCAATGCTACTGCTCTTGCCAGTTGGACTTTTGCTCTGAAAGATAGTTGATCTAAAATCACTGTTTTTGTCTTAGTTGCTTAGTAATTGACGCACGGTTGCTATCTTGACTATGCGCGCAATCTGGATACATTCACTTTGCGCAATCGGCACTCAGCTAACCATCGAAATTATAGCTCAGAGCCTATCTCAGGTCTTTCTGCCAAGTAGCTATATGCCTTGCTTCGAAACAACTGTTTGTTGCATATTTGCTTTGTATGAATACGTGGCGTTGCCGACAATGTCAAGCTAGAGCCGGCGCGTTCTACTTGTATGAAAGAAATGCTTACTAATTAACAGTAGGAAATACCGAGAGGGCTTAGAGCCCTGCGGCTATCCATGCTGATTTTGATGCTACGAGCTTGCCATTAACCGGTGAAGGGTGCAGTTGCAAAATTGACTCGGTATTGTATGCGACACCATTTTGCGCCACATCATGTAAGCCAATAGTGATTGTATTTTTGTCGTGGTTGAGAACGACAAGTTCAAACAACCAGTCTTTTGCTCTGCTTTCAAGTCTTGCGGAGTTTGGGCTGAGGTACTCTGGTCTGAAATCGTAATCAGCAAATGTGCTTTTGTTTGGCTGCCAGCGATAGCCGATTGAAGAGGCTATGCTGGAAAGGTCTAAATTTTCGACGACATATTTAGCAAGCTGCTTGCTTGGAACAAGCCTGGGCTTGTCGCTTGCGTCGGCTGGAATGCAGCAGCCGAGAAGAATAAGGAGAAGAAGCATTATTGACTTATGCATATGCTCATTCCTTGCGCGTAACGCTTAAACATGAACCCTAAAAAGTCAGTCGCCAACTCATTATGGCAGAAGCTTTCTAATAAGCAATTATTTTTAATGCGTCACAATATAGTTGCCGTTTCAAGATTTTTTCAAGCGCAATAGTTTCCAGTAAGTCAGTGCTAGCAAGCGTTTAGAGGCTGCTGTCTGAAATGCTAATAGACGACAGCAGCAATCTGCTTGATATTGAATATGGTGCTTTGTATATCTGATCTGTTCTTTTGAGTTTGCCAAAGTCGCAAACTTAAAGTCCCCAGACTCCCCAAGATTCTGGGAATGTTTTGTTCATCAAGCGCATATAAACGATCCACTGCCCGTGGTGCAATGTTTCGTGTGTGACAAGGCGCATTAGATGCTCAAAGACTTTGACCTTTTCGCCAAACCAGTCCATTTCAGCTGTCCAATCAAGGTCTGCCGTTAATTCGAAAAGAGAGTCATCTAGTCGTTTGAGATAAGCTTGCAGCCATTTTTTAGAAGGACCCTGATCATAACTTTTGCCTTCCGGAGAAAAGTTGATATTGCCGGTGCTGAGCGCTTCGATATAGCACTCCTGAACTCTGCCTACGTGTCTGAATTGTTTCCAAAACGCGCCTAACTGAGGTCCTGGCAAAAAAAGCAAATCAGACTCAGTCATCTCGTCAAGCAAATCACGAGTAAGACCTCGGCTGAAAGTCCAGGCTGAATTGAATGAAAGTGCGTAATCGTAATTGTCTGAAGGCATCGCAGATCAAATTACTGATTTGTTGCGGGCTCGCAGCATGCGATTGATTTCAGCTTGCACGTTTCCTTCGAGATTTTTTGAAAGTGTTAAAGCTGTTTCGTAGCGCTCGTTTCTTGATTCTACTTTGGCATACTCTGTAGCCTTCAAGACTTTCATTTGCCAGTGTCCTGGCAGCGACGCCATGCTGAACGGAAACGGGAGCAATGGCATAAATGGAGTGATTGGAAATGCCGGAATTTCAAGCAACTTGGCTACGAAATCAAGGTTTGCCACAATCGGGAAAGACTCGTCGCATCCAACAGTCGCCATCGAGAAAATTTTGACGTTTTCTTCTAATGCAGGCAAAATGCGTGTCCAGTCAAATTCACGCAAACGATAACGTTCGGAAAATGGCTTGACTGCGCCCTGGATACCTTCAGGAAATACTGCGACTAATTCGCCTTTGGCAAAAAGTTTTTTGGCATTGTCTGCAGACCATGGTACAAAACCAAGTTCGCGTGCCAGGTGATGGACTCTTTCATCTTCAATCCAGCCCATCTCGCACATGATATTGAGACGTCGCGGGAAGGCTCTTTTCACCATGAGTGCATAAGCCAGCATGATGCCGGGCCACGGAATTATGCCGGCTGTGTTGCCGACAATCAGGGCTGGTCCTTCTTGCGGCAGGCGGTCGATGCCGTCGCAGTCGACGTGCCACCAGTTTTTGTAGAGCCAGGCTAGCAGCGGTTCAATCTGCGCCATGGTCTTGAGATTAGAGCCGAATTGCGTAGCTTTGCGTGCGGCTTTGATATATGACTTGTAAGAATCTGAAAAACTCACTATTCACCATCCCATCCGGAAAATGCGGATTTACGTTCGCGCAGTAATTCGTTCAGATCACGTTGAATCTGATATTGAATTTCACGCGCTATCTTCAGTGTTAACTTTCTGTCGTTGGCTTTTTCGGGAGGATAATCCAATTTGATAGGCGGATGAATTTTCATCGCCCACCTAACCGGCAAAGGCACAAACATCAGAGGAAAGGGCATCCAGGGAAAGCTTGTTGTGAGTGGGAAAAATGGCATCTTCAAAAACTGTGCCATGCTTTTCACATTTACGAAGTTGGGGTAGATTTCGTCACCGCCTACAGTGGCTATGGGCACAAGCGGTGTTTGGGTTTGAATAGCTAGTTGAACAAAGCCAGGATTGAAATCATGAACTCTATAACGTTCGGCGAAAGTTTTGCCGACGCCTCTGAGCCCTTCAGGGTAAATACCGAGAATTTCTTCGGCATTTAGTATTTTGACTGCGTTTTCTTTGGTAGCTCTGACCTGTCCGGTTTCCATCGCCCATTCGCGCAAACCCGGCGTACTGAAGAACCAATCGGTAGCCAGGAACCTGACCCGGCGAGGATGCGGGTGTGAGCAGCACATGGCTGATGTCAGAAGACCACCGTCCATGGGCAGAAGACCGGAGTGATTGCCGCAAAGGATTACTCTGCCTTCGCTTGGAATGTTTTCGATGCCCTTAATCTTGGTTTTGAAGTGTTCTTCATTCAAGAAGCGGAAATAGCGCTCCCAGCGGGCAAAAGTCTCAATATTAAAGCCGAACTCGTCTTCGACTCCGGCATAGAGCTTGATAAAGTCCGGGTTGCGCTTGGAAAGTGCCTCGACGGCATCTTTTGGCTTTAGCGCTTGAATAGGCGACCAATAATCCACAGAACCCCCAGGACTCCAGGTCCGAAGCAGATAAACACAACTAATCTTTTGAAAAGTGACTTAACTAAAGCGCCTACTTTGTCGCTTGAGCTTTCTTCTTCTAAAGCTGTCGAGCTGTCCTCGCTAGTTTCGTAATCTTGCATGTCTTTACACCCGGTAGCACTCATTGGCAACATACACAGTATAGCCCGCCTGTCGATTGCATATATAGAGAGGATTAACAAATTGAAACCCCAAATGGGCGAGTTTCAAAAAGTTTAAGGACTGAATTGAAGCAGAAGAGAAGGCAGCTTCTGCTTTCTCATGTGGGATAATTTATCTCCACCGGAGGATTTTTAACGATGACTCAAGACTGGGCCAAAATGATGCGCGATGCGCAGAACTCACTTTCTAAAATGCAAACAGACATGGCCAAAATGCAGGCTGAACTTGCGGCGATTATGGTCGAAGGCACTGCTGGCGGTGGCGCCGTCACTGTGATTTGCAATGGCAACTCCGAATTCAAATCGGTAAAAATCAAAAAAGAAGCTGTCGATCCTGATGATATTGAGACATTGGAAGACCTCGTTCTTGCTGCTGTCAAAGATGCTTCAAACAAAGCCTCAGCCCTGATGAAGCAACGCGCTGACAGCTTGACTGCCGGAATGAAGTTGCCCCCTGGTTTGGGACTTTAAACTTTAAGGGCGCTGATGTTCTTTACTCGACCACTCGCCAAGCTAATTGAAGAGTTTCAAAAATTTCCCGGCGTTGGTCCGAAATCGGCCCAGCGCATGGCGTTTTTTGTGCTCGACTTATCTGAGGAAGAAGTGAAAACTTTTGCCGACGTACTGGTCGACGCGAAAGATAAGGTCAAGCATTGCAGCATTTGCTTTCATCTAAGTGCTCAAAATCCATGTGAATTGTGCGTTGACGAACGGCGTGACAAATCTGTTATTTGCGTGGTGGCAGACCCTCGAGATGTGATTGCACTTGAGCGGTCGCGTGAATACAAAGGCAGCTACCACGTTCTAACCGGTCTTATTTCGCCGATGGATGGTCGTGGGCCAGATCAGCTAAGTATCCGTGAGTTGATTCAACGTCTTCAAAGCAGCTCTGTTGCAGAAGTGATTCTGGCAATCAATCCGACAGTTGAAGGTGACGCGACTGTTTTGTATTTGACCCAGCTGCTAAAACCTTGTGGAGTGAGAATTAGCCGCATCGCGTTTGGTCTGCCTATGGGCTCAGATCTTGAATATGCTGACGATGTGACTCTTTCCAAAGCAATGGAAGGTCGGCGAGAAATCTGATTGCAGTTTGGCTCAGCGTACTGTTTTCAGGTTTTGATCTTTCAGTATATTCAGCGCAGTTGCCACCACTAAATCTGGAGACAATTCAGTCAGGCATTGACGCTTGTCGTCGCATGTTTTTTTGTAATTGCAAGGGCGGCAACTGAGATTGCTGTCAAACAAAGCTATGTGCTTTTCGCCCCAGGGACGCCATCTTTGAGGGTCTGTAGGTCCAAAAAGTGTAATTGTAGGAGTTCCTGCAGCTGCAGACAAATGGGCCGGTCCTGAGTCTGTGCATATAGCTAAATCCATTTCGCCAAGCAATGCCATACTCTGGCGCAAGCTCAATTTCCCAGCTGTAATCACCGCTTTTATGCCGCTTAGTTTTTCGAGCTCTTCGTAGGTGCTCAGGTCTTGGGCTGCACCGGAAAAAAATGGAAGCACGTTTTGCGAAGCGCAAATCTTTTGAATAACTTTTGCCCAATTCTCCAGCGGATAAATCTTGTCGGGGTGCGCTGCTGCTGCGTGAAACAAGACTTTTAGTTTATCGCTTTTTAGCTCAGGAACAATTGCAAAAGTATCGCTCTTTTCCTCTTCTGAAATCCAGGCTTCCATGTCTGTGTTGACTATGGGAATACCGACAGAGCGCAGTACATCAAGGGTTGATTCGACTTCATGTATTTTAGGGTTCCAGGCTACTGCTTTGCTCAACAAGAAAGAACGGCCGGAACTTGCGTAACCAATGCGGCTTTTGCAGCCGATCAAAAGTGCCAGGAGAGCTGATGATAATGAGCGTTTCAGCAAAAATGCAGTGTCGTATTTTCGCTTGCGCAGTTCAAAAACGTATGACCAAAAAGAGCGAGCTTTACCCTTGCCGCTGTCGTATTTGTGAAAGCGAGTAGTATCGTAAGTGATAAGTTCGTTTATATAAGGGCAACCAGAGAGGACTTCGCCGCTTTGAGGCCCCACCAGAACGTCAATTTGAGCATGCGGATATGCGCTGCGCAGACTGCGCAAGAACGGCACAGTCAAAATAGTATCGCCAATAAAACGGTAACGTACTACAAGTATACGAGCGGCGGCGGGTGGCGCCTGCGTCATTTAGCAAGCCCGCCTACTAATGCTCTTTTCCTTTTGAGCATATTTCTTAGAGTTGGAATGTCTGTTATTTCCATGTTTTCCCAGACAGTTGAAAGTGCCAACTCAGCCAGGGGCACCTGGTCGATAAAGTCATCTGGCAAGCGCACGCGGTCTTTTTGAGTAGTGACAAGAAATTCTGCGCCTGAGTTTTTGAAATCGGCGCTAAGTTTTTCCAGCTCTGCGCTGCTCAGCCAGTGGTGGTCTGGAAAAGTTTGCTTGCCGACAACGACACAGCCGGCTTCAAGCAGATTTTTGAAAAAGCCTTCGGGTCTGGCTATGCCGCAAAATGCAAAAACACGAGTGCCTTCACCGCGGGTGGTGATAGTCACATTCTGATTTGAATAAACCCGGTGAAACTTGTCTGCTTCAAATCGGCAGCTGAGTATTGGAATGCCGGGCTTGTAGTTGTTTGCCATAATTCTAATGGCGCTAAGTCTTTTGGGATCTGGATTGTCCGGAACCTTGCTGATAACAAGGCAGTCGGCTCTCGAAATTGAAGCGAGAGGTTCTCTCAATCGACCGGCCGGCAGGAGTTGCAGGGTGCTCGGGTCGTCGTTGTAATCATAAATGACAACGTCAAAATTTCGGCTCAGTTTGAGATGTTGAAAGCCATCATCCAAAATCAAAACGTCGCAGCCATAATCATTGATTGCAAGTTGACCGCCTGCATAGCGGTCTGAAGAGACTATGACGACTGCCCCGGGAGTTGACTTTGCAATCAAGTAAGGCTCGTCGCCCGCTTGCATAGAGTCAACCAAAATCTGTCTGCCGTCGCTCACAACCAGAACTTTCTGGCTAGATTGACGTTTGTAGCCACGACTTAGTACTCCAACTTTTAAGCCAAATTGCATCAAGTTGCGAGCAAGATCTATGGTCACTGGTGTTTTTCCAGTGCCGCCCACTGTAAGGTTGCCGATGCTGATGACTGGCACACCCAGTGTTTTGCTGGACAGTATGCGGCTTTCATAACCTTTCAATTTAGAAAGTGCGCCGGCGTAATACAAGGGTACAAGTGGCTTCAGGAAAGAATGGAGCAGCTGCTCTTGCATGTTTTCTGGATCATACCAGCTCATCTCCGCAGCCCCCCTGATGCTGTTTCGACCTTAGCCTGTGTCTCGGTACTCTTTTGCCCGAGGTATTCTTCCAGCAATGCCAGGGTTTTAGCAAGTGCTCCCTGACTATCTGCCAGGAATTGCTTACCGTTTTCACCAAGCTCAGAGCGCTTCTCAGGCGAGTCTAGCAATGATTGCAGTGTGGATGTAAGCTCTTTTTCATCATGCACCTGAATCAGGGCTGAGCATTCGCTCAGTTTTTGGAATAGGTCTTTTGCTTTGTGAATGTGCGAGCCGCATATAACTGGTGTGCCGTAAACGCAGGGCTCGGCCAGGTTATGTCCGCCTATTTTTGCAATGGTGCCGCCAACGAAAGCAATGTCAGCCAGCGAATAGAATTTGTTGAGCTGGCCGATTGTGTTGAGCAAATAGACGTCATCACTACTTTCAAAAGATTCAAGCCGAGAGAAGCGGCGTGGTCTGAATCCTTTGCTTTCAATTATTTGTGCAACACGTTCAAATCGTTCGGGATGACGGGGAACTAGAATGAGCCTGAACTTTCCGTTGAGCTTTAGCAGGGCGTTCAAAAATGCTGTTTCTTCGCCTTCATGCGTTGAGCCTGCAACAACCACGAGCTCGTCGCTTTTCAAATTCAACTTTTCGCGAATCAGGGCAGTTTCTTCCGGCGGACAGGCTTTCAGTCCGTCGAGTTTGATATTTCCGCAGACGCTCAAATGCTTATCGTTTGCACCCAGAGCCAAAAATCTTTCCCTTTCCGATTCGGACTGCACAGCAAGCGCGCTAAATTTTGATGCCACTGGTTTGAAGAACCAGCGCCAGCGCATATAACCTTTAAATGAACGTGGAGAAAGGCGGCCGTTTAGAAGGATAACTTTGATTTGTCTTTTCTGGCACTCGTCCATAAACCCTGGCCAGATTTCAGTTTCGACAATTCCAACCAGGTCTGGTTTTATCAAATCTAAGAACTTTGATGTTATCCAGGGTAGGTCAAACGGAAAATAAAATACTTGAGCGAACGAGGAAGCCTTTGTTTGGGCGAGCTCTTGCCCGGTTCTTGTTGTGCTTGTTATGAATATTTTGTAGTTGGGCTGTCTTTTATGAAACTCTTCGAGCAGTGGAAAGAGTGCATTAAACTCACCGACTGAAACTGCGTGGAACCAGACTCTTGGCTGGCTTGATTGAGTTTGATCAAGGCTGTTCTTGAGCTCTTTTGGAATGAAACCGAGCTTTTGGAAAAGACCTGCGCGAGCCTTTTTTGATAGCAGCAAAAAAGGGCCTGCGCTTAGCAGTGCCAGTGTAAGAACCCAGTAGTAGAGACCAATCACTTTTTGTCGCTCAAAATCTAGTAGTTAATCAGGCTCGCCCTTTTTGCTTTGGACTGGGAGTCTTGGAGAGCCCGTAGTCTGGAAAGCTCGCAAAGTTTACAAGAGACGAAATCACTTTGCTAGACCTGTTCTTTAAGTTAGGACCTTTGCTAAAGTCCAAATCGTTCAATCTAGTTAATAAAAGCACCTGGAAGGCTATTGAAATAGCTTGAGTTTTTCATCTTGAAAATGCTTGACATACCATATATACGTATGGTATAAATTGTAGTATTGAAAATTTGAAAGTACTGGGTCGCTAGCACGGGTGGCCTTGGTGGGGGCGAGCAGGAGCTCGCCCCTCACCAGGCGCCCGGCAGAGGTGCTGGAAATTCTTTAGCCATTTTGCCAGTACAAAAATGTGCATGTCAGAAGATTTCTGACTACATAAGCAAAGAAAATAGTTCAGCCAATATGATTTAAATCAAATCGACAGGGTCTACATCTACAGTGACTCTAACCCCTGGCGGTGAGTGCTTTGCTCTGAAAAAACTCGATATTACCTTTTGACCTATTTCACCCATTAGATTTTTGATGATTATGTGGTGTCTAAATTGACCTTTAATTCTTTCAATCAAACATGGTGCAGGCCCAAGAATTCTGATTGCCTCAAATTCTTCAAGATAGTTGCTGAGTTCTTCTGCGATGCGCTCTAATGCTGCCTGAACTTGCTGGTCGTCAGGTCCGTATGCCAAAACACGAATGAGTCTGCTAAACGGAGGGTATTCGAACTCTTCTCTAGTAGATAACTCTGATTGAATAAAACTTTCGTAGTCTTGATTTTTTGCCATCAGTAGTGCCGGAAGCTCAGTATTGTAAGTCTGAAGAATCGCTTTGCCTGGGTATTCTCCGCGACCGGCTCTGCCGGATACTTGAGTCAATAATTGAAATCCGCGCTCGAGTGAGCGGAAGTCGGGCAGATTGAAAGCTGCGTCTGCAGACAAAACTCCGACCACCGTCACCTTCTCTATATCAAGTCCTTTGGCGACAATTTGGGTACCGATCAAAATATCAGCTTCGCCATTTTGGAATTTTTTGAATATGTCCTCATAGGCACCTTTTTTGGCAGTAATATCGCTATCAAGGCGCAATATGCGCGCTTGCGGGAAAAGGAATTTTGTTTCTTCTTCGACCTTTTGAGTGCCAAGCCCATATTGTTTGAGAAATGGTCCGTTGCATGATGGACAAAGTTCGTTTGCTGCCTGACAAAATCCGCAGTGGTGGCAGCTCAATCTTCCGTTGCTTACAGAAGAGCTGTCGGCCTGATAATTACTGCCTTTGTTGTGAAAAACCAGGGACACGCTGCAATGTTTGCACATCAAAACATGACCACATGCTTTGCAAAAAACATGGCTGGCGTATCCACGTCTATTTATAAGTAGAATTGCTTGTTCGTTGCGTTCGAGGCAGGCTGCAAGTTGTTCTTGAAGAGCAACTGAAATAATCGATGTGTTGCCTGAAAGAAATTCCTGGCGCATATCGACCAGAATTGATTCGGGCAGGGCTTGTTGAAAGACTCTTTGAGGCAACTCGACGATGCGATTGGCTTTCTTGGCCTCAAAATAAGTGCTGGTGTCGGGAGTGGCGCTGCCGAATAATACAAAGCAAGATTCTCGCCATCCCCTTTCTAAAGCCAGTCTCTTAGCTGAATAGCGAGGGCTCGGTGTCGATTGTTTGTAACTACCGTCATGTTCTTCATCTAAAATGATCAAACCAAGATTTGGAATATTCGAAAGAATAGCTGACCTTGCTCCAAGCAGAAGTCTCAATTCTCCGGACTGAATTCTTCTCCAGGTGTCAAATCTTTCGCCGGCTGAAAGTCCGGAGTGCCAGATGGCCACCTGGTCGCCAAAGCGACTTACGAGTCTTTGTGCTAATTGAGGTGTGAGGCTTATTTCGGGGACAAGAAGCATTGCAGACTTTCCGCGTGCGAAAGCTTCTTCGATGAGGCGCAAATAAATTTCTGTTTTGCCTGAGCCTGTAACTCCGTGCAGCAGCCAGGGTGTGCTTGCCTCGTCTTTGTCGACGAGTTCTGTGTCGAATCTTTTATTCATTGCCTCAAATAAAACATCAAGCACTTTAGTTTGCTGGCTGGTGAGTTCTGGCTTTTGTGGCGAGAAAGTAGCTGCCAGTCCTTTTAAAGGATCTCTAAATGAATCAACTTGATTGATGCTGAGAATCCCTTCATTTACCATCCTCTTTATAGTGGATGAAGTGCATTTTGATTCTTCTATTAGTTGTTGCATCGGAAGCGCGCCGTTGTGCCGCTTGAGGCAGCTCAGAATTTCTTCCTGGCGTTTTGTTTTGGCCTCTTCTCCGGTGCAAATAACGTAATTGATCATTTTTGGTGCTGGGGTATCGGCAGCTTCTGCATAGACTTCCACTTCGCCTTTTCTGCGCAGTCTGGCAAGAGTTGAATAAAATGCCTGGCTTTGAAGACCTGAGCGCTCTTTCAATGCTTTAATCGAGAGCCCTTTTCCTGCTGCGGCAAGTGTTGATTTGATTTTTTCGTCGACACTTTTAAGTGCGGGACTTTCAAGCAAGTTTGAAATTTGATTGCTTGAAATTGCTGATTGCTCGCTTTCTTGCTTGAGCAGCCGCACGAGTCTTTTAACGCGCGGACCAATTTCTGCAGGAATAGCCGCACTTAGCACTTCTGAAATGCCGCACAAATAGTATTCTGAAATCCAATAAAGGAATTCGATATATTTGGGCTCGAATAGCGGATTTGAATCTAAGACTTCGCTGATTGCTTTTGTATTTTCCGGTAGCTCTGCAGTATTGCCGCCCCGCCCTGGGCTGGCGCTGCTGATTATGTGGCGCTTGTTTCTGATTGAAACTACAAAGCCGCTGACTAATTCTTGCCGACCAAATGGCACCAGAACTTGTGAGCCAACAAATACTTCCGAACGCAAATGTGCCGGAATCTCGTAAGTGAACAAACGTTCTGCGATGTCTTTTATGTTGACATCGAGTGCGACTTCGGCAAAAAGTTCGGTGGGGCTGGACAAAGTAAGTGTCATTGCACCTGCGTGAGTTACTTCAAAAGAAGTGTAGCTGTGTCTATCTCTCTTAAACAAACCCATGACAATATTCTCCCTTGCCTTGGCGGCCTGAGTTTGGGATTGGACATTTGTCCATTCAATTAGGTTTGACGTATAAAGCATGCCAAGAGTTCAATCGTGCAGAAAAGTTCCAAACGATTGGCTAAGCCGCCTTGAGAGCCGCGCCGACTAATTTCATCAAGGCAGTCTCGGAACTAAGCTCCGATTAAATACTTGTTCCAGCTGTTCTGCCCACTAAGCGAATGTTTTGAAATTTCGAAAGAGACGTGGCTGGTGGGGCGTCTTGGTGTACACAGCAAAGGCATGCTGGCTTGATTTGGGGTTCGGTCGCCCTTTTTCACGTTGCATTTCAAGCATGCAGCCACCACGTTTTCCCAGGTGTCGCCACCTCCGCGTGAACGTGGGATGACGTGGTCGATGGTCAAATCATGTCGTCGATCGCTGCAATATTGACAAGTGTAACTGTCCCTGTGAAGAACGTTGCGTCTTGTCAAGGAGATCTCTTTGTATGGAATCTTCACATATGAACGTAATCTGATGACAGTAGGTAGAGGCACATCAACAGCCACCATTTTGCCGTTATGTTCGACCTGCTCAGCTTTCCCTTTAAGCAGTAAAACCACGGCTCTGCGCCAGCTTGTGATGTTGAGAGGCTCGTATGAAGCGTTAAGTACCAAAACTTTCAATTCGATCCCTTACCTTTTTCTCTCATCCCCCGGCGTTGCCGAGAACTCTCAACGCCCGTATATCTACTCATTCTGGTTCACTTGAAGACTTGCTCGCTTGCTATTTTCTATCGATTTAAGCAAATCTTTACGTTTTAACATTATAACGACGCATGTCGTATTTTGTCTAGAAATCGCGGCGGTACTGCCTTTTGTGTTAGAATGTACCTCCTGTCCCCAGACAGATATGGGTTCGCTATGCCCATTCATCCAAACGGATGAAGGAAGGCGCCTGCGTCATCCCAGTATGCAGCCAGGTTTCAAGCGGCTTTTGCCACAATCCAGAGACCAGCAAACTAAAAACGAAACCACACCCGGAGGATAAAAAGAGAGCCTTGCCAGTAGCATCGATGAGACAATTGTTGGAGGCCGGAGTTCATTTTGGACACCAGACACGTCGCTGGAACCCAAAAATGCGCCCTTACATTTATGGTGAGCGTAACGGCATTTACATCATAGATCTAGAGCAAACGTCCCGGAAGCTCGACCAAGCGTGCGAGTATTTGAGAAAAGCCGCTTCTGAAAGAAAAAACATCGTCTTCGTAGGTACCAAAAAGCAAGCCTCCGAAATCGTGGAAGAAGAAGCCCGCCGCTGTGAAGCGCACTTCGTTAACCGTCGTTGGTTGGGTGGAATGCTCACTAACTTCGAAACGATCAGGCTGAGAATCAACCGATTGAAAGAGCTTGAAGAAATGCGAGACACGGGTGAGTTCTATCGCCGCCCGAAAAAAGAAGTTGCAGTTCTCAACCGCGAATTGACCAAACTTGAAAAGTCGCTCGGCGGCATCAAAACAATGCGCGGACGCCCAGACATTCTTTTTGTTATCGACCAAAAACGTGAGCTTAATGCAGTTGCTGAAGCACTGAAGATTGGCATCACAGTAGTTGGAATGATAGACACAAATTGCGACCCTGACGGCATCGACTACGTCATTCCAAGTAATGACGACTCGATTCGTTCTATCAAGCTTATCTGCGGAAAGCTTGCTGATTGCATCATCGAAGGCAAGCAAGGCAACGTGCACAACACAGTGCGCGAACCTGCAGCCGTCGCTGCTGGAGCAGGACGCGCCGAAGAAGCACCTGCCGCTGTTGAAACAGCCGCAGAAGGCGCTTAGTCTAATTAAAAGATCTGTTTGCACAAGCGGCTTGGTCCCTCCGGGGTATTAAGCCGTGCAAACATTGATCATCTATAGTGCGGTGACCAGTTAATTCAGGAGTTAGAGGAGAACTATGGTAATGACCGAGATTTCTGCTTCGCAAGTCAAACAACTGCGCGAACAAACCGGCGCCGGTATGATGGAGTGCAAAAATGCATTGAAAGAAAACAGCGGCGACATGGAGAAAGCTATGGAATGGCTTCGCCAGAAGGGACTCGCAGCTGCTGCGAAGAAGTCTGCGCGTACAGCTTCTGAAGGTCTTGTCGTAGGCAAAGTAAGCGAAGACGGCAAAAGAGCTGTACTTCTCGAAGTTAATTCTGAAACTGACTTCGTAGCTAGAAACGAGCAATTCCAAGCTCTGACTGCCGAGCTAGCCGAAATCGCGCTGAACAGCAAATCGAAAGATGCTGAAGCACTACTTGCACAGCCGCACAATGGCAAAAAGGTTTCAGACCTTCTTGCAGAAAAAATTTCAACCATCGGTGAAAATTTGGTACTGCGTCGCGTAGCCTATCTCGAAGTAGGCGGAGCCGGCTGCATCGGACTTTATGTTCATGCTCTCGGTGGAAAGATGGGCGCACTTGTTGCACTTGAATCATCCAAAGAATTGCCGCATGACGAACTCAGTTCTGTCGCTCGCGATGTAGCTATGCACGTCGTTTCAGCTAAGCCACAATATCTCGATCGCTCTGAAATCTCTAGCGAAGTTATTGAAAATGAGCGTCGTATCGAGTCAGGCAAAGAAGACCTGGCTAAGAAGCCTGCAGAAATTCGCGAGAAAATCGTCACTGGCCGAGTCGACAAAATCTTCTCTGAGCGCTGCTTGATGGAACAAGATTTCGTCAAAGACCCAAGCCAGAAAGTATCGCAAGTTCTGAAATTGAAAGATAAAGGAGCCGAACTCAAACCAGTTAAGTTTGCTCTATTCATCCTCGGCGAAGCCCTTGAAGGCGAAGCAGAATCAAACAACTAAACGATTTTGAACTGGCAGTAAGCTGCCATGCTCATAAATATTGAGGCCGGTTATGTTTTACATAACTGGCCTTTTTTTATTACCTGCTATTAACTTATGCCGAGAATACGTCCAATACTGCATCTTCGGTATATAGGTTAACTAAGTGCTTTGCAAATGTGAAAAGCTTTATTAGCCGGAAAGCCCGTTGGGACAGCGTTTGCGGGACAGCCTGCCTTTCAAGAGATAGAGTAAATGTATTGCATCACCTGAGGCGCTATGATTTGTAAGTAGCTATTTGAGCCGGAAATCATGACTGTTGCCGTAAATCTAAAGTATCGAAGAATCTTGCTGAAACTGAGCGGTGAGGCTTTGATGGGCGAAGAAAAGTTTGGCATCGATTCAACGGCAATCGGTGACATCGCCGAAGAAGTGAAAAAGGCGCACAATCTTGGTGTGCAAATTGCCATCGTTGTTGGCGGCGGCAACATATTCCGCGGCGTACAGGGCTCACGTTGGGGCATGGACAAAGCTGCCGCAGATTACGTCGGTATGCTTGCCACAATCATGAATGCACTCATTCTCCAGGAAGTACTCAATTCGAAAGGCGTTCCGACACGAGTGCAAACTGCCATCGCCATGCCTGAAATAGCAGAACCATTTATTCGTCTTCGTGCCATTCGCCACTTAAATAAAGAGCGAGTCCTCATTTTTGGTGGCGGAACAGGCAATCCACACGTCACGACTGATACTGCAGCTGGGCTGCGTGCGGCTGAAATTCAAGCTGATGCGGTTTTGATGGCGAAAAACAAAATCGACG
Source organism: uncultured Candidatus Obscuribacterales bacterium (assembly GCA_964546815.1). Taxonomy (GTDB): domain Bacteria; phylum Cyanobacteriota; class Vampirovibrionia; order Obscuribacterales; family Obscuribacteraceae; genus JAIEPM01. The sequence continues at coordinate 27,218 of CAZJLR010000004.1, read as the reverse complement.
GCATTTATGATGATGATCCGCGTATCAATCCAGCAGCTAAAAAGTTCGAGACAATCAGCCATCGCGAGTTGATTCAACGTGGGCTCAAAGTGATGGACCCTGCTGCAGTGACCATGTGCATGGATGCCAAAATACCAATTGTAGTTTTCGATTTTGCCAAAGCTGGAAGCATAGAAAAAATCATATACGGCGAAGATGTTGGAACTTTAGTAACGACGGTTGGGGGGTAATTATGTCAACCAGTACAGAGGGTTATTTATCAGCGGAAAAGCGCATGAAGAGCGCTATCGAAACTTTGAAAAAAGAATTCGGCACAATTAGAACTGGTCGTGCAAACCCTGCCCTGCTTGATCGCGTCGAAGTTGAATACTATGGTGCCCCAACTCCCCTGAAACAATTGGCGCAAATCACCGTCTCCGATGCACGAACATTGGTAATCACTCCATTTGACAAAACAGCTATCAAAGAAATTGAAAAGGCCATTACTAACAGTAATCTCGGTCTTACGCCCAGCACCGATGGTCCGCTAATTCGCATAAACATCCCTGCGCTAACCGAAGAGCGCAGAAAAGACATGACCAAAGTTGTTCGCAAGTACGCAGAAGAGGCAAGAGTGGCAGTTCGCAACGTGCGACGCGACGCCATCGATGAACTCAAGAAAATGAAAGGAAAGGAAGTTTCTGAAGACGAATCCAAAAGACAAGAAGATTCAATTCAGAAGCTCACTGACAAAAACGTGAAGGAAATTGATGAGATGACCCGGGCTAAAGAAGCTGAGGTCATGGAGGTTTAACTAATGTGCGGAATCGTTGGATACCTTGGTCATATGGCTGCAGCGCCAGTTCTGATTTCAGAACTACGTTGTCTTGAATATCGCGGCTACGACTCTGCCGGAGTTGCTGTTATAGAAGATGGCCAATTGGCTGTTAAGAAAGCCGCCGGAAAACTTTCCAACCTGGAAAGTCTTCTGCAAAGCTCTCCCCCGCTTGCCACTATCGGCATCGGGCATACAAGATGGGCTACCCATGGGGTTCCCAACGATGAGAACGCTCATCCGCATGCAGATTGCACATCGACACTAGCGATTGTGCACAACGGCATTATTGAAAATTATTTGGAATTGCGTACTGAGCTTACAGCTTCTGGTCACATTTTTCGTTCTGAAACAGACACAGAAGTTGTAGCCCATTTGATTGAAGACGAACTTAAAGGTTCTGACGATTTGCTTTCTGCAATACGCAAAGCTGTTCATCGCTTGCGTGGTGCTTATGCCCTGGGCATCGTCAGCCAGCGGCATCCTGACAGGCTCTATGCAGTCAATCACCACTACTCACTTGCAGTGGGTCTGGGTGAAAATGAGAATTTCCTTGCTTCAGACAGCGTTGCTGTATGCCAATACACAAACAGCGTGCTAAGACTCGAGCAAAGTGAAATCGTAGAAATCACCAAAGATGGTGCTCGCCTTTTTGACTTCAACGGCAAAGAAGTAAAACGCAATCCAGTCTCTATGGACAATGTCCAGTTTGTTACCGACAAGCAAGGACACAAGCATTTCTTGATGAAAGAAATCCACGAACAACCTCTGGTTTTGCGTCAGACAATCGGCAAATATCTGCTTGACCCACGCCATGAAGTTAGCTTCCAACCTCACCTTTCTTCCAATGGTCTTGGTGCAGGTTTGCAATATGGTGTTTATCTAAGCGATGCTGAAATTGCAAAAATTGATCGCATCAAAGTTGTCGCTTGCGGAACTTCATATCATGCAGCCATGGTTGGCAAATATATCATCGAAGAGATTTGCGGCATCCCCATGGATGTTGAGACAGCCTCTGAAGCACGTTCGCGCAGGCTGCTGGTTGACGAGCGCACTTTAACTATTGCTGTAAGTCAGTCAGGTGAAACAGCAGATACTCTGGCTGCAATCGGCGAAGCCAAAGCAATGGGCTCTATGGTCTTGGGCATCACAAACCGCCCAGATTCACACTTGGCACTAGTTACACCAAACTTGATTGTCACCGAATGTGGTATTGAAGTTTCTGTAGCAGCAACAAAAACATTTACTGCTCAAGTTGCCTGCTTCTATTTGTTTGCTTTGTATTTAGCCGAAAAACGCAATGCTCTAAATGCAGAGCAGTTGCATGAATTCAAAGCCGAACTCTTGCGCACCCCAGCTTTGATTGAGCTTATTCTGGCAAAAGAAGCAGACATCAAAGAAAAGTCTGTTCGTTATGCTGAAGCGCACGACATGATGTTTATGGGACGTGGAGTTCACTACCCGGTAGCTCTTGAAGGTGCATTGAAGCTGAAAGAACTCAGCTACATTCATGCCTCCGGTTATGCAGCCGGTGAGTTGAAGCACGGACCTATTGCAGTGCTTGATTCAAGCGTGCCTGTAGTGACTATTCTCATTCCGGGCACAGTTTATGAGAAGACACTTTCGAATGCGCAAGAAGCAAAAGCTCGCAGAGCAAAGATGATTGCTGTGGCAGTTGAAGGCGACCAGCTTGCAGCTGAAACATTTGAAACTGTATTCCATATTCCTGCTGTAAGTGAGTTCTTCAGCCCGCTATTGAGCGTAGTGCCATTGCAGTTGATGTCTTACTTTATCGCAGATTATCTCGGACAAGACGTAGACCAGCCACGTAATTTGGCAAAATCTGTGACTGTCGAATAAAGCAAAGTAAAAAGATTGAGGAGGAGGTCAGCTTGCAAAAGCTGACCTCCTTCGTCATGTAGTGATCCAATTCTTTTAGTTGAATCAGTAAGCCGAGATAGCTTCAGACCAAATAATTCTGGTGCCGGTCCGCTTGCAGATGATGGGCGACGTCGAAGGCAGAAGTACTCTATCGCCAAAAGAAAAGGGGCAGCTTGCGCCGCCCCTTTGTCTGTATTTTTTAGTCGCCGATTACATGTTAGCGCCAGGGGCGGTTTCTGCGATCGGTGGAGCATTTGGTTGCTCTTCAACAATTTTTGGAGTAATCATGAGCATAAGTTCTGTACGCTTACGACCCTTCAAAGTATTTCTGAATAGAGCACCGAAGAGCGGAGTTTCTGCAAGGTAAGGAACCTTGGAAATTTGTGCTGCTTCTTGTTCTGTGAATAGTCCACCGAGTACCAGTGTTTGACCGTCTTTAACACGCACTTCTTGAGCCATGATTTCACGGATATTCAAGAGAGTAACGATAACTTGCTGGTTGGCGAAAGTCTGGGGCGGTCCGGTTGGGGCTGATACTTGCGGTCTGATACGCATGTAGATGAATCCATCTTCTGATGCTTTTGGAAGCACATCAAGGAAGATGCCGGCTTTGGTCAACTCAACGTTTACGTTGGTGACGCCCAAGCTTACGGTAGATGTAACTTTGTGAATTACTTCAGTTGCCAGTGTAACCAATGCTTCTGTGTTGTCGCTTACAACTACGCTTGGGTTGGCAAGCAACTTAGCTTTGTTTTGTTGCAAGAGCATGTTGACAGAGAAGTTCAAGCCCATCGGAACGGTAGCGATGTTTGGTCGTCCGCCCGCTGCATTTGATAGTCCAAGGAAGTTGAAGTTTGAAGCTGCTGCTCCTACTGCAGATACACCAGCGATGGTTGGCAGGATGGCTGTTGGGAAGAAGCCGCCGAGCAAACCGCCGTAGCCCGTTCCTGGGGCTGGTGTGGTTGTTGCAGCAGGTGTAACTGCTGTCTGAGTTGAAGTGAAAGTTCCAAGCAGTGGGTTTGGAGCTCCTGGTGGGAGCAACTGAACACCAGTGTTGGTGTTGACAGTACCTGTGCTGGTCAAGACTTTAGAAGGACTTGTAGCAGATCCCAAACCGAAAAGTTGATTTACAAGAGGTGCTCCGCTACCGCCTAGCAATGCGCCTGATGCTCCTTGACCTTGCAAGTTGAGCGATGCGCCTAGCTGTCTGATACCGTCGTTGCCCAATTCAACTAGAGATACTTGAACGTGGATTTGTTTTGGACGGCGGTCTAGAAGGTGGATGCACTCTTCTGCGATTGCCAGGTCGTCAGGTGTTCCGACTACGACAACTTGTCTGTTGCGGTTGTCTGGAATAACGAGTGCGCCGCCGCCGTTTTGTTCAACGGTGTAGTCAGTCGCAACTTCCTGGAATGCACGAATTTGTTCTGTACCAGGGTCTTGGGCAGCGTTGTTGAAACCTGTACCTTCCTGGATTTGGATACGGCTTGTACCCTTGAGAGTACGTTGAGCGTCTAGACGTGTACTGATAGACATATCAGTTCCGTTTTCGCCTTCTTCTTTAGACTCAACGTTGTTGGTGCTGGAAGTTCTGGTGTCTTTTTTCTTTTGAGCTCCACCTTCGCCAATGCCAGCTGATTGTGATTCTTCACGACTTTCTTCTGCTGATTTCGGGTTTTCGGTGTTGGCTGTTGTCAGCCTTGTTTTGAACGTATTAGTAAAGTCGGGAATGTAGCCTCGGTTAAATACCGAAGTAAATAGGATGTTTGAAATGTCGAATGCATTTGCATAACTCAACTTGAACACTTTGTAGTGCGTACGGTTGAGACCCAACATATTAAGAGCGTTGGGAGCACCGATAATTACTGTGTTGCTGTCAAGAATGCGACCTTGCAATCCGGCTGAAGCGAGAACTGCGTCCATTGCTTCGTTGAGGGTAACGTCATGCAAATCGCCTGTGACTTTTCCAAACACAGACTTATCAAGAAGTATGTTGAGGTTGCCGCGGCGTGCCAATTCTGCAACTACTTCCTTAATAGGAGTGTCGCGGAAGCTAAGGTTGTGGATGAGCTCTTCTTTTGCAAACAGCTTGAATTGTCTGCGAATCTTGCCACTACCCGAGGTGATAGGCAAAGAAGTATAAGCTGGGTCTAACTTTTTGGTTGTCGTACCACCGGTGGTGTCTGCCACCGCTGTGCCGTCAGCCGCTCCGGCGTCAGTGCCGGTGCTTTCTGCTGTTGTGCCTGCGCCCACAGCTTGAGCTGATTCACTCGCCGCTTCGACGTTAGGATCTACTCCTAATGTGCGCGGTGCATCGTTTGGTCCTGGTACATATTTGAGCGATGCTTTTTCAGCACCCGAACTGGCCACCGATTCCGTTGCCGGTTCGGAGGCGCTGGTTTGTGCCCAGGCCATCGGAGTTATAAAGAGTGATGCAGCCATCGCGGCTGCAGTCAACTTAATAGCTTGAGCGCCTTTGTTTAGGCGAGTCATCGCAAGTCCTTTCTTCATTTGGCTGCCACTTTTTGAGAAATGTGCTAAGAGCTCTTTGAATGGTAAATAGAATCCCACTAAGCCGGTTTTATTGTACACGCTCTAGTGCAAAATGCAATTAACACGGCACCGTTTAGTGTTTTGAGCACGAAAAAAAATAAACATACTTGTCTTTAAGCGAATTCTAATAGAATACACATTAATAATATGCAATGGCACCGTTAGTGGTGTCAAGAAGATTCTTTCTATTTACCACTATATAGGCGGTGGATAGCAACCTCGAGATTGTTGCGCGCCTCAGTGAAGTGAGGATTGATACGTAACGAAACACGAAATTCTGTGATTGCCGGCACAATTTCACCTCGCTTATAGAGCGCATAACCCAGGTCATTGCGGGCGATCGGATTCAATGGATCAAGGCTTACAGCTTGTTTATATTCTTCAACTGCGGCATTACTGTCTCCATTATTAAAAAGACTTCTACCTAATGCCAGATGACTGTCCGGTGAATTTGGGCTTAGCAACATAGCTTGCCTTGCAGTTCTAAGTGCTGCAACTTTATCTCCTGCTTTGAGCAAAGCATTTGTTAGTGCCACCTGGGCTCTTGATAAGGTTGCGTCGAGTGATACTGCTTGACGAGATGCTTCCATCGCTCCGTTGTTATCACCAGACATGAATAAAGCTTCGGATAATGCAGCTAATGATTCGGCACCAGGTCGAAATGAAATTGATCTGCGGTATTCATTTACGGCATCTTGCAGATTGCCACCATGCATTAATGATTCGCCAAAAAGAAAATGTATATCTGCCTGGTTAGGTGCAATTTCTACTGCGCGTCTGAATTGGGTCAAAGCCTCCATGTGCTTGCCACCCAATTCTAAAACCTTGCCAAGCTGGGCTCTGGCGCTGGCTGAGGAGGGGTTCAAATTAATTGCTGTACTCAGCTCTGTCGCGGCACCTTCTAAATCACCAAGCAAATAAAGATAGGTGCCCAATTTGAATCTGAGAAATGCGTCGCTAGGATTGTCAGTCACTTGCCTTCGCACTTTGATTACGTTTTCACCAAGCACTTTCAAATCTGTAGGAAGACGATCTTCAAGCAGCAGCTTGACATATTCATCTTCTTTTGTGGTATCGGCTGCGGTGCTGCGTTTGCTGCCACTTGCCGCTTTGCTGCCTGAGTTATTAGGCTTTGAATTAGCTGCGCCGACAGCTTCTTCCCTGAGCACTTCCACGCTCGGAGTTGAACTTTTGTTTGACGAGTTGCTTGTTTTTTCAGCAGCATCGTTTTTTTCGTCTGCTGCAGAAGACTTTTTAGCTCGTGGCGGCTTTGCTCGCCCAGTGCTTGTCTCGGCCGCTATAGACTGGGTCGAGAAACATGCTAAAGTCAGTGAAACTATAGCTATCGAATATACGCGATGAGTTTTCGTGTGGTTCTGGAAAGTCAATTTGTACCTGACCTGGCTTCTGACGGCGACTGATAATGGCAAAATCGGCTTACATACATATACCATTTTGCTCGCACAAATGTGACTTTTGTGATTTTGCCGCATTTGCCGGTGTAGATGATCTTAGCCAAGAGTACTGCCAAATTGTCTGTCGCGAGATTGAAGAACGGCTGAAAGACGATCCAAACGAAGAATCTTTGAGTACAGTTTTTTTTGGTGGCGGAACGCCCGGTTATGTCGATGCTGATTTACTTGGCATGATAATTGCCACTTTGAAAAACACATGTGGTGTGGAAAGTGACGCTGAAATCACTATGGAGACGACACCGCACTCGGTGACAGCTGAAAAATGCAAGAAGTGGTTGCAACACGGCATCAAAAGAATTTCTATCGGAATTGAATCAATGAGCAATTTCGAATTGAAATCGATGGGTCGCGACCACACAAGAGAGCAGGCGTTCTCAGGTGTTGAGACTGCGCGCAAATCGGGTTACGAAAACATTGCTTTAGACCTTATGTATGGTTTGCCAGAACAAAATTTGAAGTCTTGGGAAAAGACTCTCGATGAAGTTCTTGCTTTTCAGCCTGAGCATATTTCGGCCTATGGTTTAACCATTGCACAAAATTCCCCGCTACTTTTGCGCTATCCGCGAGAGTCAACCAAATATCCTGATGAAGACGAGTTTGTCGATATGTATTACATGTTGGTCGACAAGTGCGAATCTGCCGGACTGAAGCAGTATGAAATAGCCAATTTCGCCAGGACTGGCTTTGAAAGCCGTCATAATTTGACTTACTGGCACAATCGAGAATACCTGGCTTTTGGAGTGAGCGCCCATCGCTATTACAAAGGTCGACGCAGTTCTAATTTCAGGTCACTAAAAAGGTACATGCGTGAATTCAAAGCCTTTGAGACTGATGAAGAAATTGATGACAGTGGGCGAATTAAAGAAGCGATTTTTCTTGGGCTGCGTTTGCGGGAGGGCTTAGATTTGGGCGCTTTTGCCGCCGAGTATGGCTTTGACCTGGCCCAATCAAAATCAGCCAAAATTGAAGAGCTGAGCCAGCATGGCTTTCTAGAATTGGAAAATGGTCGACTTTCATTGACTCAAAAAGGCGTCCTGATAAGTAATACGATACTTTCAGAGCTCATTTGAGCTAAGTTTAATTCGCTCTCATTTTGGGTAGGGCGTGAATAGGGTTTTTAAGGGGCAATCGCTGCATAGTAAATGCAAGACAAGGCTATGAAAGATCTTGAAGATGAAGAGATAGTGCTAAGAGTCGAGAAAGACCCTCTCATCGGCAAGAAAATTGGGGGGCGGTACGAAATCGTCTCTGTGCTCGGGCGCGGTGGAATGGGTTCTGTTTATAAAGCCCATCAGGCTGATATTGACCGTTTTGTCGCAGTCAAAACTTTGCATCAAAGCAAAGTAGTAGACGGTTCGATGATCAAACGCTTTCAGTCTGAAGCTCAAGCTGTGTCGCGTGTTCGCCACCCAAATACGGTGATGCTTTATGACTTTGGTGTTAGCACTGAGGGCGTGCCTTTCCTCGTCATGGAGCTGCTTGAAGGCGTTAGTTTTCGCAAAATATTGAAGGACTACGGTTGCATAAATCTGGGCAAAGTTGATTATGTTTTTCAGCAAGTTTGCGCTGCGCTCTCATATGCGCACGATGCCGGAATTGTGCACAAAGATTTGAAGCCGGAAAACATCATGCTTTGCGATCGGCCTGGTCAACGCGATTGGGTTTATGTCCTTGATTTTGGCATCGCCGGTCTGATGGAATCACCAAACAATCAATCAAACGAAATTGTGGGTAGTCCTCCGTACATGAGTCCTGAACAGTGTTCTGGTCAGGGGGCTGTTGATCATAGAAGTGATATTTATTCAGCTGCCATTTGTATTTTTGAAGCCATTACAGGTAAGTTTCCTTTTCAAGCTCGCAATGCAATGGAAATGATGGAAGCGCATGTGTCCGGAAAGCCAAAGCTACTCAAGGAAATGGGCACCAACTACAGTACTCTGGAATCTTTAAGTCAACTGATTTCTAAGGCGCTCGAGAAAAAGCCTGATAAGCGTCAACAAACTATTCGTGAGTTTGCCGCAGAGCTTGACGAAGCAGTCAAGAAAGATTCCAAAAGAGGAATGGCTCTTAAAGACAGAGTCACGCTCGAAGTAAACACGCCTCGCGCCAAAGAATTTGTAGAAACAAAAGCAATTACAGTAGATGACGATGCTGAATCAGATGTGCAATCAGATCAACGTAGTCAAAAAGAATCCAAATCTATGCGTTCGAAAGGCATCGTAGATGGTATCAAGGCTTTAATCGGAGGCGACTCTGTAGTTGAAGAAACTGAGCCTGAAAATGACAACAACAACAATACCGCCACGGCTTACCATTTCTCCAACTGTCCTCACTGCGATGCGCCTACTGAGGCCGGCATAAGTTTGTGTCTGTCGTGCGGGCGTAGTCTTGCTTCCAAAGGCGACTTCAGTAAGATTCGAGCGTCAAAAGGCGAATTCAGCCTGCCGAAATACCAGGAACTCGGCAACACTCAAACTAACACAGACACAAGAGGACTGAGTCAGCGCACACGTCAGGCTATGATCAAAGGTGGAAGAGTCTGGACTCAACCGATGGCTCTAATGATCATGAGTGCTGTTTTGATCGTATGTGTTTTTCTCATGGCAGGTGGGTCTAAATATCTGTCAGACCTAGCTAAGTCATCAAACGAGGCGCACAGCACAAGTCCAAGTCCAAGTCCAAGTGATCTGCCTAATCCACCGCCTGCAGAAGGTTCTAAGTGATTGTCAGTGCTGGTTATGGCCGTGAATTTGTATTGGCATAAAGCATACTGATTTGTCTTATATAAGGATGGAAAAAAAGAAGGAGCAAATTCGCTCCCTCTTCTATACGTTCAATAATTTTTCATCGTATAAGATGACATTCTAGTGGTGTCAAATGTAGTGCCTAGCTGGCGCCCCATCTTGAACCCATTGATTGTCCAATGCGGAAACCTTGAATGAAATTTGTTCGTGTGGCTTGGTAGAGCTCGTTGAGAGCTTGCACATCATCAATGCCGTATTTAGCAGCTATAGCATTTACTTGTTGCATTGCTACTGCAGAAAAATAAACCAGAACTTCTTCTCTCACTTCTCCCATGCCTTGATTTGGCAGACGCAATATGGCGCGTCCGAAGTCGTTGCAGACGGCTTCTTTTATTTCACCATCTAGGACTTCACTGAAAAATGAATCGGTTTTTGTGCCCATGAATCTTTCCTCTGCAATCAATTTTTCTTGCTGTGGATATTCAGCTTAGCTCACTCAATGCCCTGGCTACTTCTTTAATGTCTTGCCACATAAGCCATTTTGGACTTCCTACTTCGCGTGAGTCATTTCTAAGAAGATAAGAAGGGTGGAAAACAGGCATTACTTTAGCACCACTTGGATGTGTAAACCACTGTCCACGCACCCGACTGATTGGATCTTTAAATTTCAGAATTGCCTGTACGGCTGTGGCTCCTGCAAGCAGAATCAAGTCGGGCTTTATGAACTTTATCTGTTCATCAAGAAATGGACGACATTTTTCCATTTCTTCATTGCTGGGCACCCTATTTCCGGGCGGACGGCATTTCACGACATTGCAGATGTAGACATCGTTTTCTTTGTCTATGTTGGCTGAAGCTAAAATTTTATCAAGGAGTTGGCCGGCTTTACCGACAAAAGGAAATCCGCTTAAGTCTTCTTGCTGTCCCGGGCCTTCACCTATGATCATTAGCCGCGCTTCACGATTGCCTCGAGAAAAAACTACATTCGTGCGTTGTGCGCACAATCCACAGCGCTGACAGTTTTGCACAAAGGATTCAACTTCATCGAGACTCTCAAATGAGTCTGGCAGGCTGTCTTTGGCAGTAGTGCTGTCTGGCGTTTTGTCGCTGAGAATATTGAGTTGTTTCATACAAACTCAAGCTCCGGTATATGTAAAAGTGCTCGCTTGCATATCACCACCGGTGGTGACGTGGCCATACTAATGCAAGACAGATCCTTTGTAAATCTACGCCGGCAAAGAACTGGCACAGTTGATTTACTTACTGCTTGTATTTGAATTTGCAAAAGGTGATTTGAGAATTACTGTATTTTTGCTGAGGTCTGCTTCTGCTGTATAAATTTGCAGTTCAGATGGATTGAGCGCGCAAACTGCATTTTTCAAAGCTCCTTCACTCAATTTCAAGCACAGCTCTGCCGCTCTGCCAAAGCTTTCGGGGTCGCCGGTTGAGAAATAAATGTTTCGCTGAAAAACTTCATTGCCCAATACTTGCTTTGTGTTGCTTATATTAGGACCAAGCACTTCAAGGCTCAAATGCAAAGCCGGATCAACAAAACTAACTGAGTCAGGAAGCTGTTTTCTAAATGCTGCTTCAAGGAAAGGAAAATGCGTGCAGCCAAAAATCAGGCTGTCGATTTTGAATTCCTTTAATTGGCTTACGTATTTTGCAATTGTTGCATCAACCAGATCACCTTCAAGCAATCCTTTCTCTACCAGCGGAACCAGGTCGGGGCAAGGGATTTCGATGACTCTAGCGCCCGGATTTGTTTCTTTGATTGCTTGAGAAAATGCTTTGCTGCGGCAAGTAGTGCTTGTGGCAATCACACCAATGCTTTGAAAATTGTTTGCCGCAAATTTTGCTGCTGAGCTGATCAAGTCATGCACAGGTACACTGCTGATTCTTCTTGCAAGCGGTGCTGCAACAGCAGCCGAGGTGTTGCATGCCATGACTATGCGCTCGACACCAGCGCCGTTGAACCAGGAAACAATTTGATCAACATAACTGCTGATTTCTGCCGGACTGCGATCGCCATATGGGCAGCGTCCTGTATCACCTAAATAAATGAAGCGCATGTCTCGATTGCTGGCCATCGAGTTTTCTTGCAATGAGCGCAAAATCGAAAGTCCGCCGACGCCGGAGTCGAAAAGTCCAATTCTCTTTCCGTTGCTATGTTTTAACTGATTCAACTGAAGAGACTCCTTGGGGTGGACTGCCAGCCTAGAAAGGTTTTGATACTTTCTGTTTTACCGCATTTAAGCTTTCGCTCGCCAATGCAGGGTTGTTTCTGCTACCCCCAGTCTGACGGGACTTAGAGGCTTCTGGTTCCGCGAGCGAAACGCTTGCAGATGCTGGCTCTGTAGCGTTTGTCAGGTAGAGAATAACACCTTGACCTACCGACTCGGCAACTTTCGCTTGATAATCAGATGAGATTAATTTTTCGCGCTCGTCCTTATTCGATATAAACCCAACCTCAGCAAGGATTGCCGGCCTGTCGGTATGGTTTACAACGTAAAACCGAGCTTTGCGAACATTTCTGTCCGGAACCAGCAGTTTTTCGACCAATTTTTCATGCACTTTACTGGCCAGTGCCCGACTTTGCTCGTTTTGATAGTAAGTTTCTATACCTTTTATATCTCTGTCTGTTTCTAGCGAGTTAATGTGAATTGAGACGAATGCATCTGGGTGGGTTGAATTTGTGATTTTCACCCTATCTTCCAGAGACACAAATGTGTCATCGCTGCGTGTCATGATGACTTTGACTCCGCGTTCCTCTAAATAGCGTTTTAGTTTTTGCGTAATTTGAAGAGTGATTTCTTTTTCTTGAATATCACCTCTTTGTGCCCCTGGGTCTGAGCCGCCGTGTCCGGCATCTAATACAACTTCTCGCCCTTTGACAGTTGCAGTCTCTGTCGCTTTGGCAATCGAATTATCAGCGCAAAGAGTCAAAGTTAGAGTTTGTTTTTCAGGGTCAACTTCTTCTTTTATTTGAGTGCGACTTTGTGCCAGGTCCAAAACAATTCGTGTGTGCTTTTCTTCTGGTGTACCAATGCGCACTGATTTTAGCCAGGGGTTATTTTCTGGCTCTTGCACTGGGTTGTAGCGAGCTTGCAAGTCATCAACGTCTAAAACGAATCTGGGCGGATCATCAAGTCTAAAGCTCTTGTATTTGATTGCCGAATCGAATTTGAGTTTTACTTTGTAAGGGTCTTTTCCTTCAAACAAAATCTGTGGATTTAGCGCAAGCTTGCTATCCTCTTCTGCTTTTTTGCTTACTTTTGGGCTCTTCAAAGCTGGGGCAGCATTATTTGAATCTGAGCTTGCAGGCGTCTCTTCGCTGGAAATAGCTAGATCTTCATCAGTTGTTTTCTTGTGGAAAAGGCGCTTAAAAAATGTGCCGGCTTTCTTTTTGTTTTCATCTGAACTTGTTTGCTCTGCTTGCAGATTTGCATTTGCAGTCCTGGTCAAATCTGGTGCTTTTGGTGGCATTGTGCTTTGCAAAGTCGAGATTTTTCGATCTGGAGCCAGCGGTACCACAGTTTGATTAGCAATGTCTGCCGATAATTTTTTTTCTTGTACTTTCTTTTTTGAAATTAGATGCTCCGCATTACGAGCGTCACTGGCTTGTGCTGCCGGTTTTGCGTTCAGCGATTGTTTGTCTATTGATGCTGTAGCTGCGGTTGTTATCGCTGCAGTATTTACGTCGGTCAAAGTTTTTTCAGCTTGCACATCGTTTGAAGGTAAATCTAGACTTTCTTTATCTGCGCTGCTGCCAAGGGCAAAATAGAGACCACCAGGACGAAACGGGACTTTAGTCAAGTCTGGATGTTTAGTGCTTGCAGGCTGAGGAAAACTAGATTTTGACTCAAGTGCTTGAGGCGAACTTTGTGTCGAAGTGACAGTGCCTACAGATCGTGCCGCTATTTTTTCTGCACCGTACTTGTTTTTCTTTATTGGCGGAGCAAGTGGTGGAACTTCAGGATTGCGCAAAGCAAAATCTTGTCTGCTTGGGAATTTGATACTGAGCGATCTGGCTTGCGCATTGAATTCTATGCGTTTCAAAGATTCAGGCGATTTTGTACTGATTGAAATTCTAAATACTGGCGGACTTGATTGAAATTGACCCAGCCTGACTGATTCGATAAGTGGATTTGCTGGTTTGAACAACTGTGATTCTTGATTCCAAATTACACCCATGAAATCAACAAGCATTACCGTCTGGCCCTCGTTGCCAGTAACGTAGTGAATACTGGGAGCTGAAAGTGCTGCCTTGCTTTGCAGGTTGAGTAACAGAAAGTTACCTGAGCTGTCTTCAAGCGCTGATAATATTTTTGGATATCTGCTTGAGCCATAACTCTGATGCTGAGCAGATACTGGATATTGAATAGATATTGTGGAAAGTGTCAAAAGGACAAGACTGGCGATATATCTTGTTCTTGCCTGCATGAACACACCTTAACCTTCCTGCGTGCCCCATTCTAACACGACAAATTCAGACTGGAAGAGCCTTACAAGATTCTCTTGGCATCGACTGCCACCACCGGCGAAGCCTTGTTAAAAAATGTTCCGCAGATGCTTTTAACTTGATCTGATACTCTTCTAGACGTTTGTCCATCCTATTTACCATTCTGACTTTGAGCTTGCCATGGGTGTTCCCCGGGAACGTATGTTCTTTTGCGAATGTGGTGAATGACGGATAAAACGGAATGCCTCGGAAGGTATTCCTGGCGTTGGGTCATGCTAGATCAATTGAGGAGTTTGCTGCGATGGCAGGCGATGAAGTTATGCAAATGGCTTACCAGTACGGTCCTCTAGGATGCGCCGTCGGCGCGATCCTTTACGGGGGACTTGCAGGTGGATGGATCCTGAAATTGCCGGCCGGCAATGAAAGAATGCAGCAAATCGCATCAGCGATCCAGGAAGGTGCTGACGCATACATGAAGCGTCAATACACGACTATCGCAATAGTCGGTGCGGTGCTTTTCGGAATTATTGCTCTAGCGCCAGGTCTGGGTATTAAGACTGCACTTGGTTTCTTGGTTGGAGCATTCCTCAGCGGTGTTGCCGGTTTCGTCGGCATGTACGTTTCAGTAAGAGCAAACGTTCGCACTGCCGAAGCCGCTCGCGATGGACTTTCTAAAGCACTCGATGTGGCCTTCCGCGGTGGTTCTGTCACAGGCTTGTTGGTAGTAGGACTCGGTCTTCTCGGTGTAGCAGGTTTTTACGCTGTAACTAAAGACGTTGACGCTCTCGTTGGACTGGGCTTCGGCGCCAGTTTGATTTCAGTATTTGCCAGATTAGGCGGCGGTATCTTCACCAAAGCTGCAGACGTTGGAGCTGACCTTGTAGGTAAGGTTGAAGCAGGAATTCCTGAAGACGACCCGCGTAACCCAGCTGTTATCGCCGATAACGTCGGTGACAACGTGGGCGACTGCGCCGGTATGGCTGCCGACTTGTTTGAAACATATGCCGTAACTGCTATCGCAACTATGTTGCTTGCCAAAATTGTTTTCAGCGCAGAAATCGCTGCAGGTAATTCGACAGTTTTGGTTTACCCACTCGTTTTGGGTGGCGTTTCGATTATCGCTTCTATCATCGGTACATTCTTCGTCAAGCTCGGCGCCAATGACACTAAAATTATGGGCGCGCTATATAAGGGATTGGCCGTTTCTGGACTTCTGGCAGCAGTCGGCTTCTATTTCGTCACTGACAAAATGATGGTTGGCATGTCTATCGGCGGTCACCAGATTCCAACTTTGAATTTCTGGATTTCATCGCTTGTAGGTCTTGTAGTTACCGCAGCAATTGTGTGGATTACTGAGTACTACACATCTACAGATTTCGAACCAGTTAAATACATCGCTCGCGCTTCAGAAACAGGTCACGCTACAAACATCATCGCCGGACTTGCCGTATCGATGAAGTCCACAGCATTACCCGTTATCGTAATCATCGTCGGTATTTTGGTGTCTTTCAGTCTTTGCGGAATATTCGGTGTTGCGCTTGCCGCGATGTCAATGTTGAGTATGGCTGGAATTATCGTTGCCATTGACTCTTATGGTCCTATCACAGACAACGCCGGTGGTATCGCCGAAATGTCTGAGTTGCCAAAAGAAGTACGCGCTGTTACTGACCCACTCGATGCCGTAGGCAACACAACCAAAGCCGTAACCAAAGGTTATGCCATCGGTTCTGCTGGTCTTGCCGCAATCGTACTTTTCTCCTCTTACACTCAAGAGCTAACTAACAAAGCTGTCGAATTGAAAATGGATGTCTCCCATCTCAATTTCCAACTCGACAATCCTTATGTACTTGCTGGTCTTTTCCTCGGCGGTTTGATTCCTTACTTGTTTGCAGCATTCGCAATGGAAGCTGTGGGCGCCGCCGGCGGGATGGTTGTTGAAGAAGTTCGCCGCCAATTCAGAGAAATGCCAGGCATCATGGACGGTACTGCCAAGCCAGATTATGGTACTTGCGTTGATATCGTAACCAAAGCTGCTATCGGCAAAATGGTAGTACCTGCGTTATTGCCTGTACTCACTCCAGTTGTAATTGCGTTGCTTGGACATTTCTGGTTGAACGCTGCACTTCCTGGTGAATTTGCCGCAGCCAAGATTCTTGGCGGTGTGCTGGTAGGCTCAATCATCACTGGTCTCTTTGTTGCTATCTCGATGACATCAGGTGGTGGTGCATGGGATAACGCCAAGAAATACATTGAAGAAGGACATTGTGGTGGCAAGGGCTCTGATGCTCACAAAGCCGCAGTTACCGGCGACACTGTAGGCGATCCTTATAAGGACACTGCAGGTCCGGCTATCAACCCAATGATCAAAATCCTCAACATCGTGGCACTACTTCTGGTATCGATGCTCGTTAACTAGAAGGAACGGCCAAGATGCAAATTCGGGCTGGCAACAGGCAGGATGAAGCTACAGTACGAACAATTGTCTTCCAATCGCTGGAAGAGTTCGGCATCCTGCCTGAGCTGGACGGACGAGACTTTGACCTTCGCAATATCGAGAAAAACTATTTCTGGTACGACGGCTTGTGTCTGGCCGCCGAGCACAATGGAGAACTAATTGGTTTTCTGGCTGGGCGGCGGCGTGAGGGTCAAGAGGATATTCTTGATCTAAAACGACTTGCCGTTTTGCCGTCTGCAAGAAAGCAGGGCGTTGCCGCTGCATTGATGAAAACGGCAAAGCGGTTTGCAGCTAACTTAGAATACAAATCAATCGAGCTTAGCTGTCCTGGTCTATCGAAAGAGCTAAGCGAAATCGATCCTGTGGTCCTCCAAAAACTAGGATTCACAAAAACAGAATCTGGCCGCTGGCAACAAAAAGTGTAGGGGCGACTCCATGAGTCGCCCGTGACTTAAAGAATATTTGGCCAAAAGAAAGGGGCGACGCATGGCGTCGCCCCTACAATTGCTTTTTAGCTTACTTGCCTTGACGTGCTCTCAAGAATTCTGGAATATCCAAAATGTCTGATGCGAGCTTTTTGAATTCGCCGGTGCTGGCAGTGTTGGCTGGCTTGCTTTCTGCTGGAGCTTCTTTAGGAGCTTGTTGCTTTGGGGTAGCCTGAGCATTGCCTCTCGGCTTGCCATTACCTTGTTGAACCATGTCGAAGCCTGTTGCGATAACAGTGATGAGAACTTCGCCATGTACGCGCTCGTCGATGATGGCGCCGAAGATGATGTTTGCTTCGTCTGAAACGCTTGAGTAAACCACATTGGCTGCTTCTTGAACTTCGTGCAGTGTGAGGTCTGGTCCGCCGGTGACTGTGAAGATGACTCCAGAGGCGCCGTCGATAGTTGTTTCGAGAAGTGGGCTGTTGATTGCGTTGCGTGCAGCTTCGATGGCACGTCCTTCGCCTGTTGCTTTGCCGACGCCCATGAGAGCAGAACCGGCAGTTTGCATGATTGCTTTAACATCGGCGAAGTCTACGTTGATGAGACCAGGCACTGTGATGATGTCTGAGATTGCCTGAACACCTTGCATCAAAACTTTGTCTGCTTCAACGAAAGCATCTTGCATTGAAGCGCGGTGGTCGACAACTTCCAACAAGCGTTGGTTTGGAATGGTGATGAGTGTGTCAACACGCTCTTTCACCAGTTCAATGCCAGACTCAGCCTGGTTGCTGCGGCGCTTGCCTTCGAAAAGGAATGGCTTTGTTACAACACCGACAGTCAGTGCGCCCATTTCTTTGGCTACTTCAGCCACAATTGGTGCGGCTCCGGTGCCTGTGCCACCGCCCATGCCTGCTGCGATGAAGACCATGTCGGCTCCAGCCAGTGCATTGGCGATTTCTTCACGACTTTCTTCGGCTGCTTTCTCACCGATGGTTGGGTTGCCGCCGGCACCCAGACCACGAGTCAGCTTGATGCCGATTTGAATTCTGTTTTTCGCGGAGGACAATTCCAGTGCCTGCGCGTCTGTGTTGCATGTCCAGAACTCGATGCCGTTGAGACCTGCAGCTATCATTCGGTTGACTGCGTTAGATCCAGCTCCGCCAACGCCAACGACCTTGATATTGGCCTTGGCTAGTTCTTTGGACTTGTCTATCTTATCGATTCGCTCCGCCACGGTTTTTAGACCTCTCACAATAATTACAAAAACGAATGTGCTTCCGGCTTCGAGGAGCCATCATAGCGCGAACTCATGCGCTTCCTTGAGTTCATATAGCCATAATCGTATGGCTTATGGACACCATTTGCAAGAGATGCAGAGCCAAAGGTTGTTAAGAATCCGCTAGGAAAACGAGACTGGTATTTCGTTTGTACATATAGTCAGTATCTTGGCTGCCTACAGCGTGTATTAGCGCGGCGGGGTCAAATAAGAAAAATGACATTGTAAATACTTCGTCATTTGCCTCATTTTGAGCCGGACTTAGATTGAAGTTTCTTAAGCGAAGTTTTGAAGTCTGGGTTAGCCGGCTCAAGTGCAATGGCTTGTTTTTCGGATTCGATTGCAGACGCCATATTATTTTGAGCAGCTTTCACCATGGCTAGATAGTGATAAGCAATGGCATATCTGGGGTCTAGCTGAGTTGCTGTTTCCAGTTCTTTTTGTGAATCGCTCAGTTTGTCCTGCTGCAAAAGAGCCTGTCCAAGGTAAAAGTGTGAGTCTGCATCTTTTGGATTTAACTCGATAGCTTTTTGCTCTTCCAATATTTGAGCCTGCAAATCACCCTTAAATCCAAGGGCTGCGCCTAATTCGCGATGTGCGACTGCGTTAGATGCATTTGACTTTATAGCCTGACGGAAATGCTCGATTGCTTCATCGTCCTTCTGTTTGCGGCAAAGAACACGGCCAAGGCTGATATGGTAATCAGCGTTGTTGGGATCTCTTTTGCAAGCTTCTCTAAAAGCCCCAATTGCCAGGTCTAATTCTTTCTGGCGCATATAGGCGCGACCCAGGTTGAATGCCGCTGGTCCTTCGCCTGGCGCATACTCCATGGCACTCTTGTACTCTTTGATAGCGCCATCGACATTGCCGGACATCATGTAAGCATCGCCCAGCTTTAAATGAGTGTCTGGATTTTTCGGATTTATACCGATAGCTGCCTGATAGCGAATGATTGTATTTTGAATATCTTGCTTTTCTTGATCGCTGGCTGCTTGAACCTGCGCCGGTAATAAAACTGCAAGTGAAACCATACACAAGCTAGTTAGCCGTGCTGAAGCCTTTATATTCATTATCAATCCTCTGCTTTCGTCAACTTACACTATAACGGATTACTTAAAATCGGTTGTTAGTCCACCAATTTTGCCGTTGTACCGCTTCATACCGTTCATGTCGCCGCCGCTTTTCATTTTGCCTGAGCCGCCATTGAGCATGCGTTCTAAAGCAACAACGCTGTCACCATCTTTAGGTGCAAGGGCTACAGCCTTTGTATATTCCTGAATGGCTCCGGTTTTTTCACCGGTTGATTCAAACAGAAAACCTTGCATCAAATGGGCAAAATGGTTTTTTGGCGCTCTTTTCAAAGCTTCTTTCAGCAAAACTTGAGCGTCTTGATATTGTTTTTTCGCAATAAGGCATTTTGCCAGCGAACAAAGAGCGTTTGTGTTGTCCGGGTCTAGCTGCAAAGCCTTTTTGTAGTACTGGGCAGCTTCGTTATATGAATGTTTGAGTTCATAAGCTGCTGCCAGGTTGTAGGCAGCCGTGGACGACTTGGGGTCTTTATTCAAAATGTAGTTATATTGACCGAGTGCCGGGTCGATTTGTCCCATCATTAGAAAGCAAGTTGCCAGATTTCCACGGGCAGGCAGATTCTCTGTATTTTGCTTCAAAATTTGCAGGTATTGTCCGCCAGCTTCGTCCCAGCGTGCATCCTTCATCATAAGGTCGCCCAGAAGGAAACGAGCTTCAGCTTTATTAGGATCGCTGCGTAGTGAATCGAATATTTCTTGCTGCGCCTGTTCTGGTTTTTTCAGGGCAACATAGCAGTAAGCTAAGCCCAGGTGGGCATCAGAACTGTTTGGGTCTAGTGTGGCGCAACGCATGTAGCAAATTTTGGCAAGGTCGATGTTTTCTTGCTTCAAATAGGCATTAGCGTTTTTTAGGCTCAAGTCAAATTCAGCTTGTTGAGCTTTAGTAAGTTTCACAGCCGGCACCGTCATCGGTGCGTCTTCTTTTGGCTCTTCGTCGTCTTTAGCCTTTCCAAATGGAAGCGCAGAACTTTCGCTGCAAAAGCAGAGGCTTGTCAAGAATGATGCAATTATTGCAATCAAGAGCAAATTCTTGCCTGCCCTGAAGTCTATTTTCTGAGTTTTCTCAATATACATACTTTTTTTGCTACCAGCTCGAATAACAGTCAGAACCGAATCTTGTGACCCTTAGAGGGGGTTGGCAGTATAGTCTACGATCTTATTGACATGAAACCATTAACTGACTTTGATATATTTGTCTTATCAGGTTTTAAGCTAAAATCTGCTATTAATGAAAGCATCAGCTGTACTTAGCTTATAAGGCTTCCTTCGTGGATCCATCTCATATATTCACGGTCGCAAATTTCTTCAAGTACATTTTTCCGCCAGTGTTTTATGCCGTGCATGGTTGGTTGGCGACTGCTATGGCCATTGCGGCGCTTTTTCATCCTTATGAAGCCTGGTTCATTCCATTTACTAAAATTCAGATTCCTTGCACTCCTGGCATTTTTCCAAAAAGGCGCAATAAGCTTGCGCAGGCAGTAGCCTCAACAATTACCGAAACTTTGCTCACAACTGACGATGTGAAGCACCAGGTAGAAAGCCTTGTTACCGAGCAAAATATTTTTCTTGCTATCGACAGTTTTGTAGACGCGGTTATTCGGGAGTTCAGAGACACTGAAAAACTGCATCGCCTGGCTCGCGATTTGTCAGAGCTCAGCCCGGCACTTTTGCAACAGTATGTTGTATCTATAGTTGATGGCTTAGAAAAAGGGTCAGACCGTCGTGTGGCATCGATGGTGGAAAAACTTTTCGACCAGATAATTCTTTCCACCAGAATTTCAAAAGATCAGTCTGAAGAATTTGCAGACCGCATCATGGAAAACATGGTCAATCCGACTCAGATTCGCACAGTCTTGATCAATTTGCTTACTGTGCACAACATACAAGCTCTCGATGACTCCATTCAAGCTCATGCAACGCCGCCGTTGAAGCTTCTTGCCAAAATTATCAACGTAAAAAACGTATGTAATGAGTCACGTAAATTTTTCGAGAACGACCCTGAAAAAGCAAATAAAGTCGTAAGCGACCTGATTAAGCGTTTTGAAATCAGAGAACAAATTGCTGTAAAAATACAAACTTTTGACATGCGCGCCATGCCGCTGCAAAGCATTTCAAATCTCAGAACAAGCGTAATTAGCTTTGTCGAATCATTCCTGGTAGAGCATCGCGCCGATATTTTATTGGGCGTGGAAAAAATTCAAGGTGAAGCTGTTGGAACTGTGCAGTCAGCCATCATCCGCTTCAACCCCGCATCGATTCATCATGATTGGCTAGACAAAATAAAACGCGAAATTTCAGGCTTTATGTATTTCTACTTGAAGCGTGAGCTTGGCTCTTTGTTAGAACAAGCTATTCCAAAACTTGGCACCTATGGAATGATTGCTAACAAAATCGAACAATTTTCGCCCCAACAACTTGAAGAGCTGGTGCACAAGATTTGTCACAGTGAACTGAAATGGCTTGAATTTTTGGGCATGTTTATTGGCTTTTGGCTCGGAATTGTACAAGTTTTCGTCAACCTTCACCTGCACTGATAAAGCACTTGTATAATTTGTGTGTATCTATTCCATTGAGGACTTTCGCCTGTCCATTGACCCTTTTAGGGTCCACGACAGAGCAGGCAAAGTTCGCAAGCAAGGGTTGTCATGACAAAAAAGAGTGCAGGTATAAGCGTGACTTTAGACATTGAGCCCGGCAACGCAAGTCACACAGATGCAATTGTTGTGCGCGGAGCCAGGCAGCACAATCTAAAAAACATCAACGTCAATATTCCGCGCAATAAGCTTGTGGTAATCACCGGAGTAAGTGGTTCCGGCAAATCATCTCTGGCTTTTGACACAATTTTTGCTGAAGGACAAAGACGTTATGTTGAGTCATTGTCTGCATATGCTCGTCAATTTCTTGGACAGTTAGATAAGCCTGATGTAGATGCTATCGAAGGACTGAGCCCAGCTATTTCGATCGATCAAAAATCAACTTCTCACAATCCACGTTCTACAGTGGGAACTGTCACCGAGATTTATGATTACTTGCGTCTTTTGTATGCTCGTATCGGCATTCCACATTGTCCAAGTTGTGGACAAAGAATCAATCCGCAAACTGTAGATCAAATTGTCGATCAAGTTTTAAATCTGGATGAAGGAACTAAAATTCAAGTTCTTGCTCCGCTGATTGTTGGTCGCAAAGGCGAATACCAGGCACTCTTTACAGATTTGCGTAAGGAAGGTTTTGCACGTGTGCGTGTTGATGGAGAGACTCTTCAATTAGAAGACGAAATCAAATTAGACAAAAACAAAAAGCATACAGTAGACCTGGTGATTGACAGATTGGTGGTCAAACAAAGCATCAGATCGCGCCTTGCAGACAGTGTTTCGCTTGGTTTGAAGTGGGGCAAATCAAATGTTCTGATCGATATTTTGGCAGAAGAAAGACAACTTCTTTTTTCAGAACAATTTGCCTGCGCAATTTGTAACTTGAGCTTTGCTGAAATTGCACCTCGTACATTCAGCTTTAACAGCCCTTATGGTGCCTGTGAAGACTGCCATGGCTTGGGCTGCACATTTGAAATCGACCCTGCTCTGGTTGTTCCCGATCCAAAAAAATCTTTGCGTGAAGGTGCAATTTATCCGTGGGCACGCACAGGCAATTCGTACTACGAACAAATACTCGAATCTGTGGCCAAACATTACAAGTTTAGTCTCGATACGCCATTCGACAAGCTTTCAAAAGCGCACCGCGAAGTGGTTTTCCATGGCAGCGGCGGCGACAATATCAAACTTGTGCACGACTCATTCGACGGCAAAGAAGTCTGGGAATATCGCAAGCCGTTTGAAGGCATAATCAACAATTTAAAACGGCGCCATGAAGAATCAAATTCAGACAAAGTGCGCGCTGAAATAGAAAACTATATGAAAGAAATGCCCTGTGCCAAATGTAACGGCGCAAGGTTGAAACCTGAGGCACTGGCTGTAAAAGTCGGGGGTCTGTCCATATCTGAATTTTGCCGATTGCCTGTAAACAAGTCTCTTGAATTTACGCATGCACTTCCAGCCAAGCTAAGTGAAAGAGAGCGAACAATCGCAAATCAGGTGCTCAAAGAAGTCGAGGCAAGACAGCGCTTTCTTGTTGATGTGGGCTTAAATTATTTGACTCTTGAGCGCAAGGCAACCACGCTATCTGGCGGTGAAGCTCAGCGTATCAGGCTGGCAACTCAAATTGGTTCTGGTCTTTCTGGCGTGCTTTATGTGCTTGATGAACCATCAATCGGCTTACACCAGAGAGACAATCATCGCCTGATCGGCACGCTCAAAAGATTGCGCGACCTGGGCAACACTCTGATTGTAGTTGAGCATGACGAAGACACTATTGCAGCCTCAGACTGGATTATTGATATAGGACCAGGCGCCGGCATGCACGGTGGTCGCCTGGTTGCAGAAGGTGGGCTGGCTAATATTTGTGAGTCTAAAGAGTCACTAACCGGTCTTTATTTGTCTGGCCGCAAAACAATACCTGTGCCTAA
Organism: uncultured Candidatus Obscuribacterales bacterium; assembly: GCA_964546815.1. GTDB lineage: Bacteria > Cyanobacteriota > Vampirovibrionia > Obscuribacterales > Obscuribacteraceae > JAIEPM01. Next base: position 3,523 of record CAZJLR010000004.1, on the reverse strand, counting down.
AAAGAGACGAGCGGGCAATGGTTTGTCTTTGACAATCAAGAAAGCCAGTTTGAACAATTTGAAAAATTTGAATGTTGAAATTCCGCTGGCCAAATTTGTGGCAATCACTGGTGTAAGCGGCTCCGGCAAAAGCACACTGGTTAATGACCTCCTTTATTCTTATCTACGCAATAAAATTTATGGCACTGTAGCTTGCCCAAGCGGTGTGGAAGGAGTCGAAGGCTGGGAAGAGTTAGACAAAGTAATTGACATAGATCAATCGCCAATCGGTCGCACGCCGCGTTCTAACCCGGCGACTTACACTGGGCTTTTCGACATAATTCGCGAAGTATTCTCAATGACCAACGAGGCTAAAGCCCGGGGTTATTTGCCAGGACGCTTTTCGTTCAACGTCAAGGGTGGGCGCTGTGAAGCCTGCCGCGGTGAAGGTATGAACGAAATCGAAATGAATTTCCTACCTTCGGTTTTTGTAAATTGCGACGTTTGCAAAGGTGCCCGCTATAACCGCGAAACACTTGAAGTTAAGTTCAAAGGACGTTCTATTTCAGATGTTTTAGGCATGACTGTTGAAGAAGCTCTGGAGTTCTTTTCCAATATTCCTAAAGCCGAAACCAAGCTGCAAACTCTCAAAGATGTTGGCTTAGATTACGTCAAACTGGGTCAATCGGCGACAACGCTATCTGGTGGTGAAGCCCAGCGTGTGAAGCTGGCTGAGCAACTTTCAAAACGATCTACCGGTAAGACTATTTACATTCTTGACGAACCAACCACCGGTCTTTCATTTGCCGATGTAGACAAACTGTTGACTGTGCTCAACAAACTTGTCGACTCAGGCAACACTGTGGTCATCATCGAACATAATCTCGATGTAATAAAACAGGCTGACTGGATAATCGACCTTGGTCCTGAAGGCGGCGATGGCGGTGGCCAGATTGTGGCCAAGGGCAGCCCTGAAGCGATTTGCAAAGTTGAAAATTCATATACCGGAAGATTCCTAAAGACTTATCTTGAGCAGCACAGCGCCAAAGCGGTTAGATGAACTTTGACAGCCTTTCGATAAATGCTTAGGTCTGGTAAATTTAAGTAATGCCAGGCAGAAGCAAAGCAAAAGAAAAAGCAGCCCAACCCGCCGACGAACAGACGGCGGTATACGATAGTTTGCGCAAAAAGGGGCACCGAATTACAGCCCAGCGCGAAATTATCCTCAATATTTTTCGCGAGCAAGAACACGGCACACACTTATCGGCAGAAGAACTTTACAGTATCCTGCTGCAACGTGAGTCCAACGTAAGTCTGGCCACCACCTACCGGACTCTAAAGCTTTTGTCTCAGCTAGGGCTCTTGCGAGAACTAGATTTTGCCGAAGGTCACAAACACTATGAACTGAAGCAAGACGACTTGCCTCATCAGCATATTATTTGTCTCAGTTGCAATAAAACGCTTGAGTTCGAAGATCATTTCCTTGAAGAGGCTGGGCAGAAAATTGGGGCTCGATATAATTTCGAAGTCATCGATGCTCAATTCAAAATATTTGGCATGTGTCCTGCTTGCCGCAGTGCAAAAGCCAGACCAAGTCGTGCCGGAGTTGGAAAATCATGACTCTCGCTGATGCCAAAGAAGGTGACAAGCTTATCGTGATCGGCAGCAAAGACGATGAAGTAAGTATGCAGACTCTGCGCTTCGGTATCGACAGTGGTGCTGAAATCGAAGTAGAGAAAAATATACGCGGTGGTCCGGTTATTGTTTCTAGAAACCACTTAGAGATTGCTATCGGCCGCGAAATAGCTAAAAATATTGAAGTAAGGTTGGCTTAAGAGGCAAGGACTGAAATGGCATACGACAACCTGCTTTGCCCAAAATGCTCCTGTCCGCTGACAGCATCGCCATCGTCCACTCAGGTCGTATGTCCGCGATGCTCCACCTGGCTTGATATTGACGCCAAATGCAATGGCGTATGCTTAAGCTGTCATGCTGCCAAAAAAGCTTCTGATAATGCAGGCAGTTGTGCTGATATCAGCCAGGGTGTTCCTGTAAGTATTCAAAAGAGCACTGTCAAGAATGATTCAACAGATGTAGAAACTGAAAATAAAGAGCATAGATCTGGATTAAAGGCTCTGTTTAAGAGGGTTTTTAATGTATGATGAAAATGTATCCCCTACTTTCTTGCGTTTAGACGTTTTAGAGATGGGGCTGTCGAGGTATTTAATAATTGGATTGTGGGATTGATCTTGAGTCTGAGTAGAAGTATCCGGTTTCGCAAATGAATCGCTGGAAAGGTCCCGGTTACAAGGCCGGGCAGACTATTACCTGTAAAATAATTGCCGCCGAACCCGGTGGTTATGCAGTCATGATTACTAAAGACAATCTCAAGGGATTCCTGCCTTGTGAAGCCCGCTTGAAAATAGGCGAAGAAATCCTGGCTCAGTATGTTTGTGTTCATAACAATCGCATATTGCTTTCATCCCGAATGGGAGCAACGGCAAGCCAGCAGGCGGCTCACAACAAACCCATCCAACAAAACCACGGTCCTGTGACTGATTGGACTAAAGTCGCCGCAGGAACCCAACCTGAAGGTGGTCTAGACCAGGGCCAACAAAACTACGACCCCAGCCAATATCAAAGTGGTCCTCAGCAAGGCAATCAGGGTGGAATGCAAGAGGACGAGCGAGCCTTCCTGGTTTACGCCCAGGGCAAACCGATGAATATCAGGTTGCGCCGCGCTATCGACTTAATTTTGCCTCCGCTGGACAAAAACCAGCAGCCAAACAAAATGCGCATCGGGCAGGAAGACGATCTGCTGTGGCTGATAACAGATCTCGAAGGCGGCATGCGCACGGGGTGTGTAAAAGCATTTTGTGAACCGAGGAAATCGAGGTCGGCTGTGCTCTTGTACAGAGGGCGCGCGGTTGGATGCATCTACGGCAACAAACAAATGCGCGATCCACTGCCGACTGAAAGTTCATTGCAAATGATGCTCAGCGATTGCCAGACGCCTGATACACATCTGGTGATGTACGGCTTACCAGAGGAAGTGACTCTGGCAATGTCGGCTCTGTTTCTCGGCTATCCGGTAGAACGTTCAGACGACCTGGATGCTCGCTCTTACATGGACTACATCATGAGCTGGTTTGCCCAAAAAGAACAAACAGCTTGCCTGGCATTTTCACTACCAGCAACAGGTGCAACACTTTTAGCATTCGTGTACAAAGGTCATTTCGTCGGCTCGTTCTTCGTCGAAACACAAGAATTCTCGCGTGACGTAAATGTCGTGTACAACCTCATTCAACAAGATGCCAACTCACGAGTTGAAGCGTCGATTTTGCCTCCCGAGCTAACCTCAACTTCAGTGCGCCTGGGTTTCAGCCTCTCCATGAACATGCCCAAATAACTGCACGGTCCATCCGCCCCAAATAACTGCACATTCGGTCCCGCCCCAATAACTGCACTGTCGGTCCTGCCCCAATAACAGTGGCGACGCCATGGATACTGCTGGCGAACTCGAATGTTTAGCGAAGCCGGCACA